>NZ_CP073096.1:1214027-2428054 GCF_030503735.1 Corynebacterium tuberculostearicum | reverse complement strand
AATCGGGTCCTCGCAGGCTTCGCGGCGCGCGGAAATCAGCACGGCTTCAAAGGCGCGCAGGGCGGCCGTGCTAGTGAGGTCTTGCGGCACGTAGCCAATGAGCTGGCGGCGCCGCTTGCCGCGCGGTGCCGTGCCATCGACGCGAAAATCCACTTCGCCCTGGCAACCACGGTGCACGCCGGCCAAGGACTTAATCAGCGTGGTCTTTCCGGAGGCATTTGGCCCTAACAAACCCACCAACTGCCCGCCGTGGAGTTTTTGCACATCCACGGACTCCAGCACGCGGTGCTTGCCATAGGCTGCACTTAGCCCGGAAATAGTCAGTTCTACGTCCACAGGGCCCTCCTTCGGGTCATAACGATGGCAATGAAGAATGGCACACCCAGCAGCGAGGTGACGATGCCAATGGGGATCGCCAGTCCTGGCTTAATCATCAGGCTCACCGCGTGCGCGGCACACATGACGGCGGCGCCCGCAGCCATTGAGGCGGGCAAGAAGTAACGCTGGTCCTCACCCACCAGCATGCGGGCAATATGCGGGCCGACCAGACCAATGAAACCGATGATGCCGGCAAAGGCCACGGTCGTCGCCGCGACGAGCGAAACCACGATGAGCACCACGATGCGCAGGCGGGAGGTATTTACGCCCATGGCGGTAGCGCGGGCATCGCCAAGCCGCAAAGCAGTAAGACGCCAGCCCAGCGCCCACAGGATGGGCAGGGCGATAATCAGCACGGCCGCCAGTACCCCGTTGGCCGCCCAATTGGCGCGGGTGAGCGAGCCCATGGACCAAAACACGATCTGCTGCAGCGCCTCGGCCGAGGACTGGTACTGGATAAGCGCCAGCATGGCTTGAAAAAAGAACACCAACCCGATGCCAAGCAGCACCATGGTCTCTGCCTTCGCGCCACGAATGACGGCCGCGATAACAATAATGGCCGTAGCCACCGCGGCAGCAAGCCACGCCACCAGCGCCAAGTTAAACTGCGGCTGCGCAATCAGCTGCCACTTGAGCACGATGGAGGTGGCGCCGCCAAACGCGGCGGCCGCAGAAATGCCGAGGGTAAACGGCTCGGCCAGCGGGTTATTGAGGATGGTCTGCATCTCCGCGCCGGCCAAGGACAAGGCCATACCGATAAGCACGGCCATCACCGCCATGGGCAGGCGCAGTTGCCACAGCACCGTGCGCGTCTGGTCCTCCAGATCCGCGGGATTCACGATGCCCTTTATTACCTCGCCCGGACTGATATCAATCGCACCGACGAAGTTGCTAATGACAAATGCGGCGGCCGCAATCAGGGTCAGGCCTGCAACGATGCCTATGCGTTGCCAGGTTAACTTCTTATGTTGCCGCGCGAGCGCGGCTACCTCTGCACCCTCCATTAGTTAGTGCTAAAGAAGGTTCCCTCGCCAGAGACCGGCGAGTACTTATCTTGCGCATCCATCCACTGCTTGGCGACGTCCATATCTGCATACGCCTCCGGGTCGATCCACTCCGCCACCTGCAGCAGCGCCAGGTAGTTAAACGGCGAATCATAGAACTGGTGCCACATGCTGTGCAGGTGATGTTCCTTAACCGCACGCAGCTTATCGAAGCCGGCCTGCTTCTCCGGCAGCTTTGCGATGCTGCCTTGGGCTTCCTTTTCATCAATGCCATAGCCCACTGCGGCGTATCCGACAGGGTGGCCTTCATCGTCTTTCATCTCAGACCAATCGCCGCCGGTGGCGATGATCATATCCGGATCAGATTCCAGGACCTTTTCCGGGGTGATTGTGCCGGACTCGCCCGGAATGACTTTATCGCCGATATTCTCGCCGCCGGCCGCGTTGACCAACTGGGAGATATTGGAATCGTTCCAAGATCCGCAGCAATCGGAGACACCAGCCGAGCGCCAGACAAAGGTCTTCGGCTTATCTTTTACCTTCTCCGCGCGCTCCTCCACCAAATCCACGGTCTTTTGCCAATCCGAGTTAAATTCCTCGGCTCGGTCCTCTTGCCCAAAGATTTCGCCAAAAATATCCATGGTCCTTGGGGTATTTTCCAATGGGTCGCGGCGGAAGTCGGTCACCGCGTACTCCAGGCCAGCTTGGTCCATCTTGTCGGTCAGGCCCGCCTGACGGGAAGCATCGTACTGATCCAACGAGAGCACGATGAGATCCGGATCCAAGCTCACCAGCTTCTCCACGGTGACATCGCCCTTGGTAAAACCGCCCACCTCAGGAACCTCGTTTACGGACGGCAGCTCTTTTTCCAGCGCCTTGTAGTAATCCGGCACGTTCTGCTTCAAGTCCGTGCCAATGCCGACGACCTTATCCAGCGGGTTATCGGTATTAAGAACGCCGGTAGCAAAAAGCGATCGGCCCTCGCCCAAAATCACGCGATCGGGAGCCTTATCTAGTTCCACGTCACGGCCGGTGATATCGGTAAAAGAGAAGGCAGCATCGTCGCCTGCTCCGCCGGTTACTTCTTCGGCCGCACCGCAGCCGACCAGCGCCATTGCCGACGCCGCCACAACCACCATCACCTTCAGGGGAGTATGAGCCATTTTTAGTCCTTGGTCGTAGGATGCCTCCGCGGCTAACGCGAAGACCTTACATAGGACATCCTAACCTGATTAAGTAAGGCAACCCAAACCTATATGGCTTCGCCGTTAATGGCATAGTCCTCCGGCTCGCCTTTCGGCACCTCCGTGCCGTCCGACATGGTGCGATCTTCTAACTCTCCATCCGGATCCACGATGGCGATATCGAACCCCGACTCGCGAATTCGGCGCAGCCCTTCCTTCAGCATGCGCCGGCCCATGCGGTTCGTACCAGAAATATGGGTCAGCTCCAGCACCACCGTGCCCTCGCTGAAATCTGATTCCATCAGCTCATACAAGACGGTCTCGGCCGCGTTGAAGTTAATCAAGCCCTGCAGATAAATCACCGTTAGCTCTGCATCCTGCTCCACCTTGCGCACCGGATTCACACCGTAGCGCTCATCCGTGGACATTAGGTGCAGGCCCATATCCTTCGAGAGCAGCTTGAACGCATCCACACCGCGAACCGAGTTGCCCTCTTTATTAAGCCGCGGCGAGAAGGTTGCCACGCCCAATTGGCCCGGCAACGTACCCAACAGACCGCCCGAGACACCCGACTTCGCCGGGATACCCACCTCGGCCATCCACCGGCCAGCGCCGTCGTACATGCCGGCCGAGCTCATTACCGATAGCGTCAACCGGCACACGTCCGCATCGAGAATCTTGTCCCCTGTAACCGGCTGCACGCCGCCATTGGCCAGCGTTGCCGACATCACGGCCAAATCCCGCACCGTCACCACAATCGAGCACTGCTCGATATAGGTCGAAACCGCATCGTGTGCCTCGTCTTGAATGATGTCGTAATTGCGCAACATGTGTGCCAGCGAAAGGTTTCGTTCGCTGACATCGAGCTCGGAGGAGCGCATGGCGTCGTCGATAAGCAAATTGCGTCCCGCCAACCGAGAGAAATAGGTGCGCAGGCGCTCCACGCGCGCGGCCGGCTCCGAATCCACGCCATTAATCAACTGCGTGACCGCAATAGCACCCGCATTAATCATGGGGTTGACCGGCCGATGGTCATCGCGGTTTAGCGATAACTCATTAAAAGCCTCGCCCGAAGGCTCCATTCCCACGATGTCGCGCACCGCGGAAAGGCCGAGCTCCTGGAGAGCCAGGGCATAAACAAAAGGCTTGGACAGGGACTGGAGGGTAAATTCCACCTCCTCATCGCCCGCGGAGTACACGTGGCCGGTAGTCGTACACATCGCTGCGCCGAGGTACTCAGGCTCCGCCTTGGCCAGCTCCGGAATATAATCCGCCACAGCGCCGTCGCGGTTATCGCGCACCTTGTTGAGGATTTCCTGCAAATAAAAAGGGATCGGTGTCTTCATCCCAACCCAGTCTACGAAAAAGTCCCCGCGGTGCGGGGACTTCGCTAATTAGTGGCGCTCGGACAGCAGGCGCTGCAGCTCCTTCAGGTCGCTCTTGCGGCGACGAGAGCGGAATACCGAGAAAGCAATCAGGCCCACTACGGCTGCGCCGACGCCACCCAGCGCCAGCTGCACGTTGCGTTCCTGCAGCTTATCGGTGGCCGCGGTCTTGGCCTCATTGGCAAAATTCTGCGGCTTGCTGCGCTCCGCGAGCTCGTCCAAGGTGCCGGCCAGCTGGCGGCGGGTGCGCTCAATATCGCGTTGAATATCTTCAATATTGCGTGCCACGACGTTCTCCTCTTAATTTAGGTTCGCTCTTAACGGACTCATTCTACCCCGCCGGTGCGGCGGCGTGCAGCCCGGGCGGTAAGTATGGTGGGTGCCATGACTGAAAGCCGTTTGAATACTGGAGATCCCGCCCCTGCCTTTGCGCTTGCCGACGACACCGGGAACACCGTTTCCCTCGCCGATTACGCAGGCCAGCGCGTACTCGTCTACTTCTACCCCCGCGCTAATACCCCGGGCTGCACCAAAGAGGCCTGCGATTTCCGCGACTCCCTGGAGCAGCTCAACGATCTCAATATCGCCGTGGTGGGTATTTCGCCCGATAAGCCGGAAGCACTGGCAAAGTTCCGCGCGGACCACGAGCTCAACTTCCCGCTGCTTTCGGATCCGGATAAGTCCGTCATGACCGCCTACGGCGCGTTTGGAGAGAAGAAGAACTACGGCAAGGTGGTCCAGGGCGTCATCCGCTCCACGTTCTTGGTCGAGCCGGATGGCACCATCGGCCAGACGCATTACAACGTCAAGGCAACCGGCCACGTCGCCCGCGTGATGAAGGGCCTTAGCTAACGCCGGGAGAGTACTGCTACCGCGGTGTCGACTTTGAATCCTCCACCTTCGACGAGGCCGTCCGCCGCGCCGGGGCACCCATCGGTGCGTTGCACCTCGCCTGCGAGCTCACTCGGCGTGACACCGCCGCGAATGCCGAGCGCCAGCCACATCTCCCGCTATCCGAAACCCTCTCCCCCTCGCGCCGTCCATAAGCGTTGATGACCGCATTGACCTGGCCGAATTCCTTATCCACAGCGTCGTCGCGCAGCTCAATTGCGCAACTGCGAGCGATCCCGGCGACTTTGATGCCGTGGTCGTAGAGATTAAACGCATGCTCGTTTCGTACCTTTCTGCCATTGCGGGCTTTTGAGGAAGTTGACGCTTAAACAAGTTATCCACAGTTGCGAACGTCTTCGCCTCGGCTAGCCCGCCGGCTCTGCTTAAAGTTGCAGCTATGAGCGCACTGCAGGCCTATGCCACCCATATAAGCTCGGCGATGGATATCCTCGCCGAGGCCCATGGCATGCCCGAGCGCGCCCTCCTCGAGCTTGGTTTGCCGGATGTGGAAGCGCGCGAACTGCGCGCCATGGCGGAAGTCTATTTCGGCACGACCGGCTTTAGCCGCAAGCAACGCCACGCGGCCACGGCCGCCCGCCACCACGACCTAGTAACGCTCAAGCTCATCGAAAAATACGTCTCCCGGCTGCGCAATAAACGTGACGCCTGGAACTTGCGCGTGGAATTATGCCGCCTGCGCGGGCCAGCCTCCGAAATCGTGCGCCGCGCCAAGCAGCGCCTCCGCGATCTTCGCCCGCGCCGCACCCCGCCCCGCGAAGGAGTGCAGTTGCTGCGCCGGCCGAACGGCCCGTGGACGATGCGGATTACTGCCCCGTCGGCCTTCCTCGCGGAGTTCGACGCCGCGCTCGACCCCGCACGCCCGCTGGATTCTCTGCGTGATCTCCTACGCGGCACAGGCACCCCTTCTGCGCGCACCACCACCAACGTCATCATCCCACTCAACGCGCTAGACCAGATCCTGGACGGCGATGGCGAGGAGGTCACCCTGCGCCTGACCAACGGCGCCACCATTACCGGGGCCGAGCTGGTCGAGCGCACCTTCACCGAGCACGGCCTAGCCACCCTTATCCACCCAGTCAAAGGCCCAGTCAACCTGTATCGCACCTCCCGCTACGCCACCGACAAGCAGCGGCAGATGGCCGCGGCCGAGAACCCCACCTGCCCTTGGCCGCCGTGCAACCACCCGGCCGATAAGGCCCAAATTCACCACCTCAAGGCATGGAAGCACGGTGGGCTGACCAATATGGACAACCTAACCGTGTGCTGTCCGTACCACAACGGGGTCAACCAGGACGATCCGAATGCCCCGCCGCTGCGCGGACGCCTTGCCCGAGTCAATGGCAAGGTCCGCTGGGTCCGTTAGCGCTGCCTCTGCGAGGTAGCGCTACTAGGCGTGCTCCAAAAAGTCCGCGTAGACTTCGGCGGCTACCCGTGTGAATTCGGCCGACGTCATGCGGGCCATGCCCTCCGGCAGGCTGCCCCACAGCGGACAGCCGGTCACCTCCGGCATCTCCTCGAGGTTCAGTCGGGTAGCTAAGTCCGGGTCGGCCGGCAGCGAGCCACCAATCAGCCCGAGCACCTCGATTCCGTGGCGTTGCGCCTCGCGCACGGTCAGCTCGGCCGCGTTGAGGCTTCCTAGGCTGAGGGAGGTGACGATGAGGAGCCTATCGGCGACGTCGGCAAGCGTATAGGCGTCTGTCAGACGCACGAGCAGCCCGCCGGCGCCTTCAACAAGCACCACACGGCCGGGCGCGTCGAGGGCGGCAATCCACTCCTTGAGTTCCTGCAGGCTGGGTTGGTCCATGCCGGCCCGGCGCGCAGAAAGGTTTGGCGCGAGCGGCTCCGGGAAGCGCACCATCTCGGCGACCTCCACGCCTGCCAGCTTGCCGACGGTCGCCGCATCTCCCTTTCCCTCCGGCTCCCCCGTCTGCAGTGGCTTAGCGTAGACAACCTCGCGGCCGCGCTGCTTGAAGGCGCTGGCGAGCGCGGCCGTGGCCACCGTCTTGCCGACGTCCGTGTTCGTCCCCGTCACGTAAATGATCACTGTCGTCCTCCTGCTACCGCGGCGCGCACGCCGCGGCACATCAGGGTTACTTCGTCGGCGGTGCTGATAAACGGCGGCATGATATAAATCAGTCGGCCGAACGGGCGCAACCACACGCCCTGTTCCACGGCCGCGGCCGTCGCTGCGGCCATATTTACTTCGCGTTCCATTTCCACCACGCCGACGGCGCCAAGCACACGCACATCCGCTACCCCCGGCTCCTCGGCTAGGCCTGTAAGCCCGCGCTGCAGCTGCTTTTCGATGCCCGCTACCTGCTCGCGCCAGTATCCTTCCAAAATGAGCTCAGTTGCCGCGGCCGAAACGGCGCAAGCAAGCGGATTAGCCATAAACGTCGGTCCGTGCATCAGCGCGCGCGGGCGCATCCCCTCGGCCACCTTCGCGGTAGCGAGCGTGGCGGCCATGGTCATAAACCCACCGGTCATCGCTTTGCCAACGCACATAATATCTGGCACGACACCGGCCGCTTGGGTGGCAAAAAGGTCGCCAGTCCGGCCGAAGCCGGTGGCGATCTCGTCCGCGACGAGCACGATACCGTGGCGGTCACAGATATCGCGGGCCCCGCGTACCAGCTCGTGGTCGTGAAAGCGCATGCCTCCCGCGCCTTGGACTACAGGTTCTATGACTAGGGCCGCGACCTCCTCGGTGATGCACGCTTCCAGCTCGTGCAGATAGGTTGCGCGCTCGGCCGGGCTAGCTCCGCGAGTAGGCGGCGCTGGGGCGAAAACCTGGCGCGCTAAGGTGCCAGTCCACATCGAGTGCATACCGCCTTCGGGATCGCACACGCTCATCGCCGCGAAGGTATCGCCGTGATACCCCGATCGCCACGTCAGCATCTTGGTGCGCTCTGGGTGCCCTAGGCCACGGGCGTACTGTAGCGCCATTTTGATGGCTACTTCTACCGATACAGATCCGGAGTCCGAATAAAAGACCTGCTCGAAATCACCCCGGGTCAGTTCCATGAGGTTGCGGGTAAGCCGCGCGGCAGGTTCGTGGGTGAGCCCGCCGAACATGACATGGCTCATTCGCTCGATTTGTGCGGCCGCTGCTGCCTTGAGTCGCGGGTGTCCGTGGCCGTGGGCGGCGGCCCACCAGGAAGACATGGCGTCGATAAGCGTGGTGCCATCCGCAAGCGTTAGATGGACGCCGGTGGCCGAGTCCACCACAAGCGTTGGCTCGCCTGGCCCGGCGTAGGGGTGCCAAATATGTCGCGCATCGAGAGCGGCAATATCCTCCGCTGAAATATCCATGATTTTAGGTCTATCACAGACTTTCGGCCGTTATAGTGCTTTTATGACAATTATTAAACAGCGTTCAATCCGGCGTCTACCCGCGGCTTTACCAGCAGTCGCCGGAATTGAAATGTGGGAGCGCTTTAGCTTCTACGGCATGCAAGCCATCCTCGCCTACTACCTCTATTCCACCTCCGGCGGGCTCGGCATGGACCAAGCACAGGCCACCGCGCTTGTCGGCGCATACGGTAGCCTGCTTTATCTGTGCACGTTCGTCGGCGGGTGGGTCAGCGACCGGCTCTTGGGCGCCGAACGCACGCTGCTTGCCGGCGCGGGTCTGCTCATTTGCGGGCACTTTTCGTTGTCCTTGGTGCCTGGCGCGGCAGGTCTCGTAGCCGGGCTTTTGCCGCTTGCGCTGGGATCAGGCCTGCTTAAGACAGCAGCAATCACCATTCTGGGTGCGGCTTTTCCTCCCGCGGCCGGCGCACGAGATGGCGCCTTCCAGATCTTTTATCTAGGTATTAATATCGGCGCCCTGCTCGGACCGATGCTTACTGGCTGGCTGGCACAAGAATACGGCTACCACGCTGGATTCCTCGCGGCCGCGGTCCTCATGTGTTGCGGGTGCGTCCTCTACGGGACGCTGCGCCGGCGGGTAGTCGCCGAATTCGATTCGCGGCCGCCCAACCCCACCACCACACCGGGCAGGGCTGCGGCGATAGCGTTGGCGGCCGTCGTGGGTGGCGTCGCCGTTGCGGTGACTGTCTCGGCAGATAAGCTGGCCATGCTTTTACTCTTTACGACGATCGCGTCCGCCCTCGCCCTCTTCGCCAGCATGCTGCGATCGCCGGGGGTCAGCGCGCCGGAGCGGCGGAAGGTCGTGGCATATATTCCGCTGTTTTTCTGCTCGACGGCCTATTGGACCCTCCAACCGCAGATTTACGGCGTGCTAGCCGTGTACTCGGATCAGCGTGTAAACCGCATGGTAGGCGGATTTGAGATTCCAGCGGCGTGGACGCAATCGCTCAACCCACTGTTCATCTTGGTGTTGTCCCTTCCATTGGCGGCAGGCATGGCCCGATGGGCTCACTCGCGACGTCTATTAATGGCCGTAGGCATCATGGTGGCCGGTTCCGGAATGTTTGTGCTGTTGCCGTTCGTCGGGGGCGGAGAAAACTCAACGCCGTTCGCGGTTTTGGCCGTGACCATCTTCTTGATGTCGCTCGGCGAGCTATTCATCGGACCAGTGGGCATGGCGGCATCGGCCGCGCACGCACCGCGGGCCTACGCGACGCGCTTTTCAGCCCTGTACTTTCTCACCATGGCCATCGGCACCTCGCTGGCGGGAACACTATCGACGCTCTATGACCCTTCTTCGGCAGATGCGGAGCGGAACTACCTACTTATTGTCGGATTCGTCCCCGTCGCACTGGGGCTCATGCTCTTGGTTGGCCGAAAGGACGTCGTCGACGAGGTTTCGGGCGGCGTTTAAGGTATCGGCTTCTGAGTCAGCTTGGGTGTCGGCGGAGAAAATCTGACACTCGTGATCCGGCACAACTTCCGCGCTACGGGTAATGCCCCGCTGCGCGGTATAGGCATCAAAGAGGTTATCGATACTCAGGGCTAGTCCTCGCTTTTGAGCTGGTCGCGCAGCTGCTGGAAATACTCGCGGGCGGCCTGTGGCTGCGCACTAGAGTCCGGTCCTTGCTGTGGCTGCTTCGACTGTTCGGTGCGTTGCTGCTCAGCGTGCTGAGAGGTCGCGATGGCTTCGCGCTTCGCGCGCTCGGCCTGGCGCTTGGATTCGCGCTCGATTTCCTCCGCGCGGGAAGGTTTCTTTGGCTGCGGACGGCGACGCGGGCTCGACCCCTCGGCAGAATCGAGGGCACGGTTAGCCATGAGCACGTCGCGCATCCCGCCGAAGAGGTCGCCCATGCCCTGCGGATTGGAGGGCATGTAGAGCACGGAGGCTTGGCCATTGTGGGAGACGTCGACCATCGCGTCGAGGTACTGGGAGACCAGCATAAGAGCTTCTGGGGATTCTTCCACGCCGGCATCGCGCAGCATCTCGTACTGTTGAGCAATACCTTCCACGATTTCCTTGCGCTGATCCGCAACGCCGCGGCCCTGGAGCTTCTTGGCCTCGGCGGCACCTTCGGCTTCCTTGACCACGCGGATCTTTTCGGCTTCTGCCTGGGCGACGGCCGCCTCGCGCTCGCGCTGCGCTGCGTTAATGGAGTTCATAGACTCGCGCACGCGGGAATCGGGGCGGATATCGGTAACCAAGGTATTGACGAAGTTCCAGCCGTACTCTGCCATATTGTCACGCAGGGAAACAGCAACATTGCGAGCGATGGTGTCCTTGGAAGAGAAGGAATCATCTAGGTCCATATTCGCCACGGAGGAGCGGACATTATCCTGCACGTAGGCCACAATCTGCTGCTCGTGGTTAGAAAGCATGTAGTAAGCCTCGCGCTCGCGGCCTTCGACTACCTCGTATTGCACCGCTACCGGAATTTGGACAAAGACATTATCCTTCGTCTTGGTCTCTACCATGACATCCAGCTGGCGCACCTGCAGCGAAATCTTATCGCGCACACGGTCCACCCACGGCAGCTTAAAGTGCAGTCCGGCATGCGCCACCTTCTGAAACTTACCTAGGCGCTCCAAGATGGCGGCTTCCCGGGTGCGGACGATGAAATAGCCATCAAAAAGGGTGCCCAGGATAATCAGCACGATGAGGACTACAACCATAGTTGCGATCATTGCTTCTCCCTAAAAATCGTATTGGTCACTAGTATTTTCGCATAGGAAAAAGTGAAATGCTAGTGATCGTCGATAAGCGAAAAGAGCCTGCCCAAGATGGTTACGCCGTCCTCGTGAATGCCGTTGTGCTGGAACTCATTGCTAATCCACGGGCGCAGGTCACCCAGGTGGGCGGCGGTGGCCAATGATTCCTCGAGTGGGACGAAAATATCATCGACGTAAATGGCCGCGGCCGTAGTCGGCACCTCGCTGAGCGCATAGGGCGGGGAGAATTCGTGGTGGGCAAGGCCATGGGCGGCGTCGGCAAACGCATGCAAAGCTGGGTCCTCGTCGAACTGCCAGGGAAAGATGTGCTCGCCGGTCAGCCACGTACCGGACTCAGCAAACTCGGGGAACTCCTCGCGCACGCGGTGCGCCGCCCAGTTTGTAGTGGCCTGGCCACCGGCACCACCGTAGATGGATTCATGGATGGCGGCATACAGCGGCCCGTCTGCAAAGCTCACGCGCTGGCCGACGTCCGCCAAGAAATCGCCGCGCAGCCGCTTCTCCCCCGCCACGGTGCGGAAGGGTTCTTCCAGCAGATAGGCCAGCGAATCGAAGCCGGTGCCGCGGCCGAGCTCGCTGCCGATGGTGCGAAAACGCAGCGAGGACAGGCGCTCACCGGTGGGAAGGCACTCGTCCGAATTGTCTAGGTGGGAAATGATCTCTTCGATGCGACTTTGAGCCCATGGGAACTCGTGGTAGAAACGCTGCTGGCGGGAATTAAGCTTGCTGAAAGTGACGCAGTAGAGATCGTCCGCGCCCTGCAGCGTGGGGATACCGCCGGTAAAGAAGGCGTGCTCGACGCGTTCAGGGGCTTGGGACAGGTAGGCGGTAATGCAAAAGCCGCCGAAGGATTGACCGAATAGCGACCATTTCTCCACACCGAGGTGCTCGCGCAAGCGCTCGGCATCGCGGACGATATTGTCCTGACGCAGCAACGCCAGGTGCTCTGCGGCCGGGCTAAGCGAATCAATGCGGTGCGAGCGGCCGGGGCGCTGGAAAACCGGGGCCGCCCTGCAGGTAAAGCAGCGCGGGCAAGTTTTCACCGCCCGGTGGAATGATTTCGCGGGCATAGAGACCAAAAGTCCCGTGGGGATTGAAATAATCCCACGGGACTTCTAGGTGGTGCTCTTTAATTATGTGGCCGAAGCGGCGGTAGGAGGTCATGCCCTCCCAGGCTAGTAGACCGTCAAGCCCTTCGAGCGGAAGACGTCGCGAATCTTCTCTACATCCTCCGGTTTAGGTGGCTTCGTATCTGCCAGCTGGTAGGTCATGTCCAGACCTTCCCACTTGTCCTTGCCCATATTGTGGAAGGGCAAGACCTCGACGCGTTCGACGTTTGACTTCCAACGCGCCACAATATTGGCCACATTTTCCACGTTCTCTGGCGAGTCCGTAAGGTCAGGCACCACAACGAAGCGGATCCACACCGGCTTACCTATCTTGTTCAACCTGTCGCCGAAATCCAGTGTTGGCTGGAGCTGGCGTTGGGTGACCTTGCGGTAAGTCTCCTCGTCGCCAGACTTGACGTCGAGAAGCACGAGGTCGATATTGTCCAGGTCTTCGTCCCGCAAGCGCGAGCCCAAGTACCCAGCCGTATCGATGGTGGTGTGAATACCCGCATCGTGGACTTCCTTAAGCACGCGGCGCGTGAAGGAAATCTGGAAGAGGGGTTCACCACCGGAGATGGTCAGACCGCCACCGGAAGCTTGGAAGATGGGCTTATAACGCTTGATGCGCTTGACCACATCCTCGACCCGCTCCAGTGTGCCGGTCTTCATCTCCCAGGTGTCTGGATTATGGCAGTACTGGCAGCGCAGTGGGCATCCGGACATGAACATCGTCATGCGGGTTCCCGGGCCATCGACGGCGGTCACGAGCTCCCAAGAGTGCACGAGGGCGATATCGCCGGTGCGGCGCGCCTCCATGAGCTCTGGGCGGGTAATGTCATCGAATTGAGCGTCATTTCCCAGGCCCGCGGCCGCGCCGCGGACTCGCTCTCCCTCTTCAGGAGAGAGGGTAACGACACCAGTAACGCCATCTGCCATGATTAGGAACCCTGGTGGAAGGTGCGGGAGATAACGTCGAGCTGCTGCTCCTTGGTCAGCTTGACAAAGTTAACAGCGTAGCCGGAGACGCGAACGGTCAGGTTCGGGTACTTCTCTGGGTGCTCAACGGCGTCTTCGAGGGTGGACTTGTCCAGCACGTTGATGTTGGCGTGGTACAGACCAGAGTTCATCTGGTGTGCATCGCGGTTTGCCTTCATTGCTGACATGCGGTCTTCGAAAGTTGGGGTTGCCATGATTTTCTCCTTTTCGAGATGGTTGAGGGTTGAGTGGTTTTTACTTCTCCATGATGAAGCCGGCATCCAGAACACCCACCAAGTTATTGATGCGCTCTTCTGGGGTGCGGCCCAATCCGGAAGGAGTAATGGTGTTGGTCAGCGAGATGCCGTCCAAGGCGTCCTTGTAATCCAGCTTGCCAACGGACAGCATGGAAGCAACCATGCCGTGGCTGTCGGCACCGTTTTCAGGGTTAGCGCCTGGGGAGAACGGCGTGCCGGCCTTGTGGCCCGACGGGAAGGCACCTGTTGCCTTGCCGTAGACCACGTTCGAGGTAATGGTCAGCACGGACTGGGTCGGGATGGCATTACGGTACATCGGGATGGACTTAATCTTGTCCATCACGGTGTGGACGATAGTTGCGGCGATGTCATCGGCGCGGTCATCGTCATTGCCGTAGAACGGGAACTCGCCTTCGGTGATGTAGTCCGTAATCAGCCCGGTCTCGTCGCGCACCGGGGTGACCTTGGCGTACTTGATAGCAGCCAGGGAGTCGGCAACGATGGACAGGCCGGCGATGCCGCAGCCCATGGAGCGGACGATATTGGAATCGTGCAGCGCCATCTCAACTGCCTCGTAGGCGTACTTATCGTGGGAGTAGTGGATGATGTTAAGGGCCTCAACGTAGGTGCCAACAACCCAGTCCAGCATTTCCTCGTACTTCTGCCAAACCTCGTCGAAGTCCAGCGGGCCGTCGCCCTTGATGGGCTCGTAGCCTTCGACAACCTGCTTGCCGGATACCTCATCGCGGCCACCGTTGATGGCGTAAAGCAGAGCCTTTGCGGCGTTCACACGAGCGCCGAAGAACTGCATCTGCTTGCCAACTTCCATCGGGGAGACACAGCAAGCAATTGCGGCGTCATCGCCCCACTGCTCACGGATCTGGCGGTCAGACTCGTACTGGATGGAGGAGGTCTCAATGGAGATGTGGGCACAGAATTCCTTGTAGCCCTCTGGCAGCTTCGGATCCCAGAAGATGGTGATGTTTGGCTCAGGTGATGGGCCAAGGTTCACGAGGGTCTGCAGCAGACGGAAGGAGGTCTTGGTGACCATGTGGCGGCCGTCGTTGCCAAAGCCAGCGTCGGACCAAGTTGCCCAGTATGGGTCGCCGGAGAAGATCTGGTCGTAGTCGATGGTGCGCAGGAAGCGAACGATACGCAGCTTGAGAACCAGGGAGTCGATGATCTCCTGAGCGTCTTCCTCGGTGATGATGCCAGCAGCGAGGTCGCGCTCGAAGTAGCAATCGAAGAAAGCGGACAGGCGGCCGATGGACATTGCGGCGCCATCCTGGGATTTAATGGAAGCCAGGTAGCCGAAGTAGGTCCACTGCACTGCCTCGTGAGCGGTCTTGGCCGGCTGGGAGATGTCGAAGCCGTAGGACTCAGCCATCTTCTTGAGCTTCTTCAAGGCCTTGATCTGCTCGGAGTGCTCCTCGCGGTAGCGTGCCCAGTGCTCAGAGAAGCCAGCATCTGCGACGGAATCGCGGGAAGCCTGCTTTTCCTCAATCAGGTAGTCCACACCATACAGTGCGACACGGCGGTAGTCGCCGATGATGCGGCCACGGCCGTAAGCATCCGGCAGGCCGGTGATGATGTGTGATGAACGAGCAGCGCGGATGCGCGGGGTGTAGATATCGAAGACCGCATCGTTGTGGGTCTTGCGGTAACGGGTGAAGATCTTCTCCACCTCAGGATCTACTTCCTTGCCTGCTTCGCCGATAGCCTGCTTGACCATGCGCCAGCCACCGAACGGCATCATGGCGCGCTTCAGCGGGGTATCAGTCTGCAGGCCGACGATGACGTCGTCGTCCTCTGAGATGTAGCCGGCCGGGAAGGCGTCGATGTCTGATGGGGTGTGGGTGTCAACGTCGTAGACGCGCTTTTCACGCTCGACGGACAGGTACTTCTTTTCCAGGGTGTCCCAGACACGCTCGGTCTTCTCGGTCGGACCCGCCAGGAAGCTGGAGTCGCCGTCGTACGGCGTGTAGTTGCGCTGGATGAAGTCGCGGACGTTGATGCCCTCGGTCCACGGACCGGACTCAAATCCCTTCCAAGCTTCAAACTGTTGAGGCTGCGTTGCGGTAGTCATAATTCCCTTCTTTCGGGCGAATTGCTATTAGGGGATAAATGCCGCTTTTTCGAGCCACAGCACCAAGCCCCTCTGTCCTCAATTGTTGACCACTTCCCTGGTAATAACAACTCCCGCAATCGTTTGAAACCCTAGTTATAAACCGGTCGTGTTGTTTCGCTGGTGAGTAATTTCATACAGAACGCACGTACGTCTTTTATCGGGGGTGAACTAGCCCCGAACGTGTTCCGCATCACCGAGAAATTTTGGCCGCTACCTGCACGAACCTCTACTGTTATTCTCGTTCAGCTTCGCTTCCGCACAAAGGAGGACTTCGTGGCTTCCCAGCCCAAGCATCCAGTAGATACCGTCCCACCAACTCCCAAACTAGCTGCCCTAGGTTTGCAGCACGTGTTGGCGTTTTATGCCGGCGCGGTCATTGTCCCGCTACTTATCGCCGGCTCTCTCAATCTGGATGCGGAAACCACCATCCACCTCATCAATGCGGACCTATTGACCTGTGGCATTGCAACGATCATTCAGTCCATGGGCGTCGGCAAGCGCATTGGCGTGCGCCTGCCCATCGTGCAGGGCGTGACTACTACGGCGGTCTCCCCGATTATCGCTATTGGTTTAGGGGCGACCGACGGTGAGGGCGGGGTGGACTCGCTGCCGACCATTTACGGCGCCATTATCGTCGCCGGCATTTTTACCTTCTTTGCCGCGCCAGTCTTTGGCAAGGTGCTGCGCTTCTTCCCACCGGTGGTTACTGGCTCGGTCCTGCTGGTCATGGGCACGTCGTTGCTGGCAGTATCGGCTAATGATTTTGTTAATTACGCCGAGGGGGTACCTGCCACCCGCGACCTGCTCTATGGCTTTGGCACGCTCGCGGTCATCATTTTGGTGCAGCGCTTTTCCTCCGGCTTCCTGGGCACCCTGGCCGTGCTTATCGGCTTGGTTTTGGGCACGGGCGTGGCGCTCGTGCTTGGCGACGCCTCCTTTAGCGAAGTCTCTTCCGCCCCTGCCCTTAGCATCACAACCCCGTTTTACTTCGGCATGCCAAAATTCGACTTGGTGGCTATCTTCTCGCTTATCATCGTCATGATTATCACCATGGTGGAGACCACCGGCGATGTCTTTGCCACCGGCGAGATTGTAAAAAAGCGCATCCGCCGCGATGACGTCGTACGCGCCATCCGCGCCGATGGCCTGTCCACCCTAGTCGGCGGCGTGATGAACTCCTTCCCCTATACCTGCTTTGCCCAAAACGTCGGCCTGGTGCGCCTGACCAGCGTGAAGTCGCGCTGGGTGGCCGTTGCCGCCGCCGGGTTCATGATCGTACTGGGCATTTTGCCCAAGGCCGGCGCGGTCGTGGCCTCCATCCCCTCCCCGGTTCTCGGCGGCGCGTCCTTGGCGCTTTTTGCCAACGTGGCGTGGGTGGGTCTGCAGACTATCGCCAAGGCCGATCTTTCCGATGGCCGCAACTCCGTTATCGTCACCTCCGCGCTGGGGCTTGCCATGCTTGTAACCTTCAAGCCGAATATCGCCACCGCCTTTCCAGAGTGGGCGCAAACCTTCGTCTCTTCTGGCATGTCCATTGGCGCGATTACCGCCATCGTGCTCAACCTGTTGTTCTTCCACACAGGGGGAAAGCAGGGAACGCAGGTGTCTAGGGCCGTCGGCAAGAGCGTGAGCTTGCAGCAGCTCAACGGCGCCTCCCGCGAAGAGTTTGTCTCGGCGCTGCGCCCGCTGTTTAATAACGAGACTTGGCCGCTGGAGCTGGCGTGGGAGTCGCGGCCGTTCGGCGATGTTAATGAGCTGCGCGCCGCCATTCAGGTGGCCGTGCTGACCGCGGATGATTCCCGCCGCGCCGCGCTCATCCACGACTACCCGGCCATGGATAAGCTGCTGCTTGCCGACGCCGACGAGGCCGCCACCATCTCCGCCGACCGCGGCTCCCTGGGGCTGACCGACTTGGATGATGTGCAAACCGAGCGAATCACCGAGCTTTCTGCCGCCTACCGCGAGCGCTTTGATATGCCGTTTGTGGCTTATTTGGATACCAATGACACCGTCGACCGCGTCATTGATGCCGGTGTGCGCCGCCTGGCCAACTCCCCGGAACAGGAATACCGCACCGCGCTGGGCGAAATCGTAGAAATTGCCAACGACCGCTTCGATATTCTGCTGGCAGATGCCAATCCGGTCCGCTCATCGTGGGACCGCAAGTTCACCGAGGTGGACTAGCTAGCGAAAGGAAAAATCCACCTCGGCCTCTGGGTCCACGCCGGAGATAATTCCGGTGTAGAACTGCTTGGCTTGGGATTGGAGGACATCGCGATTATCCGCAATGTCCTCTTTCTTTTTATCCTCATTGAGGATCTTGGTGATGGTTTCCGCCTTATCGATATCCGGGGTAATCCAGCTCAGCGCACCATTATCTTCCACTGCGGTTTCGAAGTTCTCATCCGAATGCCCGATGAAAATAAATTCCGGGATCTGCACGCGAAAGTGGTGCGGGGATTCTTCTTCCACCTGGACCTGCGATCCCTCGATGCCCAGCTTCGCGCGGTAGGAATACTTGATGTACTGGGTGCGCTCGCTGCCTGGTACCTGCCAATTCCACAGCTTGCTAGTAGCGGATTCCTCCGAAAGGCCCTCCATCCCCAGCGAGACGAGCACCACCTGCTCTTCCCGTTCTACGGCCTTGATGACCTTGGTATTGCTCGATTCCGTCTCCACGTCCACTGGATCTTTTACCTGCCAGACCACCATCGCGGTGGCAGCCACGGCGGCGATTAGGATGACGGCGATAAGGGTGGAAAGCAGCTTTTGCATGATGATCATCATAGGGCGGATATGAAGTGGAGGTACGCGAAAGCGCCGCCGGCCATGAGGGCCGACGGCGCCGATTGTGCGCCCGGTGAGACTTGAACTCACACGTCCTAAGACACTAGAACCTAAATCTAGCGCGTCTGCCAATTCCGCCACGGGCGCGGGGGACTTGCCATAGTGTACACGGCGCACGAATAAACAAGAAACCAGGGGTGTTCTGTTTTTCGGTGCCGGGTGGGTAGGGTGGAACTCGTGAGCACTCATGAGGAACAGAAGAATAGGCGCGTACAGGTGCGATGGTGGCACATCCTCCTGATCGTGTTTTTTGTCGTGCTCTTCCTATTCCTGGCCTACTGGCAGTGGACGCGCTTCCGCTCCGGCTCGGGCACCTTCCAGAACTTGGGCTATGCCTTCCAGTGGCCGCTGTTTGCCGTGTTCGTGGTCTATGCCTATCGCACCACGCTGCGCTATGAAAACGAGCGCCTCGCGGCCGAGGAAGAAGCCCGCGACATGGATTACAAGGACACGAATGCCCCGTCCGAAGCTCCCGCGCCGTCGCAGGAAGAGACCAAGATAGATGAGGACTTCCTGCCGCAGCGGCCGCAGATAGACGTGGAGACGTTCAACGCCATGAATACCCCGCGCCGCCGGCGCGGCGAGAATGAAGAAAGCTGATTATGACCAATAAAGTTCACCCCGCCCGCCAGGCCCGCATCCGCGGACCCTTGAAGTTTTTCTCCATTGCGGCCACCGTCACCGGTATCTTCCTGATCATTCTGGTCATCCGCATGGTGTGCCAATACATCATTGGCATGGATATCCCCGAGTGGGCCACCTATATCGCGATTGTCCACGGCATCGCGTACATGACCTACCTGCTGTCCATCCTCATCCTCGGCCCACGCGCGCTGTGGCCGGTGGGCAAGCTCTTTACCACCGCCCTCGCCGGCGTGGTGCCCTTCTTGTCCTTCTGGATGGAGCACAAGCGCCGCAAGGAAATCGAGGAAGAGTTCCAGCTTTAGGAACTACGAACCAGCTCCGCGATGGCGGGGACAAGTTGAGTAAGAGCGCGGCCGCGATGCGAGACCGCGTTCTTTTCTTCTGGGGACATCTCCGCAGCCGACCGGGACTCGCCTTCTGGCTGAAAGAGCGGGTCATAGCCAAAGCCGTTATCCCCGCGCGGCTCGCGCAGGAAGTGGCCTTCCCAGCGTCCTTCGGTCACATGCTCGGTGCCGTCTGGGGTAACGAGCGCGCAGACGGAAACGAAGGCTGCAGCGCGGCGTTCATCGGGAACATCGGCCATCTGCGCCAAGACTAGGTCATTATTGGCCTGGTCGTTGCCGTGCTGGCCGGACCAGCGGGCGGAAAGCACACCGGGCATGCCGTTGAGCTCCTCGATTGCCAGGCCAGAGTCATCCGCGACAGTGGCAAAGCCGGTAGCGGCTACGCCGGCGTGGGCCTTAATGAGCGCGTTATCGGCAAAGGTGCGGCCATCTTCCACCGGCTCTGGGTAAGACTCCACGGCGGAAAGCGGGCGCAGCTCGACGCCTTCGATACCGGCATCAGACAGGATACGCTCCAGCTCCGCGAGCTTTTTCGGATTATTGGACGCGACGAGAATTACCACCCCAGCGCCGCCTTTTGTGCGGCGATCAGCTCGCTGCAGCCCTTCTGGGCTACGTCCAGCATCTCGTTGAGATCCTCGCGGCCAAAGAGGCCGTGCTCGCCGGTGCCCTGGATTTCCACGAAATCGCCGGATTCCTGCATCACTACGTTGAGGTCGACCTCGGCGCGGGAGTCTTCCTCATAGGGCAAGTCGAGGCAGATTTCGCCATCAATAATTCCTACCGAGACCGCAGCGATGGGATCGAGCAGCGGTTCGCCGGGGACTACGCCCTCGGCCTTGAGGTGTGCGATGGCGTCGGCAAGCGCAACATAGGCGCCGGTGATAGAGGCAGTGCGGGTGCCGCCATCGGCTTGGAGGACGTCGCAGTCGAGCTGGATGGTATTCTCCCCCAACTCCTCCAGGTCCACAGCGGCGCGCAGGGAGCGGCCGACGAGGCGGGAAATCTCATGAGTACGCCCCTTGACCTTGCCTTTCATGGATTCGCGCGGCATGCGATCGTGGGTGGCAGAAGGCAACATGGCGTACTCGGCGGTAAGCCAGCCTTCGCCCGAATCGCGCTTAAAACGCGGCACGCCATATTCCACCGATGCGGTGCACATGACGCGGGTATTGCCAAACTCCACCAGCACCGAGCCAGCCGGGTTGGTGGTGAAATTGCGGGTAATGCGGACGCTGCGCATCTGATCGAGTGCGCGCCCATCGGCACGAGTAAATTCAGTCATGCCGTCCAGCGTATCTTAGAACTCCATCCCCGCGGCGCCGAGGACAATCTCGCCATCAAATTCGGAGCGGGCGGCCTCTAAGGTGGCTTGGGCATCGCCCCAAGGCTGGATGTGGATGAGCACAAGCTTGCCTACACCTGCCTCGCGCGCCACCCTGCCGGCTTCCGCGCCCGACATGTGCATATCCGGGGCCTTATCCTCCGAGGTCTCGCCCCACGCGGCCTCGCAGAGGAAGATATCGGCGCCCCGTGCGGCGTCGACAAGCGTGGGCGTATAAGAAGAATCGCCGGAGTAGGTGATCGTCTGCCCAGTCTTGGTGTGCTCCACGCGCAAAGCATAGGCCTCTACCGGGTGGTTTACCGGGAAGGGAGTGATATGCACATCGTCTACCAGCTGACGCTCGCCCGGCTGCCATGGGCTAAAGGCAAAAGTATCGGACATGTCATCGATGCCATCGACCTCATCGGAAGACAGGCGCCCCAGGTGTGTGGGCGTAGCCTTCGGCCCAAAGCACATATTGCGCGAGGCCGCAGGCGCTGTGGGGTGAAAGCGACGCCACACCATCAAGGAAGGAAAATCCAGGCAGTGATCGGCATGCAAGTGGCTAAAGGCCACGTGCGCATCGCAGGGATCCTGCTGCTGTTCCAGCTGCGCTAGGGTGCCAGGCCCCATATCGAGCACGATAGACGGCGCATTATCAAAGGACAGCAAGTAACCAGAGGCGGGATTCTGGGCGGTGGGGACGCTACCGGAGCAGCCTAGGATGGTCAGCTTCATGGGCTCAATAGTTCCATGAAATCGCCCCACATGCGTACTCAACGTGCAAAACGGGGGAGAAATTATTCCTACTTAAACAATCTGCGGGCCCAGAAATCGCGTGGCCAGCCGCGCAAAGACCTCCGGATCGCCCGTGGATTCAAAGGTGTGGGCGGGCTGATTATCCGCAGGCGCCAACATATCCGTCTCCGTGAGAATCCGCATAACATCCTTAGTGGTCTCTTCTGAGGAGGTCACCAGCGAAACATTTTCCCCCATTGCCAATTGGATAATGCCGGTCAAAAGCGGATAATGCGTACAACCCAAAACCAACGTGTCTACCCCCTGGGCTTGCAGCGGGGCTAGGTAGCCCTCGGCCACACCGAGAATTTGACGGCCGGCAGTAATGCCGCGCTCGACAAAGGGAACAAAATCCGGGCAGGCGGTGGCAAAGGCCTGCACCTTGGGGTTGAGCGCGAATAAGTCTTGATAGGCGCCAGACTTGATGGTGCCCTCAGTGCCGATGACGCCGATTTTTCCATTGCGCGTGGTGGACATGGCGCGGCGCACAGCGGGCCGGATGACCTCCACGATGGGGATATCGTAGCGTTCGCGTGCATCGTGCAGGAAGGCGGCGGTTGCGGTATTGCACGCAATCACCAGCATCTTGCAACCACGCTCCACGAGCTTATCGGCTACGACCTGGGAAAAAGCGCGCACCTCGGAAATAGGCCGCGGGCCGTAGGGGCTATGGGCGGTATCGCCGGTATAGATGACGGATTCGTGCGGCAGCTGTTCCATCACCGCGCGTGCCACGGTGAGTCCACCCACGCCGGAATCAAAGATGCCGATGGGAGAGGTTGCGGTTGGCATTAATACTTCACTGCCTTGACCGGATCATCCGAGGTAATGGTCATGCCCGCGAGGAAGCCGCCGATCGCGCCAAAAAGGTGTCCTTGCCAGCTCACGCCTTCATAGACCGGCAGCACGCCCCACACCAAGCCGGAGTAGGCGAAGCCGAGCACGATGCCCAAGATGGTCTGAATGAGCGAGCGGTTAAATATGCCGCGCACAATCAGATATGCCAGCCAGCCATAGACCAAGCTGGAAGCGCCGATGTGGGAGGTGCCGGGGCCACCAATGAACCAGGTTCCGAGGCCAGCCACCAGCGTGGTAATCAGCGTGACCTCCCACCAAGCCTTTCTGCCAGACAAGCCGATAAGAAAACAGAAGATGGCGCCGGGAACCGAGTTGGATATCAAGTGCTCAAAGTTCGCGTGCAGCAGTGGAGCGGCAAAAATCCCCCAAATGCCGTTGAAATCTAACGGGCGGATGCCGTAATTGGATAGCTGGCCGCCAAAGAGGAAGGCGTTGACAATATGGGCTGCCCACTCCACGACAAGGAAACCAAAGGCTATGGAAAAGCCGGTGGTAATGCGGCCGCTGCGGGTGTAGTTCTTGGAATCACCGCGATTGACCGGCCCCGAAGGCGCCGGCCGGTAGTTAGATATTCCGCCTGAAATCATAATGCGCTTTATCTTAGTCCAGCAGATCGCGATACGCGCTCAAGCCTAGGCCGGGATCGGCGGCGGTAACCGCGTTGGCGATAGCCTCCTCCACGGCATCGGCGGCCGCGGCGCATAGCTGGGTGATCACCTGCGTGCTGAGTTCAGCTGGGCGTTGCGCAGTGGACAAGGCAAAGATGGTATCGCCGTCTAGCGGTGAATGGGCAGGCCGCACCGCACGAGCGATGCCATCGTGGGCAGTCATTGCTAAGCGCTGGGCTTGGGCGGTGGTTACGGGGGCGTCGGTAAGCACGGCGCCAATCGTGGTGTTGAGCTTTGCTTCTGCAGGGTGCGGCAAGGCGCGATAGGCGGCCGCATTGACCGGGGTGCGACCCGGCGCGCCGTACAGACGGCCGGACTGCGGATCGATGACCTCGCCTACGGGATTGGCGACCATCGCGGCGGAGACCTCATACTCACCCACTCGGCGCGAAGCGAGGCCAAATCCGCCGCGCAGCTTGCCAGCGGTAGCCCCCACGCCGGCTCCCACCGAACCCATGGATTCATCGTTGCCCGCAAGGGCAGATCGCAACGCGGCCGCCCCTTCTTCCGGCCCGGGGCGGGAAGGCCCGACCAAGAGGTCAAAAATGACGGCTCCGGGGACAATGGGCACGCATGGTCCGGGCTGATCCTCGCCAAAGACAGGGAAGCCAATACCCTGCTGAGACAGCTCATTCATCACGCCGTCGGCAGCCGCCAAGCCAAAGGCGGAGCCGCCCGCCAACACCACGGCGTGGACACGTTCGACCGTATTATGCGGCTGCAAAAGGTCTGTTTCGCGGGTGCCAGGGCCGCCGCCGCGCACGTCGACGCTGCCGAGCGCGCCGCCCGGCCCGCAGTAGAGCACCGTGACTCCAGTATCGGCACCGCTATAGTGCCCGATGCTAATGCCGTCTAGCATTAGTCCATCAGCACCTGCAGCAGCGAATCTTGGCAGAAGGCCAACCATTCCACGAGGCTGTCGCGGTCCAACATCAGGTTTTCATCGGAAACATCGCCTGCCGCAACATAGAGGCGCAAATCATTAAGGCCGGCAACAAAGGCTTGGGCCTCCTGCTCACTAATGGTGACCTCTACCCCGCCGGTGGGGCCAACGGCCGAACCGATGACCTGAAGGTTTTCTATCTTGGCGCGCGCAATGTCATTCTCGTGCAGCGAGCGCAGCAAAGAAGCATCGCCTTCGTATTCCTCATCGCCGGGCATTTCAAAGTCTGGAAAGAGGCGGGCCAGTGAAGGATCTTCTGGGGCTTCCGTATGCCCAGTAGGCATGTCCAGCATCTCTGCTAGCTCATCCTTAGGTGCGGACTGCGCGCGCCCGATGATCGCCTCGGAGACGGTAGCGGTGAGATCACCTAATACCTCGCGCTCCATTGGCTCAAAAACGGCCGTTATCTTCGGCCCGCGCATGAGAGACTTCTTTTTCTTCCACGGTTGCATATATCTAACCTGCCTGCTGCATCGTTGCCCACAGACCCGCGATCTGGAGCTTTTTCACGTCTGCCTCAATTTTGTCGCGCTCACCGCTGGAGACGGCGGCCTTGCCCTCAGTATGGACCTGCATCATGAGTTCGTTGGCTCGCTTCTTGTCATATCCCAAAACGGTTTGGAATACGTAGGACACGTAGCTCATTAGGTTGACTGGGTCATCCCACACGATGCACATCCACGGGAGGTTCTCACTCGTGGCCACATCTACGTCGAGTTCTTCATCCAATTCGGGCGTAGCCATAGGAGAGCTCATGCGGACTACGGGAAATTGCGCCTTCATGCTTTCTAGCCTAACCACTTTTGGGGATTTATTGTGGGCCTGCCCAATCTAGCTGCGGACATTCTAGGCCTAAAGAATCTAAACCTCTGAAAAACACCTAGTCAGTGGGTATTATCACTCCCGTGAATGACAAAGCTATCCCCAATGATCGCTCCACAGCTCTACTGACGGATAAATACGAGCTCACTATGCTCCAGGCCGCGCTGCGAGACGGCTCGGCAAACCGCCAGGTCACCTGCGAGGTATTCGGCCGCCGTCTGCCCAATGAGCGCCGCTACGGCGTGGTTGCCGGCACCGAGCGGGTCCTGCGTGCGGTGGAGGATTTTCGCTTTTCAGCCAATCAGCTAGCAGAGATGGACTTCCTGGATGACAAAACCAAGGAATACCTGCGTCACTACCGCTTTTCTGGGCAGATTGACGGCTACCGCGAGGGTGAGCTGTATTTCCCTAACTCCCCCATCCTGACGGTGCGCGGTACTTTTGGAGAATGCCTAGTCCTTGAGACCGTTATTTTGTCCATCATGAATGCCGATTCCGCGGTGGCCTCGGCCGCCTCCCGCATGGTCACGGCTGCCGATGGCCGCCCGATTATCGAGATGGGCTCGCGCCGCACCCACGAGTATGCGGCGGTAACCGCCGCCCGCGCAGCCTACCTGGCTGGCTTCGAAGCCACCTCCAATTTGGAGGCGGGCTATCGCTACGGCATCCCTGTCTCCGGCACTGCCGCGCACTCTTGGACCTTGGCGCATACCAACCCGGACGGCACCCCGAACGAGGAGGCCGCTTTCCGCTCCCAGATCGACACGCTGGGTGTAGAGACCACTCTGCTAGTCGATACCTATGACATCACCAAGGGCGTAGAAACCGCAGTGAAAGTAGGTGGCCCGCAGCTAGGTGGGGTCCGCATAGATTCCGGTGACTTGGGCGCCGTCACCCGCCGCGTACGCAAGCAGCTGGATGATTTGGGCAACCACAATACCAATATCGTGGTCTCCTCTGACCTCGATGAGTTTGCCATCGCTGGCCTGCGCGGCGATCCGGTCGATGTCTACGGCGTCGGCACGTCCGTGGTCACCGGCTCCGGCGCGCCTACAGCCGGCATGGTCTACAAGGTAGTGGAGGTAGATGGCATCCCAGTGGCCAAGCGCTCTACTTCCAAGCAGTCCGTCGGCGGTGCCAAGCGCGCGCTACGCACCTACCGTTCCTCGGGCGTAGCGGTGGAAGAGATCGTCTATCCCTTTGACGCGCCCGCGCCAGATACGGGCCCGCTCGACACCCGCGAGATGACTATTCCGCTCATGCGCGATGGGCACATCGTTGACGGCTTGCCGGATCTGCATGCCTCTCGCGAGTATTTGGATCAGGCCCGCAAGACCCTGCCGTGGGAAGGCCTGGCGCTCTCGCGCGATGAGGCGGCCGTGCCCACGCGGATGGTGGGCTTTAAGAAGTAGGCCGCTAGACTGTGTGGGGTGAGTGAGCACGCAGATGAGCCCCTAAACCTCGACACGGAAACGCTGCTGGGCAAGGCCGTAGAAGCGCTGGGCGGTAGCCGGCGCGAAGGCCAGGTGCGCATGGCTGCGGCCGTCTCGTCCGCGCTCGAAAAGGAGCGCCACCTTGCTGTGCAGGCCGGTACCGGTACCGGAAAGTCCCTGGCCTACCTGGTCCCAGCCATCCGGCACGCGATGAATTCCGGCTCCACCGTCATCGTCTCCACCGCTACCCTGGCCCTCCAGCGCCAGCTGGTGGAGCGCGACCTGCCCCGGCTCACACAGGCCCTCGCCCCTGTCATGGAGCGCACTCCCACCTTCGCCATCATGAAGGGCCGCAATAACTACTTGTGTATGAATAAGATTGCGGCGACCCCGGATGACCCGGAAGCTCTTATCGACGAATCCGAGATCTCTCACCGCGGCAAAGCCGTGCGCCGCATCCACGAGTGGGCGCAAGAAACCGACACCGGTGACCGCGATGACCTCGAGCCGGGTGTGCCGGACCTAGTGTGGCGGGCGGTGTCTGTAACGTCCAACGAATGCTTGGGCGCTTCGCGCTGCCCGCACGGGCCGGATTGCTTTGCGGAGGAGGCCCGAAGGGCGGCTGCCGACGTCGACATCGTGGTCACCAACCACGCAATGCTCGCCATCGATGCAGTTTCTGAGGCAAATATTTTGCCGGAGCACAACGTCGCCATTATCGATGAGGCCCACGAGCTCGACGGCCGCATTACCTCGGTATCCACAGCGGAGATTACTACCCGCGCCATCAAGATGGCCGCGAACCGCGCGAAGTCGCTAGGCAATGCTGGCAACCTCGCGGACCTTGCCGAGGAATTCGATGACCTGATGAAAATCCAGGAATCTGGCCGCTGGACCGACCTGGATGAAACCTCCCAGGGCCACCTGCGCGCGCTTGCCGACGAATTCCTGCGCGTCAAGTCCCTCATTTCCCGCGCGCCAGAGGGCGAAGCCACCGACGATCCGGAGAAAAACGCCGAGCGCCAGAACCTCAGCAACCACCTCTCGGATCTCGCGCAGGCCGTAGCGCGCATGCTGGAGGTCTTCGCCACCGATGATCCAGCCAAGCAAGATGACGTCGTCTGGCTCGAGCGCGATCCGCGCAGCGACGCCGAAACACTCGCCGTGGCTCCCTTGTCCATCGCCCACATGCTGCGCGAGAACCTCTTTGGGGAACAAACAGTAGTACTGACCTCCGCCACCCTCGCCCTCGGCGGCCGCTTCGATGCCATGGCCGCCCAGTGGGGCATGCCCAGCGGCACGTATGACACCTTGGATGCGGGCACGCCCTTCAACCCGGCCAAGTCCGGAATCTTATACACCGCCAAGTACCTGCCCGCGCCGGGCCGCGACGGCCTGCCCAAAGAAACCATCGATGAGATTTACGAGCTCATCATGGCCGCCGGCGGGCGCACACTGGGGCTATTCTCTTCCCGCCGCGCCGCGGAAGAGGCAGCCACTGCCCTCAAGCCCCGCCTCCCCTTTGACCTCTTCGTCCAAGGCGAGGATTCCATCGGCGCGCTGGTAGAGAAATTCTCCCAGAAAGAAAACTCCTGTCTATTTGGCACGCTTACCCTGTGGCAGGGCGTAGACGTGCCGGGGTCGGCGTGCTCGCTGGTTATTATCGACCGCATTCCGTTCCCCCGCCCCGACGATCCCCTGATGCAGGCACGCGCCCAAGCAGCCGATGCAGCCGGTCGCTCCGGTTTCATGGAGGTCTCGGCTACCCACGCCGCCTTGCTCATGGCCCAAGGCGCGGGCCGCCTGCTGCGCCACGTAACGGACCGCGGCGTGGTGGCCGTTCTCGATAACCGCTTGGAGTATAAGCGCTACGGTAGCTTCCTCAAAGCCTCCATGCCGCGCTTTTGGCAAACCACCGACCCAGACACGGTCCGCGGCGCCCTTAAGCGATTGGTCGCCGCAGGGCGCACACGGTAGCCGAGTCCGGCGCAATCTCCGTAAAGCCGGCGTCCACGATGACCACAGCGCCATCCTGCGCGCAGGCGGAGCGAAATTCCGTCCCGGGAACTTCGCGTACCGAGAGCCGAAAGTTGTTTTCCGCCCAAGCGCGGGCCTCGCCCACCGACATCGCGGCGGCCAGCATCATAGAACCATGGCCCACCTGTGCCGCGGCCTTGCCCGCAGACATGTCGAGGCTGCGGTCGACGTAGATAACGGGGGCATCGTCAAGCGGGGCTCCTGGCTCATCATAGGCAAGGTCGGTGTGGCCGATCTGTAGCTTGGCAATGAGCGGATCCACCTCGCCCACTGCCGAGGGCGCGAAGGCACGGGCGCGGTCCGCAATAGTCACGCCAGGCAGGCTCTGCACATCGCGCCAGGCCTTATTGCGCGCACGGCGGGCAATCTTGCGGATGCGGTGGCCGTACCACTGGTCCAGCGCCTGGGCGAAGGCACCGTCTTCGCCTGCGCGCTCGTCGAGGCACACTGCCACTACGGCGCGGGCGGCCGCCTCTAGCACCTCCGTGCGGGCCGGCGGCTCCTGCTTTGGCAGGTTAAGCGCAATCTGTATGGCTTGGATGGTGGCGGGATCATCCGGATTTTCTGGGTCATCACGCCAGGAGCGAGAATCACATGCCTCCACCAACCGCCGGTGGGCGGTCTCAAATTTATCCACGAACAACCTCCTCGGCCGGAATTCCCAAGATCTGCAGAACCTCATCCAGCCGCCGGTGACTCACCGTGGTATCCGCCACTTCTTGCAGCGCCGGCTTTGCGTTAAAGGCAATGCCCAACCCAGCAGCGGTAATCATATCGATGTCATTGGCACCATCGCCCACGGCGACCGTCTGCCGCATGCCCACTCCGGAATCTGCGGCGAACTCCCGCAGGAATTCCTCTTTGGCCTTGCGGTCAACCACCTTGCCGGTTACCCGGCCGGTGAGCTTTCCGTCGGCGATTTCCAAGGTATTTGCGCGGACGTAGTCCAACTCCATCTCTGCGGCGAGGCCCTCTAGAACTTGGATGAACCCGCCGGAGACCACAGCGGTGCGGTAGCCAATATGGTTCAAAGTGGCGATGGTCTCGCGGGCGCCAGGAGTCAATTGAATATCGCAGGCCACCTCATCAATGATGGCGGCATCCAACCCGGCCAGCACCGCGACGCGCTCGCGCAGGGACTCCTCAAAGGCCAACTCGCCGCGCATTGCCCGGGCCGTCACTGCGGCAACCTCCTCCTCTTTGCCAGCACGGGCGGCCAGCATCTCGATGACCTCGCCTTGAATGAGGGTGCTATCGCAGTCGAAGCACACCAATCGCTTAGAACGCCGGCCGAGGCCCGCGCGCTCAATGGCAATATCGATTCCAATCTGCTTTGCCAGCTCCGCTAGTGCCTGACGCACGGGCGCCGCTGGGCCGTCCAGAGTTAAAAAGAGCTCCAATCCAGTCAACGGGGAGGTAGAAAGACCACGGATGCGATCAATATTGGCATCAAAATTGGCCAATACGCGTGCCACTTCCTCTACGTGATGAGCCGTTACTTCGGCACCCATGAGAACCACCACATGTGTCGAGCGAGCACGGGCGGCAGATTCTTCCTCCCTCAAGTCCACGGAGACCTGCTGGCCATAAATGCTCAAGGTATTGCGCAGCCCCTGCTCTATCTGCTCGGCCCGCGCCCCGGGGATGCGGGTATGGGCGGCGAGGGTGATACGGCCGGAAAAGATGGCCTGTTCGACGTCGACAAGCGTGGCGTTATAGGACGCCAGCACGCGGAAGAAGGCTGCCGAAACCCCAGGCTTGTCCGGCCCACTGGTGGTTATGACTGCGTTGGTATCAGCTTGAGTACTCACGCCGCCCATTATCGCACGCGGTCACTTGAGATACGCTAAAGCCGCCTCCCAGGGCCCGAAATGGGCTGGGAGGCGGCTTATGTCAGGAGTGCTTTAGCGAGTTAATTCGCTTTAGTGGCTACCCACGTGTGCTTCCTCGCGCATGCGCTGAACCATGTGCGGATAGTGCAGCTCGAACGCTGGGCGCTCGGAACGGATGCGCGGCAGGGACACGAAGTTGTGGCGTGGCGGCGGGCAGGAGGTTGCCCACTCAAGGGAGTTGCCGTAGCCCCATGGGTCATCCACGGTAACAATCTCGCCATAGCGCCAAGACTTGAATACGTTCCAAATCAGCGGGATAACGGAAGCGCCCAAGACGAAGGAGAAGATGGTGGAAATCTGGTTGAAGACCGTGAAGCCATCGGACTCTAGGTAGTCAGCGTAGCGGCGCGGCATACCCATGTTGCCTACCCAGTGCTGAACCAGGAAGGTGCCGTGGAAGCCGACGAAGGTCAGCCAGAAGTGGATCTTGCCCAGACGCTCATCCAGCATGCGGCCGGTCATCTTCGGGAACCAGAAGTACAGGCCAGCGAATGCGGAGAACACAACCGTACCGAACAGGGTGTAGTGGAAGTGCGCAATCAGGAAGTAGGACTCAGCCAGGTGGAAGTCCAGTGCCGGGGATGCCAGCATAACGCCGGTCATGCCGCCGAAGAGGAAGGTTGCCATGAAGCCCATAGCGAAGATCATCGGGGTATCCCAGGTGATGTGGCCCTTCCACATGGTGCCGACCCAGTTGAAGAACTTAACGCCGGTAGGCACTGCAATCAGGAACGTCATGAAGGAGAAGAACGGCAGCAGGATAGCGCCGCTAACGAACATGTGGTGTGCCCACACAGCCATGGACAGGGAGCCAATAGCCAGCAATGCGAAGACCAAGCCGATGTAGCCGAAGACCGGCTTGCGGGAGAAGACCGGAACGACCTCAGAAACAACGCCGAAGAACGGCAGTGCCAAGACGTAGACCTCAGGGTGGCCGAAGAACCAGAACAGGTGCTGCCACAGGATGCCGCCACCATTAGCGGAATCGTAGATGTGGCCGCCCAGCTTCCGGTCATACAGAACACCCAATGCTGCAGCGGTCAGCAGCGGGAAAATCATCAGCACGATGGCGGATGCAGTGAATACTGCCCAGCTGAAGACCGGCAGACGGAACATGGTCATGCCCGGTGCGCGCAGGGTCAAAATGGTGGTGATCATGTTGATAGCGGAGGCAATGGTGCCAACGCCGGTAGCGCCCACGCCAACGATCCACATATCCGCACCAATGCCTGGGGTGTGGATACCGTCAGCCAGCGGCATGTACATGGTCCAACCGAAGTCGGCCGCGCCACCAGGGGTGACGAAGCCAAGCAGCATCACGATGCCGCCCAGCAGGGTAACCCAGAAGCCGAAAGCGTTCAGACGCGGGAAGGCCACGTCCGGTGCACCAATCTGCAGCGGCAGAATGTAGTTACCAAAGCCCCACACGACTGGGGTAGCAAAGAGCAGCAGCATCACAGTGCCGTGCATGGTAAACAGCTGGTTGAACTGCTCGTTGGACAAGAACTGGAGACCCGGGGTGAACAGCTCCGCGCGGATCAACAGTGCCATAAAGCCACCGAGGAAAAAGAAGCTGAAGGACATGATCAAGTACATGATGCCCAGCTGCTTGTGGTCGGTGCTCGTTAGAAATACCCAAGCCTTTGAACCGGTCTTCGCGTTACCGGTTGGCTCTGGACGTGTGGGGGCGACGTAATCGTCGACCCGTGGCGCCACAGCGGTCATAAAATCCTCCTGAATAACAAAGTGTCTGTGAACAGAGTCCACCTACACCTAGGTTTACTCGCCTTATATTAGGCCATTTTCCCCTCTTCTTTCCAGCTTGCCCCAATACTGGACCACTTAGCCTCCCCTGCGGGCTAACCACATCTGTCACATACCCCCTGCACGTAGCGCAGCCGCTAATTCCGGCGAAATTTTTCGATCCAAAATTTACGTGCTATATGTCACACTAAACCCGCATTGTGCACCCCAGAAACGCGAAAACACACCCCCGCTCGTTATCAACCTTTCGGTTGAGTTTGAGCAGGAGGTGTGCCGCTAGACCACGCTAATCAGTGGGAATGCTTAGAAATCCCAGTCATCATCAGTAGTGTCCTCGGCCTTGCCAATGACATAGGAAGAACCGGATCCGGAGAAGAAGTCATGGTTCTCATCCGCATTCGGCGACAACGAGGACAAGATAGCCGGGGAAACACGCGTCTCATCGGCCGGGAAGAGGCCTTCAAAGCCCAAGTTATTCAGCGCCTTATTCGCGTTATAGCGCAGGAAACGCTTGACGTCCTCGGTCCACCCAAGCTCATCATAGAGGTCCTCGGTGTAGTCAATCTCGTTGTCATAGAGATCGTAGACCAAGTCGAAGGTGTATTCCTTCAGCTCCGCCTGGCGTTCTTCATCCAGCTGCTTATATGCCTGCTGGAACTTATAGCCAATGTAGTAGCCATGCACTGCCTCATCGCGAATGATGAGACGAATAATATCGGCAGTATTGGTCAGCTTTGCGCGAGACGAGAAGTACATCGGCAGGTAGAAACCGGAATAGAACAAGAAGGACTCCAGCAGAGTGGAGGCCACCTTCTTTTTCAGCGGATCCTCGCCCTTGTAGTAGGACAAGATGATCTTGGCCTTCTTCTGCAAATTCTCGTTCTCTTCAGACCAGCGGAAAGCATCGTTGATCATCGGCGTGGTCGCCAGAGTCATGAAGATATTGGAATATGACTTGGCATGCACGGACTCCATGAAGGCGATATTGGTATACACCGCTTCTTCGTGCAGGGTCTGGGAATCCGGCAGGAGAGAAATCGCGCCGACGGTGCCTTGGATGGTATCCAGCAGGGTCAGGCCGGTAAAGACCCGCATGGTGGTTTCCTTTTCCTGCTCCGTCAGCGTCTTCCAGCTGGGAAGGTCATTGGAGACGGGAACCTTTTCCGGCAACCAGAAGTTGCCGGTGAGACGGTCCCACACTTCAAGGTCCTTTTCATCCGGGATGCTATTCCAGTTAATAGCTTCAACTGGCTTTTCATGACTAGAAAGATAGTCATCGTACTCGTGCGACACGCGGCGTCACTCCAATACTTAAAACGGACAAATTCAGGTCTCCAGCATACCCAATTTGGCCTACTTTTAAGCCATTGTGTCGAATACCTCACGCCTATACTGATCCCAGCTGCACTGGAAGGAAAGCAGTGCCAGAAGAAAGGATTTCTATGAGCGCTACCCCTCCCCTACTGGGCTCCGTGGTTGATAGGCTCGGCGCCGAAATCGTGTGCGGAGACATCGCGGAGGGCGAGCGGTTCCGACTGAGGGACATCGAAAAGCGCTTTGGTATCTCCCGCACCGTAGCCCGCGAGGCGATGCGCACCTTAGAGCACTTAGGCATGGTCAGCTCTGGGCGCCGAGTGGGCATCACGGTGCGGCCCATGGAGCAGTGGGCGGTTTATGACCCGGTTATCATCGGTTGGCGTTTAGGCAGCGATAAAACCCGCGGACAGCAAGTTGCCCGCCTCAACGAGCTGCGACTAGGCATCGAACCCGTGGCGGCTCGACTTGCCGCGCACAATGCCAGTGCCCAACAGCGCTCGGAATTACTCCGACTTGCCGCTCGGCTGGCAGAGCTAGAAACCACCCCTTCTCCCCGCGTGGGAGAGGAATTGGAAACCGATTTGCACTTCCACACTTTGATCCTGCGCGCCTCTGGCAATGAGATGCTGGCCGCGCTCGCCCCTTCCTTGGTAGCCATGCTCAAGGGCAAATCCGTCTTTGGCTCCCGCAAGCGCAATCCCATCGGCGGCACTACGCAGCTACACATGGAGTTGGCGCGCGCCATTGATACTGGGCTTGCCGACGCCGCCGAAACCGCCTCCCGCACCATCCTCGACCGCACTAGGGCCGAAAACGGCTAAACGCCTCGATGCACGTCCTTCCCCGCGACGTGCATCGAGGCGCCCTAGCTACGGTTTAGAGCATGCAGGATACGCAGCCCTCGACCTCAGTGCCTTCCAGCGCCATCTGGCGCAAGCGGATGTAATACAAGGTCTTAATGCCCTTGCGCCACGCATAAATCTGCGCGCGGTTGACCTCGCGGGTGGTCGCGGTGTCCTTAAAGAAGAGCGTTAGCGATAGACCTTGGTCCACGTATTTGGTGGCTACGGCGTAGGTATCGACAATCTTCTCGAAGCCAATCTCGTAGGAGTCCTTGAAGTACTCCAAGTTCTCGTTATCCATATGCGGCGCTGGGTAGTAGACGCGGCCAATCTTGCCTTCCTTGCGGATCTCAATCTTGGAGGCAATTGGGTGGATGGACGAGGTGGAGTTATTGATATAGGAAATCGAGCCCGTCGGCGGCACCGCCTGCAGGTTGCGGTTGTACAGGCCGTACTTGGCGACGTCCTGTTTCAGATCCTCCCAATCCTGGACGGACGGGGTGTGGATCGAAGAGGCGTCGAAAAGCGCCTGCACCTTCTTGGTCTTCGGCTTAAACTCTTCCGGATCGTAGCGGTCAAAGAATTCGCCCGAGGCATACTCAGACTGTGGGAATTCCTTGAAATACTCCCCGCGCTCACGGGCAATCTTATTGGAAGCACGCAGCGCCGCATACAAAATGGCGGCAAAGTAAGCATTGGTAAAGTCCAAACCCTCTTCCGAGCCGTACTCGATGTGCTCGCGGCCCAAATAACCGTGCAGGTTCATCTGGCCCAAGCCGATGGCATGGGACTCGTCATTACCACGGCGCACGGACGGCACCGAGTCAATGGAGGTCTTATCCGCCACGGCGGTCAGGCCGCGGATGGCGGTCTCCACCGTATTGGCAAAGTCCGGAGAATCCATGGTCATCGCAATATTCAGCGAGCCCAAGTTGCAAGAAATATCGCTGCCCAGTTCCTCGTAAGTCAGGTCCGCATTAAACTCGGATGGGGAGTTGACCTGCAAGATCTCCGAGCACAGGTTAGACATATTGATCCACGAGGTTTTTACCGGGTTGGCGCGGTTCACGGTGTCCTCGAACATGATGTACGGGTAGCCGGATTCGAACTGCAGCTCTGCCACGGTCTGGAAGAAGTGACGGGCGTTGATCTTCTTTTTACTGATGCGTGGGTCTTCCACCATCTCTTCGTAGTGCTCGGTCACGGAGATGTCACCGAAAGCCTTGCCGTAGACCCGCTCGACGTCGTACGGCGAGAAGAGGTACATATCGTCATTGCGCTTGGCCAGCTCGAAAGTAATATCCGGCACGACGATACCCAGCGAGAGGGTCTTAATGCGGATCTTTTCATCCGCATTCTCGCGCTTAGTATCTAGGAAGTTCATGATGTCCGGGTGATGCGCGTTGAGGTAGACCGCACCGGCACCCTGACGGGCGCCGAGCTGGTTAGCGTAGGAAAAGGCATCCTCCAAGAGCTTCATCACGGGAATAACGCCGGAGGACTGGTTCTCAATATGCTTAATCGGCGCACCGGACTCGCGGATATTAGACAGCAGCAGCGCTACGCCGCCGCCACGCTTGGATAACTGCAATGCGGAGTTGATGGAGCGGCCGATGGACTCCATGTTGTCCTCTATGCGCAGCAAGAAGCAGGACACAAGCTCGCCGCGCTGAGCTTTGCCAGCATTGAGGAAGGTCGGGGTAGCCGGCTGGAAACAGCCGGTCATAATCTCATCGACAAGATGCTCCGCTAGGCCAGTATCGCCATCCGCCAAAAATAGAGCCGTCATGGAGACGCGGTCTTCAAAACGCTCCAAGTAGCGGCGGCCATCAAAGGTCTTCAGCGTGTAGCTCGTGTAGTACTTATACGCGCCCAGGAAGGACTTGAAACGGAACTTATAGGCGTAGGCCCGCTTGAACAGTTCCTTGATGAAGGAGAAATCGTACTGCTCAATGACCTGTGGGTCGTAATACTTGTTATTGATCAGGTAGTCGATCTTTTCTTCCAGATCGTGGAAGTAGACCGTGTTCTGGTTTACGTGCTGCAGGAAGAATTGGTTAGCGGCCTCGCGGTCTTTATCGAACTGAATCTTGCCATTTGCATCGTAGAGATTCAGCATCGCGTTCAGAGCGTGGTAATCCAACTGCTCCTCTGGCTTTACTGGCTCGGCGACGGTCTTCCCCAATTGCGTACTCACAGCTGACAAGGCCTTTCTTTAAAATCAGGATCTGTATTGAAGTCGCAGAAGGCGCTAGGCGGCAGCTTCGAGTCCGAGCTCGGCTGCGTTGGCCAATAAGCCTTCACGACAAATTTTTATATCGTCTTCGTTTCCCAGCAACTCGAAACGATAAACATAGGGCACTTTGCATTTGGCACTGATGACATCACCAGCTTTGCCAAAATCGGCACCGAAATTGCTATTACCACCAGAAATTACCGCGCGAATGAGGCTGCGGTTGTGCTCATCATTGAGGAACTTTATTACCTGCTTGGGCACGGGCCGGGAGTTTTGGTGGCTGATGGAAGCGCCCCCGCCATAGGTGGGGCACACCAAGACATAGGGTTCGTTTACTTGCAGTGGCTCTTCCGTGCGGCGCAGCGGGATGCGCGCGCTGGGAAAGCCCAGTTTCTGCACGAACCGGTGCGTATTTTCCGTCGCGGAGGAAAAATACACGACCAACATGGCTACTGGCCTCCCTTACCCCTTAAGCGGATGCCGCTACGGAAGCCAAGCCCTTGATGCGGTCAGGGCGGAAACCGGACCAGTGCTCGCCATTAGCTTCAACTACTGGTGCCTGAACGTAGCCCAGTGCCATGACATAGTCACGGGCTTCATCATCAACAGAAATATCGACCAAGTTGTAATCGAGACCGGCGCGATCGAGGGCCTTCTTGGTGGCGTTGCACTGAACACAAGCTGGCTTGGTGTAAACGGTGATAGACATATAGATCCTTTAAAGCTCCTTCATCGAGAATTCGTTAGAGCGGGGTGCAACGCGCGACGAAAATTCCGCCTAACCGGGCGCTTCCTGCGCCGCTCTGAACAACACCAACGACACTATACTTTGGGGGAAACACCCGCAACCAACACAATATGTAGTAGTTACAGGCATGGTATTCCCAGGATGGAACACCCCCAGACCCCACATGTTGACCACACTCAAGGACAGCCATGAAACTACACCAATGAGATTCCTGCAGGTTTACCCAGAGTTCACCAATTTGTGTGTTAAAGTTCACAATTTAGGGTTCGCGTGTCTCTTTATGAGCCGACTACCGAAGCCTCGTCAGAGGCGCAGGTCGCCGGGTCCGGAACCTCGCCCGGAGAACGCTTCAGACCAAAAATAACTTGACTTAAAACCGTCCGGTCGGTTGGCAGCTTATCGTGCCGAGGAGTCACGCTACAGACTTCGCCTAGGTCTAGATTGACTACATCGGCGCCGTCGACAAGCGCCAGCTGCGAAGAGCTAATCGGAGTCACCGTAGTATCCCCCGGAGAGTAAATGGAGGTATAAAGCACACTTGGCGCGGTATCTGGCAGCGCATTGAGCCGTTGCATAAACTCCGACCCCACCACCTGCTGGATGCCGGCCGTACTAGCCAGGAAAGCGGCGAGATGCGGAGCGAAAGCGATAAATTTAGAGAGCGCCTCCCCCTGCCCATTGAGCGTGGTGCCGTGGAAATTGCCCCCCCAGCGCTACTGCATGGGACACGTGGGCCGCCCCCTCGTGCATCTGGGTATAGGTCTTGATGTGCATGCCACCCTGGGAATGGCCCACCAAGTTCACCTTGTCCGAGCCAGTGACCTCGCGGACATAGTCCACCTGATCCGCAATTTCCGCGGCCGAATCATCCAGGTCCGCGATGGCTTTGACGCTTGGAATCATATTCTGCAAGGTGACATCATCGGCGCCGTAGTCAAAGGCCCACACGCACGCCCCCTGATCTTGCAAGAGGTGGACCAAATTTCCCCACACGGAAGCATTATTCGAGGTTCCATGCAGCAGCACAACGGGCTCAGTGATGTCCCCTGAAGGCGTACAGGACGGGTCATTGATACCAAAGGACGACGGAACCGAGGATTCCCACTGCGGTTCGTCTGCATGAGCAACTGGGATAGAAAATCCTAGGGCGGCAGCAACAAGTGCAGTCACGATTAGCTTAGACACTTTTCTTCTTTCTTACGACATTGACAGATAATATAATTATATTCATATATTAAATTTGCCGCTTATCTAAGCTTAGAAGTTGTTATATTTGTGCCAGAACTCATGCACTTATACATAAAAAAATCCGCCCCGCCCGGAAACCGGGGAGGCGGATGGAATAGCGCTTCAATTAGCCCTGACGAGCCTTGAAACGAGGATCCTTCTTGTTGATCACGAAGACCTTACCGTGGCGGCGAATAACCTGGGCGCCCGGCTTCTTCTTCAGCGACCGAAGGGACTTACGGACCTTCATCGGGCGCTCCTTTCGTTATGCGCAATCTACATGCGGTTGAATAAGTAAAGCACGGACTGGGAATCCCCAGCCATGACACGAGGAAAAATATTACCTCACACGGACGTCAATACCAAAACACTAAGGCTCAACGGCTGCGGACTCGCGCCCAAAGCGCGACTTCATCTCCTCGCCTACCTCATCCAGGCTACGTCCCATAGTCTCTGGAACCAAAACCTTGGTGTAGCCGATGGCTATGAGACCAAAAGCTCCGAAGACGATAAACGCCACCGGGCCGGTGAGCCACTCCACTAGCGGCAGGAAGTACTGCGCCACGGCCCAGTTGGTGGCCCATAGCGAGAGCCCCGCAATGCCCATGCCTAGGCCGCGCACCTGCAGCGGCACCAGCTCGGAGATGAGTAGCCAGGTAGTGGGCGACACTGCAGCCTGCTGGAAGGCGATAAACAGCGCCATAAAGACCAACGAGACCATCGCCATGGCGGTGGAGTCCTGCGCATGGGAATAGGCGAAGGAGAGGATAAACAGCGAGATCACGTTGCCGGTCAGGCCGGTAAGCAATAGCCGCTTTCGCCCAATGCGGTCCACGACCTTGAGCCCCACCCAGCAAGCCAGCACGGATACCGTGCCGATAACGATGGACGTATAAACCGAGTTGGCCGTGGAAATCCCCACCTGGTTCATCATGGTCGGTGCGAAGTACACAATAGCGTTGACACCGGTAATCTGCTGCGTCAGGCCCATCAGCATGGCAAGCAGCACCGTAATCTGCATCCACCGATTGGCCTTCAGCGCCTTCCATTCGGATCCGCTGGACTTTCGCGCGGTCTCCTGCGAGGTCAGCTCCGAGATATCCATCCCGGCGCGCCCGGCAATCTCTTGGGCGCGGGGCATGCGCCCGTTGGTTGCCAGCCATACCGGCGTCTCTGGCAGGAAAGCCATTCCGAGCGCCAGCGCCAGGCCCGGCACGGCGGCCAGGCCCAGCATCCACTCCCAGCTACCGGTAGATGCCAGCGCGGAGTTGACCAGGTAAGCCATCAACTGGCCCACCACAATCGCTAGGGTATTGAGCGAGACCATGCGCCCGCGCACCTTGGCGGGCACGATCTCCGCGATGTACATGGGGGACACGATGGAGACTGCACCCACGGCAAAGCCCAAAAAGGTGCGCGCGGTGGCCAGCATACCCACCGAACCGGACAGGGCACACCAGATGGAGCCCAACACGAAAATGATGCCACCCGCAATCAGTGTGAAGCGGCGGCCAAAGCTATCGGCGATGCGCCCGGCCGTCAGCGCCCCTACTGCAGCACCCACGAGCAGCATCGAGGTCACCCAGCCCTCTTGGTGCGCGCTCATGTCGAATGCGGGGCTAATAAAAAGCAAGGCACCGGACATCACGCCGGTGTCGTATCCAAAAAGCAGCCCGCCGAGGGCCGCTATGCCAGCTACTACCTTGACATAAACTTCCTTATTCACAGCACTATATTGTGTCAGGCGGCTACCATGAACGTCATGTCGAATGATGCCGAAAACCTGCAGCAAACCATCATAAAAGCCCTGGGTGTGCGCCCCTTTATCGATCCAGAATCCGAAGTGCGACGCCGCGTGGATTTCTTGGTTGACTACCTGCGTACCACCGGTGCTAAAGGCTACGTGCTGGGAATTTCCGGCGGCCAGGATTCCACCTTGGCGGGAAAGCTCGCGCAGCTAGCGGTGGACCGCGTCGACGGCACGGAGTTTTGGGCCGTGCGCCTGCCCTACGGTGTGCAGGCCGATGAGGACGATGCCCAAATTGCCCTGGATTTCATCCAGCCGGATCACCGCCCCACCGTTGATATCAAGCAGGCCACCTTGGCCCTCGACGATCAGGTGACGGATGCTGTGCAGCTTGCCGACGTCGCCGATTTCAACCGCGGCAATACCAAAGCCCGCCTGCGCATGACCGCCCAGTACGCCATCGCAGGCGAGGTCGGCGCCCTCGTCATCGGTACCGATCATGCGGCGGAAAACGTCACCGCTTTCTTTACCAAGTGGGGCGATGGCGCGGCGGATCTCCTCCCTTTGGCCGGCCTCAATAAGCGCCAAGGCGCCGCTCTCCTAGAGCACCTCGGCGCCCCACGCTCTACCTGGGAAAAGGTTCCCACCGCGGACTTGGAGGACGATAAGCCTCAGCTTCCCGATGAAGAGGCCCTCGGCGTCACCTACTGCCACATCGATGACTACCTAGAGGGCAAGACGGTTCCCGACGCCGCCCGCGAACGCATCGAAACCTTATGGCACCGCGGTGCTCACAAGCGCATCATGCCGCAGGGGCCGAACGTTTAGCCCAGCGCCTCCAAAGTAGCGGCCGCCGCGCGCTCCAACGGCCGGTTATAGCTGGCGCCGTGCGTAAGCGCATGCACCGCCAGCGGGTGCAGCTGGTGCATGGGAATCCACTTCTCGATGTTCTTTGGCGCACCATAGCCCTGGAAGATTTCCTCGAGGTATGGCGCCCCGAAAAGCGCCAACATCCCCAAATCCGTATGCGGATGCCCACCATGGGCAGCAGGGTCAATCATGATGCCGCCGTCGGACCCAAAAAGCAGGTTTCCCGTCCACAAATCACCGTGGATGCGAGCCGGCGCCACATCCCAACTGCGCGCGGCGATGGCGTCGCAGGCACGCCTTACCAAGTCCAGCTGCGCCGCACTAATCCCCGCCAGTTCTGCAAAAGGCAGCACGCGCTGTTCAACATAGAACTCACCCCAGCTATCCGTCGGGATGCAGTCTTGCTCGATGCTGCCGATGAAGTTCTTTCCCTCCCATCCGGCAGGAGGTGCGCCAAACGCCTCAGCTCCGGCGCGGTGCATGCGAGCCAGCTCCGCACCAAACTTCCTCGCCGCCTCCGGCGTGGGCATGACGTCGTCCACGCGCTCGGTAACGATTTCTAGCCCGTCGGCGCTCACGACGTTGACTACCGCGTCGGTGGCTTCCCCGAGCCACCTCAGTCCAGCAGCCTCGGCACCTGCTTGATCCCTGTCGCGTACTCGCTTTGAAAAAATCTGCATGTCACCCAGCCTAATCAGGCAAGGCAACTTTTAAAGCGCCGCGCGCTCGCGCGTGGGCAGCGCCATCATAAAGAGCAACGCGATTCCACCAAACACGGGAATGAACCCAATCAGGCATAACAGCCCCGTCCGCCCGGAATCGTGCAGCCGCCGGCATATCAAGGAAACGACTGGAATCACAAGTACCGCCTCTGCAATAGTCTCAATATCCACGCCAAAGTGCCGGTCGATAATACCGATTGCCACAGAACTCAGCACGAGGAAGCCGAAGACCCACCAAAACTCACTCATGGACGCTCGGCCACGAAAGTTGAAGTACTTTACAAAGAACCTGCCCACTGCTTGCACAGGCGACGCCCCATAAAGCGCTTCGCGTGTAAAGAACCCTGTGGAATCACGATTCATTCTGCGCGCGAGCCCCTTTGATGTTGACTGCATATACTCGGCTGCGCACCATGCTACCCACTTCCTATAAAGGAGGAGCAATGTACTTGGACGTCATTATCGTCGGCGGTGGATTTGCCGGCACCGCAGCCGCCATCACCTTGGCCCGCGCTAACCGCAATCTTCAGGTTATCGATTCCGGTGCTCCCCGCAATCGCTTCAGCGAACATTCCCATGGCATCCTTGGCCTCGACGGCGCGGCTCCTACCGAACTGCTCCACCGCGGTCACGCGGAGGTGAAGAAATTCGGCGGAACCATTACCACAGGCGTGGTAGAGAACCTCACCCGAATTTCCGAGCGCGCTCCTTGGCAGATAAAACTTTCCGACGGGGAGGTCCTCGAGTCCCGCCACGTTCTCATCGCGACGGGGCTCACGGACAAACTCCCTGCAGTTCCCGGCCTCAGCGATTTGTGGGGCACCAGGGTCTTTCACTGCCCGTACTGCCATGGCTACGAAGTCACCGGGAAGAAGGTTGCGCTCATCGGCGGCGCGAATCCGCCTTTTACTATCCGGATTAGCAAGCTGCTGTCCAAGTGGTCGGACACGCTGACCTTCTACCCCAACGGCCTTGAGCTCACCGATCTCGATCGCACTCAACTCGCCGGATTGGGCGTAAAAGTAGTCGATGCAGAGGTGACCCAGGTCCAAACAGATGAAGCGACTCCAACCGGCGTAAAGGTGCACAGTTCTGCTGGAGAAGACACCTATGAAGCATGCTTTACTGGGCCCGATTTTCTGCCCAATGACGCACTGCTGCGGGATGCCGGTTGCGAATCGGCCAACGGGTGGGTCAGCGTAGAGCATGGCCAGACCTCGGTATCGCGCCTGTGGGCGACCGGCAATGTGGTCAGCTCACCGGACCAAGTCTCGCAAGCGATGGGCAGCGGCGCGGCCGTGGGCATCGCCATCGATCAGCGCATGCTCGATGAAGACCTGGCGAAGCTCTAGCCCACCGCAATAAGAAAAAGGAGAGGAACTAAGGTCCCTCTCCTTTATATTGTGGAGCTAACGGGATTCGAACCCGTGACCCCCACACTGCCAGTGTGGTGCGCTACCAGCTGCGCCATAGCCCCTCAAACGAGGTGCAACCCTGTGGGCTGCAACTCGCTTAAATATACATGGAGGGTATTTATCTCTCCAAATCGCCTGCTACTTGGTGACGATCTCTACCCAGTCACCCAGGTTCTTGCCGGCCTTCTCATCCGCCTTGGATGGTACATCCTTGCCATCCTTGACAATGCGCGGCGAGGAGACAGAGCCCGTTTCCTTATCCAGCTTGTCATAATTGGTCTTCGCCATCCTATTGCCCTGCTTGATATCCACATCCTTCATGGACTCAACAACATCATCTTCCGCACCAAGTTCCTTGGCTGCGTCCGCAATGTCCTCAATCTCCCAAGAAGTAGCCACCTTCTGCTGATTCTGCAGCATGTAGTCACGCAGATTCCAGTAGGTCTTAACGTCCCCAGACTTAGACAGCTCAGACATAGCGGCTACCGCCTTAGTGGAATAGCCCTCCTGGGTTTCAATTTCTTTGCCATCCAGGAAGTTGAGGGTGCGCACGTGAACGATCAGCTTGCCATCTTCGATGGCCTGCTTCATGTCACCGTCGGTAGCTGCAGCCAATTCTGCACAATGCGGGCAGGAGTAGTCCTCGTAGAGATCCACCTCAGGGGTACCCTTCTTGGCACTGTCAGACTTGAGGGTGATGGCACCGTCGTTGTATTCCATGGACATATTTACGTCTTGGACATCAACATCACCAAGAGTACCAGGGGAAGACTGCTTACCGTTCCACACGATGTAGCCAATGACAACGGCAATGACGACGAGGAGTACGCCGACTCCCCAAATAAATCCGTTGCCGCCCTTGGCGTTCGGGTCAGTTACTTTGCTCATTTGAACCTTGCCTTCGAAAATTTCCGGACTAATTTAGCCTACCTTGCCCACCTACTAGGAGTGAAGGGCAAACTTGGTGAAAGGGCGTTTGATAGTCCATACAGTGAAGAATAAATATGCGGCATCGCGCAATAGCGTCTTCGCATAGTCCATTCCGCGGTCAGGGTTTTGGGCGTCATAGCCAAAGCAGCCGCAATCAATATCTAGCCCGCGGGCCCAGGCCTGTGCGATGCCCACCATAAACAGCAACAACACGATGGTTGCAACGATGGAGGACCTCCGCAAAAACAGCCCGAGTAGCAAGAGCAAGCCACCGATAACTTCCAATGGACCAATGACCGTTGCCAGATAAAGAGCCCAATCAGGCGTAAAAATGTCATAGCCTTTGATGGCTTGAGTCATATCTAGAGTTTTGCCGAGCTTATGCACGCCGGCGTCAATCCACACCCAGGCCATGCCAAAGCGGGCGATGAAGCTGATGACGTCGAACGCCAGCTTCCCATTAATCTTGCTACTCACGAAGATGAGTTTAGCGTTAGCCCTTTAAAACATTGGCAACAACTGCCTGTGCTTCTGCTTGTACCTGGCTGAGATGTTCCTCACCCAAGAAAGACTCGGCATAGATTTTGTATTTATCTTCCGTACCAGAAGGACGCGCGGCGAACCAGGCATTTTCCGTCGCTACCTTCAGGCCGCCAATGGCCGCACCGTTGCCGGGCGCCTCCGTCAGCTTGGCCACAATGTCCTCCCCCGCCAGCTCCGTAGCGCTGACTTTTTCGGGAGATAGCTTCTTCAGAATCGTCTTTTGCTCGCGGTTCGCGGGGGCGTCGGTGCGAGCATAGGCTGGGGCGCCGAATTTTTCCGCCAGCTCTGCATAGCGCTGGGACGGGCTCTTACCCGTCACCGCGGTAATCTCCGCGGCAAGCAGATCCATAATGATGCCATCCTTATCGGTGGACCATACGGAGCCATCGAAGCGGAGGAAAGACGCACCGGCGGATTCTTCGCCACCGAAGCCAATGGTGCCTTCGACCAATCCCGGCACAAACCACTTGAAGCCGACGGGAACCTCCACCAATTCGCGTCCCAAGCTTTTCACCACGCGGTCAATCATGGAGGAGGACACCAAAGTCTTGCCCACACCGGCATTCCCCCACTGCGGACGGTGACTGAAGAGATACTCAATAGCCACGGCAAGGTAATGATTGGGGTTCATCAAGCCCGCATCGGGAGTGACAATGCCATGGCGATCCGCATCGGCGTCGTTGCCGGTGGCAAGGTCGAAGCTTGAGCGGGCGTCGATAAGCGAGGCCATGGCATCCGGCGAGGAACAATCCATGCGGATCTTGCCGTCCGTATCCAAGGTCATAAAGCGGAAGGTGGAGTCCACATCAGGGTTGACCACGGTCATATTCAGCCCATAGTGATCCGCAATGGCCTGCCAATAGTCCACCGAAGCACCACCCATGGGGTCGGCACCGATGCGCAGGCCGGAGTCCTTAATGGCCTGCATATCCACCACGTTCTTTAGGTCAGCAACATAGTTGTGTACGTAGTTGTGCTTCACGCAGCGCTCATCCAGCACGCCGTGAACCGAGGTCCGCTTGACCCCCTCCAGCCCGGCGCGCAGGTAGCCGTTGGCGCGCTCTGCAATCCAATCGGTTGCCTGCGCATCGGCCGGGCCGCCGGTTGGCGGGTTGTACTTGAAGCCACCATCGCGCGGAGGGTTATGAGACGGGGTAATCACAATGCCGTCGGTACCGGGGTGGGTCAAAATCGCGTGGGATACCGCCGGGGTCGGGGTATAGCGGCCGCGATCATCGACGCGAACCTCCAGCTCATTGGCCAGCAGCACCTCGAGGGCGGAGACCATGGCAGGCTCGGAAAGCGCGTGGGTATCGCGGCCGATGAAAATCGCCCCGGTAACCCCCTGCTCCGCGCGGTAGTCCACAATGGCCTGGGTAATCGCCAGGATATGCGCCTCATTAAAAGCGCAGTCGAGTGCGGAGCCGCGATGCCCGGAGGTGCCAAAGGAGACCTGCTGGTCAGGGTTATCCGCATCCGGGGTGCGGGTGTAGTAGGCGGTGACCAATTCTGCGATGTCAATGAGGTCCGATGGTTGTGCAAGCATGCCGGCGCGCTCGTGGGCCATGGCGTACTCCTTGGGGTTGGGGTCCGTATAGCTATAGCTTGCCTTCTCCCCAGTGATTGCGCAGGACGAATATTCCCCCGGCTGGGGGTATGGACAAATTTACTCCATTTCTATAGTTCGCTAGATTTACAGAATGGACTCGCTTAATTCCATCCTCTCCGCCATCAGCGCCGTAGTGTGGGGGCCGTTCATCCTCATTCCCCTCCTGCTGGGAACCGGCCTGTGGCTGACCATTCGTCTGGGCGGACTCCAATTCCGAGCGCTGGGCCGCGCGACGCGTCACGTCTTTGCCACAGACTCTGACGATGAGTCCCCCGAGGGTGATATTTCCAACTATCAGGCGCTGACCACCGCCCTTGCCGCCACCGTGGGAGTGGGAAATATCGTGGGCGTGGCCACGGCGCTGTCCATCGGCGGCCCTGGCGCACTGGTATGGATCTGGATTACCGGCCTACTGGGCATGGCCTCCAAATACACCGAGGCATACCTGGGTGTGCGCTTTCGCACCACGGATTCCAAGGGCGAGATGTCCGGTGGGCCGCAGCAATACCTCAAGCGTGGCATCCCCGGACCACTCGGCTCGGTACTAGCAGTATTCTTTGCCATCTTTGCCATCTGCGCCTCTTTTGGCATCGGCAACCTCGCCCAAGCCAATGCCGTGGCCACCAATATGGAATCGACCTTCGGTATCGCCCCGGCGGCCACCGGCGCCATTCTCTTCGTCTTGGTGGGATCCGTACTCCTCGGCGGCATCCAAGCCATCGGCCGTATAACCGCCGCATTCGTGCCGCTGATGATCATCGTCTACGTATTGGGCGGCCTGTATGTGATCTTCTCGCATGCCACCGAGATCCCCGCAGCCTTCGCCATGATCTTCAGCGATGCCTTTACCGAATCCGCCGCCGGCGGCGGATTCGTGGGCTCTACCATCATGATGGCCATTCAATACGGCGTCGCCCGCGGCATCTTCTCCAATGAATCCGGCATGGGCTCCGCCGCCATCGCCGCTGCGGCCGCCAAGACCCCGCACCCGGCGCGCCAGGGGTTGGTGTCGATGACCCAGACCTTCATCGACACCATCATCGTGGTCACCATCACCGGCTTGGTCATTGTTGTAGGCGGCACCTGGGATATGGGCCGCGACGAGGCCGGAATCATGACGGCCGAGGCCTTCTCCCGCGTATTGCCGGGAGACTGGGGCGGCACTATCGTTTCCCTCTCCATTATTTTCTTTGCCTTTTCCACCATCATGGCCTGGGCGTATTACGGCGAGCGTTCCCTGGAATCCCTGTGCGGGCGCAAAGCTTCCATCCCCTACCGCATGTTCTTTGCCTGTCTCCTTTTTGTAGGCTCCGTCTCGGAACTCGAGCTCGCTTGGACCTTCTCCGATCTAGCTAACGGCCTCATCGCCATCCCGAACCTCATTGGCTTGTTCCTCCTCTCCGGCCTTGTGGCCCGCGAGACCAAGGCCTACCTAGCCTTCGACCCCAAGCTCAATAAGCCAGTGGATGAGGTGCGCGCGTTCGTAGAGTCCCAAGGGATGGACTGGAAGTAACATAGGCCGCATGCCTCAATTCCTCGTCGTGGGTGCTGGCGCTGCGCTCGGTGCGGCTGCCAGATACTTGCTTTCCGTAGCACTCGGCGGCGGCATGATCCCGCTGCTCATCATTAATATTCTCGGCAGCGCACTCATGGGCTACTTCCGCCCCGGCCCTTTTTGGGGCACCGGCGTGCTCGGCGGTTTCACCAGCTTTGCCACCTTCGCCTTCCTGACTTCCGAAGCCCATTGGACCACCGCCCTAGCCTATGTCCTAGCCACCATTGTCGGCTGCGTGGGCGGCTACCTGGCAGGTGACAAGCTGCGATGAATCTTATCTGGGTCCTTCTCGGCGGTTTCGTTGGCGGCAGCCTGCGCTATGGCTTTACCCGGCTTGTGCCCGCCCCCTACTGCACTTTCGTGGCGAATATTTTGGGCTCCCTAGCCCTTGGCCTGGCCTATGGTTTCGCCCAGCTTGCCGACGCCCCCCTTATCCACCCCTTCCTCGCCCTCGGCCTAGCCGGTGGTCTCTCCACCTGGTCCACGTTGGCGAAGGAACTGGGAGAAATGATCAAACGCAAGCAGTGGTGGCGGCTTAGCAAATATCTCTTCTGGACCATCGGCCTCGGCATCGTTGTGGCCTGGCGCGGCACCATCTGGGCAGCGCGCATATATCACGGCATTTAAGCAAGAGGGTCTCCTCCTCCGTGCGAAGGAGGAGGCCCTTTGCTGCACACCTAGTCCGCGATTGCTTCCAATGGCGGCGTCTTCGCCGCGCGTTGCGACGGCCATACTGCCGCAATAAAGCCGACGATGGCCGAGCCCACCAGCATGATGAGCACCATCGCCCACGGAATCTGCGCAGAGTCCAGTCCCTCATCACCAAGGATCTCGATGAAGGACCAACCGAGTCCCAAGCCAATGAGGATGCCCATGACCGCGCCGAAGAGCGCGATTTGCACCGACTCCAGCGTAATCATCGTGCGGATCTGGCGGCGCTGCGTACCCACCGCACGCAACATGCCGATCTCCTGGCGGCGCTCAATAACACCCAGGGTCAAGGTATTGACAATGCCCAGCACGGCAATAATCACCGCAAGGGCAAGCAGGCCATACAGAATGGAAAGCATCTGGTCGATGAATCCGGCGGCTTGGCCCGCATATTCCTCGCCAGAATTAACCTGAACCACGACCAAGTCCTTGACCGCATCCTCCAGATTATGGCGCAGTTCTTCCTTGTCATAGCCTTCTTGGCCCGAGACCCCTACCATCTGCACGGTAAAGGACCTCTCCGGCGCAACCTTCTCAGCCACATCCTGCGAGAGCACCATGTTCTGCACCACTTCAGTCGGCTTAAAGGTGCCCACAAGCTTGGCTTCGGCCTTCTTATCATTTGCGGCAGAAGCTACCTTGTAGGTCTCTCCTACCTTCCAACCGTGCTCCTTGGCAAACTCATCGGTAGCAATAAAGCCCTTATCCAAGTTGGCGTCGCCCTCGACCATGTCGAGCGCAATCATCGAGGATGGATCACCATCCGCAGTCATTGTCTGCTTGAATTGCGGGCCATAATCCATCGAAGCCTGATCATTCACAGTTACCGGAGCCATGCCGATGGTGATGACCTTATCGACGCCCTCGGCTTCGGCCGCACGCTTACCAGTGTCCTTCGGTGTCGGGAACTCACCGGAGCTAGGGCCGGAAAGCAGGTAATCAGAGGTGATGTTTTGCTCGACGGTATCGGCCACGGAAGACTTCATCGTTGCGCCAAGCATGCCGATAGCGGTCACTAGGGCCACGCCCAAAGTCAGCGCGAAGGCAGTGGCGGCGGTGCGGCGCGGATTGCGGCGCGAGTTCGTCGCCGCCAGTGAACCAATAGCACCAAACGGTGCACCGATTGCCTTGCCCACCGTGGGAACCAGAGGCAGCGACAGGGCCGGGCCGGCCAAGAAGAATCCAACGATTACGCCGAACGCGCCGATGCCAACGAGGATGGCGCGGATGTTCGTCTCGGCGTCGGAAAGCACGCCTGCCAACGCCGCCGCAATGCCTACCAGCAGGATAATGGTGCCGGAAATCGTGCGTACCTTTAGCGAAGTAGCCGAAGCAGACTCGGTGGTGCGCATGGCCTCTACCGGCTGGACGCGACCCGCGCGCCGTGCCGGGGCCCACGCAGAAACCACCGTCACGATGGTGCCCAAGATGATCGGGACCACAATGGCCGATACACTCAAGCCCAAGCCGCCATCGAACGGCATGCCTTTCGCGCTCATAACCGCCTTGATAATGGCGACCAAGCCCATGCCTGCAACTACGCCAACGATAGAGCCCAGAAGGCCCACAATGGCGGATTCCACTACCACCGAGTTCGTAATCTGGCGGCGAGAAGCACCCAGGGCACGCAGGAGCGCGAATTCCTTGGTGCGCTGCGCGACAATCATCGAGAAAGTATTAGCAATGATAAACGTGCCCACCAGCAGCGCAATCAGGCCGAATGCAATGAGGAAATAATTGATGAACTTCAGAGCAGAAGACATCATCTCGGAGGTTTCCTCCGCCAGGCGCTCGCCCGACTCCGCCTTGACCTCGTACTTCTCATTGAGGTGATCCACCAAAGAATTAGCATCTACACCGTCGGCCGCAGAAACTTTAAGCTGGCTCGGATCGCCGTAGCGCTCCAGGTAGTCCTTTTCAGCCATGCTCAGCACGATGCTATCGCCCTGGTCCACGGCCAACTCAAAAATGCCGGAAACGGTCACTGTGTCTTGTTCATCTGGGTGAACCACAATGAGCTTCTGCCCCACGGAGATGTCATACTTCTCCGCGGCGGTCGAATTGATGAGGACCTCGTCCTTGCCGCTCGGCTCCTCGCCTTCCTTCAGCTCGTCAGCGCCGCCCACGACCTTATCCTCGGGGTAGAAGGGAACGACATTGGCGGTACCGCCCTGCGTCTGATAAGCCTCCGAATTCTCATTTGCGGCGACGACGGTTTCCGAATCCGCGATGTTGATATTCTTGACATCCTCATCGTTAGCCAATTGCTGGCGAAGCTTCTCATCAAGCTTCGGTCCGTTGTCGTCCTTTTGGCTCACCACCGCGTCCACGCCGCGGAACTGATTATCCACCGCGGAGTCAAAGGTAGACTTCAGAGAATTGGTGAACATGAACGAACCGGCAATAAACGCGGTGCCCAAAACCACCGCAAGAATCGTCAGCCCTAGGCGCAGTTTATGCGCCACGATATTGCGCAGGGACACCCTGCGCATTGCGCTCCCACGTGCCATTTAGCCCTCAATCTCCGCCATTACTTGGTGAATGGCCTCCATCGTTGGATTGTGCAACTCGTTCACAAGCTTTCCGTCAGCAAGGAAAACCACTCGGTCAGCGTACGACGCTGCCTTGGCATCATGCGTCACGATGACCACAGTCTGAGCGTCCTTATCTACAGCGGTGCGAAGAATATCAAGCACCTCAGCCGAAGAATTGGAGTCCAGATTACCGGTAGGTTCATCGCCGAAAATGATTTCCGGACGAGAAACCAAAGCGCGAGCACAGGCCACGCGCTGCTGCTGACCGCCGGACAGTTCGGCCGGGCGGTGCTCCAAGCGCTCCGCTAGGCCCAGCCTGCGAGTAACCTCTTCAAACCATTGCTTGTCGACGTCCTTGCCCGCAATATCCGTTGGCAGCGTAATGTTTTCCGCAGCGGTCAGGGTCGGTACTAGATTAAAAGACTGAAAAATGAATCCTAGGCGATCACGACGAAGAGCCGTAATGTCTTTGTCATTAAGCGCCGACATATCGGTTTCGCCGATAAATGCCGAGCCGGAAGTCGCCGAATCCAGACCAGCCATGGTGTGCATCAGCGTGGACTTACCAGAACCCGATGGGCCCATAATCGCAGTAAATTCGTTCTTTCCGAATTCAATGGATACGTGATCTAAGGCAATAACGGCTGTGTCATCGCTTCCGTATTGCTTAAACAAGTCAACGGCGCGTGCCGCAGCAATAGTCATGAGACAAATTCTCCTTGTAAATGGGAAATTACCTCTTTTAGTCTAGCAACCGTATTGTCGGGCCCACATCATCCCTGAGGAGGAAACCGGCATGCCAGAGCGCGGCATGACCGTTCGCTCGGTCACGCTTCGCAGATTCCAGCTCACCCCCTAGCCCTACCTTCTATCCGCCCGCTTTCTAGAAAGTTCGAGGTATTGTGCCCAGGTGTGGTTCCAGTGGGTTTGGTGTGTGGCTAGTGGTCCGGTGGGGTGGTCTAGTTGGTAGGTGCCGTCGTGGTGTAGCCAGGCGATGGTTCCGGTGATGGGGTCGAGGATGTAGCAGATTCTGCGGTCGGTTTTGATGTTGTGGTGGTGCTGGCAGAGGTTGACTAAATTGTCCGGGCTGGTGGGCCCGCCAAGGTGGTATTCGATGCGGTGGTCTAGTTGGCATCGTGTGGCAGGGACGGTGCAGCCGGGCCAGCGGCAGGTGGCGTCTCTGCCTTGGGTGAAGGCGCGGATGTCGGTGCTGGGGGTGTAGGAGTCTACCTCGTCGGCTAAGAGTCGGCGGATGAAGGTGTTGTCTGTGGGGGCATGGTCGAGGTTTATCCATCCGGCACCGGGGTGGAAGACCAGGTTGGCATTGTCGTTGGTGGTGAATGTGTTGATGGCGACGCTGGTGTGGGCGTCTTCCAAGATTAGGTCGATGAGGCCTTGTGCGGCGGTGGTTTTGGTTGTGTTGGTGTAGGCGTCGATGTGGCGGGCGATAATCGTGGCGGTGGCGCTATCGCAGGTTAGCGATAGTGTGGTGGTGTTATCCGGGTTGTAGTTGATGCGGAGTGTAGGTTGGGGTTGTTCTTCTTTGTCTTCGGGGCGCAGATGGGTGTCGATGAAGGTACGGATAAACCGGCGTAGGTCAGCATCGGTGGGTACTGTTTGGTTGGGTGTGGTGGGGGTGAGAAAGTCTGCGAGTGCGGCGTCGATGGCTTCAAGATGCTCTGGGTTATCTTCAAGCCTGTTGAGTTCGCGGTCGATGATGCGCAGCTTGTTAAGGTCGAGGATCCAGTGGTGGCCTTGGACTTGGGTGACTAGGGGTAGTTGGCGCATGCGGAAATGGGCACGCAGGTAGCCTAGTAGTTTGGAGTAGGAAATACCGAGGTCTTTGGCAAGGCTGGTCAGGCTGAGGTCAACATCCTCGTCTAGTTGGGGGAGGATGGCGCGGTAGAGGAACCAGGAGGTTTTGCGCGTGTAGGTGCCGGCTTTGCCGATGTGGTTGCCGGGTGCGTTGGTGGTGTAAAACGCCTCCGGCATATCACCATCGTCCAGGGGATCAGTGTCGGGGTGGTCGCCGATGAGGAGGGAGTTTGGGTAGTCGAGGGAAACATCAGGCTCGGGCGGGGCGAGTGTGGCAGTCATGGACGGGGCACTCCAACAAGTTAGGCAAGATTCGTATGTGTTTTCTAACAAGTGCCCTTATAGTATCCCGAGTGCCGGACATGTGGCCTTGGTGGGGGTGTTTATGTTCGAATAGGACACCCTAAACCCGCAGGGATCCCCAGAGTCGTACCACACAAAGCAGCGGGGGTAAGAGGAATGGTTTAGGGTTCATCGATTACTACCCTCTTGCCAGCTGCCTGAAAGTCCACAACGAGTAAAGCCTATTAACGCGTTAGGTGCGACGAGGACATACTGTGAAAGAGAAGGCGCGGGTGTGGGCAGTGAAAACGAAAATGAAGCCGTAGGAGACTGCTGTACTCTATAGTGTGCGTTGTCTTCTACGGCTTCATTGTTTCTGTATTTTGTTGTGATTGTTGTTTGGTGTCGGCGGTGACTTACTCTCCCACAACCTCCCGGTTGCAGTACCATCAGCGTGTGCAGGCTTAGCTTCCGGGTTCGGAATGGGACCGGGCGTTTCCCTGCAGCTATTGACCACCGACAAACATGCGAAGCATTAGTACATACCCTTTTTTGTTGGGTGCCCTTGCTTGGGTGTTGTGTCAGATACTGCATAGTGGACGCGGTCACGACAGTGACTTTTTTGTTTTTTCTTTTTGTTGTTTTTGTTGAGTTACACCAGTGTGTTGGTGTTTGTTGTGGTCAATTAGTACCAGTAGCCTTCACACTTTGCAGTGCGTCCAGGTCTGGCCTATCTACCCTATCGTCTTTAGGGGACCTTAACGAAACCTCATCTTAAAACAGGCTTCCCGCTTAGATGCTTTCAGCGGTTATCCCTTCCGTACGTAGCCAACCAGCGATACCCCTGGCGGGATAACTGGCACACTAGAGGTACGTCCGTCCCGGTCCTCTCGTACTAGGGACAGCTTTCTTCAAGTTTCAACGCGCGCGGCGGATAGAGACCGAACTGTCTCACGACGTTCTGAACCCAGCTCGCGTGCCGCTTTAATGGGCGAACAGCCCAACCCTTGGGACCTACTCCAGCCCCAGGATGCGACGAGCCGACATCGAGGTGCCAAACCATCCCGTCGATATGAACTCTTGGGGAAGATCAGCCTGTTATCCCCGGGGTACCTTTTATCCGTTGAGCGACACCACATCCACAAGTAGGTGCCGGATCACTAGTCCCGACTTTCGTCCCTGCTCGACATGTCTGTCTCACAGTCAAGCTCCCTTGTGCACTTACACTCACCACCTGATTGCCAACCAGGCTGAGGGAACCTTTGGGCGCCTCCGTTACATTTTGGGAGGCAACCGCCCCAGTTAAACTACCCACCAGGCACTGTCCCCAACCCAGATCATGGGCCAAGGTTAGATGCTCAATCCGATCAGAGTGGTATTTCAACAACGACTCCACCACCACTAGCGTGGTAGCTTCTTTGTCTCCCACCTATCCTACACAAACCGAACCAAACACCAATACCAAGCTATAGTGAAGGTCCCGGGGTCTTTTCGTCCTGCCGCGCGTAACGAGCATCTTTACTCGTAGTGCAATTTCACCGGGCCTGTGGTTGAGACAGCAGAGAAGTCGTTACGCCATTCGTGCAGGTCGGAACTTACCCGACAAGGAATTTCGCTACCTTAGGATGGTTATAGTTACCACCGCCGTTTACTGGGGCTTAAATTCTCAGCTTCGCAGTCAAAGACTACTAACCGGTCCTCTTAACCTTCCAGCACCGGGCAGGCGTCAGTCCATATACATCAACTTCACGTCTTCGCATGGACCTGTGTTTTTGATAAACAGTCGCTTCCCTCTATTCTCTGCGACCCCACAACGCTTCCAGCCGCATGGGCCTTCACGTCGTGAGGCCCCCCTTCTCCCGAAGTTACGGGGGCATTTTGCCGAATTCCTTAACCACAGTTCACCCGAACGCCTTAGTATTTTCAACCTGACTACCTGTGTCGGTTTAGGGTACGGGCCATACACACACATCGCTAGAGGCTTTTCTCGACAGTACAGGATCACCACCATCAACCCCATTGGGTCTACGCATCACGTCTCAACCAAACATGTGGCGGATTTACCTACCACACGGCCTGCACGCTTACACCACCAATCCAGTAAGTGGCGTGGCTACCTCACTGCGTCACCCCATCACTTGAACCACACATCAGGCCCCACGACATCAACACCACCAATCTTCAAAGAAGACTAGCAGTGCATCCGCGGTGGTTAGTATCAGTGCTTTATCATGGGCGCGCATGTACGGGTACCAGAATATCAACTGGTTATCCATCGACTACGCCTGTCGGCCTCGCCTTAGGTCCCGACTCACCCTGGGAAGACGAACTTGACCCAGGAACCCTTAGTCATCCGGCGGATAGGATTCTCACCTATCAATTCGTTACTCATGCCTGCATTCTCACTCGCACACAGTCCACGCCTCCTTACGGTAACGCTTCCACCCATGCACGACGCTCCCCTACCCAAACAAAATGTTTGCCGCGGCTTCGGCGGTGTACTTGAGCCCCACTAAATTGTCGGCGCAGAACCACTCGACCAGTGAGCTATTACGCACTCTTTCAAGGATGGCTGCTTCTAAGCCAACCTCCTGGCTGTCTTCGCGATCCCACATCCTTTTCCACTTAGTACACCCTTAGGGGCCTTAACCGGCGATCTGGGCTGTTTCCCTCTCGACTATGAAGCTTATCCCCCACAGTCTCACTGCCGTACAACACAATTAGCGGCATTCGGAGTTTGGCTGACATTGCTAAGATTGTAGTCCCGCTCAACCAACCAGTCGCTCTACCTCCACCAAGCTATAATACGACGCTGCACCTAAATGCATTTCGGGGAGAACCAGCTATCACGGAGTTTGATTGGCCTTTCACCCCTACCCACAGCTCATCCCCGCAGTTTTCAACCTACGTGGGTTCGCGCCTCCACAACCTCTTACAGCTGCTTCACACTGGCCATGGGTAGATCACCCCGCTTCGGGTCCAGGACATGCCACTCAAACACCCCATTAGGATTCGGTTTCCCTACGGCTACCCCACACGGGTTAACCTCGCGACATGCCGCTGACTCGCAGGCTCATTCTTCAAAAGGCACGCCATCACACACAAAAAAGTGCTCTGACGGATTGTAAGCACATGGTTTCAGGAACTATTTCACTCCCCTCCCGGGGTACTTTTCACCATTCCCTCACGGTACTTAATACACTATCGGTCACACTGAGTATTTAGGCTTACCGGGTGGTCCCGGCAGATTCACAGCAGATTCCACGAGCCCGCTGCTACTCGGGCAACCCAACAACCCACATGCCATTGTCTTCAACTACAGGACTCTCACCTTCTCCGGCAGGCCATTCCAAACCACTTCACCTAACAACAACACACAAGCACGATGATGGTAGTCACCGCCCATTGGGGCCCACAACACCGCACACACAACCCCTACCAGGTATCACATGCACACGGTTTAGCCTCATCCACGTTCGTTCGCCACTACTAGCAGAATCATTATTATTTTCTCCTCCTACGGGTACTGAGATGTTTCACTTCCCCGCGTCAACCCCCACAACAGCTATGAATTCACTGAAGGGTAACCCCACATAACCAGGGCCAGGTTTCCCCATTCGGACATCCTCGGATCAACGCTTAATTGACAACTCCCCGAGGCTTAACGCAGCCTTTCACGTCCTTCATCGGCTCAGCATGCCAAGGCATCCACCATGCGCCCTTAATAACGAACACACAAACCACCACACACAAACACGCAGTGGCCACACAAGTGAACTTGACAAAAAATTAACTAAAGAAAAAAGAAATCACACAAACACACACAAACAAACCACAAAAGCAGCCCATCCATGCATGTTTAATGCTCGCGTCCACTATACAGTTCTCACACAACACCCCAACCACACCCGGCCAACACAAACCGTGTCAGCACGACACATGGTCAGGCACAAAAAAAGGGGAATAATGCCCCAGACACCCAACAATGCACCAACATACAAACAACCTATTTTTTACAACTGTGCACGGCTTGTGTGTCACAAAGCGCCATTCAAACACTTGACTTGCCTTAAAGGTGCGTGATTCACCCGGATTTCAACAAACAACGTTGGCAGCATGACACTCGCACACTCAACCAACCACCCACCACAAACCGTGGCAGAAAAAGCACAACTGTGCCCACAAATAAAGCTCCTTAGAAAGGAGGTGATCCACCCGCACCTTCCGGTACGGGTACCTTGTTACGACTTCGTCCCAATCGCCGATCCCACCTTCGACGGCTCCCTAACAAGTTTGGGCCACCGGCTTCGGGTGTTACCAACTTTCATGACGTGACGGGCGGTGTGTACAAGGCCCGGGAACGTATTCACCGCAGCATTGCTGATCTGCGATTACTAGCGACTCCGACTTCATGGGGTCGAGTTGCAGACCCCAATCCGAACTAAGGCCGGCTTTCAGCGATTCGCTCCACCTCACAGTGTCGCTGCGCATTGTACCGACCATTGTAGCATGTGTGAAGCCCTGGACATAAGGGGCATGATGATTTGACGTCATCCCCACCTTCCTCCGAGTTGACCCCGGCAGTCTCTCATGAGTCCCCAACCAAATGCTGGCAACATAAGACAAGGGTTGCGCTCGTTGCGGGACTTAACCCAACATCTCACGACACGAGCTGACGACAACCATGCACCACCTGTACACCAGCCACAAAGGGAAAGACTATCTCTAGCCCGATCCGGTGTATGTCAAGCCCAGGTAAGGTTCTTCGCGTTGCATCGAATTAATCCACATGCTCCGCCGCTTGTGCGGGCCCCCGTCAATTCCTTTGAGTTTTAGCCTTGCGGCCGTACTCCCCAGGCGGGGCGCTTAATGCGTTAGCTACGGCACGAAAGTCGTGAAAAGACCCTCACACCTAGCGCCCACCGTTTACGGCATGGACTACCAGGGTATCTAATCCTGTTCGCTACCCATGCTTTCGCTCCTCAGCGTCAGTAACTGCCCAGTAACCTGCCTTCGCCATCGGTGTTCCTCCTGATATCTGCGCATTTCACCGCTACACCAGGAATTCCAGTTACCCCTACAGTACTCAAGTTATGCCCGTATCGCCTGCACGCCCGGAGTTAAGCCCCGGAATTTCACAGACGACGCGACAAACCACCTACGAGCCCTTTACGCCCAGTAATTCCGGACAACGCTCGCACCCTACGTATTACCGCGGCTGCTGGCACGTAGTTAGCCGGTGCTTCTTATCTAGGTACCGTCACAAAAGCTTCGTCCCTAGCGAAAGGAGTTTACAACCCGAAGGCCGTCATCCCCCACGCGGCGTCGCTGCATCAGGCTTGCGCCCATTGTGCAATATTCCCCACTGCTGCCTCCCGTAGGAGTCTGGGCCGTATCTCAGTCCCAATGTGGCCGTCCACCCTCTCAGGCCGGCTACCCGTCGCCGCCTTGGTAGGCCATTACCCCACCAACAAGCTGATAGGCCGCGAGCTCATCCTACACCGAAAAAACTTTCCAACCATCACACTAAAAATGGTTCCTATCCGGTATTAGACCCAGTTTCCCAGGCTTATCCCGAAGTGCAGGGCAGATCACCCACGTGTTACTCACCCGTTCGCCACTCGAGTACCCTGCAAGCAGGGCCTTTCCGTTCGACTTGCATGTGTTAAGCACGCCGCCAGCGTTCGTCCTGAGCCAGGATCAAACTCTCCACAAAAAAAATTTCAGAACAAAAATCCGAAACAGGCCGTGAAAAGCCCGAAACCCAACAAAAGAACAAACCACCACAAACCACAAAAGCCTGTGCTGGCGTCCAAAAAAATTACTACAAAGAAAAATACAGTTCCCTCAACCCGACGGGGTCAAAAATAAGGAAACCAAAAAAGTTGAACACAATCACATGCCAACCAATCCATCTCAATGCAGCCGAAACACCAAACAGCATTCAAAAGAGTACATGTTCCACATACCCAACCGGCACACACCAACCAACAAACCACCAAAGCTTACTGGCAGACAAACCAATCAACACACAACCATGCACACAAAAAATAAAAAGTACATTGGCACACTATTGAGTTCTCAAACATCATCACCACACAACAACCACACACTTTCGCATGCAGCCCATTGCGAGCAAAAAGAATTTTTGTACTGTCAGGGCCTGTTTTCCTATCGCCACTTCAGCCAGAAACTTTACCGTTCCTGTGGGGCGCTGTCGGTCGCGCTGACTCGTATTAAGTTACACAGCCACTTAAACAAACACAAATCCCCAGCACACCCTGCAAAAATGTGTACTGGGGACGTCGTTAAAAGAGCTCTTCTTCTTGAGTCCTTTCAATAGTGGCGCCGAGGCGTTGCAGATTCTCCACAAAGTTGGGATACCCGCGGTCGATATGGAAGACATCGTGAACCGTTGTGGTCTCATCGGCGCATAGTGCAGAGAGTACGAGCCCGGCGCCGGCACGAATATCGGAGCTCCACACGTGCGTAGAAGAAAGGCGCTCTTTACCACGGACTACAACATGGTGCCCGTCAACCTGGGCGTCGGCACCCAGGCGCAACATTTCATCAACGAATCGGAAGCGGGATTCAAAGACATTCTCAGTAATGACCGTCGTACCGTCCGCTATTGCGGAGATACCGATGGCCATTGGCTGCAGGTCGGTGGGGAATCCCGGGAAGGGCAGAGTTTGGTAGTCCACTGCCTGCGGGCGCTGGTCCATACGCACCCGAAAACCATTTTCGTAGGTCTCCAGTTCTGCGCCGGCAGACTTGAGCTTTTCCAGCGGCAGGTGGAGGTGGCGCGGGGAAATTCCTCCGACGGTGATATCGCCCTGCGTCATGGCGGCCGCATATGCCCACGTACCTGCCACGATGCGGTCACCAATAACCTCGTGTTGGGTGGGCTGCAGTTTTTCGACGCCGCGGATGGTCACCACCGAGCGTCCCTCACCTTCGATATCGGCACCCATGGATTTAAGCATGGTGCACAGATCGACGATTTCCGGCTCGCGAGCCGCATTGTGCAGAACGGTTTCTCCCTCAGCAAGGACCGCGGCGGTCAGGATATTCTCGGTTGCGCCCACCGAAGGGAAATCGAGGCGAATATTCGCGCCTCGCAAATGTGTAGCCTCAGCTACAACAGCGCCGTGCTCGATGCGGGTGGTAGCGCCCAGCTTTTCTAGCCCGGTTTGGTGCATATCTAGGGGGCGGGAGCCAATCGCGTCGCCGCCAGGAAGCGCCACTTTGGCATGGCCGCAGCGGGAAGTAAGCGGCCCAAGCACGCACACCGAGGCGCGGAATTGGCGGACTGCATCAAAATCCGCACTAGATTGTGGCTGTGCAGGGGTAGTAATTCGGACTTCAGAGCCCTCAATTTCTACCTCGCAGCCCAACCCCTCAAGGACCTTTTTCATGAGGGGAACGTCCAGAATCTCTGGGCAATTGGTCAGCGTCGTAGTGCCCTCCGCCAGCAAAGATGCGGCCATGAGCTTCAAGACGCTATTTTTTGCGCCATCTACTTTGACGGTGCCCTCCAAACGGGCACCGCCGGAGACAATAAACTGATCTTTCACAACTGTCCACGCTACCGGTTCTTAAGGCAGCGCGCCGATACGACGGGCAGCATTGACCGCCTCGTAGCGGGTGTGCGCGCCGAGTTTACGCATTACCGAGCGCAGATAGGACTTGACGGTTTCCGCACCGATGCCCATTTCCTCGGCCGCTTCCACATTGGTGTGGCCCAGCGCCACGCAGGAGAGAACATCCAACTCACGCGCAGAGAGTTTGGTGGACTGCTTCACCCGCACCGGAGAGACCATCTGATCGCACAAGGTCTCCAGTTCCTTGCGCAGCTCCTCGTCTTCTACACGGTTAGCTAGCATGCGCAGCTTGGAGTGGGTGGAGCGCACTTGCTCCCACTCAGCGCCATTCATAACGTGGCCTCGGGAGGCACCACCCTTCGAACCATCGGCGCGGCGCATAGCGGAGTTCACGGCTAGATCCTGCTCGAGGGTGCGCGCGGTCATCGTCACTTCTTCGATCACCTTGTCCCCTAAACGAACCGGGGAGTGCACGCCGACGTAGAGGACACCGCGAATTTCGCGCTGGACCGTAACGGGTACGGCCACAATGGAATGCAGGCCTTCGTCCTGGATCACGCGGTCGTTCTCGTGCGAGATGGTGGTAGCACGCGTGTAATCGGATACACCTACCGCACGGCGAGTGCTCACCACTCGCCCACCCACGCCAACGCCAGAATCAATGATTAAATTCTGCAGTGCCGGGGTGCGAAGCCCCACCCACTGCGTGATCTGCAGGCGATTATCTGGCAGTAGCGTGGCATACATTGTCACCGGAATACCAGTTGCGGTTTTCAGGGACGACAGGGCCGCGCGTACGGATTCTTCATCATCTTTGAGGCGATGCGACTCCATGAGACTCTTTCCTCGTCGGGGGTAACCAAGTAGGTGCACCCGCCCTCCCCCGGGAATTTGGGGTCCAGCGGGCAACTGAGTGGAAGTATAGACAGCATGTGGGGGTAATTCGAAATCGCCCTTGGCTTATCTGACGCTACAATCCCACATGGGATGCCCGAATAAACGGTCTAGAATTTATATACTAACTGGTCTAGTTGTGTGGTGTACGCTTGCGTTGTACACGATTTGAACCCAAATCTGATTCCCAAAGGAGTCCACAAAATGGCTGTCTACAACAACATCATGGAAACCATCGGCGGCACCCCACTGGTCCGCCTCAACCGTCTAACCGAGGGCAAGGGCGCAACCGTGCTTGCCAAGGTGGAGTCTTTTAACCCAGCAAATTCCGTCAAGGACCGTATCGGCAAGGCCATCGTTGAGGCCGCTGAAAAGTCCGGCCAGCTCAAGCCAGGCGGCACCATCGTGGAGGCCACCTCCGGCAACACCGGCATTGCCTTGGCTCTGGCCGGCGCCACCTTGGGCTACAAGGTCATCTTGACCATGCCAGAGACCATGTCCAACGAGCGCAAGGTGCTGCTGCGCGCCTACGGCGCAGAAATCGTACTGACCCCTGGTGCGGCGGGCATGCAAGGCGCCGTCGACAAGGCGAATGAAATCGTCGCCGAGAACGAGAACGCCATTCTTGCGGCCCAGTTCGCCAATGAAGCCAACCCGAAGATTCACGAGGAGACCACCGGCCCGGAGATTTGGGAGGACGCAGAGGGCAAGGTTGACGCCTTCGTTGCCGGCGTAGGCACCGGCGGCACCGTTACCGGTGCAGGCCGCTTCTTTAAGTCCAAGAATCCGGACCTGCACTTGGTAGCCGTTGAGCCGGCCGATTCCCCAGTCCTTTCTGAGGGTCACGCTGGTCCGCACAAGATTCAGGGCCTTGGCGCTAACTTCGTTCCGGAGGTACTTGACCGCGAGCTTCTCGACGAAGTCTTTACCGCTACCACCGAGGAGTCCATCAAGGTTTCCCGCAACCTGGCTACCCAGGAAGGCCTACTGGTCGGCATTTCCGCTGGTGCTAACGTCTCTGCAGCTCTGAAGCTGGCGGAGCGCCCTGAGTTCGAGGGCAAGACCATCGTAGTTGTCCTGCCAGACTTTGGTGAGCGCTACGTTTCCACCGTCCTCTTCGAGGACATCCGCGAGGCCTAAGCCGCCCCGGATGAATAAAAGCACCTGCCAACCATGGCGGGTGCTTTTTCTATGCCAGTACTATGTGTGCATGAGCATTATGAACTACATCCGTGAAGACTTAGCAAATGCAAAAGATCACGATCCGGCTGCACGCGGGGACGTCGAAAATGCGGTGGTATATTCCGGCCTCCACGCCATTTGGTCCCACCGCATTTCGCACTGGATGTGGAAGCGTGGCCTGCGCGGACCCGCGCGCATCCTAGCGCAGATTAACCGCTTCTTTACTGGTGTGGAGATCCACCCCGGCGCCACCATTGGCCGCCGCTTCTTTATTGACCACGGCATGGGCATCGTCATCGGTGAAACGGCCGAGATTGGTGATGGCGTCATGCTGTATCACGGAGTCACCCTCGGCGGTCAGGTGCTTACCCAAACCAAGCGCCACCCCACCATCGAAGACAATGTCGTCATTGGTGCCGGCGCAAAGGTTCTAGGGCCTATCACCATCGGCGAGGGTTCGGCAATTGGCGCCAATGCCGTAGTTACTAAAGACGTTCCCGCCGAGCATATTGCCGTTGGCATCCCCGCTAATAATCGGCCGCGCAATCCGAATGAGCGCATTAAACTGGTCGACCCCGACTACTACATCTAAATTCTCTCCCAGCGGCTCACAGACAACTGTGGGCCGCTTTTTATATACCTTCTGGACGGAGCAGGTCGCGGTATTCGGGATTCTTTTCTATAAAGTGCGCAACCGCAGAGCAGGTGGCAATGACTTGCTTGCCGACGCCCCGGGCGTCATCAAGCGCTGCCTTAATCAACGGCGCAGAAAGTCCTTGGCCGCGGAAGGCGTCCTTGATGACTGTGTGGTTGAACTCGCGGGTATTGCCCGCATCTACATAATGGCACGAACCCGCTTCGACGCCATCCACGCTAAGTACGTAACGGGACTTATCGGTCTGGTGTGCAATAGTGTGTTCCATGGTTCCATACTAAAGCAAAAATGGCTCCTCGCTTCTAACGAGGAGCCATTATTGTGGCCAGAGCCAGGATCGAACTGGCGACCCCACACTTTTCAGGCGTGTGCTCTACCGACTGAGCTATCTGGCCAGAAACCCGAAGGTTTCGGCGACCTTGACGGGACTTGAACCCGCGACCTCCGCCGTGACAGGGCGGCGCGCTAACCAACTGCGCCACAAGGCCATTTTAAATTATGCGTGCTCTCTGGCACGGATAGTTACTTTACAGAAGACTCCCAACACTCACCAAATCAGCACGTCACAACACTATTTGGGAACCTGAAGCGGATCGCTTCCTCCCAATTTCATCTCAAAACGCTCATAGTCTTCCATTGCAGCAAAGTGCCGCGAGTAGAGGTCACAATCTCGGTCCACATAGCCATAAAGGGCCGGAGCGACATCAACAATGTGGCGCAACTTCAGCTCTTCATACTCTTGCGCGTGAGCTCGGTCAGCAACCTTGTGCTGCGCCTCCTCCTCTGAATCTGCGTAGACGAGGAAGATGTCTTCTCGGTAGAAATTCTTTAGTTAGCGCCAGCGTAACAAAATAAAAAGCAGCAACCGTAGAAACGATTACTGCTCAGCTGCGACCTTGACGGGACTTGAACCCGCGACCTCCGCCGTGACAGGGCGGCGCGCTAACCAACTGCGCCACAAGGCCAATCGAATATTAAATTCGAACCAACACTTTCGTGTTGGTACCCCCAACGGGATTCGAACCCGTGCCGCTGCCGTGAAAGGGCAGTGTCCTAGGCCGCTAGACGATGGGGGCCCGTCGCGCTAACGCGACCTCTAGAAATATACTGGAGACCTCACCAAGTTACAAAATCGCTCCCCCAGAAGGATTCGGAACCATGTCTGACCAGCATCAAACGTGCTCCTGCCACGAGCCGCACGTGCACGGATATAACGCGGATTCTAAGAGCAAGGATCGCTACCTCGCCAGGCTCAAGCGCATTGAGGGGCAGGCACGTGGCATCCACCGCATGGTCGAGGAAGACCAATACTGCATCGACATCATCACCCAGATTTCGGCGGTGAAGTCGGCGTTGGAAAATGTCTCGCTAGCGCTCCTAGAAGACCATATTGAGCACTGCGTGGCCGGTGCCGCCGCCGAGGACGGTGAAGTAGCCACCGAGAAGCTAGAAGAGGCCATGCGCGCCATTAAGAAGATGATGAAAAACTAAAAGGAGCCACCCGAAAAGGTGGCTCCAGTTGTGGGCCCTGTGGGGATCGAACCCACGACCTGCGGATTAAAAGTCCGTAGCTCTACCAACTGAGCTAAAGGCCCAACGTCGCTACATTTTAGCTTGCGGTATTTGCAAAGTCCTAATTAGGGGGCGTCGGCAAGCGAAAGGCGCCCAGCTCGCCGCTGAGCGCCTGCCGGGGAGTGGCTACATTAGCCGCGCATATCGCCCTTCTCCATGAAGCGGACCTGGAAGTCAAAGGCGGTCTTCAGGTCGTGCGGGGTGTGCTGGAACTTGTTTTCCTTGGCACGGTTGAAGTACTCCTCGAGCAGCGGACGGTAGTCAGGGTGCGCCACAGAGATGATCTTCTCCACGCGCTCCTTTGGAGCCAGTCCGCGCAGGTCAGCCACGCCGTATTCAGTAATGATGACCATGGTGTCGTGCTCGGTGTGGTCCGTGTGGGATACGAAAGGAACCAGCGCGGAAATGGCACCGTCCTTTGCCACGGACGGCGATACGAAGGTGGAAATATAGGCGTTGCGGGTGAAGTCACCAGAGCCGCCAGTGCCGTTCATGATGCGGGAACCGGAAACGTTGGTGGAGTTGATATTGCCGTAAATATCGGCCTCGATCATGCCGTTGGAAGAAATCAGGCCGACGCGACGGATGACCTCTGGATGGTTGGAGACCTGCTGTGGGCGCAGAATAATGTGCTTGCGGTAGCGCTCCGCTTCCGCATTCATCTTCTCTGCATACTTCGGGGACAGGGCAAACGAGGTGGCGGAAGCCATGGTCATCTTGCCGGCATCGATAAGATCGAGCATGCCGTCCTGGATGACCTCGGTATAAGCTTGGATATTTTCAAACTTGGAATCCAAAAGGCCAGCCATCACGGCGTTCGGGACGTTGCCCACGCCGGACTGCATGATGAATTTGTCATACTCGAGGCGGCCTGCGGCGACCTCACCCTCGAGGAATTCAATGAAGTTGGCCGCGATCTTCTCGGAGATCTCGTCCGGCTCCTTGAATGGTGCGTTGCGGTCCGGGGCTTCGGTCTTAACCACGGCTACCACCTTGTCCTCTGGGACCTCCATGTAGGTGGTGCCGATGCGATCGCCCGGCTTAGTGATAGGGATGGGCTGGCGGTTCGGCAGCTTTTCAATGCGGTAGATATCGTGCATGCCCTCAAGGTTGATGGACTGCCACTCGTTGATCTCAATAATGATCTTATCCGCGGCCTCGATGTATTCGAGGTTATTGCCCACTGCGGAGGACGGCACCACGTGGCCTTCTTCGGTGATCCGGACCGCCTCAATAATGGCTACCTGGAAGTCACCGTAGAAGCCCTCCTCTACCTGCTGGCCAGAGTGGGAAAGATGAATATCCTGGTAGAGCGCAGTGCCATCATTGAACTGCTTGCGCAAGGTGGGATCGGAGTTATAAGGCGAGCGGAAGCGGATCGCCTCAGCTTCCGCCAGAACTCCATCGCAGTCCGGGGCGGTGGAAGCACCGGAGAATACATCGATCTTAAGTTCTTCGCCCTTTTCATGAAGAGCCTTGGCCTTATCTGCAATAGCGGTAGGCAGACCCTTGGGGTAGCCAGCACCGGTGAAACCGGAAATGCCCACCCGGTCACCATGGTTGACATGCTGAGCAGCCTCTTCTGCAGAAACGACGAGCTTCTCGAATGGGGCGTACGCGATTCTTTCGGACAAGGGTAATCCTCCTTCATTAAGGGGCCAGCCAAAATAACGGCCATTCTAATTAGTTACACAGCCCACATTAGCGAATCTTTGCAAGATTTCCACTGCTTTAGTGTGACGCCCACCCCATAAAACGGAAATGGGGAACGCCGCCACTGTGACACCAGTTGCTATTTTGGCCCGTCAACTAGCACAATTGGGGCGTGAATTTGCGCATTGGACACTATGATCTCTCCTCCCCCGTCATCCTCGCCCCGATGGCGGGGGTAACCAACGTTGCCTTCCGCACGTTGTGCCGCGAGCAGGAATTGGCGCGGACCGGTACCGTCTCCGGCCTCTATGTCTGCGAGATGGTCACCGCACGCGCATTGGTAGAGCGCAATGAAAAGACGCTGCACATGACCACCTTTGCGCCGCAGGAAGATCCCCGTTCCCTGCAGATCTATACGGTAGATCCGGAATACACCTACAAGGCCGCGAAGATGATTGTGGACGAAAACCTGGCAGACCACATCGATATGAACTTTGGTTGCCCGGTTCCCAAGGTCACCCGGCGTGGCGGTGGTTCCGCACTGCCTTATAAACGGCGCCTCTTTGGCAATATCGTCTCTGCCGCCGTCAAAGCTACCGAAGGTACCAATATTCCCGTTACCGTCAAGATGCGCGTGGGCATTGACGATGAGCACCATACGCATCTTGACGCCGGGCGCATCGCCGTCGAATCTGGCGCCGCCGCCGTCACCTTGCACGGCCGCACCGCCGCCCAGCGCTACTCCGGTGAAGCCCGATGGGACGAGATTGCCCGCCTAAAGGAACATTTGGCGGACACAGGAGTCCCCGTCTTGGGAAATGGCGATATCTTCCGCGCAGAGGATGCACGCCGCATGATGGAGCAGACCGGTTGCGACGGCGTGCAGGTAGGCCGCGGCTGCCTCGGCCGCCCGTGGCTATTTGCCGAACTCGGCGCCGCACTGCGCGGCGAGTCCATTCCGGCAGAGCCGACCCTGGGCGAGGTCACCCAAGTCATTCTCCGCCACGCAGAGCTACTGGCGGAGCACGACGGCGAGGACAATGCTTCCCGCGATATCCGCAAGCACATCGGTTGGTACCTGCGCGGCTTCCCAGTCGGCGGCCAAGTCCGCGCAGGCTTGGCCAAGGTAGATTCCCTCGAGGCATTGCGGGAATTACTGGCCCCCTGGGCGGATTCCGACGCCCTGGCTGCCGACGCCGACGGCGCCCGCGGCCGCCAAGGCTCGCCTTCCAAGGTGGCTTTGCCCGATGGATGGCTCGACGATCCTGAGGACGATTGCGTTCCCGTTGCTGCGGACATTATGAATTCGGGCGGATAACCTGACAGCAACATAAGAGCAGCTAGGAGCATCCAGGAATCGCGCATTTAACTCCTGCTTAAGTTGCGCAAAAGCGAAAAGTTTTCGCTATTATCTTTGGCATGCGTGCCGCCTACAGGGAACACTTAAATAACTTCTCCCATGACCTCATCGTGATGTGCGATACCGTGCGCACCATCTTGGATAAGGCTTCGCAGGCATTGCTCCAAGGCGTCTTAGATTCCGCGGAAGACGCCCTCACCATGACCGAGGAGCTAGATGAGATCCGTGCTCGGTGTTCTGAGCGCGCCGTGAAGCTCTTGGCTTTGGAAAACCCCATGGCACAGGATCTCCGCCAGGTTGTCTCCTCCATCTATATCGTGGAGGATCTCTACCGCATGGGCAGACTTGCTCAGCACATCGCGGATTCTGCGCGCCGCCGCCACCCCGAATCCGTGGTTCCAGCAAATTACATGGGCTACTTCGAGGAAATGTACCGCCTCACCGAAGAGATGGGCTCGGTGCTACACGATATTCTCGTCACCCCCGACGCTGATTTATCCATCAATCTCCGCACCGACGACGATGCAGTGGATGACATTAACTCCTATATCCTGCGTATCTTGACCCAACGCGAATGGGAAGGCACCGTGCGCGAGGCAGTAGAGACCTCGCAGCTTACGCGCTACTACGAGCGCTACGCCGATCACTGCGTTTCGGTTGCCGGTCACATTATCTATTTGACCACTGGCCTGCTACCCCACGACTATGCCAAGAAGCTAGAAGAGGACAAAAAGGATGCCGAGTTCGAGGCCCGTATGGCCGAACTAGAGCGACAGTTCCGTCGCTAAAAAATCAAAAACTAAGAAAGGGGGCCGGTTCATGCGAACTGGCCCCCTTTTCTCGGACAATCTATCTAATCTTTAGCCAAAGCGGCCGGAGATATAATCCTCGGTCTCCTTCTGAGAAGGATTCTCAAAGATCTTGGTGGTGTCATCGAACTCCACCAAGTGGCCCGGCTTGCCAGTTGCTTCGAGGGAGAAGAAGCCGGTCTTGTCGGACACGCGAGCTGCCTGCTGCATGTTGTGGGTCACGATGACGATGGTGAAGTTTTCCTTCAGCTCGTGGATGAGGTCCTCCACGGCAAGGGTGGAAATCGGATCCAGTGCGGAACAAGGCTCGTCCATGAGCAGCACCTCTGGCTCCACAGCGATGGCGCGGGCGATACACAGACGCTGCTGCTGACCACCGGAAAGGCCGCCGCCCGGCTTATCTAGGCGGTCCTTGACCTCGTCCCACAGATTGGCGCCGCGCAGGGACTTCTCCGCGACTTCCTTGAGCTTCTTCTTGTTCTTTTCACCGGAGAGCTTCAGGCCTGCCACCACGTTGTCCTCGATGGACATGGTGGGGAACGGGTTAGCCTTTTGGAAGACCATGCCGATGGTGTTGCGCACGGATACCGGGTCCACCTTCGGACCGTAGATATTGGTGCCATCGAGCAGGACTTCACCCTTCACGGAGGCACCAGGGATTACCTCGTGCATGCGGTTGATGGTGCGCAGCACGGTGGACTTACCACAGCCGGAAGGTCCGATGAATGCGGTCACGGCCTGGGCCGGGATCTGCATGTTCACGTTCTGCACGGCGTGGAAGTCGCCGTAAAAGATGTTCACGTCATTGAGCGCGAGCTTAGACATTTGGCAGTTTCTCCTCTAGCGAGTGTATGGCGGAATCGAGTGGCACGGCGGTTACTTCTTAACCGAGAACTTTGCGGAAATGATGCGGGCCGCAATATTGAGAACAGCGATGAGGATAACCAGCGTCAAGGCTGCGCCCCAGAGCTTGTCCAGCACGGCGGGCTGTGCACCGGCCTTGTACATATCCAGCATCATCAGCGGAAGCGAAGACTGAGAGCCCTTGAAAGCATCCCAGTTAATGACGGAGGAGGAACCAACCAAGACCAGCACTGGGGAGGACTCACCCATCACGCGGGCAATCGCTAGCATGATGCCGGTAACGATGCCAGACAGTGCGGTAGGCAAGACAATGCGGGCGATGGTCTTCCACTTCGGTACGCCGAGCGCGTAGGATGCCTCACGCAAATCCATCGGAACCACGCGCAGCATCTCTTCAGTATTGCGCACCACAATTGGAATCATCAGCAGCACCAAGGACAGTGCCACGGCAAAGCCGGAGCGACCGAATCCGAAGAGGGTGATCCACATGGCGAAGATGAACAGGGCCGCAACGATGGACGGCACACCGGACAGGATGTCCACCATGAAGATGGTGATGCGGCCGAGCCAACCGCCCTTGGAGTACTCCACCAGGTAGATCGCGGTGAAGATACCAATCGGAATGGAAATGATAGAAGCCAGGATGGTCTGGACGAAGGTACCCACGATTGCGTGGGCAGCGCCGCCGCCAGCAGAACTATTCATGATGCCGCGCTGGGAGGCGGTCCACCACTCAGCGTTGAGAATGACGCCACTGCCGCGGGCGATGAGTTCCCACAGAACCCAAGCCAGCGGGACCATGGCCAAAATCATTGCGCCCCAGACCACTACCGTGGCGATGTTATTGGTCATTTTGCGGGAGCCGGAGATGTCCAAGAATGTCGCGCCGCCTTGGGAGGCAGGCTTGGCATTAGTTGTCGTAGTCATTGATCCTCCCCTCCTTACTTATTTTTCACGATGGCGCGGGCAATTGCGTTGACCACGAAGGTCAGCAAGAACAGCATGAGGCCGGCGGCGATGTAGGCACCAGCGCGCATCTCGTTACCGAACTCGGCAGATGCCAGAGCGATAGCTGTAGCGAAGGTAGTACCGCCGTCGAAAAGCGAGAAGCGGAAGTCAATCAGCGGGGAGACAACCATGTATAGCGCCATGGTCTCACCCAATGCACGACCCAAGCCGAGCATGGAACCGGCAATGTAGCCGGACATGCCGAAAGGAAGAACCGTCATACGGATGACTTCCCAACGAGTAGCGCCCAATGCCAAGGCCGATTCCACCTGGCCTGGAGGGGTCTGGACAAAGACCTCGCGGGCGGTAGCAGCGATGATCGGCAGGATCATAACGGCGAGCACAATGCCACCGGTAAACAGGTTGCGGCCAGTAGCGAAAGACGGCGAGTTATCAAAGACGTGGAATAGGAAGAAGCCACCGGCCCAGGATTCCATCCAAGAGTAGAAGCCGGAAAGGGCTGGACCGAGAACCTGCCAGCCCCACAGGCCGTAAACGATGGACGGAACTGCAGCGAGCATGTCCACGAGGAAGCCGAGCGGCTTAACCAAGCGGGAAGGCGCGTAGTTGGACAGGAAGATGGCGATGGCTAGGGCCACCGGCATGGCCAGCAGAAGGGCGAAGACGGAAATGAGAACGGTCGTGCCGAACATGGTCGGGATACCGAACTTCATCGCGGAGGTATCGCTGGTCTCCCATCGTCCGCCATAGGTGAAGAAGCCCATGATGCCGCCGTCGTTAACCCCTAGGGCGGGAACCGCACGCCACAGCAGGAAGGCAGCAATGGCGGCAATCATTACGGTGATAAGTGTTGCCGAAGCAGTGGATAGGAATTCAAAGACACGGTCGCCCGGGCGCTTTACGCCGCCGTTGGCGCTGGAGGTAGCTACCTCATCGTGTCCGCTGTTGGAGACTCGCTCGGCAGAAGTGACGTGCGCGTCCTTCTGCTCTGGAGCCGTGGTGAGATTATTGTCTGCCATGAGACTGTTAATCCTTCTCAGCGTTAAATATGGAAAATATCGTTACATACCTGCGCCCCCAAAGCGCGAATCGTGTGCGGCAGTGGGGGCGGGAAGGCATTAAGCTTTTACAGCTTTAGCGCTTACTGCAGAGCGTCAACAGCAGCCTTCAGCTTGTCCAGGTGTGCACCCTCAACTGGGATGAAGCCCTGCTCAGCCAGCTGGTCATCCTGGTGATCCAGAACGGTGGTGAAGAAGGACTTAACCAGCTTGGAGGTCTCCTCATCGTAGCCCTTGGAGCATACGATGTTGTAGGTGGTCAAGATGAGCGGATATGCACCCTCGTTATCGGAGGAGAACAGTGCCTCGGAGTCAACAACCATGTTGTGCTCGGAGTCGGTCTCCTTGAACTCTAGGTTCTCCAGAGCCTTGTTAACGGACTCGGTGGACAGCTCAACTGGGCCGTGGCCAAAGTCAATCTTGGCCTTCTTGACGCCGTCGCCTTCCTTCTGGTCTGCGAAGCCAGACTCGACGTAGGTGATAGCGCCGTCGATGTTTGCAACTTGGTCAGCAACACCGGAGGAGCCGTTAGCACCCTCACCGACGGTATCCGGGAACTGCTTGCCCTCGGAATCCCAGTCGCCGGTAGCGGCCTTCAGGAACTTCTGGAAGTTTGCGGAGGTACCGGACTCATCGGAACGGAAGATGACGGTGATGTCCTTATCCGGCAAGTCGGTGCCCTCGTTGTCAGCGGCAATGGCCTCGTCGTTCCACTTCTTGATCTCGCCCTTGAAGATCTTGCCCAGGGTCTCGGTGGAAAGGTTGATCTCGGTATCGCCTAGGTTGTAGGCGATTGCAACCGGGCCGATAGTGGTTGGCAGGTGCCAAGCCTCGTTGCCATCGCAACGCTTAGCGGCAGCCTCAACCTCACCCTCATCTTCCTTCAGAGCGGAGTCAGAACCAGCGAAGTCAGCCTGGCCATTGGTGAAGGCCTCAACGCCAGCGCCGGAACCGGAAGCGTTGTAGGACAGGGAGGCGTCTGGGTGATCCTCGGAGAACGCGGTCTGGAAGTAGGACATTGCGTTCTGCTGGGAGGATGCGCCGTCACCGACGAGCTCGCCGGAGACGTCCTCGCCGCCAGCGGAATCAGAGGAGGAGCCAGACTCCTCAGAGCAAGCTACGAGAGCGGTGGAGGTTGCGGCTACGATGCCGAAGATTGCGGCAGTGCGCTTGAAGTTGCGAATCACGGGAAAAACCCTTTCCGGTGCAGATCAGAGATTGATTGTCCGAGGAAACCGCATCTCCTAGAGAGATATCTCCTGCATCCCGCTCCGCCTTCTGGGACGGGATGCAGGCGCACAGGTGCGGTTAACTCACAAGGTGTAAAGCTATCGGCAGTATCTGACCAACAGGGTTCTAGGAGGTGAACTCTAAGTGAACAAACGCCGCGAACCCCATGACGTTAGTCACATACGCCCCATACAACGTGTTCTTCATCAACTTTAAATCCCAAACGCTCATAGGCCTTGAGCGCCGGATCATTATCCGCTTCCACGTAGAGAATTACCTTTTGAGCTCCCTTTTCTACCATGCGGCGCAGTCCCACTTGCAGCAACGGGCCGCCCAATTTCTGGCCGCGATAGTGCTCGGCCAAACCCACCACGTAGACCTCGCCAAATCCTGGGGTTTCCTCCGCATGCCACTTGGTCCAGTGGAAGCCGGCTAAAACCGGCTCCCCTGCGGTATCCCACAGGAAGAGCACGTCGGCGGGATCGAACCAGTCCGCTTCCATCCCGCGGTGAAGGCGTTCTACATCCCAGCCGCCTTGCTCGGGGTGCCAGGAAAAGGCCTCATTATTTACCTTGAGCCACTGTTCCTCCACACGGCTTTTCCCCCATTTATCCACTGCTTCGGTGTAATTGAGAGCAGTTAGGGGCAACTCCGCGGGCTGGGCCGCGGCCGCGAGCTCTTCTCCCCCAATGCCCATGACCACGAGCTTGCGGGTGACCTGCAGACCGCGTGACTCTGCTACGGCCTTGGCAGCTGGCAGGTTTCCGTGAGCCCAGGCCTGCAGGTTAGGGGTTTTCGCGGCAGCGTCGTAAAGCAGGGCACCAAAGCCCTGCCTACGCTGTTCGGGCGCAATGAAAAGCTCCGCTGTGGAGCCTTCCAGGCAAGCTACGCCACACGGCTCCTGCCCCACCCACGCCACGAGGTGGCGATGCTGCAAACGGGAATCCTGCAAACCATTGAGGAATTGCTCCGAGAGCGGTGCCATACCATCGGCACGTTCGGCCTGCTCAGCCCACGCTTCTACGCGGCGGGCCAGCTCCGGGGTGCTGGGCAGGTTTTCTTCCGTAATCTTAAAGGCATTGCTAGTCATAGGCACCAGAATACGTAGGGTAAGAATGAAAGGGTGAGCGTTCTAAAGATTGACCGGCGCATCGTGCGCGCCCTCCTCGTGGTGTGCGTGCTCATTGCTGCCTGGGTGGCGGATGCCTGCGTGGCTATGCACACAGAACACAAGGTGGCGCAGGCCGTGAAGGCCAATTCGCGGCTAGATAATACGCCGGATGTCTACATCGGCGGCACTCCCTACGTGTGGGCGGCGGCTTCGAAAGAAATCCCCTATCTGGAGGTCAAGGCTCTCGACGTGGAAGTGCCGAAGCTGGGAATGGTCAATGCCTCTACCGTATTGCGCGATATAACGGTCACCCCAGAGCAAGTAATGAACGGGGATATTGAGGGCGCGCCCGTATCCACCTACTCCCGCGGCATTTCCTTGGATGGCGTCGCTTTAGGACGCCTGCTGGGTATTACCGACCTCTCCATTGCCAACCCAGACGATATTTCACCCTCCGGTGGCACCTCCGCAGAAGCAGAGCTTACCGGCACCCTGCCTGGCGACGCCCACAAGTCCACCGCCAAAGTCACCCTCCGCCTCGTAGGGCCGGAGTTTCGAATGCAGGTCTACGGCACCGATGACGACCGCCTGCAGAAGGCCTTTTCTTTGAACTTCGATACTCGCCAGCTGCCGCTGCCTGCCCAAGCTACCGCGGTAAAGATGCAAGGGGGCACCATTTCCTTCGAGGTGCAGCGCCGCAATATCAAGGTACAGCTGGCCCAGCTCTCCCCGCTAGAGATAGAAGGCTCGGAACAAAAGGCCGTGGAAGAGGCGGAAAAGAAGGCCGCCGATACCAAGCACCGGGTGGGCCCGGCACCGCAAGCTAACGCAGGCGAATAAAGTCTCGGAGAACTTCCTTCATCGTGCGCTGGTGAGCCTCTCTCCGAGCCTGCGGGGCGAATACCTCGATGGCATCTTTCACCGAGGCCAAGGTGACGCTATCGAAGCGCCCTTCTGATTCCCCATCGGCCTGAAAACGCTGGGGCTCGCGGCAAACCAGCTCTACCCGCATGGCATCATCGAAGGCCACCGTCTTTTCCTTAGTGAGCTTATTGAGCCACCCGCGCTTATCAGCACCAAATAGGTGCAGCAAGCCAACCACACCGCCGAGACCGCTAAACTCCTCCAGCCCAAAGAGGGCCAATCCCTCATCGAAGGAGTTGCGCGGATTTGTTACCACCGGCAGCGGCCCCAGGAACGTCCACGGGTTGGTATTCGAGGTAAACATCAGCGGCACATCATCCTTGTGCAGCCGCTCGCCGTCACTGGATTCGGCCGTCACCGCAATATGCGGTGGGTTCTTCCGCGCGCGGTTCCATGCCCGGATGGCAACGTTGAGGTAGCGCAACGGAGTGGCGGCAAAACCTTGCTCGCGGGCACGATCCACGCGCGCCAACACGTCTGCGTCCAAACCGAAGCCTGCATTGACGGCAAACCAGCGGTCATTCCACGTACCGAGGTAAATGGTGCGGCGAAGATCCCGGTCGAGCATGCGCGCCAGCACATGGGTAGCCTCCACCGGGGTATTGGGAAAGCCCAAAGCGCGCACGAAGACGTTGGCAGAACCGGTAGGAATCACGGCCAGCGCCGGAACGGAGTGAGGATCAGGGCGCTGCCCGTCGGCCGGGCCGAGTAGCCCGTTGACCACTTCATTGACAGTACCGTCACCGCCCACGGCAATGATGACGTCATAGTCATCCCTGGTCATTCCCTTAACCATCTCTTCGGCGTGGCCAGGGTAGTGCGTAAATTGCACCTTGAGATGCAGCCCCTCTACCGCTCGGAGGCAGGGGACGATTTGGCGGAATAGGGCGTTAGTTTGTGAGGTCGAGTTGGGATTCGAGATCATCAATGCATGCACGAGGCCTAAGTCTAGTAGTTAATGCGGCGGGTTCACGACTAGGCTGGACGGCCATGAGCGAAAATAATACTGACAACACCGCAAACAACATTGAAACAACTGCGGACTCCCATCCAGAAAATGATCCCGGCAAGCTCAATGGCAATGATGCCGTGAACCAGGCTGCTGAGCAGTGGAAGGACGCCGCTAGCCGCAATATCCCCGCGCTCGAGCTGGGCGATACCCCCGTGCCGGACGATACGGCTAACTTGCGACAGGGCCCGTCACTGCACGACGGCCTGCTGGGCCTGCTCCCCCTCGTTGGCGTCTGGCAGGGGGAGGGTCAGGCACACGATACGAAGGGCCAAGAATACACCTTTGGCCAGCAGCTGGTCATCGCCCACGATGGCGAGAATTACCTGACTTTTAGCTCCCGCACCTGGACGATCAATACCGAGGGCAAGCCGGAAGGCCCATCCGTGCGTGAGACCGGCTTCTGGCGCATCTCAGAAAAGGATGAAATCGAGGTAACCTACACCTCGTCTAATGGCATTGTGGAAATTTTCTACGGCGAGCCGTTCAATGATCGCGCTTGGCAGCTGGAATCAGCCTCCACCATGGTGACCGAAACCGGCCCGAAGAACCTGGGCCCAGGCAAGCGCATGTACGGCCTGATGCCCAATAACAACCTGGGCTGGGTAGACGAGCGCATGGTGGATGGCGAAATGCGCCCCTACATGTCCGCGGAGCTCACCCGCATCGCTGGCTAGGACCCCAGCGCAGCATCAATAAGGTCTCGGATGACGTCCACGTTGTCCGGGGCCTTTAATTTTTTGTCATTCAACCGGGTGACACGCGCCGCAACGCGCACGGAGGACACTAGCCACACCGAATCCGCCTTTTCTAAGTACTCCACGGTCAGCGGTTTGGCCTTGCAGCGATAGCCTTCCTCCTTAGCGTGCGCGAAAAGTGTGGCCTGTGTGGTTCCCGGCAAGATGCCTCGGCCTGCGGCGGTGCGCAGCTTCTCCCCCTTGACAGCCACCACGGTTGAGGTTGCACCCTCGAGGATTTCCTCAGTATCCGGGTCCGTAAGAATTAGATCCTCAAAGCCCTTTTCACGCGCCATGCGCAGCATCGCCATCGTCGCCGCATAGTTCAAAGTCTTGGCGGGCAGCTCCTCTGCTACGTGCCAGAGGCGCGGGCTAGTCATCACGGCCACGCCTTGGTCGCGCTGCTCTAGCACTTTATTCTCAATCGGCTGAACCACGACCCAGGCACTGGGCCTACCAGTAGAGGCGCGGCCGCGGGTGTAGGTCCATGTGCATTTGGCGTCACCGGTGTCTTCACCGCAAAAATCAGCAATAGCGAGCCGCGTAGCCTCTTCCCACTTGTCCATGGGCGGCTCCGGTAAATTCATTGTGCGCGCCGAATCGCAGAATCGCTGCGCGTGCCGCTGCAGGTTGGCGGCCTTCCCTCCTCGCACGAGCAGGGACTCAAAGATGCCATCGCCGCGGGTGACCGCGGCATCATCGGCGTAGACAAGCGGCAGCGTAGGCATATGCTTGCGCACCGAACCTCCATAGGGTTCCACAACGTAGATGACCGGCTCTTTTCGCGGCGAAAACTTCATACTTTCGATTATGCCCTACCATCGGTAGTTGTGAGTTATTCTTCGCCTCTTCTGCAGCGCGCCGGTGCCGCGGAGCACCAGGACGCGACCGTACTCGATGCCCAGGGGGTGGCCTGGCACTATGGCAATCCATTGGGCGAGCAACGCGCCGCCGATGGCGGCACCATAGTCATTGACCGATCCCAACGCCGCGTTATCCGTGTCAGCGGCAAGGACGCCGCCGAGTTCCTTAATAACTTGCTTTCGCAAAAGCTTGACGCGGCTCCAGCGGGCTTTAGCGCCGGCGCCCTCGACCTAGATATACAAGGCCATATCCTCCACCACATGGATATCACCCGTACCGAGGACGCCTTCCTAATCGATGTTCCTGCGGCCCAATTCAACTCCCTTTTGAAATTCCTCACCATGATGGTCTTTTGGTCCGAGGTCACCGTGGAAGAAGCCGATATCGCCATCCTCACCCTCCTGGGTGATACCGATATTGCAACACCGCCCATGGTGGAGTTTTCCCGTGAAGTCCAATGGTCCGGAATTAGGCGCATTGACCTCGGCGTTCCACGCGAATCCTTGGTCGAAGCAACGAAATGGCTTGAGGAATCTGGCGCACGATTGGCAGGCCTTATGGCCTTTACTGCCGAGCGCGTGCGCGCTCACGAGCCCGAGCTAGCAGCGGACCTAGACAATAAATCAATCCCACACGAGGTGCCGCAGTGGATCAGCCGCGACGCCAAGAATCCAGCCCACGTTCACCTCAATAAAGGCTGCTATCGCGGGCAGGAGACGGTAGCGCGCGTGGAAAACCTTGGCCGCTCCCCTCGCCTCTTGGTGCAGCTTCACCTCGATGGCTCTGCCCCGCAGCGGCCAAATGTGGGCGATGACATTACTTTTAATGGACGTAAGGTAGGCCGCATAGGCACCATCGTCGATGATTGCGATTACGGGCCCATCGCCTTGGGACTGGTCAAGCGCTCTGCGCTGGACGCCGGCACCCTAGAGGTGGGCGATACCGCAGCGTCGATCGATCCCTCCTCCATCCCCGAGGATGAGGGCCCCAAGGCCGGGCGCGAAGCGGTAAACCGGCTGCGCGGCCGCTAAATCTCTCACTAGAGAGGGGGGCGGTGCGGAATTTTTTCGTCACACAGGCTATTGTGTCTTACAGGAAGATACTAAATAGACAAGTCGATGGGGCGCCCAAGAATCCCTGGCGCGCCCTACTAACCCAAGGGGGTCATGCACATGGGACGCGGACGCGCCAAGGCAAAGCAGACCAAAGTTGCACGCCGGCTCAAGTACAACTCACCCGAAATGGATATCGAGTCCCTACAACGGGAACTCGCCGCACAGCAAGAGGGTGACTCCCACGATTACGAAGAGGATGACCCATACGCCGACTACGTTGACGAATGGGATGATGAAAACCGCGACGAACGCTAATCTTCCGCTCGCCGCCGGATAGCCCAGGGCCCTAGGAATTCCTAGGGCCCTTCCTCGTGCCCGCCCCAGCTAGAAGTTTGAGTGCTCGCCGTGCATGACCACGCGCGGCTCCTCACCGGAGGCAGAGCGGACGGTGCCCAGCTCCCACGCATCGACGTGACGGGCGGTAAGCATGGCCAAGGCGCGGTCACGGTCTTCTGGGTTTACCACGGCAATCATGCCAACACCCATGTTAAAGGTCTTTTCCATCTCGGCCAGCTCCACCTTGCCCACAGAGGAAATGAGTTTGAAGATCTGGCCAGGAGTCCACGTCGCGCGGTTGATATCGGCCGCCAAGCCCTCTGGGATGACGCGCTCAAGGTTGCCGGCCAAGCCTCCGCCGGTGACGTGGCAGAAGGTGGAGACAGAACACTCGCTAGCCAGCGCCAAGCAGTCCTTGGCGTAAATGCGGGTAGGCTCGAGCAGTTCCTCACCAAGGGTGCGGCCGAGCTCTTCCACGTGGCCGTCGAGAGGCATGCCGGCCTGCTCGAGGAGTACGTGGCGGGCCAAGGAGTAGCCATTGGAGTGCAGGCCGGACGAGCCCATGGCGATAAGCACGTCACCATCGTGAACCTTGTCTGGGCCCAGCACCCCATCGGCCTCGACCACGCCGACTGCAGTGGCTGAGACGTCGTATTCGTTTTCTCCCATCATGCCAGGATGCTCTGCGGTCTCGCCGCCCAGCAGTGCGGCGCCGGCCTGCACGCAGCCTTCGGCGATGCCCTTGACCACCTCGGCCACTTTTTCCGGCACAACCTTGCCCACAGCAATGTAGTCCTGCAGGAAAAGCGGTTCCGCGCCGCAGACAACGAGGTCATCAACGCACATAGCTACCAAGTCGATGCCAATGGTGTCGTGCTTGTCCATGGCCTGGGCTACGGCAAGCTTGGTGCCGACGCCGTCGGAACCGGCGGCCAGGATCGGTTCCTTGTATTCGCCGAGCTTGAATAGCCCGGCAAAACCGCCGAGGCCACCTAAGACCTCTGGGCGAGTAGCGCGCTTAGCGTGTGGGGCGAAAAGCTCGACGGCGCGGTCGCCCTCTTCGATGCTGACGCCGGCTGCTGCGTAGGTATTGTCACTCATGGTTTCAAAAATCCTTTGTTATTCGGTGCCGAGCAAGGTGCGCACGGCGTCTGCATTGGGGTTTCCGGCGGGCAGGCCGAGTGGGTACTCGCCTGAGAAGCAGGCGGTGCACAGCTCGGAGTTGGGCTGCTCAGTGGCGGCCACCATCTCCTCGATCGAGACAAACCCCAGGGAATCGGCGCCGATGGTGTCACAGATAGTGGCGCAGACGGTTTCTGGAGCATCGGAGGGGCTGGCGTTAGCGATGAGCTCTCCCGGGGAGGCGAAGTCGATGCCATAGAAGCACGGCCACTTCACCGGCGGGGAGGCGATGCGTACGTGCACCTCGGCCGCGCCAGCCTCGCGCAGCATGCGGATGAGCGCGCGCTGGGTATTGCCGCGCACGATGGAATCATCCACCACGACCAGCTTCTTGCCATTAATGACCTCGCGCAACGGGTTGAGCTTCAAGCGGATGCCCAGCTGGCGCAGGGTCTGGGTGGGTTGGATGAAGGTGCGGCCCACATAGGCGTTTTTAACCAATCCGTGAGCGAAGGTGATGCCGGACTCGCGGGCATAGCCCACGGCAGCGGGGTTGCCGGATTCGGGAACCGGGATGACGAGGTCCGCGCCCTCGGCCGGGTATTCGCGGGCCAGGCGGCGGCCAATGTCCACGCGGGAGGCATTAACAGAGCGGCCCTTGATATTGCTATCCGGGCGGGCTAAGTAGACGTATTCGAAGACACAGCCATGACGCCTAGCCGGCGCGAAGTCCACCGAACGGATGCCGGCCTCATCGATGGCGACGAGCTCGCCAGGCTCGATCTCACGAATGAATTGTGCGCCGCAGATATCCAGCGCACAGGTTTCCGAGGCGACCACCCAGCCCTTGGCCAGGCGGCCGAGGACCAGCGGGCGAACGCCGTGCGGGTCGCGGGCGGCGTACATGGTGTGGCCATCGGTAAAGGTCAGGCAAAACGCTCCCTTAACACGCGGGAGCAGGTCACGGGCGGAGTCGAAGACGGAGGTTTCTTCATCGACGCCGTCAGCAAGCAGCATAGACAAGCACATGGAATCGGACACCGATTCCTCATTGGGCTTAATCAAGCCGCGCTGCACGGCCTCTTCACGCAGCTCCAAATAGTTGACGAGGTTGCCGTTGTGGCCAAGGGCAATATCTACCCCGGTAGAGGAGGTAGAAAACATCGGTTGGACATTGGACCATTCCTTGCCGCCGGCGGTGGAATAGCGCGTGTGGCCCACCGCCACATTGCCTTGCAGGGCAGACAGGATGGATTCATCAAAGATATTGGCCACCAAGCCCATGTCCTTGAAAACGACGATGCGGTCATCATCGCCCACCGCAATGCCGGCGGCTTCCTGGCCGCGGTGCTGGAGAGCGAAGAGCCCGAAGTAGGTCAGCTTGGAGACTTCCTCCCCGGGAGCCCACACGCCATAGACGCCGCACTCTTCGCGGGGCTCCTGCTCATTCTGATCGTCAAGATTGGTGATACTAGGAGTATGTACTTCTACCACGGCGTTTAGTCTAGCCTGTCACGCCGCCGGAAACTAACGGAATAAGCGGCAGCCACTGCGCGATTTCGCCCGCGCGGGAGCCGGACGCATCGACGCGACCAGTGCTTAAGGACTCCTCCCAGTCCGCCAATCCGGTGGCAAGGCGCAGCCAGGTTTCCGGATCAGTCTCCACCACATTGGGTGGGGTGCCGCGGGTATGGCGGGGTCCCTCAATGCACTGCACTGCAACAAATGGGGGTACCCGCAACTCCACGGAGTGGCCCGGCGCGTCGGCTTCGAGGGTACGGGCGGTGCGCCGGACGGCGTCAGCAAGCAGGGCTCTACCTGGCTTATCGTGCTCCGCCGGGGCGGCAATCCAGTCTTTGATGGCCATGACGGCCACGCGGGTGGCGGCGGGATCGACGGGCTTTTTCATAGCTACATCATAACTACTGTTATCTTGTTGTTTATGTCACCTACGCCTTCCGTTGCGGAAATCCAGAAATCCCCCGCACTGACGCTACGCTTTATGGCATCGCCAACCGACGTCACCATGGCCGGCGCCCCCGGCATCAGCGGCGGCCGCGTCCTGGAATGGATTGATAAGGCCGCCTATGCCTGCGCCGTGCAGTGGTCCGGCCAGTACTGCGTGACCGCATACGTGGGCCATATCCACTTCACCCGGCCGATCCCTTCCGGGCACATCGTGGAGGTGCGCTCGCGTATCGCCATGACCGGCCGCTCCTCTATGCACATCGTCAACGAGGTACTTTCGGCCGACCCGCGCGAGGGCATTTTCACTCGCGCCTGCGATTGCCTGGTTATTTTCGTGGCCAAGGACCCAGCTACCGGCAAATCCACCCCTGTGCCTTCCTTTGTGCCGGAGACCGATGAGCAACGCCGCGTGGAAGAGGCCGCCAAGTCCCGCATCGAGCTGCGCAAGGCCATCGAGGAAGAGATGGAAAAACAAACCTATGACGGGCCTTCCGATGCCCCGCGCATGGTCAACCGTTTCCTGGCCAAGCCCACCGACGTCAACTGGGGCGGCAAGGTCCACGGCGGCACGGCCATGCAGTGGATCGATGAGGCCGGCGCAGCTTGCACCATGGAGTGGTCCGCGGAGCGCACCGTTGCGGTCTACGCCGGCGGCATCCGCTTCTACCGCCCGATTTCCATCGGTGACCTCATTGAGGTCGACGCCCGCATGATGCGCACCGATACCCGCTCCATGCAGATGTCCATCCACGTCCGTTCCGGCAACCCCCGCGGCGGCCGGGAACACTTGCAAACCGCCATTCATGCCACCGTGGCCTATATCGCCCTAGATCATGATGGCCAGCCGCAGGTGGCCCGCCCCTTCAATCCGCATACCGAGGAAGACAAGCGCCTGGCCGAGCACGCGACCGTGCTGCGCGAGCTGCGTGCCAAGTACTCGCCAAAGCCGCTAGTGGTGGCACCGTCGAATCAGCACGTCGATTAGCCGCTCTGCCCTCGTTTCGGTGTTAACAAGTCCATAGTGGCAGCGGGCGCCCCGCACTTCTGCTTTAGATGGACGTATATGCGGCCGACGATTCCCGCCGCCCGCTTTCGCCCCCCACACAGAAACGAGGGAATATGCACACCTCAACAATGCGTCGCTCGGCCCGCGCCGGCCTTGCCTTAGTAACTTCCGCATTCCTCTTGGCGTCCTGCCAAAATCCGGATAGCCGCCCAGAAGAGGAGACTTCGACCGCGGCGCCCGAATCTTCCGCGCCGCACAGCGCCACCAGTTCCGCGCCAGCAGCCTCAGAGGAAACCCCCGAAACCGCCACAACGGAAAGCGAGAGCCCACGCGCCACCGCCGAGGGCCACGTGGTAGTCCTTTCTACCGGCGGCACTATCGCCAGCACTCATGACAAAGACGGCGCGGTGGTTCCCACCGTTACCGGATCCAAACTAGTGGATCCCCTTTCCGGCACCTTTGACCAGGACAAGCTCACCTTAGAGGTCAACGACATTGCCAAGCTGGATTCTTCCGCGATGACCTTGGACGATACTGATACCATCATCGAGGCCGTAAATAAGGAACTGCGCCGCGATGATGTCGATGGCGTAGTGGTCACCCACGGCACCGATTCCATGGAAGAGACCGCCATAGCCGTCGATACCTTCCAGGACAGTGAGAAGCCGGTGGCTTTAACCGGTGCAATGCGCTCCTTTGATGACCCGGATCCAGATGGTCCGGACAACTTGGCGCTCGCGGTCAAGACCGTAACTGACCCTTCCAACAAGGGCCGCGGTACCTTCATCGCCTTCGCGGATCACGTTATCCCTGCCCGCGGCGCCTTTAAGTCCGATACGGCCAAGGCCGATGGCTTTGCCAATAACAATGGCAAGAAGCAGCCTAAGCGCCCGAAGGCCTTAAAGCATCAACCGCTGGGCAATACCCGCGTCGATATCATCGCCGCCTACCCCGGCGCGCCGGCCGATCTTATCCAGCGCTCCTTGGACAGCGGCGCCGAAGGCATCGTGATTGAGGGAATGGGCGCCGGCAATATCGGCGACGAGTTAGCCCAAGCCGCCAAGGCTGCGGCCAAGAAGGTTCCAGTCGTGCTCACCACCCGCGTGGATCACGGCCCAGTGGAGGGCATCTACGGCGGTGCCGGTGGCGGTGCCACGCTTGCCGACGCCGGCGTTATCTCCTCTGGCACCTTACGCGCTCCCCAAGCCCGCATGCTGCTCGCCGCCGCGATTACGACCGGCACCGATGCTGAAGATCTCTTCGCTCACGCTGAATAAACACTCGCCTTGGAGTACCGGCTGGTGGAGACACAACATTAATGAACGAGTTTTCATCAGCCACGCTTAGTTTCGACCTCGTCCCCGTGCGCATAGTCCGCCAGGAAGCGAAGAAACCGGTGAGCCGGCTCTGGGAGTCGGTTCTGCGAGCTCCACACCACACGTAGGGGCCGGTCAAACTTGATCCCAGCTACCGGGACCTCTACATACTCGCCCGTAGACAACTGCGACTCCACTGCTCGCCTTGCTATAACCCCTGGAGCGCCTAAAGCGCCTATAGCAGCGCGTTGCGCCCCCAGAGATCCAAATTCTCCTGCAGGAGGAGCGAGTGACCCCAGAATGTCCTCTACTACCTCCCGCGTGCCGCTTCCCTGCTCACGCAGAACCAAAGGAGTAGTCTGCAGCTCCTCTTTAGATACCGCAGCCACCCCCTTCAATGGTTCGGATACTGTAGGAGCCCCAGATCCACTTAGGCTATCCGCGCGAGCCCAATAATGCCCTGCAGGGACGACAACAACGAGTTCGTCGTGTCCGGCTACGCGCTGGTGCAGTTCATGGGATACCCAGTTACCTTCCACAATGGCTAAATCCGCCAATCCCTGTACTACATGGCGCTGGGCCTCCCGGCTATTGAGCTGGCGCATACGCAGAAAAGTTTTCGGGTGAGCACGTTGAAACGCCGCAGCCCAGCGCGGGTAATCTACCTCGGCGACTGTATGCGAGACCACCAATTTAATTTCCTCGGTGACGTCTTCACCGATGGCTCTCTCAAGACCACGCGCGCAGTCGTTCAAGGCCTCCTCTAGCACCTCGAGTACCCGGACAACCTGGGAGCCGACTTCCGTAGTAAAACTACCCGCAGCTCCACGCCAAAAAATGCGTTGATTTAGATGCCTTTCAAAATTGGCAATGCGATTACTCACCGACTGTTGGGAGACATTCAGGTGTATGGCGGCCTGATTCATACCCCCATACCGTGCCACAGCAAGTACAGCGTCGACTGTCTGGGCATCGGGGACAAATCCGCGCCGAACTGGTAAAAAGTCATCACTACTACCGATTCGCGAGGGGTACATATTTTCATTGTAACCCCGACCAGAATGAACGCCCTCCCGCAATTCTGCCGTAAAGCATAGCCTCAAGCGCATGTTAAAAATTCAGAACGAGATAGACCTTCCCCCGCTCGGCCCAGGCTGGGCCGGGGCCGTTATGGGCCTCGGAATCTCTTCTACTCTTATCGACGTACACATAACTCCCCTATTAGGCCCGGCCCCCTCGAAAGCCATGCTTGGGGCTGCAACTATTCTTGCTGTATCGCTCGTATTTGGGTTTCTAAAGCACCACAATCCGGGATTTCGCGCCGCCGACATGCCCGCTTGGGGCATGGTATCTATGGGCATACTTTCTTTGGGTAGCGCCTACTCCCTCATTTATGATGCCTGGTCGGTTCATACCTTGTGCTGGGCAATAGGAACGGTTCTCGGCGTGGTGACGTGCATCCGTTTTCTCATGTTTCTCATCTGCGATCGCCCGTCAGCCCCCGCTTTCACCTGGGGACTACCGCTGGTCGCCCCCATGGTTGCGGCTACCTCCTCAGCTCAGTTGGCACCGCATGCCGGCGAGTGGGGATCGATAGTCCACAGCATTGGCGTAATCAGTTTTGCATTGGCTTGGCTTACAGGATTGCCTACATTCGCCTTCGTTTACCTGCGTACCATTCCGAAAATTCCTACCAGCTTCGCTGCCACTGCTTGGATCCCGCTCGGGCTGGTAGGCCAATCTACCGCGGGAGCACAATTGCTTGCAGGTGAACAATGGCACTTCCGCGCAATGGTCTACGGTGTAGCAATGCTCGGACTTGGCATCCCGCTGGCCATTTACGCCATGTGCAAGCACTGGGGAGCGGCCCTAGGAAGCACCCCCATGTCTTATAACCCCACGTGGTGGGCTAGCACATTTCCCGTAGGTACCTGCTGTCTTGGCACTCATACTTTGTCCACCCAACCTGCAGCACTGACGTTGGGAATGGGCTGGATGGATACCATCAGCGCCACGCTTCTAGTGCTGCTTCTTGTCCACGTCATGTGGGCTACTATCGGCGCAGCCGTGATCGGCTGGGCAAAAGCACGTTGAGTTTTCGAGTCTCATGACTCCTAGGTGAATACCCACCGTAGCGGCGTCAGCATGTGTACCCCCTTACACTTAAAAAGGAGTTTACAGACAGTCCGGCAATTCCTGGGTGGAGGAGATAGACGTGCTAATAGTCGCCCTATCCCTAGACGACGACCATCCACACCGCCACGAGGTGCACCACCGCGGCCGCGATGGTCGCGGTGTGGAAGTGCTCGTGGTAGCCGTAGTAGCGTGCGTTGCGCCCTGGCCACTTAAAGCCATAGACCAGCGCGCCGAGCGAGTAGACCACGCCGCCGGCAAAGAGCAGCCAGACCACAGCGGCCCCCGCCTGCGTCCACAGCGTGGGCAGAAGCGGCAGCACTAGCCACCCCAGTGCTAGGTAGACCACCACGTCCAACCAGCGCGGGTGGCCAATCCACACCAGGTTCAAAATCACGCCGAGAATCGCTCCTACCCACGCAACACCTAGCATCCATGCCGCCTGTACCGGCGATAACACGATGAGGCACAGCGGCGTATACGTCGCCGCAATAAACACCGAGATGGTCGCGTGGTCCGCCCGCCGCCACCACTGCACGGCCCGCGTACTCGCCCACGGGTAGCGGTGATACAGCGCCGAGACGCCAAAGAGACCCACCAGCCCCACTCCGTAAACAGTCACACCAAGCCCCTGCCACCAGTGCAGCGTCATCCATGCATAGGTAATGAGCACGGTGGAGGAAATCACCGACAACAAAGCTGCAATCGCATGTCCCCAGCCACGGCTTAGCGGCCTGGGCCCGCGGTCCGCCATCCAGTACGTGCGCTGGACAAGGCCCGGCCCCGGCGCGCTATCTGCATGCATCTGTGCCACGGCGGCGCGTCCCTTCTGCTACCTCACAACGGATACTTACGATACCGTAAGTGTACGGGCGCAGACGATCGCCTTTCAAGGACCTTCTACATAGCTCTCGACGAATACTGCGGTTGCACCGGTAGTTTAATGGAGCAAAACAAGAAAAGCCCAGCTTTGGCTGGACTTTTCGCGTGGCCGCGTCGTAGAGCTGCGGGACTGCGAAGCGGCTTACTCCACTACAGAGTTAGCGCCCACAGCGTGGTCGAAGAGGTCCGGCAGGGTGGCGGACCAGGCGGCGACCAACTGGGAGATGGCGACGGACTCGCCGCCGAGGGTGAGTGCGCCGGTTTCGGTAGTCTCACCCACGATGGCGGCTGGGATGCCCAGCTCGCCGGCGCGGGCAAGCACCTGATCGGTGCGATCAGCGGTGGTGGCCACGAGCACGCGGGAGGCGGACTCGGAGAAGGCGGCGACGAACTCGTCCTCGTGGACTGCGGTGAGGTCCAGGTTGAGGCCGAGGCCGGCGCCGTCGGCAGTCGCACCGGCGCGCTTAGCCATCTCAAAGGCGGTGACGGCAAGGCCACCCTCGGAGATATCGTGCGCCGCGGTGAGCAGCTCATTGCCGTGGAAGAACTCAGCCAGGCGCTTCTCGTTGGCCATCTCTACCTGTGGCGGCAGGCCGTTGAGGGAGGAAGCCTCGGAGGTATCGGCGCTCACCTGCTGCCAGATGGAACCGCCGAATTCGTCCTTGGTCTCACCTAGGGCGATGAGAACTTCCTTTTCGTCTACGGTGCCGAGCTCGTTGCCGATGGCCTTGTGCACGTCATCGATGACGCCCAGCACGCCCACCACCGGGGTAGGCAGGATCGGCTCCTCGCCGGTCTGGTTGTAGAAGGAGACGTTGCCGCCGGAAACGGGGATGGACAGCTCCACGGCGGCGTCGGCAAGCCCATGCACAGACTCGCGGAATTGCCACATCACGTCGGGGTTTTCCGGGGAGCCGTAGTTCAGGCAGTTGGTAATCGCGACGGGCTTGGCGCCGGTGACGGCGACGTTGCGGTAGGCCTCAGCCAGCGCGAGGCGGGCGCCCATGTTCGGATCCAGCTTGGTGTAGCGGCCGGAAGCATCGGCAGAAACGGCCACGCCACGGCCGGTCTCCTCATCGATGCGCAGGACGCCGGCATCCGCATGGTGGGACTGGACGGTATTGCCGCGCACGTAGCGGTCATACTGGTTCATGATGAAATCGCGCGAGCACAGCGCCGGGGAGGACACGAGCTTCTGCAGGGACTCAACCAGGCCGCGCTTGTCGGTGCCCTGGTACTTCTGCAGCTCATCCTGCCACTCCGGGCGGGCATACGGGCGGTCGTACTCCGGAGCCTCATCCGCAATGGTGCCGGCCGGGGCATCCACGACGACCTCGCCCTGGTGGCGGATGACCAGGTGGTTGCCCTCGGTGACCTCGCCAATCTCAGCACAGGTGACGTCCCAGTGCTCGCAGATTTCGCGGAACTTCGCCACGTTTTCCGGAGCCACAACGGCACACATGCGCTCTTGGGACTCGGAGGCGAGGATCTCGGCCGCGGTCATATTCTGCGCGCGCAGCGGCACGTTATCGAGGTTGACCTCCATGCCGCCATCGCCGGAGGCAGCCAGCTCGGAGGTGGCGCAGGCCAGACCCGCGCCGCCCAAGTCCTGGATTCCTACGACCACGCCAGCGTGGTAGAGGTCCAGGCAGCACTCGATGAGGACCTTCTCTGCGAAGGGGTCGCCCACCTGCACGGCCGGCAGCTTGCGCTCGGCGCCGTCCTCGAAGGTATCGGAGGCCAGCACGGACACGCCGCCGATGCCATCCAAACCGGTGCGGGAGCCGAAGAGCATGACCTTATTGCCCTTGCCAGATGCAAAGGCCAGCTTGAGGTCATCGACCTTGAGGGTGCCCACACACAGCGCATTGACCAGCGGGTTACCGGCATAGGTCTCATCAAAGACGGTTTCGCCACCAATATTGGGCAGGCCCAGGGAGTTGCCGTAGCCACCCACGCCGGAGACCACGCCGGGAAGGACGCGCTTGGTATCGGGGGCGTCGGCAGGCCCAAAGCGCAGCTGGTCCATCACGGCAATCGGGCGAGCGCCCATGGCCATAATGTCGCGGACGATGCCGCCCACGCCGGTGGCCGCACCCTGGTAAGGCTCCACGTAGGAGGGGTGGTTGTGGGACTCCACGCGGAAGGTCACCGCGTTGCCGTCTCCGATATCCACCACGCCGGCGTTCTCACCGATGCCGGCGAGGATCTTCTCCCCCATCTCCTCGGTCATGGTCTCACCAAAGTAACGCAGGTGCGTCTTGGAAGACTTATAGGAGCAGTGCTCGGACCACATGACGGAGTACATGGTCAGCTCCGCATCGGTGGGGCGACGGCCTAGGATATCGTGGATGCGCTGGTACTCGTCGTCCTTCAGGCCGAGTTCCGCGTAGGGCTGCTGCTCGTCCGGGGTGGACTGCGCCTTTTCTACGGTGTCATTATGAACGGTCATAAAAGTGGCCTCCTTAAACCGCCGGCGCCTGGGCGACGGCCTTGATGGCGGATACGAAAAGTCCCAGTCCGTCGGTGGATGGGCCGGTTAGCGTGTCAATGGCGTGCTCGGGGTGCGGCATAAGGCCGACGATGCGGCCGGACTCATCGCTCACACCGGCAATGCCGTTGACGGAACCGTTGTAATTATCGGTATAGCGGAAGACCACGCGGCCCTCGCCCTCGATGCGGGCGATATCATCATCACCAGCCTGGAAGCGGCCCTCGCCGTGCTTGGCCGGCACCAGGATCTTCTGGCCCTGCTCAAACTCGCTGGTCCATGCGGTGGTGGAATTGCCCACCTCGAGGTAGGTATCGGTGCAGTGGAAGTGCAGTCCCTTATTGCGGGTCAGCGCGCCTGGCAGCAGGCCCGCCTCAGTAAGGATCTGGAAGCCATTGCAGATGCCGAGCACCGGCATGCCCTGCTTCGCACGATCGATAACGGACTGCATCACCGGCGCGAGCGCGGAAATCGCGCCCGAGCGCAGGTAGTCACCATAAGAAAAACCGCCCGGCACTACTACCGCATCCACGCCGTGCAGATCGGTATCTGCGTGCCAAAGGTTTTTCACCTCTGCGCCGGCGGTGCGGGCTGCGCGAGCGGCATCCACATCATCCAGGGTTCCGGGGAAAGTGATTACTCCGATTGTGGCGGTCACCTAATTGACCTCCAGCCCAACAACCTCGTAGTCCTCGATGACGGTATTGGCCAGCAGCGTGGCGGCCACCTTATCTAGGTCATCTGCGGTGACGGAGTCATCGACCTCGATTTCGAAGCGCTTTCCCTGGCGCACATCGCTCACACCGGATACCCCGATGCGACCCAGCGCGCGGACGACGGCTTGGCCCTGCGGATCCAGAATCTCCGCCTTGGGCATGACATTGACAACTACACGAGCCATGAAATATTTGCCTTACTGTATGGGGCTTTGGTCTGCGCGGCTTAGTTTAGTTGGCACCCCCGCCTTTTACCTAGACTCACCCCCGCAGTGCGGGTTTCACCCCAGTAAAGAAAACTCCGTATGAACCGCCGCCAACGCTTGGGGAAATTCTTGGCGGCTTTTAGATTTCATCCGCAGCTCACCCGAGCTCATGCAGACACGGCACAGCCCACCGCTGCGCAGAGTGTCCTACAACTAAAGGGCAAGCAACTGCCCTCTCTTTTTAAGGTTGAATCTATGTCTTCTCGTCGCTTGGGTGCGCTGGCACTTGCCACCGCTTTGTCCTCTGCTGCCCTTGCCGTGCCTACTGCCACGGCCGCAATCGATGGCTCCGCTGCCGTCATCTCCGAAGTCTACGGAGGAGGCGGCAATAAGGGCGCTGCCTTCACCCATGACTTCATCGAGCTCTATAACCCCACCGATGTCCCGATTGACCTGACCGGCTACACCGTGGAGTATTTCTCCGCCTCCGGCAATACCGGGGGCAAGGTGGAGCTTTCCGGCACCATTGCCCCGCACGGCCACTTCCTGGTGCAGGGCGCGGCCGGCAATGGCGCGGGCGATGCCCTGCCTGCCCCAGACGCCGAGGGCAGCCTCAACATGTCCGGCTCCAAGGGCTCCGTGCAGCTTGCCGACGCCACCGGTACCCTCATCGATGCCATCGGCTACGGCGCCGCCTCCATCAAGGAAGGCACCGCCGCCGCGGGCCTGTCCAATGCCAAGTCCGCCTCCCGCGACGCCGAGGGCGCCGATACCGATGACAACGCCGCCGACTTCACTATCGGCGAACCCACCCCAACCAACACCGGTAACGAGGCCCCTGCCCCGCAGCCTGAGAATCCGGCCGAGCCCGAGCAACCTGCTCCCGAGGGAATCACCGCCATCGCGGATATCCAGGGCACCGGCGCCGAATCCCCGCTCAAGGGCCAGACCGTTGCCACCGAGGGCGTCGTCACCGGCGTGTGGACCGAAGGCGGACTCAATGGCTTTACCATCCAGACTGGTGGCACCGGCGACGAGTCCACCGACGCCTCCCAGGCCATCTTTGTCTACATGGGCGATAAGCCGGCCGACCAGTACCCGGCCCTTGAGGATTCCGTCGAGGTCACCGGCAAGGTCTCCGAGTTCTATGGCTCCACCCAGCTCACCGCCTCCACGGTCACGCAGCTCGAAACCCCGCTGGAGAAGGTCACCCCACTCAAGGTGGATCAGCTTCCCGATGGCAACGAGGCCCGCGAGCCCTTCGAGCACATGCTCATCCAGCCCGGCGAGCACACCGTGACCAATAACTACTCGCTCAACCAGTACGGCGAGGTCGGACTCGCCCCCGGCAAGGAAGCCCTCCGTCAGCCTTCCGATATCTTCTCGCCCTCCACGGATCCCAACTCCGATATTCAGAAGCTGACCAAGGACAACGCCGATAAGCTGGTCACCCTGGATGATGGCCGCACCCGCGACTATCTCAAGACCGACCAGAATACCCCGCTGCCGTACATCGCCCAGGATGATGCCCAAACCATCAAATCCCTGCGCACCACCGATACCGTGACTTTCCAGCACCCCGTCATCGTGGGCTTCTCTCATGAGCAGTGGCGCTTCCAACCCACCACCCCAGTCACCGGCAACACCAAGGGCGCAGACCTGCCCATCTCTTGGGAGGACTCCCGCGAGGCCGAGCTACACGCCATCGATGACGTCAAAGGCGAGTACACCATCGGCGCCTTCAACGTGCTGAACTACTTCACCTCCCTGGGTGAGGAATTCGGCGGCAGCGCCTACACCGACCGCGAAGGCAATAAGGTCACCGTCAACCGCGGCAAGACACGCGGCGCCTATACCCAGTCGGCCCTGGAAGACCAGGAGCGCAAGATCGTTGCCGCCATCAACGGCCTCGATGCCGATGTCATCGGCCTTTCCGAAATCGAAGATGGCTACGCCGTCACCGGTGACTTCGCCGAACGCGACAAGGCGCTCAAGCGCCTGACGGAAAAGCTCAACGAGGCCGCCGGCTCCGACAAGTGGGCCTTCGTCCCCTCTCCTTCCGAGGACGCCGTACCGGACTCCCCGGACGTCATCCGCACCGCGTTCATCTATCACAAGGATGTGGTCAAGCCCGTCGGCGAATCCCGCATCTTCCAAGACGATCGCTTCACCGGCACCGCCCGCGAGCCACTCGCCCAAGAGTTCCAGCCGCTAAAGGAGGGCGAGGAGTCCTTCGTTGCCGTGGCCAACCACTTCAAGTCCAAGGGCTCGGTGGCCAAGGGCGACGCCGATTCCGGCGACGGCCAGGGCAATAACCCGAACGTTCGCAACGCACAGGCGCAGGCCGTACTCGATGCCCTGAAGAAGCAGGAAGACTGGAAGGATAAACCGCTTTTCGCCCTGGGTGATTTCAATACCTACACCCACGAGACCGCGCTCGATGTCTTCCGCAACGACGGCTTCACTGTCCCCGCCGAAAAGTACGAGGCTGACCCCTCCTACCAGTTCTCCGGTCTGCTCGGCACCCTCGACCACGTGCTGGCTAATAAGGTTGCCACCGGCACGCTTGACGACGCCCAAGTCTGGAACATCAATGCCGATGAACCCGTCGCCTTCGAGTACTCTCGCCGCAATTACAACATGGTGGACTTCTACGATGATTCCCCGTTCCGCGCCTCCGACCACGATCCGGTCAAGGTCGGCTTCACCCTCGGCGCGGACGACTCCGCCGGCGAGCCAGACGATCCTGCGGACGAGCCTTCCGATGAGCCAGGTAAGCCTGGCACCGGCTCTGGCTCTAGCTCCAGCACTAGCTCCGTCGGTGCCGGTGTCGCTGCTGCCATCGCGGCCATCGCCGGCCTCGTCGCTATCCCCGGTTTCCTCGCTGTAACCGGCAACCTTCAAAAGGCCATCCCGGCCCCAATCTGGGCCATTCTGCCGAAGGAAGTAAAGAACTTCATCACTAGCCTGCAGCGCTAAACGCCCACCTACCCTGGCCCCGTTCGCTTTGGATCAGTCCGGAGCGAACGGGGTCTTAATTTTGCTATTTCACGATTTTCGTCCATCTAAAATCCCATTTCCGTCGACGGTTTTGGTGGTTTAGATGGACGAAAGTCGTGAAAACGGCATGTCCAAAGGGAATCCTCCCTCTAAATACTGCCGTTTAATGAGGGAGGCTCAGATTAGTTTGGAAGAAATGCGCCATAATCGGCAGGGGTAGCACCGGCGTTGATGGCTCGTTCAGCGGCCTTGACGAAGTCATGGATGACCTTGCGGTCATCCAGGTTGCGGCCAGAAACCGACAGGCGAACAGTATTGCCACGCTGGGCAGAGCGCTCGGCGGCGCGGATGATGTTCTTGCGCCACCATTTGGCAGAACCAAAGCCCTCGCCAAAAGACAAGTTGCGGGCCTGATGGAACTTGCCGGTATTAATCTGCAAAATGCCGCGGGTGGAGGCTGCTACCTCAAATTTGAACTGCGGCAATACCTGCAAGGTACCCGGAGACATACGCCAGCGCGGTGGGGCGAAGATGGTGGGCTCGAAGCCGATCTTGGCCATCTGACGTGTAGCACCGGTGAGGCGAAGTTTCGCTTCGTGGGAATCGAGGTTAGCGAATTCTGCGCGACGGCCCTGTACTGATCTATCGAAGCCGTTGAGGATAAGGATGCGGCCGGCATCGGCTTGGTCTTGGAGCCACTTTTTGGTGTCTTTATCTTTGGCGAGGTGCCAGTTGCCGTCGATATGCGGGGCAATAAGCAGGGAAACAGGAATCTCCTCCCGATCGAGGATCGAGAGGAGCCGGCTAGCCTGCTTCCGTGTGTCATCAAAGATGCTGGAGATAGATACCAGAAGGTGGCCATTCATAAGGAAAATTATCGCACAGGAATTTAGGATTCGCGCGCTGGGCCCCTATCTGGGTTTTACTTCTCCAAGCCGGTGGCCTTATTGATTGTCCACGCATACTCGAAGGCGTTTTGACGCCACTTTTCATAACGCCCGGATACCCCGCCATGGCCGGCGACCATTTCGGTCTTGAGCAGGAATTCGCCGCCGGTGGCCGTCGCCCGTAGCTGGGCAATCCACTTAGCCGGCTCGACGTAAAGCACGCGGGTGTCGTTCAACGAAGTAATCGCCAGGATGTCTGGGTAATCCTTGGCTTCTACATTCTCATACGGCGAATAAGACTTCATGTAGTCATAAACCTCGGGATCGTGGTACGGGTCGCCCCACTCCTCCCACTCGGGCACGGTAAGCGGCAGCTCCGGCATGAGGATGGAAGTCAGCGGATCCACGAACGGCACGACGGCCTGGATAGCGGTGAACCGGTCCGGAGCCATATTGGCAACAGCGCCCATGAGCATTCCACCAGCAGAACCACCCTCGGCCACCATCTGATCCGCGGTGGTCACACCGCGAGCGATGAGATCATCGGCGACATCGATGAAGTCGGTAAAGGTGTTTTTCTTATTGAGCATCTTGCCGTCGTCGTACCAAGTACGGCCCATCTCGCCGCCTCCGCGCACATGGGCCACCGCAAAGATCATGCCGCGATCCATGAGAGACAGGCGGGTAACGGAGAAAGCCGGGTCCACGCTGACCTCGTAGGAGCCATAGCCGTAGAGCAGGGTCGGGTTCGGCTGGGTGCGGTCGAGATCGGCGCGGTGGACAATGGAGACGGGGATTTCGGTGCCGTCGGCAGCCGTGGTCCACAGGCGATACGCCACGTAGTCATCCGGGTTATAGCCACCGGGGACCTCTTGCTCCTTGAGCAGGGAGTACTCGCCGGTATCCACGCGGTAGTCAAAGAGCTGGGAAGGCTGAATATAGGACACGTAGTTCACACGAAGCACCGGCGCGTCCCACTCCGGATTACCGGATACGGAAACGGTGAAGAGTTCTTCGTTGAAGTTGAGCTCTTCGAATTCGCTGAAGCCATCGTTAACACGCATGATTGCGGCGCGGCCAATACCGCCGCGACGATAACCCACCACTATGTGGTCACGGTACGTGTCCACGCCCTCGATGCGGGTGGTCTCCTCGTGCGGTAGAAGGGCGGGCAGCTCGCGCAGGGAGGGCAACTCATCGGTGGCTTTGGTATAACCAACTTCGAAGTTTGGTCCGGTGGCATTGTGGGTAACAATCCAATAGTCCTCGCCCTTAACGACGGCGTGGTCGACGTCGTAGTCCACGCCAGCTTCGCGCTGCCACAGCAAGCGGAATTCGCCCTCAGGGTTGTCTTCTTCGAGCACCCAGACCTCCGAGGTCACCTTGGAGCTTACGCCAAGGAAAAGGTATTTATCGGAGCGGGCGCTGCCGATGCCGACGTTGAAGTGCTCGTCTTCTTCCTTGAATACCTGTACGTCTTCGGACTGTGCGGTACCTACCTTATGGCGCCAGATGGCATCAGGGCGCCATGCCTCGTCGACGGTGGTGTAAAAGATATAGCCATCACCGGCCCAAGTGGCGCCGTAGAAAATGCCTTTGAGGTGGTCGTCGAGAAGCGCGCCGCTTTCCAAGTCCTTAATATAGAGCTCAAAGCGTTCGTCGCCGGCGAAGTCCACGGAATAGGCCAGGTAGCGTCCGGAATCCGAGATGGAGGCTGCACCGAGGGCGAAGAAGTCTTTACCCTCGGCGAGCGCGTTGGCGTCGAGGATGATCTCCTCGCCTTCCGGCGTGCCCTCCTCTGGGATAACCGGGGCCGTCCATGGATCGGAGCCCTCTTCGACTGGGAGGCGGCAGGAATAGCCGTAACTCTTGCCCTCCTCGGTGCGGCCGTAGTACCAGTAATCGCCGCGGCGGGAAGGCACCGACATATCGGTCTGCTTGATGCGGGACTTAATCTCTTGGAAGATATTCTCCGTCATCTCATCCAAGTGGGCGGTCTTCGCCTTGGTGTAATCATTTTCTGCGTTAAGGTAATCCAGGGTTTCCTGGGATTCCTTATCGCGCAGCCACTCATAGTTATCCACGAACTCGCGGCCGTGGAAGGAACGGGTCACGGGGTGGACGGCGGCTACGGGGGCGGAAAGATTCTCGTTGCTCATGCCGCCCCACTGTACGCGTGGCACCCTAGGGCTGGAAGCCCTCGGGCGGAAGCCTAAGGGGAGCTAGGCCTCAGGCGAGAGGAAGTCCGCGAAGCGCTCGCCGGAAAGCCGCTCGTAGGCCTCAATGTAGCGCAGGCGGGTGGCGGAAACGACGTCGTCAGGCAGCTGCGGCGGAGTACCGTCGGCGGCTTGGTCCCACCCGGAGGCGTCAGAAGTCAGCCAATTGCGCACGTATTGTTTGTCGAAGGACGGCTGGACCTCGCCCTCGACGTAGGAATCGGCCGGCCAATAGCGGGAGGAATCTGGGGTGAGGACCTCATCGGCCAGCACGAGGGTGCCGTCTTGGTCTAGGCCGAACTCGAACTTGCTATCGGCGAGGATGATGCCCTTCTTCTCCGCCAGCGCAGCGGCTTTGGAATAGATGCGCAGAGTGGCCGCGCGCAGCTCTTCGGCGCGCTCGGTGCCCAGCTTGTCAACTACGTAATCGAAGGAGACGTTCTCATCGTGCTCGCCCTGCTCTGCCTTGGTGGCTGGGGTGAAGATGGGCTCGGGCAGGCGGGAAGCCTCCACGAGGCCCTCCGGCAGCTCGATGCCGCACACGGTGCCATTGGCCTTGTACTCCTTCAGACCAGAACCGGTGAGGAAACCGCGGGCCACGCATTCGAACGGCAGCATATCCAGCTTCTTGACCACCATCGCGCGGCCGAGACACTCGGCGGGAATGCGCTCATCATCGAGCGGGCCGGCTAGGTGGTTGGGGAAATCGATGGAGTCGAAGAAGAACTTCGAGGTCGCGGTCAGCACGCGGCCTTTGTCTGAGATGGCCGGCTCTAAGGCGTGGTCGTAGGCGGAGATGCGGTCCGAGACCACCATCAGCAGGGTGTTCTCGTCTACATCGTAGATATCGCGGACCTTGCCGGAGGCAAGATGGGTATAAGAAGAAAGCTCAGGTCGCATGACCTTCATTCTAGCGCCGTCTACACTGCTTCAAGGTAGGTGCCTAAATTGAATAGGGTACTTTTGCGACTATTACCGATTTCCTAACACTACGGACTAAGTATTCGCTAAATCCCCCGTATTGCTGGATATATAAAATCAAGAGGATCCCCAATGATGGAGCTCGATTCCACACAAAAAGATGAAGTTGTGGTCATCACCAGTGAAGAAGGCGCACTTCTTCTCGGCCCCGAGACTGAGCTAACTCAGCTGAACAGTTCTGATACGCTCTCCCCAGTTTCACCCGAGCTGCTCCGCCGTGTAAGTAAGGCACTCACCGGCATTGAAAAATATCAGGAACAGTCTGGACGGTGGCTAAAACTCGATACTGAGTCTGCTAAGTACCTCCAACTCCATGGAGTAAAGACTAGAGACATTCGAGCAGGGGTCATTCGTGTCAAGGACCTACCATACAACTTTACGCCACGCCCGGGCGGCAGTCTGCTCAAACATTTGAAATTCGAACAGACTGGGCTTCTAACGCCTGCAGCACCAATAGCACTGGCATCGATGATGCAGCAAGCATCGGTTGAACGCCAGATGGAACAAATGCAGGACTATCTTGAACGCATCGACGCCAAGCTCGATGCGGTACTGCGTTTCCAGAAGGATTCCTTGGCGGGTGAGATCGACGGCATCGCCGAAGTACTAAAAGAAGCCTTGCTGGTCATGGAACGAACCAAAGGTGTAACCGATACACAATGGGCCACTGTGCAACAACTCCACGGGGAACTCTTCAAACTACAAGGAAAAGTACTACGCCACCTTTCAGCAATCGCAGAGAAGATGGCTCAATCAAAAACCTCTCCAGGCAAGGTGAAAGAGACTTTCCAAGATACCAATACCGACGCGCGATTTTGGCTGCATGAATTAGCCCGCACGGTGCAACTGCAGAACCAGATGTATGTTTTGCAACTTAAGCGAGTCGACGCTGTCGAAGGCGAGAGCGCCGATGGATACACGGCTGCTGTGGCTATCTCGCGAGAGAAGCGTGCTTCACGCCTAGTTGAGAGCCTATCCGCGATCGCCCGTACCAGCCATGAACTGGGAGATTTTCCCCTTCTACGTAAAGCTATCGATTGGAACTCTCCCCGTGCTGTACAAGAAATAAACCACTTATTTAGCCAGCTCCGTGATTTTTCCAAAGCAGCAGATTTAGATGTGGAGGGTGCAGAGGACCTCGAGCCAGTCCGACACGTGGCTGCGGCACGTGAACTTACGTCCGCAGGTGCCGCAAAGACACGCCAAGCTGCAGTCGCTGGTACTACTCTGGCGCGCGAAACGGCTTCAACTGCGCAGCAGCGAGCTACTGAAGTGGGCGAAAACGTAGCGCAACGCGCTCGGCAGGCTTGGCATGCCACACGCGGCGCGTTAGAAGGAGCTACCCGAGGAGCTTTCGAAGGTGCAGCGAAAGGCATTGCCGAAGCAAAAAGTACTGAGAGAACAAACTTGGGAATCGACGAATCAGACAAGCATTTGAACTAGCGAGCACGTTTCGATCAAATAAGCCCCGAAATCCGCGCGGGATTCGGAGCTTATTTGATCGAAATACGAAAAAGGAAGGCGCGCTGCGAAGAGAAAGGAATACCGCGACAGGAAGACGCCCTGCGCGGCTCGTTTTAAAGGATCTCGCCCGGGGTATAGGCCGCGGCCTTGGGGTGCTCGTCTACTAGTGCGTTGATGCGGTTGAGCACCTGGCTGACCTGGGACTCGGCGGCGCCGATGAAGGCGTGCTTATCGGCCAGGGCGGCCTCGAGGTCGGACTCGTCCATGGGCAGGCGGTCATCGGCGGCGAGGCGTTGGACTAGGTCCTGCTCGCCGCCGTTTTCGCGCATATTGAGCGCGACGGCCACAGCGTTTTCCTTGATGACCTCGTGAGCGGTCTCGCGGCCCACGCCGGCGCGCACGGCCGCCATGAGGATGCGGGTGGTGGCCAGGAAGGGCAGGTAGCGCTCCAGTTCGCGGTCGATCATGGCCGGGAAGGCACCGAACTCGTCGAGGACGGTGAGGAAGGTTTCGAATTGGCCGTCGAGGGCGAAGAAGGCATCGGGAAGCGCGACGCGGCGGACGACGGAGCAGAAGACATCACCCTCGTTCCACTGCTGGCCAGCGAGATCCGCGGCCATGGTCAGGTAGCCGCGGAGGATGACCTGCAGGCCGCCGACGCGCTCGCAGGAGCGGGCGTTCATCTTGTGCGGCATAGCAGAGGAGCCAACCTGGCCCTCCTTGAAGCCTTCGGTGACGGTCTCGTTGCCGGCCATCAAGCGGATGGTGGTGGCCAGGGAGGACGGGGCGGCGCCGAGCTCAACCAGCGCGGAGATGGCGTCAAAGTCAAGCGAGCGCGGGTAGACCTGGCCCACGGAATTGAAGATGCGGTGGAAGCCCAGGTAATCCGCGATGGCGGTCTCCAAGGAGGCGAGCTTGTCCTCAGAGCCGCCCATGAGATCGAGCATGTCCTGAGAGGTGCCCATCGGGCCCTTGATGCCGCGCAGCGGGTAGCGCGCAAGAAGGTCTTCGACGCGCTCGATGGCCAGCAGCATCTCATCGCCGGCCGTGGCGAAGCGCTTGCCCAGGGTGGTAGCCTGCGCGGCCACGTTGTGGGAGCGGCCCGCCATGACCAAGGACTGGTACTCGGCGGCGTGACGTCCGATGCGGGAGACTACGGCAATGGCCTTATCGCGGATGATCTCCAGCGAGGTATGGATCTGCAGCTGCTCCACGTTCTCGGTGAGATCGCGGCTGGTCATGCCCTTGTGGATGTGCTCGTAGCCGGCCAGCGCATTGAATTCTTCGATGCGGGCCTTCACATCGTGGCGGGTGACGCGCTCGCGCTCCGCGATGGACTCGAGGTTCACGTCCTCCACCACGGCCTCGTAGGCATCGATGGCCTTGGCGGGGATGTCTACGCCCAGGTCCTTCTGGGCGCGCATGACCGCGATCCAGAGCTTGCGCTCCAGGATGATTTTATGCTCCGGGCTCCAGATATTGGACAGCTCTGCGGAGGCATAGCGGGAGGACAGGACGTTGGAAATCTTCTTCTTTTCAGCCACGTGGCTATTATTCCATGCCTGCCCCGCCGCGGGGTGAAGGGTTAGAGAGAAATCTCACCGGCTTCTGCTCGCTTGCCGATGTCCCGGCGCACAAAGCCACCCGCAAACTCGATGCTGTCGACGGTGGCGTAGGCGTCTGCACGGGCCTCGGCAAGCGTGGCGCCCTTGCCGAGCACGCTGAGCACGCGGCCGCCTGCGGTGCGATAAGCCCCGTCGGCGTGGGCAGTGCCGGCGTGGAGGACTCGCTGTGGATCGTCGAGGGCAGCGCCGGAAATGGCATCGCCCTTGCGCGGGGAAGCCGGGTAGCCTTCGGCCGCCATGACGACGATAACGGCGAAGCCATCCTCCCACTCCAGCGACCCGAGCTCGGAGAGCGTGCCGGTGGCCGTGGCGTGGAGGGCCTCAGCCAGCGGAGACTTGAGCAGGGAGAGCACGGCCTGGGTCTCAGGATCGCCGAAGCGGCAGTTGAACTCGACGACGGCCGGGCCTTCTTCGCCCCAGGCCAGGCCAGCGTAGAGCAGGCCGGAATAAGGGGTGCCGCGGCGCGCCATCTCCTTGGCTACGGGGATACAGACCTCGTCGACAATGCGCTGCACACCATCCTCCGGCAACCAGGGAAGCGGGGTATAAGCACCCATGCCGCCGGTATTGGGGCCCTCGTCGTTGTCATAGGCACGCTTGTGGTCCTGAGCCGGCAGGAGTGGGATAACGGTCTCGCCGTCAACCAAGCAGAAGAGAGAGACTTCGGGGCCGTCGAGGAAGGATTCCAGCAGCACCGGGTTACCGGCCGCGAGGACGGCATCGACGTGGGCCCGGGCGGTGGCGCGGTCCGGTGTGACCACGACGCCCTTGCCGCCGGCCAGGCCGTCGTCTTTGACCACGAACTGCGGGCCGAAGCGGTCGAGGGCGGTTTCAATCTCGTTCTCGTCCGCGCCTGGGTGCAGCTGTTCCGCGCGGGCGGTTTTTACGCCGGCGGCTTCCATGACATCCTTCGCAAAGGCCTTGGAACCCTCGATCTGGGCTGCTTCCTTGCTGGGGCCGAAGACCGCGATGCCGGCCGCGCGCAGGGCGTCGGCCACGCCGGCAACGAGGGGAACCTCAGGGCCGATGATGACGAGGTCCGCGGCGATATTCTGGGCGAGCTCCACCATGCGGTCAGCGTCATCTACCTGGGAGTATTCTGGGTGGATGGTGGCCAGAGCGGACATGGCCGCGCTGCCCGGCGCGGCGTGGATTTCAGTGCTCTTGGGGTCGGCGGACAAGCCCTTGACAAGGGCGTGTTCACGGCCGCCCGAACCAATTACGAGAATGCGCATGCCCACCATCATAACCAGCGGGTAGCCTGGCACACATGGCTTCCGTATTTACAAAGATCATTAAAGGTGAACTACCCGCTCGCTTTGTCTACCGCGATGAGACCTGCGTGGCTTTCCTCTCCATCGAACCGCTGCGCTACGGCCACACCTTGGTCGTGCCCATCGAGGAAGTAGATAAGTGGACCGACCTGGATCCGCAGACTTGGGCCCACCTCAACGAGGTCGCCCTAGAAATTGGCGGCGCTATCAAGACCGCATTTGATACCCCGCGTACCGGCTACATCATCGCCGGCTTCGATGTGCCACATACCCACATCCACCTCTTCCCTACCGAGAAGATGGAAGAGTATGACTTTGCCAAGGCCTTCGACGCCGATAACACCGACGACGCCGCTATGGATGAGGCGGCTGCCCGCATTCGCCAGCACCTCGGCTGCAACGAGGAAGGCTTTCGCGAGGAGGATTAGGCCTCGGAGGGGGCGTCGGCAAGCGCGGGCAGGCGCACCGTAAAGGTGGTGCCGCGGCCGAGCTCGGAGTCGACGCTAATGCTGCCACCGTGCTGCTCCACCAGGGAGTGGACGATGGCCAAGCCTAGGCCGGAGCCGCCGGTATCGCGGGTGCGCGAGGTATCTGCGCGGTAAAAGCGCTCGAAGATATGCGCGGCATCTTCCTGTGACATGCCTTTGCCATCGTCGCTGACATCGACTAGCACGTCATTGACCTCGCGGCGCAGGCGCAGCGTCACGGTCGCATCCTCACCGCCGTGGCGGATGCCGTTGGTCACCAAGTTGAGCAGCACCTGGTGCAGGCGGCTAGCATCACCATTAACCACTGGGATGGACTTGGCATCGTTGGCCACCGTAATCTCGCGGCCGGGGAAGGCCGCGCGCGCGGAAGAGCCCACGGACAGAGCCAGCTCCAATAGGTCCACTGGGCGCAGGTCGAGGCGCGTGCCCTCAGCGCGGGTGAGGGCCAGCAGGTCCTCCACCAGCAAGGACATGCGCTTGGACTCATCATCGATCTTGGAAAAGACTAGGTCCACGTCCTTGGTGGCACCGGAGCGATAAAGCTCGGTATAGCCGCGCAGGCTCGTCAGCGGCGTGCGCAGCTCATGCGAAGCATCGCCCACGAAGCGGCGCATCTGTTCCTCTTTTTCCTGCGCACGCACGACGGAGCGCTGCAGCTGACCCAACATGATATTGAGCGCGGCAGCCAGCTGGCCCACCTCGGTGTGCAGCGGCCACTTGGGCACGCGCTTGTCTAGGTCTCCGGCCGCGATTTGCGACGCCGTCTTTTCCACCACCCGCAGCGGCCGCAACGCCCTGCGAATAAACCAGAAACCTACGGCCGCAATGGCGGCCAAAGCGATGGCGGCAATGGTCACCTGCACCATGGCTAGACCGTGCAGGATTTCCTTTTCATGGGTCATATCCTTGGCGATGACCGTGATAACGCCATTGGAATCCGCAAAAGCGAGCGCGCGCCACTTCGTGTTGTTCTCGATGGAGCCAACGGTGGTGGGATAGCCGCCGAGCGGGATATTTTCCGCATTCGGCGTGGTGGAAGACGGCCCCGAGTAGCGGATGGTGCCATTAGGCAGGTAATTCAGCACCACGTATTCGGTGGGAGGGCGCTTGGTGTGATCACCGATAAAGAAGTCATTGCTAATATCGCGCGCCCAGGTAGTTGATGCGGAGCGCAGCTCATCATCAACGTTATTGAACAGCACGTTGCGCATGATGGAGTTTACCGCAAAGGATGAGCCCGTAATGCCGAGCCCGGAGACCACAACGAGGAGGATGACCAACCACGTACGCAGCGGCATTGCCTGCGGAATCTGGGAAAACATCCGCCGCTTGGAGGACTTTTTCTCCCCCTCGCCTTGCCCCAGGCCCTCATGCCACATGGACTGCGGACGCGCCGCCACTGGGGCCTGGTCCTGGTTCTCCTGTGAATCTTCCATCACTACAGCACTTTAGGAGCGCGGGGTGCGCAGTACATAACCCACGCCGCGCACGGTGTGGATCAACTGGGTATCGCCCGTATCAATCTTGCGGCGCAGGTAGGAAATATAAGACTCCACCACGTTGCCATCGCCCCCGAAATCGTAGTGCCAGACGTTGTCCAAGATCTTGGACTTGGAGAGCACCACTTCCTTGTTTTGCATCAGGTAGCGCAGGAGGTTGAACTCGGTGGGAGAAAGTTCGATGAGCTCACCGGCCTTGGTGACCTCATGGGTGTCATCATTGAGCGTTAGATCCGCGTAGCTCATGGTGGCATCGTTGGTGGATTCTTCCGCCGCGCCACCGCGGCGCATGATGACGCGCAGGCGGGTGATAACTTCTTCCAGGCTAAATGGCTTGGTCACGTAATCATCCGCGCCGATGGTCAGTCCGTGGATGCGCTGGTCCACACCGTCCTTGGCGGTGAGGTAGAGCACCGGGCCGTCCAGGCCTTCTTGACGCAGCTTGCCCAGCAGCTCGAAGCCGTCCATTCCTGGCATCATGACGTCCAGGATGTAGGCATCTGGGTTTACTTCGCGGGCAATGCGCAGCGCCTCATTTCCGGAATTGGCGCTGTAAACCTCGAAGTTCTGGAACTTCAACGATACGGTAAGCAGCTCCACAATATTGGGTTCGTCATCGACGACAAGAACCTTGGCGAGTGTATTGTCTTCCATGTTGTCCTCAAACTCCCTTAAAGGTTGTGATTTTCTAACACGCCATCATGACACGCTTGCTTCCTAGCCTACTGAAGAGTTTCTGCCTGATTCCTGTGAACGTGGATGCTCGCCCTGGCCTCCACATAAGAAAACCACGCCCCTCTCCTCGATGAGGAGCAAGGGCGTGGCAGTTAATGCGATGGACTATTTAGAAGTCCTGCGGGCGCGGAATATTGCGCAGGTTGGACTTTGCCATGGTGATCATCTGGCCCACACCGCCGTCTAGGACGGTGCGGGTTGCAGCCTTGGAAAAGCCCATGAGCTGCTCGATGGTCAGCGTTGGCGGCAGGGACAGGGCATTAGGGTCCGTGACGACGTCGATAAGAGCCGGGCCATTGTAGGCCAACGCCTTCTTGATCTGCTTCGGCGCGTCCTTCGGATCTTCGATGCGGAAGTGCTTGATGCCGGAAGCCTCTGCAATCTTGGCAAAGTTGACGGACTCATGATCGGTCTCATGCTCCGGCAGACCCTGAACCAGCATCTCCAGCTTAACCATGCCCAAAGAAGAGTTATTGAACACGAACATCTTGATGGGCAGGTTGTGCAGCTTCACGGTGAGCAGCTCGCCCATCAGCATGGACAGTCCGCCATCGCCGGAGAAGGTGATGACCTGCCGGCCCGGGTTAGCGGCCTGAGCACCCAGTGCCTGCGGCAGAGCGTTGGCCATCGTGCCGTGGCGGAAGGAACCGATCTGCTCGCGCTTGCCATTAGCGGTGATGTAGCGAGCGCCCCACACGTTGCACATGCCGGTATCGACGGTGAAGATGGCGTCCTCATCCGCATTCTGGTCAATAAGATCCGCTACATACTCTGGGTGGATCGGAGTGTGCTTGTCCACGTTGGAGGTATAAGCCTCCACGACGTGTTCCAGCTTGCCGTAGTGCTTCTTGAGCATCTTATCCAAGAAGGAGCGGTCCTTCTTCTCATCCACGTGCGGCAGGATGTTTTCGATGGTGGCGGCTACGTCACCGGTGACCGGGTAGGAAATCTTGGTACGGCGGCCGATATGGGCGCCATTGATATCCACCTGTGCCACGTTGGCATCCGGCAGGAAGTCGTTGTACGGGAAGTCAGTACCCAGCAGGATAAGCAGATCCGCCTCGTGGGTGGCCTCGTGCGCTGCGCCGTAGCCCAGCAGGCCGTTCATACCCACATCGAACGGGTTCTCGTACTGGATGTACATCTTGCCACCCAGGGCGTGGCCAATGGGGGCCTTGATCTTCTCGGCGAGCTTAAGCACCTGCTCGCGGGCGTCCTTGACGCCAGCGCCGACGAAGAGGGTAACGGACTTTGCCTCATTGATGGCCTGGGTGAGTGCTGCAGCCTCTGCTAGGTCTGGGTAGACAACTGGGCGGCCAGCGGAGATCTTGGACTCGACAAAGGCATCATCTTCCGCCTCCTGCATGGAGACGTCACCTGGGATGACTAGGACGGAAACACCGTTTCCTGCCATGGTGGACTGGATGGCGTGGTGCAGGACAACGCCGCCCTGCTCAGCGGAGTTCACCATCTCGCAGTAGCCAGAGCACTCCTGGAAGATTGCCTCTGGGTGGGTTTCCTGGAAGAACTTGGAGCCGATCTGGCGGGATGGGATATGGGAGGCTAGGGCGAGGACCTTTGCACCGTTGCGGTGGGCGTCGTACAGGCCCTGGATGAGGTGGGTATTGCCTGGGCCGCAGGATGCGGCACACACAGCCAGCTTGCCCGTGGTCAGGGAATCTGCCTCAGCGGCAAAGGCTGCGGCCTCTTCGTTACGGACGTGGATCCACTCGATGGAGGAGCGGCGAACGGCGTCCACAATCGGGTTCAGGGAGTCACCGACGAGGCCATAAATGCGCTCGACACCCTGCTTTTCTAGGGTGTCGACTAGCTGTTTTGCGTAGTTACGTGCCATTAACAATCATCCTTTAACTCTTAATTGGTGTTAATACCACTGTGCTACTTAGACCGCAGGAAAGTCCACTATTCTCTTATACACTCACACACCGCGTTAAGCTGTGAGGAAGGTAATACTAACCTATCTTCAGCTGCAAACTGCAACGACCGTTCGGTACTGTTTACAGCGCTATGAGTATCCACGCACCTCGCGCGCTTACTTCCACCGCCGCGGCATCCTCGGCCACACAGCGGTGGTCTTTTTGCGCCGTCATCTCTCTGGGGCTACTCATGGTTGGACTGGATAACTCCATCCTCTACACCGCACTGCCACAGCTTGCGCAGCAACTGCACACCACCGATACCCAGCAACTGTGGATCATTAATGCCTATGCTTTGGTGCTCTCCGGTCTCCTTCTTGGGGCCGGCACGCTGGGAGATCGCACCGGCCACCGGCGGATGTTCCTCATCGGCTTGGCCATCTTTGGCGGCGCATCCCTACTCGCCGCCTATTCCCCCAGCGCTTGGACGCTGATAGCCAGCCGCGCGTTCCTAGGATGCGGCGCCGCCATCATGATGCCGTCAAGCCTCGCGCTTATCCGCCTTACCTTTCCCAACGAGGTAGAGCGCAACACGGCCATTGGCATCTGGGGTTCTGTCGCCGTCATCGGCGCGGCGGCCGGCCCCACCGTGGGAGGTTTTTTCCTGGAACATTTTTGGTGGGGTTCCGTCTTCCTCCTCAACGTCCCCCTCGTGGCAGTAGCCATAGCGTTGACATTGCTACTTGCCCCACCGAATGCCCCTAATCCCCAGAAGCATTGGGACTTTCCTTCGTCCCTGTATTCCCTTATCACTCTTGCCAGCCTGGTTCTGGCTATCAAATCCCTGGCAAATAATTGGCCGGTATGCGCCGCTGCGGGCGTCGTCTTTGCCTGCGGTGCGCTCGCCTTTGCTCGCCGTCAGGCTCGACTCTCGGATCCTCTCCTGACCTTCGACATTTTCCGCTCCCGCATCTTCAGCGGTGGAGCACTAACGGCCGGCGGCGCTATGTTTTGCCTTGCCGGATTGGAGCTTTTAAGTACCCAAAAGCTCCAGCTTGTCGACGCCCTCTCACCCCTTAACGCCGGCCTCATCATCTCCGCCATGGCACTATCCGCGATTCCCGCATCTATCCTGGGCGGCGCCACCTTGCACCACGTGGGGTTCCTTCCACTCATTAGCGGCGGATTTCTCTTCATGGCCGCCGGCATGGCCTTAGTGGTATGGACCGGTGGCACTATGCTTCCCGTACTGGTCTGCGGACTGGTACTTACCGGCCTTGGCGCCGGCCTGGCCATGTCCGTATCCTCTACCGCCATCATTAATGCCGCACCGCCCCACCGCGTCGGCATGGCCTCTGGCGTAGAAGCAGTCTCCTACGAGTTCGGCACCCTCCTCTCCATTGCACTCACCGGCTCTCTCGTACCGCTACTGATGGCCAGGGAACTGCCACCCCACCTCTCAGAACTGGGAACAGACGCGCTCCACCACCATTCCTCCCACGCGGCCGCTACGAGCGCCTACAATGCCGGATATCTTTTCACTATTGGCGGCCTATCCTGTTTTGCTTTACTCTTTGCTGCGATAACCGCCTGGTGTTTCCGCGATAACCCCAAATCAGGAGATCCGCATGCCGCGCATCAACAAAAAGACCGCAGCCCTTGAAGCTGCGCTCGACATCATTGCCGCAGAGGATGTCTCCGGCCTTACCTATGACTCCCTGGCGCAGGCGACCGGCATGTCCAAGTCCGGGCTGATCTACCACTTTCCTACCCGCCACGACCTACTGGTAGATTGTCACCGTTTTTGCGCCGAGCGCTGGGAAGAAGAGCTCAAGCATCTAGCCGGCGGCCGCCCTGCCAGCGAGCTCAGCTTGGCCGAGCGCTCCCGCGCCTTGGTGCTATCCATGGGCAAAAAGGATCCGCTCGTCAAACTATTGATGTGTGTGCACTCCCAGACCCACCCTGATTTTTCTGCCCAATGGGCAGATGTGGACGCACGATGGATGGTGAATCCTTCCGCCGCCGAGACGGACGAGGATGACCTGCTCGTCATGTTGCTGAGTACCGGACTGTGGGTGCACGATCACCTCAACCAGCGCAAGCTTTCCCCTGCCAACCGCCAACGCATGGTTGACCGGCTTTTCGGGCTCATTGATGCCCCTGCAAAACACCACGAAGGCTAGGCCCTATCTGGGCCCAGCCTCCATTTGAGCTGGAGACGAGACTTGAACTCGCAACCTACGCATTACAAGTGCGTTGCGCTACCAATTGCGCCACTCCAGCACCGCGGGAGAAACCCGCTCGTTGCATAGTACCCGAGCACCGGCCGCAAAGGGAAAGCCGGTCTCCCCCATCTATGCAACGGGTAGGTACAAGGGCTAAAGTTCAGGCAGAATCTATCCCACATTCCCAGCGCTTTTTCGAGGGTTATTTCCGTGTCATTTTTGTCCGCTATGAGGGAGCGCCTGCGCGCTTCCTCGGGCCAAGTAGCCATCATCGACGCGGCTAAAGCCGCGCCGCCGCCATCCCCACTCGCCCCGGTCGATCTCACCGATGCCGCCCAAGTTACCGGCGTCATGGAAATCGCCGCCCGCATTGGCGAACTCCTTATCGGCGCCGGCACCGCCAACTCGGATGCCCGCGCCCAGGTCCACCTGGCGGCTTCTTCTTATGGCCTGCACTACTGCCACGTGGATATCTTGATGAATGCCATTACCATCCACACCACCATCGGAACCGGCGAGCGGCGGCAGAACCTGCACGTCTTCCGCGTGGTGCCGAGCATTGGTGTGGATTTCTCCAAGCTCTCGGCCGTCGATAAGCTCATTCGCTCCATCCACTCCGGTCAGATGCCGCCGGCAATGGCGGAGCAGCGCCTCGACGAGATCGATCGCATGCCCGCCCCCTATAAGCCGTCCACGGTGATGCTCGGCTGGGGCGCAATGGGCGGCCTGATTTCTATGATGCTCGGCGGCGACCTGCTCGTCGGCGTGGTGGCCTTTGTCGTTTCCGCATTCATCATGGGGTTGAACGCCTGGTTGGCCAACTACCGCCTGCCGCCGTTCTATCAAAATGTGGTCGGCGGGTTCTTTGCGGTCTTCCCGGCCGCCATTTTGTATAACGTGGCCGCCTCCTTCGGCATTAATTTCTCACCCGCGCAGATCATCGCCTCCGGCATCATCGTGCTGGTGGCGGGGCTAACGTTGGTGCAATCGCTTGTCGACGGCATCACGCGCGCCCCCGTCACCTCCTCCGCCAGATTCTTCGAGGCACTACTATCTACCGGCGCCATCATCGCCGGCGTGGGCGTGGGAATCCAGGCGGCCGATTCGCTGGGCTTTAATCTGCCGCCACTGGCCACGCTAGCCCCGCCGGTCTACCACGAGATTCCGCTCCTGGTGGTGCTCGGCGGCACCGGCTCCGCTGCCTTTGCACTGGCCTGCGGCGCCGCATGGATTGAGGTCACCATGTCTGGGCTTACGGCCGCGGCCGGCATGATTTTCTACTATTTCGTGGTCGTGCCTTTCGGTGTAGGCCCAGTGATTGCCTCGGGTCTGTCCGCGGTGGTCGTCGGCCTCGCCGGTGGTTTGATGTCGCGCCGCTGGGGCATCCCACCGCTTATCACCATGATCGTGGGCTATACGCCAATGCTTCCCGGCCTTATGCTCTATCGCGGCATGTACGCCTCGCTCAATGAGCAGATGATTACCGGCTTTACCAATATGGCAACGGCGCTGGCCATTTCCGGCGCGCTGGCCGCCGGCGTGGTGCTGGGCGAGCGCGTGGCCCGCCGTCTGCGTCGCCCGCAGTACTTCCGCCCGTACACCACCTTCAAGCGCATCGGCCGGTTTTCCTTCCACAAGGCCACGCATCTCGCCCGCAAAGCCCCGAGGATCCCGCGCGTGCCAATGTCCCCGTTCGCTCCACGCGTTACCCGCCCAGAGCTACCGCCCAAGCTCGGGCCGAAGCCGCCGCAGCAAGACTCGCGCCACGAGGCCCAAAGCCATGCGCCGCACACCCGCTCGGCCGCGGACCTGTGGCCGGAGGATTCCCAGTGGCCGGCGCAGCCGCAGCAGCGCGAGAAGACCACGTATACCGTGCCAGGCACCGAAACGTTCCAGGCGCAGAAGCCAGGGCAACCGGGCACGGAATCCGGACCCGAGCGGCCGTAAACGCCGCCGGTAGCGTACAATATTTGCTCTAATAGCTTTTCTTGCAAGTGCTTAAGTAGTTTCCACAACGTTCAGGAGGACACGTCGTGCCACCCAAGGTCCAAGACACCCACCCACAGGCTGACCAGAATCACGCCCTTGAGGAAGAGACCTCCCGCGCAGCCCGCCGCATCGTGGCCACCTATGCGCAGGACTTCCTCGATGGCGTGACCCTGATGTCGATGCTGGGCGTGGAACCAAAGGGCCTGGTGCACAAGAAGGTCCTAGCGGAGCAAGCCGATGCCACTCCGAAGAAGTCGACCAAAAAATCCAGCAAGAAGTCGACGAAGAAGGCCTCCAAAAAGTCCACCAAGAAATCGACGAAGAAGTCGACCAAGAAGGCTACAAAGAAGGCCACCAAAAAGGCGACGAAGAAGGCCTCCAAGAAGGCAACAAAAAAGTCCGCTAAGAAGTCTTAAGCTATTCTTGCACCATGAGTGAGCGTGGCAATGACTTCGTGGTGGTGGCTAACCGCCTGCCGGTAGACCTAGAAACCCAGCCCGATGGCAGCCATACTTGGACGCCCTCGCCCGGCGGCCTGGTTACCGCCTTATCGCCGGTTCTCGAGGCCCACGAGGGCTGCTGGGTGGGCTGGCCCGGCGTGACTGATGCCGCACCCAAGCCCTTCCGTACCAATGCCGGCGTGCTCCTGCACCCAGTTAAACTCACCGAGGCCGATTTCGAGGGCTTTTATGAAGGCTTTTCCAACGCTACCCTGTGGCCGCTCTACCACGATCTCATCGTCACCCCCACCTATGACCGCGATTGGTGGCACGCCTATCGCGAGGTCAACCTGCGCTTTGCAGATGAAGTAGCCGAAGTCGCCGCCGAGGGCGCCACTGTGTGGGTACAGGATTATCAGCTACAGCTCTTGCCCGGCATCCTGCGCCAAAAACGCCCCGATCTCACCATTGGGTTCTTCTTGCACATCCCGTTTCCCTCTGCCGATCTCTTCCGCCAGCTGCCTTGGCGCGAAGAAATCGTGCGCGGCTTGCTCGGCGCGGATCTCATTGGCTTCCACTTGGAGGCTAATGCCCGGAACTTCTTGGGGCTCGCCCGCCGCCAGGGTCTCGAGGTTACCGGCGAAGCCAGCACCCGCGAGGTCACCGCGCATATTCACCTTCCACAAGGCCGCACCATCGGCGTGGGCGCGTTCCCCATTTCCATCGCCGCGAAGGACTTTGCCACATTCACCGCGGAGAATGAAAGGGACGTTACCAAGCTGCGCGAAGAGCTGGGCTCACCCAAGCGAATCATCTTGGGCGTGGATCGCCTCGATTACACCAAGGGCATCCTGCAGCGGCTGACCGCCTTTGAGGAGCTGCTGGAGACCGGCGCGCTCGATCCAGAGGAGGTCGCGCTGGTGCAGCTGGCCACACCTTCGCGCGAGCGCCTCGACCATTACAAGGCCACCCGCTCCAAGGTGGAAGAGGCCGTCGGCCGCATCAATGGCCGCTTTGCCCGCGTTGGCCACCCGGTGGTGCACTACCAGCACCGGGGCGTGGCCAAAAGCCTACTGCGCTGCTACTACCGCATGGCCGATGTCATGCTGGTCACCCCCTTCAAGGACGGCATGAACCTGGTGGCCAAGGAGTATGTGGCCTGCCACGATGATGGATCGGGCGCACTGGTCCTCTCCGAGTTTGCCGGCGCGGCCGATGAGCTCAGCCAGGCCTACCTGTGCAACCCCTTCGATATCGAGTCCGTCAAGGCGGCCTTGCTCAATGCGCTCAAGGCTCTTGGCGACGCCCCCTCGGCCATGTCCCAACGCATGCTCACCATGCACCAGCAGGTCACCGAGCACGACGTGCAACTCTGGTCCCAATCCTTCTTGGGATGCCTGCGCGATGCCGAAGCCCAGGGGGACGGCGCATGATTCCTCGCTTCCCCCGCCTTGCCGCCACGCTGCTCGCTGCGGTGAGTTCCGCGGCCGTCCTTAGCGGCTGCGGCTCTGACGAGGATGAGCCCCAGGCTCCCGGCGATGAGCAGATTCTGGATAAGCAGTGGCAGGTAGTCTCCATCAATACCAACCCGGATGCGGCCTCCACCATCCCGGAATCCATCCCTCAAGCACCCACGTTGAGCTTTGGCGAATCCACGATGGTGGGAAATACCGGCTGCACCCAGATGGTAGGCAAGGTGACCTATTCCGCCGACGATGAGCGCGAGAATATTCGCGATGGCAACCGCCTCCACTTTGATGAGGTGGATTATGACGAGACCGCCAAGGATTGCCACGGCGCGTCCGTGTGGGCCGATAACCTGCTGCGCAACCTGATATCCGCAGACCGCGATTTCCGCTATACCGTCAATAGCAATAATCAGCTGGTCTTGGAGCTAGTTTCGGATGCGGTGGACTCGCCGTCTATCAAGTTGGTTTCCCTCGGCGGTTAATTACGTAGGCTGGAAGCCATGACGCTTTCAACCACCATCAAGGCCCTTGCCGCCGCCGAGCACCTCGCGGTGGTCTCGGACTTCGACGGCACGCTCTCTCCCTTTGCCACGGCCATCTATGAGGTCGAAATGAACGAGGAATCACTGCGCGCCCTCGATAAGCTGGCCCACCTGCCGAATACCACCGCGGCCGTGCTCTCCGGCCGCCACCTGGAAGGCCTGCAGCGCGTGTGCCCACTGCGCGAGCCCGTACTCTTCGGCGGCTCCCACGGCGCCGAATCCTCGTGGGAGGATACCGAACTCACTCCGTCCATGCGCGAGCACCTCGCCACCAAGGAAGCCGAGATTCGCGAGATCATGGAGAGCTTCCCCGGCGCGGATATCGAGGTCAAGCCCTTCCAGCGCGTGTTGCACCTGCGCGCGCTCGAGGACTCCGACCCAGAGGCTGCCGCCCAGGCTTATGAGGCCGGCCTCGCGCTCGATCCGGGCGCCTTCCCACGCACGGCCGGCAAGTCCGTCGTAGAGTTCTCCGCCACCCAGGCCACCAAGGGCACGTGGATTGAAAACCTGCGCGAGCGCACCGGCGCCACCGCCATGGTTTTCTTGGGCGATGACGTCACCGATGAGGATGGTTTCCGCGCCCTGCACCAGCCGCCAGACGTTGGCGTGAAGGTCGGCGAGGGCGATACGGCAGCCGTAGTGCAGCTTGCCGACGTCGACGCCGTCGCCCACTTCCTCACCGAACTTGCCGGCGCCCGCGCGGCCCATGTCGGCCGTCCCGACAACGGCGGCGCTGCCTAGCGCGGCGGCGCCACCGTCCGCCCGGCCGCGAAGCTGGTCTGCAACACGCGCCGCGGCACCGCAGGCTCCGCCACCGCTGGCCCAGACATTGCCGGTTCCGCATCAGCCGCCCTTGCAGCGGCCTGCTTGGTTGCGGCCGACTCAGTCGCAACCGCAGTGTCGCTCACGCCCGACCCCTCGGCGCCGGCGATGAGCTTCGCGAGCATATGGCCGGCGGCCGCACCTTTGGCCTTATTGGGCTGAACAATCGTGGTCAGCCCAATGCTTTGCGCAGCATCGATACCATCGAATCCGGTGACGGAAAGATCGCCCGGAATATCGATGCCCTGCTCCCGCGCATAGGTCATAACACCCAGCGCCATGGAGTCGGTTGTGCATAAGACGGCAGTTAGGCCTGGGTGGGCGTCGAGAAGCAACTGCGCGGCCGCCCGCGTGGTGTGCGCATCGTTGATGTGCTGGGTGACAACGGGCACGGTCTCCGGCGCGATGCCTGCCTGCGCAAAGACGTCCATGGCTCCCATGACCCGGGCGCGCTGCACGTGCATATCGGCGCCCTGCAGCTCACCCCACGAAATGGGGCCATCATGGCGCTCGCGTTTGAGGCGAATCGCCAGCACACCAATCTTGCGGTGGCCGGCCTCCACCAGCGCGCGGGCGGCCGGGACAATCGCCGCGCGGTCATCGATGCCCACGAACGGCAGGCCCGAATCCGTCGGCTGATCGCAGACCACCACCGGCAGCCCGCGGCCGCGCACCGCCTCCAAGTAGGCATCCCCTGCCGCCACGGAGTAGACCACAAAGCCATCCACCGCGGCCGAACCCACCAGGCTGGCCGCCTCCGCCTCGCCCTCCGGACCGGCCGGAATAAGGGTGAGCGTAGTCTGCGCGCCGGCCGAGGCTTCTGCCATGCCAGCCAGGAAATCCACCGAGGCCATGTCCTCGAAGGCGTAGGACAGGTGCTCGGTCAGCAGCACGCCCACCGAGCCCGCGCGGCGAGTGCGCAGGCTGCGGGCCGTGGGGTCCGGCCCGGGATACCCCCGCGCCTTCGCCGCCGCCAGGATGCGCTCGCGCGTTGCGGCCGAAAGCTGGTCCGGCCGGCTATAGGCATTGGATACCGTCGTGCGCGAAACACCCAGCTCGGCGGCCAGTGAGGCCAGAGTTTTGCGGGTGGGGCTGCGTTTCACCATGGCCGCAAGCTTACCCCGTGGCCGCGTTTTCAATACATATTCAATTGACAATGGTTCCCATCAAGGCCACACTGGGAACTATGCAAAAATCACTTCGCGCAACCACCGCCCTTCTCGCGGCCGGTGGCCTTCTACTTACCGCCACCGCCTGCGCTTCCTCCGACTCAAAAGACTCGGATGCCGAACTAGGCGCGCAGAAGAAGATATCCATCGTTGCTTCCACCTCCATTTGGGCCGATGTTGCCCAGACCGTGGCCGATACCGCCTCTGGCGTGGATATCGAGGTCAAGCCCATCGTGGAGGGCAACGGCGTCGATCCCCACCACTTCGAGCCTTCCGCGGCCGATATAGCCAGGGCCGAGGACGCCGACGTGCTCGTGGTCAACGGCGGCGGCTACGATTCCTGGATTTATCAGGCCGTCTCCGAGCAAGACAACATCATCTCCGCCCTGCCGCTGACCGATCACGGCAAGCTAGCCGATGACCCCAGTGTCACGACCATCGACGCCGCCAAGGCCACCGCCAAGAAGGACCCGAAGCAGGTCACCAACATCGAGGGCAACGAGCACATTTGGTACGACCCGGCCGCGCTCGACGAGGTCGCAGGAAGTATCGCTGACCAAATCAACAAGCTCAATACCGATGCTAATGCCAGCACCGAGCGCGTGGATTCCCACGTCGACCGCCTGCGTGACAAGCTCAAGGAACTGCCGGGCGACCTCTCCTACGCGCAGACCGAGCCGATTGCGGACTACATCATGAAGTACACCTCCGGCAAGGATGTCACCCCGGAGGGCTACCGCAAGGCCACCATTTCTGAGGGCGAACCCACCGCGGCCGACCTCGCAGCCTTCACCAAGGCCATCAAGGAGGACAAGGTGGACATGCTCATCTTTAACCCGCAGACCGAAACCGATACCGCCGGCCGCATCAAGTCCGCCGCGGAGGATGCTGATGTCGATATCGTCGAAATTGGCGAGACCCCGCCAGACGGTAAGGAATTCTGGACCTACTATGACGAAGTCACCGAATCCCTGGGGAAGCTCTAGTGCTCATTCAATTTAAAGACGCAGCGGTCGCCCCGCTGTGGTCCAGCCTTAACCTCGCCGTTGACCGCGGCGAGTTTATCGCCGTTTTGGGCCCCAATGGCGTGGGCAAATCCACCCTGCTCGGTACCATCTTGGGCACCCGTAAGCTCACGGCCGGTAGGGTCGACGTCGGCTGTCGCATCGGCTTCATCCCGCAGCAACGCATGTTTCCGGCCGATCTTCCCCTGCGCGCCCGCGACTTAGTCTCGCTCTCGCTCGCCCACGGAGCTTTCCGACGCCGCCGCCCGCCCCGCCACCGCGTGGACGAGCTCCTCGCCGAGGTGGGCGCCACCGGCCTGCGCGACCGCCGCGTGGGCCAGCTATCCGGCGGCCAACAGCAGCTCATCCGACAGGCCCAGGCGCTGGCCAACGACCCCGATCTCATCCTCGCCGACGAGCCGCTGCTCTCGCTCGACCCGGCGCGCCAACAAGCCACCGTGGACAAGCTGGATACGCTGCGCCACGAGCGCGGTACCTCCATCATGTTTGTCACCCACGGCATCAACCCGGTGCTCGGCGTGACCGATAAGGTGCTCTACCTCGCCCCCGGCGGCCATACCTTCGGCACGGTGGATGAGGTCATGCGCTCCGATGTCCTTTCCGAGCTCTACGGTTCCAAGGTCAACGTCTTAAACGTCGATGGGAGACTTATCGTTGTCTAGCTTTGTAGAAGACACCCAGTACCTGCTCAGCGTGGACTTTGTGCAGTCCTCGCTCATCGCCTCCGCGCTGCTGGGCATTCTCTCCGGCGTGATGACCTCGCTCATTGTGCTGCGCCAGATGTCCTTTTCCGTCCACGCCACCTCCGAGCTTGCGCTCATGGGCGCCTCGGCCGCGCTGCTTTTCGGCCTCAACCTGGGCTTCGGCGCGGTAGCCGGTGCCATCGTGGCCGCCATCATCCTCGCCGTGCTGGGTTTTAAGGGCCAGCAAGACAGCGCCATCGGCGTGGTCATGAGCTTTGGCCTAGGCCTCTCGGTGCTGTTTTTACACCTCTACCCCGGCAACGCGAATACCGCGATGACGTTGCTCACCGGTCAGATCGTCGGCGTTTCTTCCGCCTCGGTGTGGCTTTTGGCCGCGACCACCGTGGTCATCCTCGCCGCCGTGGCCATCCTATGGCGGCCCATGGTCTTCGCCTCGGCCGACCCGGTCATGGCCCAGGCGGCCGGCGTACCCACCCGTTTCATCTCGGTTGCGTTCGCCGTGCTGGTGGGGCTCGCGGCCGCGCAGTCGGTACAAATCGTCGGCTCGCTGCTCGTTATGGCGCTGCTCATCACCCCCGGCGCGGCGGCCGTGCAGATTACTTCCTCGCCCCTGCGTGCGGTCATGTGGGCGACCATCTTCGCCGAGGTTTCGGCCGTCGGCGGCTTCGTCTTATCGCTCGCGCCCGGCCTGCCGGTCTCGGTTTTCGTCACCACCATTTCCTTTGTCATTTACTTGGTGTGCCGCCTCATTGGCTGGCAGCGCAACAAGAACGCGGTGCGCGACGAGGTTGCCGCGCACCGCTTCCATGCCGACTGCCACAGCACCGCCGAAGAGCACCACGCCGACTAGACTGGGCGGCTATGCACGTACACCGCCGCACCGCGGATGTGGATGGCCGCACCCGCCGTTTTCTCGTCACCGCGCCGGAAAACCCCGGCCCGCACCCTGACCTCTTGCTCTTCTTCCACGGTTCACTGCAATCCGGGAACGTGATGCGCCGCTTTACCAACGGCACCTTCGACGAGCTTGCCGACGCCACCAACACCGTCCTCGTCTACCCCGACGGCGTCGACCGCCATTTCAACGATTGCCGCAGCATCCTGCCAGTCACCGCCCGCGCGGAAAACGTCGATGACGTTGCCTTTAGCACTTACCTGGTTAGCACCATGCAGCGCGAGTTCGGCACCAAGCGCACCTTTGCCTGCGGCTATTCCAATGGTGGGCAGATGGTGCTCCGCCTGCTTTTCGACGCCCCCTTTAGCCTCACCCGCGCCTGCATCTTCGCCTCCACCCTGGGCGAGGGCAAGAACCACGCACCCAGTAACCCGGACGGCTACCGGCCCACGCCGCTGCTGTTTTTCCACGGCACCGCCGACCCGTACGCGCCTTATGAGGGCGGCGTCGCCGGACTGGACGCCGAGCGCACCCGCGGCCGTGTGCTGTCCGCCCCAGCCACCGCCGAGCACTTTGCCTTGGCCAATGGTTGCCAACCGCCGCGCGACTCCCACCCCACCCCGGATGTCACCGCCACCGAATACGCCGGCGACTTTCCCGTCGAACTATGGACCATGGAGGGCCTCGGCCACGTGATTCCCTCTAGCATGAAAACCGACCCACGCATAGGCCCAAATACGGATTCCTTCCGCGCTGTGGATAAAGTCCGCGAGTTCTTCGGCCTCGACGACACCCAGGCCTAGTTATCCACACCCGCACCCAACGGGCCGAGCGCCGGCTTGCGCCCGCACTTAACGTGTGGAGTCGTGAACGCGCTACAAACATTCTTGAAAGGCCTGGCCGCCGGCATGGACATCATCGCCGACTGCCATGGTCTGACTAAGCGCGCGCTTATCGACGCCGGCTGCCCCAATACCACCGCTGCCCGCCTTCTCACCCTCGCCGATGCCTACTTCGGTCCTACCGCTTTTAGCCGCCTCCAGCGCGAATCCATCGCCGCGGCCCGCACCAACAAGCACAGCCTCACCGCGTTGCTGGCCATCGAGCGCCACGCCTCCAAGCTGAAGAATAAGCGCCAGGCCTGGGCACTGCGCCGGGAGCTATGTGGGATGAAAGGGGACGTGTCGGACGTCGATAAGCAGGGGCGCAAGCGCGTGCGCGAGATTAAAGGCCCGCCGCAGCGCAAGCCCGGTGTCAAGCTCTACCGCCGCGCCGATGGGCCGTGGACCATGACGATTACCGGTAAATCCGCCGATATCGCGGATATGCACGCAGCGCTTGATAAGGACGCCCCGCTCGATTCTGTGCGCAAGATTTTCCAGGGCAAGGCCGCAGCCTCCGGTGCGTCCGTGACCACCAATGTGGTGCTGCGCTTGGACGAGCTCGACCGCGTCGTCGACACCACAGGCGATGACATCACCCTGCAACTGACCAATGGCGCCCGGATGACCGGCGCGGACCTAGTACGCCGCGCATTTACCGCGCACGGCTATGTGACTCTAATCCACCCCGTTAAAGGCCCGGTAAACCTCTATCGCACCGAGCGGCTCGCCTCGCCGAAGCAACGCACCATGGCCGCCGCGGAAAATCCCACCTGCCCGTGGCCCCAGTGCAATTACCCCGCCGATGAATGCCAAGTCCACCACCTCACCGCGTGGCACCACGGCGGCGAAACTAACCCCGAAAATCTCACCATCGCCTGCCCGTATCACAACGGCGTCAACGACGATGACCCCAACGCCCCGCCGCTGCGCGGCCGCCTAGCCCGGGTAAAGGGAACCATTAGGTGGCTGCCACCCTGGGCGGAAAGCAGCTAGAGGTTACTGGGCCGCGCGGCGTTGGCGTGCGAATTCGGAAAGCACGGAACCGGCCGCGACGGAAGCATTGAGAGACTCGACCCAGTCTGTCATCGGGATGGACATGATGACGTCGCAGTTTTCGCGCACCAAGCGGGAAATACCCTTGCCCTCGGAGCCGATGACGATGACTACGGGATCCGTCGCGCCGTTATAGGTATCCAGCGTATGCTCGCCGCCGGCGTCTAGGCCTACGACCTGGTAACCGCTCTTTTGGAATTGCTGCACGGTGCGGGTGATATTCGTCGCGCGGGCGACCGGCAGGCGCGCCGCCGTGCCGGCCGAGGTACGCCACGCCACGGCGGTCACGGACGCGGAACGACGCTCTGGGATGATGACGCCGTCGCCACCGAAGGCCGCCACAGAGCGGATAACCGCACCGAGGTTGCGGGGGTCAGTGATGTTATCCAGGATGACGAACATACCTGGGCGCGCATTCTCGGCCGCGCGGGCGATGAGCTCGTCGACGTCGGCGTACTTATACGGCGGAATCTGCAGTCCTATGCCCTGGTGCATACCATTGCCGGTCATGCGGTCCATCTCGTGGCGCTGCACCTCGATGATGGGGATATTGCGGGTATTGCACATGGCCACGGCCTCGGACAGTCGCTTGTCATTGCGGGTACCGGCCACGATATAGAGCGTGGTGGCCGGCACTTTTGCGTGCAAACACTCGATGACCGGGTTGCGGCCCACGACCATCTCGGCGGTCTCCTTTTGGTGGCGACCGGAGTTGCGACGCTCGCGTTCCAGCTTCGCCTTGTGCTTAGCGTGGTAGATGCGGTCCTCCGCCTTGGGCGTCGGGCCCTTGCCGGCCAACCCCTTGCGGCGCTGGCCACCGGAGCCTTTGGTTGCGCCCTTCTTATTGGTCTTCCGGATTCCCGCGCCACCGCGGCCGTGGGTACGTCCCATAATTTATGTCCTTTCGGGGTGCTTAACGCTGCGCCAGCGACCAGGTCGGGCCGTCTGGGGTATCGGTGATGGTGATGCCGGCCGCCGCGAGGCGGTCACGGACGGCGTCGGCAGTAGCGAAGTCCTTGTCCACGCGCGCCTGGGTGCGCCGCTCCAGCTCAGCTTGTACCAGCGCGTCCAGCGCGACATCCGCCCCGCTAGCTTGCGCTCCATCTTCCCACTCCAGCGGGTCAAAGCCAAGTACGTGCGCCATCGCGCGGACCTGGCCGGCCAGCGTGCGTGCCTCGGCCTCATCACCGGCCGCCAGCGCCTTATTGCCGGCGCGGACGGTGGTGTGGATTTCCGCCAAGGCCTTGGGCACACCGATGTCATCATTCATCGCGTCTTCAAACCCCTGCGTCCACTCACCGAGCTCCAAGCCATCGAAGTGACCGAGGAAGTCCTCGATGCGGCGGTAGCCGGCGGCGGCCTCGGTCAGCGCGGCTTCGGAATACTCCAACACGGAGCGATAATGCGCCGAGCCCAGGTAGTAGCGCAGCTCCACTGGGCGTACCAGTTCGAGCATATTCGGGATGGACAGCACGTTGCCCAGCGACTTCGACATCTTCTCGCCCGACATCGTGACCCAGTGGTTGTGCATCCAGTAGTTAGCGAACTTATCGCCGGCCGCGTGCGACTGCGCAATCTCGTTCTCATGGTGCGGGAACTGCAGGTCCAATCCGCCGCAGTGGATATCGAAATTAGACCCTAGGTAATAGGTAGACATGGCCGAGCACTCCAGGTGCCAACCAGGGCGGCCGTCGCCCCACGGGGTGGGCCAGCTGGGCTCGCCCGGCTTCGCGGCCTTCCACAGGGCAAAGTCCTGTGCGCCGCGCTTGGCGGAATCCTCGCCTTCGCCCTGCTCCATTTCCTCAACCTTATTGCCGGACAGCGAACCGTAATCGGAGCCTTCGGCCTTAGTCCAGGCGGAAACGTCGAAGTAGACGGAGCCTTCGGCGGGGTAGGCAAAGCCGGCGTCGATAAGCCGCTGCATATAGTCGACCATCTGGGTGACAAAGCCGGTCGCGCGCGGCTCTACTGACGGCGGGATAACGCCCAGGGTGTTATACGCCTTGGTGAACTCGCGCTCATAGGTGGACACCCACTCCCACCAGGGGCGATTATTCTCGGCCGCCTTGGTGAGGATCTTGTCATCAATATCGGTGACGTTGCGCACCAGAGCTACGTCATAGCCTTGGGCGAGCAGCCAGCGACGCAGGATGTCGAAGGCGACGCCGGAGCGCAGGTGCCCAATGTGCGGCTGCGCCTGCGGGGTGGCGCCGCACAGATAAATCGAGGCGTGGCCGGGGCGAATCGGCTCGAAATCGCGTTGGCTGCGGGTGGCTGTGTCATAAATGCGCAAAGTACTCACGCCACCCAGTCTAATTGACGCGTGCACGGGGTTAGTGTGGTGGGCTAGGCGCGCCAGACGACGGCCGTGGCAACCGCCGCGCGGCCCTCCTTCCGGCCAGTGAAGCCTAGGTGGTCCGTCGTGGTGGCAGAGACGGACACGGGGGCACCGAGGATCTCGCTTAACACAGCCTCGGCCTCTGCGCGGCGCGGGCCCATTTTGGGGGTTTGGCCGATAAGCTGCGCGGCGGCATTGCCGATGATGAACCCTTCGGATTCAAGCAGTTCGCGGCACTCGCGCAGCAGCTGGGCACCGGCGACGCCGTCGTATTCGGGGCGGCCGACGCCGACGAAGGAGCCAAGGTCGCCGAGGTGGGAGGCGGATAAGAGGGCGTCGACAAGCGCGTGCGCTACCACGTCCCCATCGGAGTGGCCCTCGCAGCCAGCATCGCCCTCGAAGAGCAAACCGGCGATCCAGCAGTCCTTGCCGGCCTCGATCTGGTGGGCGTCGGTGGCGATGCCAACGCGTGGGATAATCGGGTTAGTCATGGGTCTCCTCGGTCAGGGCGTGGGCCAGGGTGAGATCGATGGGCGTGGTGATCTTGAAAGCCAGGGTATCGCCCGGCACGGTTGCCACGCGCTCGCCGTGCCATTCCATGAGGCTGGCGTCATCCGTCGCGGTAAACTCCGGCCGCTGGGCCCAATAATCCAGGTTGGCCTGGCGCAGCGCAGAAAGGCGAAATGCCTGCGGGGTTTGCACGGCGCGCAGGCGGGAGCGATCGGGAGTGCCAACCACGGCGTCGGCCGCGACTTCCTTGATGGTATCGGCCACGGGAACCACCGGCACGGCCGCGGGGGCGCCTTCCAGCACGCGCTTGGCGACGCCCCGCACCATCGCCGGCGGCGTCAACGCCCGGGCCGCATCGTGGATAAGCACCACGGCGTCCGCGTCCGGGATTGCTTGCAGGCCGGCCCACACGGAATCGGCGCGCTCGCTGCCGCCGTGTACGATGCGGATCGGGGCTGGGTTCGCGGCGTCTGTAGCGTCAGCGGTGTCGATGCGGCCGATGATGCGGGCGGCTTCGGCCTCCATGTCTGGGCTGACCAGCACGATGGCCTCGTCAACCACACCGGAAGCCAGCAGCGCGCGCACGGAGCGCTCCATCAAGGTGCGGCCACGTAGTTCAACGAAAGCCTTTGGCACCTCGGCGCCGAGGCGGGTACCCTGACCGGCGGCGGCGATGAGCGCGATGACGCGCGGTTTAGTCTTCGTCGTCGAAGGAGAGGTCATCGAGATCGATGTCGTTGTCGATATCGGTGGTGATGGACTTATCTTCTACCAATCCGGCAGCGCGGTGTCGCTCGATGGTGGCATCGATTTCTTCCATCATGGTATCGGCCTTCTTCTCATCGACCGGCTTGGCCAGCGCCAGCTCGCCTACCAGGATGGTCCGGGCCTTACCCAGCATGCGCTTCTCGCCGGCCGAGAGGCCACGGTCCTGATCGCGGCGCCACAGGTCACGCACGACCTCAGCAACCTTATTGATATCGCCGGAGGCGAGGCGCTCCTGGTTGGCCTTATAACGGCGGGACCAGTTGCCGGCCTCTTCGACGTCCTCATCACGTAGCACGGAAAAGACCTTTTCCAGCCCTTCCTTGCCCACAACGTCGCGCACACCGACGTTATCGGCGTTCTTAATGGGCACGCGGACGACAAGGTCGGACTGGTTGATGTGCAGCACCAGGTACTCCAGCGTTTCGCCGCCCATCTCGCGGGTCTCGATATCCTCGATGACGGCCGCACCGTGGTGCGGGTAGACGACGACCTCGCCGACCTTATACTCCATTGCCACTCCTTATTTTCCCGTTTTATCCCGGTTGACTAAGGCCGCTATTTTATCACGGGCGGCCGCCCCGCCTGCGGATACCCCCGTATACCCCCACGGTCTACCCGCCCGGTTTGGGACAAACTGTGTACTTTAATGCGAAAGGGACTAGGCTAAAGCGTTGATAAGCCCTGTGATCGCAATTGATGGAGGATGCTCAACGTGCAGTCCCTGAAGTCCGCCGCCCGCCGCGGTGCCATTATTTCCGTTACCGCCGTCTCCGCTCTGGCGCTGGCTTCTTGCTCGGCGGGTCAAGTCACCCAGACCGCCGATAAGGTGGCTGCGGTCGATGGCGCTTCTGCAAGCACGGAAGACAACAAGGTTGCAGTTCGCGATGTCACCATCTTGGTAGAGCCGAATGGCAGCGCAGCGTTGAAGTTTAGCGCGGTCAACCAGGGCTATGACACCGACGTTGTCTCCTTGGAATCCGTCAAGGTTGATGGCCAGAGCGTCGAGATGAAGCAGACCAAGCCGCTGCACCGTGATCAGTCCATCATTGCTGATTCCCAGAAGAACCTGGAAGCTCACCCCCAGCAGGATTCCGAAACCGTCCAGTACATCGCCACCAAGCTGAAGAATGATGACTTTGGCTACGCCGGCGACCGCCCGGTTACCTTCGAGTTCTCCAATGGCTCCATCGATGTAAACGCCACCATCGCTGCCACCCAGATGCAGTCCGGCGAATTCGATCGAGATGTAGAGTCCCCAGACGGCTACTCCGAGGCCCCGAAGAACTAAGCCACAGCGCTTCCGCCCCCAGCCTCCCTTTCCGGGCTGGGGGCGTTTATGTGTTTTAGGCTAGAAGCTATGGCCAAGAAATCTCGCCCCATCCATACCTGCTCCGAATGCGGATACGTCTCGCCCAAGTGGCTCGGGCGCTGCCCGGACTGTGGGTCGTGGGGAACGTTGGAGGAAAGGGCACCGGTAGTGACGAATCCGGGGGCAGGGGCGTCGGCAAGCAAAAGCGTGGCGCCGTCGAGCCCGGCGCAGCCGATTACCAAGATTGGGGCGCAGGCGACAAAGACGGTGCGCACCGGCATCAGCGAGCTCGACCGCGTCCTAGGCACCGGCATCGTGCCGGGTTCGGTGGTGCTTATGGCCGGCGAGCCGGGCGTGGGCAAATCCACACTTTTGCTGGAAGTAGCCTCACGGTGGGCGCAGCTCGGCCGCACCGTGCTCTATGCGACGGCCGAGGAGTCGGCCGGCCAAGTCCGCTCCCGCGCCGAGCGCACCGGGGCGCTGCAGGAATCGCTGTATTTGGCGGCCGAGCCCAACTTGGATGCGGTCTTTGGGCACGTCGATAAGCTCAAGCCAAGCCTTATCATCGTCGACTCCGTACAGACCATGCACGCCGTGGGTGTGGAGGGCGTATCCGGTGGCGTGGCGCAGTCGCGCGCGGTGACGGCCGCGCTGACCTCCCTGGCGAAATCCACCGGCATTCCGGTGCTGCTGGTCGGCCACGTAACCAAGGACGGCAATGTGGCCGGCCCGCGCGTGCTGGAGCATCTTGTCGACGTCGTTTTAAACTTCGAGGGCGACCGCCAATCCAGCCTGCGCATGCTGCGTGGCATCAAGAATCGCTTTGGTGCCACCGATGAGGTGGGCTGCTTTGAGCAGACGGCCGGCGGCATTCGGGAGGTTGCAGACCCCTCAGGGCTCTTCCTTTCACACCACGGTACGACACCGGATGGCTCGGCCGTGACGGTCGCGATGGACGGCGTGCGGCCGATACTGGCGGAAGTGCAGGCGCTGACGGTGGACCCAGTGGCGAAGAACCCACGCCGCGTGGTTACCGGGCTAGATTCCAATCGCGTGCCGATGGTGCTCGCGGTCCTGCAGGCGCGCGCCGGCCAGCGCACCAACGACAAGGATGCCTACGTGGCCACGGTAGGCGGGATGCGGATTACGGAGACCGCTACGGATTTGGCGGTTGCGCTGGCGACGTGGTCCTCGCTGCACGAGCAGCCGCTGCCGACCAAGACGGTAGTCATCGGCGAGGTGGGCCTGGCCGGCGAGTTGCGCCCAGTACCGAACGTGGAACGGCGCTTGATGGAGGCCGCGCGGCTGGGCTACAAGCACGCGCTCGTCCCGCGCGGGGATATCGAGCCGGTCGAAGGCATGCAGGTGCGCCAAGTGGCGACGCTGGGGCAAGCCATCGCCGCGGTGTCAGGGTAGCGCCTAGCGCAGGGTGAAGTCCTGCGGCGGGGAGGAGTTATCGCCGATGACGGTGTGGGCAAAGTAGGCACCGGGCTCGGCCGCGGGGCGGTCGGTGCACTCGCCCGGTTTGGAGGCCTGGCGGGACCATTCGGCCTCGAATTTCACGTCCTTGCCGGCCGGGAAGGTTTGCGAGCCGGTCTGCACGGAGGCATAGCAATCCGTATCGGACCACACGCGCTCGTTATCGGCCATCTTGTAGACCTCGAAGCGCAGCAGATTCTTATCTAGGTCGATTTTGCAGTCCGCGGCCGTGGGGTTGGTGACGGTCATGAAGAACTTCGGCAGCTCGCCTTCCGGCACGGAGTAGTTCAACATGGAGGTGCGGACATCGAGATCCGCGAGTTCGCAGGTCTTCTTGGCTGCCTCGGAGCTTGCAGGCGCAGCGCTCGACGGCTCGCTTTCGGCCGCCTTGCTTTCCGATGCCCCCTCGGCCGACGTCTTCGTCTCCGAGACGGTCCCGGAGGATTCGGGGGCGGCAGAGGAGGAGGTTTCCTCATCTGCGGACGTAGGGGCAGGTGCGGCGGTATCGGCCGGCTCCTCGCTGCTGCCCCCGAAGGCGGCCACGGCCGCCCAGATCAGCACCACGGCCAACACGAGCACGATGATGAGCGCAGCCACGCGGCGGCGCTTGTAGATCTCTTCTGGTAGGGGCTTTTTCTGCGTCACACTGTCAATTTTAAGCGGTGGGCGCGGGCCGGTGCGCTAAGCCCGCGCCGCGTGTCAGGCCGCTACTTCACGCCAAGGGTCTGCAGGGTCTCCACGCTGGAGTCCTCCAGCAGGTAGCGCGCGCCGACGACGCCCAAGGCGCCCTCGTCGAGCAGGCGGCGGATGTTGGGCACGTTGGCGACTAGTTGGGCGACGGTCTGGCGGGTGTGTTCCCTCTCGACGTCGTCAGTCGTGGCCTTAGGGCCTGCCACCAGCGCGGAGGCAGCGACTTTTTCAATAATGGGGCGCTGCAGGCCGGTGGGCAGCTCGCCGCCGGCCACGAAGCCGGTAGCCGCACCGACCGCGCCGCAAGATTGATGGCCGAGGACCACCAAAAGGTTTGGCTTGAGGGCGGCGAGGGCGTAGTCGAGGGAGGCTAGGACGGAGTCGTCAAGAATGTGGCCGGCGGTGCGGATGACAAAGGCATCGCCGAAGCCAATATTGAATACGTGCTCGATAGGGGCGCGGGAATCGGAACAGGAAATGACTACCACGCGGGGATCCTGGCCGTGGGTAAGACCCTCGCGGTTATAGATCTCGCGCACGTCGACGGTCTCGCCGTCGAGAACGCGCTGGTTTCCGGCCTGGAGGGCCTCCCATACGGCTTGTGGTTCGTGGGCAACATTACGTAAAGACATAGGCCACATTCTAATGCCTTAGACTATCCCTCACGATGGATACGCAAGTTCTTCTTTCCTGGTTCGATGCCAATGAGCGCGACCTGCCGTGGCGCCGGCCTGGCACCAGCGCCTGGGGCGTGCTGCTCAGTGAAGTCATGAGCCAGCAAACCCCCGTCGCCCGCGTGGCCCCCGTGTGGGAGGAATGGATGCGGCGTTGGCCCACCCCTGCGGACTTCGCACAGGCTACCCGAGCGGAGGTGCTGCGCGCTTGGGGCAAACTGGGCTACCCGCGCCGTGCCCTGCGCCTGTGGGAGTGTGCGGGGGTAATTGGCAGCGGCGAAGTTCCCGCGGACGTCGATGAATTGCTACGCCTACCAGGCATTGGGGACTACACCGCGCGCGCTGTGGCGTGCTTTCACTATGGGGCAAATGTGCCGGTGGTCGATACCAATGTGAGGCGGGTTTATGCCCGGGCGGAAGAGGGCCGGTTCCTGGCGCCGCAGCCCGCGAAGCGAGAGTTGGCGGCCGTAGCCGAGCTTTTGCCGGCCGAGAATGGGCCGCGCTTTTCGGCCGCGCTCATGGAGTTGGGCGCGCTAGTGTGCACGGCGAAGAACCCCTCCTGCGAGCAGTGCCCGCTGCGCGCAAGCTGTGCGTGGCAGTTAGCTGGCCAGCCGGAGCCCAGCGCGCAGGAGCAGGCGCAGGCGAAAAAGCGCGTGCAGAAATTCGTAGGCACGGACCGGCAGGTGCGCGGCAAGATTTTGGATGTGCTGCGCGCGGCGGATGGGCCGGTGCCCCAGTCCGAGATTGATGTGGTCTGGCCCGATGCGGCACAGCGCTCCCGGGCGTTGGCTTCGCTGCTTGCCGACGGCCTCGCCGAACAAAACGACGCCGGCCTCTTCCACCTACCCATCTAGGGAGTTAATAACGGTCGGCTATATTCGCAGTTCGCGATCTTGCGGGTGTGATCTGTTTAACGCCACCGACCGCGGAAATTGAAGCCGCCGGGCAGATTTACCCACATTCCGCCGCGGGAATTAAACGTTACAGGTCCTACCTTGGTAGACATCGAGGCTCCGGAGCCAGAAACGTTAATCCAGCTATTCTTGCCGGTCTTTTTTCTTGAACGATACTGAAGTCCCATGAGCATAAATTTTAACAATTCCGCTTCCACCGTTCCTACTGACCGGTAGGTTTTGGATATGGAAAAGATTTGCATAAGGCTTTTAGCCGTTTGTTCACTGATTCTCGGTACCCTCTTAGTTCCACCAACAGCGCAGGCGGCGGTGACCTCGGCCCGACCCTCGCCGCACGTGCTCGATGGCGTCGGCCGCGGGCAGGTATTCACGTATGACACCACTACGGATGATGGTCGGCCGATTCAGGCCTCGGCAACCTTATACGAGCCGAATACACCGTGGCGCGGCAAAGGCGAGCGGCCCACCATCATCTTCGCGCCTGGTACCCGCGGCGCAGGCGACCAGTGCGCGCCGTCGCGTGCCGGTATGGGCCTGGGCTCGGTAGGGCTGAGCAAGGTCGGCTCCCCCACCATCAACGCGAACTACGAGTACGGCTTCTACATGGGTGCGCTCCAGCATGGTGCCCGAGTCATCGTGGCAGACCTCATCGGCCTTGGCATGCCAGGGCACCACACCTATGTCAATCACATTGAAGAAGCGCACGCCATGCTCGATGCCGCCCGCTCCGGCCTAGAGCTGGCCCACGCTCCGAAGGACGCCCCTATTGGCTTTGCGGGCTACTCGCAGGGCGGCGGAGCCTCGCTGGCTGCCGCGGAATTCGCCGACTCTTATGCGCCCGAGCTGAACGTGGCCGGTACCTACTCCGGCGCCCCGCCGGCCGACCTACCAAAGGTAATGAAGGCCATCGACCGCTCTTCCATCGTCCATGTGCTGGGCTACGCCATCAACGGCTTTGCCGAGCGCGACCCCAAGTTCCGCGATGCGGTCCTAGAAGAACTCAATCCACGCGGCATTGATTTCCTGCGTTCGGCAGCCACCAGCTGCACGGGTGACTCCATCCTCATGTGGGGCTTTAGCAATACCCGCCAGCTCACCCGCACAGGGGAATCACTCTCTGATCTTGTTGAGCGTAAGCCCATCATTAAAAAGGCCCTGCTACGCCAGAACCTAGGAAAACATGCGTTGAAGGGGCCGGCGTTGATCGCTAGCTCGCCGCACGATGACCTCATCCCGCACGAGCAAGTTCGGTCTACCGCAGGGGCGTACTGCCAGATGGGCGGGACCGTGGACTTCATGGCCGCGCCTGGTACCGCAACGATTCCGGGCGCCGGCGCCGACCACGCGTTGCCGCTATACATTAATGTCCCAGTGGGCTTGAAGTATCTCTTTGACCGCTTCGACGGGAAACCGGCGCCGTCGAATTGTGCGGGCTGAGCGGGCCCAGAAGATCCGAACCGCACACAACGCAATACCACCCAGCCTCGCAGAAAGCGAGATGCTGGGTGGTTTTAACTCGTGCTCCTGTTTACATCGGCTGGCCGGCGCCTGCTGGCGGCGGGTTGTGGCCGTCGTCATCAGAGTCGGAGTCAGACTCTAGGTCGGTGTCGGCGGCGGTGGAACCGCCATCGCCTGGGACGTCGGGGCTGATGGTATCGGGCTCGCCGGAATCGGTGGGCTCGGCGTCGTTGTCGCGCACCTCGGCGTCGTCAAGCTGTGGCTCCTCAGTGTCCTCCGGCAAAGGCTTCGGGCGTGGGCTGAAGGTGAACTTCGCGCCCGTATTGTCCTTGGATTCGCCATCCCAGCCTTCGACGTCGACGGTGATGATTTCGCCGGCGCCGATTTCGCCGAAGAGGATCTTCTCGGAGAGCTGATCCTCGATCTCGCGCTGGATGGTGCGGCGCAGCGGACGAGCACCCAAGACCGGGTCGAAGCCGCGCTGAGCCAAGAGGTTCTTGGCCTTGTCGGTGAGCTCGATGCCCATATCGCGCTCGTCCAGCTGCTTGGCCACGCGGCCGATGAGCAGCTGGGCCATCTCCACAATCTGCTCCTGGGTGAGCTGGTGGAAGACGACGATGTCATCGATACGGTTCAAGAACTCTGGGCGGAAGTGCTTCTTCAGCTCGTCGTTGACCTTCTGCTTCATCCGATCGTACTGCGCGTCCGCATCATTCTCAGAGGAGCCGGTAAAGCCCAAGCCCACCGGCTTCGAGATGTCCTGCGTGCCCAAGTTCGAGGTGAAGATAAGGACGGTGTTCTTGAAGTCGACGACGCGCCCCTGACCGTCGGTAAGCCGGCCATCTTCCAGCACCTGCAAGAGGGTGTTGTAGATCTCCTTGTGGGCCTTCTCGATCTCATCGAAGAGCACGACGGAGAACGGCTTGCGGCGGACCTTCTCGGTCAGCTGGCCGCCCTCTTCGTAGCCAACGTATCCCGGAGGGGCACCGAAGAGGCGGGAAGCGGTGAAGCGGTCGTGGAACTCGCCCATATCGATCTGGATGAGGTCATCATCCGAGCCGAAGAGGAAGCTAGCCAGGGACTTCGACAGCTCGGTCTTACCCACACCGGACGGTCCGGCAAAGATGAAGGAGCCGGACGGGCGGCGCGGATCCTTAAGGCCTGCACGGGTGCGGCGGATGGCGCGGGAGACGGACTTGACCGCCTCGTCCTGGCCAATGATGCGCTTGTGCAGCTCTTCTTCCATGTTGAGCAGGCGGTTGGATTCCTTCTCCGTCAGCTTCAGCACAGGGATACCGGTCCAGTGTGCCAAGACCTCTGCGATCTGATCCTCGCCCACCTCGGCGATCTCCTCAAGGTCGCCGGAGCGCCACTGCTTTTCCTTTTCCGCGCGCTCCTCGCCCAGCTTGCGCTCCTTATCGCGCAGGCCGGCTGCCTTTTCGAAGTCTTGGGCATCGATGGCAGCTTCCTTTTCCTTGCGAACCTCGGCGATTCGGTCATCGACCTCGCGCAGGCCCTTTGGCGCGGTCATGCGCTTGATACGCATACGGGCACCGGCCTCATCAAGGAGGTCGACGGCCTTATCCGGCAAGAAGCGGTCATTGATGTAGCGGTCCGAGAGGGAAGCTGCAGCGTGCAGCGCTTCGTCCGTATAGGAAACGCGGTGGTGCGCCTCGTACTTATCGCGCAGGCCCTTCAGGATCAGGAAGGTGTCATCCAGGGAAGGCTCGTCCACCTTGACTGGCTGGAAGCGGCGCTCCAGCGCGGCGTCCTTCTCGATGTGCTTGCGGTACTCATCCAAGGTGGTAGCACCGATGGTCTGCAGCTCGCCGCGGGCCAACTTTGGCTTCAGCAGCGAGGCAGCATCGATAGCACCCTCGGCAGCACCAGCACCGACCAGGGTGTGGATCTCATCGATGAACAAGATGATATCGCCGCGCTGGTTGATCTCCTTAAGGACCTTCTTCAGGCGTTCCTCGAAGTCACCGCGGTAACGGGAACCGGCCACCAGGGAGCCTAAGTCCAACGAGTACAGCTGCTTGTCCTTGAGGGTCTCCGGCACCTTGCCGTTGACGATGTCGAGCGCCAAGCCCTCGACGACGGCGGTTTTACCAACACCCGGCTCACCAATGAGGACCGGGTTATTCTTCGTGCGGCGAGACAGCACCTGCATGATGCGCTCTACCTCAGACTCGCGGCCCACGACGGGATCGAGCTTGCCGTCTTTTGCGGCTTGGGTAAGGTTGCGGCCGAATTGATCCAGGACCAGGGAGTTGGAACGTTCACCAGAACCACCAGAGCCGCCGCGGCCGCCAGCGCCGGCACCTGCACCAGCGCCCGCGCCCACCGGACCGGAGCCCTGGCCATTAGAGGAACCACCCTCCTGCTGGCCTCCCTCATAACCGGAGAGCAGCTGAATAACCTGCTGGCGCACACGCGGCAGGTCCGCGCCGAGCTTGGTCAGCACCTGGGCGGCGACGCCGTCGCCCTCGCGAATGAGGCCTAGCAAGAGGAACTCAGTACCGATGTACTTGTGCCCCATCTGCAGGCCCTCACGCAGGGAGAGCTCCAAAACCTTCTTGGCACGTGGAGTAAAGGGGATGTGGCCGGTGTGCGGCTGGCTGCCTTGGCCGATAATTTCCTCGACCTCGCGGCGGACATCCTCCAGGGAGATACCCATGGACTCCAGCGCCTTGGCGGCTACGCCTTCACCCTCATGGATAAGGCCGAGCAGAATGTGCTCGGTGCCGATGTAATTGTGGTTAAGCATGCGTGCTTCTTCCTGCGCCAAAACGATGACGCGGCGAGCACGATCGGTAAACCTCTCGAACATGATTCCCCTATACTTTCGCTTCTAATGTGGTACCCACTCTAACGCGGCAATCCGCCGATAATTTCCGGTTTTGTCCCCAGATACCCGCAATGCCTCGAGAATCTACCATTCTTGCAGCTCACACGGGTGTACGCCGGTAGCGAACAGGGGCACGGGCATGTAATCTAGAATCGTTTTATTGTTCCCTGCCCTCTCCCGCATTGTTTAAGGAAATCTTGATCGTGCCCCAGCTTCCTGAGTTCTTTGCCACCCAGCACAACTTGCACGAATTGGCCGTAGTGGATGGCGCCCCTTCCTCCACGCTTTTCGCCGTAGAAGACGGCACCACCCACCAGCGGTTGAGTGTGGAGATCTTTGCCCCGGGTACCACCGGCATGGTGGAAAAGTCCACCGCGTTGCATGGCTTGCATCACCCGGCTATCGCACCGCTGGTCGGCACGGGCACCACCGCAGACGGCCAAGAGTTCATCGTGCGCGAGGGTTTTGCCGGCACGCAGCTTTCGCAGCTGCCCGATAACCTCAGCCGCGAGGATGCCGTGGAGGTCTTCGGCCCGCTGGCAGGTGCGGTGGATTTTTTGATTTCTCGCAATCAGGCGGATTTTGCGGTGCATGGGCTGAGGGAGGCCCGAGTGGGCGTCGATAAGCAACGCCAAATTTCGGTGCTGGCCGCAGCCGGCCCGTCCGGTGAGGAGCACGGCGATGCGGTAGCGGCATTTGAAGAGCTCGTCGCCCGCAAGTGCCCAGAGTATAAGCCCACCGGCAATGCGGGTAGTGCCAAGGATGTGGTGGAGCACCTGCGCCCGCAGCGCGAGTTTGATACCGCGCAGATTCCGCGCGTGCAGGAGCCGGAGCCGCGCCCACAGCAGCAATTCGCCCCACCGCAACAACAGCAACAACCGCAGGCGATGGCCCAGCCCATGGCGCAGCAGCCGATGGCGCCGGCACCGAAGAAAAAGGGCAAGGGCGGGCTTATTGCGCTCATCACTGTGTTGGCGGTGGCCGCGATTGCTGCGGCGGCCGCACTGTGGTTCTTCCTGTCCTACCCCAGCTGGAATGACAGGGAGCAGAACCTGGCGGATGCCTATCCGAACCTGGTGGGCTCGCGCAGCGGCCAGGACGGCTTCGATGGGGCAAAATGCTCGTCACGCGATCCGGAAACTGGCCAAGAGGCAAAGATTTCCTGCGTGGGCGATGGGTTTAGCTATATCGTGACCTACTACCCCAGCGTGGAGGAGCGCGACGCCATGCTTCCCGACGCCGAACCGGTCGAGCTTTCCAATGATCAGTGCACCATCCAAAGCTTCGAAACTACTGCGGATGTGCCTACCTATGTCATGGCCGTTGAAGGCACGCAGTCCGCGTTCCTGGTGTGGGGCGATAACGCCGAGGATGAGCGGCTGAACCTGCCGCTATGCGCCTCTTAACCGCGCCATAATTACAGGCCCGCATGCCACGCGTGCGGACCTCTTGCATGCTCTGGTGGCTAGTTTGCGGACGGCACCCGCTTTAAGAATGGGGCAAGCACCACAACCACGATCGAGAGCACTCCGGCGAAAAGGAAGGCCCAGTGCGCACCGTGAGCGGTGGCTGCGGCTTCATTCATGCCTTGGGCGGCACCGGACTTGGTGCCGCGGGAGAGGAAGGTCATCAAAAAAGCAGTGCCGGCTGCGCCCGCCAGCTGCTGGAGGGTATTGAGGATGGCAGAACCATGGGAATAGAGATAGTCCGGTAGGGAGGCCAGGGACGTCGTCATCAGCGGCGTCATCATAAGCGCGATGCCCAGCGCAAAAAGGATGTGCATGCCAATGACCATCCATACCGCGCTGTCCTGGCTAAGCAGGGTCATCAACCAAGTTCCTGCAGCGAATATCAGGGCGCCGGGGATCATGAGCGGGCGGGGCCCGTGGACATCATAAAGGCGGCCGACCATCGGCGAGATGCCGCCTTGGAGCAAGCCGCCAGGCATGACGACGAACCCGGTTACCAGCGAGCTTACCGCCAGGGAGGTCTGCAGATAGATGGGCAAAATGTTGACCACGCCGAGCAGCAACCCGAACATGAGCAGCATGCCAAGTACCGCCACGGTGAAGTTGGGGACCGTAAACGGGCGCATGTCCAAAAGGGCACGGTTATCTTTGGCTAGGCGCAGCTGGCGGCGGGTAAATAGCGCTAGAGTCACCACGCCAACCGCGAGGACAATGATGTCTCTTACGCCATCGCCATCCAGCATGTTCTCGATGGAGGAAACACCGTATACAAGCCCGCCAAAGGCGATGACGGATAAGAGGACGGAGGGGAAATCCAGCGGGGTATCACGCTTATCACCCACGTTGACTAGGCGGAAGTAGCCTGTGGCGCAGATGAGACCGAGCAGCGGCACCATGGCCCAGAAAATGACATGCCATGTAGAAATGCTCAAGATGACACCACCTACCGTGGGGCCGAGCGCCGGGGCGACCGAAATGACCACGGAAATAATGCCCATGACGCTGCCGCGGCGCTGCGGCGGGACGAGGGTCATGGCCACCGTCATCAGGGTGGGGATCATCAACGCTGTCCCGACGGCTTGGAAGACGCGCCCCGCGAGTAAGACGCCGAAGGCCGGGGCAAGGGCAGCCAACACGGTACCGGCAAGGAAAACACCAGACGAGGCCAGAAAGATCTGTCGGGTGGTGAACTTATCCATGAGAAAACCCGTGGTAGGGATGACCACGCCCATGGTGAGCAGGAAACCGGTAAGCAGCCACTGCGCAGAGGTGGCCGGGATCCCATAGTCCGCCATGATGGTGGGCAGCGCCACCGAAAGTGCGGTCTCGTTCAGGATCATCACCATCGCACCAAGGACGAGGATGGTGAGGTTGATTTTTACCTCTGCGGAAATTTGGGGATCTGGTTTCTGAGACACCCAGACAGGATACTGAGGCCTAGGGCATGGGGAAAGTCGGGAGTATAATTTTAGTGTCTTCACTCGCGCGGTGAGACCGCGCCACCCGAGCCTAAAGCGAGGTACACCCCCAGTGCGTTTTCTCAACGATTCCCATCCGCCGTACGAATTGACCTACTCCGACGTATTTATGGTCCCGAGCCACTCCGAGGTGGGCTCGCGCCAGTCGGTAGACCTCACCACTGAGGACGGCACCGGGAATACCATCCCGCTCATCGTGGCCAATATGACTGCCGTGGCCGGGCGCCGCATGGCCGAGACCATCGCCCGGCGCGGCGGGCTGACCATCCTGCCACAGGACCTCTCCTTAGAAGCGGCCGCAGAAACCATCGCCTCTGTGAAGGCGGCGGACTTGGTCTATGACACCCCAATTACCGTCAAGCCGCACCACACCGTGGGCTATACCAGCAACCTTTTGCACAAGCGCGCCCATGGTGCCGCCATCGTGGTCGAGGGAGACATGCCCATCGGCATCATCACCCCGAAGGACCTGCGTGGGCAGGATAACTTCACCGCTGTCGGTCAATTGATGACCACCGACTTGGTCACGCTGCCGGTGGGCATTGACCCACAGGAGGCCTTTACCAAGCTGCGCAAAACCTCCCGCAAGCTAGCGCCGGTGGTGAATCCAGACGGCACCCTAGCCGGCATCCTCACGCGTAAGGGTGCGGTGCGGGCGAAGATGTATAAGCCGGGCGTCGACAAGCAGGGCCGCCTGCACATTGGTGCTGCGGTGGGTATTAACGGCGATGTGGAAGGCCGCGCCCGCGCCTTGGCGGAGGCCGGTGCTGATGTGCTGGTCATCGATACCGCGCACGGGCACCAGGAAAGCATGCTTACCGCGCTGCGCAAGGTCAAGGCGCTGGAACTGGGGCTTCCCATCGCTGCCGGCAATATCGTCACGGCCGAGGGCGTGCGCGAGCTGGCCGCGGCCGGCGCGGACATTATCAAGGTCGGTGTGGGCCCGGGCGCAATGTGCACCACCCGCATGCAGACTGGCGTGGGCCGCCCGCAGTTCTCGGCCGTCCTGGAGTGCGCTGCGGCCGCCCGCGAGGTTGGCGCCCACGTCTGGGCAGACGGCGGTGTACGCGACCCGCGCGATGTCGCCCTCGCCCTAGCCGCAGGTGCATCCAATGTAATGATCGGCTCTTGGTTCGCCGGCACCTTTGAGTCCCCAGGTGACCTGCACAAGGATGCCGACGGCGCCTTTTATAAAGAATCCTTCGGTATGGCCTCGCGCCGAGCGGTGCGCGGCCGCAACTCCGATACCGAGGCCTTTGAGCGCGCCCGCCGCGAGATGTTCGAAGAGGGCATTTCTACCTCCCGCATCTACCTCGACCCCGAGCACGGCGGCGTGGAGCACCTGGTGGACCGAATCATTTCTGGCGTGCGCTCCTCGTGTACCTACGCCGGCGCCGATTCCTTGGCCGCCTTCCGCGAGCGCGCCACCGTGGGCGTGCAGTCCGCCGCCGGCTTTGCCGAGGGGCAGCCACGGGCCACGAACCGCTAAAACAATAACCCCAGTGATGTGCAGATGGCCTGCAGGGATCGCTCTGGGGCTTTCAAATGCGACACTACCATGGGAGCCATGACGCCTCAATCAGCTACCCAACGCCAGCTAATTGAATGGTTTTCAGCTCCCAGAATGAAAAGGTTTCTCGATCATCCTGACCCGGCGGCTCTTTATCTATGGAACACCCGCGTCTCGAAGGCATTCCTAGAAGATATTCAGCACGCTGAGGTACTTCTGAGGAACCACATAGACACAGCACTCTCGGCCAAGTACGGCCCCGAGTGGTTTGACTCCCCAAAAATTCCTTTCACTTCCCAATCCAAGAAAGCAATAACAAAAGCCCAGAGACGCACCAATTTCAATAAGAATCGGAACACCGGAAAGGTAATCGCAGAATTAAATTTTGATTTCTGGCGATACCTGTTGACCACGACTTATCAGACGACGATATGGCCATGCCTTCACTCCACCTTTTCCTCACGGGTTTCCCGAAAGGATTTCGAGGCTCAAGTACAAATCATTTACACCTTTCGAAACAGGGCAGCCCACCATGAACCCATCATTAGGGACTGCCGCGGCATGGAAGAGAAGGAATTGGACAACATATCAACAGCACTTCACAAAGTTTGTTCCTGGATCTCCCCGGAAGCGGCCTCCTGGATACTCGAGCAATCAAGAGTTCGAATGCTAAGAAGCCAGCGTCCCTAGAAGCCCTCCGCTCAGCACGTGCTACGTTGACAGATATGTTGACTCGCTATGACCAAGCGGCCTCCCGCGCGGCCGCGCAGGTTATGGGGCAGTACTCTACCAGCTTCTCCCTGGCCACGCGGCTTTTGCGTGGGCGGGTGCGCGCTGATATCCGCCACCTGTATGCGGTGGTGCGCATTGCAGACGAGCTTGTCGACGGCGCCGCAGCGCAAGCCCACACCGACCCCGCCGCCGCGCTGGATGCCTACGAAAAGACCATCCTGGCCGCACCGCAACGGCGACTGCACACCGACCCGATAGTGCACGCTTATGCCATCACTGCTCGCCGCTGCGGCTTCCACCGCGAGTACCTTGCTGCCTTCTTTAACTCCATGCGTGCGGATCTCACCCAGCGCGAGTACTCCCCATCGGAATTGCAGGACTATATCTACGGCTCAGCGGAAGTCATTGGGTTATTGTGCCTGCAAATTTTCTTGGCCGAAGAGGACGTCTCCCCCGCCGACCGCGCCGCGATGGAGCGCGGTGCCCGCGCTCTAGGGTCAGCCTTTCAAAAGATTAATTTCCTGCGTGACCTGGGTGAGGATAGCTCCACTTTGGGCCGAACCTATTTTCAGCAGGCCCCATCGGGACGGATTGATGAGGCCACCAAGTCCGCGCTCATCGCAGAGATCCGCCAGGAGCTCGCCACCGCCGCGCTCACCATCGACGTGCTCCCGGCTTCCGCGCGGGTCGGTGTGAGCGCGGCGGCGGATATCTTTGCTGAGCTCACCAATCGCCTCGCCGCCACTCCGGCTACGGTACTTGCCACCACGCGAGTATCCGTGCCGAACCATACCAAGGCTTGGCTCGCGGCCCACGCGGTGCGCCGTCGCGGCCACAGCAACCTGACCCCGCCCCTAGCCGGAGATTAAGGAGAACAACATGCACGCCGTTGTTATTGGAGCCGGCATCGCCGGCCTCGCCACCGCCGCTTTGCTCGGCCGCGAGGGCTACGAGGTCACCGTCGTGGACTCGCTGGATGAGGTAGGCGGGCGTGCCGGCAGCTTCGAGGAAGCCGGCTTCCGGTGGGACACCGGCCCTTCCTGGTACCTGATGCCAGAGGCATTCGACCAGTTCTTTGCGCTGTGCGGCACCTCCACCGAGGCAGAGCTAGATCTAGTGGACCTCTCCCCTGCCTACCGCGTATTTCACGGCGATGCTCCGGTGGACGTGCGCTCCGGCATCGAGGAAGTCACCGCGCTTTTCGAGTCACTCGAGCCCAGCGCGGGGGAGAAAGTCCACGCGTACTTAGCGCAGGCCAGCGATACCTATGAGATGGCGCTTAAGCACTTCCTTTACACCACCTTCTCCGCGCCGCTGAACCTGGTGCACCGCGATATCCGCACCCGGATTTCGCGCCTCATGGCTCTGCTGACGGTAAACCTAAAGCAGTACGTGGGCCGAACGTTTTCTGATGCCCGCCTGCGCCAAATCTTAAGCTACCCGGCGGTCTTTTTGTCCTCCGAGCCGGCCGCCGCACCGGCACTGTATTCTTTGATGAGCCACACCGACCTGGTGGAGGGCGTGCGCTACCCGCAGGGTGGCTTCGCCGCCGTGGTTCAGGCCATCTACCGGCAGGCACGGAAGTTTGGCGCCAACTTCCGCTTGGGCGAGGAGGTGACCTCCATTAAGGTTGCCAATCGTCAGGTCACGGGTGTGCGCACGAATAAGGGCGCTATCCACGCCGATATTGTGGTCTCGGCGGCGGACTTGCACCACACCGAGACCCAATTATTGCCACCACAGCTGCGCACCTACCCGGAGCGCTACTGGGGCCGGCGCAATCCGGGCTTGGGCACAGTGCTCATTCTGGCCGGGGTGAAGGGCGAGCTGCCAGAACTAGCACACCATACGCTGCTTTTTAGCCAAGATTGGGATCCGGATTTCCGTGCCGTCTATTCCGGTCCGGAGCCCACCCGGCCGTTGGGGGCCTCGGAGTCCATCTACGTGTCCAAGACCTCAGCCACCGACCCGAACGTAGCGCCCGCGGGCCACGAAAACCTCTTCATTCTGGTGCCGGTGCCGGCCGCGGAGGCGCCCGGGTTCGGCAATGCCTACCACGCAGAGGAATCCGAGCGCGTTGCCGCGATTGCCGACGCCGCCCTTAACCACATCGCAGCCACGGCTGGGGTGCCGGATTTGGTAGACAGGGTCGTCGTCAAGCGCACGCTCGGCCCGGCCGATTTTGCCGAGCGCTACCATGCCTGGTCGGCCGGCTCCATCGGACCGGCCCACACGCTGCGACAGTCGGCGTTTTTGCGCGGACGCAATGCCTCGCGCAAGGTAGACGGCCTCTACTATGCGGGGGCTACCACCGTGCCAGGCGTCGGCGTGCCAATGTGCCTGATTTCGGCCGAGAACATTATTAAGCGCCTGCGCAGCGATACCTCCGCCGCGCCGCTTCCTACCGGCGCCGACTAGGCCGACAGCGCACGCAAAAGGCGCTCCCCTCGTGGTAGGAGCGCGCCAGCCGGTTATTTCTGTTCCGGTTTTACCAGCGGGAAGAGCACGGTCACGCGGATGCCCAGGCCGGTCAGGGCCATGAGCAGGCGGTCCATGCCCATGCCGGTGCCGGTCGTAGGTGGCATGTCCTGCTCCATCGCGGCGAGGAAGTCCTCGTCCAAAACCATGGCTTCCTCGTCGCCGCCGGCGGCCAGGGGCGCTTGATCCTCAAAGCGCTCGCGCTGGGCAACAGGATCGACAAGCTCAGAATAGCCGGTAGCCAGCTCGAAACCGCGCACGTACAAATCCCACTTTTCGGTCACTCCCGGCTCGGAACGATGCTGGCGGGTGAGCGGGGAGGACTCCACTGAGAAGTTCTTGACAAAGAGGGGCCTTCCAGCTGGTCCTCGCACAGGACCTCCCAGATCTTTTCGACCAGCTTGCCGTGGCCCCAGGCGCCCCGGGCGGGAACGTCCAGGCCAATGACCTTGGCGATCTCCTGGAGCTCTTCAACGGTGGAGTCGATGGTCACTTCCAGCTGGCCGGGGTGCAACAAATCCGCCGAGGAATCAGAGATCCACCACATCCACGCCTGGAAACACGGAGGATTCACGAATCCGGAAAACCTGGTCACCCCTCTGTCGGCACCACACCGGGGCCAACAACGACGACCCGACCAAACCCAGCAGGCGCGGCCGAATAGACAGAGTAGGCGGCAAAACCGCCTGGTCCCCACCCTGGGGCATTGTCCTCTAAAACCACCAACGACAACTAGCGCTAAAGCCTTGGTGGCTTTAGCGCTAGAAGTCGTGCCCAAGCTCACCCCACCCCTGAACAATCAGATAAATACCCACAATGGCGGCAACCCAGAGCAGCGTGACCTTTGTTTCATACTCCAAGCGATGGGCGATCCTTTGCAGACAGGGAAAGAGCTTCTCGCCGTACGCCCCCGCCAGCACTCCCACCACTATTGCCGGAATGATCATGACCACGCAGTAGCCCGCAAGCACACCGGCCTGCCCCGCTCCCGGCAGCTGCATCGCTTGCACAATCGAGATCGCCGCCAAATAGGGAACCATCGTGGCCGCTTCGGCAAAGCTGACGGCCAAACCCAATCCAACCATCGCGAGTGGCCCGAATCCTCGCTTCCGCGAAACGCGGGCATCGTCCTCTGCGGTTTTCTTTTTCGGCGTGGGGCTCAAGATTCCATAGGCGGCCAACAGCGAACCGGCCCCTATCTTCGCCACGCTGAACCATTTTTGTTGGTTCAGTTCCGCGAAAAATCCGAAGAATAGTTGCGTCCCTCCGAGCAGCATCAGCCCCAGCGCGAAATAGACCGTGGCGACGGTGGCCAGGTAGGTGGCGTAAGCCCCCTTGCGCATGGATCCCCAGGTCAGCAATAGGCCAATGGGCACCACGATGGCTCCCACACTCAAGCTATCAAGCAGCGCCAGGCCGATCAGGGGAAGAATGGAGTTCATGGGCTTCCTAAGTTCGTGAGCAGTACCAACATGTTATACAAACGTATAACAGAGGTTGGCTTAACCGCAACCGTTATGCTGTAAGAAAAGTTGAAAGGAGCCTGCTGTGGCAATCTCGCCCGAACAGATCGCAGACGCAACCTTGCGGATCATCGTCAGCCAGGGCCTCGACGTAGTCAGCATCCGCACCGTCGCCAAAACGATCAACGTCGCCCCGCGAACCGTGCAATATCACATGGGCACTCGTGATGAATTGCTGGCGAAAGCCTTCCGTCACTCCATCGACCGCCAAGTCAGGCGCGTCGCAGCACTAACCAACAAGCAAGACCTCCTCCCCGCCCTGGCAAGCCGGCTCCGCGAACTGCTCCCCATCGGCCCCGATCAACGCATCGACGCCGCAGCGTGGATCATCTTCGGCGCTGCATCCTCCACTCGACCCTCCCTAACCGACATGTATATGGACGAGCTGCGCACCTTCCAGGCCCGCCTCACCGCCTTCTATGAACAGGTAGCGCGCGCCGGCCGCCTCGCCGATAATCTCGACGCCACCCAGGCAGCACGATTGACCACAGCATTAGTCAACGGCCTCACGGTGGATTACCTCAATGCCCCCGCACCCCAAAAAATAGACGCAGACCTCGAAAGTGGTCTGCGCCTAATAATCCTGAGCTAGTTGTCACGCTCTGGCTTCACGAGCGGGAAGAGCACGGTTTCGCGGATGCCCAAGCCGGTTAGGGCCATCAACAGGCGGTCCATGCCCATGCCGGTGCCGGCTGTAGGAGGCATGCCCTGCTCCATAGCAGCAAGGAAGTCCTCATCCAGCACCATGGCTTCATCATCACCACCGGCAGCCAGGCGGGCCTGATCCTCAAAGCGCTCGCGCTGGATAACCGGGTCCACCAGCTCTGAGTAGCCGGTTGCCAGCTCGAAGCCGCGCACGTAGAGGTCCCACTTCTCGGTCACGCCCGGCTCGGAGCGATGCTGACGAGTCAACGGGGAGGTCTCAACTGGGAAGTTCTTGACAAAGATGGGGCCTTCCAGCTGGTCCTCGCACAGGACCTCCCAGATTTCCTCCACCAGCTTGCCGTGGCCCCAGCCGCCGTCCTTCGGGACGTCGAGACCGATGACATCGGCAATGCCCTTGAGCGTATCGATGTCGGTTTCGATGGTGACCTCCGGCTGTCCCGGGAATTTGCGCTGTAGGGCCTCATTGAGGGAGGGGTACATCTCGATTTCGGGCCACTCTTCGCCGCCGAAATCGAACTCGGTGCCATCTGCCAAGGTGACGGTGGTCGAGCCAAAGACGTCGCGCGCTACGGCCTGGATGGACTCGCGCGTCATGCGGGCACAATCGTCGTAGTCGCCCCATGCAGCGTAGGTCTCGAGCATGGCAAACTCCGGCGAGTGGGAACGGTCCACACCCTCGTTGCGGAAGTTACGGTTGATTTCAAAGACGCGGTCAATGCCACCGACAACGGCGCGCTTCAAGTACAGCTCTGGGGCGATGCGCAGGTAGAGGTCAATATCTAGCGCATTGGAGTGGGTGATAAACGGGCGAGCGGCCGCGCCACCGTGCAGGGTCTGCAGCATCGGGGTCTCGATTTCAACGAAGTCCTGGCTTTCCAGGTAGTTACGCAGCGCGCGCATGACCTTCACGCGGATCATGGCGTTCTTGCGGGCCTCTTCGCGGATAATGAGGTCGTTATAGCGCTGGCGCACACGGGTATCTTCTGCCATATCGGCAAAGGACACCGGCAGCGGGCGCAGAGATTTAGCAGCCATGGTCCATTCGGAAACCATGATGGACAGCTCACCGCGGCGGGAGGAAATTACGCGGCCGCGCACGGAGATGAAATCGCCCAAGTCAACATCGGCCTTCCAAGCGTCGAGGCGCTCTTTGCCCACCTCCGCTAGGGAAAGCATGGCCTGCACCTGGGTGCCATCGCCATCCTGCAGGGTGGCAAAGCACAGCTTGCCGGTATTGCGCATAAAGATAAGGCGGCCGGCAATGGCGTGGGTTACCTCGGTTTCCTCGCCTGGGGCCAGGTAGGTCACGCCTTCTTCCGTGCCCGGCTCTTCGCCCTCGGCCACCACGCGGAAATCGTGGCGCAAATCCTTCAAAGAGATGGTGCGCTCAACGGTGACCGGGTAGGCCTCTACGCCGGATTCCAGCAGGCGATCGCGCTTTTCGCGGCGGATGCGTAGCTGCTCAGGGACATCGTTTACTTCATTATTCTTCTGCTCGCTCACGTTAGCCTAGGGTAGTCGATCCTCACCGCAGCACGCGATTTAGCCCACGCCACCCTCACCCCGGAAAAGATTTACGCATAATTCACTTCACTGTCACCTCGGGGTCAACGCACAGTTACTGAGATCTCCTTATATATATGGTTGTCCCCGTGTGTAAACAATATTTTCGACCCTTTTGGAGCAGTAATAATGGCGCTTAAAGGCCGCAACCTTCTCTCTAGTCTCTTTGCATCCTCTCGTTCCAGCCTGACCTGCACCTACAAGTGCGGTAATGCTTGCTTTGGAGAGTGCGAGAACAAGTCCGATAACCCGTACTTTGCTGACCAGTTCTCCCGCCGTACCGCGCTGCGTGCGGGCAGCCTGTCCGTCGTAACCGTTGGCGGCGGCGCTGCTTTGGCGGCCTGCTCCAACCCGGATGATGCGTCTAATGAGGCTTCTTCCTCCGAGGGCAAGGCCGGCAAAACCTCTGAGGCGAACGTTGAGCTCACCTCCGCAGAGGGCATGAAGTTCGACCCAGTACAGCCAAACGAGAAGGACGAAGTGGTCATCCCGGATGGCTACGAGCAGTCCGTCCTCATTGCCTGGGGCGACCCGCTGTTTGAGGACGCGCCGGAATTCGATGACAAGAACCAGACTGCCGAGGCAGCTGAGAAGCAGTTCGGCTTCAACAATGACTTTGCGGGCCTTATTGAGCACCCGGACGATGACAATCGCCTTATCTACGTCTGCTCCCACGAGTACACCACCGAGCCGCAGATGTTCCCCAACTACGATGCGGATAACCCGACCGAGGAGCAGGCCAAGATCGGCTGGGCTGGCCACGGCCACTCCATCGTGGAGGTATCTAAGGTTGGCAAGACCGGCGAGCTCAAGCGCGAGTTCGGCCCGCTAAACCGCCGCATCACCGCCACCACCGAATTCACCCTGGTGGGCCCAGCTGCCGGCTCCGATTACGTCAAGACCTCCGCCGATAAGACCGGCAAGAAGGTCAAGGGCACCCTGAATAACTGCTCCGGCGGCATCACCCCGTGGAATACCATGCTCTCCGGCGAGGAGAACTTTGACCAGTACTTCGCTCACGCCAAGCTGGATGACAAGAAGGCACAGGAGTCCCTGGAGCGCTTCGGTATGGAAGATGGCGAATCCCAGCGCAAGTGGGAGCGCTTTGATAAGCGCTTCGACGTCTCCAAGGAGCCGAACGAGCCGAACCGCTTTGGCTGGATCGTAGAAATCAACCCGCTGGACCCGAAGTCCACCCCGGTCAAGCACACCGCGCTGGGTCGCTTCAAGCACGAGGCCGGCAACATCCACATCGCCTCCGATGGCACCGTCGTGTGCTACTCCGGCGATGACTCCCGCTTCGAGTACATCTACAAGTTCATCTCCACCAAGAAGTACAAAGAAGGCGACATCGAGCACAACCTCACCATCCTGGACCACGGCACCCTGTACGTGGCCAAGATAGAGGGCAACTCCCCAGAGGACGAGATTGACGGCTCCGGCGTGCTGCCAGAGGATGGGGCCTTCGACGGCAAGGGCGAATGGATCAAGCTGCTGACCTCCGATACGGAGAACAACAAGTTCGAGTCCCACGTTGATGGCATGTCTGCCGAAGAGGTTGCCGTCTACACCCGTGAGGCCGCCGATAAGGTGGGCGCCACCAAGATGGACCGTCCTGAGGATATGCAGGTTCACCCAGACTCCGAGAAGGTCTACGTCGCCCTGACCAACAATAAATACCGCGGCGCTACCGGAGAGAACGCCAAGAAGAACAAGGAAGAGCCGATGGAATGGGCTCCCATCAAGGAGAACAAGAACGGCTTGGTCATGGAGATTGAAGATGACCACGCTGGCGAGAAGTTCACCTGGAACCTCTTCCTGGTCTGCGGCGATCCGAAGGAGGCCAATACCTACTTCGGTGGCTTTGACAAGGAGAAGGTATCCCCAATTTCCTGCCCGGATAACCTGGCCTTCGATAGCCACGGCAACCTATGGATCTCCACCGACGGCAACGCGCTCGAGTCCAACGATGGCCTTTACGCCGTAACCACCGAGGGCGATACCCGCGGCGAGCTCAAGTGCTTCCTGACGGTCCCGGCAGGCGCCGAGACCTGCGGCCCCATCGTCACTGATGAGCGCGTGATGGTTAACGTTCAGCACCCAGGTGAAACCGATGACGCTACCTTTGAAAAGCAGACCTCCCACTGGCCAGAGGGTGGCAAGTCCACCCCTCGCCCAGCAGTGGTTGTGGTGTGGAAGAAGGACGGCAACATCGGCGTCGATAAGAAGTAAGCACCACCTGGTTTAAGCACCCACCGCGCGGCCCTCGTTCCTCCACTGGAACTGGGGCCGCGCTGTTGTTTTCCCTGCCGGCAGCATGAGGTACTGCGCCGCCTGCGCCTTCCAAATATAAATCCACCCGCTGGTCTCCCCCACAAGCAAATGCATATGTGAGTTATGGCATACTGTCCGCACGTGTGAGACACGCCACCTGCCCGCATATGAGGAGACGCACATCATGAACTCTCTTGTCCTCGCCATTGTCGGCATCGCGATGATGGTCGCCGGCTACTTGCTCTACTCCAAGTTCCTAGGAAAGAGCATTTTCCGGCTATCCCCGAACTACTCCACTCCGGCCCACACCATGGAAGACGGCGTGGATTATGTACCTACCAATAAATTCGTCCTGTGGGGTCACCATTTCACCTCTGTGGCGGGCGCCGCACCGATTATCGGTCCTGCCGTAGCGGTCATTTGGGGGTGGGTACCGGCATTTCTCTGGGTCACCATCGGCACCATCTTCTTCGCAGGTTTGCACGATCTCGGCGCTCTGTGGGCCTCCCAGCGCCACAAGGGTCAGTCCATTGGTACCTTGTCCGGGCGTTATATTGGCAAGCGCGGGCGCAACCTCTTCCTCATCGTCATTTTCCTGTTGCTTTTGATGGTGAATACTGCCTTCGCCGTTGTCATCTCAAACCTGCTGGTATCCACCCCCACGGCCGTCATCCCCACGTGGGGTGCCATCGTCGTGGCGCTACTTATCGGCCAGGCCATCTACCGCCTGAACTGGAACCTACCGCTGGTATCTATCGTGGGCGTTGTTACGCTCTACGCGCTTATGATCATCGGTGACCGCGTGCCCGTGGTCTTGCCAGATACTGTCTTGGGGATTCCCGCCAACGGCGTGTGGATCATCTTATTATTTATCTACGCCTTTATTGCTTCGATGCTGCCGGTATGGGTGCTGCTGCAGCCACGCGATTATATCAACGGCCTGCAGCTTTTCGTAGGACTGGCCATCTTGTACGGCTCTTTCCTTATCACTCGGCCCTCGATTGCGGCCCCAGCGCTGCGCGAAAACGTACCAGACGGCACCCCAGGCATCTTCCCGCTTCTCTTTGTCACCATCGCCTGCGGCGCAGTCTCCGGTTTCCACGGCGTGGTGGCCTCCGGCACCTCTTCCAAGCAGGTGGCTAAGGAAACCGATGTGCGCTTTGTGGGCTATTTCGGCGCCGTGGGCGAGGGCCTGCTCGCACTGGGCACCATCATCGCTACTACCGCCGGCTTCAAGACCACCACGCAGTGGGAAGAAATCTACTCCGAGTGGAACGCCGGCGGCGTGGACGCCTTCGTGCAAGGCGGCGGCGCGCTCATGAATGAAGGCATGGGCATTCCTACCTCCCTTTCCGGCACCATTTTGGCCACCATGGCCGTGCTTTTTGCGGCCACCACCATGGACTCGGGTGTGCGCCTGCAGCGTTTGGTGGTCCAAGAAATCGGCGAGATCATAGGAATCCGTATTAAGGCCTTGGCCGCCACCGTCATTGCGGTGGGCTTGGCCTTTGGGCTGACTTTCTCCGCCGGCGCGGACGGCTCAGGAGGCATGACCATCTGGCCGCTATTCGGCACCACCAACCAGCTCATGGCAGGCCTCACCTTAGCCATCGTGGTGGTCATCCTCACCCACCTACGTCGGCCGACGTGGCCAGTGGTCGTCCCACTCATCTTCGTTACCGCCATGGCCTTGTGGGCCGCACTCCTGCAGCTAAAGTCGTTATTTACTAGCCAGAATTGGCTGCTATTCTGCATGGACGCCATCATCGTGGTAGCCACCATCTGGGTCATTGTGGAGGCCGTCGGCGCCATCTCCCGCGCCCGCAAGGAGGCCCCTCTGGAGTGGAGCGATGAAGACCTCGACGCCCCGTTGCCCGAGCATGCTCGACAAGCTTAAGGCACTCGCGGCTGGGCTCAATGAGTACTACCAGGCCCCGTACCGCGCCAGCTTTGCCAAGGCCCAGCAGCAGGAAGACGATCTCTTCATGATGCTGGTCGCCTCAGAGGCCCTGGGCATCCCCAACCCGGCCAGCTACTACACCCTGGAGCTTTTGCCGCTGGTCTATGAGGATTTCCACGCCTGGCATATACGCATGGGAATGGATAGATCCCCGCTGGAGAATATTCAATGTTGCTAGAGACCGCACCCAACATGTTCTTCGGAGGCAAAGGAGGGGTGGGCAAGACCACCCTGGCCACCGCCACCGCGCTGCGCTTGTCCCGCGCGCACCGCGTCTGCTTAGTTTCCACGGACCCGGCGCATAATCTGGGGCATATTTTTGGTGCCTCGCTTGGCGACGCCCCCGTCAGCCTCACCCCTGCCCTTTCCGCCATCGAGATTGAGCCGGCACGCGCCACGGAGCAACACCTAGCGCAGGTGGAAAACTCAATGCGCCGCTTTATGCCCGAGCACCTGCACGGTGAGGTGAAAAAGCACCTCGACTTGGCCCGGCAATCGCCCGGCACGCAGGAGGCGGCTTTGCTGGAGCGCATCGCTGCCCTCGTCGTGGAGGAATCCGACTTTGATTACCTCATTTTCGATACCGCTCCCTCTGGCCATACCTCGCGGCTGATGGCCCTGCCGGAGATCATGGCTGCCTATACCGATGGATTGCTCTCCCGGCGTGAGAAATCCGATAAATTCGGCTCGCTGGTGCGCGGAATGTCGCAAGGAAGCGGCGCGGATAATGACCCGGTGGACCGGCGCAATCAGGAAATTCGCGCCACACTTTTCCAGCGCCGCGAGCGCTTTGCCCAGCTGCGCGAAGCGCTGACTTCCTCACGCACGGTCTTTCATATCGTGCTTACCGCCGAGCGCCTGCCCGTGCTGGAGTCATCCGAATTCCATGCCGACCTCACCAGCAACGGTGTGCGTGTGGGGTCCATGCTGGTCAACCGGCGCACCCCGCCCGACCAAGGCGAGTTCTTGGCCGCCCGGCGAGCCGCCGAGGATGAGGCGCTCGCGCTGCTACGTGCCAAGCTCCCACAGACCCCAGTGCGCGAGGTTCCGTGGCTACCGGAAGAAGTGGGAACTCCGAGGGCCGTCGACAAGCTGGCGGCATACCTCTAGCTCTACCCACCCACGCCCCCAAAGGCGCGGGTCTGCTAAAACCGAAATATGTCTTTGCTCACCACGGAATACCTGTCCCAGTTGCGCAAGGAGGCCGCGGCCGATGCACGGCTGCGCCTAGCCCGCAACGCCATTACCAATGTCGGGGCGGCCAAGTCTGCGCTGGACCGCGACCGCATCACGGCCCTCTACCCCACCACTGAGGTCAAGCTGGATAGCCTGAGCGTCTCGGATCAAAAGCGCTCGGGCCGTTGCTGGATGTTCGCGGCATTGAACGTCTTTCGCCACCGCGCGGCTAAGGAACTCAACGTAGATAACTTTGAGTTTTCCTTTACCTACCTGCAGTACTTTGACAAGCTGGAGCGCGCCAACCTGGTGCTCAACCAGCTACTGGATAAAAAGGAAGCCGGCTGGGATGAGCGCACCGTCGCCGCGGTACTCGATCACGCCGGCGCCGATGGCGGCTGGTGGTGCTTCTTTAGCAACCTCGTAGCCAAGTACGGTGCCGTGCCTGCCGAGGTCATGCCGGAGGTACGCTCGTCTGGAAATACCGCGGAGATGAACCGCGATCTTGCCACCGTGGTACGCCGCGCCGCCGCACAGGACAGACCGCGCGAGGACATCATCGCCCAGGCACGCACCGATTTCCACCGGATCCTGGCCATTCACCTGGGCACCCCGCCGGAGGAATTTACCTGGGCATATCGCACCAAGGACGAGCAATTCGTGCGCCTGCACTCCACCCCGCGCGAGTTTGCCGATAAGTACCTGCCGAACTTGGACGAATACGTGGTACTGGCCGATGATCCTCGCACCACCAACCCCAAGCATCGCGTGTTTAGCAGCGCCGATGAAACCAATGTCCTGGGTGGGGCACCGCAGGAGTACTTGAACGCAACCGTGGAGGAGCTCAAGGAGACCGCCAAGCGCAGCCTAGCTGCCGGTGAGCCGGTCTGGTTTAGCTGCGATGTCAACCGTCAGTTCTCCTTCCTCAACGGCGTGTGGGACGAGGGCCTAGTGGATACTGATGGCCTTTACGGCATCGATTCCTCCATGAGCAAGGAGGAGCGTTTTACCTCCGGCGAGACCGCGCCTACCCACGCAATGGTCCTCACCGGCATCGATGGTGACCGCGCCTGGCGCGTGGAAAATTCCTGGGGCTCCAAGCCACCGCGCAAGCACGACGGCGAGAACGTGTCTGGCAAAGGCTTTGCCACCATGGCCGATGCCTGGTTTGACCAGAACGTCTTCCACATCGCCGTGCGCAAGGAGCACCTGAGCGACGAGCTGGCCGAGGCGCTTTCCACCGAACCGATTGAGCTTCCCCTCTGGGACCGGATGAACTAAGGAGAATCGAGAAATGACAGAGATTAAACCGAACGAGGTTCATGCCGCCACTGCCGAGCTCACCAGCGATGCCGCGCTGCGCCTGGTGCGCAATGGGGTGGCTCAAGAAAGCGCCGATAAGCTCAGCCTCGACCGCGAAGTACTGCGTACCCTCACCCCCGTGACCAGCCATAAGCTAGATTCGTGGGACGTGGCCGACCAGAAGGCCTCGGGCCGCTGCTGGATTTTTGCCGGCCTCAATTCCCTGCGCGGCGGCCTGATGGACAAGGCCAAGCTCAAGGATTTTGAGCTCTCGCAAACCTATATTTACTTCTTTGACAAGCTGGAAAAGGCCAATTGGTTCCTTACCGCCATGGCTGAGCTCAAGGACCGCGATATTACGGACCGCACCGTAACCAAGCTCATGGATGATCCCATCGATGACGGCGGCCAATGGTCCATGTTCGTCGCCCTGGTGGAAAAATACGGCGTCGTGCCGAAGTACGCCATGCCAGAAACTGCGTCTTCCGAGGCCACGGCGATGCTTAACCGCAACCTGCAGACCGTGCTGCGCCGCGCCGCCCACCGCATCCGCAGCGGCGAAGAGGGCGCGCATGAGCAAGCGCTTGCCGACGTCTACCGTATCCTCACCGCCAACCTTGGTCTGCCACCCGAGGACTTTGTGTGGCAGTACCGCGATAAGGACGATGAATTCCACCGCGCTGGTACCTATACCCCACAGGAGTTTGCCCAGGAATACCTGCCTGCGGACCTAGGCGAGTACGTGTGCGTTGTCAACGACCCGCGCAATGCCTATGGCGAGCTCTACACCGTGGAGTATCTGGGCAACGTGGCTGGAAAGCGCGTGACCTATTTGAACGCGCCTGTGGAGGTGCTGCGCGATGCCGCGCGTGCCTCCATCGAGGACGGTCAGCCGGTTTGGTTCGGCTGCGATACCGACCAGCAATCCGATGATGAGCACGGCGTGTGGGCCAAGCACCTGCACGATTATGAGGCCTTCTACGGCGTGGAGATGGATCTGGACAAGGCACAGCGTTTGCGCCTGCATGAGTCCCTCATGACCCACGCGATGGTCTTTACCGGCGCCGATATCGCAGACGACGGCACCGTCAATCGCTGGCGCGTAGAGAATTCCTGGGGCCCGAAAAAGGCCGATAAGGGCTTTTGGACCATGGCCGATGACTGGTTCGACGAGTTCGTCTTCGAAATCGCCGTGCACCCCTCCCGCCTGCCGGAACAATACCAAGCGGCGTTGCAGTCCGAGTCCGTGACCACCCTGCCGGCCTGGGATCCGATGGGAGCGTTGGCGCGTTAAGCCTGCGGCACGCTAAGACTGCGGCGTGCCAAGGCGCCGCACATAGAGCATGCACACTAAGTCGCGGTCCTCGTTGACTGCAATGGTGCGCTCGCCCACCTGGGTGAAGCCACGGCTATCGTAGAACTGGTACGTGCAGCCGTCATCGGTATACAGGTAGATATTCTTTCCCGCGTGGCGAGCTTCGAAGGCCTCGAGCAGGGCCGTGCCCACGCCGCTCACGCCGGAGTTCGGCTCGGCGACGAGGAAGCCGATTTCGCCGTCGACGGCGTGCTCGCCCAAGTACTCAAGCAACATGTCCTTATTGGCGGAATCATAATCATCGCGGTGTCCGCCCGGGCGCAGGTTATGGAAGATTTCCACCGCACGGACATAAGCCTTGCGCCACCACGGATACGGCAACGCGGGCTTGCCCTTCATGGAGGCCAAAAGCACGCCCAGGAAGCGGCCGCCATCGTAGGCCGCCAAAATATCGGTGGCCTTGGCGCGCTCTAAATCCCAAAAGTAACGGCCGTAGGCGCGCTCAAAGCGCGGGTTCTTCACAAACCAGTGCAGGTGCATGCCCTCGATGGCAAAAGAAATGGCTTTGGGCTCATCGCGCGGGTCAAGGTCACGGATCTGGATATCGGTCATTAGTCCTCCGATAGCTGCTGGGAAGCGGTGCCCTGCGCGCGCTGTAGCGCACGTTGTTGCTCGCGCTCGAGCTCGGCCTTGGCCTCATGTTCTTCGATGTTATTAAAACCGATGCCCAGCGGCAGGCCCACATTATCGATGAGCCGCACGCTGCCGATGGTAGCGGCAACGAGTAAGCGGGCATCACCCTCCGCAGGCGGGTTACCCAAGTCGCGGCCGCGCACCTCGAGGTATTCGGGCTCAACGCCGGCGGCGCTCAGCACCTCCGCGGCGACCTCGCGGACCTGCTCGGCACCGGCCTCGGCGGCATGCGCACCAGCGGTCAGCGCGGCAGAGAGAGCCGCGGCCTGCTCGCGGGCGGCGGCAGGAACATTGGTATTGCGCAGGCTCATCACCACTCCATCGGGCATGCGCACGGCGGGCACGCCTTGCACGCGCACGCCCAGGTGGAAGTCTTGAACCGCGTGGTGGATGGCGAGGAGGAGTTCGTAGTCTTTTTCGCCTAAGAGGACGTCGGTAGGCGAAAGCGTCAGGATGAGCGCTAGATAGAGCGTGGCATCCTTACTTAGCTCCGGTTCCAGAGTGGCCTCGGCGTTGGCCGGGGACACCGCGATGCGGCGTCCGTGCGGCCACAAGGTCTCTACCGAATAATTCCAGACTATGTCCACGCCCTCGGCGCGCAGGAGTTCAAGATCCTCCTCCCGCGGAGATTGCAGGGCCACGACGGTAACGGCGCCTCGGATGCGCTTGGCCGCGCGTACCAGCGCGATATGGCCAGCATGCACACCGGTAGTCAGGGGCACGAAGGCCACCGGGCGGCCAGTCTTGTGGAAGGCGCTGCCGACCATTCGGATGCGCTCAATCTTGCTGATAACAGTGGCGTTTCCCAGCTCTAAGCTCATCGGCTCTCCTCTTGTAGGGCCCACATTTCTAGATCTTCGCGGCCATCCACCTCGCCTAAGCGGCGGGCAACCTCCACATAACTGCGGCGCAGGCCGGGATCGGTGGCGCCACGGTAGGCGGCGATGATTTCCTCGGTGTCCATGTCCTCACCCACCAGGGGTGGCTCTTCTGAGGGCGAGAGGAAATGAGCATCAACCGCAGCAGAGATATGCAAGCGCCGCAGCATTTCGGCGTAGTAGGCGCGGGCAGCGAAGGGGGCACGCTCGGCGTCGGAAAGCGCTACGGTCTCGGCGCGAAACTCGGCGATATTAAGTTCCACCACGGTCTCGCCCAGCTCATCCAGGGTGGTCACCGCCCAGCGCTTAAGCGTAAATGGGGCGAGCGCCGCGACAACGCAGCCGTGGGTTTCCAGTGGATCCAATACCTGCACTCCGCGCGAAAGGCAGGTGTGGAAAACGATTAATCCGCGATGTACGTATGGCTCAAGCAACTCCACGGTAGCTTCCAGGCGGGAATCGCCCACGGCGATAATGAGAGCTTCGAAGGAAGAAAGCTCGGCTGGGTCCGAAAGCATCTGCACCTCATGGCCGACGCGTTCCATGGCATTGGCCAAGGTAAAGCCGGCCAAGCTACGGCCGAAGAGAGCTACCCGCATGCGTGGCGGGCGCATTTATTTATCCTTCTTTTTCTTTGCCTGGGCCAAAAGCTCGGCCACGGATACCGCGCCCTCACGCTTATCGTCGCTGCGACGGCGTCCGCGTGTCTGCTCCTCCGGCTGAGGTTCAGCCGCACGGTGATGCGGACGGGCTGCCTTCTGGCGTACTGGTTCGGCCGATTCCGGAGCCACGTGTTGGCCCGAGCCTGGATATGCCGCGCGCTCATCGCGCTGCGGCGCCGCCTGCTGCGGAATGTCCTGGGTTTCGTCGCTGGCGGTGGTAGCGGCCTCCGGCTTGCGGTGGCTGCCGTGGTGCTCGCTGGCTGCGGAAGTGCGGGAAGACTTCAGCGAATCATCACCGCCGGTATCCCAGCGCACGGCCTGGAAGCCACCGGTATCAAAGGTGGAGGCACCAGAAGGCTTGCCGGAGGTGCGCTGCGCGCGCGTCTTTTCACTAATGATGTCATTGAGCGGGTTGGACTCGGTATGCGCAGCGGATGGCTGATCGCCCAGGCGGCCGGCGATGGCATCGGCGGACGGGGCGCCGGAGGAGGACTGGGTAAAGTCCACACTTCCCTCCTCGGCACTGGGGCGGGCGGCGGCCGCGGTCTGGGCCTCTAGCTGCATGATGCGGCGAGCTTCGGCGTGCAGTGCGGCCGGCTCATAGGTGAAGTCGTGGCCGGAGAGGTCTTCAATCTGCTTGCGGATGGAGGCAAGCTCGGTGCGGATCTCATCGAGTAGCTCCTGATCCGGCAGGGACTGGCCTTCGGCGGCGCGGGCCTGCTTAAGTTCGGCGCGGTGAGCGCGCTCCTGCAGCTCCAGCTTGGTTACGGACTCCTCGGCCTGGCGGCGATAGCGCATGACCAAGAAGAAGCCGAGCACGGCGGCCCACAGGGCAGCAATGAGGGCGATCTTGAGCGCGGCGGCAGAGCCGGAAATCAGCATGACGATGCTGGCCACCACGGCCAGCACCACGAGGACGATAAGGCCGATTTGGCCCAAGTCCGGCTTGGTCGTCTTGGCGGAAGTATTGCTAGAAGAAGAGCGCGGCTCAGTCATGCTCACTAATGTACCGCTTGAACCCCATCTGGTGGGGGCGGGGTCTCACAGTGTCGCTCCAGACGCAGGCCAGCAGCAGACATCGCGAGTCCACCGAGCGCGGAGGCAATGACCCCTACGAGGTCATCGGAAGCTGCCGCGAGCGTGCCGGCATTGGGGATGACGTAGACGGCAATGCCGGCATAGATGCCGCCCACGATGGCGCCCGTCCACGCCGAAGCCTTGCCCACCAACATGAACTGCGTGATGGTCATGGGGTTGAGCTGCGAATTATCCAGACCAATACCATGCTCGTCCTCGGTGGCTTGGTCCACCTTCCAGGTCAGCACCAGGCAGATAACGGCCATGAGCCATAGTGTGGCCGACACCGTCACCGGGATTTGCAGCATGGAGCCATAAAAGCGCGTGGTGAGGATGGCCGCGGCGGCGGCAAAGAAGACCCCGGTGCCGATTAGGGCACCCAGCGAGGTCCGTGTCATAGCTCCTCCATCATGCCCAGCCGGCGAATCTCGGCGCGCTCTTTCGGGTCGAGTGCTGCTACCCGCTTGGCGACGCCCTCCCCACTCAACCTAGCACCACCATCGGCCGCCAACCATGGAATCAGTACGAAGGCGCGCTCATGGGCATAAGGATGCGGGACGATAAGCTCTGGGTCGTCGGAGGTAAAACCTTCAATATCGACGATGTCCACATCCAGCGTGCGCGGGCCCCAGTGGCGCACGCGCACCCGATCGGCGGCTTCTTCCAATTTCTGTCCGCGGCGCAGGAGTTCCTTCGGTGACTCGTAGACGTCCACGATAAGCACGGCGTTGAGGAATTCGTCCTGGTCCGTAACGCCCCACGGCGGGGTGGCATAGACGGGCGAGGCGGCGACGATCTCGCCGGCGAACTCATCAAATACCGTGTGCAGAAGCCCCACGCGGTCATCCAAATTGGATCCGATGGACAGCACCGCACGCATTAGAGAGTCCTTGCGTGCTTGCGGGAGCGGCGGGCAACCACGGCGACGTCGGCAAAAGTGCGCGGAATCGGCGCCTGCGGCTTGTGCAGGGTGACCTCCACGGCATGCAGGCCCTCGAAGGTGTCCATGATGGTATCGGCCACCTCACTGGCGACGGTCTCGATGAGGTCGCGTGCGGGACCTTCGATGATATTTGCGGCGACGTCGGCAAGCTCGGCGTAATTGATGGTCTTGGACAGATCATCGGTGGCGGCGGCGTCGGCGAACTCGGACCAGCAGGTGATATCCACGATGAAGGGCTGGCCGGTGCGCTTTTCTTCCTCAAAGACGCCATGGTAGCCAAAGCATTCTAGGCCGGTGAGCTCGATGCGGTCTGCCATGTTTTACTCCTTAGGGTTGCGCGGAAGAGCGGTGGATTTCATGGTGCCATTGCCATCGGAGCCGTTGCTATAGCTGCCGCTAGCATTGGCCCCGCCCGCGTAAGCGTTGCCGGCGTTCCACGCGGCCGCAACATCGACGGCATCGCGGGAGACGGCGACCTCATGCACGCGCACACCCCACGCGCCCATCTGCGCGGAAATGGCGGTCACGGCCGCGGTCGCGGGATCAGCCAGCAGCGGGCTGGACTCCACGCCGCGGTCCTCCCGAATGGCGGCGAGGAAACGCTTGCGGGAAGCGCCCACCAGCATGGGAAATTCGGCGTCGAGGAATTCCGGCAAGGCCTTGAGCAGCGCCCAGTTATTCTGCGGGGTTTTGGCGAAGCCTAAGCCCGGATCGAGCACGATATTATCGCGGCGCACGCCGGCCTCCAGCGCGTTATTCGCCAGGCGTTCTAGGGTTTCGTGCACATCGCGCACCACATCGCCGCCGTGGTCGGCGCTGCCGGCCGCCGAGCCAAACGCGCCTTCCTGCAGCGTGCGCCAGTGCATCAAACAGACGGGCACGCCGACCTCGGCCATCGCGCGATACATATCAGGATCAGCCAGGCCGCCGGAGACATCATTGATCATGTCCACACCGGCCGCTGCTGCCGCGCGGGCCACCGAAGCGCGCATCGTATCCACGGAGGTGCGAATGCCCAGCTCACTCAAAGCCCTAATGACGGGTACCACGCGGCGCTCTTCGACGCCCGCCTCTACGCGCACCGCGCCCGGCCGGGTGGACTCGCCGCCGACGTCTATCATGTCCGCACCCTGGTCCACGAGCTCGCGCGCGTGGTTAATGGCGGCATCGACGTCCAACCACCGGCCGCCATCGGAGAAAGAATCCTCCGTGACGTTGACGATGCCCATCACGAGCGTGCGGTTGGCGATGCTCAGATCCGAGACCGAGGTTGCCTGCTGCATGGTGTGCTCCTTATCGCTTGTAGTGGTGAACCGGGGGTTTAGCTGCGAATCAGGCTGAGCACCTCAGCGCGGGAGGCGGCGTTATTTTTGAATCCGCCGCGCACCGCGGAGGTAGTCGTTGTCGCACCAGGCTTGCGGATGCCACGCATGGCCATGCACAGGTGCTCGCACTCGATGACCACGATGACGGACTGCGCGCCGAGAACCTCCACCAGTGCGTCCGCCACCTGCTGGGTCAGGCGCTCTTGCACTTGAGGGCGCTTGGCGTACATATCTGCCAGGCGGGCAAGCTTGCTCAAGCCGGTGACGTGGCCATCCTTGCCTGGGATATAGCCGATGTGCGCCACGCCGTAAAACGGAACTAGGTGGTGCTCGCAGGTGGAATAGATGGGAATATCGCGCACTAGGACCAGTTCCTGGTGGTCTTCGGCAAAGGTCTTGTGCAGAACCTCCGTCGGATCCTCGTGCAGGCCGGCGAAGACCTCGCGGTAGGCGCGGGCCACGCGGGCTGGGGTTTCGCGCAGGCCCTCGCGATCGGGGTCCTCGCCCACTGCGAGGAGCAGCTCGCGCACCGCTGCTTCCGCCCGGTCCTGGTCAAAGGGGGCGCGGGCGGGTATGTGGTTATCAGCCATTAGTTATCATCTTGCTTTTCTTCATCGCGCGCGTAAGGGTTCCTACGGCGATCCTTTTCCTTCCAACCAGGGGTAAACCACTGGCTGGTATCAGCGTCCTGCTCTGCACCGGCATCCGGTTTGTGGTGTTTGCCGCCGCCGGTGGCAGGGCGGGCGGCAGGACGTGCGGCGGGTTCGGAAGTCTGATCCGGCTGGGCATCGCGCGGTGGCTTGGTGTCCTTCGCTTCCTTATTCTCGGTTTCCTTGGCTGGGCCGCGGCCCAGCTCGCGAGCGGTGTCCGGATCGACGTAGTCACCTGCGTGCTGACCAAAGTTGAAGCCCACCTCGCCCTTCGGCTCTTCGCCGGCGAGGCGACGCTCGCGGGCGGCCCGAGAGGCATCGAGAAGCGTCATGCGCTTAGGCAGCTCCTCGCCGCGCTCCTTAGCCAGCTCGACCGGGGTCTTCACCGGGGCGTAGCCAATCTGTCGCGGGAAGCGATCGTCCTCACCTGGGAAGACATCGAAGGCCTCGCGCGGCTCGATGCCGTCGAAAATGCGCTCGAGATCGGGTCGGCGCAGGGTTTCCTTCTCCAGCAGGGCCTCGGCCAGCTTGTCCAGGTAGTGACGGTTATTGCGCAAGATGTCATAGGCCTGCTCGTGCGCGCGCTCGAGCAGGTAACGCATCTGCTCATCAATCTTGGAGGCAACCTCATCGGAGTAATCGATGGAGCCACCGCCACCCATCTGGCTGAAGGGATCGCCCTGCTCCTTGCCGTACTTCACGGTGCCTAGGTCCGGGGAGAAGCCGTACTCGGTGAGCATGGAACGAGCGATCTTGGTGGCGTTTTCAATATCGGAAGACGCACCAGTGGTCGGCGCACCGAAGACCAGCTCCTCGGCTGCGCGGCCGCCCATGGCAAAGACCAGGCGGGAGAAAAGCTCGTCGCGGGTGTACATGCCCTTGTCATTTTCCTGCGAGGTCATGGCGTGGCCGCCGGTACGGCCACGGGCCAAGATGGTGACCTTGTAGACCCGCTCGATGTCCTTGAGCGCCCACGCGGATAGCGTGTGTCCGCCCTCATGGTAGGCGGTGACCTTCTTCTCGTGCTCGGAGATGATCTTGCCCTGGCGGCGCGGGCCGCCCACCACGCGGTCGGTAGCCTCTTCCAGGGCGTCATAGGTAATGACGTTGCCGCCGATGCGGGCGGTAAGCAAAGCGGCCTCATTGAGCACATTGGCCAGGTCCGCTCCGGACATGCCGGCGGTGCGCTTGGCCAGCTGAGCTACGTCGACTTCCTTTGCCAGAGGCTTATCCTTCGCATGCACGCGCAGGATCTGCTCGCGTCCGGCAAGATCCGGGTTGGTGACAGGAATTTGGCGGTCAAAGCGGCCTGGGCGCAGCAGCGCCGGGTCCAGGATATCGGGGCGGTTGGTGGCGGCGATGAGGATAACTCCCTCGCGATCACCAAAACCATCCATTTCTACTAGGAGCTGGTTCAGGGTCTGCTCGCGCTCATCGTGGCCGCCGCCGGTGCCGGAGCCGCGCTGGCGGCCGACGGCATCAATCTCGTCGACAAAGATGATGCAGGGGCTATTTTCCTTCGCTTGCTTGAACAGATCGCGCACGCGGGAGGCACCCACACCGACGAACATCTCCACAAAGTCAGAACCGGAGATGGAATAAAACGGTACGCCGGCCTCGCCGGCCACAGCGCGAGCAAGCAAGGTCTTACCGGTGCCCGGAGGGCCATAGAGCAACACGCCACGCGGAATCTTGGCACCCAGCTCGTGGTAACGAGTGGGATCTTCCAGGAAGTCCTTGATCTCCTGCAGCTCATCCACGGCCTCGTCCGCACCGGCCACGTCCTCAAAGGTATTGGTGGGCATGTCCTTGGTCAGTTCCTTAGCCTTGGAACCGCCGATGCCAAACATGCCGCCGGCGCCCTGCTGCATGCGGGACATGAGCCAGAAGAGGAAGCCAAAGAGGATGATCATCGGCAGCAGCATGCTGAGCATGGAGCCGAGGAAGGATTCCTGGGTGACGTTAGTCTGGTATTTCTCGGCACCAGAATCCTTGACGGAGTTAAAGACCTGCTCAGAGGCGCGGGCCGGGTACTTGGCCACGATCTCTTTCACGCCGTCGCGCTCGTCTACCGTGATTTCGTCTTTGAGCTTGATGCGCAGGCGCTGCTCGCGGTCATCAATTTCCACCTCATCGACGTTTTTGTCCTTGAGCTGGGTCAGCGCAACGGAGGTATCTGCTTGCACATAGCCGCGGGCATCGTTGCTGAAGAAGGTAAAGGCGTACAGCGCGATAAGGATTAGAGCCGCAATCCCGCCGTAGCGAAGAATCTTGTTGTTTTTCATTACTGCGCGATTTTAGTTGGTGGTATAGACATCAGGGTGAAGGGTGCCCACGTAGGGCAGATCGCGGTAGCGTTCCGCATAGTCCAGCCCGTAGCCGATGACGAATTCATTCGGGATATCAAAGCCCACATCCAAAAGATCAATTTCGGCTTTCACAACCTCCGGCTTGCGCAGCAACGTAACCACATCGAGCGAGGCCGGGTTGCGCCCTAGCAAGTTTCGGATGAGCCACGACAGGGTGAGGCCGGAATCGATGATGTCTTCCACGATGAGCACGTTGCGCCCTGCGATATCGCGGTCCAAGTCCTTCAAAATGCGCACCACGCCGGAAGAAGAAGTGGAGGCGCCATAAGAGGACACGGCCATAAACTCCAGCTCGGAGGGGATGGATAGCTTGCGCGCAAAGTCCGTCAGGAAGAAAGCCGCGCCCTTGAGCACGCAGACCAAAAGCAGGTCTTGCTCAGCATCGGCATACTTTTCAGAGACCATATCCGCGATCTCTTGGACGCGGTTTTGTAGTTCCTCTTCTCCAATGAGGATTGCTTCAACATCGTCACCGTAACAATTTGCGGGAACGGCGAAGTCTTTCTTGTCGTGCACGTGTGCGCTCCTTTAATGACCAGACAATAGTGCCAGTTTGCCACCTATACGGGCTACTTCCAACCTCTGCCCCACCTGTCGGGCCGATCGCACGGCCACCGGCCCTTGCCCGTGCCAGTGGGTGCACAGCTTGCCGACGTCCCCCACTCCCTTCCTCGTGACTTCTACCCCCTCACCGACCAGCCACGCCGCGATCGCTCGCCGGCGCCGCGGTTCCGCCATCGCAGCCAGCGCCGCGCAGTCCGTGGTGGGTGGGGTGTGCAGGGCGGCGTCGTCCAGCGCGGCGTCGCTTGCCGCCTGCGCCAGCGCTGGCACCGCATCCCCACCGATGATGTGGTTCAGCTGCGGGATAACCTCGCGGCGCAATGCCACGCGGCGGAAATTTGTATCCGCATTCTGCGGGTCCTGCCACGCCGATAGGCCCAGCTCCGCGCAGGCGCCCTCGGTATCGGCGCGGCGCACGCCCAACAACGGCCGCACCACGCGGGCGCCTTCCACCTCGCTGCGCTCACTCATGCCGGCCACTCGTCCACGCAGCGCGCCGAGCAATAGCGTCTCCGCCTGGTCATCGGCCGTATGCGCCACGGCTACCTCCAATTCCTCGGCCGCACACGCGGCGGCTAGGACCCGATAGCGCGCCACCCGGGCGGCCGCCTCCATCGACTTCTGGCCCGTTGCGCCGGCCTCAACGTCCAACACTCGCGCCCACGCACCTAGTTTTCGCGCCTGTACGGCCGCGCGCTCGGCCTGCGCCCGCGATCCATCCTGCAACCCGTGGTCCACGCACAGCGCGAGCACCTCGTGTCCCTCCGCCACGAGCGCGGCCATAAGCGCCAGCGAGTCCGCGCCTCCGGAGAGCCCCACGGCCACCGCGTAGTCGAGGGCGGCGGCGCGCACGCCGCGCCGACAAGCCAGAAAATGCGGCGAAACCCGCGGCCAGAAGACCTTCTTAGAACTCATGCAACGCCGAAGCCAACGCGTCCTGGGCCTTGCGGGCGGCCAAGATATCGCCGTCATTAACAATGAACGCAAAGGCATACACGCGCCCGGAATTGCCCTGCGCGGTGCCGGCCAAAGCCGAGACCCCAGTCAGCGTGCCTGTCTTGGCGCGAATATAGCCCTTGGCCGCGGAATCGCCGTAGCGCTCGTACAGCGTGCCATCGCCGCCGGCCACCGGCAGGTAGGACGCCAACGGGCGCAGGCGCGGGTCCTTGACGGCGCGATTAATGATCTGGGTCAGTAGCCCAGCGGTTAGCCGATTGTTCTCCGAGAGCCCGGAATTGTCCTTAATATCCACGCCGTCGACGTCGAAGCCCTCTTCCCGCAGGACATCCAGCGTGGCTTGCGTAGCGCCTTCAAAGCTCGCCTCCTTGCCGCGGGAAACCGCCAGCTCACGCGCAATGGCCTCCGCCATGACGTTATCGGAATGACGCACCATCTCCCGGGCGCGGTCCGACAGCGGCGGCGAATCCACGCTCGCCACCTCCTGCGCATTCTCTGTGACGGCGCCCATCCCCACTTTGCCTGCACCAAGGCGTTCGCCCAGCTGCTTAACGACGTCCAAAGCCGGCTCATGACTGCGCGGCACATCCCCCGTCGTCGCGCCCAGACGCCCGCCATAGAGCATGGCCGGTTCCATCGGTGCGACGAAGCCTCCATCCACGTTCTCCGGATCCCAGCCCGGGGCCTGCGCCTCGCCGAACCACGCGGAGGTATCGATGTAGACGCCATCGACCTGCTCGATGTTCTTAGAAATCTGCTCGGCCATGTCATCGAGCTGTTCGTGCGTCATCCACACATCACCCGCGGCCTTGATGACCACGTTCTTCTCGTTCGACCCGCGGTAAACCTTGGTGGTGACCTTCTCATTCTCATCCAGCGCCAACGTAGCCGCCGCGGTAGTGAGCACCTTCGTAGACGAAGCCGGGGTGAGCCGCTTATCCGCGTCGCGCTGCCACACCACGTCACCGGTTTCGGTATCGATGACCTCGCCGCCAAAGGTGGCGAGGTCCTTATTCTTAGCGAGCTCATCCAGCTTCGCACCGAGAGCATCCAGGTCCGCCTCGCCCGGTTCCGCAGCACGCAGGGGCTCCTCTGGAGCCTCCACCGCCTGGGCCTGACCGTGCGAGAGATCGCCGTATTCGCGCTGGAGGGTAACGCCCAGCGCAGCCGTACCTCCGACCGCTGCTGCTACCACGAGCGCGGTCGCTGACCACCAAACATGCTTTGCTTTCATTGCCACTAACACTAGCGCGAATCCGCAACGCGCTAGACTATGGGCAGTAATTGATACCCAATCCCCCATGGAGGACATCGCTGTGAGCGTTGAAGTAACCATTGAAATCCCGAAGGGCTCCCGCAACAAGTACGAGGTTGACCACGAGTCCGGCAAGGTCTACCTCGACCGTTACCTGTTCACCCCGATGGCTTACCCAGCTGACTACGGCTTCATCGACCACACCCTGGGCGAGGACGGCGACCCGCTGGACGCCCTGGTCATCCTGCCGGAACCGGTCTTCCCGGGCGTAGTCGTTGAGGCCCGCATCGTCGGCGTCTTCAAGATGACCGACGAGGCCGGCGGCGACGACAAGCTGCTCGCCGTCATCGATGACCCGCGCTGGGAGCGCTACCAGGACATCGACGATGTGGAGCAGCACATCAAGGACGAAATCGAGCACTTCTTCGTCCACTACAAGGACTTGGAACCGAATAAGGAAGTTTCCGGCTCCGGCTGGGGTGACAAGGCCGAGGCAGAGAAGATCCTCGACGAGGCTAAGGCCCGCTTCAAGTAAGCCTTCTGGACTCGGGCCCCTTAGGGCGTTTCGATCAAATAGCACCGCGAAAGCGGCGGTTTTCAAGACCAAATTTGATCGAAACGCCCCTTTTTTGTCCCTTTTGTCCCTCCTCACGCCCACGAGGCTCTCCCCCGCGACATCGCCCCACTCCCGCAGTACGATTCGATCACATAGCAAGCCGAAACCACCGGCCTCGGGGGCCTTAAATGATCGAAATGAACGCCTAGGGGTGGGCGCATGAAAATCTTCACAACGCGCACGGCCGCACGCCGCGCTAGCAACGAACAAGCCGTAAAACTCTGCCACGGCCTCTACACCGACAGGGAGCCCTCGCCGCGTGAACTCGCGGAAATTGTCTCCCAGCGCTGGCCCGATTCGGCGCTCGATGGCTACTCCTGCGCCCATCACTACCTCGGCCACGCCTTAACCTTCCCGCTCCATTTCCTACGCGCGGGAACGATGGCCTCCAGCCCTTACTTCCGCAGCCGCCGCGCTCGGCCGAAGGCGCTCGGCCAACTCAATGGAATTAACGTGTGCAATCCGCTGCAGGCCACAGAAATTATGGCGGAGGAAGACGCCGTCGCGTTCCTCGAGGCCTACTTTGCCGGCCAATACGGCACTTCCCAGATGGAAGGTCACATGCTCGACTTCCAGCGCTTTCCCCAGCACACCCGGCGCGTGCTGGAAAACACCATCCTCGGCGCCGATAGCGTGCCGGAGCGCAACCTCACCCGCGCGCTTCGGCCCCATGTCACCGTCTACAACAACAGGTACATTGGCCCGTACCGTTGGGATCTACTCTTGAAGGAGCACAAGGTAGCCATAGAGGTCGACGGCTACGCCTACCACCAGGGCGAGAACCGGCAACGCTTCGAAATTGACCGCCAGAAGCTTAACGACGCCGTCCAAAGGGGATACAAACCCCTCCACTTCACCGCCGCCACGATCGAGCACCACCTCGACATAGCTGTTGGCCAAGTCCTCGCGATAGTCCACGGTAAAGGCGACACTGTGCAGCCACCGTGGCAGTGGCACCACTACTGGCGGTTCCAGCATTAGCACAAGGCCACCGCTCGGACGATCCAGAAGCACGCAAGTAACTAAAGTGAATGGCATGAAAAACGTTCAACCAGTTGAAGTACCAGAAGGCGCACAGCTCATTGATGTCCGCGAGAATGACGAGTGGGCGGTGGAGCGCGCAAAGGGCGCGACCCACATCCCAATGGGCGAGATTACGGGTCGCATCCAGGAAATCGATCCGGACAAGGATATCTATGTCATTTGCCACGCGGGAGGCCGCAGCATGCAGGTATGCCAGTATTTAGAGCATGCGCTGGGCTGGGACACCATCAATGTGGAGGGCGGCACGGATAATTGGAAGGCTTCCGGACTTCCCATCGAAACAGATTAATTGGCCTTAACCAATCTTTTGGGATTATGATGATGGTATGTCTTCCACGAATAATTCTGTAATCCCAACGACCCTGCTCGAATCCCCGTCGTTCCAGTTGGAGCGCCTCCGCCGCCGCACCCGCGATGGTGTCGAGGCCGCCCTGCAGACTAAGCAGACGACGCTGCGCGAGTACTGGGTCCTGACCTGCCTAGTGGACGCGGATGCTGCGTCGCAGTCCTATCTGTCCGAGACCCTGGCCATTGATGCCTCTGACATGGTGCGTCTTATCGACGCCCTCGAGGACCGCGGCTGGGCCAAGCGCGAGCGAGACCCGAAGGATCGCCGCCGCCAGATCGTCGCGTCCACCAAGAAGGGCACAAAGGTCCACAAGGACTTGGCGGAGCTTGTCGCCACCGCCGAGGACGAGGCTCTGGATGAGTCCACCAATAAGCAGCTCAAGCACCTGCGTAAGTTGGCCAAGTCCATCATTGCCGCGGACGAAGAAGAGGCGTAAATGGCAGGACCCGAATCACGTGTCCCGCAACAGTACCTTTTAGGTAGCGCGGCACCGCGGCCGCGCACGCTGTGGGACATCATCACAGCCACCGCGGAAATGTACCCAGACGCCGCCGCGCTTGACGACAGCGAGATCATCACCTACTCCGAGCTCATTCACGAGGTCGAGCTGTGGGCCACCGAGCTGCATGCCAATGGCGTGCGCCGTGGCGATCGCATCGGCATTCGGATGACCTCCGGCAAGCGCGAGCTCTACCTCGCCATCCTGGCAACCTTGGCGTCGGGCGCGGCTTACGTGCCTGTCGACGCCGATGATCCAGACGAGCGCGCCGAGATGGTCTTCGGCGAGGCCGATATCGATGGCGTCTTTACGGACGAGGGCTTCCGCTTCCTGCGCGATTCCGCGCGCCCCGACGCCCCAGCCGAAGAGCCGGCCGAGAAACCCAATGCCCCGCGTCCGGAAGACACCGCGTGGATCATCTTCACTTCCGGTTCCACCGGCAAGCCGAAGGGCGTGGCCGTGAGCCACCGCTCCGCGGCCGCCTTCGTGGACGCCGAGGCAAGCCTCTTTTTAGTAAACCACCCGCACGGGCCGCTTGGCCCGGAGGATCGCGTGCTCGCTGGCCTGTCTGTCGCCTTCGATGCCTCCTGCGAGGAAATGTGGCTGGCCTGGGGGCACGGCGGATGCTTGGTCCCGGCGCCGCGCTCCCTGGTGCGTTCCGGCATGGACTTAGGTCCGTGGCTCATCCGCCGCGATATCACCGTCGTGTCTACCGTGCCTACCCTGGCGGGCCTGTGGCCGGCCGAGGCGCTGGATAATATCCGCTTGCTCATCGTCGGCGGCGAGGCCTGCTCGCAGGAGCTGGTGGACCGCTTGGCCACCGAGGACCGCGAAATGTGGAATACCTACGGACCCACCGAGGCCACCGTCGTCGCCTGCGCGCAGCAGATGTTGCCGGGCCGGCCGGTGTCCATCGGGCTGCCTCTGAATGGGTGGGATTTGGTGGTCGTCGATAAGCAGGGCATGCCTGTGGAAATGGGCGGCGTCGGCGAGCTAGTGATCGGCGGCGTGGGGCTGGCGTCCTACCTGGATCCGGCCAAGGACGCGGAAAAGTACGCGCCGCTGGAGTCTATGGGCTGGCAGCGCGCTTATCGCACCGGTGACCACGTGCGCTTGGAGGAAGACGGACTGTACTTCGTCGGCCGCGTAGATGACCAGGTGAAGATTGGTGGGCGCCGCATCGAGCTCGGCGAGGTCGAAGCCAATGTCGCGGCCCTGGATAATGTCTATAACTCGGCCGTGGCCGTGCAAAAGACCCCGGGCGGCGAATCCGTCCTAGTAGGTTATGTCTCCCTCGATGATGAGGCCAAGGGCTTCGACCATGAGGCCGCACACGCGCGCCTGGCCGATACCATGCCGGCCGCCCTCGTCCCGCGCATCTGCGTGATGGAGGAGCTGCCGGTGCGTACCTCCGGCAAGGTAGATAAGAAGGCCCTGCCGTGGCCGCTGCCTGGCGTGGGCGTGGAATCGACCACGCTTACCGATACCGAGAAATGGCTCGCGGAGCTGTGGGTGGAAACCCTTGGGGTGTCCGTGGAGGACGAGAACGCCGATTTCTTCTCTCTCGGCGGCACCTCGTTGGCGGCCGCGACCCTCGTGGGCCATATTAGGGAGCGCTACCCCAACGTGGCGGTGCGCGACCTCTACGACCACCCACGCTTGGGTTCGCTGGCCGAGCTCATCGCCGGTGCCGAGCCGCGCCCCGCGGCTGCCGATGTCCCCATGCGCGAGGTCACCAAGGTCGGCTTTGGCACCCGCCTCGCCCAGACCCTGATTCAGATTCCCGTTATGACGCTGGCCGCCTCCAGCTGGCTGGCCTGGCTTCTGCTGGGCTCCACCGTGGCAGCATCGCTGGGCTTCGAGTGGGCCACGGCCTTCCCGTGGTGGTTGGTCATCGTCATGCTCGTTGTCTTTGTCACCCCAATCGGCCGCATCCCCATCGGTGGCTACGGCGCGCGCCTCATTACGGCCGGCATCACGCCGGGCGATTACCCGCGCGGCGGTTCGACGCACCTGCGCATCTGGGCGGCCGAGCGCTGGGCTAATGCCTCTGGCGCGAGCTCCCTGGCCGGTGCCACGCGCGTGAATAACTACGCCCGCGCGCTCGGCGTCAAGGTCAAGCGCGGCGTGGATTTGCACTCCCTGCCGCCGGTTACTGGGCTTCTCACGCTGGGCAAGCACGCCGCCATCGAGCCTGAGGTGGACCTCTCCGGCTACTGGTTGGACGGCGATATCCTGCACGTGGGTGCCATCGACGTCAAGGAAGGCGCTCGCGTGGGCGCGCGCTCCACGCTGCTGCCTGGCACCGTGGTGGGCAAGTATGCGCACGTGGAGGCCGGTTCCACCGTCACCGGCCGCAAGAAGATCAAGGACGGCCAGCGCTGGTCGGGCTCGCCTGCCAAGAAGGTGGGCCGCTCCAAGCACCGCTTCCCGTCCCATACGCCAAAGCGCCGGCCGTGGTGGGTGGCTATCTATGACGCCACTTCGGTCTTGCTGGCCATCCAGCCGGTCGTTGCGCTGGCGATAGGCGCGGCCGTCGTGCTCGCCCTTGTGCATTCCACCGGCGGCGATAGCTTCGTCGGTGCGGTCTTCTTCGCGCCCGTCGGCGCGCTGGCGGCCTTTGGCACCTATATGTTGCAGACCTGGCTGGGCGTGCGCATTCTCTCGCTGGGTATTAGCCCAGGCGTGGCACCAGTGCGCTCGGTCACGGGCTGGCGCCTGTGGGCCATCGAGCGCCTCATGGACGAGGCTCGCACCAAGCTCTTCCCGGTGTATGCCTCGCAGCTAACCCCAGCGTGGCTGCGCTCGCTCGGCGCGGACATTGGCGCGAATGTGGAAATCTCCACCGCGGTGATGATCCCCAAGCTCACCGAGGTCAAAGAGGGCGCCTTCTTGGCCGATGACACCATGATCGGCGGCTATGAACTCGGCGGCGGCTGGATGCGCACCGGCGAGACCAAGGTGGGCAAGCGCTCCTTCGTGGGCAACTCCGGCATCACCGCGCCCGGCCGCAAGCTCTCGAAGAATTCGCTGGTTGCTGTGCTTTCTTCTACCCCGAAGAAGACGAAGGCCGGTGCCAACTGGTGGGGTGCCCCGCCAGAGCGCATGCGCCGCGTGACTGTGGAGGTGGACTCCCCGGCCAATTCGGGCGAGGCGCTTACCTATAACCCAGGCCTTGCCGTTAAGGCCGCCCGCGGCGTGGTGGAAACCATGCGCCTTTTGGCACCGATGTTTTCTGCTATGCTGCTCGCCGCGACCCTTAGCGTGTACTACTCGCTTCTCGACGCCCTCGGCTTCCCCCTCACCTGGCTCCTCTCCGGCCTCGTGCTCATGGGCATGGGTGCCGTAGCCATGGCCGTTACCGTTGCCGTGAAGTGGATCTGCGTGGGCAAGCACCGCGCGGCCGACCACCCGCTGTGGTCCGCCTTTGTCTGGCTCAACGAGCTGCAGGATACCTTCGTGGAAGTCGTTGCCGCGCCGTGGTTCTTCCAGCACACCTACGGTTCCGGTGAGATCAACCTGGGCCTGCGCGCCCTCGGCGTGGAAATCGGCCGTGGTGCGTGGATCGATTCCTACTGGTTCCCGGAAACGGACCTCATCTGCATCGGTGAGGCCGCCACCGTGGGCCCTGGCACGGTGGTGCAAACCCACCTTTTCCAGGACCGCGTGATGAGCCTGGATACCGTCACCGTAGAGGCCGGATCTACGCTGGCCTCCCATTCGGTGGCGCTGCCTGCCTCGCTGATTGGCAAGGCCTCCACCGTAGGCCCCGGCTCGCTGGTCATGCGCGGTGACCGCGTTCCCACCAACGCCGTGTGGCAGGGCAACCCCATCGAGCCGTGGAAGCGATAGGCCAACGGCAGGCACCTTCGCCCTACCGCGCGAAATCCTGATACTTAATCATTTCGCCGGACTTAAAGTCCCAGGCCTCCACCCGAACGCGGTCAGCAAAGACCTTGACCCGCAGTCCGGTGGAGGCCTCTTCCTTTTCTTTGACGATTTTCTCGTCATTATCGCCATCCGGCAGGTACTCATTGAGGATGGCACCGGTGTTGACTACCGGGAAGCCGGTGCGGCCGGCCTCGCCCGTGCCGTCGTAGCGGCGGGTTCCCCACCAGTTATTCTGGCGCAACGAAGAGTGGCTGTGGCTACTAAACCACACGATGTTGTTGTACTTATTAACCACATTGGATAGCGCCTCGAGGTCTTCGAAATCATTCTGGTACCACGCCGAATGGGACATTGATACCGTCTGCGGCAGTAGCGGATGGCTAAAGACCAGCGCCGGAGTGCCCTGAGCATCCCAATAAGCCAGGCGCTCATCTAGCCAATCGAGCTGTTCCTTGCTGATGCGCTGGAACGGCTCCTTGCCGTGGCGCAGGATATCGGAATAAAACTCGGTATTCACCGAAATCAGTGGCACTCCGTCAACTACCTCTTCCTTCCACGGCTTATCCTGGCCAGAGTATTTGAGAAAGCGCTCGAGGTAGGTTTCAGATCCTTCCTTACCGTACATTTCGTGGTTGCCGATGGTCCACAATTCCTTGCCCGAATCGTGCGGCTCCTCGCTGTGCGCGGCCAGGAAATCGTCCCACTGCTGCTGCGAGCCATCGTCCACGAGGTCGCCGTTGAGCACCAGCGCCCCGGCCTTGTCCTCCATACCGTTCAACTGGCGGACGGCGTCTTTGTAGTCTTGGGGGTCACCCTGGACGTCGGAAAGCACGTCCACGGTAGCCTGCGGCGCCCCTTTGAGCTCACCCAGCGGCTTGACGACGCCCACGTTGTCCACCGCCCACCACCAGTCATCATTGCCATTGTTGTAGCTAAAGCTGACCTGCATATTTTTCGCGCCACCCGGCACGTCCACGCCGATGGACTCGTGCTTGGAGAATACGTCCTCATCAAAGGCGGCGATTTCCTGTGCTTCCCCACCATCGAAGGAGACCTTCACCGTCGCGTTCTGTCCTTCCTTACCCTGGCGGTAATGGTGGTCGAATTCCACATTCACCCGCTCCTGCCCCGCCACCGGGATAGCCGGGCTCTTCAGTCCGGCGGTCATAGAATCGCTTTCGGCCAAACGCTGCTGCTTATTGTCAATGATGGCGAAGGTGTCATGTGCTTGGGTGAAGTAGTGGCGCATATCAGTACCGGCCGCCCAGGTCCAGTGGCGCATATCGCCAAAAGTCCAACCCTTCCAACGGGCCTCGCCCGAGTCCACGCCCTGCACGTTGGAGCTCCACCCCTCCGGCGCGCGGTGGGTAAACCATGCCGGGGTATCTACCTCGTCGAAGCTTTCTTGCCACAGCACTCGCGATTCTGTGTCTTCCCCCGGCTGCACATCGTCTCCCGCCGAGGACCCCTCGGACGAGCCCTGGGAAGACCCCCAGGAAGAGCCTAACGATGACCCCAAAGAAGAACCAAAGGAGGAACCCGGAAGCGAGGACTGGGCCGCCGCAACGGGTGCGCCCACCATTCCGGTGAGCGCCAGGACAGATGAGAAAGCACAGAGTTTATTTTTCATAATTCAATTTCTATCCGGTCTGGGCAACGAGGCGGTTACATATACGTAAACTCTTGGCAAGCACTACATGCCCGCCAAGAGTTCTCGCTTTTAGGTCCGCGTGAATTTAGGCGTGGCGGTCGAGCCAGTCCACAACGGTATCGAGGGCCTGATCAGCAGCCGGCTCATTAAAGACCTCATGCTTCTGGCCTTCCCAAGTCACAAACTCCACGTCTTCAGAAGAGATGGAGTTGTACCAATCCTGGGAGAAATACGGCGGCACGATGCCGTCCTTGGTGCCGTGCATGATGAGCGTCGGTGCGGTGAAGAGGTCCGCATTGACGGCGTCATAATTCGCAATTGCCGCCAACTGCAGGGCAGTTCCAGCGCTGGTCTTCTGCGCAATGAGCGGGCTAGAGGCATACTCGCCCTTCACCGCCTGGCTAGTGGAGATACCATCCGTAAATGGATTAGACAGCTGAATATCCTTGCTCCACTCCGGCGATTGTGCGCCGATTTCGGTGCGGTGCGGAATCAAGTTCTGCGCATAGTGCGCATTAAAGCTGGTGAGTTGGGCTAGCGGCAAGCGCTCAAAGATGGTGGGATCCAGCTTCTTCTGGGTCTCCGAAATATCATCCGGGGTGATATTCTTTCCGGCCACGTTCTTGCCAGAAAGGTTCAGCGGCGCGCCGCCACCGTTGGTGATGATGCCATCGACCTTGCCCGGCTCACGGATGCCATAGGCCTCCACGGTCAGTGCGCCCATGGAGTGGCCCAGTAGGAAGGTCTTTACTCCCTGATTTTCTTCCTTCGCGATGTCCACAACACGGTCAAAATCATCGAGGATGTACTGGAAATTATCGATATGCCCCATCGGTACGCTGCCGCCGGCGGATTTGCCGTGGCCGCGGTGGTCAACGCGGTAAACGTTGTAACCTGCATCGAGCAAGCGCTTAGCGACGTAATCGTAACGCCCCGAGTGCTCAGATACACCGTGCGCAATAACCACCGCACCGCGTGGGTTGGCCACCTTCTGCTTGCGGTAGTAGATCTTGACGCCCTCGCCGTGAGCGCTGTCGAAGTAGCCCTCCTCATCGGATACCTGCTTTTCCGAGACAGTTGGGCGCCCCAATACATCTGGTTTCTGGTCTGCCGCGGGCGCAGGCGCCGGAACTTCTTGGGCGATTGCCCCTGCCGTGAGCGTGCCAGATACCGCAACTGGTGCCGCCAGTACTGCTGCCGCTGTCAGGCAAGCGGTTATTTGCTTCTTCATCATCACTGCCTCCTTGAGGTGTTGTAGCTCATATCGGTTTGCCAGATGAGATTGAGATAACAGTGATGCTAAATATTCTGAGACGGAGACCACAAATAGTTTTCGACAATGCTACCTACGGTCCCGTAACATAACCGCACGGAAATCCCCCTTTAAAACCCCCTAATTTACGCGAAACTATTCCTCCCATTTACCCCCTTTTGGTACCCCTAAAACAAAAAGCAGGAAACTCGGACTTACCAAGTTTCCCGCCTAATGTGCGGCTAATTTAGCTCAACCTAGTCACCAATCTGGTCGCGACCACGCTTGACGATGTTCTCATCGACCTCACCGACCAGCTCATGATCCTTATTGGTGTACTCGAACTTGGACAGGACATAGCGCATGGCGTTAATACGGGCACGCTTTTTGTCGTTGGACTTAATGGTGATCCACGGCGACTCTTCCGTATCCGTGTAGCGGAACTGCTCTTCCTTCGCACGGGTGTAGTCATCCCACTTATCCAACGAAGCCAAGTCCATCGGGGATAGCTTCCACTGGCGCACCGGGTCGATCTGACGGATAGCGAAGCGGGTGCGCTGTTCCTTACGGGTAACCGAGAACCACAGCTTGGTCAAAGAGATACCCGAGCCCAGAATCATATTCTCCAGCATCGGAACCTCGCGGAGGAACTCCGCGTGCTGGCTTTCGGTACAAAAGCCCATTACTCGCTCCACGCCGGAGCGGTTGTACCAAGAGCGGTCGAAGAAGACGATTTCGCCACCGGCCGGGAAGTGCTCGATGTAACGCTGGAAGTACCAAGAGGTCGACTCACGCGGCGATGGCTTCTCCAGTGCCACTGTGCGAGCACCACGCGGGTTCAGGTGCTCGTTAAAACGCTTAATGGTGCCACCCTTGCCGGCCGCGTCGCGACCCTCAAAGATAATGATGTGGCGCTGGCCAGTTTCCTTGGTCCAGTTCTGCCACTTCAACAGCTCAATCTGCAGAGCGCGCTTCACAGACTCGTACTCATCGCGAGTCATACGCTCATCATAGGGGTAATTTTCCCGCCAAGTCTGAACCGGGGAACCATCCGGCATGATCAGCGAAGGATCATCCTCATCGGTTCCATCGACGACGTAGCCGTCAGTTTTTGCCAGGTCGATCTCGGGAAGGTCGTCGTCTTTAATATCAGCCATACTCAAAAGTTTACCGGTTACCCAACTATTCGGCGCGCCAATCAAAGGCACATTTACCGGATTTACCCCTAAGTTCTCCCCCACCCAGACATAGCAAAAGAGCCCCACCTAAAGGTGAGGCTCTTAGAAATCGCTTACGCGATAGGGATGCTCTTAGACGAACATACCGATCAGCTGGGAAGCGCCCTTAGCAATCTGAACGAGCGGCTCGATCAGGGTTGCGTAGATGTTCAGGTCGTTTGCGAACTCGGAAGAACCGATTGCGAAGTTAATGAAGCCGTCCATTTTATCTCCTTAGGACTAGTGTTTGAAGATTGAAAATCAGAACCTAAAAGGCCCCGATGAGAAGTAAATGAATTACTTGTTCTCAGCAATCAGGGAAGAGGTGCCTGGGAAGAAATCAGCTGCCTCAGGCTCGGAGGACAGGAAGTCGAAGGCCAAGATGGTGTTCTGGAAGAAGGAACCAACATTGCCCAGGATCTTGCCCCAGCCTTCCCAGGTGTCTACGAAGTTGTCGAGGTGGGTCTGAATGAGGGAGAGGTCCATATTGAACTCCTTGAATAGGTTTCGGGTATTTACACCCGAGGGTATTGCGGATTTGCAGACACCCTCTGTGGGCGTCACAAGTAACTATTTTGTCACACAGCGCTCAAAGATCAATCCGAAACCCTTAAGTTTTTAAATCTCGGGAAAGCCCCCATAGTTCCCAGCCGCCACTTTATACACAGCATCCTCCATTCCATTTCTTACCCAAACGTTAATTGATATGCCCTTTACCTGCGGCTTTTCTGACGATGAACAGAAATAGTCGAATTCTTTGGAAAAGTGCGTAACAAACATCAGGAGCGCTCCGATGAACACTGTCCAAAATTTGGAAATCCAGCGGAGAAACCGGTTTCAAAATTGCCCTAATGTGGGGGTATGCCAAAGACCCCAGATTGGCCGTTTCCGCTTCCGCCCGGAGTTCTAGGCAGCCAAATAGAGGCGAAGGCACAACCAATCAGCCGCCATTCAGCCTCAAAAATGGACCACTGGCTGAGAAAATTGTTATTCAGTGTGAAAGTTGAGGTTTGGAAACGCACTTTTCATCTTTTCCGTGTAGCGACACGCAAAAGCGCCCTACGAGGAGACGTTCTTTATCTCACGTAGGACGCTTTAAATGGCGGCATCTAGCTCGCACGGAGCTAAATGGGCGCCTTTCGAGGTTTGGGCTCTATTAGAAGCCCATGCCGCCCATAGCGTCAGCGTCCGGCATGCCGTTGTTGGCACCGGCCGGCTCAGGCTTGTCAGCAACAACAGCCTCGGTGGTCAGGAACAGAGCTGCAATGGATGCAGCGTTCTGCAGAGCGGAGCGGGTGACCTTAACCGGGTCATTGATGCCAGCCTCCATAAGGTTGACGTACTCACCGGTAGCAGCGTTCAGACCCTCGCCTGCCGGCAGGGAGGAAACCTTGTCAGCAACAACGCCCGGCTCCAGGCCAGCGTTGTGTGCGATCTGCTTCAGCGGTGCAGACAGAGCCTCGCGGACGATCTTGACGCCGGTAGCCTCGTCGCCCTTGAGGTCATCCAGGGAATCCAGGACGGAAGCGGCCTGCAGCAGTGCTACGCCACCGCCGGCAACAATGCCTTCTTCCACGGCAGCCTTTGCGTTGCGGACTGCATCCTCAATGCGGTGCTTGCGCTCCTTGAGCTCAACCTCGGTAGCGGCACCGACCTTGAGCACAGCAACGCCGCCGGAGAGCTTAGCCAGGCGCTCCTGCAGCTTCTCACGGTCGTAGTCGGAGTCGGAGCTTTCGATCTCGGCACGGATCTGCTTGATACGGCCGTCGATCTGCTCCTGAGAGCCAGCACCCTGAACGATGGTGGTCTCGTCCTTGGTGACGACAACCTTGCGTGCCTGGCCCAAGTACTCGAGCTCGGCGGTCTCGAGGGAGAGGCCGACCTCCTCGGAGATGACCTGGCCGCCGGTGAGGATGGCCATGTCCTGCAGAGTGGCCTTGCGGCGGTCGCCGAAGCCCGGTGCCTTAACCGCAACGGACTTGAAGGTGCCGCGGATCTTGTTCACAACGAGGGTAGACAGGGCCTCGCCCTCAACATCTTCAGCGATGATGAGCAGCGGCTTGCCGGACTGCATAACCTTCTCCAGCAGCGGTACGAGATCCTTGATATTGGAGATCTTGGAGGAGACCAGCAGGATATATGGATCCTCGAGGACGGCCTCCTGGCGCTCCATATCGGTAGCGAAGTAGCCGGAGATGTAGCCCTTATCAAAGCGCATGCCCTCAGTTACCTCAAGGTCAACACCGAAGGTATTGGACTCTTCCACGGTGATAACGGAGTCCTTGTTTACGGAGCCGTTGCCCACGGTGTACATAGCCTCGGCGATCTTCTCGCCGATGGCCGGGTCAGCAGCGGAGATGCCAGCGGTGGTAGCGATCTGCTCCTGGGTTTCTACTTCCTTAGCAGAGGAGAGCAGGGAGTCTACAACCTTCTTGGTTGCGGTCTCGATGCCGCGCTTGATGCCCATGGGGTTGGAACCTGCGGCTACGTTGCGCAGACCCTCGCGTACCAGAGCCTGTGCCAGCACGGTTGCGGTGGTGGTGCCGTCGCCTGCGACGTCGTCAGTCTTCTTGGCAACTTCCTTGACCAGCTCGGCGCCGATCTTCTCGTAAGCATCCTCGAGCTCGATTTCGCGAGCGATGGAAACACCGTCATTGGTAATGGTCGGGGCGCCCCAGGACTTTTCCAGGACGACGTTGCGGCCCTTGGGGCCGAGGGTGACCTTGACGGCGTCGGCAAGCGTGTTCAGGCCGCGCTCAAGGCCGCGGCGGGCCTCTTCATCAAAAGCGATAATCTTTGCCATTGTGTTTGTGCTCCTTGGTTTATTGAGGACGACACTCACGTCTTTCTCGCTGCGGACGCCCGCGACGGCATGGCTGGTGAGTGTGAACCAACCTCAACCACAACGATGTAGATTTATCTAGCACTCATACTGTGCGAGTGCTAACGACCATTCTGGCACTCTCCCACCGGGACTGCAAGAAAAAATGGCGCCCCCGCAAAGGGACGCCATTATATAAGGAATGGATCAGGAACTAGGAGCTCTTCACCGTGCGCTTGGTCCAGCGGTAGATGAACGTCAGCGCGACGATAAAGAGAACCACGCCGACGATGGTGGCAGACGTGCCGCCCTCGAAGATCTCTAGCGGGCTATCACCGCCGGCAGCGGCGATGATTCCGGCATTGACCACGCCAAAGAGGGACTCGCCCACGATAAGGCCGGTGGCCAAGAGAGTGCCCATGCGCTTGGCAAATTCCGGGCGGGGCTGCTTAGCAGCCCACTTGTCATAGAAGGTGCCCAAGATGGCGCCAATTGGAATGACGATGGTCAGCGCGGCCGGCAGGTACATGCCCATGCCTACCGCCAGCGGGGAAAGCGAGTACTTATCGGTAAATTTGCGCAGCAGTTCATCAGTAATAATTAGGACAGCGCCGATGGCCATACCAATAAAGATGAGGTTCCAGTCCAGCGAGCTATCGAAGATGCCGGAGGCAACGGAGGACATCAAGGCGGCCTGCGGGGCTGCCAGGGCGTCTTCGCCGGCGCCCTCCATGCCTTGGAAACCGAAGCCGTTGAGCATGACCTGCAGAATCGGCGGGATGACCACGGAACCAAAGACCACGCCGATAATGAGGGCTACCTGCTGCTTCCACGGGGTGGCGCCAACGAGCTGACCGGTTTTAAGATCCTGCAGGTTGTCATTGGAAATGGTGGCAATACCAAAGACAATGGCCGCGGTAAAGAGCGTATAAGCCACCAAGGAGAGTGGATCCGCGGTGGTGCCGCGGGTGACGGCCGCAATCAGGAGCGAAGCGGCCAGCACGGCGATGATGCCGATGGAGGAAATCGGCGAGTTAGATGCGCCAATGAGGCCAGCCATATAGCCGCAAACGGAGGCAATAATCAGGCCTACCAACAGGGTAAAAAGGACCGAAACAGTAATAAGCACAGCCATATGCTCGTGGATATCGGTTCCGCGTACGAAGTCCCACAGCAGCAAGGCAATGGGCACCATGAACGCCACGATGGTAGTAGCCACGTACGGGAACGGAATATCACGCTCGGTCACATCTACTTCGGAACCGGCCTTGCGGGCGCGCGAGGTTGCCAAGGACTGGCGGATGCCCACAGCAATAGGGCCAGCGATCTTCAGCAGCGTCCAGATAGCGGCAATGGCCATGGTGCCCACGCCGATGAAGCGGATGTCATCGGAGAAGGTGGTATCGACGACGTCGGCAAGCGCAGCGGCGCCCGAGACATCGCCGGCGGTGAAAATGGGCAACAAGATGGAGTAAGAAATCACCACGCCAACCAGCATCGCAATGCCTACCGGCAGGCCAACCAAGTGGCCCACGCCAATGAGGGCTGTGGACAGGCTGGTGCCCAGGGTGGTCGCGCCAGTGCCCAGCTTGAAATACGCGGAAGCCTCAGAAGCGGCAGCCTTCATCGCGGCCAGCAGCGCCATTAGGGCTGAAGTAATGCCGCCGGCGACGATGACGCGCAGGCCCTTGGCATTTTCCTCATGGCTGGCGCCATCGGCGTTCTCGTCGCCCACCTTGAGTACCTCGGCCGCGGCCACGCCTTCTGGGTACGGCAGATCGGAGCCGGTGACCAAGGCACGGCGCAGCGGGATGGAATACATCACGCCGAGCACGCCGCCGATAGCGCACACTCCGGCCGTCTGTAGGAAGCCAAAGCCCTGCCAATAGCCCACCATGACTAGGCCAGGGAGGACGAAGATGATGGCGGACAAGGTACCCGCGGCAGAGGCAATAGTCTGGACAATATTGTTTTCTTTAACGTTATGACCCTTGAACCGGCGCAGCACCGCCATGGAAATCACGGCAGCCGGGATGGAGGTAGCAAAGGTCAAGCCCACCTTCAGCCCCAAGTAGACGTTGGCGGCGGTGAAAATGAGGGTGATCAGGCCACCGATAATGACGCCGCGCAGGGTTAGCTCAGGCAGGGTGGCTTTGGAACCTGCGGCGGATGATGCGTTCGCCATGCCAGGTCCTTTCTATTCTCGGCTATGAAAGTTTCTTGTCTCACCCCGCGTAGCAGGCCGCAGCCAACAACGTCCGTTTTCGCCCGTTTCACTCCGGTTTTAGTCCCGGTTTATGTCCGAACGGGCAGAATCCGCACAGGGTGGAATGCATAAATTTTAGTTCACTACCCCGGTGTTTTCCTATTCCGGTTGCTCTATAGCTTGGGGCAGGCGGGTACCGTAGAGGGCATGACTGCACTTAATGAAAGCATCCGCAACGATCGCGAGACCATCTTCCGCCAGCTCAGCGAGCTGGTATCCTTCAACTCCGTCCACAACGAGGAGGGCTTGGAGGACCAGACCAAGGGCGCTAGCCAGTGGGTAAAATCCGCACTGGAAGAGGCCGGCGTGAGTGTGGAGACCATCACCACGGCCGATGGTTCCACCGCCATCTTGGGCGAGCGCAAGGGCGATGAAGGCGCAAAGACGGTGCTGCTTTACTCCCACTATGACGTGGTGCCGGCCGGCAATCGCGAGGCCTGGGAATCCGATCCCTTTACCCTTAGCGAGCGCCAGGCCGCCGATGGTTCCACCCGCTGGTACGGCCGCGGCGCCGCCGATTGCAAGGGCAATGTAGCCATGCACTTGGCGGCCCTGCGCGCGGTAGACAATAATGGCGGCACCAAGGTTAACCTGAAGTACCTCATCGAAGGCTCCGAGGAGCGCGGAGGTGAGGGCCTATCCCAGCTCATTAAGGATCGTCCAGAGCTTTTTGCGGCCGACGCCATCCTCATCGCCGATGCCGGCAACTCCGCCGTGGGCCAGCCCACCTTGACCACCTCCCTACGCGGCGGCGCACAGATTGGCGTGCAGGTCGATACGCTTGCCTCCGCCGTTCACTCCGGCCAGTTCGGCGGCGCGGCACCGGATGCTGCGAAGGCGCTGATGCGCGCCATTGATTCCCTCTCCGATGGATACGGCCGCACCGTTATCGATGGCGTAGATACCACCGCCGAGTGGTCTGGCCAGGAGTACCCGGCCGAGGCCTTCCGCGCCGATGCGCAGCTGCTGGAGGGCACCAAGATCATGGGTGAGGAGGATCCCGCTGGCGCCACCCCGGTGGCCAATATGGTCTGGTCCCGCCCGGCCATTACGGTCACTGGCTTTACCTCCACCCCAGTTTCGGAGGCGGTCAATGCCGTGCCTGCCACCGCTTCCGCCCAGCTCAACCTGCGCGTTCCAGCCGGTGCCGATGCCGCTGCGATTGCCGACGCCGTCTGTGAGCACCTGCGTTCCCACACCCCCTGGGGCGCACACGTCAAGGCCGAGGTACTGGAATCCAACGCTGGCTTTGCCACTAATCCCGAAAAGCCAGCCGCTGCCCTGCTGGGCGAGTGCCTATCTGAGGCTTATGGCAAGGAAACGGCCGCACAGGGCATGGGCGGCTCCATTCCGCTGACCACCGAGCTACAAGAAGCTCACCCGAACGCGGAGATCGCCCTCTACGGCGTGGAAGAGCCCAAGTGCACCATCCACTCCGCCAATGAGTCTGTGGATCCCACGGAGATCGAGAATATCGCCGCCGCGGAGGCGCTCTTCCTGCAGCGCTACGCCTAAGGCTGAACCCCTAGGTCCAGCTTGGGCTCTGCCTGCCGCCACGGTTGACGCGGCTTACCCCGCACTCTGAGTGCGGGGTTTCTTTATGCCGCGAAATGGCCCCATATAATACAGTGCATAAAAATAATCCTTTCGGAGCCGTAGAAAAACCGGTAAAGTAGCAGAAAGTTGGCCCCGCGCTCGGCCATGTTGCTTGCATCGTGCCGCCGCAGCGTACTCAACAGCGCGCGGCACGTGAATGTTCTCGCCTCTCAGCAGTTGTGGTGTTTGTGGTGTTCGCGGCAGCGGGGCAGGAGAACTTGACACAACCATAAGGAGCGCAGAAACCAACGTGCTATTACTTCTGGGTGCTCTCATCGCCGCGACCGTGGCCGCACCGTTACTCATCATGCGGATGGGGCGCCCGGCTTTTGGATTTCTGGCGCTAGTTCCCGCCGCAGGGTTCGTGTGGACGCTCGCGCATTTTCTGCGCGGAACGTTCAAGGACGGCGGCGGTGTGGACTACACCGTGGCTTGGATGCCGTCCGCCAACCTCAGTTTTGACCTGCACCTAGACGGTTTGGGGGCCCTTTTTAGCCTGATCATTTTGGGCATGGGCGCACTGGTGCTGGTGTATTGCTGGGGCTACTTCGATGGCACGCGGCGCCGCTTAGCTATGTTCGCCGCGCAAATGGTGGGCTTTGCCACCGCCATGTTTGGGCTGGTGGCCGCGGATAGCTTCCTGCTGATGTATGTGTTTTGGGAGATTACCTCCGTGCTGTCCTATCTCTTGGTCAGCTACTACGCGGAGCGTGCCTCATCCCGCCGCGCCGCACAGAAAGCGCTCATGGTCACCGCGCTGGGCGGACTATCCATGCTCATGGGCATCATCTTGCTCGGACGACAAACTGGGGCGTGGACCTTTAGTGAAATCGCGGCCTATGAGCACTTTGCACAGACGCCCTACGTGACGGTAGCTATCGTGCTCATCTTGGTCGGCGCGCTAACCAAGTCCGCTATCGTGCCGGCACACTTCTGGCTGCCCGGAGCCATGGCGGCACCGACGCCGGTCTCGGCCTACCTGCACTCAGCAGCCATGGTAAAGGCCGGAATCTATTTGGTCGCGCGCTTAGCACCCTCAATGTATGAGGTCGCCACTTGGCATGTGGTAGTCATTTCCCTCGGCGTATTTACCATGCTGCTAGGTGGATGGATGGCCCTCAAGCAGCGGGACCTGAAGCTGGTCTTGGCCTATGGCACCGTCTCCCAGCTGGGCTTTATTACCTCCATCGCGGCCGTGGGCTCGCGCGAGGCCATGCAGGCCGGCCTAGCGCTGACCTTTGCGCACTCGCTATTCAAGGCCGCACTCTTCATGGTCGTCGGCGCGATCGACCATTGCTGGGGCACGAGGGACATCACCAAGCTATCGGGGCTTGGGCGCAAGGAGCCGTTCCTCTTCGGCATTGCGATCATTTCTGGGTTTTCTATGGCCGGCGTGCCGCCCCTTTTTGGCTTCGTGGCCAAGGAAGCAGTGCTGGAGGCCACCATGCATGAGGAGCTTCTGGCAGGCATGCCGCGCAATATGATGCTGGTGGCCTACGTCATCGGTTCTATCCTCACCATGGCCTATACAATGCTTTTTCTGTGGGGTGCCTTTGCCACGAAGAAGGAGATTAATGGCGCGGAGCCAGCAGAGGCCGTCGCTAAGATGCATCCCGTCAGCATCGGGCTTTGGCTCTCCCCCGCCGTGCTCACTGCTTTAACTGTGGCGCTCGGCGTATTCCCCAAGCCACTCTCAGCAGCGTTTGACCAGCACCTCAATTCCATCTTCGGCCCCAAACCACATAGCGAACTGGCTTTGTGGCATGGCTTTAGCGTGGCACTGGGCCTTTCGGCGCTCATCATCGTTGCCGGTATCGTCCTGCACTGGCAACGGCAGGTGCTGGCCAAATGGCAATTCTCCTACCCCGCTCTGGGAAATGCGGATGATGCCTATGATTCGGTCATTGCTCACCTGCGCAAGCTTTCGCTGCACACGACGGCAACCACGCAGCGCGGTTCCCTGCAGCTGAACTTGACGGTTATCTTTGCCACGTTGATGCTGCTGCCGCTAGCTATGCTCATTAAAGGTGACCTGACCGATATCCGCATGATCGTGGCAGAAAATCCCTGGCAGATCGTGGCCGCCTTCATCATCATGGTGGCCGCTGTGGCCGCTACGGTAACCGATAATCGCTTGTCCGCCGTCATTATCGTTGGCGTAACCGGCTATACGCTTTCCTTCATTTTTGCCCTGCACGGCGCGCCGGACTTAGCGCTTACCCAGCTGCTGACGGAGACCATCGTCATGGTTCTTTTCATGCTGGTGCTGCGCCGCATGCCGGCCTCCACCGAGTGGAAGCAGGATCCCAAGATGGGGCGCCTGCGCGCGTGGCTTTCGGTGGGCACGGGCCTGACGGTAACCGTGGTGGCGATGTTTGCCATCAACGCGCGCCAGTCCAAGCCCATCTCTGAGTTCATGCCCGATCTGGCCAAGGAGATTGGCCACGGCGCCAATACCGTCAATGTCTTGCTGGTGGACCTGCGCGCATGGGATACCTTTGGCGAGATCACCGTCATTATCATCGCCGCGCTGGGCGTGGCCTCGCTGATTTATCGCACCCAGTCCTTCGCCCGCGCGAGCCGCCGCCCCACCCTGCAGGTTACTGGGCGGCGCTGGCTGGCGGCCGGCGTGGAATCAGAGCAGGCACTCAACCGCTCGCTGATGATCGATGTCTCTACCCGCGTACTCTTCCCGTCTATGGTCGCGATTTCCTTCTATTTCTTCTTCGCAGGCCATAATGCACCGGGTGGCGGCTTCGCCGGTGGACTCGTCGCCGCCTTAGCTCTTATCCTGCGCTACCTGGCCGGCGGGCGCGCAGAGCTGGATGAAACCCTGCCTATCGACGCCGGCCGCACCATGGGCACCGGACTCTTCCTATCCGCGGTGGCCGTGGTGGCCCCAATGTTCTTTGGCCACCCTCCGCTAACCAGTGGGTATACCTCACCAGAGATCCCGCTCATCGGCGCGGTATCGCTGCCTTCGGCGTTGGTCTTTGATGCGGGCGTCTACCTCATCGTCATCGGCCTTACGCTCTACATACTCAGTTCCTTGGGCGCAAAGCTGGATGAAGAAGAGGATATGCGCAAGCAGCGCGCCCGCGACCGCGCCCGCTCGCTGGCCCGCCAGCAACGCCAACGCACCGCCAAGCAGAAAGCGCAACGGGCGCAACGCAAGGAAAAGAAACAAGCCACCACGGCAAGCACAGCCGCTACGACAGGAAAGGAGAAGTAAATGGAAGCCAATCTCTTCCTCCTGCTCGCCGCCGGCGTGCTCGTAGCCGCGGGCATCTACCTGCTGCTAGACCGCGCCATGACCAAAATGCTGCTGGGCCTTTTACTCTTGGGCAACGGTGCCAACCTCTTCCTGCTGCAGGCAGGCGGCTCGGCCGGTTCCCCGCCCATCGATGGCCGCGAATCGGAGCCGTTTGGCGCCGAGATTGCAGATCCCCTCGCCCAAGCGATGATCCTTACCGCCATCGTCATTTCCATGGCTCTGACAGCCTTCATTCTGACCTTGGCCTACCGCCAGTACCGCTACCGCACGGACGATGTCATTGAGGATGACGCGGAGGATACCGCCATTGCCGCCAAGGCTGCACGCCCTGGCAATGCGGCCGCAAGCCCAGATCACGATGCCTCCAACGATCCCGCGACGGGCCGCGCAACCAAAGAAGGCGATAACTTCGGTCCAGAGTCCTTTGAAGAGCCTGTAAAGGGGGCCCACGATGAGTGAGACCATGCAGCCGCTTGTCGATGCCCTCTTTCCCTACATCGGCTACCTCATTCCCCTGCCCATCATCATCCCAGCGATAGCCGCAGCGCTCGCCTTGATCTTTTCCCGCGTGCCCAATGCGCAGCGCCAAATCGTATTTTTCTCGCTGCTTATAACGGCGGTAGTCAACGCCGTGTTGATCCTCATTGCGGATTTTGAGGGTATTCAAACACTGCAGGTGGGCGGCTGGGACGCCCCAGTGGGCATCACGCTAGTGGCAGATCGCCTCTCTGCGGTGATGCTCTTTACCTCATCCGTGGTGCTCTTTTCTGTCATTTGGTACGCCATCTCCCAGGGTGTGCGCGATGGCACCAAAGACGAGCCGGTGGCCGTATTCTTGCCCACCTACATGTTGCTGACCATGGGCGTAAATATCTCCTTCCTGGCCGGCGACCTCTTCAACCTCTACGTGGGGTTTGAGGTCTTCCTCGTCGCATCGTATGTGCTGTTGACCTTGGGTGCCTCGGCCAGCCGCGTGCGCGCTGGTGTGGGATACGTGATGGTATCCATGGCCTCGTCGATGATTTTCTTGCTCGCGCTGGGCTTTGTGTATTCGTCGGTAGGCACCGTGAACATGGCACAGATTGGCCAGCGCATGCAGGACCTCCCGGAAGGCACCCGCACCGCGATCTTTGCCACACTGCTCGTTGCCTTTGGCATTAAGGCGGCCGTCGTTCCGCTGGACGCCTGGCTGCCGGACTCGTATCCCACGGCGCCTTCACTGGTCACTGCGGTTTTTGCCGGCCTTCTGACCAAGGTGGGTGTCTACGCCATCATCCGCGCCCGCTCCTCTATTTTCACCGCCGGCGGCCTCGATACCGTGCTCATGTGGGTGGCCCTAGCCACGATGCTGGTGGGAATTTTGGGCGCCATCGCGCAGTCCGATATTAAGCGCCTTTTGTCCTTTACCCTGGTCAGCCACATTGGCTATATGATCTTCGGTGTTTCGCTCGGTACCGCGCAAGGGCTTTCCGGCGCCATCTTCTACGCCGTGCACCACATTTTGGTGCAAACCGCGCTCTTTTTGGTGGTCGGACTCGTCGAGCGCCAGGCCGGCACCTCTTCGCTGCGCCGTTTGGGCTCGCTGATGTACTCCGCCCCGCTCATTGGAATCTTGTATTTCATCCCCGCCATCAACCTGGGTGGTATCCCGCCGTTCTCGGGCTTTTTGGGCAAGGTTATCTTGCTAGAAGCCGGTGCAAACGAGGATTCCTGGATGGCCTGGGTGCTTATCGTCGGCGCCGTGGTTACCTCCCTGCTTACTCTCTACGTCATGATGCTGGTGTGGGCCAAGGGCTTCCAACGCGACCGCGCCGATGCCCCTGAAGGCAACGTGGCACTCGCTCGCCCGGCTCCGCTCTCTGACATCACCGATGAGGTGGAATTTTCCTCCCGCCAAGACGTGGGCAGGATTCCCTTTGGCATGATCGCCTCTACTACCCTGCTGGTGGCCGCGTCTACCTCCATTACCTTCCTGGCTGGGCCTATCTCGGGCATCACCTCGCGCGCGGCCGAATCCGCTCAGGATACGTCCATCTATCGGTACGCGGTATTGGGCGATAGAGCTGATGACCCCACCCGCCACCTCAATCAAAAGGAGCGCTACACCGGCGGCGCGGATTCCTATGAAAATCGCCGGCATCCCTCCCAGGAGGCGGAGCCACCCGCCCAGCCGGGCCTGGATGCACGCACCGACCCGGAAGCCGGCGGCCGCGAGTCCCACTCCGGCACCGTAAAGACACCAGACGCCGCCAAGAGGAAGGATATTAGCGATGACTAACGCACGCTTTTCCGGCCTGCGCCACCGCTTCCGTCCGTGGTTCATCGTCTGGCTGACCATCATGTGGTGCATGCTCATGGGAGAGGTCACCGTGGGCAATGTGGTGGCCGGTCTCCTCATCGGCATTATTATCGTCTTTGCCCTGCCGCTGCCGGCCATGCCTATCGCAGACATCGATGTTTCTTGGGGCAAGCTCATCGCCTTCATGGCCCGGTGGTTCTGGGAATTGTTCTACGCCTCGCTCAAGGTGGGCTGGTTGGCCGTGCGCCCGCAGCCCGTGCCCAAGACCGCTATCTTGGAGCTTCCCATGCGCTTGGATAATGAATTCGTCCTATCCCTGGCCGTAACGCTGTATAACCTGCAGCCAGGCGGCACGGTTACCGATATCGATATTGCCAACCGCATGATCACCGTCCATATCCTCGATGCCCGCGATGAAGCCCAAATCCAGCACGAGATCAACGCCGTGGCCCATTTGGAGGCCTCATTCATTGAAATCTTTGAAAGGAGTCACCCCTAATGGACCCGCAGATCTATAATGCGATTTTGCTGGTGGCTGCCGCGCTGTTGGTGGTCTCCTTCCTCATAACCGTCTGGCGCATTATCACCGGCCCCAACTCACTGGACCGTCTCGTGGGCATGGACGGCTTTACCGCGATGTTCCAATGCGCGCTGGCTACCTACATGTGCTGGTCGCTCAATACCACGGTGGTCTCGGCCATGCTGGTCATCGCGCTCTTGGGCTTCATCTCCACCGTATCCGTCACTAGGTTTAGGAAGAGGGATAATCAATGAGCTGGTCTTTCATTGCAGATGTGCTCTCGCTCATCCTGATCATCGGCGGCAGCGTCCTCACCCTGGCGGCGGCGATCGGCATCGCCCGCTTCAAGGACACCATGTCTCGTGTGCACGCGGTAAGCAAGCCGCAAACCACCGGCCTTATCCTGACGATCCTTGGTGCCATCATCCGCATCACCGGCGCGGAATCCTTCAGCGTTGCCGAGCGGGGGGATTTAGGAATGCTCGTTTTGCTGGTACTGTTTGCCATGTTCACTAGCCCGGTAACCGCGCAGCGCACCTCGCGTATTGCTCGCCGTGAAGGCCTGTACGGCACCGAGGAAACCATGTCCCGCAACGACCGACCCGCCGCGAAGTCGCTGCGCCGCAAGTAGGAGACGCTTTTCACCGTGAAAAAGCTTTATGGGCTTCCCACTGTGGTGACTTTGCTCGCCGCTCTTATCGGCGTCATCGTATACCGCTTTAGTATCTACGATGGCAATAGTGCCTTTGTGTGGCGTGTGCCCTTGGACCTGAAGATTTATTGGCTTGCCGGCGGCGAGGTAGCCGAGGGCGCGGACTTGTACGATAACGCCTATATTGGCGACCTCCCCTTTACCTATCCGCCCTTTTCCGGCACTTTGTTCAAATGGCTTTCCCCGCTTGCCGATGACCCCCTGATCCTCCTCTGGCAAGGCGGCACCGCCCTTGCCCTGTTTACGGTCATCATGCTGGTCCTGCGCGAGCGCGGGCTCAAGCTTTCCCCGGCCATCTGGTTGCTCGGCATCCTGCTGGTGTGCTGCACCCCAGCAAATGAACCGGTACACGGCACCTTGTTCTTTGGCCAGATCAATATCTTTTTGATGCTGTTGGTGGCCTTGGACATACTCCCGCGCAAGCGTGCCCTGCCGGGCATCGGCATCGGTCTGGCCGCCGGCATGAAACTCACCCCTGCGTATATGGGGTTAGTGCTTCTCTTTCAAAAGCGTTGGTGGCAAGCCGTTATCGCCATCCTGACATTTGCGGTAACCGTTGCCATTGGTTTTGTCACCATCCCGGATGCCGCCGATTTTTGGACCGATGCCATCCTCAAGTCCTCCCGCGTGGGCGAGCACACCAACCCCGGTGCACAGTCCATCCGCTCCGTCATGGTTCGCGCTTGGGGCATCGATAGCGGCTGGATCTGGCTTGTCGCAGTAGCCGTGGTTTTCGTGCTGACCTGCCTGGCGCTGCGCACCGCAATGAAGCACCGCAATAATTCGGCCGCGCTCGCGCTCGCCGGGATCAGTTCCTGCTTGGTCTCGCCCTTTTCCTGGTATCACCACTGGGTGTGGACGGTGCCGCTGGCCGTCGTGGTGATGGTCTCCGTCAACCAGGCACTGGGCAAGCGCCTGACTGGATTCCTCGGGGCGCAGTTTTCAGGACTGGTTTCTGTGCTCGCGATGTGTGCGGTGACCAAGCCGTTTATTTCCGCACCCGTGTGGCTTTCTGCAGCCAGCCGCTCGCTCAACCACTGGGATTTGCAGCCGTGGGGCATGGTGGCCTTTACCGGCGCCGGCGTCCTCTATATCGCCTTCTACGCGGTGTGGGGTTTTATCCCCGGCACCCAGCCGGCCGAGGAAGCGCCCACTCCGGGCCGCCATCAACTGCCTGCACATCCCGAGCCCGCTACCGCGGAAACCGCAGTACGCCCAGCGCGTTCGTTTAATACTGAGGCTACGGGCCGTGGGGATCATCCGAGAACAGCGCGAGCTGTCAGCGATGAAACGGCAGAATTGCCTGCGGTAGGACCCGAAACCCGCGCGTTTCCTGCGGCCCAGGACATCACCGATATCCCCGATACCCCGGCCTACGGGCGCCACTCACGCCCCGAGGATTAAGGCCGCAGGCCTAGGCCCGCGGCTCCTTACCCCACCTGCGGGTTTAGAGCGGGCGGAAGGTGCGCAGTTCGCGGCAGGTCTCCTCCACTACCTTGCGCCAGCTGCCGGTCTCTTCAAAAAGGCGGCGTTGCCGCTCATAGCCGGCGCCTTTATCGATAATTTCATGGATGAGCTCTAGCTCGTTAACGCATCCCAGCTCGCGCGCAATGGGGGTTAGTTCCTCGACCATCTCCGCTAGCTCGTCCTTGACCCAGGCCTCATCGGTCTCGCGGGAGGTAATCACCAAAGCGTCCATGCCGTAGCGGGCACCGCGCCACTTGTTTTCTGCAACATGCCAGGGCTGCAAGGTGGGGAGGGGTTCCGCGGCGTCGATAAGCCGGTCGTAGTAGACCACTAAGCAGTGGGTAAGCGCAACAATGGCGGAAAGCTCGCGCAGGTTCGACGTCGCATCGGAGACGCGCACCTCCACCGTGCCCCACTTAGAGGCCGGCCGGATATCAAAGTGCATGGAACCAGTGTGGTTGATTACGCCCGAAATCGCTTGGTCACGCATATAGGACTGCCACTCGGCCCAGTCGTGGAACTGATAGGGCATGCCGGCGGTAGGCAGCTGTTGATACAGCATGGTGCGGTTTGAGGCGTATCCGGTATCAAGCCCCTCCCACCCTGGTGAACAGGCGGAAATGGCCAAAAGATGCGGATACTTGGTCATCAACGCATTAATAATGGGCCAAACGCGGTTTTCGTGGCTTATGCCCACATGCACATGCGTGCCCCAAAGCAGCATCTGCTTTCCCCAGTACTGGGTGCGGGCGATGATTTCTTTATAGCTGGGCTTATCAGAAAGCGGGTTTTCCCGGAAGTCCGTAAAAGGGTGTCCGCCAGAGGCCCAGACATCCACGCCCAACTCATCGGCCGCTGCTTCCACCACTTTTAGCGAGTTCTGCAGGTCAGCAATTGCTTCTGGCACCGTGTGGCAGATGCCGGTAACCAGCTCCACCGTGTTCTGGAGGAATTCCTTTTCCAGATGTATTTCGGGGTGGGCCGCATTGGCAAGATCGATAAGCTTCGCGCCGCGCGGGACGAGGTCGCGCGTCTCGCGGTCCACGAGCGCTACCTCCCACTCCACACCAAGGGTTGGTTCGGGCGAGCGGGCGAATTGTTCTGCCGGAATCTTCACCCATTCAGCTTAGCTTTTGACAGGTATTAAGACGCGAATTTTATTTAACCTGATTGCTTCGGCGGACGTGCGGGCACTCAATGGTTCAGATCAAAAAGTCCAAGGTCATCCGTTGGAAGAACAGTAGTGTTCCTTTTCGTCCGGATGGCCTTGGACTTTAATCCAGGGGCGCGGCTTGCTTAGGCCTGCGGCACCGCTAGGGCCACGACGACGGCGCCGTCATCGGTGGCTTCCTTAGGCAGGTCGCGGTTCATGGGGGCGACATCGGCCTGGTAGCGGGCGGCTACCTCCTTGGCCAGCGTCTCAGCAGAGGCGTCACCCTCGGGGAAGAAAACGGTAGTCTTCGGGACGGTGAGGACATCGCCAGGCAGGTTGCCTACATAGCCAACCTTGAAGCCGCCACCCTTGAGGGAATCGGCTTCCTTCTTGGCCTTGTCTACCTCGCCGGAATTATTGAGCACGCTGACTTTAATGTCATTGCGGTCGCGGGCGGCGGAGTGGGCGTTTTCCTCGCCTGCGGCTTCATTCTCAGCTGCGTCACGCTCCTCAGCGTCACCGGAAGCGGCTGCATCACGCGGCTTATCGCCCTCACCTGCTGGGGCGGGGGCAGGAGCGCCGGGTCGATCGGATGCCTCTGGGGCGCCCGGGGCGCGGGAGCCTGCGGCATCGGGGCCAGCGGAGCCTTCAGGCGCGGCACCGAGGGTGGAACCGGTGGAGTTTTCCTGCTTGCTCTCAGAGGCAACGGTGGAATCATCGTCTCCCGAGGTCATGGAGTACAAAGCCCAAAGGCCAAGCATGACGGCAACGGCGATGAGGACCATAGCCAGGCCACGCAGCGGCAGCCCACCCTTTTTAGCGTGCGCGCCGCCACCAGCGGGGCGTTTAGCTGCACGGGAAGCGGACGCACCGGCAGCGGAGCCGGCGCGGGTTTCGTCGGATACCTTGTCGGTTGAATTTTCCGGATTCACATTAGTCACATACGCAACACTAGTACCTAGTTTTAACTAGATGGGGGATTTCCTCGTGCGGCGCGCCGCGTGTTTTCCCGCTCTTCGCGCAGCCGGCGCAGTCGTGCAACCAGGAGGGGATGGGATTGGGCGGCCACGGGGGCGTCGAGAAGCAGGTTAAGGCGCTGGTGGTAGCGCACCGGGGAGATGTCCAGCTGCGCGCGGATGGCCTCTTCCTTGCGGCCGATGCTGCGCGGCGCGGTTTCCTCAAAGTCTAGAATGGCGGCGTCTAGGTCAGACAAGGGGTTCATGCCTAAACTGTAAGGCATGACTATTCGCCCCATCGTTATCCACGGCGAGACCGTGCTTCATGAACCCACCCAGCCGGTAGAAGAATCCGAGATTTCCACCCCGGAAATGCAGCAGCTCATCGCGGACATGTATGAAACCATGGACGCCGCCAATGGCGTGGGCCTAGCCGCAAACCAGGTAGGAATTGGCAAGCGCCTCTTTGTCTACCACTGCCCCGATACGGATGGCCCCAATGGCACCGAGCTGCCGTCCGAGAAGGCGGGCATGCGCAAGGGCTGCATCATCAACCCAGTGCTGGAGACCTCCGAGATTCCAGAGACCATGCCGGCTGACGACGGCTCCGATGACGAGGGATGCCTTTCCGTGCCGGGCGAGGGCTTTCCCACCGGCCGCGCCGACTGGGCCCGCGTAACCGGCAAGGATGAAAATGGCAACGATGTCTCCGTAGAAGGCTATGGCTTTTTCGCCCGCTGCCTGCAGCACGAGACCGGCCACCTCGATGGCTTTCTCTACACCGATACCCTTATCGGCCGCTATAAGCGCCAGGCCAAGAAGGCCATTAAGCGCCACGGCTGGACCGAGCCGGGTTATTCCTGGGTACCGGGCAAGGACGCCGATCCCTTCGGCCACGACGACTAATGTCTCGCATCTTCCGCTCCGATGCCGTCCAAGTGGGCGAGCGCGTGGTTGCCCGGCGCGATTTCGGCGATGTGCATAGCGATGTAATTGGACACGTAATAAGCCTCAATCCGCTGGTCATCCGCCCACAGGAGGTAGGTGGCTACCCCTCCGACCTAGAGGCGGTAGAGATTCCGCCGGAGCAGCTCAAGATCATCAAGCGCCTGTCCCCGCGCATGGTCCGCAACTCCGATATCCGCGCCGTAGAGGTTGCAGCGGCCGCGGCTTTCCCCGGCAAAGAGCACGCTTGGACCAGCGATGGTTCCTGGCTCATGCGCGCCGGCGATGGGGTTACCGGCCGCTCCAACTCGGCCGTTCCCCTGGGCCCTTCCGCGGGCTTTACTCCAGTGCCGCTGGAGGAGATTAAGGCCTTCTACGCCCGCCACAATCTGCCGGTGCGCCTGCTAGTTCCGGAGCGCATTGGCAAGCCGGCCGAACGTCTGCTTGCTGACGCCGCTTGGGAGACCGAGCCGGAGATACTCACTATGGTTTTGCGCGATTTGCCCGCGGTTGCCGACGCCCCCTCTGCCTCCCCCACCTTCCGCATCGACGACCAACCCGATGAGGACTGGCTGGCGATGTATCACTTCCGTGGCATAGCCCTCCCGCCCGAGGCGCTGGAGTACCTGCGCACCCGCATCGAGGGAACGATGGGCTTTGGCCGCCTAGTAATGGATGGCGAAACCGTCGCCATTACCCGTGGCACCATTACCGAATCCGGCGATGGAACCAAGTGGCTGGGCTACTCAGCCGTTGAGGTGGCTGAAGGTTTTCGCCGCCGCGGGTTTGGCACCTTGCTGGGGCAACACATGCTGCGCTGGGGCCGCGAAAATGGCGCAGAGCACGCCTATCTCAACGTGCTGGCCTCCAATACCGCTGGCGTGCGCCTGTACGAAAAGCTCGGCTTCATCGAGCAGCATCGCCAGGTCTACGCCCGCCTGCGCGACTAGGCCCCGCTGATTCCTTCCGGCCTGGGCACTAAGCCATGTGGGACTGCCCGCTGATTCCTTGTGGGCTGGGTAGTGAGCCTTATGGGACTGCCCGCTGACCCCGCTGCGGCGGGCAGGTAACCTATGTGGCATGCGCATAGCCACGTGGAATATTAACTCCGTCCGCACCCGTACTCAGCGGGCTGTGGACCTTATTGCCAAGCACGATATTGACGTTTTGTGCCTGCAAGAAACCAAGGTTAAAGACGATAAGTTTCCACGCGAGGCCTTCGAAGAGGCAGGCCTGCACGTCACCTGCCACGGGCTCAACCAGTGGAATGGCGTGGCCATTGTGTCCAAGGAAGAACCAGAAGACCAATGGGTGGGCTTTCCGGGGCAGCCCGGCTTTGCCAAAGATCCAGAAAAGCCACAAGACCGCGAGGCCCGCGCGCTGGGCGCACGCATCCGCGGGGTAGAAATCTGGTCCCTATACGTGCCCAACGGCCGCGAGATTACGGACCGCCACTACGATTACAAGCTGGACTTTCTCTACCATCTGGCCCACTATGCGGAAAATAATGCGCACTCCAAGCTTTTGCTTACCGGTGATTTCAACATCGCCCCGCGCGATGAGGACGTGTGGGATATAGAGGCTTTCCGCGGCAAGACGCACGTTACCGAACCAGAACGCGCCGCTTTTCAGATGCTAGAAGAAGCCGGCCTCGAGGAAGTTACCCGTCGGTTTACCCAGGATCAGCGCTATACCTACTTCGACTACAAGGGCATGCGTTTCCAGAAAAATGAGGGCATGCGTATCGATTTCCAGCTGGCCTCGGCGTCACTGGCCCAGCACGTGACCGGCGCAGAAGTAGATATGGTCGAGCGCGCCGGCGATAAAACCTCCGATCACTGCCTGCTTATCGCAGATTATGATCTGCCCGATTTTGATTCCGTTCGTTAGATGTCTTGGTCGCTTGATCTCAGCTTTTGGCAGCTCGTATTCCTAGTACTGGATTACGGCATCAAGATTATTGCCGTTGGTTTTGTGCCGGAAGGCCGCCGCCCTTCCAGTTCCACCGCGTGGCTATTGGCTATTCTGGTGCTGCCCTTTATTGGCCTGCCGCTGTTTTTGCTCATGGGCTCGCCGTATATCAACCGGCGCCGCCACCGCATCCAGCAAGAAGCAAACGAGCAGATTGAAAACGTCACGGCCCACACCCCGGACCACCCACAAGGGATCCTTTCGGCCGAGATTGAATCGGTCATCAAACTCAACCGGGAGCTGACGGGATTTCCGGCGTTGGTTGGCCGCAATCTTGGCCTGCACGCGGACTATGACGAATCCATCCGGGCCATCGCTGCCGCCATTGACCGCGCCGAAAAGTACGTGTCCATAGAGCTCTACATCCAGTCTTGGGATGAGGTTACGGACGTATTCTTTGAGTCCTTGCGCCGCGCTACGGCACGCGGCGTGAAGGTGCGGCTCTTACTCGACCAGATTGGCAGCTTTAAGTACAAAGGGTATTTCAAGCTGGGCAAGCGGCTGACCGAAATTGGCGTCGACTGGCGGCTAATGCTCCCCATCCAGTTACACAAGGGCCGCTTCCGCCGCCCAGATCTGCGCAACCACCGCAAGCTGGTCATCATCGATGGCAAGGTCGGCTTTATCGGCTCGCTGAATATGATTAAGCGCCAGTACAAGACCAAAGACCGCTTCTGGATCGACTACATGGTGGAGCTCTCAGGCCCGATTGTGACCTCCATGTCCGCAGTATTCGCCGTGGATTGGTACTTGGAAGCGGACGAAAACATTCCCCTTGATGAGCTTCCTTATGATGACGCGCAGACTGCCGACGCCAACCACCTCCAAATGATCCCCTCCGGCCCCGGCTACACCACCGAGCCAAACCTGCGCATGTTCAATTCCCTGGTCCACCATGCCAAGGACCGACTGGTGTTGTGCTCGCCCTACTTCGTACCGGATGAATCCTTGCTCGAGGCCGTGACCACAGCCTGCTACCGCGGCGTAGACGTGGAGCTTTATGTCTCCGCAAAGGCGGACCAGTTTATGGTCAACCACGCCCAGTCCTCCTACTACCAGGCACTGCTGGAGGCAGGCGTACGCATCTACCAATTCCCCTATCCCTTTGTGCTGCACTCCAAGTTCATCATCACCGACCCGGATGACCCCGGCCGCGATCCGCTGTGCATGTTTGGCTCTTCCAATATGGATCCGCGCTCTTTTGGCCTGAACTACGAATCCACCATGCTGGTAGCCAAGGGCGACCTCATTGACCAGTTCAACCAGCTAGCGGCCAACTACCGGGCCGTATGCCATGAGCTGACCCTTGAGGAGTGGAATGAGCGTGGCTTCATCCGCCGCTACGTGGATAATGTCATGCGCCTTACCTCCGCGCTGCAGTAGAGCGGACACGAACCATCACGACTGCAGCGAAGACAGTCTGGCAACAAGAAACCGCCCCAGCGGGCAGCGAATGAATTGCCGACCGGGGCGGTGAAGCGTTATATGGGTGGGTGTTTAGGCGTCGCGTTTTTGCAGGACGATGACTCCCAGGACCCACAAAAGGAGAGCCCAGGCGAGAAACACCAGCCCGAAGCCCCAGGATTCCTTCCACGGAGCATCTACTGGATCTATCTCCCAAAGCCAAGACTGGAAAGACTTGAACGGCATGAAGTTAACCAGCTTGCTACCAACCTTGGGGATGCTGGCGACAAGATTATCTACGCCGAGGAAGAGGATGAGGCCAATAGCCACTGAACCAGCCGTCGAGCGCAAGAGCAAACCAATTCCTTGGGAAAAAAGGACGAGCAGCGCGGAAGCTAGCGGGTACTTCCACAGCTGCTTCTGGCCCATCTCATCGTCCCAAGGTTGGAATTGCGCGGCAACCTCATCGTGAGCAAAAAGCTCGGTGAGTAGATAGGCGCCGGCCACAGCGATAAAGCTGAGCGCGGCCGCGATTACCGCGTACATGAGCAGCTTGACCAAGGCCACCGACCAGCGGCGCGGTGTGGCCATGAAAGTGATGGTCTGCGTACCAAAACGGTACTCGGTGGTCACGATCATGATGGCTTGGATCATGAGCACGGGCAGGCCGAGGGCCAAAAGAAAAGACACCGCGCCATCCGGGGTGATAACACCCATACCCATTGCCGCATCCTCAGGGGTTTCGGCCGGTTGCGTCAGGCGGGCATTGAGGATGGCCCAGCCCCAGGCAAAAAAGAGGAAGATGAAGGTGGTCCACCAGAAGGAGCGGGTGGTGTGCAGCTTGGTCCATTCGGACTTCAAGGTATTCAGCATGGCGAATTAAACCTCCTGCTGGGTGGGTCGAGCGAGCGGAGTTGCTGTTCCGGTGGTTTGAGCGCCGGTAGAACCGTGGTACTGCACGGAGTCACCAGTAAGTTCCATGAAGGCGTCCTCCAAGGAGGCGCGCTTGAGGCTTAGCTCATTGAGCGGCACACCGGTAGAATAGGCCAGCTGTCCCAAGAAATCGGTGGTCTGGTTGGCAACCTCCAAGCGGGGGCGGCCCTCTTCGTCGGTGGACTCGGTAAAGAAGATACCTTCGGCGCGCAGCGCGGAACCGAAGGCATCTAGGTGGTCGGAGCGCACCAACACGGAGGACTGCGAATGGTCTTTCACAAATTCATAGGTGGGCTGGTCAGCTACCAGGCGGCCCTTGCCAATAACCACGAGGTGGTCGGCGGTCTGGGACATCTCCGAAAGCAGGTGGGAAGAAATCAGGATAGTACGGCCTTCTTCGGCTAGGGCGCGCACGAGCTGGCGCACCCAGCGGATGCCCTCAGGGTCGAGACCATTAACCGGCTCATCCAAGATGAGGATGCCCGGGTCACCGAGCAGCGCGCCGGCGAGGCCTAGGCGCTGGCCCATGCCGAGGGAGAAGCCGCCGACCTTTTTACCGGCGACGTCGGAAAGCCCCACTAGCCCCAAGACTTCATCGACGCGAGAAGTAGAAATGCCGTTGGACTGCGCAATCCATTTCAGGTGGTTGGCGGCACTGCGGTTGCGGTGGACCGATTTGGCATCGAGCAAAGCGCCGACCTCGCGCAAGGGATCCTTCAACTCGTGGTAGTGCTTACCGTTGATGCGCGCCCTACCGGCCGTAGGAGCATCCAACCCTAGGATCATGCGCATGGTGGTGGATTTGCCCGCGCCATTGGGCCCCAGGAACCCGGTAACCATGCCGGGCTTTACCTGAAAGGTGAGATCATCAACGGCGCGGACAGACTTATATTGTTTAGTCAGTCCTTCTACTTCGATCATGGCACTAGCGTGCCATAAATTCGGCAACTTTACCTGTTCAATACCTCCACGCGCTCGCGCAAGGCCGGGAAAGCACGCCGGAAAGCGGCCAACAGAGGAAGGCTTTCCACCTCATCGAAAGGCACCCAGCGCAGCTCATAGGATTCTTCATTAGCCGTGGTAGGCAGCGGACCCCCCGTACGCGTGCGGGCCAAAACGGTGGTATAGGTCCACTCCCCCGGCAGATCCCCCGCCGCCGGATAGGGCCCGGCCGTTACCCGCGCATCGAGCACCTCCACATCTTGGGGTGCAATGGCGCACTCTTCGTGGGTCTCGCGCAATGCGGCCTGCGTGGGCGTCTCCGTAAAATCGCGCGCCCCACCGGGGATTCCCCAGGTATCGCCGTGATTAGTCCATGCGGCGCGGTGCTGGAGGAGCACCTTGCCCCCGGCTACAAGGAAGAGGCCGGCGGCACCAAATTTTCCCCAGACGCGAATGCCGCCGGGACCTGCCGCCCAGCCGTCTCCACTGTGAGGGTTATGCATGTTGCCTATCCTAGCCACACACGCGGGTACATGGTGGCGCCCAGCACACTGCGGACGCTATTCTGAGTGAATGACCGAGCAGGCAGTCCGGGCAGAAGGCGTGCAAGACGAGCACGCTCACCCGAGCGATCACTGGCTCGATGAGGTCACCGCACCCACCGGCCCGGCCTTCAGCGGGCTCAGCCGCCGCGCAATGGAATGGTTCGCGGGCCCGGCGCGCCTATTGCGCCGTTTCTACTACTTTGCCTCCACTACCCCAGGCAAGCTTTTTACCGTCACCCTTATTCTCACCGTGGCCCTGGGCGCCGCTGGCTTATCGATGTCCCAGTCATCCGCTGCTCGCCACTCTGACCTGGATGAGCTGCTCAGCACCACCGAGCCTATGTCCAATGCGGCGCACCACCTTTATAGTTCGCTCTCGGTGGCCGATACCGTGGCCACCACCGGCTTCGTGCAGGCTGGCGTGGAATCGGAGCAAAACCACAATCGCTATAGTGAGGCCATCGATGCCGCCTCCATCGCGGCCACCGAATCCGTACTAGGCACCACGCAAGATGATGGCCGAGTGCGCGAGCTGGTGACCTATATCCAGCGCGAGCTTCCCGTCTACACCGCGATGGTGGAAAAGGCCCGCTCCAATCACCGGGCGGGCAATGCGGTGGCTAACTCCTATATGTCCAATGCCTCTGCGCTGATGCGCGAGCATATCCTGCCGGCCGCCTCCGAGCTTTTCCAGCTGACCACCGCGAAGGTCAATCAGCAGCAGCAAAAGCTCACCTCCCCACAGTGGGTGCCGCTATCCGGCCTGCTGGCCGCGCTCTTCTTCCTCGCCATGGCCCAATGGTGGCTCTGGCGCCAGACTCGCCGGCGTTTTAATCGCGGCTTTTTAACTGCCAGCGTGCTGTTGTTCCTGGCCATTTCGTGGGTAGCCCTGTCTAACCTCGCCACCTGGTCCACCGGCCACCAAGGTTTTGAGACGGCCTCGCGCCCGTGGGATTCGCTGACGGCTTCGCGGATTGAGGCGCAACAGGCGCGCACCTCTGAGACCCTGGCGCTGGTGTTGCGTTCTTCCAAGGAGGATACAATGGTGCGCTTTTCCAGTTCGATTGGCTCCATCGAAACAGCCCTGGAGGATTATGAAAAGGCCCTCAACGATGAGGACGTAGAAGTCACCGACCCAGAGCTCATCCACAGCGCACGTGCCGCCGCCGAGCAGTGGCGTGGCACCCACGAAAAACTCATTGGTGCGCTGGAGGACGGCGACTATGACGAGGCCATCTATCAAGCAACAGCCACTGAACCCAAAGATGGCGAGATGACCGCGGCGCGCTCCTTCGACGAGCTTGACGGGGAGCTCTCCGAGCTTATCGGCCAGGCTCGCATCGCCATGCGCAGCTACCTGGAGCGCGGCCTTACCGCCATGACTGCAGTATCTTCGGCCGTCTTCCTGCTGACCCTGTGCGCCATTATCGCGGTGTGGCTTGGTATCCGCCCCCGATTGCAGGAGTACCTCTAATGCGCCGCCCACACGCCACCCTAGCTGCGCTCGCCTGCCTGAGCCTCGCGCTGCCGCTTGCCGCTTGCGACGTCCGCTCTACCCCGCCGCTGGAAGCGCCAGCTAAGCACGCGCTGGATTCACGGCCGGGCCCACCGCTACCGGAGGGATCAAAAATTGAGAAGGCCGGCTCTACTTCCCCACATCGCGCTAAGGATGAAGAGCTCAAGGGAAGCTACCGGCCGGACGATAAGAAGGCGAAGGACCGGGTACCAGACATCGTGAAGCGTGGCCGCCTCATCGTGGGCGTGGACCGCTCCAATAACCTGATGAGCTACCGCGATGCCGCCACCGGAGATGTGCGCGGCTTTGAGGTGGACATAGCCCGCGAAATCGCCCGCGATATTTTCGGTGATCCGAATAAGGTGGATTTCCGCTTCGTGGAATCTTCCGAACGCGTCGATGCCCTCAATGCCGGCACAGTGGACATGATTGTGCGCACCATGACCATTAGCCCAGAGCGCGAGCGCGAGGTTGCCTTTTCTATCCCCTATATGAGCACCGAAACCCGCATGTTGGTGCTGACTAGCTCTGGGATGAAATCAATCGAAGATACCGCCGGAAAAACCCTTTGCGGTGTTGGGGGTTCCACCGCGCTGGAGACCATACGCGCCCACGCCCCCAAGGCCGATATCTTGGTTACCCGTTCCTGGGGAGACTGTCTCATGGCGCTGCAGCTTAACCAGGCAGATGGCATCGTCGTCGATGATGCCCTGCTTTCCGGCATGGCCGCTCAAGACTCTTATACCTCGATCGTGGGCGAGCCCCTGGAGACCGAAAATTACGGTGTGGCCGTGCGCCGCCCCAGCAAGCAGCACAACACCCGCCCGCTGCTGCGCCAAGTCAATTCCACGCTAGAGCGCATTCGCCGCGATGGCACGTGGTCCAAAATCTTTAATGAGTGGCTGGGCACCTACCTGGAAGAGCCCACACTGCCGGCCGGCAAGTACATCGAGGAGGACGCTAAGTCATGAGCCATAACCCGAACTTCAGCGATGACGAGCTCGAGTACATCGAGCCTGAAAACCTCGATACCCAACGCGACTTCCGCCAGCCCACCAATGCGGCCAACTCCGCGCAAGAGCCTGATGCGCTTGGCGATGCCCCCTCGGACGACGGCCCGGCCACCGCCGCCGTTCCCTTCGACCCGTTTGGGGACGAGGACGAAGAAGGAACCGCGGCCGTGGCCTTTGACCCCTTCGCGGACGAGGAGTTCGGAGAGGAAACCGGCACCGCTGCTGTGGCTTTCGATCCGTTCGCGGACGAGGATGAAGATGGCGACGGTTCCATCGACCCAGACCATATCTCCAGCTTGCTGGCGGACCTAGACAATATCCGCGCCCGGCGCGAACAACAACGGGCGCAGAAGTCCCAAGAGGACTCCTCACAGCGCTCGCGGCGCCGCGCACTCGATACCTTCCGCGAACGCCGCGGCACCCACCGCACCGAGCGCCGCGTGGCCGATGGCATGGTGCGCCTGCCCTTTATCACCCCGTCCGAACCCACCGATGCCCTGATCGATCCGGCCGAGAAAACTGCCGGCAAAAAGATCCCGCCGCCGCAGCTGCAGCCCGGTGACGTGGTAGCCGGCCAGTACGAAATCTTGGGTGTTATCGCCCACGGCGGCATGGGCTGGATTTACCTGGCCAATGACCACTTTGTCTCCGGAAGAGTGGTGGTTCTCAAAGGTATGCAGGCCCAAAAATCGGCCGATGAAACGGCCGCTGCGGTGGCCGAACGCGAGTTCCTCGCGGATATTACCCACCCCGGTATCGTCAAGATTTTCAACTTCATCGATGACGAGCGAGTGCCCGGTGGTTTTATTGTCATGGAGTACGTCGGCGGGCCGTCGCTAAGAAGCAGGCGCAAAAAGCAACCCGATAAACTCCTGCCTGTTGATATCGCCATCGCCTATATCCTGGAAATCCTGCCTGCGCTGGAATACCTGCATTCGCGCGGGGTGGTCTACAACGACCTTAAGCCCGATAACATCATCGTCACCGAGGACCAGGTCAAGCTCATTGATTTGGGAGCGGTTTCCGGAATCGGCGCCTTTGGCTATATTTACGGCACCAAGGGTTACCAGGCCCCAGAGGTAGCCACCGAAGGGCCCTCCATCGCCAGCGATATTTACACCATCGGCCGCACCCTGGCCGCGCTCTGCCTCAAGCTGCCTACTGAGGACGGCGTCTATCAGCCCGGCATCCCTACCCCCACCGAGGAGCCAGAGCTGCGCCGTTTCCTCTCCCTGTACCGCCTGCTACAGCGCGCCACCGACCCGGACCCAAAGCGCCGCTTTACCTCCATCAAAGAGCTGCGCACCCAGCTCTACGGGGTTTTACGCGAGGTCATTGCCATCCGCGACGGCCTCCAATACCCTTCCCAGCACTCGCTCTTTTCGCCGCAACGTACCACCTTTGGCACCAAACACCTAGTCTTTCGCACCGACCAGCTTATCGACGGCATCGATCGCACCGTCCAAATCACCGCCCCCGAGGTGGTCTCCGCGCTGCCCACCCCGCTGCTGGACCGCGACGATGTGGGCGCCGGCCTCCTCCAGGGTGCATCCTATGCGGAGCCGCAGGAAGCCCTGGAGACCCTCCGCCAGGCCATGCAGACGCCCGAGTACGAGCACTCCGCCGAAATCCCGCTGGGCGTGGTCCGCTCCATGATTGACCTGGGCTATACCGGCCAGGCCCGCCAGTGGCTAAGCTCCATCGAAGACCGCCTTGGCCAAGATTGGCGTTTCCAGTGGTACGCCGGCATTACTGAGTTGCTTCACGATGACTACCGCGACGCGCAAAAATACTTCTCTACCGTCCTCGACCTCCTACCGGGCGAGGCGGCCCCCAAGCTTGCCATCGCCGCCATCAACGAGCTCATTCTGCAGCAGCTCGATTACATCGATACTTCTCTCATTGACCCCACCGTGGCCCGCGCCTGCTCCAATATGCACTCCACCCTGGCAGATCTCCCCAACTCCGCTTTTGAGGGTCAACCCGAAATTTGGAACCACATCACGGAGGACCCGGCCGCACTGCGTTTTAACTCCATGCGCCTCTACGGAATCGTGTGGTCTACCAACCCCACCACCGTCTCCTCCTCTTTTGGCCTCGCCCGCCAGCTGCGCGCCGAAGGCCAGGTGGAGGTGGCTGTCGTAGTCCTAGACAAAGTTCCCAATGCCTCACGCCACTACCGCATGGCCCGCTTGACAACGATCCTCCAGCTCATCGTCCACGACCTTTCCGAATCCCGCATTCGCCGCGCTGCCCGCCGCCTCGAAGAGGTCCCCACCAACGAGCCGCGCTTCCTGCAGATCAAGATCGCCGTCATTTCCGCTGGCCTGAACTTCCTGCGCAACGCGGATCTTTCCCGCGCCGCCTCCCCCAACGATCTCTTCGAGTACGCCTTCACCCAGCGCGGCCTGCGTACCGGCCTGTCCGAGACCCTCCGTGCCCTCGCCCGCCAGGCACCATTTAGCCGCCACCGCTACGCCCTCGTGGACCTTGCCAACCAGGTCCGGCCCGTCACTACCTTCTAATCGCTACTCAGGCACGTACAGCCCCCACAAGCGGCAATCCTCTAAGCCATCCTGCACTGTAGGAATCAGACGACACTTTTGAAAATTTAAGAACGAAGCATTTTGACTGCCTCCGGCGTTCCCGATAACGACAATGCCTGTAGGACCTCGTCCACACTTCGCGGCGGCTTTTGAAAAGCGGCAGCCGCGTCCTCAATCGATTGCTGCACAATCGCGGGCGAGGAAGCGATTAGCTCGCACAAAAACTCATCGGCACTCTGCCGCCTGATGCCAAAACCATCAAGGATGGAACAAGGAAAGCCTTTTATATTTTCAGTAATGATACTTTGAGCACCACAACTAATTGCTGCCGCTAGGACATGCCTGTCGTTCGGATCTGGTAACCATAGGTCATCGATTAATTCCTCGTATTCAGTCACAAGACAGTCCTCGACCGCTAAACACATCAATCTACGGGCCCGGCATAAATTTTTAGGGTTTAAATCGGGGCGATTGCGCTGCAAGTTAAAGAAGACTTCATCTAGGATTCTCTCCGTCCATCGGGCACGGAATACACCGCTACCAGCCACCCTTATCAGGACATCACGGAGCATGCTCGGGTAGAGCACATTGGGGTCATAAACTACCGTCAACCACCCCAACTAATAAAGCTCCAGGTCCTCCGATAAGGCTGTCAGTTCAGCTACGGCACGGCGCTGACTGGTGTCTCTTTCATTCTTGTAATTCTGCAGATCCGCAAGCCTCACGCGACGATGAGAACCAACTTTGTAGCCGGGAAGGCTCCCTTCATCAATGAGCTTTACAACGTGTGGCCGCGAAACATTGAGATAGTCTGCTGCCTGTTGCGTAGTGAATTCGGATTCCTCGGCCACCACGCGGACTGATTTCCCTGCCACCTCGATGGCGAGAACTTTCTGTAGGGTTTCGGCGATCTCTCGTGGAATTGGGACTATTTGCTCGGTTCCTTGCACAAATATATCCACTGGTGCCGGTGAATCTTCTACCTCCAACACAGAATTGAGCCTTAATAAGGCCTCTTCTGCTCGGCTGATATCCCGAGTTGACTCGTCATTTTGCAAATCCTTCATACCCTCACCCTACAGAATAAACGCAATAACCGAAACGCTTGCTGTAATAGGTACAGAGATCAAAACGAGGCGTGCGGTCACTTGTGGATCGCACGCCTCTCGTTCACATTCCAGCTTCTAGCTGGACGCGAGATTCTCTACTTGTAGAGGCCAGCCTCACGCGCCATAGCAGCGATTTCGGCGGACTTCTGAGCGATAGCCAGCTCCTCATTGGTCGGGACAACAAATACCTTGACTGGGGAGTCATCGGTAGAAATCATGCGCGGCTCATCGGAACGCACCAAGTTTCGTTCCTTATCAAAGTCAATGCCGTACATATCCAGGTTGTAGAGGGAATCCTGGCGGACCTCGGTATCGTTTTCACCTACGCCGGCGGTGAAGGTGATGGCATCAACGCGGCCGAGGGAAATCATATAAGAACCGATGAAGCGGCGTAGCTGGTGGATGTAAATATTATAGGCCAGCCAGGCATCCTGGTCCTCGTTATCAATGCGCTCGCGCAGCGTACGGAAGTCATTGACGCCGGCGATGCCCTTGACACCGGATTGCTTATTGAGCAAGGTGTCAATCTCGTCCACACTCATGCCCGCCTCGCGGACGAGGTGGAAAATGATACCCGGATCAATGTCACCGGAACGAGTACCCATAGCCAGGCCTGCCAACGGGGTAAGGCCCATCGAGGTATCGATAGCGCGGCCGTTGCGGATAGCCGCTGCAGAAGCACCGTTGCCCAGGTGAAGAGTGATCTGGTGGGTGTGCATCGGGTCGCGGCCCAAGAGACCTGGCACCTGCTGGGAGACGAACTCATGGGAGGTGCCGTGGAAGCCGTAGCGGCGGATATCGTATTTGGAGGCCACCTCATTATTGATGGCGTAGAGTGCGGCAGCCGGCGGCAGGGTATTGAAGAAGGCGGTATCGAAGACGGCAACGTGCGGAATATCCGGCAGCATCTTACGGGCCACGCGGATGCCGTCCAGGTTGGCCGGGTTGTGCAGCGGAGCCAGCGGGATGAGGTCTTCGATCATGGACTCAATCTGGTCCACGATGAGCTGTGGCTCGGAGAAGAGGCGGCCGCCGTGAACAACACGGTGACCAACGGCGATAACATCCACGTCGGTCGGGCCAACGTTGTGCTCGCTCATGATGGCAAAAGCGCGCTCGAGACCGAAGGAGTGAGTAGGGATTTCCAGCTCTTCCTTGTACTTCTCACCACCGGTCTTGACGGTGACGGCGCCGAGGGGCTCGCCAACCTGCTCGACCAGACCAGAGACCAGCGGGGTATCCGTGGCGCTGGACTCTGGATCGACCAGCTGGAATTTAACGGAGGAAGAACCTGAGTTAAGGACCAGAACGTATGACATTTATTTTTCTCCAGCCTGAATAGCGGTGATTGCAACGGTGTTGATGATGTCCGGAACGGTCGCACCACGCGACAAGTCATTAACCGGCTTGTTCAGGCCCTGCAGGATGGGGCCTACAGCGAGCGCACCGCCGGTGCGCTGTGCGGTCTTGTAGCCAATATTGCCGGCCTCAAGATCCGGGAAGACGAAAACATTTGCCTGACCGGCAACCTCAGAATTCGGCATCTTCTTAGCCGCAACTCCTGGGTCGCAGGCGGCGTCGAACTGCAGCGGGCCATCCACCTTGACGGAGGAATCCAGCTTCTTGGCTGCTTCGACGGCGGCCACCGCACGATCGACGTCCGGACCGGAGCCGGAGGTGCCGGAGGAGTAGGACAGCATGGCCACGCGCGGATCGATGCCGAACTGGGAGGCGGTCTGTGCGGAGACGATAGCAATCTCGCCCAGCTGCTCGGCGGTGGGGTTCGGGTTGACGGCGCAGTCACCGAAGGCCCACAGGCGGCCGCGCATCACCATCAGGAAGATGGAAGAGACCACAGAGGCATTCGGCTTGGTCTTGATGATCTGGAAGGAAGGCTTAATGGTGTGCGCGGTGGTGTGAGCAGCGCCGGAGACCATGCCATCGGCTAAGCCCTTGTGCACCATCATGGTGGCGAAGTAGGAGATGTCCTGCATCGTCTCGCGAGCCTGCTCGAGGGTAACGCCCTTCTTCTTGCGCAGCTCAGCAAAGTCAGCGGCGAATTCCTCTGCCAGTGGGGACTCGAGGTGATTGATGATATCGGCGCCAGATAGGTCGAGCTTGAGCTCTGCGGCGCGGGCCTTGATATCGGCCTCGTTGCCCAGGATGGTCAGCTTGGCAACCTTATCGCGCAGCACCACGTGTGCGGCCTCGAGGATGCGGTCATCGTCGCCCTCTGGCAGAACGATGTGCGAACCGGCGGCGCGGGCCTGGTCAATAAGCTGCTTCTGGAAGAGGTCTGCGGACATGACCGGGGAGACGTCGCCAAGCGAGGCAAGGGCGCCCGGAACCGCTTCCAAGTCAGTGAAGATGCCAGCGACGGTGGCACCCAAGGATTCCGCATTGTGTTGCGCAAGCTCGCCGGTGCGCTGCGGGGCGCCGGAAATGATGGCTAGCGGCAGACCAAGGGCGGCGGCTACCTCGGCATCGAAGGCGATATCGCCGGTACCCTGCGCCACGATATTCTCGGCGGCAGGCGCGTTAGCCAGGACGGCGCTGACGGTAGCATCGAAGTCTTCGAGGCGGATGAATTCCGCGCCCAGTTCTTGTGCCAGGGCCGGCACGTCGAGGCCATCGAAGCCCCGGCCAATAGCGCTAATAACTGCGGAATGGGATGCAGACATGCAAATTACCTTTCATTCACGGTCACTTGAACACAATTAACGCGCGTCATAACTTCATGTCATACGTCACAGTTATTAACACGCGGTGACTATTCCACTGTACGCGATTTACCCCCTCCTATGCCCTATCGTGACCTCCCTAGACTGGGGTTAGTAATGCTGTGGTTTTTATCGCATAGTGACCGCGTAGAATATGCAGCAAAACGAAAGAAAGGACACCTGCAACACATGACTACCCCTGTGCGCGTCGCCGTGGTCGGCTCCGGCCCGGCCGGCATCTACGCCTCTGATCTTCTAGTGAAATCCGACCTCGATGTGCAGATCGATCTTTTTGAAAAGATGCCGACGCCGTTCGGATTGATCCGCTACGGCGTGGCACCGGATCACCCGCGCATTAAGGGCATTGTGCAGTCCCTGCACAACGTTATGGAAAAGGAAGATATCCGCTTCCTAGGCAATATCGAGGTGGGCAAGGACATCACCGTCGAGGAGATGCGCGAGTATTATGACGCCATCATCTTCGCCACCGGTGCTACCGCCGATAAGCGCATGGGCATCCCAGGCGAGGATCTTAAGGGCAACCATGGCGCAGGCGAGTTTGTGGGCTTTTATGATGGCAACCCCAACTTCGAGCGCGATTGGGATCTCTCGGCAGAATCCGTTGCCGTCGTCGGCGTGGGCAATGTCTCCCTCGACGTCTCCCGCATCTTGGCCAAGACCGCAGATGAGCTGCTGGTTACTGAGATCCCGGATAACGTCTACGCAGCACTGAAGAAAAACCGCGCCAAGGAGGTCCACGTCTTCGGCCGTCGCGGCCCGGCACAGGCTAAGTACACACCAAAGGAGCTCAAGGAGCTGGACGAGTCCCCGACCATCGAGGTCATCGTCAACCCTGAGGACATCGAGTATGACGAGGCATCTGTGGAGGCCCGCCGCGCCGCCAAGTCCACCGACCTGGTGTGCCAGACCCTGGAGTCCTACGCCATGCGCGAGCCGGGCGATGCCCCGCACAAGCTTTATATCCACTTCTTCGAGTCCCCGGTAGAGGTACTAGGTGAGGATGGACACGTCACCGCGATTAAGACCGAGCGCACCGAGCTCAACGGCGATGGCACTGTCACCGGTACCGGCAAGTACACCGAGTGGCCGGTCCAGGCCGTCTACCGCGCGGTAGGCTACCACCCGCAGTCCGTCGACGGCGTGCCTTTCGACGAGACCAAGGCCACCATGCCAAACGACGGCGGCCATGTGCTGGCCAATGTCGACGGCGAAAAGCTGCCTGGCCTCTACACCACCGGCTGGATTAAGCGCGGCCCAGTGGGCCTGATTGGCAATACCAAGTCCGATGCCAAGGACACCACCACCATGCTCATCGCCGATTACAAGGCAGGCGACTTGGAGCCTGCCACCAAGCGCGATCCGCAGGACATCCTAGGCTTCTTGGCCTCCCGCGATATCGCCGTGACCACCTGGGAAGGCTGGCACCGCCTGGATGCCGCCGAACGCGCCGCCGGTGAACCGCACGGCCGCGAGCGCATCAAGATCGTCGAGTGGGACGAAATGGTCAAGCACGCCGGTCCACAGGCCTAGCCCATGCCGCATTTCATTTCTGCCGCGCCCTTGGGCCAACTGGCGGCCTTGGACGTCCACCAGCTCTACAAGCTGCGGGTGGATGTCTTTGTGCACGAGCAGCGCAGCCCGTACGCCGAGATTGACGCCACCGACGCCGATCCCCAGACCGTGCACCTGCTGGCCTGGGATGCGGATTCCCACGACCTGCTTGGCACGGCCCGCGTCTTTCCGGCCGCGCCCACTGACGCCGCGCTTGCCGACGCCACCGGCGCCCAAATCGGCCGCTTCGCGCTCGCGCCCGCCGCGCGCGGCACGGGCCTCGGCCGCGAACTCTTCCAGGCCGCCGTCGACCTAGGCGAGCGCATGCACCCAGGCCAGCCGCTCTACCTGGAAGCGCAGGCCGGCCTCGTGGACTACTACGCCGGCTTTGGATTTACTCCGGTAGGCGAGCTTTTCGACGACGAGGGAGTCCCCCACCAGCCGATGCTGCGCCCCACTTCTTAGTCGGCGTCGTCCACACCGGAGGCGAGCTTTGGGTCGAGCTCCACGCCGCCCTCGTACTCCACGACCTCGATATCGGGGACATTCTCGGCCTCTGGCTCGATGCCGCGCGCACCGCCCTGGGCCAAAAGGCCCGGCGTGGAGGTCACCTCGATCTTATGCGCTGCAAGCGCCGCCCGATCGCGTGCTTCTTCCACATTTTCTGCAGTAGAAGAGACCAAGCCCATGCGGCGGCCCTTGTAGGCATTGGGCTTGCCAAAGAGTTTTACATCGGTCTCGGCATAGCTGAGGGCCGCAGCGACGCCGGTATAGGCAACCTCATTCAGCTCCTCGTCCGCGTGGATGACCACGCTGGCGCCAGGGGTGACCAAGGTGGCGTCGATGGGGTAGCCCAAAATCGCGCGCGCATGCAGGTCAAAGGCGGAAAAACGCTGGGTATAGCAGGTCAGCATCGCCGTATCCGAGGGCCGCGGGGACACGGAGGAAAAGTACACGTCATCGCCGGCAACAAAGAGCTCCACGCAGTACACGCCGCGCCCGCCCAACTCATTGGAGATGCGCGCGGCCACCGAGCGTGCGTTTTCCAGCGCGATCTCGCTCATGCCGGTGGGCTGCCACTCCTCCACGAGGTCTCCGCGCTCATGGCGGTGACCGATGGGCTCGCTAAACCACGTAGCCAACTTGCCCGTGGCCGGATCGATGGAACGGATGGCCAGGAGGGTGACCTCGAGGTCAAAGTCCACGAAGCGCTCGGCCACCACGCGCTGCGAATCCGAGGACACGCGCCGCACGGTCTCCCACGCGGTGCGCACATCCTCCTCGTCGCGAGCAATCATGTGGCCCTTGCCGGAGGTGGACACATCCGGCTTAATAATGCACGGAAAGCCCAGCTCCCCCACCGCTTCTTCCAGCTCCTCCACGGAGCTAGCAAAGCGATACGCGGAAACCGGCAGCCCAATATTCTCCGCCACCTCGCGCACGCACTGGCGGTCCTGCGTCATGGCGCAGGCGCGGGCGGAGGGGACCACGATGGCGTCGCTATGCGCCTCCATCTCCTCCAGCGCTTCTACCGCAACGGTTTCTACCTCCGGAACCACAAAATGCGGCTGAATCTCTTGGGCCAGCTGCAGGATGCGCCCGGTGTCCTTGATATCGGCGACGTAGCTATACTGCGCCACCTGGTGCGCCGGCGCGCCCGCATACGAGTCCACCGCGTGGACCTCCAAGCCCAGGTTTTGGAAGGACATGGCCAGCTGCTTGCCCAGCTCGCCCGAGCCCAGCAGCAATACCTTGGTGGCATTGCTGGTCAGCGGCGTGCCAATATGACCGGCGATCTCGCCTGGATTATCCATGAAAATGCTCCTTCTAAGCCGCAGGCAGCGGCGTTTACTGCCTCAAATTATTTCATATTTAGGCCCCAACCCCACCACCTACATGCCAGGTGAGCCGGATAGGCGAAGGCGCCCTGTGGGCAATTCCACAGGGCGCCGTAGGAGTTTCAGCCTAGGCTGCAGGTGCCTCAGCCGGTGCCTCCCCTGCCGGCTGCTCGGCGGGCTGCTCTGGCTCGCCTACTGGCTCCGCCACGGTAATGATGTTGTCCTCATAGCCCAGCGCGCCGCCAACAAACTGGCCGCCGCAGGTAATGAGAACCAGGCGGTTCTCGCCTTCCTTATCGTTAACCACATCCGGGAATCCGGAGCCCTTAGGCAGGCGGTACGGCGCCTCAGTTACGCGGAAGGTGCGCTCCTGGCCGTCGATGACCACGGTAAATTCCTGGCCCTTCTTCAGCTTGGTGAACTTCTCCGCATAACCGGTTCCCTGGCCCTGGTAGTTAATGTGGCCGGTAATCACACTCGAGCCCACATTGCCCGGCTCACCCGGCACAGCGGAGGCGGAGTACCAGCCCACGCGGGTGACGTCGTGTGGCGGAAGCAGCACGCCCTGGTCCGTGACCTGTACGGGGTCTACGGCCGCATATTCGCCATCGATACCCACGGACATGCCCTCAAAGCCCTTGAACTCACCAGGCGCGGCCTCATACTCGTGCTCCTGCTGGCCCGAATCATCCACGAAGGCATCGGACTTCGGCCCGGATTCCTCCGAGGCGCTCTCGCTGGCTACCGTCTCCGGCGCCGAACCAGCCTCATCCTCATCATCGCGCGCCAGGTACAGCACTACCTGCAACAAGACCAATGCCACCACAACCATGGCCGCGATAATAGCGATCAGCTTGCCACGGCCCATGCCCTGCTTGCCGACGCCCCCTTCTTCCCTACTCGCCGGATGCTGCGACATTCCATTGTCTTCCGGCTGCTGTGGTTGCGCGTGCTTTCCCATAGCTAGCTTCCTCTACTTCCTCGATTTGTCTACCTTGTGCAGGTTATATGCAAATCCCCTCCAGCGTGTGCAGTCACACCCTGGAGGGGATTTTTGGTGTTTAAGTCTCAACCCCAGTGGGGCGACCCGCGGGCCACCTCACCGATGCTTATGGACTACTTGATGTAATCCTGCATACCCGGCTCAAGCTCGGTTGCGCCGGACGGAACGGACTTAATCTCAACGCGGTCGGCGTTGGATGGCAGTGCGTTGCCAGTCTCTTCAGGTTCCTGACCCTGGACCTCGACGCCACGGCCGTGTCCATTGTCAGAGTTGCCGCCCTTAGGAGCATCCTGACCCTGGACCTCGTGACCATTGCCACCATCGTGGTTACCGGTGTTGTCACCGTGGCCACCGTTGTGGTTGCCATGATCCTTGTGGTCGAAGTGATCCTTGATGATCTTGCCCAAGCCGATGCCCGGAATCAGGATGAGCCACCACTTATTGTCCTTGGAGGAACCGTGGGAGGATTCGCCGTCGCCCGGCTCCTGACCCTCAACCTCGTGGGAGGTTACGGTCTGGTCCTCATCGTTGATGTCCTTGTGCTCAGCGATGTGGTTCGGATTCTCCGGAGTGGTATCCGGGGTGTCCTCACCCTTCTCGTTGACCTCAGTGGAGGTGAGCTCCTCGAAGGCAACCGCAGCCTCAACCGGCTCGGTCACATCATCATTGACGGTGATGGTGACAGGCTCCATGCCGTTGGACTTCTCCGGAGTGAAGGTAGCTTCACCCTTGCCCAGCACAGACTTGCCGTCCTCCTTGTTAATGAGCTCAGCCTTCAGGGTGTATTCCTTACCCGGAACCAGACCCTCGTAAGAAACCTGGTCCACAACCTTGGCACCAGCAACAACTGCGTGGGAGCCCTTCTCGAAGTCAGCGTTAGTGGAAACCTTCGGAGTCTTCTCAGAACCCTCAGAGGTCACAGTCTGATCTTCGTCATCGATGTCCTTGTGCTCACCAACCGGATTCGGGTTGTCCTCATCGGTCGGGTTGTCCTCACCGTGCTTATCCACCTGGGTGGAAGTCAGCGTCTCGAAGGCAACCGCAGCCTCAACCGGCTCGGTCACATCATCATTGACGGTGATGGTGACAGCCTCAGTGCCATTAGCGCTCTCCGGGGTGAACTTGTGACCCTTAGTCTCACCAAGAACGGTCTTGCCGTCCTCCTTGGAAATCAGCTGGGCATCCAGAATGTATTCCTTACCCGGAACCAGACCCTCGTAAGAAACCTGGTCCACAACCTTGGCACCAGCAACAACCTCACGCAGGCCACCCTCGAAGTCAGCGTTAGTGGAAACCTTCGGAGTCTTCTCAGAACCCTCAGAGGTCACAGTCTGATCTTCGTCATCGATGTCCTTGTGCTCACCAACCGGATTCGGGTTGTCCTCATCGGTCGGGTTGTCCTCACCGTGCTTATCCACCTGGGTGGAAGTCAGCGTCTCGAAGGCAACCGCAGCCTCAACCGGCTCGGTCACATCATCATTGACGGTGATGGTGACAGCCTCAGTGCCATTAGCGCTCTCCGGGGTGAACTTGTGACCCTTAGTCTCACCAAGAACGGTCTTGCCGTCCTCCTTGGAAATCAGCTGGGCATCCAGAATGTATTCCTTACCCGGAACCAGACCCTCGTAAGAAACCTGGTCCACAACCTTGGCACCAGCAACAACCTCACGCAGGCCACCCTCGAAGTCAGCGTTAGTGGAAACCTTCGGAGTCTTCTCAGAACCCTCAGAGGTCACAGTCTGATCTTCGTCATCGATGTCCTTGTGCTCACCAACCGGATTCGGGTTGTCCTCATCGGTCGGGTTGTCCTCACCGTGCTTATCCACCTGGGTGGAAGTCAGCGTCTCGAAGGCAACCGCAGCCTCAACCGGCTCGGTCACATCATCATTGACGGTGATGGTGACAGCCTCAGTGCCATTAGCGCTCTCCGGGGTGAACTTGTGACCCTTAGTCTCACCAAGAACGGTCTTGCCGTCCTCCTTGGAAATCAGCTGGGCATCCAGAATGTATTCCTTACCCGGAACCAGACCCTCGTAAGAAACCTGGTCCACAACCTTGGCACCAGCAACAACTGCGTGGGAGCCCTTCTCGAAGTCAGCGTTAGTGGAAACCTTCGGAGTCTTCTCAGAACCCTCAGAGGTCACAGTCTGATCTTCGTCATCGATGTCCTTGTGCTCACCAACCGGATTCGGGTTGTCCTCATCGGTCGGGTTGTCCTCACCGTGCTTATCCACCTGGGTGGAAGTCAGCGTCTCGAAGGCAACCGCAGCCTCAACCGGCTCGGTCACATCATCATTGACGGTGATGGTGACAGCCTCAGTGCCATTAGCGCTCTCCGGGGTGAACTTGTGACCCTTAGTCTCACCAAGAACGGTCTTGCCGTCCTCCTTGGAAATCAGCTGGGCATCCAGAATGTATTCCTTACCCGGAACCAGACCCTCGTAAGAAACCTGGTCCACAACCTTGGCACCAGCAACAACCTCACGCAGGCCACCCTCGAAGTCAGCGTTAGTGGAAACCTTCGGAGTCTTCTCAGAACCCTCAGAGGTCACAGTCTGATCTTCGTCATCGATGTCCTTGTGCTCACCAACCGGATTCGGGTTGTCCTCATCGGTCGGGTTGTCCTCACCGTGCTTATCCACCTGGGTGGAAGTCAGCGTCTCGAAGGCAACCGCAGCCTCAACCGGCTCGGTCACATCATCATTGACGGTGATGGTGACAGCCTCAGTGCCATTAGCGCTCTCCGGGGTGAACTTGTGACCCTTAGTCTCACCAAGAACGGTCTTGCCGTCCTCCTTGGAAATCAGCTGGGCATCCAGAATGTATTCCTTACCCGGAACCAGACCCTCGTAAGAAACCTGGTCCACAACCTTGGCACCAGCAACAACTGCGTGGGAGCCCTTCTCGAAGTCAGCGTTAGTGGAAACCTTCGGAGTCTTCTCAGAACCCTCAGAGGTCACAGTCTGATCTTCGTCATCGATGTCCTTGTGCTCACCAACCGGATTCGGGTTGTCCTCATCGGTCGGGTTGTCCTCACCGTGCTTATCCACCTGGGTGGAAGTCAGCGTCTCGAAGGCAACCGCAGCCTCAACCGGCTCGGTCACATCATCATTGACGGTGATGGTGACAGCCTCAGTGCCATTAGCGCTCTCCGGGGTGAACTTGTGACCCTTAGTCTCACCAAGAACGGTCTTGCCGTCCTCCTTGGAAATCAGCTGGGCATCCAGAATGTATTCCTTACCCGGAACCAGACCCTCGTAAGAAACCTGGTCCACAACCTTGGCACCAGCAACAACCTCACGCAGGCCACCCTCGAAGTCAGCGTTAGTGGAAACCTTCGGAGTCTTCTCAGAACCCTCAGAGGTCACAGTCTGATCTTCGTCATCGATGTCCTTGTGCTCACCAACCGGATTCGGGTTGTCCTCATCGGTCGGGTTGTCCTCACCGTGCTTATCCACCTGGGTGGAAGTCAGCGTCTCGAAGGCAACCGCAGCCTCAACCGGCTCGGTCACATCATCATTGACGGTGATGGTGACAGCCTCAGTGCCATTAGCGCTCTCCGGGGTGAACTTGTGACCCTTAGTCTCACCAAGAACGGTCTTGCCGTCCTCCTTGGAAATCAGCTGGGCATCCAGAATGTATTCCTTACCCGGAACCAGACCCTCGTAAGAAACCTGGTCCACAACCTTGGCACCAGCAACAACCTCACGCAGGCCACCCTCGAAGTCAGCGTTAGTGGAAACCTTCGGAGTCTTCTCAGAACCCTCAGAGGTCACAGTCTGATCTTCGTCATCGATGTCCTTGTGCTCACCAACCGGATTCGGGTTGTCCTCATCGGTCGGGTTGTCCTCACCGTGCTTATCCACCTGGGTGGAAGTCAGCGTCTCGAAGGCAACCGCAGCCTCAACCGGCTCGGTCACATCATCATTGACGGTGATGGTGACAGCCTCAGTGCCATTAGCGCTCTCCGGGGTGAACTTGTGACCCTTAGTCTCACCAAGAACGGTCTTGCCGTCCTCCTTGGAAATCAGCTGGGCATCCAGAATGTATTCCTTACCCGGAACCAGACCCTCGTAAGAAACCTGGTCCACAACCTTGGCACCAGCAACAACCTCACGCAGGCCACCCTCGAAGTCAGCGTTAGTGGAAACCTTCGGAGTCTTCTCAGAACCCTCAGAGGTCACAGTCTGATCTTCGTCATCGATGTCCTTGTGCTCAGCGATGTGGTTCGGATTCTCCGGAGTGGTATCCGGGGTGTCCTCACCCTTCTCGTTGACCTCAGTGGAGGTGAGCTCCTCGAAGGCAACCGCAGCCTCAACCGGCTCGGTCACATCATCATTGACGGTGATGGTGACAGGCTCCATGCCGTTGGACTTCTCCGGAGTGAAGGTAGCTTCACCCTTGCCCAGCACAGACTTGCCGTCCTCCTTGTTAATGAGCTCAGCCTTCAGGGTGTATTCCTTACCCGGAACCAGACCCTCGTAAGAAACCTGGTCCACAACCTTGGCACCAGCAACAACTGCGTGGGAGCCCTTCTCGAAGTCAGCGTTAGTGGAAACCTTCGGAGTCTTCTCAGAACCCTCAGAGGTCACAGTCTGATCTTCGTCATCGATGTCCTTGTGCTCACCAACCGGATTCGGGTTGTCCTCATCGGTCGGGTTGTCCTCACCGTGCTTATCCACCTGGGTGGAAGTCAGCGTCTCGAAGGCAACCGCAGCCTCAACCGGCTCGGTCACATCATCATTGACGGTGATGGTGACAGCCTCAGTGCCATTAGCGCTCTCCGGGGTGAACTTGTGACCCTTAGTCTCACCAAGAACGGTCTTGCCGTCCTCCTTGGAAATCAGCTGGGCATCCAGAATGTATTCCTTACCCGGAACCAGACCCTCGTAAGAAACCTGGTCCACAACCTTGGCACCAGCAACAACCTCACGCAGGCCACCCTCGAAGTCAGCGTTAGTGGAAACCTTCGGGGTGTCCTTCTCGTCGTCACCAGGGGTACCCGGCTCGTTAGGCTCGGTCGATTCAGAAGGCTCGGTCGGCTTATCCGGGGTCGTCGACTCGCCGTCCGAAGGCTTGTCAGACTCAGAGGTCTCGGAAGCTTCAGAGGACGTGGTCTCTACAGACTCGGACTCAGAAGGCTCACTGGACTCAGACTCAGACGGTTCCTCAGACTCGGAAGGCTTCTCACTCTCAGAGTCACCCGGCTCCTCAGACTCGCTGGTCTCGCTAGTCGTCGAGGTAGAGGAATCCTCAGAGGAAGAAGGCGTAGAGGTTTCACCCTCGCCACCGTGACCAGGCTCATCCGGAACCTCCTCGGTAGAGGTGGCGGTCTCCGGAGTGGTGGTCTCGGAAGGCTTGTCAGACTTTACAGTCTGAGCCTCGTCCTCGATATTGGTGTGCTCGGCGATGTCATTCTTCTCACTAGTGGTGGAATCCTCGCCGTCCTTGTTAACAGCAGTGGAGGTCAGGTACTCGAAAGCAACTGCCTCATCAACGGCCTCGGTAACACCCTCATCAACGGTGATCTTGACTTCTACCGTGCCCTCGGAGGTCTTCGGTACGAAGGTCTTCTCACCGTGGCCGATTACCGGGAAGTCACCAGTGGTCTCGTCCTTGACCTTGGAACGCAGCTCTGCATTCAGAGTGTATTCCTTGCCAGGAACCAGGTCATTGTACTTAACCTTATCGGTAATGACGGTGCCAGCCTTGATCTCATCGCCCTCAGCCTTCTCAGCCTTGGTGCCGATGGATGGCTCCATCTTGGAGGTTACGGTCTGTGCCTCATCATCGATCTCGCGGTGATCGGTAATCTTCTTCTCTTCGTCAGAGTTCGGAGTGTCCTTACCGTTCTCATCGACCTGCTTGGAATAGAGATCCTCGAATGCGACGGCAGCCTTGATAACGCCTTCAACGTCATCGTTGACCTTAATGTCAACAACCTGCTCGCCGGAAGACTTCTTCGGAGTGAAGGTTACATCGCCCTTGCCGACGACCTCGTGCTCACCCTTATCATTCTCAGCCTTGTTACGCAGCTCAGCCTTCAGGGTGTATTCCTTGCCAGGAACCAAGTCGGTGTAGGTAACGGTGTCCTTGACGGTGACGCCAGCCTTTACCTGGGTAGCCTTGTCAAATTCAGCCTTAGTCTGGATAGACGGGGTCCACTTGGTGTTAACGGTCTGCTTTTCATCGTTGATGTTTTCGTGAGTAGCAATCTCGTTCTCATCGGAGGAGCCAGTGGTCTCGTTGCCATCCTTGTCTACCTCGGTAGATACAAGCTTCTCGAAGGCAACCGCAGCGTCAACAGCAGGATCTGCCTTCTCGTTGACGGTGATCTCAACTTCCTTCTCACCGGCGGACTCTTCCGGAACGAGTTCCGCAGAGCCTTCACCCAGTACGGTCTTGCCATCGGCCTTGGAGATCAGCTTTGCCTTCAGGGTGTACTTCTTACCCGGAACAAGATCCTTATACGTCACAGTGTCAATAACCGTGGCACCCTTCTCTACACGGTTGCCATCCTTGATCTTGGCCTGCGTGTGAATCTCAGGGTTCCACTTAGTGTTGACGGTCTGCGCCTCATCATCAATGTCCTCGTGCTTCGCAATGAAGTTGCCATCGCCGGAATCGTTCGGGACATCCTTGCCGTTCTCATCCACCTCGTGGGAGTACAGCTTCTCATAAGCAACGGCAGCAGCAACAGGGTTCTTCACACTGTCATCGACATTGATCTTTACCTCAACGTCCCCGGACTCACCCGTAGCTTCAAAGGTTTCAGAACCGGTACCAAGAATTGCGTGATCGCCGTTGGCGTCAGCAGCCTTGTTACGCAGCTCAGCCTTTAGGGTGTACTTCTTACCCGGAACAAGATCCTCGTAGTGAACCTTGTCCTTAACAGTAGCGCCAGCAACGACCTGCTGCTTGTCGCCATCAAAGGAAGCCTCGGTCTCAATCTTCGGATTAAGATCCTTCTCCTGCTCTTCAGTGCCTGGAACCGGAGCGGTCGGCTCAGTCACCTTAGTGGTCTCGTCAGGAGAGGTCGGTTCAGTAGTGGAATCCTTTGGAGTGGTCTCCTCAGTGTTAGACGGCTCAGAATCCGTGGTCGTCTCACTATTAGGGGTAGTCTCCTCACCCGGATTCTCAGGAGTGGTCTCATCGGACGGATTTTCCTCCGTCTTCGGAGTCTCCGGAGAAGTAGTAGGTTCCTCAGTTTCACCTTCATCGTCGGGCAGACCCGGCTGATCCGGCGGCATTACTCGCTGCATGCCTGGAGCCCTTTTCCCATTCTTCTCAACCGGAATAACCACAGTGACGAAATAGTCTGCAGGTTGCTCAGGAATCTCTGAAACCTTCTTGAAAGAAGGGCCCTTATTTCCCGGAGTATAAGCGCTCTCAATCTCAAGACCCGTTAGATCTGTGAATTCTTTCATAGAGCCATTAAAGGTCGGAAAGTTGACTTGATCATAAGGGTTGTTGTACTTGGGCTGTTGCCCGTTAATGGTATAGGCGGCCGCAGTCCTGTTATCCGGACGTTCACTTACCAGCGCTATCATGTATACCACATACGTACCCGCAGCGGCCTTATCCCCAGCCTTAATGGCCTTTTGCCACTCGAGAGCTAACCGAATCACAGCGTCCCGATACTCGGAAGGAATGCTCAATTTTGTCGCGTTGTCCTTCGAGTACAAAACGCTAGTTTTGTTATTTGGGTACTTGTCAAGGGGATCTATACACCAAGCCCACCCCACGTTGTTATTTGGGTTTGCCTTCGTGCCATCCTTAGGGGGACCTGCCCACGTCAGAGAGCCCCATGCCTGGGCGTCCTCGCCTACATTAACCCTACCGCCCATCTCTACGTTCGGCGTAAAGTCGGTAGGCTCAGCAGCCCCTGCCTTACTACCCGGAACGGTGACCATGGCCGCAATTACCGCAATTGCAGCAAGCACTGCAGTAAAGACCATCCACCCCTCTCGGGATATGTTTCTTAATTTACTCATTCTTTCCTCTTCGAGCGGTACAAATACTTACATTCGTTTTCCTGTACAGCGAGTGTCTTCGCTGAACAGAACCTGAAATTGAGACTTGAACACACTGCGGTTAATCAGGGTTTTGAACCCGAATCTGGATTAACTCTTACTATACTCTCAGGATAATATCACGGGAAAATTTAAGGCGCCAGCCAGAAGGCTTTAGAAAACTGCACGTTATGCAGTATTTCTAATCTCATACCCATAGGTAGATGCGCTAATTTCCACGGCCAACCTAGTGTTAAATACAAATGTTCGATGTGTCCTAGTCTTTTCTTAAGGTCGGGACACTACACCAATGACTTAACCAATACTAAGATTAGTTTTAACAAAAGCCGTGTAAACAACTCCATGCACTGCGTTTTGTCTAATTTCGTGCAAATTCAAGGGTTCGATTTGCGTGCAATTTCTTCGCTTTACTCCGGGACCATCCATAGAAAGTTGGTGTTACAGGTGTGACTGGAGAGCACTCAATAGGGGTGGGCACACGTTCGATACCCTGGAGATGTAGTAATTTTTAACCCTATTGCCATTCATCTCCAAGAAGGGAAGTGTGAGCGAAAGCTCTGCCCAGAGTCGTCACAATCACACTTAAGGGTCTCACACAAGGGTGAGGGAGAATTGGGCAAAGAAAAATCCGCACGGGCGTCGGCAAGCGGATGCTTTACCGAGGCCGCAGTGCGGATCCTGGAATGAATTAGGCCTTAAAGAACGGCAGTGACCTGGTAGCCCTTTTCCTGCAGGAGCTGGGAAATTGCCTCAAAAGTATCGCCGTCCTTGTCCGGGTTGTAGGTCTCCGGGTTCAGGGCAATATTGGCGGTGTCGCCCTCGTAGCGGACGCTGATGAACTCGTAGCCGGCTTCGGAATGGGCGGCGTCGATAAGAGCCTGCACATCGTCGGTGTTGCCCTGCTCAGCAACAGCAACCTGCTCCTGCTCTTGTGCCGGCGCAGCCTCCTGTGCCGGGGTGCCCAGGCCGAAGAATCCCATAATAGTGGCAAGCAGGCCGCTCAAAAGCTTAACAATCATTACAGTAACTCCCTGTGTTGAAATACGCGGGAATTGGGCCCGCGAAAGCTGAAAACTCTCCGTACTTAAAACGAACTTAACTTTAGCTTAGGGTCTAGTTACATTCAACAGCGGCCGCCTTAATTCACCATGCCATGGCCTTGTGTGCAGTTAAGGGTCGCTGAAATGCCACAGCTCCCGTGCTCCGTCTCAGGGGGGCGGTACACGGGCGCTTTCGCTCAATTAGGGCTAAATCCCTTAGAGGGGACCAAGAGCTAGGTAGGGATAGGAACCTTTGTTGTCTGCTAGGGCGGCTAGAAAAACATCGTGCAGAGAGCCAGTTCAGCTGTGCTAGGGAGTGGGGCTCTCACACCACGCTAATAAGGACTACATCCTTACTGGTCTTCCATGACATCGTGGCGAATGATGGTCTGGTCGCGGCCGGGGCCTACGCCGATATAGGAGATACGGCAGCCAGACAGCTCTTCCAGGCGCAGGACGTAGTCTTGGGCTTTCTGCGGTAGCTTCTCAAAGGTGGAGCATTCGGTAATGTCCTCGTCCCAAGCGGGCATGGTCTCAAAGATGGGCTCGGCGTGGTGGAATTCGGACTGGGTAAGTGGCAGCTCGTCGTAGCGCTTGCCGTCGACGTCATAAGCCACGCAGATAGGAATCTCCCCGATACCGGTAAGAACGTCCAGCTTGGTCAGGAAGTAATCGGTAAAGCCGTTCACGCGAGTGGCGTAGCGCGCAATGACGGAGTCGTACCAACCACAACGGCGCTTGCGGCCGGTGTTCACGCCAATCTCGCCGCCGGTGGTCTGCAGGTACTCGCCCCACTTATCAAAGAGCTCCGTGGGGAACGGGCCAGCACCCACGCGGGTGGTGTAGGCCTTGATGATGCCCAGCGAGGTCTTGATACGGGTCGGGCCGATGCCGGAACCGACGGAAGCACCGCCGGCGGTCGGGTTAGACGAGGTCACGAACGGGTAGGTGCCATGGTCCACATCCAGCATGGTGGCCTGGCCGCCCTCCATGAGCACGTGCTTACCGGACTCGAGGGCCTGGTTGAGCTCCAGCTCAGCATCGATAACCATCGGGCGCAGGCGGTCGCGGTAGCTCAAGAAGTACTCCACAATCTGGTCTGCCTCAATGGCCTTGCGGTTGTACATCTTCACCAGCATCTGGTTTTTAATGTCCAGCGCAGACTCCACCTTCTGGCGCAGGATGGACTCATCAAAGATGTCCTGCACACGAATGCCAATGCGCGCTACCTTATCGGCGTAGGTCGGGCCAATGCCGCGGCCAGTGGTGCCAATCGCGCGCTTGCCCAGGAAGCGCTCCTGCACGCGGTCGAGCGTCTGGTGGTACGGGGCCACCAGGTGCGCATTGGCAGAAATCTTCAGGCGCGAGGCATTCGCACCGCGGGCCTCAAGGCCATCAATTTCATCAAAGAGCGCCTCGAGGTTAATTACCACGCCATTGCCCAGCACCGGGGTAGCGTTCTCAGACAAGATGCCGGCTGGCAGGAGCTTCAGCTCATATTTATCGCCGCCTACCACGACGGTGTGGCCTGCATTATTGCCGCCGTTCGGCTTGACCACGTAGTCAACCTTGCCGCCGAGGATGTCGGTCGCTTTGCCCTTACCTTCGTCGCCCCATTGGGCGCCGACAATGACGATCGCTGCCATTGTTTAGTCACTTCCTCATTATTGAAGCCAAAATACTCTCCAACTTTACACTTTCCCGGCCCAAAAAGCGCGCGTAGCATGGTGCGCATGCGTTTTTTGTTCCTCCGCTGCGGCGCCCTGGACATCCCCATGCCCGCTGAGGCCCATGATCTCTCGGCCGTTCCTACCCGCAAAGAGCTCGCGCTTATCGACGCCTTCTTATCCCCCCTCCTTCCCACCGACCCCACCCCCTCCCTCGACGACATCGCCGCCCAGCCCGACGTCCGCCACCTCGGCACTCCCGCACCCGCCCCACAGACCCCACACCTAGTAGAGCCCGCTCGAATCGTTGTCGCCGGCTCCGACGCCGCCCTCTCGGCCGTGCTCACCCGCCTAATGCGCTCCGATCGTCTCTGGGCCGAAGTCGCCTTCATCCCCGTCCCCTCGGCCGCAGCGTCCGCCTCCACCCCGTCCGCGGCCGCGCAGAACTGGGGCCTTCCCACCGCCCCAGCCGAAGCCCTCGATTTCGCCCGCACCGCCCCAGTCCGCCCAGCTCCGCTCATCCGCAATGATTCTGGCCTCGCAGTCGCCGGCTCTGCCACCATCTCGGATGCCGCAAACGGCGCTTTCACCGGCGAAATCATCATCGATGACCACACGCTCGCCGCCTCCTCCCCCAAGACCTTCGGTGCACGCCTCGTCCCGATGACCGATGCCCCCGGCATCCTCGCCGCCCGCGCTACCTCCCCCGTCGAGTCGCAGGGCCGCCTGCGCTCGCTCCTGCGCAAGCCCGGCCAACTCGACCCCGAATCCGTACGGACCGGCCGCGCCGTCCAGGCCGGCGGCCCACAGCTGCGCGTCATCGTCGATTCCGTCGCCCACAAGCGGCCGGTGACCCGCGTGACGTTCTACCGCCACCTGCGCGACCTCCAGATCGTCCGGCCTTAGCCCCCCGCGCGACGTCATTCATTGCTCACGACGTCTTTATCTACGCGCGAGGACGCTAGTCCTCGCGCCCCCACACCTCCGGCGGGTAGGCCGGGTGCTGCGAGGTCGGCACGAGGTGCGCCACGGCCGATTCGCGCGATAGTCCGCAGACCATCAGCATGTCCACCACAATGGAGCGGGTCTGGCCCAGAATCATATAGGCCGACAGCGTGCCTTCTTTATCGATGATGTCCAGCCCGGCGCGCCCGCCCACGATGCGCAGGCGCTGCACGAGGTCCGGAATCTCAATCGCCTCGTCGTGGCCGTGCTGTTTGCCTTGGCCGTAGAGCTCGCTGATGGCGAGGATGACATCGGAAAGCTCATCGAGCAACTCCAGCTGCCCATCCGAAACCTTATCGCGGTCTTCCGTCAGGCCAAGCGCCTGGCGCGAGAGCACACGCACCCCACGGACCGCGTTATCAACCGGCATGAGGATGCGCTCCAGCGAGCGAATGCTGCGCCGCGATGCCCACAACAGCGGCGAGACCTCCGAGGCCTCCCTGCCCGATTGTGCCGCACTCAGCAGGGTATTGATGCTATTTTGCGTACCACGCACCGCCTCGCGTGCGTCGCGGATGACCGCGGGGTCTTGCTGGCGGATGCCATACGTGACGTCGGCAAGAATGCTCGAGGCAATCTTTAACACCTTCGAGACCTCGCGCCGCGCCTCCACCAACGGGGAATTAGGAATCAGCGCAATGGTGATAAGGCCAATGCCCGAACCAATCATCGCGTCAATCGCGCGGTGCAGGCCGCCCGGACCCTCCGTGGGTGGGAAAATCGTCGCGATCAAAATCGCACCAAAGACAATCTGGTTGGTCACCAGCGGCGACTTGGTCAAAAAGGAGCCCACTACCAGGCCCGCGCCCACGATGAAGAAAATCTGAAACGGCCCCTGCCCCACAATCTGGAAGAGCAGGTCGCCCACGGCCACGCCGATGATGCCGCCAATCGACATCTCCAGCGCCTTTCTCATCCTGTCCCCACCCGAAAGCCCTAAGATGATGACCGCGGAAATCGGGGCGAAGAATGGCTGCGGGTGCCCCACCACATCGCTGGCCACCCAGTACGCTAGCGCCGCGCCGATGGTCGCCTGGACGATGTAGACAAACCGCGAGCGGATGCGGTTTACCCGCGAGAGCACCGAGCGGTCAATCACCCGCAGCTTTTCCCGCGTTGAGACTCTTTCCTTCGCTTCCGACATGACTTCCAGCATAGAAGACCGCCCCTACCATCGCCGCCGTCCCCGCGCATCTCGGCCGCCGCCCGGCTTGTGGATAACTCTTGCCGACGCCCCCATTCCCCCACCTATCCACAATTTCCACTTCCCCGGCCGCGCACCGCTTGTTTGGCCCTCGCGTGCCTTTTAGCTTCGGCCGTGTGAACACCGATTTTCTTTTGTTATGCCGCCGCGGCGTCGACCTCGTCGCCGAGTTTCAGGGCTACTCCGAAGATTCGCTTCTCGAGGCCGGGGCCAGCCCCCTTCTGGCTGCCCAGCTCGCTCGCCTGCAGCACGCCTATTTCGGCCGCACGTCGAATACCCGCAAGCAACGCCTCGCCCGCGACGCCGCTCGCAGCCGCGCCCATGACCTCGCCACGCTCGATAGCATCGAGTCTTATACCCGCCGCGTACGCGACACCAACCGCGCCTGGGACCTACGCCTAGAACTTTGCCGCACCGAGGCACGCCTCATCCCCTCCGTGGCTAAAAAGCTCCTCAAGCAGCTCAACCCGCCGCGCCGCCCCGAGCCCGGAGTGCGCTATACCCGCCGGGCCGACGGCCCACACACCATCTCCATTACGGCCGATCCCACCGATATCGCCGATATCAAGGGCGTGCTCTCCTCTGTCAACAAAGAGGATCCCCTCGCCGCCGCCAAGAAGGTCCTCCTCGAGGGCAACCCCGGCGCGCTGCCAGCCGTGCACACCAACGTCATCCTCACGCTGGACCAGCTCGACCGCATTGTCGCCGCGCCTTCCGGCGCCTCCGATATAACCCTCCAGCTCACCAACGGCGCCCGCATGACCGGCGCGCAGCTCGTCGCCCGCGCCTTAGCTCAGCGCGGCTATGTCAGCCTCGTTCACCCCGAGCACGGCCCGGTAAACCTGTATCGCACCGAGCGCATGGCCACGTGGAAGCAGCGCATGCTTGCCGCGGCCGAGCACCCGGTGTGCGCGTGGCCGGGCTGCAATACGCCTGCCGACGACGCCCAAGTCCACCACCTCACCGCCTGGTCCTCTGGTGGGCCCACCAACCAAGAAAATCTGGTCACCTTATGTGCGCACCACAACGCCGTCAACCAGGATGACCCCGCCCGGCCCACCGAACGAGGCCGCATGGTGCGCGTCGATGGCCGCGTCGCCTGGATACCACCGTGGAGCAACACCCCACGCTTCGTCCCCAGCCCTGTCCGGCCACCGAATCCCCACCCTTAGCCATCTCGGCCCTAGCCTCGCTAGCGGCCCTCCGCCGGACGGCACAGCGCCGCCAGCCAGCTCAGCGCCCGTCAACCAGTCCTGCGCCTGTCAGCCGACGCTCAACCACCGGCCGAAGGCAACCTGCCGAAGACAGGAAAAGCCGCCTCCCGCGCAGGGAAGCGGCTGATTCAGCGTGCCTTTTACGAGGCTGCCTTAACTGAAATTTACTTGGAGATGGACTTGCCCACAGAGTGCAGGTCCTGGCAGGACTCGATGACGCGCTCGGACATGCCCTGCTCTGCCTTCTTCAGGTAGGAGCGAGGATCGTAGACCTTCTTGTTGCCAACTTCGCCGTCGATCTTGAATACGCCGTCGTAGTTCTCCATCATGTGGCGAGCGATCGGGTTGGTAAATGCGTACTGGGTATCGGTATCAACGTTCATCTTGATAACGCCGTAACGCAGAGCCTCTTCGATCTTTTCCTTCTCGGAGCCGGAGCCGCCGTGGAAGACGAAGTCGAATGCGTACTCGTCCTCGCCTAGGCCGAGCTTCTTCTGTGCAACCTTCTGGCCCTCAAGCAGGACCTCTGGGCGAAGCTTCACGTTGCCTGGCTTGTAGACGCCGTGAACGTTGCCGAAGGTAGCGGCCAGCAGGTAGCGGCCCTTCTCGCCGGTGCCCAGGGCATCGATGGTTTTCTCAAAGTCCTCCGGAGAGGTGTACAGGTTAGCGCCCGCCTTAGCCTGGACGCCGTCTTCTTCGCCGCCAACGACGCCGATTTCGGCCTCGAGGATGACGTGAGCGTTCTTAGCCTTCTCCAGCAGCTCCTGTGCGATGACCAGGTTCTCGTCGATTGGAATAGCGGAGCCGTCCCACATGTGGGACTGGAACAGCGGGTTCTCGCCGCGGTCGACGCGCTCCTGGGAGATTGCCAGCAGTGGGCGGACGTACTCATCGAGCACTTCCTTCTGGCAGTGGTCGGTGTGCAGCGCGATATTTACGCCGTAGTGCTTGGCGGCCTCATGAGCGAATGCGGCCAGTGCCTGAGCACCCTTGACCTTGTCCTTCACAGCCAGACCGGAGCCGAAGGCGGCACCGCCGGTGGAGAACTGGATGATGCCGTCGGACTCGGCCTCCGCAAAGCCCTTCAGAGCTGCGTTAATTGTCTCAGAAGAGGTGCAGTTGATAGCTGGGAACGCGAAGCCATTCTTCTTCGCGGTATCCAGCATCTCGTTATAGACCTCAGGGGTTGCAATTGGCATGAGTTTCCATCCTTAAAAGTGGGGTTGTGGTCAAACACGTTCCAACACCCAAGTATGCCCGTTTCACGGAATTTCTGCCGCAAAAACTATGTGACATTTTCAACCCGCCTATGCTCGGCGCGGACCCGCTCCGCCACTGAGTTATTTGGGCTGTGGATTATTTAGACGTGTGCCGCGTCACGCGGGCGCAGGCCTCCATCAGCATCCACCCGGATAGTTGCACGGACAGGTCGCGCTCGTCCACGCGAATGATGCCTACCTTCTCACTCATGGTGCGCCGGCCGAAGCCGTAGTTATGCGGCAGGCGTGCATCGGCCGTCCAGTCGGATCCGAAAATCGGCAGACCATCGACCTCGAGTCGGTGCTCCCATACAGATTCGGCCGAGGCCATCACCATGCGCGCGGCCAGTTTCTTCGTCGCGCGGTTGGCGGGGGAATCGCCGGGCAGGCGCACGGCGACGTCGGCGAGATAGCGCATCAAAATGCCCTTAAACAGGCCGCCGTCGCCATCACCGGTCTCCCAGTCCACCACGCCTGAGGGCGTAGCCATACCGGAAGCCACGGTTTGTACTAAGCCACGGATGCGGATGATGTACTCCATCATCTCGGAGGCCATCTCGGCCTCGTGCACGCTGTCGATCTGCTCCAAGTCACCCACGCCGGCCTTTTCGCGCAGCGCCAGCACGATTTCCAGGCACGCGCCGAGCACTACGCCCTGGCAGTAAGGGTGGATGTTTTTTACCACCTCAGGGCCGTCCATGCGCATGCGGACACCGTCCATGATGTAGCCGTCGTCGTCAAGCAGGTGGTCATAAATCCAGTCGATGATGCGCCGCGCTTCCTCGATGCGGCCCATGCGCGCCAGCATGATGGCACCCGGGCCGTTGGAGGGCACATTCATGAAATTCTCGCCCACTCGCCACGGCAGCACGCCGAGTGTTTCATCGAGGCCGTCGTGAATATTGCGCTGCAGCGCCGCTAGACGCTTCGGCGTCTTCGCCTTCTTCAACCCTTCCACGCGGCCGAAGGCGAGCGCGAGCCAGGCCTTGTCGTCGTAGTACTTATTCTTTGTCAGTTGCGCGAGGTTGCGAATGCGGATGCCCCGCATGGTGTCGAAGATGCGGTGGCGACGGACTTTGGTGTTATTGCGCAGCGCCGCATCAATCAGGCAATCGAGATAGTGGGCCTGCCACCAGTAATGCCAGTGGACGAAGAGCTTCTCCTTCGTGGTGGGCGGCCAGCTAACCACCGCTAGATTGGTGCGCGGCAAGCCCCACACGGAGTGCGCGTGGCGCTCATTGATGGCGGCTTCTGCGAGTTCGGCGCGGTGGGCCCATTTTTCTTCCACGATTCCTCTATCACTCCAGTTACGCGGGTGGATACAGCTAGTGTAGCGATCTTCCTACCAAGAATTAGCCAGATCGGCGTGCTGGCGGATCCAGGCGTGCATGGCGATGCCGGCCGCGACACCCGCGTTGATGGAGCGGGTGGAGCCAAATTGGGCGATGGAGCAGGTCATCACCGCGGCATCCTGGGCCGCTTGCGTCACGCCGGGGCCTTCTTGACCGAAAAGGAGCAGGCTGCGTTCGGGTAGCTCGGCCGTTTCAAGGGGTACGCAACCGGGGGTGTTATCAATGGCTACGACGGTCAAGCCTTCCTCGGCCGCCCATGCGATAAGCTTCTCGACGCTCTCGTGGTGCATCAAATGCTGGTACCTGTCCGTGACCATTGCACCGCGGCGATTCCACCGCCGGCGGCCGACGATGTGCACGGTATCGACGGCGAAGGCGTTGGCGGTGCGCACAACGGTGCCGATATTGGCATCATTTTCGAAGTTCTCGATAGCGATGTGCAAGCTATGCCGGCGCTTATCGATGTCCCTTTTAATCGCTTCCCTGCTCCAGTAGCGGTAGGCATCGACCACGTTGCGGCGGTCGCCTTCGGCAAGCAGCTCTGGGTCGTACTTCGCGGCGTCCGGTCCTTGCGGCAGCGGGCCTTGCCATGGGCCTACGCCATGGCGACCTTCATTCCATTCTGTCGGGCCCTTGGCTTCGTCCGTTTCAGCCTGGTCTGCCTTGGACTGACCCGCCGCTCCATCTGCGTTAGGCGAGGTCAAGGTCGCCCAAGCCCAGCAGGGAGCGGTATTCCAAGCCTTCGGCAGCGATGACGTCGCCGGCACCGGTCTCGCGGTCGACGACGGTCGCGACACCAACGACCTCGGCGCCGGCCTCGCGCAGCGCGGCCACGGCGGTCAGCGGGGAGTTGCCGGTGGTCGTGGTGTCTTCTACGACGAGGACCTTCTTGCCTTCTACGTCGGTACCTTCAATGCGGCGTTGCATGCCGTGCTTCTTGGCTTCCTTGCGCACGACGAAGGCGTCGATATCGCGGCCGGCGGCATGCATAATGGAGGTCGCAACTGGGTCGGCGCCGAGCGTCAGGCCACCGACGGCCGCGAAATCCCAATCCGCGGTCAGCTCGCGCAGCAGCGCACCGATGAGGCGAGAAGCCTCATGGTGCAAGGTAGCGCGGCGGAGATCCACGTAGTAATCAGCCTCCTTACCCGAGGACAAAGTCACCTTGCCGTGGACGACGGCCAATTCCTTGACTAGCTCGGCAAGCCGGGCCTTCTTCTCGGCGTCCAGGTTCTGGGCGCTGACGTTGTGCGCATTAGTGTTCTGAGAATCCACAGTCATCTGCTCCTTGTCGTGGTTCGTGGGCGGCGGCCGGCCGCCCGTATCGAACTCTAGGCTACTCTCCCCGGCGCGGGTCCGATTCTTCGGACGCGGAGTCGCTTGCGGCGTCGGAATGGGCAGCAGCGGAATCGGCGGCGTCGGGATCGGCCGAGCTGGTGGAGTCGTCGGTGGGGCTATCAAAGATGGAGGCGGCACGAAACTGCTGGCGTGGCAGGCGGGCGGTGTGGGAGTCGGGGTTGGGGCGCTCGCGGCCGTCGGCAATCGCGTCGACTTCGTCGCCGCCCAGAGCGGTGTGCTCGACCGGACCGCGGGTTTCGGAATACGTGCGCGACGGCATCTGCAAAGGCTCCTCCGGTCGCTGGATAACGGGCCGTTCAAACTCCGGTACGCCTGCGGCCGGCGCACCGCCGACCGCCTCTACGATGGGTTGCGCGGGAATCTCGCGGGCTGGGTCCAAGTCTTCGAGGCGCAGCACCTGCGTGGCCGAGGAGCGCGGTGGTAACACGCGAGCCGCATCCGCCAGAAGTGCCAGCGGCGGCAGCATCGCGTCCCACTCCGCCGAGCGCGCTTGTTTCGTGGTCTGCGCAAGTACCCACTCGGTTTCCATCCACAGTGCTGACACGGATTCTGGCATTTGCCGCAGGGCAACATGCACGCGCTCGTCGACCATGCGCTCGGTGACTGCGCTTTCCGAGGAATACACATCGAACCCCTCGATGGTCATGGCCAAAAGCAGGTCCTCGGAGGTCTTTGTGCTCTCGCGGTCGAAGCGCCGGAAATCCAGCACCATGTCTGAGGCCGCGCCGGTGCGCATGGCCATCACGTTGACACCATCGATATCCATCAACAACATCTCGTGGCCGTAGACGTTGCCTGCAACAATGTCTTTGGGTGCTGCGCCGGTGGAGGCCACTCCCCTCGTCCATTCGTCTACGAGATAAGGATCGGACTTCATAAATTCAAAGCCCTTGGCTTCTGCCCAATTCCGGCGCTCGCGGCGAATCGTCCCTGGCAGAACCGGCCGATGGCGGGCGTGCGGCTTCGAATGCGGGCGCGGCTCGCTTTCTGGATCGCTTGCTGATTGGCGATCCGACTCGTGGGCTAGATCGTGGATCAGGGCTTGCTCTGGTGTAGATTCTGCGCTGGACGTGGACTCGGAATCCTTGTCAGGCTCCGGTTCGCGGACCGGTTCCGGTTTAGGGTCCGCTTCGACAGTGGGCTCGGATGAGGGAGCTGAGTTGGGGGTTGTATCGGAATCCAAGTTGGGCGCGTCGCCGGCGGGACTCGCGGTGTCGTGTGGCGCATCGACGGGAAGGGCTTCTGCTTGCGCGTCGGTGGAACTGCGCTCGGCGAGAGCAGGGTCGGTCTCGGCGGACTCGGCGTCAGCGGAGCTGGAATCGGCGCGCGCGGCAGGGGCGGGCGCGGCCGAAGCTGGGTCCGCGGAGCCCGGCTCGGCGGAAGCCGGCTCGGTGGCAGCGGGGGCCGCGGAAGCCGGCTCGGTGGAAGCGGTGTCTGCTTCGGCAGTGGAGGCAGGGGTCGAGGGGGTGCGCTGTTTGCCGTCGTAAAGCAGCAAGGCACCGCCGGCAATGCCGAGAAGAACCGCGAGAGCAAGGATTAGAAAAGCCATCACCCCACGATAGTAGTAGGAATGGGCAAGCCCTCAGCGCTCGGCGCGCGGGTGCAGGCGCGGGAGGCTGAGGGCGAGGGACGCGCGGGGCGATTAGCCGTTGACGGTAAGGCGGTCGCCGCGCTCGACGGGGTTTTGGGGGTTGGCAGACCACTGCGACCAGCCGCCGACAAAGTGGCGCAGGCCGGTGAAGCCGGCGTCTTGCATTGCGGCGAGGGCAAGGGCGGAGTGGTTGCCGGAACCGGAGTAGATGATGGCGCCTTGGACGTTGTCGGGGGTGAGTCCGGCGTCGAAAAGCACTTCGCGGATTTCGCCCGTGGACTTCCAGGTGCGCAGGCCATCGTTGTGGAAAAGGCGCTCCGGCACATTGACGGCACCGGGGATGTGGCCGGCCTTGAGGTCCAAGTTTTCGCGACGGCCAGCAAAACGGTTGCGAGTGCGGGTATCAATGAGCAGGCCATCGTGATTGCGCACGTCATCGATGGTGGCCACGGGCATATGGCCGGGGTTGACCGTTGCGTTGGCACCTACGGCGAAATTGCCGGGGCCGGTCAGCGTGGTATAGCCCAGGTGGCGCCAATTGGCTAGGCCGCCGTCGAGGATCCGGACATTCTCTAGGCCGGCCCAGCGCAAGGTCCACCAGGCGCGGCCGGCGAAAAGGCCGCGGCCTTCGTCATAGACCACGACGGGGCGATCCTCGCGGATTCCCCACTGACGGAAGTGTTCTTGGAGCTTATCCGGATCCGGCAGCGGGTTGCGGCCTACCTGAGAGCCGGGCAGGCCGGCGAAAGAATTGGCGGTATCGCTAAACAACGCCGTCGGAATGTGCAGGGAGGTGAACTGGTTATAGCTCTGGCGCAGCTGGGGCTGCCAGTGGGTGGCCAGGAGGGTGAATCGCTCGCCGTGATAAATGGATTCGCGGAGTTCTTGTGGGGAGACCAAAATGCTCATGCCCCTGAGTTTAGGGGCATGAGCACATTTTGGCGCGGCGGGCGTTAAGCAGCCGACTAGCGGGCGGCGATGTCTAGCTCCGCGCCGCCATCGGCGACGTCCACGTGAACGGTGTCGCCATCAACGATATTGCCGGCCAGCAGCTTCTTGGCGAGCTTGTCACCAATGGCCTGCTGGATGGTGCGGCGCAGCGGGCGGGCACCATAGGCTGGGTCGTAGCCACGCTCGGCCAACCAGGACCTGGCGGAATCCGAAACCTGCAGGGTCAGGCGGCGGGCGTCGAGGCGCTCGGACAGGCCGCGCAGCTGGATGTCGACGATGCCGCGGAGGAGCTCCTCCGACAGAGGCTCGAACATAACCACATCATCGAGGCGGTTGATGAATTCGGGCTTGAAGGCCTTCTTTACCGCATCCATGGTCTCCTCGCGGGTGCCGCCGGCGCCCAGATTGGAGGTCAGGATGATGACGGTATTGCGGAAGTCGACGGTGCGTCCTTGGCCGTCGGTAAGTCGGCCTTCATCCAGAACCTGCAGGAGGACGTCGAAGACGTCGGGGTGGGCCTTTTCTACCTCGTCGAAAAGCACGAGCGTGTAGGGGCGGCGGCGAACGGCCTCGGTGAGCTGACCGCCTGCCTCATGGCCGACGTATCCCGGAGGGGCACCGACGAGACGGGAGACGGAATGCTTCTCGCCGTACTCGGACATATCGATGCGGACCATGGCGGATTCATCGTCGAAGAGGAAGTCTGCCAATGCCTTCGCCAGCTCGGTCTTGCCCACACCGGTGGGGCCGAGGAAGAGGAAGGAGCCAGTCGGGCGGTTGGGGTCGGCCACGCCCGCACGGGAGCGGCGCACGGCGTCCGATACCGCGGTGACGGCTTCCTTCTGGCCGACCACGCGGTTGCCCAGTACGGATTCCATATTGAGCAGTTTTTCGGTCTCGCCCTGCAGCATCTTGCCGGCCGGGATGCCGGTCCACGCCGAGACGACCTCCGCGATGGTATCTGGGCTTACCTCCTCATCGAGCATCGTATTGCGCTGCTCGGTGGCCTTGACCTCCGCGGCCGCGAGATCCTTTTCCAGCGGTGGAATCTTGCCGTAGTTGATCTCGGAGGCGAGTGCAAGGTCGCCATCGCGCTCGGCGATTTCGGCCTGGCGGCGCAGATCATCGAGCTCTTCCTTGATGTTTTGAACATCATCGATGGCCTTCTTCTCATTGGCCCAGCGGGCCTTGAGCTCACCAAGCTTCTCGCGCTGGTCAGCGAGCTCACCCTGCAGGGTAGCCAGGCGATCCTGGGAGGCGGCGTCAGATTCCTTCTTCAGCGCTAGCTCTTCGATCTCCATGCGGCGGACGATACGCTCGAGCTCGTCGATTTCCTGCGGGGATGAGTCGATCTCCATGCGCAGGCGGGAGCCTGCTTCATCGACGAGGTCGATGGCCTTATCCGGCAGGAAGCGGTTGGTGATGTAGCGGTTGGATAGCTCGGCGGCCGACACCAGCGCGGAGTCCATGATGCGCACGCCGTGATGCACCTCGTAGCGCTCCTTCAGGCCACGCAGGATGCCGATGGTGTCCTCCACGGAAGGTTCGGCGGCATAGACCTGCTGGAAGCGGCGCTCAAGGGCGGCGTCCTTTTCGATGTACTTTCGGTACTCGTCCAGAGTGGTGGCGCCAACGAGGCGTAGCTCGCCGCGGGCCAGCATGGGTTTAATCATGTTGCCGGCGTCCATGGAGCCGTCGCCAGTAGCACCGGCGCCAACGATGGTATGCAGCTCGTCGATGAAGGTAATTATTTCGCCCTCGGAGGACTTAATCTCATCGAGCACGGCCTTAAGGCGCTCCTCGAATTCGCCGCGGTACTTAGCACCGGCGACCATGGAACCTAGATCCAGGCTGATGAGGGTTTTTCCCTTAAGGGACTCGGGGACGTCGCCAGCCACGATGCGGCGGGCTAGGCCCTCCACGATGGCAGTCTTGCCCACGCCGGGCTCGCCAATGAGCACCGGATTATTCTTCGTGCGGCGGCTGAGCACCTGGACCACGCGGCGAATTTCCTGATCCCGGCCGATGACCGGGTCGATCTTTCCCTCACGGGCGCGCGCGGTGAGATCCGTGGCGTATTTTTCTAACGCTTGGAACTGATCCTCTGGGTTTTCGGATGTCACCTTGGCAGCGCCGCGCACGGAAGGAAAGGCACCCTTGATGGCCTCATAAGTAGCACCACGGCCGGTAAGCAGCTCGGCGGCGTCGGTCTTGGAGCCAGCAATAGCAGCGAGAAGGACCTCGGTGGAGACGAATTCATCGCCCAGTTCACCGGCCAACTCCTGCGACTTAGTCAAGACATTAAGGCCATCGCGGTTAAATTGCGGATTGGCCATATTGGCGCCCTCCGCCTTGGGATACGAATCAACGAGCTCGCGGGCTTCCTTGAGCACGGTATCCGGATCTACGCCCGTGGCTTTAAGTACTGGGGCGGCGATGCCGCCTTCTTGGCTAAGAATGGCTGCCAGCAGGTGGGCGGGGCGGATATCCGGATTGCCATTGGACGAGGCGGTTTGCAAGGCCTCTTGCAAGGCTTCCTGTGTTTTAGTGGTCGGGTTAAATGAGTTCATGTGTGCGTTGCTCCTTCTAAGTTTTATTCACCCCACTGTAGGGCTTCACTTAACACAACGCACCCAAAGTTGAGTCTATTCCACTCAACCTATGGCAGATTTTTGTCCACCAGCTGGAGACCATACGCCACCGCAAAGAAGGACGAGGTCAATACCTGGGAGAAGAGACCCCACTTCAAGTCATCCTCGTACTCCCTGAAGTCTCCCAAAGCGCACAGATGGGATACACCGTCAGCGCCCGCCCACATAGCCAAGGCACTCAAGTAAACCAACTGATCTGTCGGCTGAATTCCTGCCTCCATAACGAATTCGCGCAATAGCTTCATCATGATGGCAAAATTTTCCGTCATGCCTTCATGCGGGCTGCCGTCACCGCCATGCGGAACGATCGACCCATTAGCTAGGCCGATAACCGCACAGAACCGTTCAGTATGACGGAGCGAAAAATTGAAATATACAGAGGCCACGATATGAAGACGATCCACGATAGCGGTATCCGCCGGCAAAGAACCGATTGCCTTTTCAAACATCTCGGCCATTTCCAGGGTCACTCGCTCTTCGGCATACTCCCGCAGCGCGAAGTCATTGTCGATCACGGAGTTGAGAAAATCCGTAGTGGTATTCAACTCTTGAGCTACTTGTTTGAAGAAGGAACGGCCAACCCCCTCCCGTGCCGCCACTTGAAGCGCCGTTTCAATAATTAGATCCTTGGCCTTTTCAAATTCCAAGGACTCAACGCTCTGAGGGGCAACGAGTGGACGATCTTCCCACTGCCCCATTGCCCGCTCCACAATCTCGCGTGCGGAATACATAATTGGCCGACGCTCTGGAATATCTTTGGTGGCAAACCAATCAATAATCGCTTCCAACACCAGCTGGACAGTCTGCCTCAGGTTGGCAATGCGAATTACCGAATGCTGGAAACGGACCACACCCTTGGTACTGAGATGGCTAAGGCCGTGAATAATTGACCAGATGGCAAGAGCAATGCGGCCGATATCACCAAGGGCAATATCTTCCCCTACAACGGCGCCCTGTTCTTGAGCCAGTTGCTTCAGCACATTCACTACGAAATCTGCGCCCGAGTTTCCAGTATGCGTACCTTTGGCCATATTGCATACCTGAACATCGTCCAAGGCCGGGTATCTCTCAAAGAGATAGTCATAAAGCTCTGGCTGTTCCTGGCAATAGAAGAAGTACCCTTCACCCAAGGCCTTCAAAATCTCTGCGGCACCCGCACCTTCAGGAAGGCGGTCCACCACTTTTTCCATGTAATTGGTTAAACGCCAATCCAGAAAATCGGGCATCGCCTCAAGAATCTCTGAACTGGAAGAGAACTCTGCCTCAATATCTGAGAGCGGACACTGCAAGGAATTTGCGACTTCCCCAAATGTTACTGCAGGCTCACCCCGCGTCCCAGCAATATCTAAGGCCGCTTCCAAAATCCCTACTCGCACGGAAGCGCCATCCAGCTCATACATCTAGCTCCTCATCAAGACAGAGTTTGATACCCTGAAATTATAACAAATTCTAAGGTAAATCAATACTCGCTAATTGTTAACGCTTCAAATGACTCCACCTTTTAAAGGTGAACAGCGGTAACAGCAGGGGCAATCCTCAGAAAGGTCAAAGTAATCATCAGCTGTTTATATAAACATAGCCTTAGAATGCTTAACGTTAAGTGGTTTTTTAAACTCCTACATTTGAGCACTAACCGTGCAGGAGTCAAAATTTCGGCCGTCAGGACACACCTAGAAGACACGGTCTTGACAAAAAGCCCCGCCGCAGGTTTTGCGGCGGGGTTGGCAGGGAGCGTCGGCAAGCGCGGCTAAGACTGCTTTTGTCCTACGTGGCCGATGCCTTCTTGGAAGATGGTGCCGCGCGGCGGCATGAGGTGCATGGCTTTGAACGCAATGTAGATGCCGATGGAAATGGCCAGGGAAATGGCACCAAAGAGGCCGGTGAATCCGTACATGACGGCCATGGGCGCGATGATGGTCCACGAGATTTCAAACGGACCGAAGCCGATATAGGCCATGCCGTATTCGGACAGGGTGCCGGATTTTAGTTTAGGATCCACGATCTTGAGGATGGCGATGCCGGTTGCCACGGTAGCGGTAGCCCAGCCCCAGCCAAAGATACCGCGCTCGATCCAGCGCTCGCCAAAGAACTCGGCCGGGAACCAGAGGAGGAAGAAAGAACAAAAGATGGTGCCCAAGATGAACAGCAGGAGGAGCGCCTGCCAATAAGAAGCAATGGCGGACGGAACGATGGCAGCCACGCCGAAGGCAATGAGGTAGTCCGTAGCCGCGCCGGAGATGGAGGAAATGGAGTCCTTGTCTAGGTAGTCCTCAGCGCCAACGAAGTTCATGAGTGCACGGAAGAAAAGGCCCACCAGCATGGACATGGCAAAAAGCGGCACGGAGACGTTTTCCCAGATACTGCTCAAACCTTGATTGATGCCATAGGCAGTCATCACGGTCAAGATGGTGAAGCCAAAGTGCAGTGCCAGTGGCTCAATGGAGGATGGGTTAGTAGTGGCGCGGCCGAGGGAGGGGCGGTCATCGATGTTCTTGATATAGCCGCGGCGAAGTTCTTCTGGCAGTTCCTTGGGAACGTGGGAAACCTTGCCTTTGCGGATGCCCCAGTTGCCGGCGACCACACCGCCGGTGATGGCGGCTAGCGTACCGACGGTCGCAGAGGTAAAGCCCAGCGAGGACGCGGTATCAGCACCCACACCTTCTAACGCGCCGCCCACAGCCGCGGCGGTACCAAAGCCACCGGTAAAGCCGACGGGCAGCATCATGCCGAACCAGTGCGGGGTATCGAAAAGCGGCGCAAAGAGGAAGAGGCCCAGCACGATGAATAGGCCCCACTGGCCGGTAAACATCATGGTGGAATAGCCCCACATATTGCGCGCGCCCTTGCCCATGTTTCCACCGACTTCCATGGAGTAGGCCATAGATGCAAAGACCACCGCGATGAGGATGGAGGTGTAGTCTCCCAAGTTATCGGAGAAATTGATCCAACCCAGCACATTCGGGCCGACCAGAAGGCCGATGAGGCCGGCGGTAATGGGGGCAGGCAGCAGCAGGTCCTGGAAGATGAACTTCACCTGGTGGCGCAGAACGTTGCCGATGACCATGAGCAAGGAAATCCAGCCCACATCCAACATGAGCGTATAAGCGGAAAAATCTTCCATGAGGACCCTTTCTAGCTGTGCAGTTATGACAGACTGCCCCCGTTAGAGGGCAGTCGGATAGACAGTACAATACCTGCCACTAAGTGAGCCACAACATACGATCCCGTTTTCACCCCCACTACAACTTTCAGTAGGTAGCTCGACCCCCGGTTGGGCGCTGACTATTAGGATGATGTGACATGTGGGAATTGGGCGAGCATTTTCGAAACTACGCAGACGAGTACCGCGATGCGGTGCACGAGCATTTCTTTAACGCGGTGCCCGAATCCCGGCAGGTCTTTGCCCTGTCCATGCACGATACCCATACCTCCTTGACACCTGCGCTGGCGTGGGTGCTTGAGCACACGGAGGCGGGGGAGCCCCTGCTTGCCGACGTCTCTGCAAAACTCACCCAGCTCGCCCGCGATCACCGCCGGCATGGGTTCCCGGCCGAAATCTATACCCAGTTTGAACACGCCCTCGTCGCAGGCCTGCGGGTACTGGCGCTGACGCAGTATCAGTACGACTTCGCACGCGACGTCATCCACCAGGTATGCGAGGCGATGGCTAAGGCCGCCCGAGGGGCAGACGCGGCCGGCGAGGCGCCAGCCTACTCGGCACAAGTTGTAGCCGTAGACCACCCCACCCGGGATACCGCAGTCATCCGCGTGGAGGCCGGCCTTGCCGTACCCTATCAGCCAGGCCAGCACTTTCCCGTAACCACGCAGTACTTGCCCGGCCAATGGCGGATGCTAACCCCCGCGCAGCCTGCCGACGGGACCGGTCAGCTGATCTTCCACATCTCCTCTGCAGGCGAGGCTTCTCGTTCCCTCGCCCACGCGCAGCCCGGCGATTGGTGGACCCTGGGCCAGCCCAGCGGTGGCATCAGCGCCAATGACTCAGGGCCGGGCGAGTCAGTGATCATTGCTTATAGCACCGGTTGGGCTACAGCACGGTGCGTGGCGCTCGCCGCGCTGAAGGAGAATAGCCGCCAGGTGCCGCGCATCTTTGCCGTGGCGGGCAGCCCCGGCGCACACTACGACACTTACTTTCAGCAGAACCTGGCAGCACTTGGCGTACCGGTGCGCCGCATCGTGCGGGAAGAAAATGATCCGTGGTTGCTCAATGCCCGCGAGTTGGCGCCCGGCGCCGACTACGTGGTCTCCGGGGAACCGACCGATGTAGTAGTCAACGAGGTGGAGTTATCCACAGGCACTCCCCCACGTTTTTTGCTCGTCGGACCGGCCGAGGAAGTCGCGGAAGGTGAGGAAAGGTTGGTTCAAAGGGGCGTCGGCAAGCAGCAGATCGACGTCCTTAGTTGGGGCCGCGACGGACGCTGGCAGCCGGAAGACTATGCGGCGCTTTCCTAATCCGCAGCGGTCACGACCGGCAGGGCGCGGCGGGTTTTCGCTACCTCATTCGGATCGATCTCGGCATAAAGGATGTCATCCGCGTAGCCGGCCTCGGCAACGCGCACGCCATTCGGATCGACGATGGTGGAATGGCCAATGCCCGTCGGGCCGGAAGGATTGCCCGCCTCCGCATCGCCGCCCGGGCGCGATTGGCCGGCTGCAACGATATAGCTAGTGGAGTCCAAGGCACGCGCGGCCGTGAGCAGGCGCCACTGCTCCAGCTTGCCGGGGCCGTCCGCCCAACTGGTAGGCACCACGATGAGCTGCGCGCCCTGGCTGGCAAGCTCCTTGAACTGCTCTGGAAAGCGGATGTCATAGCAGGTAGCCACGCCTACTACGAGGTCATCTACGTCAAAGGCCACCAATGATTCGCCGGCCAAGACCGTATCTGATTCGTGGTAGTCAAAGGCATCGTAGGTGTGGATCTTGTCGTAGCCGCCCAGCACGCCGGGACCCGCAATGAGCGCCGTATTGGTCACGCGATTTATGGTCTTCCCATCGCGTTCCACGGTATCGGCTGGGCAGAACATGCCTGCCACGACGGTGACCTCAAGTTCCTCTGCAAGTTCCCGGAGCGCGGTGACGAACGGGCCTTCGAGCGTCTGCGCTTGCTCATCAAGGCGCCCAGAGCGAAAGTTTTGCGACGTAGCCTCCGGCAGCACGATGAGCCGTGCTCCGTTTCCGGCCGCCTCACGGATCTTGGCGAGGGCCAGTTCCTGGTTTTCGGTGACATTGCTGGTGGACGTTAACTGCACTGCTGCTACCTTCATGCCTCCCAAAATAATGAAGCATGGCGGAGTTATCCACAGGCTGCGTCTTTACCCCTAGCACGGCGTTGTATGGTCCTTCAGGCTTAGGGGCATGAGTTATGTAGAAATTCCCACGCACCTGCCCGATTACGTCCATTCCCTCATGGCGCGCCCTCCGCTGCCACCGCCGACGACCGCACTCGATACCACCTGCCGCACCGCGGCCGCACTAGAGCGAGCCCGTGCCACCTGGTCCAACACCGTGGCTGCAACGGAGGACGCCACCGCCGAGCAATTGCGCTCCGTTGAGGCCTTCCTCCACGCTGCCTCCGGGGTGGATTCCCGCCTGGGCCATGCATTGGGAGATGCGCGATGATCCTATCCGTGGCTTTAAAAAATGGTGCCAGTACGTTGCACAGCGAACACGCTGAACTGCGCTTTCGTGTTATAGATGCGCACCAGGATTGGATCGACCTATCACTGATTGGACCCGCTGGCGAGGCCGCGCGCACCAGTTTGGCGGGCTACACGGACTGGCTCGCACAACCACTGCACCAGATGGAGCAGGTTGCCACCACCCTTGAACTCCACGCCAGCCTGCAGGCCCGCCGCGAGGAACTCGAGGACCGCATCATCGCATTTCTAGGACAAGTGGATGAGCGCAATGGCGCCGCGGCCAGCGCCGCAGGGCTCTTGTTGAATCAAGTGCGGGCGCTGGGCGATTCCCTCGACTGGCTCTGCTCCCAAGAAATCGATGCCCTATGTACGCCTGCCGGGGTGGCCCCACCCGTTCGCTTGGAAGACTTCTCCGATCTTCCAGTGGATACCGTCCACGAGATTAATCTTGCCCACGCCAGCGAGCACGTATCTCAGCTAGCCGCGCAGAACCCAGATATGCGAGTGCTAGAAACTAGCGACGGACGGCTCGTAGCCATGGTGGACCCTGGCAGCTTTAGGACTACGCCGGCATCACTTACCACCTTCGTAGAAGGAGTTCACTCCTCCGATCCAGAAACCTGGCAGCGTGCGGTAGACCGCGGCCGCAATCTAGCCAAGGCCAGCGGCGGGCCCGCGGTCGTGTGGTTGGGCTACCAGGCACCCTCCTCCCTGCCCCGTGCGGTTCACGCCTCTCCCGCGCGAACTGCCAGTCAAGAACTCGCCCGGTTTCAGCGCTCGCTCGGTAGACGCTATCCACAGGCCAAGCGCACAGTAGTGGGATACTCCTATGGTTCTGTCGTCACCGGGCATGCCGCAAAGCAGGAAAGGATTGCTGAGGACGTAGTGCTCGTCGGCAGTCCCGGCACCGGCGCTGGCCACGCCTCAGAACTGCATGGCCGCATCTGGGCAACCACAAACGCCAACGACCCCATCGCAATCGCGACGGGGCCTCACGGCGGCATCCATGGCCCCGATCCCACCATTGATACCTTTGGCGCTACTCTCCTTCCCGGTGCGGATGGCCTCCCTGGCGATCATGGCTCCTATTGGGAGGACCCGCGGTTCTTGCGTGGCCTAGGCCAAGTGGCACGCGCGAACTAGTCCGAGAGGTAGGGCCTTTTAGAACAGACCAGCCGGCTGGTCCGAATAGGAGACCAACATATTCTTAGTCTCCTGATGTTATGAGTCGCGACATGTTTGACAGATGAGTCGCGACATTGTTGACAAACCGGCATTCCAGTTGCTTTTTGTTCTGGAGTGCCGGTTTCTTTTATTTCGTGGCTTGGGGCGGGTCTCCTTGTTTCCAGTAGGGCCTTTGATAGTCGCGGGCTGTGTCGATGTAGTGCTCGGTGATCACTTCGCCGGTTTCGGCTAGTGATGTGATGACGTGATTGTCGGCTATGACCATGAGGACTTTTTGTCGCTTAAAGGCTCTACCGATGCCTAAGTGGAAAAGCTTGCCAGCGTAGCGCACAGTGACTTTGCCGTTGTCCCAGACAATGTCGTTTCTGGTGCGCCATTCTTGCTTTGGGTTATCACCTGGGCTGGCTTTGGGTCCTGTCGTGTAGCTGTGGTGCGGGCTGCGCCTGCCAAGCGCTCGGTGAGGGCGGTGAATGTTGTAGTAGTCGCGAAATTCATCTAGTTGTTCTTGCAGTTCACCTATAGTTTTCGCGGGTGGTCTGGCAGTGATCCATTTTTTGAGTGTTTGGTGGAATCTCTCAATTTTCCCTTGCGTTTGCGGGTGGCCTGGGCGGCCGTTTTTCTGCTGAATTTTGTACGTACTCAAGACTTTTTCAAAAGCATTTCGTCCGCCTTTACGCCCAGCTAAGCGGGCAGTAAAGACTAACCCGTTATCTGTAAGCGTCGATGCTGGCGGACCATAGGTTGTTATCAATCGAGTAAGCTCAGCAGCTACTTGTGGGCCTGTAAAAGAGCTGGCAGCGGTAATCGATAAAAGGTAGCGCGAGTGGTCATCGAGGAAATCTAGGACGTCAACCCTGGTGCCATCGGCTAGGAAGATATGGGTGATGTCTGCCTGCCAGCATTCATTGGGCATGGCTGCTTCAAAGCGGATAAATGAGCTTTTAGGCTTCTTTTTCGGCTCCGGGATGATAAGTCCCTCTTTGGCCAAGATGCGTCGAATCGTAGACGTAGACGGGCTGCGTTTTCCGTCTCTTTCAAGGTGAAAAGCAATAGTCTCGGGTCCTGCATCAAGCCCATGACGCGTTAGTTGACGACGGATAGTAACAATTTCTGCCCGCAACTTATCTGGCACGGCCTGTGGATGGGTGTGTGGGGCACGTGATTTCGGCGCGACAGCCTTGGCACCGCCGGCGTCGAAAGCGTTGAGGATTTGATAGACGCGCTGCCGGGAAATACCAAATTGCTTAGCTACCTTTGACGGGCTGCGCTTTTGCTCACGGACTGCTCGGACAATGGCCATATTGCGGTTAGGACTGTTCATAGTGTCAAACATGTCCCGACTCACCAGTCAAGCATCACCCGACACGGTAAGGTAGCCCTAAGCGTCAAATATGTCGCGGCTGATCTGTCAAGCATCACGACGGTTCCCTCAGGCACAGACTGTCAAATATGTCATGAACTCAGACATTCTTAGTCTCCTGATAGTGGCCCAGCATCATCAAGTGGTTCTCACGGCCAAGGCCAGATTCCTTGTAGCCACCAAAGGCGCTGTGCGCTGGGTAGTCATGGTAGTGATTGACCCACACGCGGCCGGCCTGGATATCGCGGCCTGCGCGGTAGCAGATGTTTTGGCTGCGCGACCATACGCCGGCACCAAGGCCGAAGTTGGTGGCGTTAGCGATTGCGATCGCCTCGTCATAGTCCTTAAACGTAGCTACGGAGAGCACTGGGCCGAAGATCTCTTCTTGGAAGATGCGCATGTCGTTACTTCCCTTAAACACGGTGGGCTCAATGTAGTAGCCCTTTTCTAGACCTTCCACCTTGTTCACGTGGCCGCCAACAAGAGTCTCCGCACCTTCTTGCGGACCAATCTCCAGGTACTGCTTGATCTTGTCCATCTGCTCCTGGGAGGCCTGCGCACCCATCATGGTTTCCGTATCAAGCGGGTGTCCAATCTTAATCTTCTTGACGCGCTCAACGGCCAGTTCCAAGAACTTATCCGCAATGTCTTCGTGCACCAGCGCGCGCGATGGACACGTGCAGACCTCGCCTTGGTTAAGGGCAAACATGACAAAGTCCTCTACGCACTTTTCCAGGTAGGAGTCGTCTTCATCCATGATGTCTTTGAAGAAGAGGGACGGGGATTTACCACCCAGCTCCAAGGTAACGGGGATGACCTTGTCAGCGGCAGCCTTGTTGATGATCTTGCCCACCGGGGTAGAGCCGGTGAAGGCGATTTTGGCAATGCGGTCCGAACCGGATAGTGCCGCACCGGCTTCATCTCCCAGGCCATTGACGATATTAAGCACGCCGTCAGGAAGAAGATCACCGATGATATCGATGAGCAACAGGATGGATGCTGGGGTTTGCTCAGCCGGCTTCATAACAATGCAGTTTCCAGCAGCCAGCGCTGGCGCAATCTTCCAGGCGGCCATGAGCAACGGGAAATTCCACGGGATAATCTGGCCTACGACGCCGAGCGGCTCATGGTAGTGATAAGCCACGGTATCCTGGTTGAGCTGGGACAGGCGGCCTTCTTGGGCGCGGATGGCGCCAGCGAAGTAGCGGAAGTGATCCACAGCCAGCGGAATATCAGCGGCCAGAGTTTCGCGTACGGCCTTGCCATTCTCCCAAGTTTCCGCGACCGCAATCTTTTCCAGGTTTTCCTCGATGCGGTCCGCGATGCGATGCAGGAGCAACGCACGCTCGGCCGGGGTGGTTTTACCGAAGTTTTCGAAGGCCTTTTCCGCGGCATCGATAGCCAAGTTGATATCGGCTTCTTTGCCGCGAGCTACCTGGCAAAATACCTCGCCGTTTACCGGACTGATGTTGTCCATGTATTCACCATCGACGGGCGCCACCCATTGGCCGCCGATGTAGTTGTCATAGCGTTCGCGGTAGTCAACGATGGAGTCTTCGGTTCCCGGGGCTGCATACAGGGTCATGGCGTGTGTCCTTTCCTGGAGAAAATTACAGATGGGAGTGTTGTACAACACTATTGCTTACTGGCGTGTTCTACATCACCCACCTGCTAGTCATCCTAACCCTAAACTTTGCAATGCGCACTTATTACGGTTACCTCCTTTGCAAATATTCACATGGCACCGCGAATACGCGAGTAGAAGAAAACCCCGCAGCCAGCGGGGAAGCTGGCTGCGGGGTTGGGTGTACTCGTCTGCAGAGCGAGAGTTAGTCTTGGCCATATCCACGGCCGCGGGAGCGCTTGCGCTCACGCGCGGTGCGTGGGCTCCACATCACCACGGAGGTGGACCGTGGGACATGGACAAGCTCACCACTGCGCTGGGAGCGACGGCCGGCGGCCTGCTCTCGCAGGGCCCGGACCTCTTCAGCTAAAGCGTCGCGCTCGGCCTCGAGCCGATCGCGTTCCTCGGTCAACTCGATGATGGACTTGATTCCGGCAAGATTGACGCCATCGTCTTGGGACAGCGCCTGGATCTTGCGCAATAGCTCGATGTCCCGGTCGGAGTAGCGGCGGCCGCCACCACGGGTACGAGCCGGGGAGACCAACCCCATGCGGTCATAGGTTCGCAGGGTTTGGGCGTGCATCCCAGATAGCTCCGCCGCTACGGAAATGACGTAGACCGCGGTGCCGGAATCTTCTGCCTTTCCAGTGCTCATTTCTTAACACACCTCCTGCCTTAAGCATTCTCGGTGCCGGCCCACCCCGCACGCGGGTTGAAACCGGAGTCCTTTTCCGCTTGAGCATAGGTGCGCAGAGCGCTGGAAGCAGCGGCATCGAGCTTGGTGGGCACGGTGACCTGAACGCTAACCAGCAGGTCACCAGAAGTGCCACCGCGCTTGGCGATGCCCCTTCCACGCACCCGCAGCGTGCGCCCATCCGGCGTGCCGGCCGGAATCTTCACGCGAACCGGGTTATCCAAGGTAGGAACCGTGATTGTATCGCCCAAAGCGAGCTCCGTGAAGGAAACCGGAACGGTGACATGGAGGTCATCGCCTTCGCGAGTAAAGACCTTGTCCGGCTTGACGGTCACTGCAACAAACAGGTCTCCGGCCGGGGTGCCGTTGGGGCCTGCTTCACCCTGGCCGGCGAGGCGTACCTTTTGGCCATCGATAACACCGGCCGGGATGCGAACGGTGATATTGCGGGTGCGGTGAACCGTGCCGGTACCGTGGCAATCCTTACACGGGTCCGTAATACGGCGGCCAGTGCCGTCGCAATCCTTGCATGGAGCGGAAAATCCAAAGGCACCGCGGTTTTCAGACGTATAGCCCGAGCCATTGCACGTGCCGCAGGTGGAGGTTTTACCGGAAGCAGACCCTGAGCCGTGGCACGTGGTGCACGGTGCGTTGCCGCTCAGCGCCAAAGGGATGGTTATTCCCTTAGCGGCCTCGCGGAAGTCAAGGGTTATTTCCGTTTCGACGTCGGCCCCCCGCGACGGTTTAGCTGAGTGGCCAGCACCACCGCCGCGGTTGAAAACGCTACCGAAGATATCCCCAACACCGCCGCCTTGAGCCGCTCCTCCAGCGGATCCCCCGAAGAGGTCCGAGAGGTCGAATTCTTGCGCACCTTGTCCACCCATGCGCGTGGATCGAAACCCGCCGGGAAACCCGGCGCCTCCCATCCGTCCGAAGCCACCACCATTGCGCAGCATTGCCTTGAACTGGTCGTATTCCTTGCGCTCAGAGGCGTCGGAAAGCACGTCATAGGCTTCCGCAACCTTTTTGAACCTTTCCGCTGCTGCGGGGTCATCCGGGTGGGTATCGGGGTGGTTTTCGCGGGCTAGTTTGCGGTAAGCACGCTTGATTTCGTTCTGTTCTGCGGACGAGGAGACCCCCAGATCCGCATAATAATCCTTGTCTGCCCATTCGGGTTTAGCGCTCACTGGGCATCTCCTCCTTTCAAAGAGAATCGCTAGAAGTTAAGTAAAAAGGGCGCCACGGGAAGGTGAAAGTTAAGTTCCCAGGGCGCCCTTTTTGGTTAATTATTCGGAATCTTCCGAGCTGCCGGCCTCATCGCTGGGGTCCGCGATGATGACCATGGCATTGCGTACCAACCTCTCGCCCACGCGGTAACCCTTGCGCAGCACGGTACCGAGCACCTGTTCATCACCTGAGGACAAATCCTGCACGGCCTCGTGGATCTCCGGGTCGAAGGCATCGCCCTCTTGACCGAAGGCCGCGAGTTCGTGCTTTGCCAGAGTGTCCTGGAGCTTATCCGCAAACGCCTTGAGAGGGCCTTCCAAGTCACCGTGTTCATCGGCCAGTTCCAGGTCATCAAGGACAGGCAGAAAATCTGCGATGACCTTGGCCTTGGCGGTCTCGATGACGGCTTGGCGGTCACGCTCGGTGCGGCGGCGGTAGTTGGTGTATTCCGCATTCAGACGCTGCAGGTCCTCCGTGCGTTCTGCCAACTGTGCTTCCACATCGCTAACGCCGGCGCCCGCGGGCTCTTCGCCCGCGGCTTCGGCCTCTACCTCATCAGCGTTGACATCTGCCAGCGCTTCTTCGAGGTCAGCATCGAGAGAGGGATCCAGCTCGGCTTCTTCGGTGGCATCAGCCTGCGCTTCTTGCGCGGCCTGGGCCTCCTCAGCCTGCTCGGCGGCAGCCTCAGCGCGGTCAGCCGAGGTAGCCTCCGGATCCGTGTTTTCCGGGTCGCCTGGGTTTTGCGGCATTCCGCTGTCCTGAGTCATTACTTGTCGCCATCCTTGTTCTCGTCCTCGTCAACGACCTCAGCGTCGACGACATTCGGGTCCCCCTGAGCAGCGCCTGCATCGGCAGCACCTTCGGTGCCGGCCTCAGCAGCCTGTGCCTCGTAGATCTGCTTGCCCATCTCCTGGGATTCGGTGGACAGCTTCTCCACTGCGGACTTGATGGCCTCGAGGTCATCGCCCTTCAGGGCCTCATCGACGGCGTCAGCAGCCTCGGTGACCTTGGTCTTCACGTCCTCGGATACCTTGTCAGCGTTGTCATCCAAGAACTTGCGGGTCTGGTAGGAGGTGGACTCTGCGTTATTGCGCAGCTCCTGCTCCTCGCGGCGCTTCTTGTCCTCTTCGGCGTGCTGCTCAGCGTCCTTGACCATGCGGTCGATCTCTTCCTGGGACAGGCCGGAACCATCCTGAATCTTGATGGTGTTTTCCTTGCCGGTGCCCTTGTCCTTTGCGGTCACGTGGACGATGCCGTTGGCATCGATATCGAAGGTGACCTCAATCTGCGGAACACCGCGCGGTGCCGGAGCAATACTGCCGAGCTCGAAGGAGCCCAGCAGCTTATTGGCGGTAGCCATCTCGCGCTCGCCCTGGAAGACCTGAATCTGTACGGAAGGCTGGTTGTCTTCCGCGGTGGTGAAGGTCTCGGACTTCTTGGTTGGAATGGTGGTGTTGCGCTCGATAAGCTTGGTCATCACGCCACCCTTGGTCTCAATGCCGAGGGACAGCGGGGTGACGTCGAGAAGCAGCACGTCCTTAACCTCGCCGCGCAGCACGCCTGCCTGTAGGGCAGCGCCCACAGCAACAACCTCGTCCGGGTTAACGCCCTTGTTGGCATCCTTGCCGGTCAGTTCCTTAACCAGGTCAGATACGGCTGGCATACGGGTGGAGCCACCAACGAGAACAACGTGGTCGATATCGCCGACGGAAAGGTCAGCGTCCTTAATGACCTGGTTAAACGGAGCCTTGGTGCGGTCCAGCAGATCCTGGGTGATCTTCTGGAACTCGGTGCGGGTCAGGGTCTCATCCAAGAACAGCGGGTTCTTGTCGGAGTCAACGGTGATGTACGGCAGGTTGATGTTGGCCTGCTGGGAGGAGGACAGCTCAATCTTGGCTTTCTCTGCAGCCTCGCGCAGACGCTGCACGGCGCGCTTGTCCTTGGTCAGGTCAACACCCTGGGAAGTCTTGAAGCGGTCTACCAGCCAGTCAACGATGCGCTGATCCCAGTCATCGCCACCCAGCTCGTTATCGCCGGCGGTTGCCATAACCTCGACGACACCATCGCCGATTTCCAGCAAGGAGACGTCGAAGGTGCCGCCACCCAGGTCGAATACCAGGATGGTCTGCTCCTGCTCGCCCTTTTCTAGGCCATATGCCAAAGCTGCGGCGGTTGGCTCGTTGACAATACGCAGCACGTTCAGGCCTGCAATCTGGCCAGCTTCCTTGGTGGCCTGGCGCTGTGCATCCTCGAAGTAAGCCGGGACGGTAATAACGGCGTCAGTAACGTCCTCGCCCAAGTAAGACTCCGCATCGCGCTTCAGCTTCATCAGCGTGCGGGCGGAGATCTCCTGGGAGGTGTAGTCCTTGTCATCAATGTTGATCTTCCAGTCAGTGCCGATGTGGCGCTTGACGGAGCGGATGGTGCGGTCAACATTGGTCACCGCCTGGTTCTTAGCGGACTGACCAACTAGGATTTCGCCGTTCTTTGCAAAAGCAACAACAGAAGGCGTGGTGCGGGAGCCCTCAGAGTTTGCAATAACGGTGGACTCGCCACCTTCCAGTACGGAAACGACGGAGTTCGTCGTACCAAGGTCAATACCTACTGCGCGTCCCATGATTTCTTCTCCTTTTATCTTGGGATAATTAGTAAAGTTGACTGTCAGTGACTCAACTTCTCGTTGCGTCCGAGCGCTACTGTAACAGAACTTCCGCGTCCGGTCACACACCCTTGAGTCTGTGTCACTCAATCCTTACAACCGGAAGCCTACAAAAGTTATTCCTCGCGACTCAACTTTTCTCAAAATTCCTGCTTTTACCCAGCTCAGCACAGCTCTTTCCGACGCCCCCTGCTCACCCCTACAGATTTACCCCCGCAACCTAGCCTGCACCCAAATGGAGTTCCTTAAATCGTATTAAGAGGATCCAAAAGTTACTTCAGAAAGTATCCAAAAGAGGATTGGCAGCCCACCTCCGCTACCGCATACTAGGAATCACAGCAGCCAAAAGCTGCTACCCCAGAGAGATTGTAGTTTTACTCCGCCTATCCGAAAGGAAAATATATGTTCGATTCCCTCGCAGACCTCAGCTCCGCCATCGACTTTGAGGCACTCGTAAAGGGCATCAAGGGCCTCATCGAGACCTCCTCCGAGTCCAACACCGACTCCGAGGACCTGTCCTCCGTATTCGAGGGTCTGTCCTCCAAGGATGACGCAGAGGCTGCCGCAGAAGCTAAGTAATTAGCAATCTGCACTCCTTCATGAAGACCAGCTAACCCCCTCACCTTCTTTTCCGCTCGGAATCCACCTAAGGACCCGCGCACGAAGGTGCGGGGGTTTGGCTGTTTTCAATGGCTACTTCGCGGCCGTTGTACTTACACTAAGGAGACAAACCCATCGAGCTTTAGCAACCAGGAAGCGTGTGCCGCACCGTGCCTAAACTTTCACAGCCGCATATTCACCAACGCATTCGCGCGGCCATGACCTTGCAGCGAACAGCTGCCCTTACCGCGGTAATTTGCGTAGCGCTCACTCTTCTCGGCGCGTCTTTCACCCCCACAGAACACCAGCTTTCGGCCGCCGTCTTGGGTCTTATTTTGACCGTCACTACTACTTTGGCATTCCGGCACCCGCTCCTGATGTCGGTAATTTTTGTGGCGGTGTGGATGGGGTCTACTTTCGCCGTAGGTACTCCCTACCTCTGCTACATCTTTTTAACCCCAATCTTTATCGCCGTGATCGCGTATCACGGTAAGAATTGGCAGACATTTGGAATAGGTGCCGTCTTTTGGGCCGCAGGCCTAATCGATCCCAGCACCGCACAAATCAGCGTAAATCCTGCGCCAGCCTTTGCATGGGCAATGTTCATTGGAGTCGGCGCGGTCATCGGAGCAACTTTTGCCCATTCCGCTCAGCGATACAAGACAGCCATGGTCGAGTGGAACGCCGATGTTCAACGGAGACAATCGGATCTCGCCGAAACACTGCATAACTCCGTAGTCTCCAGCCTGACAGTTAACACCATGCAGCTTGAAGCCTTAAGTCTCGAGTATTCCCAAAACCAAGAACTTGCTCGACGCCTGGATGAACTCAGCGATTCCATGCGCTCCTCTATGTCCGAAGTTCGCGCGCTGACTAAGGTTCTCCGAAACAACATCGAAGGCATTAACGACGGTTTAAGCTTCGGCTCCACAACCAAGCCAGATACTTTTGCCCAGCTTCTTTCCCGAGAAGAAGGCCGTCTATCTAAGTTAAACCGACAACCAGTGATGGAGGTGAGTACCGAAGAGTTCACCCCACGTTTTCCTCCAGAAACGCTAAACTCCATCGCTGCAATCACTACCGAAGCCTGTTTAAACGCAGTCAAGTACTCTCCACCAGGCGCGGAAATCGTAATCTCGGTGCGACCGCATTTGGGATGGATCGTCATAACAATTTCCAATCCCGTTTCTAAACCGACTAGTACAAATGCCGATATGTCATCGGGCATTGGTATGGCATCAATGTCACGAATAGCCACAACAATCGACGCCCGCATTGATACCAAATTTGAAAACAATCGGTGGGAACTTTCGCTTTCGCTTCCACCCTCCGCCCAAAAAGCACGTTAAGTGCAACACTTCTCCTAGCAAACCTGGAAAGCATACACTAAGCTATCGCTTGTTTCTGACTAAAACAGTTTTTATTAAAGGACCACGCATATGCAGGCCGCACTTGCTAGTTTTCTCGCTCCATTTTTGTTGTCATCCTCCCTCCTAGGGGGACTGACCCCTGGTGATCTATCTCCACACACGGAATATCAATCGCCGGTTGAATTGGTCTTTGGCTGCCCATCACCATGGTGCGTGAAGTAAAGATTTCCCTTCTGGTCGTCGATGACGACCCACTTGTTCTCGAGGCCTTGGGGCGCTACTTCGCCTCAGCGGAGGACATGGAGGTGCGCGCTACCGCAGAAAATGGCAAGGTCGCCCTCAAATTACTGCAAGAGCAAGAATTTGATGTCCTTGTCGCGGACATCCATATGCCCGAAATGGATGGCACTACCCTCTTGCGCGAGGTCAATAAGATGGATAACCCACCCGTCTTTGTTGCGATGACCGCCATGGACAATGATCAAACCCTCAAAGAAGTCATGTCCAATAAGGCAGCGGCCTATATTCTAAAGAGCTCAAAACCGGTCTATATCTTGGATACCGTGCGCGAGGCCGTGCGCGGTGGCACGGTTGTTACCCCACAATCCCTCACCCGCCTTTTTGAGCAACTTCCTGGTTGGAACGCGGAGAAGAGCAATTCCAATGGGGCGAATGATACCGCTAAGCTCAAGGACAATCATCACATTTCTCCTGCTTTAGAGCAGGTCCTAGATTTAGTCTGCCAAGGCAAGTCGAACGAAGAGATTGCCAAGAGCACACATTATGCACCGGGCACGGTGAAAAAGTATGTTTCCACCCTCCTTAGCGAGTTTCACGCTAAGTCCCGTCTTGAGCTGGCAGTAAAAGCTTTGAAAGCTGGGTACGGTTCCTAAACCGCGGTTGCTAAACAATCTCGGGGGTAGACACCCCCGGTTGCGTCAATACCCCCTCTGAACCCCACATGCTGGGGTTTATTTTTTGTCTTTCTACCCCCGCGTATCGTTTTCTAAAGGAGACTAGCATCACGTTTGCCGCTTCTCTATAATGACGGCAACACGAAAGTTCGTAATATTTCCTAGGCAATAATCGGAGCCTGAACCTGCAGGGTTGCCACACGCCAGAGCGCTTTAGCTCTCGCGTTTTCCCTAGTTCCCATACCCACGTCATAGAAAGCAGGTGAGTGTTGAACACCAACCTGGCGCGCGTTCGTCGCAGCAGCGATAGGCCTCCCGTCCGCACACAGCCCGTATAACGGTCTGCTGAAAGTCGCACTTTCAACCTGAATACCTGCGAACCCCGCACTGCGTCGCGCCCCTGCGTGTTCGCTCCTCAACCCGCTGCATCGCGCAGCACGACATAGCTCACCGCTCATTTCCCAGATTCATTGCCTTCCGGCATTCCCATATCCGCCGCATTTGGCAGGTCCTTTGCCCCGCGTGGATGACGGCCGCTGGGACGTGACCCGTTTGAAAAAGAGGTATAACCCATATGACTTCTCCTGCTAATACCCGCTTACCCATCTCTGATGATGTGGAGGCTGTCCTGCCTGCAGCTATCAGCCGCGCCCACAACTGGTTGAAGTCCACCGCGGACGAAGAAGATAAGGCCACCGAACAGCTCGCGGACCTACTGCGCGATGAAGACGGTGTGAAGTTCACCATGGACTTCGTCGACCGCGTCATGCGCCCAGAAGACGACAAGGTAGCAGCGCACGCACTGAAGGATATTTCCTCGCACTATGATCCTTCTTTCTTGGGAAGCATCAACGGTGCGCTCGTTGGCGCCGGTGGCTTCTTCGGACCAATCCTGCCCAACTTAGTGATGCCCATTACGCGAATCTACATGCGCAAAATGGTCGGCCACCTAGTGCTGGATGCAGAGTCGGAATCGCTAAATAAGACGCTCGACAAAGCCGCTGAATCCGGCGAGCAGCTCAACCTCAACCTACTGGGGGAAGCGGTACTCGGTGAGGCTGAGGCAAAATCCCGTGCTGAGCGTACCCTCAAGCTCATCCAAAATCCGCGCGTGACCTACGTTTCCGTGAAAGCCTCCTCCATGGTGGCTCAGCTTAACCAGTGGGACATCGACGGTTCGGTGGAGCGGCTCAAAGAGCGCCTGCGTCCACTCTATGAAGAAGCAGCGCGCCGCAATCCGCAGGTGTTTATCAATATGGACATGGAGGAATACCACGATCTCCACCTGACCATCCGCCTGTTCAAGGAGCTGATGAGCGAGCCGGAGTTTAAGAATCTAGAGTCCGGAATCGTCCTGCAGGCCTATCTTCCTGATACGTTTGATGCCCTCAAGGACATCGCGGAGTTTGCTAAGAAACGCGTCGCTGAAGGCGGCGCAAAAGTTAAGGTGCGCATCGTTAAGGGCGCGAACCTATCTATGGAGACCGTGCAGGGCGAGGTCCACGATTGGCCGCTTGCTACCTACACCAACAAACTCGATGTGGATGCTAACTACTATCGCCTACTGGATTTCATCCTGCGCGAGGAGTACGCCGATAGCGTCCGCATCGGTGTAGCAACCCACAACCTCTATACCGCCGCAATGGCCTATGAGCTGGGTAAGAAGCGCGGCGTGCTGCACATGATGGATTCGGAGATGCTGCAGGGCATGTCCCCAGCACAGCAGGCAGCGGTGCGCAAGGTCTTTGACGGCCGCCAGATCCTCTATACCCCGGTTGTCCACGCAGAAGACTTCGATGTCGCCGTGTCCTACCTGGTACGCCGCCTAGAGGAGAACTCCGCACCACAAAACTTCCTCTACGCCCTCTTTGCCCCAGGCGAGGAGCCGCTGGCGGACCAGGAAGAGACGTTCCGTCGGGCCGTCGCCAAGCGCTGGGACACCTTCGCTGGCGCCCGTCGCACCCAGAACCGCCTCGAGGAGGATGGCCGCCAAGCACCGCGTACCGGCCGCTTTACTAACGAGGCTGATACTGACCCGGCTCTCGCGGCCAACCGCCAGTGGGCGCTGGAAGCGCTCAAGCGCAACCCGGGCGAGCACGGCATCAGGGAGGTCACCGACCCAGCCGCGGTAGAAGGCCATATCGCCCGCGCCAAGGAGCTGGGCACCGAGTGGGGTAAGCGTCCTGCCGCCGAGCGCGCCGCGGCCCTCGAGGCGGTCGCGGACGAGATTGCTTCCCAGCGCGGTAAGTTCATCTCTGTGGCTGCGTATGAGGCCAATAAGACCGTTACTCAGACCGATCCTGAGGTCTCTGAGGCGATTGACTTCTGTACCTACTACGGCCAATCCGCGCGCCTGCTGGAGGAGTCTTACTCTAAGTTCACACCCCACACCGTCACCGTGGTGACCCCACCGTGGAACTTCCCCATTGCCATCCCGACCGGCGGCATTGCGGCATCCTTGGCGGCCGGCTCGGCGGTTATCGTCAAGCCAGCCCCACAGGTGGTTCACTGCGGCAAGCTCGTGGTGGAAGCGTTCCGCACCGCTCTGGAGGCGCAGGGACTGGACCCGGACCTGGTCCAACTCGTGCTTACTGATGAAGGCGAAGCCGGCAAGGCCCTGCTTTCCCACGATGACGTGGACAATGTCATCCTCACCGGCGCCTCCGATACCGGCGTGCTCTTCCGTTCCTGGAAGCCGAAAATGAATATCATGGCGGAGACCTCCGGCAAGAATGCGCTCATCATCACCCCGGCCGCAGACCCAGATCTGGCCATCGATGACCTCTACAACTCTGCCTTCGGCCACTCGGGCCAAAAGTGCTCGGCGTCCTCCCTAGTCATCTTCGTCGGTGCAGCCGGCAAGTCTGCGCGCCTGCGCAACCAATTGCTGGATGCTGTCAAGACCCTCAAGCCCGGCCCTGGTTTCGACATCACCACCACCATGAATGGCTTGGCAGAAGAGCCGAGTGAAAAGCTCCTGCGCGGCTTGACACAGCTTGAGCCGGGCGAGAAGTGGCTGCTCAAGCCGGAAAAGCTCAATCAGGAAGGTACCCTATGGTCCCCGGGCATCCGCGATAATGTGCAGCCGGGCTCCTGGTACCACAAGAACGAGTGCTTCGGCCCCATCCTTGGCATCATGTATGCCGATACCTTGGAAGAGGCAATCGCTTGGCAAAACGACACCGGTTACGGTCTGACTGGCGGCATCCACTCGCTTGACGACGCCGAAATTGAGTACTGGATCGACAATGTTGAGGTGGGCAATGCCTACGTCAACCGCGGCATTACCGGCGCGATTGTCCAGCGCCAGTCCTTCGGCGGTTGGAAGAAGTCCGTCATGGGCCCGGGCGCTAAAGCCGGCGGCCCGAACTATGTGGCGCAGATGGGTGAGTGGGCCGATGGCGAACTCAAGCCACGCAACGTAGACATCGCCCCAGCTAGCCTCGCCGCACTGCAACGCCTGCGCGATAACCTTTCCGGCAAGCTCTCCGAGGACGACATCTCCTGGCTGTGGCGCGCCGCTGAGCTAGACCAGGTGGCCTGGCAGGAGGAGTTTGGTCGCAACCACGACCGCACCGGTTTAGTCTCTGAGGCCAATATCTTCCGCTACCGCCCGCTGTTGAGCAAGCTGCGTGTGCGCGTGGGCGAAGGCTACGAGCTGCGCGAGGTCGCTCGCCAGGTGCTGGCTGCTGCAATCACCGGCACCGCCACGGAAATCTCTGCCACCCCGGAGGTAGCCACTCAGCTGCAGGACCTCGGCTTCGACGTTAAGGCCATTACCGACGAAGCCTTTGCCACCGCCGTGGCTAATGACCAGTCCTCGCGCGTGCGTGCGCTGCGCACCGTGCCGGATTCCATCTATGAGGCCGCGGTGCGCTCCAACTCCGTAGTGCTCGACCAGCCCGTGCTTGCCGACGGCCGCCGTGAACTCATTCCTTACCTTCTTGAGCAGGCAGTCTCCGTAACCATGCACCGCTTCGGCATCATTCGCAACGTGGGCAACCTACGCGACGAGTAATATCCAGGCGGGCAAAAAGCACCAATAGAGGTAGCGCCTCCTTCCTAGGGCGCTACCTCTATTTTCGTATATGCGCTGCAGGTTCTATGTGGCATAGTGGTAGGCAATGTCTACATCACATGATTCGTCTTCTCGCGACGAGGCCAAGCGCCCGTCCGCGCAGGAAAAAGGAACCGCGACACAAATCCAAAAACCCGGCGAGGAAGATGCGCACACCCTCGTCTCTTATGATGACGCGCACCTTGGCGCCGAACTCGCCAATGAACACCCCGCCGAGCACGATAATAAATCAGCCATTTTGGCCAAGGACTTTCGCTCCATGGCCAAGATTTCGGTAACCTTCATCCTCATCGTCGCCGGCTTGGCGCTTGCCGGCTACTTGCTCAAATTCATTTGGGTGGGTCTACTGCCCGTCTTGCTCGCCGTCTTGGTCTCCACGGTGCTCTACCCGGTCAGCGCTTGGCTACGTGGTAAGGGATTCCCGCGCTCGCTTGCGGCCGTCAGCACCTTGCTCGGTCTCATCATTATCTTCTGCGGTGTTTTCGCCGCCATGGCCCCAGTTGTCACCAACCAAAGCCAAACTCTCATTGACCAAGCTGAAGATGGCATCAATCAACTCACGGAGATGGTGGAAGAGTCCCCCATCGATATCCGAAGCGATCAACTGGAATCCGTGCTGCAAGATGCGGTTAAGTTTGCCAAGGGCCAAGCATCAACCATCGCCACCGGCGTCATTTCCGGCTTTTCCATGGCTAGCTCCATCGTCGTGGCCGCATTGATCATGCTCTTTGTCACCTTCTTCATTATCAAAGACGGCGACAAATTCTTGCCTTGGTTGCGCAAGTACACCGGCAATTCCACCGGCTGGCACGTCACGGAACTCGGCTCCCGCATCTGGAAGACTTTGTCTGGCTTTATCCAGGCGCAGGCCGCGGTGGCCATGGTGGACGCAGTTCTCATCGGCCTTGGCCTGTGGGCTCTGCAAGTTCCGCTTGCGCTCGTCATCGCGGTGGTGACTTTCTTCGCCAGCTTCATCCCAATCATCGGTGCTGTCACCGCCGGTGCTTTGGCAGTTATTATCGCCTTGGTATCCAATGGCCTGACCAATGCACTATTGGCCTTGGCCCTTATCATCATCGTCCAGCAGGTTGAGGGCAATATTCTCCAACCTATGTTGCAGTCCAAGGCAATGGGACTGCACGCGGCCATCGTCCTGCTCTCTGTCACCATCGGCTCTACCCTGGCAGGCATCGTCGGCGCCTTCCTCGCCGTCCCCGTGGCCGCCACCATTGCCGTTGTTGTGCGCTACCACGCCGAGATGGCCGCGCTTCGCTCCGGCGAGGTTGAGCCCTCCGATATAGACATTATTACTGGCTCCAAAGACGACCCTGAAGAGGTCAGCGACGCCGTCCACGAACATGACGAGACCCCACGCGACAAGGTAGAACAGCTCTACCAGTCAATGAGCCCGTTGAGCTAAACACTCAACCTCATAGACAAGCGCGCCGGTTTTCGCCGACGCGCTTCATTTTTCTAGCGTAGAAAGCCTAAGTCCGTGGCGGCCGAGGCAAGCTGGCGCGCGCCTCGGTCGAGGACGCCAGCCCAAGTGCCCATCGATTCTTCATTGGCGGAGTCGGATACCTGCTTGAGCAGGGTGCAAGGCACATCGAAGCGCTGGCATACCGCAGCGATGGAGTAGCCTTCCATATCGCAAAGCTGCGACTTCTTGGCCAGCTCAGTGCGCAGGGCGGTATCGGAGACGAACATGTCTCCCGTGGCCAGTCCGCGCACTGGCAGGCGGCCGGAGGTCTCGAGCTCGATGGTCTCTGGCAGCAGGTAGCGGTTGATATCGGTAAGCACTTCTAGCTTGAAGTCGTGCTTGGTGACCTTATTGACTTCGAAGACGCCGGCCATGCCGTCGACAAGCGCGCCCGCCGTGCCAATGTTGACAACGCGATCGGGAAGGGCGCCGTTAGCGCGGGCTTCGGCAAGAGCTTCCGTTAAGGCAATGGCCGCCGGAACCGTGCCGATTCCGGTAATGAGCAAGGGCTCGCCTTCCGGAATATGGGCGGCTTCCGCATCCACAGCGGCGACGAAAAGGTTGCGTCCGTTGAGATTCTCCATGCCTGCGAGAATACCTGCCCACCCTAGTCAAAGTTCAACGTGCGGTTCTTTTGGCGCAGGCGAATCGTAATATTTTTCTGGCCGGCGCCCAAGGCGATAATTCGGCCGGTAAGTGCGCGCGCGACAGCCAGGTCCTCCTCCGTCGGCGCCTCGGCCGCGATCCGCGCCGTAGGAAGCCAAGCATCGTGCGGGTCTGGCGCGCCGAGGTGAATGAGCCGTTCACGCTCCACATCTATCCAATAGCCTTCCGTAGCCATGAAACGATCATGGCTCCCCTCGAAAGAATCGCGCCGCCACCCACCCTCGGCCACGCGAAAGACAAAGGGGCAATAGCCAAAGCGCGAGGGCACGATATAGCGCGTCTGTGGGCTCACGCGCCAATGGCCGCGCGCGGAGCTCCACACTTGGCGGTAGGTATCAGCCAGGCTCATACCTAGCCGCAGGCGCTGCTGCCTATCCTCACCCAACCCGGCACCTTCTACCTGGGTGTTTAGCTCTCCAAGCCGCGTGGCATCGGCCACGTACATCCCCAACCACGCCTCCTCCGGAGTGGTGTACGGACCGGTGATATCGCGGTGGAACGACTCTGGAACTGCCCGTTCCGCATCCTTGGGAAGGCGCTGGCGGGCGGCAAAGGCCCACAGGCGCGGATGTCCCATGCGGTAGAGCATCACCGTAGCCCGCGGCAGGCGGTCGTGCACCTGCTGGCGCGTCAGATAATCACCCGCGCTGATGCGCCGCAGCAGCTGCTTAGCGATGTCCCCCTCTACCTGCTGTTCCATGCCCGGAGCGACCTCCATGTCCGGCAGCTGACTTAGCAAGATGAGATCGATGATGTCTCCCAAATCAAAGACTTTGCTCAATTCAGATTGGGCATCTGTTCCAAAGGCTTCGATTGCGTCATAGCCCAACGCACCGCCTAATCGTCTGATGAGGTCTGGGGACACGCTCACGCGATTGCGAGTTGCATGCAATTCCGCGGCGCTGAGATTGCGATCCAGTGTCACAAGTGTTCCTTTCTCCCCCTCATAGGGGATTCAAATTTCGGTCACGCTTGGGATTAAGCCGGACATAGAAGCGCCGTTTTGCTCTTCCCGCTCGCCAAAATTCCGCGTGCGTTCAAGCTCTCGTGCTAAAACACTGCCCTTTCACCGGTTGCTAAGCCCTTATACCTGACAGACTTGGTGGTATTTTCTCCTTTTAGCCTAATCCCTTAACTAAACAGATGTCACACTTATGCCATCCGCTTTACGCACAGATAACTTGAATAAAGCCGAATGCCTGTATTGAAGTTCTTTTTGAAAGAATTTCTGCAAGTCGTATGTCTATAGTATGACACGGATTAATCGTTAGATTATCCAATCTCTCTCGTATCCCGCTCTTGAATTGCTTATGGAGGAGTTCAGCCTTTGAACAACAACAATGCCTGGGGCCAGCCGGATCAGCCCTCCACGGATCCTTCTACTCAACGCAAGCGCCCCTTGCCGCGCGAGGAACAAGCTTGGGGCACTCCCTCGCCTAATTCCCCTACAACCTCGACCACTGCAGCATCACCTACGGGTGAGGGTTTTGACGCCTCTAAGTCCTCCGGAAAAGGTAAACGCATCGTGTTCCTAGTCATCGCTGTGCTAGCGGTTCTCGCTCTGGTTGGTGGTCTAACTTGGGCACTGGCCAATAGGAACGATTCAAGTGATGCCGATGATCCAAATGAACCCGCATTGGCTGCTAGCTCTGAGGCTAAAGATTCCTCCCACCCTGAGAAGGGATCTGAGTCCGACAAAGATGAGGACAACTCCAAAAAGGACGGGGAAAAAGATTCCCCAGAGAGAAAAAATAACGCTAAATCACAAGAACTGACCAAGTACGAGAAGTGCAATGAATACGCAGATGACAAGCTCAGTGATTTGCGTGCCCCGGTAAAGATGTACTGCGATGATTCCTGGCTTTTTGCTGGTGAGGACGGAACCTCGTCCCAAGCCTTGTTCTATTGGACCGACAATGCGTGGCACCGATACGAAACCGACGGAATGTCGTCGCCATCCCATATGGGATGCTACGACCGGTCAAAACTTGAAGACGCCGGTGCCCCACTCCCCTTGCTCGATAAGGTTTTGTTGTGCGACGCCAATGACAAACCCAGTGCGGAATCTGCAGCAAAAGATGAAGCTGGCGCTAGCGCAAAATCTATTGACGAAATGCCGGACGATAGCGCCGGCCCCCGCTGCGACGGCCGATACATTCTCATCGCGGAATCCGTTATGGTCCCCCTAGGCAGTGACCCCCATCCTGAGCTTTCTCGCGTCCAGGGTAAGTATCCGGGTTCACACACAATGAGCGGAAAAGCCTGCAGCTCTCTTCGCGGCCAAGTAGACGGCAATGACGTCTACGCCGTCTACTTCGACGCAGGCCATAGCGTGGAGAAAGTGTGCGAGCTAAAAGCGCAATACGGTGGCAATGCTCGTTCACTAAATAACGATGCGGACTTCTCCGACCCCTGCTAATCCCCTCTCCATGTAAATCCCCCCCTTCCCTATTACTCTCTTCTCCCTACGACTCTGCTCTAACACCAGAAAGGAACTCTCTGTGTCCCACTACAACCTCTACGATTCTCTCTCCCTCGATGCTTCGGCAGATCCCGCCGATCTTATCGAAGAGATCGACAACAAGCTCGCCCAAGTCGATCCCGGGGACGCCGCAGCGCGCGACGAACTGAGCACTGCGCGACAAATCTTTTCCGCAGACAACCGGCGCAAGCAATACGATAACGACTTGGCTAATACCACTGGGCCGGAAGTAGATATCGCACGCATCCGCTACATCGCCGCCCTCCCGTCCGAAACCGCGCCGCAAGAACATCTTGCCTCCTATACCCCGGCGCCGGAATACACCCCTCAGCACTCGGCGCAACCACAGCAAGACTGGAAGCCACAGGCAACAAATCAGCAATTCAGCAGCAGTTCAAGCTTCAACGTGGCCAATAAACAAGTCACTGTTGATTTTAGTAATGTAACATTCCCCGTCGAACCAGACCGCCAACGCTGCCAATCCATCATGTGGTGCGTGCTATGGGGCATCCTGCTCCTCGTGTGGCTTATTGCCGGAATCCGCGGCTTGTCCCTTGCCGGCGAAGCTAGTGACACCACCGCCATGGGCCTCGTCTTTGATTCCTCAGAGCTTGAGTCCAAGACCGCAGATTTCAGCGCCTCTCTGATCAAAACTGTCGTAGCCACCCCGCTCATGCTGATTCTCTGGGAGTTCGTCTGGTCGATTCGCAAGACTATGGGACGCCGGGCGGTTGAGAATGCCTAGCTCGCATAGCCGTCTCCATGGCCGAGTACTGACCATCGGGGCAGCAATGAGCCTGGCAATCGTGCCCTTTACTCTGGCTGGCTGTGGAAATAATTCCACTGACACTGCTGGTCAAAATCTTCACTATGAGACTGCTTCGAGGTCCACTTCACCAGAACAAGGTGACAATGCAGAGCAGGAGACCTCGACGAAAGAATCTGCCCCAGAAGAAAAAGCTACTTCCAAGCCAGTGCCACCCAACGTAGTGATGGACGAGGAGGAGGAAAGCCAGGCGTCCCAACTAGATGACGAGAATTCTTCTGCTAGCGGAGCCAACCAAACCTGCGGTACGCACAGCGCACAGACAGCGTTCCAAGACGGCGTTTCCCAAGTTGCGCCGTGGGGCACCATTGGTTGGGAGCTTTTCGATTCCTCCGGCTACGACCCATGCGCTTCCCTATCGTGGGAAACCCTGATGATTGAGGGAGGGACAAGTTCTTCACCCTTCCATATCATGCTTTTTAACCACGGTGAATACTTAGGTACTGCAACAGCAAAGCCCTACGGCTTCGCTCCCACGGTTGAACGCGTCAACGATTCCGAAATAGCGGTGACCTATCACTGGCCACGCGAGGGCGAAGGCAATGCCAACCGCTCGGGTACGACCAATGCAGGCTTCCGGTGGGATGAAGGCCAGCAGAAGGTCATCATGTCAGGCGACGTTCCACCGATGCAGTAGATCGATGTAAAACAAGCACGTTTCGCTAAAATGTCACCAGTTTGGCGGCGAAACGTGCTTGTTTTACGCGCTGCGTGACGCCAAGCGACGGTGGGGCCTCAAGGGGTGCGGGAAGCCAAGAAATGGCCGCGTTCTGGGCTTTCGCGGGGAGCCAGAGGCGGTTATCGTGGCCACAACGTAGCCGAAGGGGAGATAGGAATGAGCGAGAAAACGTTTCAGCAGAAATTCGGGGCTTTCGCGCTGGTGGCGGCGATTGTCCTGCTGATCGTGAACTTAACCGTAGTAGGGCCTACGGTGTTCGGTATCTCCACGCCGCTGTTGCTCGGCGTCACCGGCCTCATTATGATACGCGGCGACAATAGCGACAGCAGCGGCGCGAAAAACGACTAGCGCAGGCGGTGGCCAACGAAGCCGGCGGCGAGGGTGTTGCCGGAAGACTGGTCGATGAGCAGGAAATTGCCCACCGCGCCGCGGGCAGCGTAGTCCTCAACGGGAAGCTCGGCCTGGGTCTGGATGGCGATGTGGGCGATGTCGTTCATGGCGACAGATTCGGGGTCTTCCACATCGGAAACGCCATCGAGGTCCAAGGTGCGGGTGACTGCGGCGACGCGGACCTTGACCAAGGAGGAACCGTAGCGCAGCTTGAGCATCTGGCCGGGCTTGATGTCCTTTTCGGTCAGGCCTACAACGGTGGCATCGAATTCGCGGGTGGCCGCGGGGCGCTGAGGGCCGGCGAGGAGATCGCCGCGGGCAAGATCGATGTCGTCGGCAAGCAGGAGTGTCACGGAATCGCCGGTGGCGGCGGAGTCGGCGGGGCCATCGGCAGTATCTATCTGGGTGACGGTGCTGGTGCGGCCCTCGGGCAGGCGGACCTCGTCGCCCACGGAAATGGAACCGGCCTTCACGCGGCCGGCGTAGCCGCGGTAATCGGAGGCGTGCTCACGGATGACATACTGGATGGGGAAACGGAAATCCAGCTCATCGGCGCGGCCGGAGGCCACGGGGACGGTCTCGAGAACCTCGAGGACGGTCGGGCCGGTGTACCACTCCATGGTGGTGGAGCGCTCGACCACGTTATCGCCTTTGAGCGCGGAAATCGGCACGACGGTGGTATCGGTGATGTCTAAGCGCGCGGCGATCTGGTTGAACTCTGACTCGATATCGCGGAAGACCTGCTCGTCATAGTCCACCAGGTCAATCTTGTTCACCGCGAGAACCACGTGGCGCACGCCGAGGAGGGCGGCCACGTTGAGGTGGCGGCGGGTTTGTTCGACAACGCCATGGCGGGCGTCGATAAGAAGCACCACCACCTGGGAGGTGGACATGCCGGTGACCGTATTGCGGGTGTACTGCACGTGGCCGGGGGTATCGGCGAGGATGAAGGTGCGCTTATCCGTGGCGAAGTAGCGATAAGCCACGTCGATGGTAATGCCCTGCTCGCGCTCGGCACGCAGGCCGTCAACAAGCAAAGAGAGGTCCATGCCGTCGAAGCCGCGGTCAGTGGAGGTGCGCTCCATGGATTCGACCTGATCCGCGAGAACGGACTTGGTGTCATAGAGCAGGCGGCCAACGAAGGTGGACTTGCCGTCATCGACGGAGCCGGCGGTGCACAGGCGCAGGGTATCGCGCTGCTTGAGGGCGCCGACATTCGGCGCGAGGGTCGTGGTCATCAGAAGTAGCCTTCCTTCTTGCGGTCCTCCATGGCGGACTCGGAAAGTTTGTCATCGGCGCGGGTGGCACCGCGCTCGGAAAGGATGGAAATGGAGATCTCCGCGAGCACCTCGTCCGGGGTCGATGCGGTAGATTCCACGGCGCCGGTGCAGGACATATCTCCCACGGTGCGGTAGCGCACGGTGCGGGTTTCCAGCTCCTCCCCCTCGGCCGGGCCACCCCATTCACCAGGTGCTAGCCACATGCCATTGCGCTTGAATACCTCGCGCTCGTGAGAGTAGTAGATGGAGGGCAGCTCGAGTTCGCGGGCGCCGATGTATTCCCAAATATCGGACTCGGTCCAATTGGAGATAGGGAAAACACGGACGTTTTCGCCGGCCATCTTGCCGCCGTTGTAAAGATCCCACAGCTCGGGGCGCTGGCGGCGGGGGTCCCAGCCGCCAAAGGAATCGCGGATGGAAAAGATGCGCTCCTTGGCGCGGGCGCGCTCCTCATCGCGGCGGGCGCCACCGCACACGGCGTCATACTCGCGCTCGGCGATGGTCTCTACCAACGGCACGGACTGCAGCGGGTTGCGGGTCCCATCGGGGCGCTCTTGCAGGTCGCCGCGGTCGATCCAGTCCTGGACGCGGGCGACGTGCAGGCGAGCGCCAGATTCTTTCACGAGGCGGTCGCGGAAATCAATGACCTCGGGGAAGTTGTGCCCGGTATCGACATGGAGCAGCTCAAACGGCACCGTGGCCGGGGCGAAGGCGCGACGGGCTAGCTCGAAAACAACAACGGAGTCCTTGCCGCCGGAAAAGAGGATGCCTACCTTGTCGAACTGCCCGGCCACCTCGCGCAGGATGTGGATGGACTCGTTTTCTAGGTCTTTTAGGTGTGGAGAAAGTGTGCTCATTATTCGTGTAACCCGCATTCTGTCTTGCCGTCTGCAAATACGCGCCCGGACCGGGCATCGTCGCCTTCACCAACCGGGAAAGTCAGCGGGGCGCAGCCGATGGAGCGGTATCCCTGAAGCGTGAGTGGGTGGATGATGAGGTCGTTGCCCTCGATATAGCGGTCCGTATCGTCCAGATCCCAGGTGATAATGGGCGAGATCTTCAACCGGCCGGTGCGGTCGAGGCTCAGCGCCGGGGCGGTGGCGCGGTGTTCGGAATCGGCGCGGCGCAGGCCGGTGACCCAGCCAGCATATGGGTCCATCGCCATATTCAGCGGCTCGACCTTGCGCATGCGGTTATAGGCCGCTGTATCGCGGGTATAAAGGCGCGGGCCGTACACCTTGTCTTGTTCTTCCGGGCTTAGCAACGGCAGTACGCGCACCAAGGGCAGGTCCGGGTAGCGCTTTTCTACCTCATCGGCCACCTGGAGGGTTTCCGGGAAGTGCCAACCGGTATCGATGAAAAGCAGGTCCGCATCGAGCCCGGCGCGGTGGGCGAGCTCGGCCAAGACCGTGTTCTCCATGGACATGGTTACTGCTAGGCGGCCGGGGGCGTGCTCGGCGGCCCATTCGGTAATGGTTTCAGCGGAGGCGTCATAAAGCTTATCCGCCCACTGGTCCACCAATTGCTGGTTGCGCGCGGCTACCTCGGCGTCCAGCGGCACAGTATCGCGCGTGCCTTCCGGGGAGATGCTGGGGTCGCGGTAGTTCTTGCCACCGTCCAGCAGGTTCGTCGTTGGGGTCATGCCGTCACACATTAGGCAAAACCCCAAGGCGGTGCAGGAGATTGTGCGCGAAAAGCCGCTGAGCTTGGCGGGAGGTGCGAATAAAAAGTTTCCAATCCGTACCAAGCGGACTAGATTTACAGACAAGACAGTCTATTGCGGGCATCTGCACCCCGCACAAGGAGGCACTTTCATGCAGCGTATAGCCATCATCGGCGAGGGGCCAGCAGCCCTATCCACCGCCGAGAAGCTTATCAGCGCTGGCATGTGTGTGGACCTCATTACCCAATGCACCGCACCATTCGGTCTACTCCGCCGCTTTGCGGGTTTGGCCGGCGTGCTTGGCGACGCCGTCACGGGCTCTCACTGCGGCTCCGGCACCACTCCCCGGCTCCGCCTTATAGGCAATGTCCATGTGGGCGCCGAAGGCGATATCACGCATAACGAAATCCACCGCTTGGCCGCCTCTGGCAATCGCGAGCTACTCATATTGGAGCTCAAGGCTCGCGGCGTGGCCGTCACTACGTGGGAAGGCCTATGCGCCCCACTGCAGAATTTTGAAGACTGGCGCAGCATCATCACCCGCGCGCAACTGGCTCACGTGGGGATTTAGCAGCAATTACCGACTAGCGCCCGACCCACCACAGGTATAAACTTGCACGGCTACCCAGCCACGGCAAGGAAAGGGGCGCGAGTCCATGGATCTGGTTCGCATTCTCATTACACGGTCGGTGCCGTATACGCCGTATTTCATCGCGGTACTTGTCCTACAGGCCTTATCTACAGCCGCCACGCTGTACCTTCCATCGCTTAATGCCAAGATCATCGATGAAGGTGTGGCTCAGGGCGATGTCAACTTCATTTGGCGCACCGGCGGCATCATGCTGGCCGTAGCCTTTGCCCAAGTCATCACCGCCATCGGCGCGGTATGGTGCGGCAGCCGCACCGCTATGGGTGTCGGCCGAGATCTACGCGGCGAGGTCTTCCGCCACGTTAATTCCCTCTCCACTGAGGACATGAGCCACTTTGGCACGCCTACGCTAATCACCCGTGGCACCAATGACGTCCAGCAGGTGCAGATGGTCTACATGATGATGCTGAACTTCATGGTGACCGCACCCATCATGTCCATCGGCGGCATCATCATGGCCGTGCGCGAAGACGCCGGCTTGTCCTGGCTGGTATGGGTATCCGTGGCGGTTTTGCTCGGCACCATCTCCGTTATCATTTCCCGCCTCATGCCGCTCTTCCGTTCCATGCAGGACAAGCTGGATTCCATTAATGGCACCCTGCGCGAGCAGATCACCGGCATCCGTGTGGTGCGCGCCTTCGTGCGCGAGGCCTATGAGTCCGAGCGCTTTACCGAAGAAAATAAGAACATCACCCGCCTGTCCTTGAACATCGGCCGGCTTTTCGTGGTGATGTTCCCGCTTATTACGGTGATCCTCAATGTGGCCACGGGCGCGGTGCTGTGGTTTGGCGGTCATCGCGTGGATGATGGGTTGGTTAACGTCGGCTCGCTCACGGCTTTCCTGCAGTACTTGCTCCAGATTCTGGCGGCAGTCATGATGGGCACTTTCATGGCGATGATGTTGCCGCGCGCCATCATCTGTGCGCGCCGTATCACCGAGGTGCTCCGCCATGAACCATCCATTACCCCACCCAGCACCACGACCACCCCAGAGACCTCTGCGGGCACGGTGGAATTCCGCAACGTGGGCTTTTCCTATGCTGGTGCGGATGCGCCGGTGCTAGAAAATATCTCCTTTACCGCCCAGCCCGGCACTACGACCGCCATTATCGGTTCGACGGGCTCGGGCAAAACCACCCTGGTTTCCCTCATCCCGCGCTTGTACGTCCCCACCGAAGGCCAAGTGCTTATCGACGCCACCCCTACCACCTCCCTTGCCCGCCAGGACATCGTCCAGCGCGTGTCCCTTGTTCCACAAAAGGCCTACCTATTTAGCGGCACGGTGGCCTCCAACCTGCGGCTCGGACGGCCCGAAGCCACCGATGAAGAGCTCTGGGAGGCACTGCGCGTAGCCCAAGCAGACTTCGTTGAGGACCTAGATATGCCTATCTCTCAAGGCGGCACGAATGTCTCCGGCGGCCAGCGCCAGCGCCTGTCCATCGCGCGCATGCTTGTCGCTCGCCCTCTGATCTACCTCTTTGATGATTCCTTTTCCGCGCTGGACGTGGCTACCGATGCCAAGGTGCGGGCGGCAATGCGCGCCTCCTTTGCCGAGCGTAAACAGCCGGTGACCAGCATTATCGTCGCCCAGCGCGTGGCGTCCATACGCGATGCGGACCAAATTCTGGTGCTGGACGCCGGCCACATCGTTGACCGCGGCACACACGAGGAGCTCCTCGGCCGCTGCGCGATCTATCAAGAAATCGTTGATTCCCAAGAAACCGCCGGTGTTGCAGGAGGCGAAAACTAATGGCTGAGAACACCACTTCTACCGCCGAGTCCACGGATGCCGGATTTGATCCGATGGGCGGCTCCGCACCCCGCCAGGCCAAAAATTTCTGGCCCTCCACCAAACGCCTTTTCTCCCTGCTTGCTCCCTTCAAGCGCAGCCTATGGGCCGTCGCGGCGATGAATATCGTCTGCATCTTCTTGGCCGTGTTAGCCCCGAAGATCATGGGCAAAGCCATGGACGTCATCTTTGCCGGCGTCATTTCGCGCAACCTGCCCTCTAATATTTCCGCCGAGCAAGCCATTGCGGGCCTGCGCGCTGAGGGGCAGGAGCGCTTTGCGGATATGGCTTCTGCGATGGACTTCGTCCCCGGTGAAGGCATCAATTTTAACCACCTGGGCACGCTCATCATCACCGTGATCGCGATGTATATCGTCTCCTCTGGCTTCCAGTGGTGGCAGGGAGCCATCCTCAACAAGATAAGCATGGATATCGTGTTTGAACTGCGCGAGCGCGTGGAGGCGAAGGTGAACTCGCTGCCGCTGAATTACTTTGATTCGCAGCAGCGCGGCGATATTCTCTCGCGCACCACCAATGACATCGACAACGTGCAACAGGCCCTGCAGCAGGCGCTATCGCAGCTGTTTTATGACGCACTATTGGTCATTGGCATCACCGTCATGATGTTTAGTGTCTCCTGGCAGCTCGCTCTCATCGCCCTGTTGTCCCTGCCGCTTACCGGTCTAGTTATCGGCGTCATCGGCAGCCGCTCGCAGCGCCAGTTCACAACGCAGTGGCGCTCCACCGGCCAGCTCAATGGCCAAGTGGAAGAAACCTTCTCCGGCCACGACCTAGCCATCGTCTTTGGCCGCACGGAGGCGATGACGGAGGAATTCGACAAGCGCAACGAAGAGCTCTATCACTCCGCAGCAAAGGCACAATTCCTCTCCGGCATCATGATGCCCATCATGCAGTTCCTGTCCTACCTGTCCTATGTAGCCATCGCGGTATTGGGCGGCCTGCGCGTGGCCAATGGCCACATGACTCTCGGCGCTGCCACTGCCTTCATCCAGTACTCCCGCGAGTTCAACCAGCCGTTAGGCCAGCTCGGCGGCATGATGCAGCAGGTGCAATCGGGCGTGGCCTCGGCCGAGCGCGTCTTTGAGCTTCTCGACGCCGAAGAGCAATCCCCCGATACCACCGACGAGGACCTTCCCGGCCGCGCTCAGGGGCTCGTAGAGTTCCAGGACGTAAACTTCTCCTACTCGGAGGACAAGGAACTCATTACCGGTCTCAACCTGCGCGTGGAGCCCGGCCAGACCGCAGCCATTGTCGGTCCCACCGGTGCTGGCAAGACCACCCTAGTCAACCTGCTCATGCGCTTCTATGAGTTGAAGGGCGGCCGGATTCTCATCGACGGCCGCGATATCGCCCGCATGCCCCGCCAGACGCTGCGTTCCCAGGTGGGCATGGTGCTCCAAGACGCCGTGCTCTTCAAGGGATCGATCATGGAAAATATCCGCTACGGCCGCTTAGACGCGACGGACGAAGAAGTCATCGCCGCTGCAAAGGCAACCTATGTGGACCGCTTCGTCCACGCCCTGCCCGATGGCTACGACACCATCATCGACCAAGACGGCGGCGCTATCTCGGCCGGCGAGCGCCAGCTCATCACCATCGCCCGCGCCTTCTTGGCCCAGCCTGCGCTGCTAATCCTGGATGAAGCCACTTCTTCGGTCGATACCCGTACCGAGGTGCTCGTCCAAGAGGCAATGAACGCGCTGCGCGCAGACCGCACCTCTTTCGTCATTGCCCACCGCTTGTCCACCATTCGCGATGCTGACCTCATCCTCGTCATGGAGAACGGCACCATTGTTGAACAGGGCTCGCACGATGATCTTCTTGAGGCCCAAGGCGCATACTGGCGCCTGCATCAGTCCCAGTTCGCTCAAGGGTAAGTTTTCGCCGGCGGTGAGCTATTCCAGTCCTACCGTCACGGTCGGCGCGTTAAAGTGAGCTCCCTTGAGGTTTACCAGCTCAAGGGTGACATCGCGCAGCTCGAGATGGTCCATGATTACATCAGGCACTTCCGCATCGGGGACGGGGTGCGGCTCTGGAACACCAAGTTTGTCCAACACGGCATTGATATCGTCGCGGCTTAAATCGATATCCGCCCGGGGTGCAGAAACCTTACCCACCGCCGGGGTGGCTGTGAGCCCGGTAGCCATGATGGTCACCGGTCCCCCGCGTACCTCGGTGGTATCCTCTCCCGTAGTCAACATGCCATCGCCGTAACGGCCAGGCAGCGTGATCCCAAGGTTGTCGATGTCGAGGTTCTCGCCCTTCAGCTCTAGAACCCGCACATCACCGCGGGCGGTGGGGAAAGTACCCAAGGACACGGTGACATTCTTCGTCAGCGTCACCTTATCCGCGAAGACGGTACTGAAGTACGGAACCGCTGGGGCATCTTGCGCATTAACCCGTTCGGAACCGCTCACACCGCCAACCGCCAGCGCGCAGGTCAGTACGGCCAAGCAGCTACGCACCGCCCGCGGCATCGCCCTCGTCATTGCTCTGCTGCTTCCTTGGTGCGGCGTTTTTGCTCCCCCGGCTGCCACGCAAAGGTAAAGGCCCCGCCAATGATGCCGAGCAGGGAGCCGATGATGAAACCACCCAAATTGGACGTCGGCAAGGCGATAATGGCCACGATGATGCCTAGCACACCAACATAATTCGAGGTTGCCGGCTGGAACCACGCACCAAGGCCGAACATGGCCAACAAGACGCCGATAAGCAGCGTAGATACGCCAGAGATGGTGGAAATCATCACCAAAAGGTCAGAGATCCGGATGGTGATATAGGCCGGCGCGGCAATGATTATGCCGGACAAGATGAGCAACAGTCCGGGAAAGAAGGGCCGGCCGTTGCGCCAGCGGCGGAAGCGCTGCCACAGGCTGGGCTTAGATTCCTCCTCGCCCGTTGCCTCCGCCGCCGGGAGGGTCTGTGTTTCTTCCGTGCTGGACTCAGCAGCCATTATCGGACCCCCTCCTCACCGTCACTCCCACATTCTTGGCAGAAAGGCGCTGCGCGCCCACGGAGGTGGCCTTCACATCATCAGCCTTGAGGGAAACTTGCTTGGAATAGAGACCCCAGGCGCCAGGATCGGCGGTATCGCTGAGCTGATTCGCATCGATACCTACGTTGATATCCTGCATCACCAAGGAACCATCCACGTCGGTCGCACCGACCAGCAGGCTATCGGACTCCACGCTACCCTCACCCTCGGCCTTCAAAGCTAGGGTGGCCTCTCCACCAACGCCGGGCACCTTCGGAACCGTCACAGAAAGGCACAGGTCAGAAACCTTGGCATGATCCAGCTTGATGCGCGCTACAGGAAGGTGCTCTTCGGCTTTTTGATCATCATCAACAAAAAGCGAAAAGCCTTCTCCGTCCAAGTGCCCCATGGTGATCTTGAAAAAGCTACCGGAAAGGGCCAGGTTTGCTGTCAAACCGCCCTGCGCCACGGCAAATCCGGTGACACCAAAGGCAGCAAGGCCTACGGTCAAGGCCACCGCGGCCTTGATGATATTCGTTTTGCCCATGGCGGTTTGCCCTTTCTACGGCGGTTTAGGCTCTCTTCTTGCCAGGTTAGGCCACGCTGCAGGCACCGGCACTGGCTATACTCTGCCGCCGTGTACAGCACGTTTAAAAGAATATGGCGGCCAAGTTTCTCATCTTGACAGTGTACAGCCCACGCCGTTGTGATACCGCACTGAATGCAGACTCTGGGATTTTCACCCCAAGGCTTTAAGGTAGATAGCAACGTGGAGCATCAGTAATAAAGGAGCACGCATGACCACCGTGTTCGGTTGGATAGCTATAGCCGCATCGATTCCGGTGTGGCTGTACTTTTTCACCCGCGTATGGGCCCTCTTTAAGTTCATCCGCTCCGGCGGACCTAGCCAGCTCAAGCGCACCGATAATATAGGCAAGCGTTTATGGCGCGTTATTGCGGAAGTCTTTGGCCATTCCCACTTCAAGGGCAAACCTCTGGTTAATGCCGCCCACTGGCTGGTGATGGTGGGCTTCCTCTTTGGCATCCTGGTGTGGTTTGAGGCCTATATTCAAACCTTCGCGCCGGATAAGGGCTGGCCGTGGCTCAGCCACTGGCCGGTCTACCACTTCGTGGAAGAAATTTTGGGGATCGCGACGGTCCTAGGCATTGGTTTCCTCATCGGCGTGCGCCTCAAGCTCGGCGATACCGAACGCGGCAGCCGCTTCTTCAATTCCCAAACCGCCTCGGCGCGCTGGGTAGAGTTCATCGTCTTTTCTGAGGGACTCGGCATGATCTTGGTGAAGTCCGCCAAGATCGCCACCTACGGCGGCGGCTCCGCCTGGGCGGATTTCTTGAGCGTCCACTTGGCCAAGCTCTTCCCCGAATCCCCGGCGTTGGTGAGCTTTTTCGCCCTCTTCAAGCTGCTATCCGGCATGCTGTTTATCGTCTTTATTTCCCGCAATTTCCAGTGGGGCGTGATGTGGCACCGCTTCACCAGCTTCTTCAATATCTTCTTCCAGCGCAATGCCACCGGTGAGAAGGCCCTGCAGTCTTTACCCACCCCGGACTTGGAAGAAGACATCACCCCGGGTAGCTGGAAGATGTTGCTGGATTCCACCTCGTGTACCGAATGCGGCCGCTGCCAAGAACTATGCCCTGCCTGGAATACCGAGAAACCGCTGAGCCCCAAAAAGGTCATGATGGACCTGCGTCAGGGCGCACTGGATAACTACAACCCGCATGAGGGCCTGGATGTACTGTCCATGGCTGGGGTTATCGATGACGACGTGCTGTGGTCATGCACCAACTGCGGTGCGTGTGTGGATCAGTGCCCTACCGATATCGAGCACATCGACCACATCGCGGACCTGCGCCGCTTCAAGGTGCTTGCGGAATCGGACTTCCCTTCCGAGCTCACCGGTTTGTTTAAGAATATGGAAAGCAAGGGCAATCCGTGGGGCCGGAATAATTCTGAGCGCCGCGCCTGGATTGATGAGGCCCGCGCCGATGGCATCGACGTCCCCATCATTGGTGAAGACGAGGCCGATTTCACCGATATGGAATACCTGCTCTGGGTGGGCTGCGCTGGTGCTTATGATGACGATGGCCGCCGCACCACACGGGCGGTAGTAGACCTGCTGCATACCGCAGGCGTGAAGTTCGGCGTGCTCTCCACGGGTGAGACTTGTACGGGTGATCCTGCCCGCCGCGCCGGCAACGAGTTCCTCTTCCAGATGATGGCGCAGCAAAATGTGGAGACCCTCAACAACGCCTTTGAAGGCGTGCCGGAGGGCCAGCGCAAGATCATCACCACCTGCCCGCACTGCTTTAATACCATCCGCAACGAGTACCCAGACTTTGACGGGCATTTCGACGTCTTCCACCACACCCAGCTGCTCAACCGCCTGGTCCGCGAGGGCTTGCTCAAGCCAGTGCCGCGCACGCCAGAGAATCGCAAGCCCATTACCTACCACGATCCGTGCTTCCTCGGCCGACACAATAAGGTCTTCGATCCTCCACGCGAGTTGCTCGAGGCCACCGGCGTGGAGCTGCGTGAGATGGACAAGAACCGCGATGAAGCCTTCTGCTGTGGCGCCGGCGGTGCCCGCATGTTCATGGAAGAAAAGCTCGGAACCCGCATCAATGATTTCCGCACCGAGCAGGCTTTGGAGACCGGCGCGGAAGAAATCGCCACCGGTTGCCCATTCTGTAATGTCATGATGACCGGCGGTGTGAAGTCCTTGTCGCAGGATTCTACCCCCACCACCAAGGTCAATGACGTGGCGGTTATGCTGCGCAATTCCATCTCCCTCGACGAGTCAGGCACCCTCCCTGAGCCCCACCCCAAGGCGTTCCTGGCCGCCCCTGTGCGCCACCAAAAGTCCGCGGGCACCAACGAAGCCCCGCTTGCCGACGCCCCCACTTCCGCCACCCCAAACACCACCCACACCCCGGCCGCTTCTGCAGCACCGGCCGCACCCGCAGCGCCGAGTGCACCCGCCCCTCCAAGTACTCCAACAGCACCTGCACCACAGGCACCAGCCGCACCGACCCCGCCTAGCGCACCTGCAGCGCCAGCGGCACCAGCCTCACCAACTGCGCCACAAGCTCCGCAAGCACCAGCGACTCCAGCGGCTCCAGCTGCTCCCGCGGCACCGAGCGCTCCTACCCCGCCAAGTGCCCCGCCGGCACCTGCACCCAAGGCACCCGCAGCTCCAACACCACCTAGCGCGCCTGCGGCACCGGCAGCGCCGAAACCGCCACAGGCTGAGCCGCCAGCCGCACCGACCCCGCCAGCACCGCCGGCGGCTCCGGCACCACCGGCGTCGGAAAGCGTGCCCAAGCCACCTGAATCTGAGTAGGCGCGCAGGGGCATTGGTGCGTACGCTGTAGTCCATGCATTTTAATGTGGGACTCTCCACCGATGCCCTGCTGCTTGCGGCAGGCGCAACCGAAAATACAAATTCCCTCGTCTCGTTCGCTTGGATTATGGCCGCGGCTCTACTCGCGCCGCTGGTCTCTTATATGTTGGGCTACCGCCTGCCGTCGGTGGCCCTCTTGCTGATTTTCGGCATGATTATTGGCCCTTCCGTACTCGACCTCGCTGCCGAGGACGAAGGCATCGAAATGCTCAAGGAGCTCGGCGTGGGTGCGCTGTTTCTCCTTGCAGGCTTTGAGATTCAAATCTCTACCCTCAAAACCAAAGAAGCCGGAACGGCACTTTCCACTTGGGCAATCTGTGCCCTCGCCTGTGGCGTGGGCGCCTACTTCTTGGTGGATAACGTGCCCGGTGCCATCGTCGTTGCCTTGGCACTGACGTCAACGGCACTGGGCACGCTCACGCCGATGCTGAAACAGGACCGCATTCTGGGTACCAAGGTGGGCAACTCCGTGATGATTCACGGTGCCATTGGTGAGGTCGCCCCCATTACCGCTATGGCGCTGTTGCTAGGAACCCGTTCCACGCTGACGACGATGATCATTTTGTTGTTCTTCAGCATCATCGCCGTTGCTGTCGCCGTCATGCCGGCAGCTATCGCTTCGACAATCCCTTGGGTGAAAACCGCCTTTATCTCCGGTGCGGGCTCTACCAATCAGACGATTTTGCGCCTTATCATCCTGATTCTGGCCGTCCTCATGGCGGTTACGGCAGTCTTTGAACTCGATATCGTGCTCGGCGCCTTTGCCGCTGGCATTATTTTGAACCGCATCATCCCGGATGAATTCCACCGCCGCCTTGAACACCGCCTCGATGTGGTGTTTTATTCGATGCTTATCCCAGTCTTCTTTGTGGTCTCTGGCATGAGCATTAGCTGGGATACCATCGCTCATAATCCGTGGAAGGTACTGGGCATTCCAGCTCTCATTTTGGTGACCCGTGGCCTGCCCGTCTTCTTGCGCGAAAATGTTGGGCATACCGGATCTGATATTGAAACCTTCCGCCAGCGCCTCCAAGTAGGTTTGTATTCCGCCACCGGTCTGCCGATCATCGTGGCGGTAACGTCCCTGGCGGTCAATTCCGGAATCATGGAGGCGGAAAATGCCTCGATCTTCGTCTCTGGTGGAGCGCTTACTGTCGCCATCTTCCCGTTCTTGGCCAGCCTGGTGGGCGGAAACGAGCAAGAAAAGAAAGACGAGAAGACCCCTAACGCTGAAACGAAGGACCTATAGGACGCGTTCGCTGAGAGCACGTCCCTGGAAGGGAAGAATTTTCCTAGACTGGAAAATGTGAGTAATAACTTTGGTTCTTCCCCTATCAGTCGTACGATGCGTCTGTCCGATTCCGAGCGCAACGATGCCATCAATGACCTCGCCCGCGCCGTGGGTGAAGGCCGGTTAACCATGGAGGAGTTCGAGGACCGCTCGGACGATGTCATGCGCGCCAGCACCCACCAAGACCTCGTGCCCGTCTTCCAAGACATTCCGGCGCGTGGTTCCCACGAGGTCAAGATTTATTCTCAGGGAGAAGTCACGCGCGCTCATAATGCAGGCAAGAAACCGAAGTTTGCGACTGCCCTTTCCGGCTCTGTGGTGCTTGCGGTAGCAAGCCCGACGCTTATCTTAATGAGCGCTACCATGAGCAACCTATGGCTTTTGCTCGGGGGCGCGGTGACAGCCGCGCTCATCCCCGTCCTGTGGATCCTGCTCTACGTGGCCAAGGTGGGGCCGTCTTCCTGGCACGCCCCATCCGTGCGCCAGATTGAACGGCAGCAGTTGCGTGAGATTCGCGCTCTCACGGCACATGAGCGCGCGCAGCAAAAAATGATCGAGGAAAAGATGTGGGCCGATCGCCGTATGCAAGCTGGGGAAATCACCGGCCAAGCCATGGATCTGGCCAAGCGGAAGTTCAGCGAGTGGAATAAAAAATAGTCATCGCCCGTGTTCAAGCATTTTGTGTAGCTGTGAATCGTGGCACAATATTTCCATGACTTCTCCCAAACACCGCATCTTTGACCAGTCCGACAAACTCAAGGGCGTCGCGTATGACATCCGCGGCGAGGTCTCTGCGGAAGCGGAACGCATGGAGCTCGATGGCCACACCATCTTGAAACTCAACACCGGTAACCCGGCCGTCTTTGGCTTCGAAGCACCCGATGTCATCATGCGCGATATGATCGCTGCCCTGCCTACTTCCCAGGGTTATTCCACCTCCAAAGGAATCATTCCTGCCCGCCGATCCATCGTTACCCGCTATGAGCTGGAGGACTTCCCGCCCTTCGATATCAACGATGTCTTCTTGGGCAATGGCGTCTCAGAGCTCATCAGCATGACCACTCAAGCGCTGCTCAATAATGGCGATGAGGTTCTCATCCCGGCACCGGATTATCCATTGTGGACCGCAGCTACGTCCCTGGCAGGTGGCACCCCCGTGCACTACCTGTGTGATGAGGACGATGATTGGAATCCATCCATCGAGGACATCGAGTCCAAGATTACGGATAAAACCAAGGCCATCGTGGTCATTAACCCGAATAATCCGACGGGTGCGGTCTACTCGCGCGAAGTGCTGCAGAAGATCGTCAATATCGCCCGCGAGCATAACCTGCTCATCTTGGCCGATGAGATCTATGACCGCATTCTTTATGACGGCGCGCAGCACATCTCCATCGCTTCGCTAGCCCCTGACCTTCTCACCATCACGTTCAATGGCTTATCCAAGGCCTATCGCGTGTGTGGCTACCGTGCCGGCTGGATGGTACTTACCGGCCCTAAGCACCACGCCCGTGGCTTCATCGAAGGCCTTGAGCTTCTGGCCGGAACACGCCTGTGCCCGAACGTACCAGCACAGCACGCTATCCAGGTGGCGTTGGGTGGCCGGCAGTCTATCTTTGAGCTCACCGGTACCGGCGGGCGTCTTTTGCGCCAGCGCAATATCGCCTACGAGAAGCTCAATGAGATTCCCGGCGTTTCCGCGGTAAAGCCTATGGGCTCGCTCTACCTCTTCCCGCACCTGGATCCGAATGTGTATGAAATCCATGATGATGCCAAACTCATGCTGGATATTTTGAAGGCGGAAAAAATCCTCATGGTGCAGGGAACCGGCTTCAACTGGCCGAACCCGGATCACTTCCGCGTGGTCACGCTGCCGTGGGCATCCCAGATTGAAAACGCCATTGAGCGCCTAGGTAACTTCCTTGTGAGCTACAAACAGTAGTTTTCCCGCCAGTTGCTAATGATAGTGATATTCCCTCACAATAAGGTGTATGGGAAGACATTCTGCGGCAACCAAGTCCCAGCCGGCTTCCGCCCTGTGGAGCCGGCTTTTAACTTCGATAGCTCAAAATCCTTGGCGGATAGGCCTGTTTAGCGCGCTCGCCGCAGCGCTCATATCTACCATTGCTGGCTTGGTAATACTTTGGCCCAATAGCCCTGCCAATGAGCACACCTCCGCAGAATTTCAGCAAACCTACACGCTCAATCACCCACAGGTAGAGGGCACGGTAGACACGGCCGACCATTCGGCTTGTCAATCGGAACAAACGGGACAGGTCTTTGACACTCCTCCCCTTATCCCCGGCACGGAAGAGATACATTGCGATCGCGCACTAGTTAAGATCACCTCTGGCGAAGACGCAGGGCACATGACCCAGCTGGTCACCTATGGCAAAGCTGGCGATCCGCAGTTGGAAACCGGCGACAAGATAGTCTTATCCAAGGCTACTGACTCGTCTGGGGCGGTTACCTATGCTTTTGCGGATTATCAGCGCACCGGCAGCCTAATCCTGTGGGCGGTAATCGTCACCATCATCGTAATTGCCTTCGGGGCATGGCAGGGAGTGCGCGCCATCGTCGGCTTGGCGTTTAGCCTTGGCGTAGTCTTTGCGTTCCTTTTGCCTGCGCTTATCGACGCCCATAGTCCCCTCTGGACTGCCCTCGTTTCCTGCGCCGCAATCGTCTTGGTCGCCGTACCACTCGTGCACGGAGCAAATTGGAAAGCAGCTTCAGCGGTAGGTGGGTCTCTGCTTGCGCTCATTATCGCGGCATTCCTCGCCTGGGCCACGATCGATACCTCGCAGTTGCAGGGCTACAGCTCCGAAGACAACCTAAAGCTCTTGCTCTACATGCCGGGCATTTCCATCCTTGGAGTGCTACTGTGCGGTTTCGTGGTCGGATCCCTTGGCAGCCTTGCCGATGTCGCCGTGGGTCAAGCCTCCACAGTCACCGAGCTCCACGAAGCCGACCCAGACGCGCGCCCAAAAGAACTCTTTCTTTCTGCAATGAAGGTAGGCCGGGATCACATTGCCTCGATGATCTACACACTCATCCTCACCTATACCGGCGCCACGCTTCCGCTTCTCTTACTCATTACCGCAGCGCAGCGCCCCGCCAGCCAGATGCTCACCAGCGATCTCGTCGCCACCGAGTTACTTCGCTCCGGTGTGGGTGCGATGGCTCTAATCCTCGCAGTGCCGATAACCACACTCATCGCAGCGTTTACGATTCCGCATAACCGTGTAGCCGACTAAAGACGAACTGCCTTGAGAACAAGCGAGAGGGCCGAGCAATGTTTCTCACTGCTCGGCCCTCCGTATCGCTTTTGGCATCGCCCTAGTTAAAGGGTGCGGCCCAAGGCCTCAACCTTCCAGCCGGCCTGCTGCCAGTCTGCGACAGACAGCACATTGCGGCCGTCGATAATGTGCTTTTTATCCACCAGCTGGCCCGCTTGTTGCGGATCCAATTCCTTGAACTGCTTCCACTCGGTTGCCAGAATCACCAGCTCTGCCTCGCGCAGGGCGTCATCAGCGTCTGCAGCATAATCCAGGGTGGGGAATACCTTCTTGGCGTTATCCATACCCTCTGGGTCATAGACGGAAACTGCTGCGCCAGCCAAGGACAGGGAGCCGGCCACGGCGAGGGCGGGCGAATCACGCACGTCATCGGAATTCGGCTTAAACGCACAGCCCAACACGGTTACGCGATGGCCCAACAGGGAACCGTTGAAGGCTTCCTTGGCCAGGTCCACCACGCGGTCACGGCGGCGCATATTGATAGCGTCCACCTCGCGCAGGAAGGTCAACGCTTGGTCAGCACCGAGCTCACCCGCGCGCGCCATGAAGGCGCGAATGTCCTTGGGCAGGCAACCGCCGCCAAAGCCGAGACCAGCACCGAGAAACTTGCGGCCGATGCGCTCGTCGAGCCCAATGGCGTCGGCAAGAGCGGTAACGTCCGCGCCTGCAATCTCGCAGATCTCAGAAACGGCGTTGATAAAGGAAATCTTGGTGGCCAGGAACGCATTAGCGGAGACCTTGACCAGCTCGGCGGTCTGCCAGTCCGTAACGATGAATGGGGTGTCCTGTGATAGCGGCTTAGCATAGACCTCGCGCGCTACCTCTTCGGCCCGGCTTTCGCCCTCGCGCACGCCGAGAACGATGCGGTCTGGGGTGATGGTGTCCTTGACGGCATAGCCCTCACGCAGGAACTCCGGGTTCCATGCGATTTCCACGGTAGTGCCTTCTGGTGCAAGCTCATTGGCTAGTTCCTGAAGTTCCGCGGCGGTGCCGACCGGGACGGTAGATTTACCGAAGATGATGTGATCGCCCTTGAGCTTGGGCACCAGGTCCGTAATAACGGCCTTAACGTAGGTCATATCCGCTGCATAGGAACCACGGCGCTGCGGAGTACCGACGCCCAAAAAGTGAAGGTTGCCGAACGCGGCTGCTTCTTCATAGTCCGTGCTGAAGTCAAGGCGGCCGGCCTCGATATTGCGCTCGAGAACCTCTGGCAAGCCCGGTTCATAGAATGGAACCTTGCCCGATTTAAGAGCGGAAATCTTATTTTCATCTACATCCACGCCTAGTACTTCATGGCCGAGCTCAGCCATGCAGGCAGCATGGGTTGCACCCAAATATCCGGTGCCGATTACAGTCATACGCATAAAGCCCCATCTTAGAGGCCCTATGTGAATGCCGGTTTAAGGCTATCGGAAATTCAGGTAAGACTTCGATGGCGTCGGGCCGCGCTGACCCTGGTACTTCGAACCCAAAGCGCCGGTGCCATAAGGGCTTTCGGCTGATGAAGTCATCTTGAAGATAGCCAGCTGCCCCACCTTCATACCCGGCCACAAGGCAATGGGCAGGTTAGCGGTATTAGAAAGCTCCAAGGTGATGTGACCAGAAAAACCTGGGTCAATGAAGCCCGCGGTGGAGTGCGTCAACAACCCCAAGCGGCCAAGAGAAGACTTGCCCTCTAGGCGGCCAGCCAAATTCGCCGGCAGGGTGAATTTTTCCAGCGTGGCACCGAGCACGAACTCACCCGGGTGCAGGATGAAAGATTGGTCTTCTTCTACCTCCACCAAGGTGGTGAGGTCCGGCATTTCCTGTTTGGGGTCGATATGCGTATATCGGGAGTTATTGAAGACACGGAAGTACTTATCCAAACGCACATCTACGGACGAGGGTTGGATAAGCTCGCCGTCGAAAGGCTCGATGCCCAATTCTTCGGCGTCAATGGCGGAGCGGATATCACGATCTGAAAGAAGCACGGCCCCAATTCTACTCATGCCGAGGGCCGCGGTGTATAGTAGGCCGGAGCGCACAAACGCGCAGTGCCGACGTAGTTTAATGGTAGAACTGCAGCTTCCCAAGCTGCTAGCGCGGGTTCGATTCCCGTCGTCGGCTCCATTGGGACCTGACCCCTTTTTGGTGGACACCTGATATCCAGCCCGGTTGGGCTGGGAAGAAAGGTAATCTACCACCATGTCCAGGTATTCCGAACAGTTCAAACGCGATGCCGTGGCCCTCTATGAAAACAATGAGGACCTCTCGTTGAACTCAGCATCAGCGGAGCTCGGTATTAATCGAGCCTCGCTGCATTCTTGGGTCAAAAAGTACGGCACCGGCAAACGTGCCCGCATTAAAGCCGTGCATGATAAAGCCCAAGCGACGAATGATTCTGAGCGAATCCGCCAGCTGGAAAAAGAGAACGCGAAGCTGCGCGAAGAACGCGATATCCTGCGCAAGGCCGCGAAATATTTTGCCGAAGAGACACGCTGGTGATCCGCTTCCAGTTTGTCTATGACCACCGAACCGAGTACTCGGTTAAGCGGATGTGCCACGTTTTAAAGCTGAATCGTTCCTCGTTCTATAAATGGGTCAGCACCCGTAAAAAGCGCAGGTTAAAGATGTATTCCGATGCCCTTATTGGTGCAAGAATTACAACCATCTTTGATGATGAGAACGGGCTTTATGGTGCTAAACGCATCGCCGCAAGCCTCAAGGAAGACCCAGCGTATACCCCGGTCAATCATAAGAAGGTTGCACGCATCATGAAAAACATGGGGCTAAAAGGCTTTAGCAAACGGCGTCGATGCATCACCACCAGGCGCAAGCCTGGTCACCGTGTCATGCCAGATCTAGTAGGCCGTACATTCACAGCTGACGAGCCGAACCGTGTGTATGTCGGCGACATTACCTACCTGCCGTGTAAGGGTGGCAAGAACATGTATTTGGCTACAGTCATTGACACCTATTCACGGAAACTTGCAGGTTATGCACTCGCAGACCACATGCGTGTCTCGTTGGTCATTGATGCTCTAGCCCACGCACATGGTGTGCGTGGAAGTCTTGACGGGGCCATTTTTCATTCCGATCACGGCAGCGTGTACACCTCACAAGCGTTTAGAAAATACTGCTCGTCGCTGGGTGTACGCCAATCCATGGGCGCGGTAGGAACGAGTGCCGATAATGCCCTGGCAGAGTCATTTAACGCCACCCTAAAACGTGAAGTGCTGCGTGATCGGAAAATCTTTGACAATCCGATAACCTGCCGGCAGGAAGTCTTCCGGTGGTGCATGCGCTACAACACGCGCCGGCGACACTCGTGGTGTAACCTTCTAGCTCCCGATGACTTCGAAGCACTCGCATCAGCTACACTGACCAAAGCAGCATAGCTAACCCCCCGACGTGTCCACTTTCCGGGGGTCAGGCCCTTGTTATGAGTCGCGACATGTTTGACAGATGAGTCGCGACATTGTTGACAAACCGGCATTCCAGTTGCTTTTTGTTCTGGAGTGCCGGTTTCTTTTATTTCGTGGCTTGGGGCGGGTCTCCTTGTTTCCAGTAGGGCCTTTGATAGTCGCGGGCTGTGTCGATGTAGTGCTCGGTGATCACTTCGCCGGTTTCGGCTAGTGATGTGATGACGTGATTGTCGGCTATGACCATGAGGACTTTTTGTCGCTTAAAGGCTCTACCGATGCCTAAGTGGAAAAGCTTGCCAGCGTAGCGCACAGTGACTTTGCCGTTGTCCCAGACAATGTCGTTTCTGGTGCGCCATTCTTGCTTTGGGTTATCACCTGGGCTGGCTTTGGGTCCTGTCGTGTAGCTGTGGTGCGGGCTGCGCCTGCCAAGCGCTCGGTGAGGGCGGTGAATGTTGTAGTAGTCGCGAAATTCATCTAGTTGTTCTTGCAGTTCACCTATAGTTTTCGCGGGTGGTCTGGCAGTGATCCATTTTTTGAGTGTTTGGTGGAATCTCTCAATTTTCCCTTGCGTTTGCGGGTGGCCTGGGCGGCCGTTTTTCTGCTGAATTTTGTACGTACTCAAGACTTTTTCAAAAGCATTTCGTCCGCCTTTACGCCCAGCTAAGCGGGCAGTAAAGACTAACCCGTTATCTGTAAGCGTCGATGCTGGCGGACCATAGGTTGTTATCAATCGAGTAAGCTCAGCAGCTACTTGTGGGCCTGTAAAAGAGCTGGCAGCGGTAATCGATAAAAGGTAGCGCGAGTGGTCATCGAGGAAATCTAGGACGTCAACCCTGGTGCCATCGGCTAGGAAGATATGGGTGATGTCTGCCTGCCAGCATTCATTGGGCATGGCTGCTTCAAAGCGGATAAATGAGCTTTTAGGCTTCTTTTTCGGCTCCGGGATGATAAGTCCCTCTTTGGCCAAGATGCGTCGAATCGTAGACGTAGACGGGCTGCGTTTTCCGTCTCTTTCAAGGTGAAAAGCAATAGTCTCGGGTCCTGCATCAAGCCCATGACGCGTTAGTTGACGACGGATAGTAACAATTTCTGCCCGCAACTTATCTGGCACGGCCTGTGGATGGGTGTGTGGGGCACGTGATTTCGGCGCGACAGCCTTGGCACCGCCGGCGTCGAAAGCGTTGAGGATTTGATAGACGCGCTGCCGGGAAATACCAAATTGCTTAGCTACCTTTGACGGGCTGCGCTTTTGCTCACGGACTGCTCGGACAATGGCCATATTGCGGTTAGGACTGTTCATAGTGTCAAACATGTCCCGACTCACCAGTCAAGCATCACCCGACACGGTAAGGTAGCCCTAAGCGTCAAATATGTCGCGGCTGATCTGTCAAGCATCACGACGGTTCCCTCAGGCACAGACTGTCAAATATGTCATGAACTCAGACACCGTCGTCGGCTCCAAATTTTTTGGGGGAAGTTTCGGGGGGACCGTCGTTCTATGCTTTCCTGCTTAGCCACTGGGCAAGTTCTGGGTTAAGTAACAGAATGTGTGTCCGGTCGGCGTGTTGCGGGGTGGGTACACGGTTAGTTACTTCATGGGGTCTTTTCTGATTCCTATCGAGTGTTCGTACTCGGTTGGGATAGCGTTGTCGTAGAAGGCTGGTCGGCCTGTTTCTTGGTCGGCTTTGTTGTGGTCTTCTTCGGCAAGATAGTTGACTTTGGCGAGTTGATCTTGGCCATAATTGCACTGCCTGGCGATATTTAGCGGATCGTCAGGCAGTTGCTTTTTGGTGTGGAGGTACCACTCGAGCATTTTTCGTTGGCGTTCCCCAGACCGGCCTCGGTGCGCATCGGCGATGCGTTTGAGCTGGGCGTTTATGCCGCCTTCAAGACTGTTTGTCGTTGAAGCCCAGCGTTTAGGATCAAGCGCATTCGGTGGTTGCTTAAGGTAGGTAAACAGCCAATTGTTGCGCGATAGGTGCAGCAGTGAGTTGTAGGCTTTGCGTACCCGCAGATGAGTCCATTCCCACTGGTTATTGAGTGTTCGGCGTTCTTTTGGCACGGGTGTTTTCTCGTTGAGGAATGTTTTGAAGGTGCTGTTGCAAAGTTGGGCGGAGAGCCGTGACGACCCAGTTTCTCATTTCCTGATGGCCGCTGCGTGCCGGCGTTCTCAGGCCGTCTCGAAGACCCGGTTGACGATCACCGCGTCCGGATTGGGGTGCCCATAAGCAAACATCGTGCCCGGACCTTTCCGCAATGAATGCATCGCTTCCATCCCTTTCAACGTCCGGTAGGCAGACGTCCGATTTTTGAACGCCCCCTTCGGTCCCAGGATTCGTTTCAACCGGCCATGATCTCCCTCGAGAACGTTGTTCAGGTATTTCACCTGACGGTGCTCCACCGTCTGAGGGCAGATTCCCTCCGCCTTCAGCTCGGAGATCGCCTTGGCCAGGGAGGGTGCCTTATCTGTATTAATTACCCGCGGGGACCCGGCTGTCGTATTCGATCGCAGCGCCTTGGCCAGGAAACGCTTGGCCGCCGCGACATTGCGCTTCGGAGAGAGATAAAAGTCCAGGGTCTGCCCACCGGCGGTAATAGCCCGGTAGAGATAGCACCACGTGCCGCCGACCCGAATATAGGTCTCATCCACCCGCCAGGAACTGGCCTGCCAGTCAGGTACCTGCCGGTACCACCGAGTGTGCTTATCCAACTCAGGGGCGTATTTCTGCACCCAGCGGTAGATCGTGGTGTGATCGACTGGCACACCCCGCTCGGTCATCATCTCTTCGAGATCGCGGTAGCTCACGCCGTAGCGGCAGTACCACCGCACCGCCCACAGGATGACTTCACGGGGGAAATGCAGACCGGAAAAGATGCCCATGGCTGTGATAATTTCACGTCGCTCTTCCTACTGCCCCAACTTTGCAACAGCACCCATAAACTTCATCGGAGTCTTTCCAAATCTGGTAAATCTTATGGTCAACATCATCGTAAAATGCAACACGATCATCTTCGCCGGATAGCCGTTTCTGTTGTGTATGGGCTCATTTGTAATATCCAGACCGAGACACTTTTAATAGCCGTGCCATGCGCTTGATGCTGTAGTTCGCCTTCTCCTGCTGCATTAATTCGAACTTTTCTGCTCGCGTTGCCTTAAAGCGAAGAAGGCTGTCGCTTTTGACAAAAACTCGTTATCCATCTTGGCCTCAGCCAACTCACGGCGCAGGCGAGTATTCTCAGCACGAAGATCAGCCTCGCTTAGCCCATCTGATGCTCCTCGGCGTTCGCGCTCATTTTTACCCACCGGCCTAAAAGCCCGGCGGAAACACCGATCTCCTTAGCCACATGAGCGATCGGGCGCTGCGACTCGATTACCAGGTTCGCGGCTTCACGCCGGTACTCCGGCGTGTATTTCTTGCGCTGTTGACTCACAATGAACATCCTCTCCTACGGACACAAGATCCGCACAAATAGGGTGTCCACTAAACGAGGATAACCTCACTTTGCCCGGTTCATACTGTGTTCACTCCTACGTCCACGACTATGTCTGCGCATTGTTTAGGACAAGGGAAAGTGGAACGCTGACGGCTGCTAAAACGAGAATACTAAGCCGTATATAGCAGGTAGAATAATGAGCTCTTATTGGGTAGTTTAGTGGTATTTATACGACTGGAAGAGCATTGAGAATGCTACTATCGCAATCATTCTCGGATGATGTCATTGCACACCTCGGCTGCTTTAGCATCGTTCGCTGTAAGTCTAGGCGGTTTCGTTGTCAATTAAAGGGCGTTAGGCCATGTCAGCACTTGTACGACTAGAGCGTCTTTGTAAGGCTTACCCTAATCAAGAAAAGGGGCCTGACCCCCGGAAAGTGGACACGTCGGGGGGTTAGCTATGCTGCTTTGGTCAGTGTAGCTGATGCGAGTGCTTCGAAGTCATCGGGAGCTAGAAGGTTACACCACGAGTGTCGCCGGCGCGTGTTGTAGCGCATGCACCACCGGAAGACTTCCTGCCGGCAGGTTATCGGATTGTCAAAGATTTTCCGATCACGCAGCACTTCACGTTTTAGGGTGGCGTTAAATGACTCTGCCAGGGCATTATCGGCACTCGTTCCTACCGCGCCCATGGATTGGCGTACACCCAGCGACGAGCAGTATTTTCTAAACGCTTGTGAGGTGTACACGCTGCCGTGATCGGAATGAAAAATGGCCCCGTCAAGACTTCCACGCACACCATGTGCGTGGGCTAGAGCATCAATGACCAACGAGACACGCATGTGGTCTGCGAGTGCATAACCTGCAAGTTTCCGTGAATAGGTGTCAATGACTGTAGCCAAATACATGTTCTTGCCACCCTTACACGGCAGGTAGGTAATGTCGCCGACATACACACGGTTCGGCTCGTCAGCTGTGAATGTACGGCCTACTAGATCTGGCATGACACGGTGACCAGGCTTGCGCCTGGTGGTGATGCATCGACGCCGTTTGCTAAAGCCTTTTAGCCCCATGTTTTTCATGATGCGTGCAACCTTCTTATGATTGACCGGGGTATACGCTGGGTCTTCCTTGAGGCTTGCGGCGATGCGTTTAGCACCATAAAGCCCGTTCTCATCATCAAAGATGGTTGTAATTCTTGCACCAATAAGGGCATCGGAATACATCTTTAACCTGCGCTTTTTACGGGTGCTGACCCATTTATAGAACGAGGAACGATTCAGCTTTAAAACGTGGCACATCCGCTTAACCGAGTACTCGGTTCGGTGGTCATAGACAAACTGGAAGCGGATCACCAGCGTGTCTCTTCGGCAAAATATTTCGCGGCCTTGCGCAGGATATCGCGTTCTTCGCGCAGCTTCGCGTTCTCTTTTTCCAACTGGCGGATTCGCTCAGAATCATTCGTCGCTTGGGCTTTATCATGCACGGCTTTAATGCGGGCACGTTTGCCGGTGCCGTACTTTTTGACCCAAGAATGCAGCGAGGCTCGATTAATACCGAGCTCCGCTGATGCTGAGTTCAACGAGAGGTCCTCATTGTTTTCATAGAGGGCCACGGCATCGCGTTTGAACTGTTCGGAATACCTGGACATGGTGGTAGATTACCTTTCTTCCCAGCCCAACCGGGCTGGATATCAGGTGTCCACCAAAAAGGGGTCAGGTCCAAGCCCGCAGTCGACAACGTTTCGCTCAGCATTGATGAGGGTAGTGTCTACGGTTTAATTGGGCGCAACGGTTCAGGAAAAAGTAGCTTAGCTCGAATCCTCACCGGCGTACTACGCCCTACTTCGGGCCACATTTGGATAAATGAAGGCAAAGATGCGTCCGCGACCACTCACTGGCAGAGGTCTAACGTCGCATATTTGTCGCAATCTCCCCTAGCCCTAAACACTATGACTGTAAAGGAATCAATCGATTTCTTTGGTCGACTGTACGGGACGAAGGCATCAAACAAGCAGCAGAAACGTCTCCTAGAAAAGCTAGGCATTCTTCGATTCCACAATCGAGAGGTGAGATCGCTATCTGGTGGACAAAGCAAACTCGTCCAACTTGCGATCGCTATCTCCTCAAACCGTCCATTCGTCATTCTGGATGAGCCCACGAACGAGCTCGATGCGCTAAACCGCCGCATAGTATGGGAAGAAATTGCAGCCCTCTCCCAACAGGGAGTTACCGTATTAGTAATCACCCATGCAGTTTCTGAAGTTGAATCTTGCCTAACTCATCTTGGAATTATGGATAGAGGGCGGCTCATTGCCAACGGCACCGTTAACCAAGTCATGCAAAACGTTCAAAATAGACGAACCATTGCGTACCGCACGGAATCCGATAGTGATAAAAGTTCAGAACCTTGGAAGCAGATAGTAGACGTCGACCAAGTTCCGAGAATTGTCTCGAAACTATGTCATGAAGGGGCCGATGATATTACTATCAGCTCACCCAATCTCGAGGATGTTTTTGGACCTGACCCCTTTTTGGTGGACACCTGATATCCAGCCCGGTTGGGCTGGGAAGAAAGGTAATCTACCACCATGTCCAGGTATTCCGAACAGTTCAAACGCGATGCCGTGGCCCTCTATGAAAACAATGAGGACCTCTCGTTGAACTCAGCATCAGCGGAGCTCGGTATTAATCGAGCCTCGCTGCATTCTTGGGTCAAAAAGTACGGCACCGGCAAACGTGCCCGCATTAAAGCCGTGCATGATAAAGCCCAAGCGACGAATGATTCTGAGCGAATCCGCCAGTTGGAAAAAGAGAACGCGAAGCTGCGCGAAGAACGCGATATCCTGCGCAAGGCCGCGAAATATTTTGCCGAAGAGACACGCTGGTGATCCGCTTCCAGTTTGTCTATGACCACCGAACCGAGTACTCGGTTAAGCGGATGTGCCACGTTTTAAAGCTGAATCGTTCCTCGTTCTATAAATGGGTCAGCACCCGTAAAAAGCGCAGGTTAAAGATGTATTCCGATGCCCTTATTGGTGCAAGAATTACAACCATCTTTGATGATGAGAACGGGCTTTATGGTGCTAAACGCATCGCCGCAAGCCTCAAGGAAGACCCAGCGTATACCCCGGTCAATCATAAGAAGGTTGCACGCATCATGAAAAACATGGGGCTAAAAGGCTTTAGCAAACGGCGTCGATGCATCACCACCAGGCGCAAGCCTGGTCACCGTGTCATGCCAGATCTAGTAGGCCGTACATTCACAGCTGACGAGCCGAACCGTGTGTATGTCGGCGACATTACCTACCTGCCGTGTAAGGGTGGCAAGAACATGTATTTGGCTACAGTCATTGACACCTATTCACGGAAACTTGCAGGTTATGCACTCGCAGACCACATGCGTGTCTCGTTGGTCATTGATGCTCTAGCCCACGCACATGGTGTGCGTGGAAGTCTTGACGGGGCCATTTTTCATTCCGATCACGGCAGCGTGTACACCTCACAAGCGTTTAGAAAATACTGCTCGTCGCTGGGTGTACGCCAATCCATGGGCGCGGTAGGAACGAGTGCCGATAATGCCCTGGCAGAGTCATTTAACGCCACCCTAAAACGTGAAGTGCTGCGTGATCGGAAAATCTTTGACAATCCGATAACCTGCCGGCAGGAAGTCTTCCGGTGGTGCATGCGCTACAACACGCGCCGGCGACACTCGTGGTGTAACCTTCTAGCTCCCGATGACTTCGAAGCACTCGCATCAGCTACACTGACCAAAGCAGCATAGCTAACCCCCCGACGTGTCCACTTTCCGGGGGTCAGGCCCTTTATCAACCTAATCGAATCTAAAACGAATGAAGCATGAGTAACACCCTTACGTTTACGCGTATACAGCTGACGAATTGGCGATGGTCTTGGCCGTCCATGCTGCTTACTGGAATTGTCGTTCCTGTTCTAATGTCCTTAGGACTTGGTGTGTACGCGCAAAACTTAGGTGGGGCCGCCGTTGAGTACGCTGTTATTGGTGGGTTGGCGTTTTCTTTGCTATTCGAGTTGCAGGGTAAAATTGCCACCAATATTTCCTTTATGAAGGCGAATGGAGCCCTAGATCAACTAGCTGCTACTGGGGCGAAGCGCCTCCAGTTTGTTGTGGGGAGCTTTATCGCTTTTAGTCTCTTAGCTATTCCTTCACTGCTCATAACTCCAGTTGCGGTAGTTAAGATTCTCGGACTTTCTTTATCTCCCTCTTTCACTATCATTCCCGCCCTATTTTTTGCTGGTTGTGCTTTTCTTTCCGCCGGAATGATAATTGGGGCGTTGTGTTCCAGTCTTGAGCAGGCGTCTTCCATCTCATTATTATTGGCCATTATGCTGCTAAGTTTCGGCCCGGTTGCCGTTCCTGAAGATTTGTTGCCTTCGTGGCTTCAGATAGTGGGAGAAGCCAACCCGGCTGTTCATATAAGTGAAGCACTTAGATACGGCCTCTTTGGCAGCAAGGAGATCTCCTGGGGATCCATTGCATATTTAGCAGGTGTCAATTTCGCCTTGCTTATTGGTGCTGTGGCTTTCCTACCCTGGCGGCATAAACGGACATAAACGTTGTTTTCCCGCCATGTGGCAAGGTGAATGAACACGCAGGTGGAACTATCTGACACTGGATATATGCTTTAGCATATGGCGGAACATACGCTATAACATATGCCTCAACATATGTCCCGCCATATGGCGGAACTGGCCGGGTGCGCATAGTTACCCTCACGACTGCGTCGTTCTAGGCGTTTTTTAACGCCTAGAACATTATGGGGTGAGGTTTTCTAGTTCCAGATTTGGAACACCTTCCCTGTTTCGACTCCTTCTACAGAGCGTATATATGCGTCGGCTACCTCTGTCGCAGGAACTTGTTTGAACCCAGGAAAAGCAGAATGAAAACCGGTAGCTTCTTTGAGCACCGTTGGGCTTACCGCATTAATCCTCTGTCCGCGTGGAAGTTCAGTGCTAGCTGCGGTGACAAACGATTCAACACCACCATTAGCCATAGACGCTGCAGCACTGCCAGCAATAGGATGCTGAGACAAAATTCCAGTCGTAAGGGTAAACGATCCACCGTCGTTAAGATATGAAAGCCCTTCGGTAACCAAGCTAACTTGTCCTAATAGTTTTCCAGTTGCTGCAGCCGAAAAATCCTCACGAGAAAGATTCGTAAGGTGACTAAAGGGTGCAAACCCTGCGCAGACTACAATCGCGTCAAGCGGACCAGCCTCTTTGTAAAAGGCACGAATCGAGTCCACATCAGACATGTCTACTTGCGGAGTCGAGTGTCGAGAAACGCGAAGAACCTCATAGTGCTTCTCGAAACGATCGGCAACAGCGCTTCCGATAGTTCCGGTAGCACCGATAACGGCAACTTTTCTTCCCATACTGTCCCCTTTCTCGCGAAGTATCTTGTGTAGCCCGAGACTACTAGAAATCAAACTGAGCGAGAGGCGGAATTAAAATCCCTGTGGGGAGTTTCCGTTGCCCTACCCAGCACAAATCCGAATAACGATCGCAAGCTCCTTTTTCGTAGACAACTCACAAACGTGCAGTTAGTACTACATAAAACCGGACATATGCCGTGCCATATGGCAGGACTGACGGGCGCGCTGATTTACCGTTACGACTGCACTACCCTAGGCGTTTTTCAACACCCGATACACCGTAGGACGGGTAACCCCGAATTCCCGCGCTAGTGCTGCCTTTGACTCCCCCCGCCAATACGCGCCGCTTAATCTCCGCTACTTGCTTCGGGTTTAGGGCGGGTTTGCGGCCTTTGTACTTGCCGGCCTTTTTAGCTAACGCGTCATATACTGTCAGACCTTTTGTAGTCGGGGAAGGGCCATTTAAAACTTTAATTCAATTAAATTGATGAATATGATTACTGTCTATGGATACACCCACGGTATGGACAGAAAACCATTGAAGCAACCCCGGCATACTATTTAGAGGTTATGGGCCCCTACGGGACCGCTCGGCGCAAAGAAGCAATGGAATATGTTAAAGCAATAGCCTTCCGTAACTTTGAAGATGACGACTTCACGATTTACGGTCTTGCCCTTGATGATCCGCTTACAGTTGATGAGAACCTACTGCGCTACCGCGTTTGTCTGCTATGTAGCGAGCTGTCCCTTGAACAAGATAGCCAGGGCGAGCTCGGGATGATACAAATTCCACCACATCATGTGTTGGCTGTAGAGGTGGACCATACGCGCGAGGCTATCGCGCAGATGTGGGAGAAGATGCCTTTGATACTTGCCGAGCAGGAAGTGTCTCAAACAGGTTTTGTCGCCGAGCGGTTTAGAAGATCGAAAGTCGCTGCAGGGAAAAGCGAATTCCTTATACAGCTGCCTTAACCCCCGTCGTTTGGTAGTCCTTTTCCTCTACGGCATGCGACAAGGTGCGAGATAACGCGGCAAACTTGTTACCCTCTGATACTTTCCTTAAGCTTCAAAGCTAAATGAAAAAGATGCGGATATCGCCTTGAAGATGAAGTTTGATTCCTTTTACCAATTTATGGCGGCCTTTAATTTAGAGGGCACCATCAATGAAACAAGTGATAATGCGAATTATGAATCGGGAATAGCCGAGCTGGGAGCTAAAACCTGGCATGTTCGCACAGCACGCACCACGCCTTCTAAGCCGGGAGCCTTTGTAGCATTCTGGCAACGCAACCATGAAGGGGAATCCGTGCCTTTTGAAGATTCTTCCTGCGGCGACGGTCTCCTAGTCTTTGTGATTCAAGGAGATCACCGAGGTGTGTTTCAATTTAGCAATCAAGATTTACAACGTCTCGGTATTACCTCCGGAGCAGCCCCAGGAAAGAGAGGATTTAGGGTATATCCACCATGGTGTGAGGGGCTGAACTCCAACGCTTTAAAGACTCAAAAGCAGCAACAGGCATCGTTTACAGAATTCTGACCGCCTATTCCTCCTGGATAGGCGGTAGGAAGTGTTTCTTATTAGCTAGCTTGCCTACTTTTTGTCATGGATTGTGAGTAGATAGCCATCGGGGTCTCGCAGACTAAAGGCCGTGCCAAACGGGGTTTCATTAAGGGGGGTTTCGACTTTTACCCCGTATTCCTCGAGTTCATCAAATAGCTGCTGGGAATTTGGAACGTAGATCCATAATGCGACCCCTGTTCCTGGATAAGGAGAAGTTACATCGAGATCAACCCCTGGCAGCGGCTTTCGCACAGCGAAAGGTATGGGATGCGTATTGAACACGATTGCGTCATCAGGATGGTGTGGAGAGCGTTGCAGCCCTAGCCGTTGCTCGTAGAACTGTGCCGATTCTTCTAAATCGCGAACTTGGAGTGCAACAAAGTCTGGTCCGACAGTAGTCATTGAATACCCCTTCTATGTCAATGTGTTGACACTCAAAGTGTATGTCATACTATTGACATGGAGCAACCCCCTGTCAAGGAATCGCTAACCCTTTCGCCGGGATACAAGCTAAAAGAACTCACCACCCTTCTGCGGGCAGCGATGGAGGAATCATTAGGGGAGTATAAGATTACTGTCCCACAGTTTGCTTGCTTGGAGCTATTGGGAAGGTATTCCCAACTGTCAAACTCTGAACTGGCTAGGGGTGCCTTCGTAAGCCGTCAGGCAATGAACAAGGTGATTAAAGGTTTGGAAGAAAAGGAGCTTGTTTCTCGACCTCAACAAGCAGAATCCGGCAGGATCCGGAGGGTACAGTTAACCCCAATAGGGGCCGAACTTCTAGCCCAAGCTAGGGAAAGGATCTTTAGCGTAGAAAAAGCCATGGTTCACGGACTTAACATCGAAGAGCGAGCACAGTTATCAGAGTTAATCACCCGTTGTTCTTGTAATCTCCAGAAATCTTTCAACCCTCGCCCTTTAGGAGAGTCGCTACCGTCAACTAGGCGCCTTCGTTAGTCTTTGAATGACTTACAGTAACCATCGGTAGTCCCCATCTGTGGATTCTATATGACAAACCTGATGGGTGTGCATATTTTCTAGCACGCCGCCGTGCTTACGCTCTTTTCGACGCTTGACACACAGTGGGATGGGTAACTCTAAACTCTCGCGCTAGTGCTGCTTTCTACTCCCTCTGAAGCGTCCTGGGTTTAGATCCGCTTCTTTTACGGCCCTGTGTTGATGGGCTGGGTGAGATAGTACTCGGATTCTACTTCCTGTGGGGTGGCGTAGTCCAAAGCTTCATGAAGCCGCTTAGTGTTCCACCAATGCACCCACCGCAAGGTGGCCAGTTCGACTTCCCCGACCGACGTCCACGGACCTTGGGCATGAATCAGTTCCGCCTTGTAGAGACCATTGACTGTATCGGCTAGAGCATTGTCATAAGAATCGCCGACTGTTCCCACACTCGGCCGGATTCCGGACTCAGCTAGCGCGGTGGAATACTTCAGTGACACGTACTGGCTGCCCCGATCGCTATGATGAATCAGCTGGTTTCCATGGATTCGCCCAGCAGTCGTTAACGCATGCTCCAAAGCCTCCATGGGCAGCGCATCGGTACGCATCGTAGAGCGTGTAGCAACACCAACAATTTTTCGGCTGAAGACATCCACGACAAACGCGGTGTAGGCGAATCCTGACAGGGTGCGAACGCAGGTAATGTCGGCAACCCACAACCTTCCTGGTGCTTGTGCACGAAAGTTTCGCTGCACTAGGTCCGGGCGATGATCCGGCGTCTTCGGGCTAATCGTGTCACGGGGGTTCGTCCGCGTCTGCGGCCGGAAACACCTGCTAGCTTCATTAATCGGGCGGTCTTGTCACGGCCGATATGAAAGCCTTCACGGTTCATCGCGTGCCGCATCTTGCGGATTCCGTAGACCGAGAAATTCTCCGCATGCACACGCTGTATTTCTGGGATGAGCAGGCTATCGCTTAAGGCCCTTGCACTGGGAACACGTGTAGTGGCTTTGCGGTAGCCGCGTGAAGTAATGAATCCACGATCTGCTTGTTTCAGGACTCGGCAGATGGCCTCGACCCCAAACTGATCCTTATACGCGTCGATGTAGAGATCATTTGGTCGTGGGTCGGTCGAGTTCCGCTGCGAAAAAGCCGAAGCAGTCTTAAGAATCCCGTTTGCTCGTTTAAGTTCGCGGTTTTCGCGGCGCAGACGCTTGAGCTCTTCTTCCATTGTCTCGCCGCCTGAAGCGTCAGAGTCATCACGTACTGAAGCGCTGTCACGATACCAAGCCCGCAACGTATGGTGAGATACCCCAAGCAGCGCACCAACCTCCGTGTAGGCGCGCTGCAGTGAGCAGGACTCCAAGCGGACCATTTCGATGATCTGATGGACCGCCTTCTCCTTGAACTCGACGGAGTACTTTCTGGGCATAGTTCAATCCTTCCTTAGCTGAGGTAGGAACTAAACCCAGGACGCTTCACTGCAACTCCAGATTATGGACCGGGCGTACTCGAACCCACAGAAGTTCATGTACGAACTAAGACCGGCGATGGTGACGCAAGGATCATCGGTTTTAAGCCGGTGACTAGGTGTAGTCGTCCGGTAACTTCTATCAAACACGAGAGTAAACTTAAGTATCAGTATTGGACGGTATGGAGAGACGCACCATTAAAGTCTGGCATTCCTACGCGCTCTTACAATCGGGGACAATCCAAACTCGAACAGAAAAACCTTGAGTTTCAATGCAATGGCTTAGTGGATACGAACTTTATTGGCTCGACTACGGGAACTATCGTAGACGGTGATGAAACTTACACTGCGACTGTTAACACTAAACCGTTTAGAGAAGCATGCAAGGTTTAATAGGTAGAACTTCAGATAACAGCAACCAGGCTAGAATCCTTGTGCTCTTTGCGCGTACGGAAGCTACGTATGACGAGGAATTCGTCGGAATAGCTTTAACCAGGGAGCAGGAGCGTGCCATGGGCGAGCATGTTGATTCTTCAGATATAACCTGTTGGACTGAGCAAGTTCCCCTTCAAGGCTGGAGAGGGAAACTAAACAAGGGTCATTTCCCGAGACTTGTTTATCTTGTTTTCAGGGAGGGGTATGCGCAAAATTCTTCCGCGCGCTACCAGGAAATTAGCCCAGATATACTAGCTGCATTTACCACGCGTGAAGCAGCTCAAGCTGATGTCGTTTCTCGGCAGAAAAAGGAGCCTACATTCTTGCCGAGTGAGTTTCATATATGGGAGGTTGAATTCGGGTGCTTGCCCGAAAAATTCCGTAACCAAGGTCCAGAAATCCCCATGTACTGAGCAGTCCATCTCATCGGCTTTAGATTCTGTTGCAAGGAAGGAACGCAAGCATCTAGACCAATGTGAAGTGTCCGTAGCCCAAATGTTTATCATCTTCGTTTGCAAGCCAGCGTTAATTGGTGGTTGCAACAGGCCGTTAACCAGTTCCTTGGCCTCATTGGTGGGGTCGACAATTCGTTAATCAGGTTGGCGAGCCTAGGATTTCCATCAGCTTCTTGCTGACCTTGTTGACCGTCGCTGGGGCACGGCCTTTCTCCAGTGACACCGTAGTCATTAGGTGCTGTTGCAAAGTTGGGCGGAGAGCCGTGACGACCCAGTTTCTCATTTCCTGATGGCCGCTGCGTGCCGGCGTTCTCAGGCCGTCTCGAAGACCCGGTTGACGATCACCGCGTCCGGATTGGGGTGCCCATAAGCAAACATCGTGCCCGGACCTTTCCGCAATGAATGCATCGCTTCCATCCCTTTCAACGTCCGGTAGGCAGACGTCCGATTTTTGAACGCCCCCTTCGGTCCCAGGATTCGTTTCAACCGGCCATGATCTCCCTCGAGAACGTTGTTCAGGTATTTCACCTGACGGTGCTCCACCGTCTGAGGGCAGATTCCCTCCGCCTTCAGCTCGGAGATCGCCTTGGCCAGGGAGGGTGCCTTATCTGTATTAATTACCCGCGGGGACCCGGCTGTCGTATTCGATCGCAGCGCCTTGGCCAGGAAACGCTTGGCCGGACCTGACCCCTTTTTGGTGGACACCTGATATCCAGCCCGGTTGGGCTGGGAAGAAAGGTAATCTACCACCATGTCCAGGTATTCCGAACAGTTCAAACGCGATGCCGTGGCCCTCTATGAAAACAATGAGGACCTCTCGTTGAACTCAGCATCAGCGGAGCTCGGTATTAATCGAGCCTCGCTGCATTCTTGGGTCAAAAAGTACGGCACCGGCAAACGTGCCCGCATTAAAGCCGTGCATGATAAAGCCCAAGCGACGAATGATTCTGAGCGAATCCGCCAGCTGGAAAAAGAGAACGCGAAGCTGCGCGAAGAACGCGATATCCTGCGCAAGGCCGCGAAATATTTTGCCGAAGAGACACGCTGGTGATCCGCTTCCAGTTTGTCTATGACCACCGAACCGAGTACTCGGTTAAGCGGATGTGCCACGTTTTAAAGCTGAATCGTTCCTCGTTCTATAAATGGGTCAGCACCCGTAAAAAGCGCAGGTTAAAGATGTATTCCGATGCCCTTATTGGTGCAAGAATTACAACCATCTTTGATGATGAGAACGGGCTTTATGGTGCTAAACGCATCGCCGCAAGCCTCAAGGAAGACCCAGCGTATACCCCGGTCAATCATAAGAAGGTTGCACGCATCATGAAAAACATGGGGCTAAAAGGCTTTAGCAAACGGCGTCGATGCATCACCACCAGGCGCAAGCCTGGTCACCGTGTCATGCCAGATCTAGTAGGCCGTACATTCACAGCTGACGAGCCGAACCGTGTGTATGTCGGCGACATTACCTACCTGCCGTGTAAGGGTGGCAAGAACATGTATTTGGCTACAGTCATTGACACCTATTCACGGAAACTTGCAGGTTATGCACTCGCAGACCACATGCGTGTCTCGTTGGTCATTGATGCTCTAGCCCACGCACATGGTGTGCGTGGAAGTCTTGACGGGGCCATTTTTCATTCCGATCACGGCAGCGTGTACACCTCACAAGCGTTTAGAAAATACTGCTCGTCGCTGGGTGTACGCCAATCCATGGGCGCGGTAGGAACGAGTGCCGATAATGCCCTGGCAGAGTCATTTAACGCCACCCTAAAACGTGAAGTGCTGCGTGATCGGAAAATCTTTGACAATCCGATAACCTGCCGGCAGGAAGTCTTCCGGTGGTGCATGCGCTACAACACGCGCCGGCGACACTCGTGGTGTAACCTTCTAGCTCCCGATGACTTCGAAGCACTCGCATCAGCTACACTGACCAAAGCAGCATAGCTAACCCCCCGACGTGTCCACTTTCCGGGGGTCAGGCCCGCCGCCGCGACATTGCGCTTCGGAGAGAGATAAAAGTCCAGGGTCTGCCCACCGGCGGTAATAGCCCGGTAGAGATAGCACCACGTGCCGCCGACCCGAATATAGGTCTCATCCACCCGCCAGGAACTGGCCTGCCAGTCAGGTACCTGCCGGTACCACCGAGTGTGCTTATCCAACTCAGGGGCGTATTTCTGCACCCAGCGGTAGATCGTGGTGTGATCGACTGGCACACCCCGCTCGGTCATCATCTCTTCGAGATCGCGGTAGCTCACGCCGTAGCGGCAGTACCACCGCACCGCCCACAGGATGATTTCACGGGGGAAATGCCGACCGGAAAAGATGCCCATGGCTGTGATAATTTCACGTCGCTCTTCCTACTGCCCCAACTTTGCAACAGCACCGTTTTGAATACCTGACCGAAGTCGTGCAGACGTAGCGTCTACTCCCGTGCCTGTTCGAGCGTGGTGACACGGGTTAGTTTCAGTGCCAGTGCGTAGATGGTTTTGCCGGCGTCGGTGCGCGGCCGTGAGGTGGTGTAGCGGCGGATGACGCGTTGTGCATGGACGAGACAACGCTGAATCATCGCGTGTGGTCAGCAGGCTTTAATCGCGGTGAGTGCGCCTTGTCCGCCGTCGAGGACGACGCAGAGTGGCTCGGCGATTTTGCGAAGTAGCTGCGTGTATGCGTGGGCTGTTTCGTGTTTGGTCCAGTGCCACGCAATGACGTGGCCGCGGCTGGCTGCCACAAGTAGGCAGCCAGCCGCGGTGTAGGTGCCGTCGATGAAGATCTGATCGTAGACGCGCTGCGGGGCACCGTCGTTGGGGACGTCGATGAGCCAAAACGGTTCGAATCGGCGATCAAGTGTCCAACGACTCACCCTTTGTTGCCCGGCGAGTTCAGACAACGTCGCTGTGGAGGTGACATAGGAGACGAAGGCTTTAAAGTCGCAGGCCTGCGTGAGATCGGTGCGAGTTCGTGTCGTGGAGCTGCCGCAGTTCGGGTCTTTGCACCGCCACCTGGTTGTGCCTTTGGATGTGGTTCCGTTTTTCTTCATTTGCCCAGCACATACCGGGCATCGTGGTCTGTTTTTACTCACCCAGAAAGCACACCAACCCCCGGCTAGCACATGCGGGTGCCATTCCGATGGATTGAACACGGAACGGGCAGATATAAGCATAAAGACCTTATATCCGCCCGATTTACCCAGCCTGAGCAGCAAGAGCGCTGTAACTCAGACACACTTTTTGCTACTTAACCCCAAGTTCTTTTTGTGCCCGTTCTACCCCGCCTGGATAGTGCGCCTCTAGTTCTGCGGCAGCCAGCTCGAAGAATCTCTCCGCAAGCTCGGCCACATCACGCTGAGGCACGGTGCCGCGGATGTCATCTAACGGGGCACGGAACGTCACTCCAAGATCGGTGCGGAGCTGATATGCGCGCCAGTCTTCGCTGTAGATGCGAAGCTCTGCCCCACGCAGGTTGGACTGAATGACCACGTTGCCAAATATGAGCGTGGTAAGGGTTCGCTCTTCCATGGAGCCGAGGCTACTAGCCACAGCGGACGATGGGCTGCGGGTCGTAGACCGTGGTGGTGGTCTCGCGGGAGAGCTCCTTGCCGCCTAGATCTTTGATGATGCGGGTATCGGACGTCGTAAAGCCCGGCGCGCCAGAAGAAGGCGAGCAGTCGCTGCCTGGGACGGACATAGGCTGTGGGGAGGTCTTGGCCCAACGGCCGTTGTTCACAGACTCGACGTCGACAGTCTTGGTACCCTTCAGACGCACGGTAATCTTGCCGCCGCCGAAGTCGGTCTCAAGACGGACCGGGGTATTGAAGGTATTGGTGAACTGCAGGTCGATGGCGCCTTCGTAAACGGTGGCTTCGCGGCCGGCGGGGTAGCGGGAAATGTAGTACGAGTGCGGGGTGTGGGCGGTATCTTCCATGCCCGCAAAATAAGCAGCGTTGTACAAGGTGGTGGCGAACTGGGAAATGCCGCCGCCCACGGCGGAGCCGGAGTGGCCATCGATAATGATGCCGGACTCAACGTAGCCTTGCGCCGTGCCGCGGGGACCGGTGTGGCCGTTGAGGGAGAAAGTCTCGCCTGGGTTGACCACGGCGCCATTGACCTCTTGGGCCACCAACTCGATGTTCTTGCCGGAGGCAGCCGAGTAGCCCTCGGTGGTGAACTCGCCCACGGTGTCGTTGAAGGTCGCCTTCTTGGCATCTTCGGTGGTGAACTCAGCCGGGTCCGGCTTATAGGTAGCGTCCCACTCGCGGTCATCGCCGGTCACGCGCTTATCAAAGTCCTTCATGGTCGGCTCCCAGTCGATGATCTCACCATCCTCGGACGGGGTAACCTGCTTGTCGTTGCCGTTGAAGGAAATCTTGGCATTTACGCCGGGGACATCGGCGCCCTCGGAGCGCTCGGCCAGCAGCTCTTGCGCGCGGTTGGTATCCACGGCGAGCTTAAGCTTGCCGTCCTTCTTTTCAATGCTGGTGAACTGGGAGATTTCCGGCTTATTCAGGGTAGCGCTGACATTATTCTTGGCCTTCAAGGTAATGGGATTATCCAGCGCCTTGGCGGCATCGCCAGTGCGCATGGCCTCGATAGCCGCATCATTGATGGCTGGTTCTACTTCTTCTGGGTCCACATTTACGCCCTCGGAAGCGAGCCAATTATCCGTAACCGCATTGTGCAGGGTGCCAGCATCCACGGTTTGACCGAGCTTGGGGTCGGTAACCTTGAGCTCACCATTGTTGAGCTCCAACATGCCATCAACTGGATCGGTGGAGAGATCCTTCTTCACGCGGTCCAGAGCCGGTTGCAGCTGTGCCTCATCCACGTTGGTCTCCACCGGAATATCCCGGGTGGAGCGGAAGAAGCTATACAGACGGGTAAAAGGATTGAGGGAAGGCTCTTCAATATTGTCTACGGCGCGCTGGTTATCCAGGGCGAGGCCCGACTCGGAGGGAACGAAATCGGTGTGCAGGTCGCCGGAGGTAACGCTCACGGGCTCGGTTTCTACACCCGCAAGCTCGTCTTCGAGCTTCTCCACGGCTGCGGTGCGATCCATGGCGGAGATGTCCACGCCGTTGACGGAGACGGCGCGCGGAATCTTGTCCTGGTTTGCCGCGACATCCCAGGCATAAGCAATGCCCGCGATCAGGACAAGGCCGACCAATGCGCCGAGCGCGATGAGCCAGCCTTTAGCACCGTTTTTTCCTTCTGACTTGTTCACGCCTTAAAGGTTAACGGTTTTAGTAGCACTTTTCCTAGTCGTGTGCAGCCTCGGGTACAGCATCGGAAGGTGGAACGCTAACATGGCGGGCCGCGTCCTCAAGGCGTTCGAGTGGCAGGCGCCCCTCGTTGACGGCGCCGACGACGGCGTCGATCACCGCGTTAATGTCGCCATCGGTGGACCACAGGGGCATATCGGCGCCGGCATTGAGGGAGGTCACGACGGCGTCGGCAAGCGGGAGCGAATCCGCAATTGCCTTCATACCGCCAATATCATCCGTATAGATAGCGCCTTCGTAGCGCAAAGCATCGCGGGCCAAGCCATAAGCCTCCGGCAGCATGGATGCAGGCGTCTGGCCATCGCCGAGGCCGGGTACGGCAAGGTGCCCCATCATGAGGGCGGCATTAGGCGCTTGGGGAAGAGCAGTCTTAAAGGGAATGAACTCGTGGCCTTCTAGTTCTTCTAGCGGCGGGGTGACGGCCTCGGCAAGGTGGGTATCGCCAGAAGCACGGCCGTGTCCCGGGAAATGCTTGAATACGGCCTTGACCCCGGCCGAATCCAACCCACGTGCAAAGGCCGCGCCATACTCGCCCGCTTGGGCCGGATCGGTGGAAAAAGAACGATCGCCCACAACTTCCAAGCCGTTGCCATCGACGTCGAGCACCGGCGCGAAGTCCACGTTAATGCCATGCGCCTTGAGGCTCGTGCCAATCTCGTGCGCGAGCTCCTCCACTTCTTGCGGAGAGCGCTCGACCGCCATCTGTTGTGGTGCGGGATACTCGCCCAAAATCTCCGAGAAACGTTGCACGCGCCCGCCCTCAAAATCGATAGAGACCTCAAAGTCACGTCCTACTTCCTGACGCAGGGCGTTAATATCGCGGCCCTCTTCTTGCAGCAGGTTTGGATCCGCCCAGCTAGGAATAAAGATTCCGCCCACTCCGGCATCCAACTTGGCCTTAGCATCGTCGTAATTGGTGACTGGGGGCATCAGCACGGAAGCAGCCATGGCGCGGATGTCCTGCTGCGGGGTTTCTTCCTGCGACGTTTCTTCTTGCGTCTCGTGCGTCGCGGAAGTTGAGCTCGACGCGGCCGCGGTGGTGGAGTCCTGGCTCTCGTTGCCTTCTTGGTCGGAGGTGGAGCAGGCGCCCAGGGCCGTCACGAGGGCGAGGCTGGCGAGAATGCGCGGAGTTTTCATGCCTTCTAGTGTGCAATATTCCTCGCGTTCTGTCGTAAGCGGTGGGTAGACTAGTGACATGAGTAACGGCGAGACAATGCTAATTGCCTACGATGGCACCGAACGAGCCGGCCGCGCCCTTGAGTACGCGGCCCAGCTGCTGCGCCCCACCACGGTGGAAATCCTCACCGCCTGGGAGCCGGTAGCCCGGCAGACCGCCCGCGCTGTCAGTCGCACCGGAATGCACCAGTCCACCGTCTCCCCGGACGGCGTCGAGGAGGATCCGGCCTATGAAGAGGCGCTGAAGATTTGTCGCCAAGGTATCGAGCTGGCCGAAAGCTTGGGCCTAGCCGGCCGCGCCCACCTGGTGGAATCCGCTACCACCATTTCCTCCGCCATCATTGATGCCGCACACGAGCTGGACGTGGACGTCATCGTCACCGGCACCCGCGCCCTGACCGGTTTCCGCGCCTGGTGGACCAACTCCACCGCCGACCAGATTGTGCGCAATGCCGGCCTCCCCGTCTTTATCGTGCCGCAGGAAAACGAAGATGACGCGGACGACGATGAGGCCGAATACTTCTAAATAGCTGCTAATATCTTTAGCCATGGCTCTGGAAACCGATTCTTTGAACAAGCGCACCCTTGGCCCTGCCATCGGTAGCGCTGTTGTGGGCATCGCGCTCGGCGTCATCACCATCATCGGCATCGCTCAGTTCTCCGGCACCGATACCGTGCCGGAAGGCAATGCAGTTTCTGCCTCCGATGCGGTTTTGGGCGGCCCTGAGTACGGATCCCGCAACTAGGTGTGCGTACCCTCCGCGGGCGGCTTGCCCGCCCCTACCCGCTGGGGATTTTTGCCCTAGCGCTCATCCTTCTCGTGCAGCCGTGGGGGTTGACGGCCGCCGATACCAAGCATGATCTGGCGGCCGATCCGCTGCACTTTCTCCGCGGAGCGCTAAGCGCCTATACGGACACCTTTACCCTGGGACAGCTGCAAAATCAGGCCTATGGCTACCTCTTTCCCCAGGGCCCATTCTTCGTTTTAACCCAGCCCCTGCCCGATTGGGTGGCCCAGCGCCTGTGGTGGCTGCTGGTCTTAAGCGTCGGCTTCATCGGCTTCCATAAGCTCGCTTGCAAGGTGGGCCTGCGTAGCTGGTGGGTCTGGGTTGCGGCGATGCTCTACGCGCTCTCGCCTCGCGCGCTTTCTACCCTGACCGCCATTTCTTCTGAGACCTGGCCGGTCATGCTCGCTCCCTGGGTTATCCTGCCCTTCCTCAATATCAAGCTCACCTGGCGCGATGCCGCCGCGGCCACCATCCCCGTGGCGCTGATGGGTGCGGTCAATGCCACCGCCACCATCGCGGCGTGTATCCCGGCCGCAGTAATCCTGCTCTACCGCCGTGCATTCAAGCCCGGCGCGGCCTGGCTCTTAGGCTGCCTGGCAGTATCGGCGTGGTGGATCGGTCCCCTTATCGTGCTTGGCCGCTATGCCCCGCCGTTTACGGAATTCATCGAATCCGCCCGCGTGACCACGCGCTGGCTTAACCTGCCAGAGATTCTGCGCGGAACCACGAGTTGGACGCCGTTCGTTGATACCGAGCGCGTGGCCGGCTACGAGCTAGCCACCGAGTCCTTCTTCGTGCTGGTCACCATGGGCATCGCGGCCGTGGGCATTTACGGGCTCACCAAGCTGCCGCGCGTGTGGTCCGTCATGCTGGTGGTGGGCATCGCGGTGCTTGGCTGCCAGGTGGCGTGGTACCTCGATGCGCTCGATGGACCGCTGGCCGCGCTGCGCAACCTGCATAAATTCGATCCGCTGGTGCGCATCCCCCTGCTTCTGGGCGTGGCGCGCGCCTGCGCGAACCTGCCGCTGCCAAGAAGCTTGCACCCCAGCAAGAAGCAGACGCTCGGCGCACTGACGCTGCTGTTGTGCATCGCGGTGGTTTCCCCGGCGTGGTCACAGCGCTTGCTGCCGCTGGGTGCCTATAAGGAGGTGCCGTCCTATTGGCAGGAGGCAACGGACTTTATCAATACCCATGCTGCCGATACCCGCACCCTTATCTACCCAGAGGCGTCCTTTGCCCGGCAGACCTGGGGATGGACGCGCGACGAGCCGGCTCAGCCGCTGCTCGATGTCCCCTGGGCCGTGCGCGATGCCATTCCACTTGTGCCCCCAGAAGCAATCCGCGGGCTCGACGGCGTAATGTCCGCGCTCAAGGAGGACCCAGCCACCGGCGTGCGCTCCCTTCAGCGCTTGGGCATCGGTGCGGTCATGGTGCGCCACGATCTCTTCACCGGGGAGGACGATGCCCTAGCCAGCGAGTTTGGCGGCGAGGTCCATCGCTTCGGCGAGGTCGATGTCATCCTGCTCAACCACACCGGCATGTCCTTAGGACCCACGGACCCAGTGCGCGTGGCCGGCGGCGGGGAAGCCTTGGCGCTTCTCGATGCCCATTCCACCCCCACCACCCGACAGCTCGTCGATCGCGACGCCGATATCGTCACCGATACCCCGACGCTCACAGACCGCAACTACGGCACCCTCGATGGCCCTATCTCCGCGCCCCTGGCCGCGGACGATCCCAGCCACGTGAATAACCGCCTGCGCGATTATCCCTCCGCTGGGCCCCTTACCCAGGTGGAAACCCACGGCGGTTCCGTGGCGGTCTCCTCCTCGGCTGCCGATGCCACGGCCTTTGGCGGAGCCCAGCCGAAAAAGTCCGCCACGGCCGCCGTGGACGGGGAGAACTCCACCGCCTGGTGGCCCGCGCCGGGCGATGATACCGGGTGGATTGAACTGCGCGGTTCTTTCACCCAGCCACGACTCAAGCTCATGGCCACCAGCGCCACCACGATTACCGTGCGCTCTGGCAGCGCGGCCGTAGACGTGGACTTGCAGCCCTTCCGCTCGCAGGAAGTCCGCGTTCCCGGCGGCGATACCGAGGCCATCCGCGTGGAGCTATCCCACCGCACCGGCATCGCGGAGTTAAAGGTAGAAGGCCAGCCGGTCGAGCGCGTGGTGACCGTCCCGGATACCTCCCCTGACGTGCACCAATTCTTTTTCCAGCAAATGCTGCAGGATACTGGCGTGCTCATCCGCGATTTCACGGCACCGCGCCCGATGCGGGTGACGGTGAATTCCACCAAGCCTGTGCTTATCGACGCCCACCGCTACTCCCCCGGCGATTCCCTCACCCTTACTCCTGGCACGCACCGCGTGCGCACCACTGGGCCGTGGGTAAGCCTGCGCGAGGTGGGGTGGCAACCTGCGGGCTCCTCCGAGCCCACCGGGTACTCGATCGAGGCCTCTGACGAAGATCGTCTCCTGGTCACCGGTCGCGCCTTCAATAAGGGCCTGCGCGGATATTTGGGCGAGGAAGAGCTCGCCTCGCGCGAGATCGATGCCGCGACCCAAGCTTTCGTCGTTCCGTCCGGCCGCTCCGGCGACTTCCGCATGACCTTTAGCGCCCAACCGGTTTACCGCGCCACCCTCCTCTTCGGCGGTGCGCTGGGGTTACTTGCCCTCGGCCTGTGCATCCTGGCGGCCGGACGCCGCCCGTCCCGGCCCACTTGGCGCGCGCCGCGCGGCGGCGCTGCCTCGGCCGTGGTCGCACTCGGCGCGCTGGCCCTGACTGGCTGGCCGGCCGCGGTCGCGGCCGTTTCCGCTTGGTTAGTGCTGCGCTGGACCACCAGCCCGCGCGCCTACCTCGCACCCGGTGTAGTCGCCGCGGCCGGGGCTATCCTCGCCCGCGCGCCATGGACATCGGGATCCTATGCGGGCGATTCGCTCCTGCTTAGCTGCTTGTGTGCCGCGGGCGTGGCCTGTCTTTTCGCCACCGACCAAGGAGAAGATCCCGGCCGGGACGCTCGATGAGCGTATAGCTCACGGCCGAGACCACCACGGTGCCCACCACCGTCACGGCTAAAATGACCCAAAAGTCCAGGGGTTTCCCGCTAAACAGCGGCACCCCGGTAAGGGGAAAAGCTAGCCCCAAGATGGCCACATGCCACAAGAAGATGGAATAAGACCACGCGCCCAGCGCCTGCATAAGCGGGCTGGTCAGCCAGGACTTATCCCGTGGGGCAAGCGCTACCGGAACCACCACGACTGCGGCAAAGGCCGCACCCGCAATGATGCGGCGGGAAAATTCACCCGGTTCTGGATGAATAAGCCCCTGCGGCCCAAACCACTCACGGCTAGCAACCCACAGCACGACCACGGCCGCAAGCCACCATGCCCAGCGTGGTTGCAGCACGCGCTGTACGCGCCGGCCGATTCCGGCTTCTTCGCATTCGGCGGCCACCATTCCTACGGCAAACCACGAGGCGTACGCTGGCGGCCAAATCTGGGAATTGACCTGATCCTTGGTGTAATCGGCCACAAAAGGAACAAATCCCCAAGCCCAGCTGACCACTCCGCCCAGCACGATGACTGCTATCCGCCAACGCCGCGGTAGCGCCCCAAGAATCCACACCAGCAAAGGCAAGGCAAGGTAGAAGAAAAACTCCACGCATAGCGACCACAGGTGGGTAAGCCCCGGTGCTAACCCGTCCACCACATAAATCTGGGTGGAAGTGAGGTTGCTAAACAGCTGGGTAAGGGTGAGCGAGTGGGCGTCGGGAAGCAGGAGCATCACCGCCACCACGCAGGCATAATAGGCCGGCAAAAGGCGCGCCACGCGCGAGCGCGCGTAGCCGGATAAGGTGTGCAGGCCGCGGCGGCGCCACAGCAGGAAGGCACTGAGGGCAAAGAAAACGGCGACAAAATAGTCGAAGCGCCCCGCAAAGCCCCACCCGGTTCCGGTCTGAAAAGACACGTGGGTGACAATGATTCCAAGGGAGGCGACCGCGCGTAGACCGTCTAGCTCCGGCAGATGCTGGGGTACGCTTTTCACAGATGCCTGCGGCTGCACGCTTGCTCCTAACCCCGGATCGACCTGAAACTGATTGGACATATTACTGCAATGAAACGCTACCTTTGGCCACGCTCGCCACTGGCGTGGGTTGTCATTGCCGCCGTTATTTTCTTAGTGCTGGGCACCGTAGTGCCGCCGCTGTATAACAATCAGACTCGCCCGCTCGCCTTCGACCAAAACATCAATACAGTCACCGCGCCGTCTGCCGGCGTGTGGATGGAAGCGCCCGAGTTCATCGCCGGCGCCAAAGCCACTGGCGATAGCCAAGACCCACAGTGTCAGGAAAAGAAGGCACCCATCTGGTGCTACCTGCACAATGACCTTCTCACTGTCGAGCGCAACACCACTACCTCTGAAGTAGCAGAAGATGATGCGCTCGCACAATCCGATTCCCTATCTCGCCTGCTCGCCGGCGATACTCCCCTCGCCCAAATCACCGAGCACTCCGTGTTGAACCGCGAATCCACCTACCCGGTAGCTGCCCCGAAGGATAAGTGGGAATTCATCCTGCCGGCATTAGATACGGGCATGGCACGTACCGATTTCGAGCGAGATGGAATCAACTACTTCTTTCCCTCCGGAACCGAACAGCGCTCCTACCCCTTTTTCGACCTCGCGACGCAATTCTCCACACCGGTAGACTTCACCACGACGGAAACGCTCGATGGTATCCCCACCTATTCTTTCCACCACGACATCCAGCCCACTTCCTTGGCTGATATGCGCAAAAACATCACCACCGAGGTCGATACCGGAAACGGCAATAAGCAACTAGTAGCTAAGGACTTCCGCATCTCTGGGCCGGCGAAGCGCTTCTACGACGAAGATTCGCGCGAACTCCTCGGCTTGGATCCCGATGACCGGGTCACAGTGGAGCCGTTCTACACCATCGGCCGCGATATCTCCGTAGAACCCACCACCGGCACCCTGGTAGATCTGCGCGAGAACATCAAAATCTTCTTTGCGGCGGACGAAAAGCAGGCCGGCACCATGGTGGCGAATAACGATACTGAGGATCGTTCCATCTTCGCCGCCGATATGCGCTGGTCCGATGAAACCCGCGAGGAGCGACTCGATGAGGTGCGCCCGGTCATCCGGACCATTCGTGCCTTAATGGTGGTCGGCTGGGCCGGCAAGGCCATTGGCGTTGGCCTATTGCTCTGTGCCGCCTATATGTACATGCGCCGCCATCGTGAAGGCTAGGCGTCTTTTACTCTTCGCCTGGGGCACTGCCCTCGTGGCCGCGGTGTGCTGGCCCTTCGCCCTGCCCGGTGAGTTACTGTGGCGCGATATGGCGCTGCTTGACCATCCGGCGCTTTCTCCCTCCGCCTTTGGCGGAGGGAGCTTACCCGCCCGCAACGCTCCCCAAGACGGTTTCTTGGCTCTGGTAGGCGGTGCGTGGGCGGCAAGGGTGTTGATTTTTGCCGCCGCCGCGTCCACCGCGCTCACCGCGGCGCGCTGGGCGCGCTCCACGGCCTCCGCGGTGAGCGCGATGGCGGTGGCGGTGGCCAACCCTTTCGTCATTGAGCGCCTCCTCCAAGGCCAGTGGTCGCTTGCGGTGGCCGCGTGGCTGCTACCGGTCATCGCATGGGCCGGAAAGCGACACAGCTGGGTGGCGTGGCTTGCTATGTGGGGTGCTTCATTTACCCCTACGGGTGGACTCTTTGCTGTGGTGACCGCGGCGATAACCTGCCGCAAGCGGGTGGCTCTCGGCGGCGTGGTCCTGTGCTTGCCGTGGGCCATTCCAGGTATGTTCTATCCCGCTGCACCCGGCGATACTGCTGCGGCGGTGGCCGCGTTTGCCCCGCGAGCCGAAGAGCACGTCGGCACCGGGGGCGCGTTGCTGCGCCTGGGTGGCATCTGGAATGCAGAGGCAGCCATCGGGTTCGCGGTATGCGGTGTCATCGTGGCGATCATCGCCCTGCTCGGGGCGTGGCGGGTTCCCGTTCGGCTGAGCCTACTCGCAGCTATTAGCCTTGGCGGCGCGATGTTTTTCTGGCTAGTTCCGAGCGCGTTGGTGTGGTCCATCGATCACGTACCAGGTGCGGCGCTACTGCGCGATAGCGGGAAGCTAACCATGTTGGCATTGCCGCTTTATGTGGCCTCCCTGGGTGCGCTGCCAAACCTGCCGGCGGCACTAGCCACCGTGGCCGCGGCCGTGCAGCTGATTCCGGCTCCGGGGCGACTAGCGGTGCTCGCGCCGCGGGATACGGGAGTAGATAAGCAGCTGGTGCACGAGATTGATGGCCGCGTGGCCTTCTTTCCGGAGCGCGCCAACCTCGTGGAGGTGCCCGGCGGGGTGGCGGTAGATCCCTATTCCAAGGCGGTCGCTATGGTCGAATCGGGGGAATTGAGTGTGGACGGAACCGTGGTGGATCAAGCCTCGCCACAGTACCGGGCGGCGCTGCGTGCGTGGGAGGCACACGATATGGACCGCTTGGAACAGATAGGCGTCGGTGTGGTCGTGGTCGATGGTGCAATAGTCGCGGAAACAGATGCGCCACGGCCGCAGGTTCCGTGGGCTCTTACCGCGCTGTGGATGGCTTGTCCGCTACTAGCCCTTGCAGCAATTCCGCGAATTGCTCGCCGGTCTTTTCCCACGAGAAGTTAGCGGCAAAATCGCGTGCGTTGGAGCCGAGGGTGCGGCGTAAGGGGGCATCGGCAAGCAGCTGCTTGGTAGCCGCCACGAAGTCTTCCTCGCGCTCTACCAGGATGCCTGTCTCGCCGTTGATAACACTGTCACGCAGGCCAAACGTATAACCAACGGTGGGCACCCCATGTTGGGCGGCTTCCATTACTGCCAATCCCCACCCCTCTTTGCGCGAGGGCATAAGCAAAGCATCGGCACGGGCGAGCAAGGCATGCTTATAGTCCTCGGTCACCTGGCCGCGGAAGCGCACGCGATCGCTTACACCATGTTCCTCGGCATAGGCGCGCAGATTAGCCTCCCACCAGCCGGAGCCAATGACGTCTAAGACCGCACCCGGGGTCTGCGCCACCGTATCCATGGCATGCTCAATCTGTTTATGAGGCACCAAGCGCGAAAGCGTTACCAGGTGCACCTCGGACTCTCGTTCCAGGGAAGGAACGTGGTCCGGAACCGGGTCCAGACCATTGGCAATGATGTGTGCACCCCTTATTCCCAAGGCCTCTAAATCCTCGCGGGAAGCCTCGGACACGGTGACATAGGGCGCGCCGCGGTAGACGCGCGGGGCGACCCGGGACTCAAGGAACCAACCAAGCCGGCCTAAGACGGGACCCGCCACCGGCCACTGTTCGCGATGACAGTGGTGGGTAAGCAGCACCGTCGGTGCACCAGATACCAAACGGGCAAAGAAAGGGATGCCGTTTTGGGTATCGATCACCGCATCCACGCCGCGCAGATCGCCCAACCCCAGGCGGCCGGCCAGCATCGCCGCCCAGGCACGCGGATACACGCCGAACTTGGCGCCACCGCGACTATAGCGCACGCCGCCGCGCACCTCCCGGCGCGCGGCATTCATGTGCTTGGAGGTGCGAAAGACCACCTCGTGGCCCTGGGCTGCCAGGTACTCGCCCACGCGCTCCAAGTAGCGCTCCGAGCCGCCTCCTTGCGGGTGGGTGGAATCGCGCCAGCATAGTAAAAGAATCTTCATTATGAGGTATTAGCCTAGTGGGTTATGAGACATACCCGCGAGATGGCCACGCTGCGCCGCTCCTTTCAGCTGCTGCGCTCCTTCCGCTTTGAGCAGACGCACCCCGAGATTTTCTACGGCGGGCTAGCGGAAGATACGGCCGCACTGGTAGACAACCTCGGCCGCGACCTGGGCGTGCCGCTTCCCGGGGCGAGGGTGCTCGATGTGGGCGGCGGACCGGGCTATTTTGCGGATGCATTTGCCCGGCACGGCGCCCGCTACGTGGGACTAGAGCCAGATGCCGGCGAAATGTCTGCGGCTGGCATCCACTTGAGCAACTCAGTGCGCGGGGACGGCACCAACCTACCTTTTGCCGATAGCTCCTTCGACGTGGTCTATTCCTCCAACGTGGCCGAGCACATCCCCAACCCTTGGGATATGGGTGAAGAAATGCTGCGCGTAACCCGTCCCGGCGGACTGACCATCCTGAGCTACACGGTATGGCTCGGCCCCTTTGGCGGCCACGAGACCGGCCTGTGGGAGCACTACATAGGCGGCGAGTTTGCCCGCGATCGCTATACCCGCCGCCACGGCCATCCGCCCAAGAATATCTATGGCACTTCGCTTTTCGACGTCCCCTGTTCCGCCGGCCTCCACTGGGCACAGCGCACCGGCGCACTCAAAATCGCTTTCCCCCGCTACCACCCCAGCTGGGCTTGGTGGCTAACCTGTGTGCCAGGTGTGCGGGAATTCGCGGTTTCTAACCTGACATTGGTATTGCAGCCTAAGAGTTTTAATGGCAATACGCGCTGAGCTCGAAGACCTCACTACATTGATCTCGGACTCGGTCATCGTGGGTAACCACGATGACCGCAGCGCCGGCAGCGGCTTGCTCCTGCAGCAGGGACAGCACGCGGTCGCTGTTCTTACTGTCGAGAGCCGCAGTTGGTTCATCCGCCAAGATGAGGCTCGGGGTGCGTACCAAGATGCGGGCAAAAGAAGCTCGCTGCTGTTCGCCACCGCTTAAGGAAAATGCTTTCTCCTTCTCTCGTCCAGCTAAGCCCACCTGTTCCAGCGCACCGGAAATAATTTCTGCTTTCTTAGCCTGCGGCGTCTTAGGGGGCAATGCGACGGCCAAATTATCGGCAACCGAATCGGTATCAACCAGAGCAAAATCCTGAAATAGATAACCAATATCGTGGCGGCGCACTTTTCGCGCTTGCCTTTCTTTCATACGCGTAGCATCGTGACCGAGCACTTCCACACTTCCGCCGCTGAGCGAGTCCAGAAGACCTAAGCAATTTAATAGCGTGGTTTTCCCGCAGCCCGAAGGCCCGGTTAGGGCCACTACTTGTCCTGGCGCGATATCTAAATCCACGCCGGACCACAAGGTGCGTTGAGCAATGGAGTAGCGACCTTCCCGAATCTTTATTACGGCCTCATTCATTTTTCTATCTCTTTCCTACCCGATATGAGATGTGCACCATTGTCACTACCGAAACGACGGCCACAAGAATTGAAAGCCCAACCCCGTAGACCATTGCTTCTGGCGTTACTTTCAGCTGGGCGACGACGGCGGGCATACTATTCATCCGTTCCAGCTCTCGTGCTTGGCCTCCTTTGAACCATAAATAACCTATGGTGACACAACAGATTGCGGCGTCAGCAATCCACAAATATCGATACGCACGAGCCATGGGAATTCCCATGAACCGGTAGACGCGAAGCCGCTGTGCAAACAATTTTCGATACAAAAAGCCCGCAATGACCGCCATGGTTAACGCAATCAAAGCTGCAGCAATGACACCGAGAACCAACGCAACGGTATCGGCACGCAACGACGCGTTTCCCTTGGCCCAAAGATGTGCAGCCGAGTTGGTCTTCAAAACGAAATTGCTAAGGTCCGGATCATCGCGAAGCTCAGACGGAACCTCACCCAAAAAACCAGTACCATTCTGAGTCATGCCGGCAACAATGGTTCTATCTGACGGCAGCTGATCGTCCGGATAGATGGTCATCACCGGCCCCGCAGTTTTTATCTGTTCGCCCCAACCAGTTTCATCTATCTGCCAAGTAGCTACGTCGAAGTCATCACTATCGAGGATTTCCACTGGACATTCGTGCTCGCTGCAATAGAAGTCCTTCGGGACCGAATCTGCACTGCCTTCTAGTCCTCGCGGAATATACCTTGTGGGCTCGTGCGGCGGATTATTCTGCAATTTCTCGCGCAGTGGGCCTTCCACCGAACGCATCGCTGCCGTGTAATTGAAGCTGAGCATATCCCGGCCGACTCCGCCGAACTCTGCCGGTGAGTCTTCAGAAAACTGTACATATTGAAACTGACCAACCGCAGATTTAGCCCGCGCAAGCTCGGCTAACTTATGTGTTGAATCTACGATGCCGTCGCTATCACGCGCCCCTGAAAGTTCCAAGAGCTGCAGATCATCGGCTTGCTTCCAGAAGTTACCAACGCCTTTTTGCACCTCCACTTCATGCAGGTGGTTTAGTGCTGGGGCTATGAGTCCTACAGCTGCAATACAGGGCACGAGTTTCAACAAGACGACAATTGCCACGGTACTACGCTGCGGCAGCTTCCCTTTGAGCCGATCCCTCAACGCTAGCTTTTTACACGCCCATGTAGTCAGGAGGAATGCCACCACCATGACAACGAGAAGGGGAAACAGAAAGACTGCCGAGTAGCGCATAATCCCTAGCATTACTCGTGGCGAAACCAATACTCCGCACAACACCAGCACCACCGCCGCGATGGCCAGTGCACCAAGAAATGCACTTGCATAAGAACGCCGAAACTCACGTGCAAATATGGCCCTAGGCGATAGTCCCATGAGCTGCCACACGGCATAATCCCTGGTTCGCGCGATCGCACCGGCCACGACGACAGCAAAGCATGTGGCCAGAATCAGAAAATAAATTCCAGCTAGCGCGGTATCCGTGAAAAGGAACGACCATTCTAGGCTTTCCAATTCTTGGTGCTGCGCGCTGTGGGCATCCAGAATTCCATACACTGTATTTTTGAAATCCTCGCCCCCGGACAGTTGTAGGAGCTGACGCGGATCCTCATCCGGCAATTCCGTCAGATCGTGTATGTTAACTGGACTGCCCGGCGCAATCGTGTTGTACCAAGTGCCACCAAAGTCCCCAGCGGCGTAGACGTCGGTATGGTCCGGTTGCTCGAGTTCCACTGCAATGCGTTCACCCTTCGATTGCGCAGCCTCATCGAGTGCAGCAAGAATCTCAGAGCCCTGGCCATCATCCGTTCCGACGTTGATAAAAGAGCCGGTTTCAAATATTCCCTCCGACTGCGTCATCGCAAATGCCCAATACCCCAAGAACAATGCGGATAGTACGCAAAATGCGGCGAGAATTCGTTGAGAAAGGCTAACGCCTTCTTTCATGAAATACTTCCTTAACTAAAGCAAGGGTCGCCCATGACGACGACCCTTGTGACGCTTACCTTCTATTAACACAAGCGGTAATAAGCGCCATCCGCCCCGAGCCAACGAGATGATGCCTGCGCACGGGCCCACGTATTCGCTGGCTGGCAGCCAGAGTCAACGTACTGGTGGCCATTCACGGAACTACCGTGATTAACGCTGGGATGGTGGTAGTTCGACCACACTCGGCCTCCACCCTTACCGTGTTCCCACATACCTCCATCGACAAGCTCTCCTGCCAAAGCAGTTCCCCCAAGCGCACCAGCACCTAGTAGAAAAGCGGCGGCTGCAGAAGCCAGACTCTTTTTCCGCATCTATTTCTCTCCTTTTCCGAAATGAAATACCCGTTTTCCGGGCATTAAAAGAATTTCATAAGTATTAATAGTTTTCACCATTAACGGTAAAGAGTTTCACTTTTATTAACTAAGATTAACTCATTGTTTACTTTTTATATCTAGGTAAAACAATGCAAAGCCCCCAGCAACGCTGACGTCGCTGGGGGCTAGCTGGAGCCTAGTTCTTAAGAGGCGTTTTCTACGCGCTCCTTCAGGGCGTGGAACTGGTCCCACACCTCGGATGGGACGCGGGAGCCCAAAAAGTTGAGGTAGCTGGCGTTGTCCTGCATGTCTCCTTCCCATTCCTTGGGGTCGACGGCGAGAGCGGCGCGAACATCCTCGATATCGAAGTCGATGCCTTCGAGATCGATATCCTCGGCGCGGGCGGTGTGGCCCACGACGGTTTCTTCTGCCTCGACGTTGCCTTCGATGCGATCAATGATCCACTTGAGCACGCGGGAATTCTCGCCGAAGCCCGGCCACAGGAAGCGGCCGTCGTCGCCGCGGCGGAACCAGTTAACCAAGAAGATGGCCGGCATTCGGTCGCCGCCCTGTTCACCCATGTCAATCCAGTGCTGCAAGTAGTCGCCGGCGTTGTAGCCAATGAACGGCAGCATAGCCATCGGGTCATGGCGCAGGGTGCCAACGCTGCCCTCTGCTGCAGCGGTCTGACCGGATGCCAACAGGGCGCCGATCATGGTGCCGTGGTTCCAATCAAAAGCCTGGGTAACCAGTGGAACGGTGGTCTTGCGGCGGCCACCGAAGAGGATGGCGTCGATCTTCACACCCTGCCAGTCGTCGTACTCCGGAGCTGCGCTCGGGCACTGGGAAATCGGTACACAGTAGCGAGAGTTCGGGTGCGCTGCCTTTGTAGAAGATTCCGGAGTCCAGTCTTCGCCGGTCCAATCGATGAGGTGCTCTGGCACCTCCTTGGACATTTCCTCCCACCAGACATCGCCTTCATCAGTAAGCGCAACGTTGGTGAAGATGGTATTGCCTGGCTCCATGGTCTGCATGGCAATCGGGTTGGAATCATAGTTGGTGCCAGGGGCCACACCAAAGAAGCCGTTTTCCGGATTCACGGCGTAGAGCCCGTCCTCGCGCAGGTGCAGCCACGCAATATCGTCCCCGACGACCTCGGCCTTCCAGCCAGGGATGGTCGGGGTAATCATGGCCAGGTTGGTCTTGCCGCATGCCGACGGGAAGGCAGCAGCGACGTGGTACTTCTTACCTTCTGGGTTGGTGAGCTTCAGAATGAGCATGTGCTCGGCCATCCAGCCCTCTTCCTTGGCCATAACAGAAGCGATGCGCAGGGCGTAACACTTTTTCGCCAGGATGGCGTTGCCGCCGTATCCGGAACCGTAGGACCAGATTTCCTTGGTTTCAGGGAACTGGGTGATGTACTTGGTGTCATTGCACGGCCAAGCCACGTCTTCCTCACCCGGCTCCAGTGGGGCACCCACGGAATGCAGGGCGTGGACAAAGTTGCCATCGGCACCAATCTTCTCTAAGGCCTCGGCACCCATACGGGTCATGATGCGCATGGAGAGCACAACATAGGCGGAGTCAGTGAGCTGCACGCCCAACTTCGGTTCCGGATCACTAATCGGGCCCATGCAGAAGGGAACCACGTACATGGTGCGGCCCTTCATGGAGCCACGGAATGCTTCCGTCATCTCCTCCTTCATCGCCGCAGGCGGTGCCCAGTTATTAGTAGGACCAGCGCCATCTTCGTGCTCGGTGCAGATGAAGGTGCGGGATTCCACGCGTGCGACATCGGAAGGGTTGGAACGAGCCAAGTAGGAATTAGGTCGCTTTTCTTCGTTCAGCTTGATAAGCGTACCCTTTTCCACCAGCTCGTCGGCCAAACGATCGGCCTCGTCCTGGGAGCCGTCTACAAAGACCACCTGGTCCGGCTGGAAAAGCTCAACGTTCTCGCTGATCCAGCCGATAAGCTTTTCGTTTTTAGTCGGCAGCTCTCCGACGAGCCCTGGGATAGTGGCGGTCATTAGTAATTCTCCTGAGGGTGGGTGTGAAAATTGGAGCAAGAAAACCCCAACTGTGCCTTCCACCTCAAGATTAACGTGCCAGTCCGAATAATTTCCGCAGATTTTACCGCACCGGTTATATCCACCACGTTAACCAGAACTTCACCAAGCGCACACGAAGGTGGTGTGGTAAAAATCGCCTTTCCTATCCCCCTTTCTGGGGGCCTATTACCCTCCCCTGCAGGTGTCAAAACAATCGACTTCCACCCCCAACCGGGCCCACTGGTTATACCCGGGAGGCCATCGTCACCTGTGCCCTACGGCGCGGCGTATTGCTTGGCAGGGCTAAGCAGGGAAAAATAGGCCGCAATGAATAGCACAAATAACTCTCAAAACGCCTGCGCTGGGGAAATGCCCCCAGGCCGCCCACCACAGACCGATTTCAACGCTGTTTTCAACAACGAGCTTGATTACCCGCGCCTAGGCAACGTCACTTTCCGTCGCGGTACGCTCACCGAAAACCAACATGAGCTTTTTGAAAAGCGCTGGGCAGAGCTCGGCCGCGTGCTGGAAGACGAGGTCATTGACCTCGATTCCTGGTTCGGCCGCAGCGGTTCTAAAACCATCGTAGAAATCGGTTCTGGCACCGGCACCTCAACTGCCGCGATGGCACCGAAAGAGGCCGATACCAATATCATCGCCGTCGAGCTATACAAGCCGGGCCTTGCCAAACTGCTGGGCCAGATTGAGCGTGAGGGAATCGAGAACATCCGCATGATCCGTGGCGATGGCATCGAGGTCATGATGCGCATGTTTGAGCCGGAAACCCTCGACGGCATTCGTGTATTCTTCCCGGATCCGTGGCCAAAGGCGCGCCACCACAAGCGGCGCATCATCCAATCCGGCACGCTGAACCTATTTGCCTCTCGGTTAAAAAAGGGCGGCGTGTTGCACGTCGCTACTGACCACGCCGGATATGCCGAATGGATAGATGAGCTAGTCGAGGTCGAGCCGAGCCTCGATTACAAGGGCTGGCCGTGGCCAGAGTGCCCGCAGTTGGTAGACCGACAGGTCATCACCAAGTTCGAGGGCAAAGGCCTAGATAAAGAACACGTGATTACGGAGTACCTCTGGGAGAAGAAATAAATGAGCACCTACCTACTTGTCTGGGATGCGCCCAATATGGACATGGGCCTAGGCTCCCTGCTCGGCGGCCGCCCCACCGCCGCACACCGCCCGCGCTTCGATGCCATCGGCCGCTGGCTGGTCCACCTTGCCCAAGATGTTGATGCGGAACCGCGTGCCGATGTCTTTACCAATGTCACCCCGGGCGGAGCCGATGTCATCCGTCCTTGGGTAGAAGCCATCCGCAACGTGGGCTTCGGCGTTTTTGCCAAGCCCAAGATCCACGAAGACGATGACGTAGATCCGGATATGCTCGAGCACATCGACAATCTCCGCGCGGATCTAGCCGGCGTCATTGTTGCCTCCGCCGATGGCCAGAATTTCCAAGAGCCGTTGGAAGAGCTCATCGCTGAAGGTCTTCCGGTAACGGTCCTGGGCTTCCACGAGCATGCCGCATGGGCGGTCGGCCATGCTGATATCAATTTCGTGGATCTGGAAGATATCGAGGGCGTATTCCGCGAACCGCTACCGCGCGTCAACCTGGATAACCTGCCCGAGGGTGGTGCATGGCTGCAGCCATTCCGTCCCCTGGCTGCCCTGCTCAATAACCGATAGGAGGCTGCCTCAATGTTTGAGAAATGGGGACGTTTTTCCTACGCACACCGCCGGCTCATCCCCGCTATCATCGTCGCCGCTATCCTTGCGCTCTTCGTGAGCTTTGGATTGCAGCTTGAAGACCGCATGAGCCAGGAGGGCTGGGAGGATCCCAATGCGGCGTCGACAAGCGCAGCGCAGATCGAGCAAGAGGCTTTTGGTCGTGATAACTCCGGCGATGTCATCTTGCTCTTTCACTCCCCCGATGAGAATTTCGACGCCGCTAAGCAGCACTTGTCGCAGCTAAAATCGGAGTATCCCGACCAAATTGATTCGGTGACCAGCTACTTCGATACGAAGAACCCGAACCTGGTCAATGATGATCATTCACTAGCCTTCGCAGCCATCGGGCTCAAGGGCGATGACGAGCAAACGCTCAAGGATTTCCGCACCATCCAGGGCGCGCTTACGGATACCTCCGCGCCGGTTGAGATTGCGGGCGCCACCGCAGTTGCAGATGCGCTGGATGTCGGCATGTCGCACGATATCTCCCGCGCTGAAAAAGCCGCCCTTCCATTGGTGGGCATCCTCCTGCTAGTGGTCTTTGGCTCCGTCGTCGCGGCCTGCATGCCGCTCATTGTCGGCGGCCTCTCCATCCTGGGCTCACTAGGAATCCTGTCCATTTTGGCGGGATTCTCCCAGGTCAACGTCTTTGCTCAGGCCGTCGTCACGCTGCTGGGGCTCGGTCTAGCCATCGACTACGGCCTCTTTATGGTCTCTCGCTTCCGCGAAGAGCTGGACAAGGGCCGCTCCACCGAGGAGGCGGTGGCCACCACCACCGCAACTGCTGGCCAAACCGTAGCCTTTTCCGCAGCCATGGTCGCCGTGGCGCTTTCGGGGCTCTTCCTCTTCCCGCAGGCCTTCCTGAAGTCCGTGGCCTATGGCTCCATTTCCGCCGTGGGCCTAGCAGCGCTGCTCTCGGTCACCGTCCTGCCCTCCATTTTTGGCATGCTTGGCCCCGAGATCGATACCTGGTCCGTGCGCCGTACTTCTCGGACGGCCCGCACCATCGAGGACACCTGGTGGTACAAGCTGCCACGTTGGGCAATGCGCCATGCGCGCGGGCTGACCATCGCCGTGTGCGGCCTGCTCATCGCACTCACCCTGCCTATCATGAGCATCACCTTCGGCGGCATCAACGAATCCTACTTGCCGCCTGACCAGGACACCCGCGTGGCACAGGATAAATTCAACGAGGAATTCCCCACCTTCCGCACGGAGCCAGTCAAACTCGTCGTGGAAAATGCATCAAACCAGCAGCTTGTCGACGTCGTCATGCAGGTACGCGGCCTCGACGGCCTCACCGAACCCATGGCGCCGACGACCGCCACCAAGGACGGCACGACCGTTCTTTCCGCCGGCATTGAAGACCGCGATGATTACGCGAAGATCGTCCACGAACTGGAAAACATTAAGGCCCCTGAGGGTGTGAACCTCTACGTGGGCGGTACTCCCGCCATGGAGGTGGAGTCCCTCGATGCGCTCTTCCACAAGCTGCCGTGGATGGCGCTCTACGTGGTGCTGGCAACGTTCCTGCTCATGGCGCTAGTTTTTGGTTCCTTCGTGCTGCCACTCAAGGCTATCGTGATGACGCTTTTGACCTTAGGCGCAACGTTGGGGATATTGACCCTAATGTTCGTCGCCGGCCTAGGCGCGGATGTCCTCAACTTCACCCCAGGCCCGCTGATGAGCCCCATCTTGGTGCTTATCATCGCCATTGTCTATGGCCTATCCACCGACTATGAGGTTTTCTTAGTCTCCCGCATGGTGGAGGCCCGCCGGCGTGGTTCCTCTACCGATGAGGCCATTGCTGCAGGTACCGCGCATACGGGCGGCATCATCACCGCGGCAGCGCTCATCATGATTGTGGTCTCCGGTGCTTTCGGATTCTCCGATATCGTGATGATGAAATACATCGCTTATGGGATGATCTTTGCCCTGCTTATCGATGCCACCATTGTCCGCATGCTCCTCGTGCCCGCCGTCATGCACCTGCTGCGCGAAGATAACTGGTGGGCACCTAGCTGGCTGCGCCACGCCACCACCACTTTGACCGGTGGCACTACACACCGCGGCAAGACTGTTCCCTTCTCTGAGCTCAAACAACGCCTCGAAGGAGATAAATAAGTGAAGAAGTGGCTGCGGCTTATCGCCTCGCTCATCGTCCTGCTTATCCTGATTTATGTCTTCCGCGATGAGTTGGACTTCCTGCGCGAAGGCTTCTCGCGGCTGTCCCACTCCGATCCCGCTGCAGTAGCACTCGTGGTCATCGCCTCCATCGTGGCGGTACTTGCCATGGGCGAGGTCATGCGCTTGCTCATTCGCGCCGGCGGCGTCAAGGTCCCGGGCTCGGAGACGGCCGCTCTAACACTTGCCGCTAATGCCTGGTCCACCACCCTTCCGGCTGGCCCGGCCTTTTCCGCTATCCTCACCTTCTACGTGCAGCGCACGTGGGGCGCTTCCGTCATGCTGTGTGGGTGGTTCTTTGTCCTGTCCTCTGCCATTTCCACCATGTGGCTCGTGCTCATCGGCTTGGGTGGCGTGCTTTTCCTCAATGCAGATATGGCACTGTGGTCCCTCATTGGCACTCTCGTGCTCATGTTGGTGCTCTCCGGCGGCCTCTTCTGGCTGACCAATCACCCGGATAAAATCATTCGCTGGCTCAACCGCCAGAAGCTCATTAAAGGATCCAAGCGCGAAGCCATCGTAGACCAGGTCAAGAATCTGGAAGAGGTACACCTTACCCGCCGCCAATTCGCCTGGGTATCTTTTTACTCCCTGGCCAACCGACTGATCGATATGGTCTCGCTATGGGGTTGTGTGTGGGCCGTTACCGGCCACCTACCAGCCCTGCACGCGGGCGAGGACACGACGACTGTGGCCGGCGTGGCGTTGGCGTATCTCACCGCTAAGCTGGCCGGTTCCGCTCAGGTAACACCGGCCGGCCTCGGTACGGTGGAGGCCGCCATCATCGCCACCCTAGTTACTACCGGCATGACCGCAGTGGATGCTACTGGCGCGGCAATTATCTATCGCCTGATTTCCTTTGCCTTGATAACCATCATTGGCTGGGTAATCTACTTCTGGCACTATGCCCGCAAGGGCATTACCTATGCCGCCTTGAATCGAAAGGAAAACGCATGAGAATCGCCCCCATCATCGATATCATCGCTTTGATGCTCTTTGCTGTGGCCGCCCGCCTCGCCCACGGCGGGCTAAGTTTTTCCACCTGGGTGGATGCCTTCTGGCCATGGGCCGTAGGCGCGCTCATCGGCTGGGCCATCATCTTGGCCGCCAAGGTGCAGGGCAAGTGGAAGGAAGGCGGTATCGTCTGGCTAGGCGCCGTTGTGGGCGGCATGGCCCTGTGGATGCTAGTCAATGGCCGCCTGCCGCACTGGAGCTTCCTCATCGTGGCAACCGTTATGTCTGCGCTATTTTTCTTTGGCTGGCGGCTTTTCGCCCGCAAATAAAAATAAGGAGGGCTAAACCCTCCTTATTTTTTGCTCCACTTACTTGAAGCCTACCGGTACGCCTGCCTGATTGAGAATATCGACGATGAAACCGATAAGTTCGCTGACGATATCCACAGCGCTAGACAAAATCATAGATGACTCCTTCACTAGGATTAGTTCTTTATATGCTATCCAAGCACATGGCGTTACATCGGGGCAATGGTGTGCTTCTTTGGCAGATCGCTTTCCTGCTTAGTGGCCAACTGGCGCAACGCTTGGCGGAGGGCCAACCGGGACTGATTCGGTTGAATCATGGCGTCTAGGTAGCCACGCTCGGCCGCAACATACGGAGCAGTCATAGTCTCATCGTAGAAGTCCATGAACATCTTCTTGGTCATCTCGCGCTGTTCAGGGGTCTCGGCTGCTTCTAGCTGCTTGCCGGCAATCATCACCACGGCAGCAGCCGCACCCATCACGGCAATCTGCGCGGTAGGCCACGCCAAGTTGATATCACCGGTCAGGTTCTTCGAGCCCATCACGGCATAGGCGCCGCCGTAGGCCTTGCGCACGATAAGCGAGACCTTCGGCACGGTGGCTTCTACCACGGCGAATGCAAACTTGGCGCCGCGGTGGATAAGCCCTACCTTTTCCTGTTCCACGCCCGGCAGGTAGCCCGGGGTATCCACCACAAAGACCAGCGGAATGTTGTAGGCATCACAGATGCGGATAAAGCGGGCCCCCTTATCGGCGGCGTCAGCATCAATGCAACCCGCAAGGTGCATGGGATTATTGGCAACAAAGCCCACCGTCTTGCCATCGATGCGGCCGAAAGCGGTGATCATATTGGGCGCGAAGTTCTCTTGAATCTCAATGATGTCCTCGTCGTCGCCCAGTTGGATCAACAAGTCCATCATGTCGTAGCCAGCATTGGTGTCATCCGGCATGAAGGCGTTGAGGTCTTCGTCTTCTGCCACTTCGGCGTCGGAAGGCGCAGCGAATTCCGGTGATTCATCGAAGCAAGTCAGCGGCAGGTGGTCGAGGAGATCGCGGACCATGTCAAAGGCGTCATCCTCGGAAGGGACGACCGCGGAGACGTTGCCGTTGAGCTCCTGCTGGCGAGCGCCACCGAGCTCGGCAGAGGTGATGTCCTCGCCGGTAACCTCGCGGATGACGTTCGGTCCGGTGACATACATTTCTGCTTCCTCATCCACGGCAATGACAAAGTCCGTGGTCACAGGAGCATAGACGGCGCCACCGGCCGACTTGCCCATCATGATGGAAATCTGCGGGCTGCGGCCAGACAGCGGGAGCTGGCGGCGGGCGATCTCGGAATACATGGCCAGCGAGGTCACCGCATCCTGAATGCGGGCGCCGCCGGAGTCCTGAATACCGATGACCGGGCAGCCGATCTTGATGGCCATGTCCATGACCTCGGTGACTTTTTTGCCAAAGGTCACGCCGACAGAGCCGCCGTAGACGGTTTTATCGTGAGCGTAGATACACACGGGACGGCCGGAGATGCGGCCATAGCCGGTGACCACGCCATCGGAATAGATGGCGTCAGGGTCACCTGGGGTCTTACCCAAGGAGCCGGTTTCGACGAAGGAACCCTCATCTAGCAATTCATTGATGCGTTGACGAGGCGTGGTGCGCCCAGCCTCGTCGCGGCGCTTGCGGGAGCGCTCACTGCCTGGGTCCTGCGCCTTGTCCAGACGCTCCCGCAGGTCAGCGAGTTTCTCAGCGGTTGTCTGCTTGGCCGCCACGTATCTTCTCCTCGATCCATTCGTCCATATGCTTGCCCACGATGCCGATGGCCGGCTCGTCTGGCACTGCAAGGTGATCGCCTTGCAGCTGCACAATTTCTAGATCCTTAACGATAACTCCCCAACCGCCGTCGGGGTCAATCTCAGCGTAGCGCGGCTCCAGCTCAATCGCACCGTCGTGCATGCGCTCGGAGCGGAACAGCAGGACCGGCACGGTGACATCGGCCCAGCGGTGGAAGTCGATTTTGGCCAGAATCTGGTTATCCACGAAGGAGGCGCGCTGGTGCTCCAGAACGCCGGCGGCAAGGCCGTGCTCGGAGGCGTTGGTAGTAGCGAGGAACTCCGCCAGCATGGTCATGAGCGCATCCTCGCCCATGGTCTCGAGCATCTCGTACGGCGGCTCGAAGTCGAGTCCGTAGGTCTTTTTGGCAAAGGCCGCGTAGCGCTCCCACCGGGCACGGGTTTCTTCCGGCGTATCCGGGGCCGGGTGGGATGGTTGAGTGGTATCTAGCAGCGCAATAAACGCCATATCCACCGAGGCTTGGCCGCGCTGGGTTCGCTGATGTAGCTGGTAGGCTACCTCGTAGGCCAGCGCGCCACCGAAGGACCAACCGCCGAGTACGACCTTGCGGCCGCGAGCGTAGTGCAGGATGTCCTCGATATAGGCCTCGGCGCGCTCCTCGAGCGAGCCCTCGATTCGTTCTACGCCGTAGACGGCCACATCTTCGGGCAGGCGGCGAGTCAGCGGCTGGTAGACCGCAGTGGTGCCGCCGGCCGGGTGGAACATGAATACGGCAGGACCCTCAGCCTCGCGCAGGACGCGGATATTGCCTTCTACCTCGGTCTCCAACCCCTCGCGGACTAGGTCAGCCAAGGTCTCTAGCGACTCGGCCTCGTGGACCTGCTGGGCGGTGACCTCGATTCCTGCGCGTTCGGTTAGGCGCTCGGCAATCTGGGTGGCAACCTCGTCGCTCACCTCTGGCAGTGCCGAAGTGACACCCGCCGCGGCCTTGCCGGAAAATGTGGCCCATGTACCAAAGACCATGCGCTCGGAGGCATCGCGCGGGGCAACGCCCACGCCTTGGCTGGGTTCGTCTTCTTCTGGTGCAGGGGTATCTTCAGTAGCGATCTCGCTGGTATCCACGCTGCCGCCGGCTACGGCCTCTTCCACCATGGCAATGACGTCGGCCAAAGAGGCATCGCGTAGCGCCTGCACCTGCAGCGGCGGAATTTGGAAGTCATTTTCCACGCGGTTCTTTATGCGCATGCCCATCAGGGAATCCAAGCCCAAGTCAATGAGCGGCAGCTCGCGCGGCAGGTCAGAGACGTCGTAGCCCATGGATTCAGAAACGATGAGCGCGAGGCGTTCCTCCACGGTTTCTTCCGTGGGGTCCCAGCGCACGGCATCGACTTCTTCGGTTGCTGCAGGCTCACTCGAGCCTTCAGGCACATCGGCCACGCCCGGGATTGGCACCCCACCCAAGTCCAGGGCGGAGGCAAAGCCTTCTGCCAAAAGCTCGGTCTGCGCACCCCGGACAGCGTAGACGGCCACGGACATGCCACCGATGGACTGGCTTACCACCGTGGTGATCTCACCGCGCGGAGGCAGATCGACATGCTCTTCGGTAGCGATGATGCGCGCCCCAGGCTTGACGGCCTCGGCCGCAGCCTCCACGATGGCCAGCGCAGACGGCGCCTGGTCCGCATTGGTAGAGAAGGCAACCTTGCCCTCTGGCAGGTTGACGCGGGCCCCCGGCAGTCCGGATACGCCGGCCGACGGGCGGGCATTGGTCCAGAATCGCTGGCGGTTGAACTGGGTATAGGGCGCCTCTACGCGCGCACCGGAGCCAAATACCGCGCCGAAGTCCACCGGCATGCCGGTGACATAAAGCTTGCTGAGCAGATCCAATAGCGATTCAGTAGGATCTACCTTGCGCTTCAACGCATACAGCAGCTGCGCATCGGCCTTGCCCACGGCGAAGGCGGTGGACATGAGGCCCATCAGCGCCACCGGGTTCGGCGAGATTTCCACCAGCTGGGTATGGCCGGCGTTGAAGGCCGCCTCGGTGGCATCCTGCAGGTAGACCGAGTGGCGGGTCATGCGCAGCCAATAATCCTCATCGTGCACGGTGGTACCAGGGCGATAAACCTCGCCCTTATCCACGGAGGAAAACAGCGGAGTGTGCAGCGGCTTGGCTTCCATGCCGGCGATGGCTGCATGCAGCTCGCCCAGGATGGGGTCTACAGCCGAGGTGTGTCCAGCCGCCTTCACGTTGAGAGCGCGGGCGAACTTGCCCTCACCATCGAGCTTTTCCACCAGATCCAGCACCTCTTGGCGTGGGCCGCCCACGGTAGTCATACCGGGTCCGGTATACACGGCGGGCTCGATGTTACCGTCGAGCGCGGCAATATCCTCGGCCGAGAGCTCTACGACGGCCATGGCTCCTTGCTCGGCATCGCTTAGCGACGCCTCGCCCTCACCCATCAGCCGCGCGCGGTGGCAAGCAATCACCATGGCGTCCTCGGCGGAAATTCCGCCTGCGGCATAGGCCGCAGCAATCTCGCCCATGGACATGCCCATCACACCGGCTGGGCGCACGCCAAAGGAAGCGAACAAGTCGGTCAGCGCGATCTGGATGGCGGTAATGGCCACCTGGGCGGTCTCGGTGTCATATGTTTGGGCATCATCATTGACGATGCCCAGGATGGACCATCCGGACTCAAAGTCCACGATGGCATCCAGCTCTTCTAGGCGGGCCTTGAATTGCGGCGAGAGCGCAACCATGTCCTTGGCCATCTTGCGATGCTGGGAGCCGAAACCGGAGTAAACAAATACTGGCCCCGGTTCCTGCGGGGAATCCGCAGCGGCAATACCGACGGATACCTTGCCCTCGGCCACTTGGCGCAGGCGCTTGACCGCTTCCTCGGTGGAGCTAGCCATCACGACGGAACGCGAGCGGGAATGATTGCGGCGGGCGACAGTCCGGGCGACGTCGACAAGCGCGGGCTTTTCCGCCTCAATGAAGTCTGCCAACAGGGCCGCAGCGCGTGCTCGGCGCGAAGGCAAAAGGCCAGAGACCGGCAACGCGACCGTTTCGGTGGAAAGCTGCGGCTCACGCTCGGCTGAGGTGCCGCGGTAATCGGTGAGCACGACGTGTGCATTGGTGCCGCCGAAACCAAAGCCGGAGACGCCGGCGATCTTGCGGCCGGAGTATTCCGGCCACTCGCGCGGATCCTCGACTACCTCGAGGTGCTCGGCCTCGAAATCGATATAACGATTCGGCGCCGAGTAATTGATATTGGCCGGAATGACATCATTGCGCATCGCCTGGATGACCTTGATGAGGCCTACCACACCCGCGGCGGATTCAGAGTGGCCGATATTGGTCTTGGCAGAGCCGAGCAAAATAGGAGTATCGACCCCCCGCCCCGCGCCGAGCACGCGACCCAAAGCGGAAGCTTCGATCGGATCGCCCAAAATAGTGCCTGTGCCGTGGGCCTCGATATAGTCCACATCCTGCGGATTGACACCTGCATCGGCGTAGGCACGGCGCAGCACATCCTCCTGCGCCTCGGGGTTCGGGGCGGTCAGGCCGTTGGAGTGGCCATCGGAGTTGACGGCCGAGCCCTTAATGACGGCCAGGATATCGTCGCCGTCTGCCTCGGCGTCCTCCAAGCGCTTGAGTACGAGGACGCCGGCGGCGTCGGCACGCACGATGCCATCGGCGTCGTCAGAAAAAGCGTGAATGGCACTCGTAGGAGAGGTAACGCCCAACTCCGAGAACGCCGTGGACGCATGCGGGGCGGCCAGAATATTCACGCCGCCGGCCAGCGCCACGTCCGCGCTTCCCGTGCGCAGATCCTTCATCGCCTGGTTCACTGCTACAAGGGAGGAAGAACAGGCCGTATCCACGTTGATGGAAGGGCCACGGAAATCCAGGGCATAGGAAATGCGGTTGGCCACCACAGCAGAAGAAATGCCAGTCAGCGCATACGGGTGCATCTCGGCGGAATCGGCACCAATGAGCATGCCGTAGTCATTATTGGTCGATCCCATATACACGCCGGTCTGCGTGCCTCGCAGCTCATTGGCGGGGACACCAGCATTTTCCAGCGCTTCCCACACCAGCTCCAGTAGGATGCGCTGCTGCGGATCCATATTGGCTGCCTCGAGTGGGGAAAGACCAAAAAACTCGGCATCAAAGGAGGCAATATCCTCGATATAGCCGCCATCGGTATTTTGCTGGGCAATCTTCTCGCTCATCACCGGATCGGCGGAATACTCGGACCACCGCCCCATGGGCAGCGGGCCAGTGCCTGCGCGGGATTCCGCCAGCATGGACCAGAATTCCAGGGCGTTCTTTGCACCCGGGAAACGGCCCGAAAGACCAATAACCGCAACATCGGTTCCATGCTCTATCTGGGCAGCGTGCTCCTCAGGCTGCGCCACTGGTGCGTTCAACAGACGATCCGCCAGCAGCTCGATGGTCGGGTACTCGTATGCCACGGTGGCATCGAGGCGGGTACCAAGAAGATTTTCCAGTTCGCCAGATAGCACTACAGCATCCCGCGAGGAGAGACCATAATTTTCCAGCGGCTTGGAATCTTGGATCTCTTCGGGGGAAACACCGGTGGCCTGGGCGACCCAGTCACGCAGCCATGCTCGCAGTTGCTCGATGGTCATAAAAAGGTCTTTCATTACGGGAAGTTATTAAATGGCATAAAGGTATATCGCTATATATTGTCACTTTGTTAGCGATAAATCAGATTCCTACATAGTTATTCTTAGCTACACGGCGCGCAATCTTGCCGGAAGAAGTGCGGTTGATTTCCCCTGGCGCCTTCCACACGATGTCATCCGGAGTGATGCCGTGGTGGGCAATGACCGCGGTGCGAATGGCCTCGGTTGCCTCGGCATCGCCGGACGGCTGCGCATCATCGGCGCGCTCCACCAGCAAAACGAGGGACTCAGAGTCATTGCCTTCCACGGAGAAGGCAGCGACGGAATCCGGGCGAACCTGCACGGAGGCGGCTTGCACCGTGCCCTCAATATCCTGCGGATAATGGTTACGCCCAGCAATGACGATGAGATCCTTCAGGCGGCCGGTAATATACAATTCCCCATCCACGATGGTTGCCAAGTCTCCGGTGGCCATCCAGTAATCGTCTTCCGGCAGGCCATCTTGTTGACGCTCACCCAGCGTATTGCGGAAGGTCGCAGCAGTTTCCTCTGGGCGGTTGAGGTAGCCGGTGGCCATATTGGGACCATGGACCCAGATTTCTCCGATAACGCCGTCCTTCACCTCGGCGCGAGTTTCTGGATCCACAATGGCGAGGTGCTGATGCGGCACGCACTGTCCATTGGAGGCGTAGGCAACGGTGTCTTCGGATTTATCCTCGATGACGGCGCGACCTGCAGCTAGCTCCGCGCGGTTAAAGTGCGAGATGACCGGGCGCTTCTCGGTTTGCGGGGTAGACACAGTAAGCGCCGCTTCTGCTAGACCATAGGACGGACGCAGTACGGAACGGTCCACACTGAAGGCATCAAGGAAGGAGTCCACGGCCGATTCGGTCACCGGCTCGGAACCGATAATGATGCCGGCCACGTGCGAGAAATCTGCATCCTCGGCATGGCGAGCGGCGAGTTCCAAGGCAAAGTTCGGGATTGCGGCATAGGTGACCTGCTTGCCCGCGGTGAGGCGCCGGACCCAGCGATCCGGGTGCTGGATGAAATCGCGCGGGGTCATCATCTCGAAGTCAAGGCCCAAAATGGTAACGAATACGGCCAGAATGATGCCCATATCGTGGTGCATCGGCAGCCAGGAGACGACGCGAGCCGGCATTTGCAGCTGCAGCGCTTGGAAGATCTGCGCCACATTGGCAATAATCGCGCGATTGGTAAGCTCCACGCCGGCCGGGGTTCGGGTGGAGCCCGACGTGTACTGCAGGAAGGCGGTGTCCCCTGCACCTCCTTCCACGGGGGTCCAAGAGCTAGCCAAAGAATCTGGCAGGGCATCGAGGGAAATAACCCGCGGGCGCTCGCGTTGAGCGGAAAAATACTTGCGCACTGCCGCCGCCGATACGCGGTTGGTCACCACGATAGACGGTTCACAATCGCCAAATACAGCCTTAAGGTGGTCCGCGTGCCCCGGTTCATTGGGGTCATAGAGTGGAATCGGCACCATGCCCGCATACAGCGCGCCCAAGAAACCAAAGACGTACTCCGGCGAGTTACCCGCCAAGATGGCCACGCGGGTACCAGGCTCGGCTACCTGCTGGAGGCGCCCAGCCACCACCTTAATGCGATTATTGACCTGCGCGCGGGTAAGTTCCCGGCAAGTCTCTTCCTCGCCATAGACCCACTGGCGCATCACCACGCGGTCTGGATCGGCCTCGGATTGGAAGAGCTTTTCCGCCAGCTGGGCCAGGGTGAACTCGGGCGCCAATAATTGCCCCATCTGCGCTTTCAGATCCATCGAATCTCCTTAGATAAATGGTTTGGTCAATAAAACTATCGGAGTTGGGGGAATAGTTGTTACGCGCCGTCGATAAGCTGGTGAGCCCAGCCCACAACCCACTGGTTGGCCGTGGTGCCATCAATAACGCCACTATTGGAGGCGTACTGTGCATGGACGCCATTCGCGGCAATCAATCCCTGCGCACGTTCGAGGGCATTAGACACGTTCGGCGGAGCGTCACAGACCGAATCATTGGGCGCACAGATCTGGAACGTACGATCTGCCAGGCTACCGAACCCATTCGGGCGCGCACCACGCATGGACGCGCCCGGCACGATGGGCTGAACCAAACCGGATACCGGCTGGAGGGCAATTTCCGCACCCACACCGCCGACTTTGCGGCCTGGGTTTTGTCCAACACCGTTTTGGCGGCGGCCGTCTGCAATAAGGGCCACGCCGGCAATATTTTCCGCCGGTACCGCACCCTGGCCCCCACCAATTTCATCGGCCACGTCACCAGCAATTACTGCGCCCTGAGAGAAACCGCTCAGAATGAATTTGGTCTCCGGGCAGCTTTCATGCACGCCACGCAACTCATCGTTCATCTTTGCGGTGCCCTCATTACGGGAATCGTCATAACTCATCTCATGTTGCGCATTGATGTTTTTAAACTGCGCAGTATAAGGAAGGGTCCATATCTTTACGTCCTCCCCATAGGCCTCCTGCAACGGCTTCGTAATAGACAGCATGAACGAGCGCGGATTGGCAGAAGGATTGAGGGGGTCGTCGTCAGCCGCGGATTCCCACGTACCCGGGGCGGAAATGAACTCCACGCGAGGGCACCACTCAGGCTGCTGCGGTGGCGGCGGCGCAGCCTGCTCCGTGGGGTGCGGAGCAGGGGAATCATCAGTGCCGCTGTTGAGGTAACGCGACGCGCCCACGCCGATGACAGCTAAAACGACGAGGACAGCGACGACGGTAATGGTTTTTCTCATGGATTAGTTGTACCAGGTAAACCTAGCAAATCCCTGTACGCGCGGAATCCGTAATGAGCTTGGAAAGCTCCTCAAAACTCATCTTGGTACGGTTTTGTTCAACGAGCTGGCCAGCAACCGCGGAGATAGTAACGTCATTCTCATCACAAGCTGCTTGACCCGCGCCTAGGAGCTGATCTTCTACGCCATCGACGTTAACACCAGCGTCCTTGAGCTTGCCCAGGTACTTGGCCTCTGGTTCCGGGACTTCGGCGGACGGGATCTCCGAGATCTCACGCGCACCGCGGTCTTCCTGAGACTTAGACTTTGCGGAAGAACCGGTCGACTCTTCCGCTGAGGTAGGGGCGTCCGATTCCCGTTTGAGGGGCGCGACCTCGGTTTCTTGCGGCGGTTCGCTATCCACCGTGGCGGAATCGCAGCCCGCAAGAGCCAAGCATAGGGCCGCGCCCAGTACTACTAGCTTGCGCATGGCTACTTCTTCTCAGTCCGAACCTGTCCCAGGACCTCGCTGATCTTGCCGTGCTGGAATTCCTGGCTCAGGCCCCCAGCGGCAATCTCGGAGTAGTCAGAGGTCGGCCAGCCGAACTCACCCTGCTCCCAGCCAGCTTTCCCCCAGCGGTCCATGATCTTGCTCTTCAGAATGTAGTGCGCACCAGACTTAGGGGACCAGTAGATGCTGCCCTTCTCAAAGGTCTGGAAGAAGCCGCCATCGACGGCGTTCTCGCCGGACGTCGGGAAGCCGAGCGCGGATTCCGCGCCACCCATATCCTTGTACTTGGCGCCGATAGCACCGTGGACTACCTGGTTGGAGCCGTCCGGATTACGGGTCAGAATGCCATTCTGGAATTCCTGCATGTAGCCCTCGCCGACCTTCTTGACTGAGCCGGTCGGATACTTCAGATCGCCCTTTTCGTAGCCATTCTTGCCCCAAGCCTGGAACATATCGCCGGTGATTTCCCAAGCACCGGTCTCTGGGGACCAGTAGATGGAGCCGTGCTCAAAGTGCACGAAGCGTCCCTTGCCGTCTGGAGTCTTGGTCTCACCAGTCTTGGGGAAACCAAGCCACGAGGTAGGTCCACCGATCTCGGCGTAGCGAGCACCAATGCGGCCGAAGAGAGCGTGCGCACCGGTATCCGGGGACCAGTATGCAGTGCCGGATTCAAAGTCCTGGGCCTTGCCCTTCTTGGCGACGTCGTACTCATTATTCAAGCAAGAGCCAATAACACCGCTCTTGGTCTCCTTAGCGATGGCACCGACGGCCTCACAGTCCGCACCACGATCAGCCTTGTCCATTTCGAGGGCATCCGCAATGTACGGCCATGCCTGCTGCATCTCAAACTGCCAGTACTCCCAGCTGTGCACGCCGGATGGGCGGAACTTAACCACCGGGTTAATCTTCGCGCGCTTGGCGTAATCCACGTAGGTCTGGGTAGACATACGGGAGATGACCTCTAGGCCCATGCCGGCGAGGTTGGCCTGACCCTTGGCCACAGAGTTGGCGTTGCCAAAGTCATCCTTGCCAGAGCCTGCGGAAACGTAAACCTTCATACCCTTCAGGTTCTCAATGCCCAACTTTGGATCGTGATCAATCCAATTCTGGGAGCCTGGCTGACCCCACATCTTGCGGGAATCATATCCACCAGCATCACGCTGCGAAGCCATGATGGCTTGCGGCATGCCGCGGGTGGTGGTGTCCAAGTATCCGGAGAAAGAACCGACAAAGTTGAACAGGTGAGGGTTTCGCTCTGCCAAATTCATAGCGGCAGTGCCGCCCATGGACAGGCCAGTCACCGCACGCTTGTGGTTAGAGCGGTACTCATGGTCCAAGATGGGGATCAATTCCTTAGTCAGGAAGGTCTCCCACATATAGTGCTTGCCGCGGTCTGGCTGCTCCCAGTCCGAATAGAAGGAAGACTCGCCGCCCACCGGCATAATCAGGTTGACGTTGCGGTCAGCGTACTGGTTCAAAACATTGGTCTCGATGGTCCAGCCAGACTCATCATCACGCGCGCGCAGTCCATCCAAAGCCCAGACCTCTGGGAACTTCTTTTCTGGGTGGGAGTACCAGTCACGAGCAAGCTGGATTTGTACCTTCTGCTCTTTATCCGGCATGGCCGCGGACTTGATATAGACCATCAAGTGGCGGTTGGTCAGGTACTCCACGCGGTTGATCTTTACGCCTTCCGGCAGGCCCTCAACATCCGGATATTCGGTGTTCAACGGGGTACGAGCGGGTGGCTCCTTCGGGGCGAAGTGATCAGACAGGCTGGAATCGCCTTCAATTGCGGAGGAGAGATCGCCTACAGAAGACTGTGCGGTGGCGTTTGGCAGCAGGGCCAAGCCCACGGCGATGGCGGTAGGTACTGCGGCCACTGCAAGGCCCTTGCGTGCCTTGCTCGGGGAAGTGCTTTTGCGCATAGGTAAACGTCCTTGAAGATTTGCCGCGGTACCTTTCCGAGGGTTCCCCTCCCCCGGACCGATGCCTACGGCGTGAGCTGTCTATCGTGTGCTCAAGTTTAAGTTGAACTTGAGACTTACGCTAGACTGACACGCCGCTACATTGCCGGGGAATTACCCGGGTTATCTTGTCCACTCACGCGGTACAGGTGCTCGTTGACGAACTCGCCTACACCCCAGCGTGCCAATTCGCGGCCATATCCGGAACGATTGACGCCACCAAACGGCAGGCCTGCTGCGGTTACCGACGCCTCGTTCACAAAGGTCATACCATCATTGAGCTGGTTAGCCACCTCGAACGCGGCATCCAAATCGGTGCCCCATACGGAGCTAGACAAGCCATAGTCCGAGTTATTAGCAATCTCGATGGCCTCTTCGACGTCCTTGGCCTTATAGACAATGGCCACCGGACCGAAGATTTCATTGCAGCCGACGTCGGCGGAAGGGTCGACGTCGGTGAGCAGCGTAGGCTCCATGTACGCGCCCTCGCGGTCAATCTTCTTGCCGCCTACGCGAACCTTGGCATCACCGTTGGCTGCAGCCTTCTCCAGCCGCTCTACAATCTCATCGCGAGCGCCGATGGAAGACAGTGGACCAATATCTGCATTCTCATCGTCGTACGGGCCAACCTTCATGGCCCCGATCTTCTTTTCCAAGTACTCTACGGTGCGGTCGTAGAAGTCCTCGAGCACAATAAGTCGCTTCGGCGCGTTGCAGGCCTGGCCAGTGTTGTACATGCGAATCAAGTTGAACTGATCCAGTACCCACTCGAGGTTTTCATCATCAATGACCAAGAACGGGTCGTTGCCGCCCAGCTCCAGCACTGACTTCTTATAATTTTCGCCCGCGGTCTTTGCTACTGCAGAGCCCGCAGCTTCAGAGCCAGTCAGGGAAACGCCCTTGATACGCTTATCCGCTACAAAAGCATCCATCTGGGAACCGGAAGCATAAATGTTGATATACGCATCCTTCGGCAGACCCGCCTCTTCCAAGATATCCTGGCAGGCCTGCGAAGACAGCGGGCAGATAGAAGCATGCTTGAGCACAATGGTGTTACCCAGCAACAGGTTAGGCGCCGCGAAGCGGGCTACCTGGTAGTACGGGAAGTTCCACGGCATGATGCCCAACAACGGGCCAATCGGTTCCTTGCGCACCACGGTCTTATGCGCGTTTTGAGCCGGCAGGTACTCATCTGCGAGCAGCTCGTGGGCATGCTCGGCGTAGTAACGGTAAATATCGGCAACAATCTGCACCTCGGCCTTTGCCCAACGAGTTAGCTTGCCCATCTCACGGCCGATGTGGTCTGCCAACTCATCGATGCGCTCTTCATAAAGGTCTGCTGCACGGGACAAAACCGCTGCACGTTCCTCGATGCGAGTGCCACGCCAAGCATCGTAGGCCGCGGTGGAGCGGTCTAGGATGTCATCGCGCTGCGAATCATCGATGCGTTCAAACTTGTCTTCACTCTTGCCGGTACTTGGATTCTCAATAGCGAACATGGACCCCTGTATAGTCCCGACTCACATGCCTTGCAATGATCCCCTTCTGAGCTTGAGGAATCGCTCCCACGTCAGCTTCCAGTGAATATTCCGTGGCGCCAATGGACCTGCCGCTCGGTCTACCTCGTAAGTGCCATCCTCAAACATCCAGACAATATCGCCGGTGAACGGGTCCATGATGTAGCGCACCCGTCCATCGGTCTTCACGTTATGGTGATGCTGACAAAGGCTCACGAGATTCCCCACACTGGTAGGCCCCTTTTCGCCGTACTCCACTCGGTGATCCAATTGACAATAATGCGCCGGCATTGAGCACCCCGGCCACCGGCACGTCGCGTCCCGCCCTTGCACCCAGGCACGAATTTCCTCTGAGGGCACATACTGCTGGACGTCTTCGGCTCGGAGGGTTCGCACCACCGAGTCATGCATTAAATACTCCCCTAGATCGCACCATCCTGCACTAGGAATAAAAACACGGGAGGTGTCTTCGCCGGTGCGATAGGTGTTGATTACCACCTTGGTACTAGTGCGATTGAAAATGAGCTTTTCCAGCGCCTCCGCCTTTGAACCCCCGTCTTGTGTCGCGGCTTTATCAATATGCCTCGAAATGGCTGCCGCCGTTGCTTTATCTGTCTTCACGACAATCGTGGCCTGTCCGCCTGAATAGGAAACCGACACTGCACGCTCGATATCCTTAGACAAATCCGGTTTGAGCAGCCCGTCAATAAATCCGCGCAGGAAGTTGCGGATTTCCGGTTCTGTCGGAACGTGCTGCCCTGGATCCTTAGGAGTCAAGAAGTCTGCCAACGCCGCATCAACCAATTGGATCTGTACTTCATCATTCCCGAGGGGACGTAATTCCACGTCGATGACCTGGAGACGCGGAAGGTCCAAAATCCAGTGCTCTGTCTGCACTGCAGTAGTAAGCGGCAGCTCGCGCATCCGAAAGTGGGCCTGGATTGCGCTTGAGACGCGCCACCGAGACAGCCCCAACCTTTTGGATAACACTGCCAATGTGCAATCAACGTCATCTTCCAGTTGCGGTAATAGCGCCTGAAAAAGTTGCCACGACTGGATTCTTTGCACCATGGCCATTACGCACACGGTATCTTCCATGTCATTAGTAGAAAAATATGCCTGCTTTGGTGGTGCGGTGGCAGTAGTCATGACAGCTCTCCCTCGAACTTGTTTCGCACACCCAATCGAACTAACACCTACAGGTTAACCAACCATCCAGACGTACGCAACGGATAGACGTATATTTGTTCGACTATACGAGCAAAAGAAAATCCCCCTTCCGCTTAGGAAGGAGGATTAAGCCGCGAGAATTACCAGGCGTTCATAACGTTGAGCACCTGCGGCTTAGAGCGGTTGAGCTGGTAGCCGAACTGCTCCCAGTTGTGCAGACCCTGGGCTGGGTAATCCACGGTTGGATTGAGACCCTGCAGGCGAGCAGCGCCTTCCCACACGCGAGTGGTGACATTGGACCCAAACTCAAGTGCCGCACCGGCAGCCTGGTGCTCCGGCAGGTAGTGGCTATCGCCGGCACCCGGAATACCGGAAGCTGCGGAGATATACAGGTTGGTATTGCGCAACTTCGGAATAAGCAGTAGCGGGTCGTTCTGGAAACGCTTCGGGTTAAACAAGGAACCGTACATGGCGTTGATATTGAATCCGCCCGCGTCCAGCATGGCAAAGCGCATCATGGTCTGGGCACCCGGGACCGTGGTAGTGAGGAAGCCCGAGTAGGACATTGCCTGGCGGAACTGGTTCGGGTGCTTTGCGGCGAGGGTCAGAGCAGCACCGGCACCCATGGACAGGCCAGCAATAGAGTTGTTATTGCGGGCAACACCAAAATTGCGCTCCAAGTAGCCAGGGAGCTCGCTGGTCAGGAAGGTCTCCCACTTATAGTTGACCGGATTTTCCAGGTCGTAGGTGGCAGGACCTTGCCAGTCAGCGTAGAAGGAAGCAGCACCACCAACCGGCATAGCCAGGGTAATGTTGTGCGGCTCATAGGTCTTAGCAGCGTTGACGTCGTTGACCCAAGCATTGGTACGCTCGGTAGCGCGCAGGCCATCCAGCAGGTAAAGGGCAGCATTGCCGCCGCGCTTTGCGGGCTGAACCTGTACTGGAATGGTCCGGCCCATAGCTTGAGACCATACGTCACAGCGCTGGACCCACCAGGCAACCTTGTCCCACTCACATGTGCCAGTGGCGTCACGGCGCAGCCAATCGCGGTTGGCTGCCTCTGCCGGCTGGGACCCCGCCACAACGGCCAGACCCAAAGCTACGGCAACTGCCATGATAACTGAAAGGACGCGACCCTTGATGGATGCAGTCATCTTTCTCCTTCAAACTACTCGGTGATTGTCACTAAGTTCTATCGTCCGAAACCTGTATACCGTTAACGTCACGGCTCGATAACAATGTCACAGAATAGTGTAACTTAGGTTCCCCCTAAAGTCTGCATTTAAAGGGATTAATGCAGGTAGTCAGAGGGATTCGAGGAGAAGGCAAGGGTCCGGCCATCGGTCAGGGAGAATTTAATATTTTTCCAGAAACGGTCCCAAGTTAGGGGTTCCCTGTATGTGGCGAAGAGTTTCTGAAAATCGGCGTCGCCAAGCGCGGCGCGAGCCTTGGCCGCCTCGTGTTTATCAATCCACGCCGGAATCTCGTCGATATCGGCCGCGGAATCTGCCACCTGCCACGACATATCCAAGCTCTTGTCGTGCCCAATGCGCCCGCCCACGATGCGCGGCTGGCGCGCCGCCAAAGGGTTGCTGAGGCCGATATTGTCCAGCACACGAATATCCAGCGGCGCATTCATGGAAGACAGACCCAAATTGAGCAGGTAAACGGTCGGCGGATCGGTGCGCGAAGGGTCCGCAGGCGTGGCCATCCACGAGAACCTATCTTCGCCCTTGATATAGCGGAAGGTCATGGCGTCGCCGGCCTCTAGCTCGTCGATGCCCTCCTGGTAGTCCTCCATAAACTTGGCACCCAGAAACTCTTCGGCCCGCGTAGGAGGATCCTGGCGCTGGGTGTTATAGGTCCAGAAATCGCGCTCGTCCACGATGGAAATTTCATCCGCATAGACGCTGCAATCCACCGGATGGCCGCGCAGAACGATAACCAGCGCCCACACCGCGCAGAGGACGGAGACGATCCACATGCGTACGCTAACGACAAAGATTGGAAGCAGAAACGCAAAAAGTGGCAGCAGCAGCATGCGGCCGTGCATAAAGTCTCCGCCCACGCGCAGGACATACAGCGTGTGAATGAGGGCCGCGCCCACAAAGAGATATACCGCTGTGGCGGTGGATCGCACAGCAGTGGGGCGCAGGTCCGCCTTCCACAGACCCGCAATGGCTAGCACGATGAGCGGCAGGAAGAGCCAATACGGTCCGACGAAATCTGCCAGGTAGGTGGCGCCCTTGCCCCATTCGGAACCAGCTGCAGATTTGGCGACGGCTGTGTGCGGGGTCAGCAGCCCGTAGTACCCCATGCGGAAAATCTCATAGGCCAACGGCAGTGGTACAGCGGCGGCAAGAATCTTCCACGAGCGATGGGATACCAGCAGCAAGATTCCTACCAGCCCGCCGTACAGGGCGAGCTCTGGGCGCACGAGCCAGGACAATCCGGCCCAGAAGGCAAGCCAGTATGCATCACTATTGCTACCGGAGTGGCGGCGTGGGCGCGACCAGCTCAGCAAAAGCCACCACAGCACTGCGAGATAGAAAATGCACAGGCCCCATTCCAGCCCGGAAGTGAAAAAGTCCCGGGCCGGTGGCAGGGCCAGATACACCAGCGCGCCGGCCGGAAGGACGGCTCCAGAGCGCATGCTTGCCGATGCCCCCGTACCAACCACCATTGCCACTACCGCTAGGATTAAGCCCAAGTAAATGGCGATGCCTTCCAGGTTTGCGTGGGAGACCCAGCGCACAAGGAAAATGAGGTACTGCCACAACGTGGAAGTATTGGCCTCTACCCGTTCGCCCATATTGAAAACCGGGCCGTTTCCAGCTTCAAGGTTGCGCACCGTGCGCAGGACAATGAGGCCATCATCGGAAATCCAGCGGCGCGCGAAGCCGCCCCAAAAAGACAAAACACCGATCACTAGAACGACCGCTGGAGTACTCCAGCGGGCGATACTTTTGTGATCGATGTTAAGCACGGGGAGAAAGTTTATCAGTCCCGCGGAGAATTTCTATATCAATTCGACTGTGCCTAGAATAACGGCATGATATAAACCGCCATGGCAATGCAGGCGAGCCAGGCCAAAGCGAGAACTTGCAACGTGCGGTCTTCCAGTGCAATCTCATCCGGTGCGCCGCCCTGGCCGCGGTCCACATCGGCAGCGTAGCGCAGGATGGCGATGGTAAACGGCACCATGGAAATCTGGTACCACACGCCACCGGTCTGGGCGTCGCTAGCGAGCTCGAAGCCCCACAAGGTGTAGCAGATGACCACCGCGGTGGCAGCTAGGGTCCACACGAAGCGCAGGTAGGTAGGTGTATAGCCTTCTAGGGACTTGCGGATCTTTGCGCCGGTTTGTTCTACCAGCAGGATCTCAGAATACCGCTTGCCGGAGGCCATAAAAAGCGAGCCAAAGGCTGCAACCAGCAGGAACCACTGAGATAATTCGATGCCCGCGGCTACGCCACCGGCCATGGTGCGCAGCATGAAGCCCGAGGACACCAGGGCAATATCGATCACCGGCATATGCTTCCAGCCAAAGCAATAGCCCAACTGCAACGCGATATAAATCGCCATCACGATAGCCAGCTGCGGTCCGGCGGTGGCGAGGAAGGATAGGCCGATGGAAAGGCAGATGAGCACCACTGCCATCACATAGGCGAGCTTAATGGGCAGCACGCCGGAGGCAATCGGGCGGAAACGCTTGGTCGGATGCTCTTGATCCTCGCGCCAGTCCTTTGCATCGTTAATCAGGTAGATGGAGGAAGCTCCGAGGCAGAAAACGACGAAGGCCAGGAGGACGTCGACAAGCACGCGGCCATGGAATAACGCATCGGCGCCGGCCGCGGCCGGGGCCGCCAGCACTAGGACGTTTTTGACCCACTGCTTGGGGCGCAGGGCCTTAATCATGCCATCGGCAAGATTCTTCGGCGGCTTGCGCTTGCGGCCGGTATCTACGCCAGAGGTGTGCGGTTCCGAATGGAAAAAGTGCTGGTTTCCATCATCACTCATGCTTCATTCCTTTCATCACGACCTCCGCGGTGGCAGCGCCGATGGCCGCACCCACTGCCGTATCGGTTGGATAATGCACCCCGAGCACCATACGCGATGCCATCATCACCGGCACGCCGAACAGCGGCGCCTTGCGGCCGGTAAGTCGAGCTACCGCAACGAGGAATGCAGTGGTGGAGGTCGCATGCGAGCTGGGGAAAGATAGCTTGGAGGGAGTCTTTACCCCCACGCGCACGTACGAATAATCCGGGCGCTTGCGGCGCACGATGCGCTTGAGCACCACGCTGGCGGCGTGCGCGAGGAAGGCAGCGGCCCCTACGCGGATCCAGCCTTCGCGGCGGCGCTTATCGACGCCCGCCCCCACCGCAGCGCTGCCCATCCAACCCAAGGCATGCTCGCCCCAGTGGCTGAGCCCGCGGGCGGTGGGAAGCACACCGGGCACGTCGAAAGCCGCTCCCTGGATGGATTCGAGAACGCGCGATTCTGCTTCTGATAGCTTACTGGGCATCGAATACCTTCTTCCAGGACTCACGCGAGGTCAGCTCCGGCTGCGCCGCGCGGTATTCGGCGCGCAGATCATCGAAGTTTTCCTCGATTTCCTTCAGCAATTCGCGGGTCTGGGTCACGAGGTCCTTGGCCAGGTCGCGGTCGCGCTTGCGGAAGGCCACGCCGGTGCCACCTGCGGTAGAGACGGTGGCCGAATCTACACGGGAGAGGGTGAACCAGCGAGCCTCGTCCGGGGTGAGATTCAGCTGCGGCACCTCGTGGTGCGCGGCGTCTTCCTTGCTGACCAGGTGCTTGAGGCCCTTGATGGCCCACGGGATCTTCTTAATCTTTGCCAGGCGGCCGCCGATATTGCGGGTAGGTACACCCGGCGCGCCGGTGGGAGCAGGCAGCTCATCGGCGGATTCCAAGATGACGGCATCGGAGTAGTTCTTGCGGATCTGTGCGATGCGCGGCAGCGAGGACTCCAGGATGTCAAAGAGACGATCTGGTCCAGCCAGGAAGTCCCGCATGGCCTCAATCTGGATGGCCATGGTGGAGTATTCCATGCACATGGTGTGCTTAAGGGTGGACTTAAAGATGGACTTGGTGATGCCCTTGACCGGGCCATCGTGGTACATCGCGGCAGCAATGAGACGGTTGCGCAGGTGGAAATAGGCCTGCCAGTCAATAGCATCGTCCTTATCAGCCCAGGCCATGTGCCAGATGGCGGCACCCGGCCAAGTCACCGTGGGAAAGCCATTGCGCGCCGCGCGCAGGGAGTACTCGGTATCGTCCCACTTGATAAATAGCGGCAGCGGCTGGCCGTTAGTTTCTGCCACGATGCGTGGGAAGAGGCACATCCACCAGCCGTTATACTCCACGTCAACGCGGCGGTGCAGCGCGCGCGAATCGTACTTTTTGGGATCCAGGTGGGTTTCGCGAGTGCCAATGGCGCGCAGCGGGTACTTGGCAAAATCATGATCGTAGACGGCGTGCGGGGCTGCGCCCCACATGAAATCGGCGCGGTTGACTCGCTCGCCGGTGGTGCGCAGCTGGGAGCGCTCCTGCAGGTTAAGCATCTGGCCGCCCACGATGATGGGCTTTGCGGCGTAGCGGGCCGCCTGAACCGCGCGCAGTACGGAGTCCGGCTCAATGGCGATGTCATCATCCATGTAGAGGATGAAGGGCGAATCGGTATTTTCCAGCGCCTCGTACATGATGCGGGAGTAGCCGCCAGAGCCGCCCAGGTTGCCCTGGCGGAATTCGCGGAAGCGATCGCCAAAGTGAGCCACCGCCTCGTCGTACCCCGGCTCATCGGCCGGGTGCTGGTTGCCTTGATCCGGCATGAGGACGTAGTCGATGATCTCATCTACCACCGAGTCCTCGGCCAGCGCCTTGAGCGCTGCCACGGCATCGGTCGGGCGGTTAAAGGTAGGAATGCCGACTGCCACGCGCTTGTCCTGCGCCGGTTGTTCGGTGCCGTCCGGCAGCAGCTGCGGGCCGGGGGCGTGGGGGGAGCACCAGGCGGCGTCGGCAAGCGTGGTTTCCTGCTCGGCGGTAATATCAAACCACAGCCAGCCGCCGTCCTCGAAGTTTTTAAGCGGCAGCTCAAACTCGTGGTGGCCGGAGCCCACTAGGTGGTTGGCCACGGAAATGCGCTGGCCATCCTGCTTAGACCGGTATAGGGAAATATTTGCCTGGCCCTCAATGTCTAGGCTGAGAATAACGGAGCGCAGCTGCGACCAGCGGCGCCAATAAGAAGCCGGGAAGGCATTGAAGTAGGTCTCAAAAGAGGCTTCCTCGCCGGCAGGGATGGTTACGGACGTGCGGTCAAACCAGCTAAGGCGTTCGCGGTTTTGCTCGGCCTCAATGAGGTAGAGCATCCGCACATCAAAGGGCTCGCCACGCTTAGGCAGCAGGATGCGCTGCAGGGGCTCATGGGCCTGGGTGTTGTTGGCAGTCACGATAGCTTCGATTCTCCAAACGGTATAAACAGTAGTCAGCGATTTAGCGTAGTTGCTTTTGCATGAGTACTACGGTTTACACGCGGGAGCCCGTATGATGGAACATCATGAGATGGGTTCCTTGTGCGGTAGCAGTAGGTCTTCTCGCTGTTACCAGCGCACCCGCCGCCCTAGCAGCGGAAAAGCCTGCGGTGGATTTTTTGGACCACGCTCAGATCCTCAGCAATTCGGACGAAGACGCCATCAAATCACAAGCACAGTCCATGCATTTGCCGGATTCTGTGCACGAAGTCATCTACGCCACGTATCCAAGTTCGGGCGAGGAGTTTTTCCATACCCTTTTTCGGGATTTGGAGCGCGAGCATCCCCAGTTCATGGCTGAAAGCGGACTGCAAAAGAATGTGCTCGTCATTGCTGTTGGCTTCGAGCCTAATAGTATGGCCGTGCACTGCGGCCCCGAGGTATGCCACGACACCAAAATTTACGATGATGGCCGCGTGGATGGCATCTTGGACCAGATGCGGCCCGCACTGACAGACAATAACTACACCGTCGGCATGATTTTGGCTACGCGCGCCGCTGCGGATACTTCCGTGCGCCGGCACTACGGGGAGGAAATGCCCACGTGGACCTTGTTTATTGCCGGCACTTTGGTGATCGTGGTTCTCGGCGCCGTTGGTCTCATCGTATACCTGCTGGTCAGACGTGCGCGGCTGCGCAAGCGCTTTGACTATATAGAAGGCGCTCGCGATAGGGCCGAAGAGCTCATCGCCCGCACGGAGGCGCGGATTAACGCCCTGCATTCCCCCTTGGCGGGTGACTACCTCAAGGTGCAGTGGCGTTCATTGCTCGGCCAATATACCGATGCCCTGCCAACGATTAGGGCGCTGGAAGGCATCCAGGACTTCTCCCTGCACGCTGCGTCCGTCAAGAAGGCATATAAAGCACTCAAGCAGATAAATACCGCCGCAGCCCAGGTAGATTCCCTAGAAAAGTTCTGCTCCGGCGATACTTCGGTTCGCGCCGGCGAGGTGCAATGGCTGCTTGGCGACGCCCAAGCGGCCCTATCCCGCCAGCCCGACAATGACAGCCTGCGCCAGATTACCCAGCGCATTAATGACTTGGCGCAGGATCTTTCGCGCGAAGACTTCGATTCTGCCTTCGCGCGCCTCTTGGAAGACTACCACCACATGGTGGGCGCATTGCCGGAAAAGCTGTATCCGCAGCGCGACCGCGATACTCCCCCACTACTAGGAACCCCCGAGTGGCGCCCCGGCATGGGCACGCACTACATGCCCTATAGGTTTGCGGGCTTCTGGGTGGCTAATAATAACGTCTCCTCCCAGCTGCCCGACCCGTACCGCTTCTAGGCGTTGACCGGTTCGGTTACCGGATCGATGCCCAGCTTGTTGAGCATGTAGAGTACGCGGGCTTCGAGGTCATCAGCCAATTCGCGCGCCTCCTCCACGGTATCCGCGGCAGGAATATCCCAAATTTTGATGTCCTTGCCTGCCTCATCGCGTTCTACCTCGCGGCCCAAGAACACGATGTAATCCGGCATCGCTACCGTGCGCACCTCATCGAGGTACTTATTCGGGGCTTCCCCCATGCCGCGCTCGTTCATGACGTGGGCAAGGTGGCCTTCCGCTTCGTTTTCTGGGTGAGCAACGGCGGTATCTACAAAGAGGGCCTCGCCGGCGTGCTTGCGGGTCAATTCCGCTGCGGCTTGAGCCAACGCATTATTGGTACCGGCGGCAAAGCGGACGTGAAGGCGGTGAGCGCCGAAGTATTCACGCACCTCACGCTCCACCAATAGCGGCACGAATTCTTCGAGCTCCGCTTTCTTGGTGTGCTTGGCAATAACCTCATCGAGCTTGGCATCGATTTCTGCGGCCATGTACTCATGGCCGTAATTTTCGTGCAGATCCTGACGCAGGGTTTCAAACTGGTTCATTGTTATCCCTTTCTCGGATTATTGTCCCGTTTGCTAATTGTTAACCTGCCGTTAACTTTAACAGTTAACGTTGGGTTAAGTCAAACGGTTGGGAATAACCCAATAGTTTTCTGCGCCGAAAATGCGGGAAGGCCCGCCGGGAGTTCCGGCAGGCCTTCTTGGACTGTTCCTTCTTTTTATCGGGAATGCGCGATGCGCGGCTACGCAATTTTAGATGCTCTTGCAGCCGATCCGGCGACATTTTCCACATGCGGCGGTCAGCCATACCGTCACCTCCTTTCTCAGAGGTAATCAAGCATAGCTTCTAGTGGCCTCGCTCCCGCTCAAGGGCCTTGCCCTCGTTCCAGAACGGAGCCAGCTTGTTGTCGAACATACTCAGCGCGGAGACGATAACCATGCACATATCGACGTCGACAGACAGCCCGAGCCAACACGTTCACCAGCAGGAAATCGGCCACAAAGTGCACATCAATCCCCCGCTTTAGCACCGGACCTGACCGAACACGTCAGCAAGTCATACGCTTTTGAAGCCCGAGCCCCACGAAAACTAAACCACTCTTGGGCGACACTCTTTTAGTTTGAATTAACCAGCCTTAAGCCACCTTCAGGACGATTAACAGACTAAAATCTGGGAACTTCACTCGAGTTCGTTTAACGTATTGGGCAGAGCAATCAGCGATGACCGCTCACCCTTATTCCCCATCACTCCCCTATGAAAGGAGGCCTCAAGTGACCGCAACACTGACACTCGCCGATGTCGCCCGGCTGACCGGCGTTACGCGCCCCGCGGTCAACGAGTGGATTCAGCGCTTTAACTCCGAATCCATCGCGCCCTTCCCCTCCCCTTACGGAGAACATGATGGCCACCCCTACTACGCCATCACCGAAGTTCAAGACTGGCTGCGAGCAACTAAGCTCGGCCACCGCGACACAGCCGTTGAAGATGCCCTCTTCTATTCTTCGCTCTACCGAATGCTGCTCCGCAATCCGGCACGCGCGGCCTTGGGTCTTTTGGACTGCAACACGGCTCTCTCCCCTCAGGATTTTTCGCCCTCTGCTGCAGTAATCGACTCTCTTACCGCGGCGTACCAGCGCGCAGCAGACAACATTCCTTCTGATGACCCTGAAGCTGACATCGCGCAAGCAGCAGACCAGGTAGCCGAGGCAGCTTTCGGAGCCGCGGCCGCGCTCGCCCGTCTTGCAGATGACCTCAGTGCTCAGCGTCAAATAACACTCTCTTCCCGATTTACTTCCCGCGCTATGCAAGCAGTATCGGAAGCCCTCACGTTAGAGAACCCAACTCCACCTATCATCCCTACTGATGAATACAGCCTAGGTTTCGTCACTGGACTCGCCCGGGAACTCGAAGAAACTCTGGCGCTCAACATCGGATATCGAAAGGACTGCGCACCAGGTTCTCTCTATTGGGCCGAACTAGCGTGCCGAAACGTGGAATTCATCGACGCTAGCGAGGAGATCCCAGCGAATTCTCTTATCGTCCACGCTGCTCCTTCCCTTCTCAAGAATGCGCCCGAATACTTCGAGCACCTCCAAGACTTGCTCGACAACTTGGACGAGCACGGCGCAATGTTCTGCATTTCCACCGCGGACATGCTTATCGAGGACTCTTTAGCGCAGGTCGTCCGACGGCGTTTCCTCGCACCGACTGAAACCGGCGCAATTGCACCGCTGCGTTACAGCGCACGGCTGCCCCGAGGCATTTTTCCGTACCGCGGACAGAAGCAGGGCGCACTATGGATTCTCAAGCGCCCTAATCGCAAGGCCATAGGCAACCCTGCCGATGCTGCTGCCGTTATCGCTGACGTGCCGGACCTTAAGACACCCGGTCTCGTCTCAGACTGGGCAACCATGCTCGCCACACCGGATGAAGCGCGCAAGCACACCTTTGTCCGCGGTCGTATTCTTCGCGCAGCTGATGCCTGGCGCAGTCGTACTCATTCTCTCGATGACTCGGTCTTTTCTTCTACGTCGACATCCTCCGCCGCCGATCTCATGCACACCGCACTTCAAGCAGGATTAGACATCAGTTCAGTAGGGTTGGAGGACGCGCAGCCAAAGATTGGTATGCGCGCTGAACCGGGGGCAACGCGCCTTGAGTACCTACCGTGGAAGGCCGCGACCAACGCTCGCACTGGGGTACTGAAGAAACTCAGCGGCTCCCGCATTGCCGAACGTGATCTCGCCCCTGAAGCAGTAGCAAAACTGGAACTCATCGGTGAACCCGAAATTCTGGGGAGAATTCCACAGGGCGCACGGTGCATCGATCGTCTCCGGCTGGAAGACATTGCACCGCGCGGCACCCTCACAGAACCAGGGGACGTGGTCTTCATCAAGAGCCCAAGACCACGCGCGTTCATCGATGAGGAAGGCGGCAAACTAGTCACTGCACCGGCGCAAGCACTACGATGCCGTACCTTCCGTGGACGCAGCCACACTCCCTTGGAACAGGTCTGCATTCCCTACCTCGTAGAGAAGGCTATTAACGAAGCTGTCTCCTCCGAGTTGGGATCGGTGTACTTCCCCGTCTTTCCACGTGGGAATGCGAAGCACCTCGGCTCGGTGGAGCACCAGCTCCGCGCACGACGCCAGCAGCTCTTAGAACAGTTACATAGCCTCGATGAACTTGAGCAAGGCCTCGTCATGTCGATGGGTACCGGTGCTGTCACCATCGCTGAATCTCGTGCACAATCCCCGCCAGGCTAATAGCCAAGTTCAACATTTAAACACACAAACACCGTTATATGTAAGGAGAAAAATGACTAATTCAGTCAAGGATCAGCAGAACGTAGAGTCTGCCTCCGCCACCACTCTCAAAGAGCTCAAGGACACCTTATGGAAGGCAGCAGACAAGCTGCGCGGTTCCATGGACGCATCCCAGTACAAGGACATCGTCTTGGGACTGGTATTCCTCAAGTACGTCACTGATGCTTTCGATGCCCGGCGCGCAGAACTACGTGCCGAAGGCGAGGAGCGCGGCGATAGCGAAGAGTACATCCAGGAAGACCTGGAGGATATCGACGCTTACCGTGAGAAGAACGTTTTCTGGGTCGACCCCATCGCTCGCTGGACCTTCCTGCGTGACAACTCGAAGGGAAAGACGGCCGACGCCGGCCAAGAGTACCAGTCCATCGGCAAGCTCATCGATAACGCGATGAAGCAGCTCATGCTGGACAACGAGTCGCTATTAGGTACCCTGCCCACCAACTTCGCGTCGGACAGCGTGGATCAGCGCCGTTTGGGCGAACTCATCGACTTGTTCAGCACCACTCGCTTCACCGCGGAGGGTCCCGAGCGTGCTCGCGATTTGCTAGGTGAGGTCTACGAGTACTTCCTGGAGAAGTTCGCTCGTGCTGAGGGCAAGCGTGGCGGCGAGTTCTACACTCCCCGCCCCGTCGTCCGCACTCTCGTGGAAATCCTGGAGCCAACTCAGGGTCGCGTCTATGACCCGTGCTGTGGCTCAGGCGGCATGTTCGTGCAGGCCGAAAAGTTCCTCGAGACCACAGAGAAGGACCGCACTGCTCTGGCCATCTACGGTCAGGAGCTTAATGAGCGCACCTGGCGCATGGCCAAGATGAACCTGGCCATCCACGCCATTAGCTCTGCTGGCTTGGGTGAGCGCTGGGCCGACACCTTCGCTCGCGACATCCATCCGGGTAAGCAGATGGACTACGTCATGGCCAACCCGCCGTTCAACATCAAGGATTGGTCACGCAACGAGGAGGACTCCCGCTGGAAGTACGGCGTCCCGCCCAAGCGCAATGCAAACTTCGCGTGGATGCAGCACATTATCTCCAAGCTCACTTCTCAAGGCGAGGCCGGTGTTGTCATGGCCAACGGCACGATGACGTCGAACTCCTCCGGTGAAGGCGACATCCGCAAGACCATGGTGGAAGACGACATCGTCTCCTGCGTCATCGCACTTCCTGCACAGCTCTTCCGTGGCACGCAGATTCCGGTCTGCGTCTGGTTCTTCGCCAAGGACAAGAAGGCCGGTAACAAAGGCTCCATCGACCGCACCAATCAGGTCCTCTTCATCGATGCCCGCGAGCTCGGCCACATGATTGACCGCACAGAGCGCACCTTCAGCGACGACGACATCCAAAAGATTGCGAACACCTACCGCTTGTGGCGCGGCCGCACCTCCGCTCCGAAGGACGAGGCCTACGAGGACATCGCCGGCTTCTGCAAGTCTGCTTCCCTCGACGACATCCGCGACGCCGACTTCGCCATGACCCCCGGCCGCTACGTCGGCTTCGCCGAGGCCGAGGAAGACGACGAGCCCATCGACGAGAAGATTGCTCGCCTCACCGGCGAGCTCACCGCCGCGCTTGACGACGCCGCCCACCTAGACAAGGTTGTGCGCGAACAGCTGGGGAGGTTGAAGTAATGCGTACAACCACTCTCGAAGAAGTACTTGAAGAAATTATCGACCATCGAGGCAGAACGCCTAAGAAATTGGGGGCAGACTTCACAAACGCAGGGGTGCCTGTCATCTCGGCGAAACTCATCCGTCAAGGGGCAATCGATTTTGAAAACGTTCGATTTGTAAGTCACGAAACTTGGGAAAAATGGATGCCTTTACCCCTGCAAGAGGGGGACGTAATTCTCACGAGCGAAGCACCACTCGGCAAGACGGCCTTCGTCCCTTCAAACGACCCCCTAGTCTTGGGTCAACGGTTGTTTGCGCTCCGAGGAAAAGCCGATGTAATAGACAACGCATACCTGCGTTATTGGCTGGATTCTGAGGTTGGTCAAGCACAACTAGCTGGCCGCGCGTCTGGAACTACGGTCCTGGGCATCCGTCAAGCATTGCTCCGCAAGGTTGAGATAGATCTTCCGCCGCTCAAGGCTCAACGATCAGTCGGCAAATTCCTAAAAGCACTCGATGACAAAATCACGACGAATTCACGGATAATCAATCTTAGTGGTGCCCTAGTTGAAGCTCTTTACTCGCAAGTAGCTAAAAAGCCAACGGCTCAATCCTTTGACGAAATTGCAGAAGTCTTCGGTGGTAGTACTCCCTCGACAAAAAACGATGCGTTCTGGGACGGCGACATCAACTGGGCAACACCCACCGATATCACGGCTCTCGACGGTCCGTGGATTGGAGACACCAGCCGTAAAATCACTGAAGCTGGCTTGGCGTCGATGTCGTCCTCGTTGCATCCTGAAAACTCGATCTTGCTGACCTCGCGTGCCACGATTGGCGCCATCGCACTCGCATCTGGGCCCATTGCAACAAACCAAGGCTTCATCGTTGTCGAAGCACCCGATGAGCTCACACCGTGGCTTTTCGCGCAGATGAAAGCACGGAAACGTGAATTCGAAGCGTGGGCCAACGGCGCCACATTCATGGAACTGTCACGAGGAAACTTCAAGAAGCTTCCGTTCATCGGTTGCTCCGACGACTACCTGCAAGCCTTCAACGAGGCGGCCTGGCCGCTTCTCAAGCGCGCACAAGCTGCTCAGAAAGAAAACCAAGTCCTCGCCCGCACCCGCGACGAACTCCTTCCCCTCCTCATGAGCGGCCGCATTACGGTCGGTGAGGCGGAGAACGTTGCGGGCACGGCGGCGTCGGAAAGCTAAGCAGCCCCTATCCCTACAACCCCTAAGGAGAAGCACATTTTGAGCGAAGAATCCCTCGAACTCATTGTCCAGGACCACCTGGCTGAACTGGAATGGCAGGCTGGACACGGCCCAGACTTTGCGCCGGGCTCCGGCGAGCGCGACGCCTGGAATGACATCGTGCTGCGCGGGCGTTTGCGCAATGCCGTGCGCAACCTCAACCCAGATGTACCGGAGGAGTACCTCGACCAGGCGATCGGTGAGGTCATCACGCCGAAGTCACAGTCCGCGATTGCGGAGAATCGGCGCATTCACCAGATTCTGGTGGAAGGCTATCGCGGTATCGAGTACATCGACCACGAGGGCAATATCCAGAACCCGACCATCTACTTTCTGTCCTCGCAGCCCCACAAGAATGACTACTTGTCACTCAACCAGGTCACCATTGCGAACCTGGACGGCGAGCGTCGCTTCGATGTGGTCTGCTACGTCAACGGCATGCCGCTGGCGTTTATTGAGCTGAAGAAGACGGGCGCGAATACCTCCGTCGAGGGCGCGTACAACCAGCTGCAGACCTACGTCAAGGAATTCGGCATGGCCTTCCGCTTTGCCAATATTGTGATTCCTTCGGATGACCTCAGCGCGAAGTATGGCACGCCGTTTACTCCGTGGAACCATTTTGCGCCGTGGAATGTGGATGAGGACGGCAGCCCGGTCGACCCCAACAACATGGTTGTGGCCGGCGAGCCGGTCACACAGCTGGATCTGTTACTTGATGGTCTGTTTAATGTCGAGCGTTTTGGACAGCTCTACAGCGACTTCACTGCGTTCGATGATACGGCCGAGGGCCTGGTCATGCGCATAGCGAAGCCGCACCAGTACTTCGCGGTGACCAAGGCTGTGGGTTCCACGATCACGGCGGCGCGCGGCGACAAGCGCGCTGGCGTCATCTGGCACACGACGGGTGCGGGCAAGTCCATGGAGATGGAGCTCTACACCGCCAAGATTATGCGTCGGCGGGAGATGCTCAGCCCGACCGTCATTGTGCTCAATGACCGCACGGAACTGGATGAGCAGCTCTTTGAGACCTTCAACCGGTCCACCATCCTGCCGGAGGCACCGCGCAATATCGAGTCGCGTGCTGAGTTGCGTGAGCTGCTGTCACAGAAGACCTCTGGTGGTATTTACTTCTCTACCCTCCAGAAGTTTGGCTTGAACGGCCAGGGTGAGTTGCGTGAGACCGAGCACCCGTTGCTCTCTGACCGGAGCAACATCGTGGTCATCGTCGACGAGGCACACCGTTCCCACTATGGCTTTGGCGATACCGCCGCCGATGGTTACGCACAGCACCTGCGTAGTGCACTACCGAATGCCACCATGCTGGCGTTTACCGGTACCCCGCTTAAGGAATGGGACCGCGATACGCGAAAGGTCTTCGGTGACGACGTGGATGTCTACGACATGAACCGCGCCGTCGAGGACGGTGCCGTCGTTCCCGTCTACTTCGAGCCGCGCCTCATCCCGCTCAAGCGCATTGCTGGAATCACGGATGACGATATTGATGACTCTGCCGAGGAAGTACTTACGGGTCTCGACGAGGTGGAGCGCGAGCGGATTCAGCGCTCCGTCGCCGCGTTGGAGGTCGTCTACGGCTCCGACGACCGCCTCGATGCCCTAGCAGAAGACTTTGTCCGTCACTGGGAAGACCGCCGCGAGAACATGTGGGAATTCATCGGTGCTCCGGGCAAAGCGATGATTGTCACCGCGACGCGCTCCATTGCAGCGCGTCTCTACTCCAAGATCGTGGCGCTGCGCCCTGAGTGGCATTCGGATGCCGATGACAAGGGCAAGATCAAGGTGATCTACTCTGCAGCGCCTTCGGATCCTGAAGAGCTCAAGGTCCATATGCGCCGCCCGAGCGCGCTCAAGGCCGTGAAGAACCGCATCAAGGACGTCGACGACGAGCTGGAAATCGCCATCGTTCAGTCCATGATGCTCACCGGTTTCGATGCGCCGCCGCTACACACGCTCTACATTGACCGCTCGCTCAAGAGCGCGCTGCTGATGCAGACCCTCGCTCGCGTCAACCGCACGTTCCGCGACAAGCAGGATGGCCTCCTTGTCGCCTATGCTCCGTTGGTCGAGAACCTGGAGAAGGCGCTGGCTGAGTTCACGCTCAACCCCTCCGACGACGGCACGAAGGTCACGGGACAGGACGTCGAAGAAGCGCTCAATCTGGCGAAGGGATTCCTGGCTCGTCTCGACGACATTGTGGGAATCGAATGGAAGAACACCGCTTTCATCGATGACGCCAACCTCCGCCGCGCCTTGCTCGATGTCACTGGTTTCCTGCGCAATCCAAGAACCGAAGGCAACTACGACCCCGAGAAGCCAAACGCGCGTCCCGTCGCTGATGAGTTCAAACGTCAGGCTGGAAGACTCGCGCGTGCCTGGGCACTAGCTTCGGGCAGCCCCGACGCCGAGGAGTACCGCGACAGCGTGCGGTTCTACTCCGAGGTCAAGAACTGGCTCATCAAGCTCGATGCGGGCGACCGCGTGGCCAATGGCGAGCCAATTAGCGACTCCATCCGCAACGCCCTAGGCAAGCTGGTCGTTGATTCGGCTGAGGCCACCGGTGTCATCGACATCTACCGCCAGGCCGGGATTGAGATTCCGAACTTGCAGGATCTCACCGTCGACCTGTTCAAGGACAAACAATCCCCCTCTGAGGTCTCATTGCTCATTGATGCGTTGCGCCGCCAGCTCCAGCAGGAAGCCCGCACCGCCACAGGAAACAACGAGCTGCGCTCCAAGCAGTTCTCCGAGCGGATCACCGAGCTGATGAATCGGTACACCAATCAGCAGCTCACGGCCGCTGAAATCATCGCCGAACTCATCCGCCTGTCCAAGGAGATCGTCAAGGAAAGCAAACGCGGTGAACAATTCACCCCGCCACTAGGCAATGACGAGCTCACCTTCTTCGATGCGGTGTCGACAAACGAATCCGCAACCGAGCTCATGGACGACGAAGTTCTTGCTGAAATCGCACGCCAGCTCGTTTCCATGCTGCGTCGCGATGCAAAGACCGACTGGACAGTACGCGACGACGTACGTGCGAAACTACGCCGCTCGGTCCGCAGGTTACTACGCGACTACAAGTATCCACCGGACAAGGCGCCGGAGGCCATCAAGCTTGTGCTTGAACAGATGGAGAAATTCGCGCCAAGGTATTCAGCGGCGACGCGCGAACAAGGTGCCGTTGAACACCGGGGTTAGCCCTGCAGCCGATAGCGCTGCTTCGGGCTCTTCAACGGCTCAGTGCGCACGATGACGCCTTCCTCAACAAGTTCGTTGATGGTCCTGCGCACGCCGTTGAGGGACAGCCCCGCAGCCCCTGCCAATTCGCGGCTGGACGCTGTCCTGTGTTCGCGAAGATAGTCGAGCACGCGCCCGCGGGTTCCGCCCCCCAACGCCGCGGTGCGCTCCGGGGTAGTCGGATTTCGCCGCGCGAAGGTGAGCTCAAATGCGGTTAATGAATCCTCTGGTACCGGCGGCGGCAGCAGCTGCTGCTCCAGTTGGTCGAGAATCTCGATATATCCGGTACCACGATTCTCCGCAACGTACCCGTCTCCGTCACCGGCAGGAGTCACCTCCAGCAACGCAGACAAATGCTGATTGCGCGCGCTAGACATACCCGCAGTGCCCAATCGATCAACGGTGACCGTTCCATAAAGACCACCGGGGTTGAGGACCTCCAGCCGGTCGACATACAGGTTCACTTGTACCTGCGTGCCCCGCGCCTGCGGCGAATAGTCACGGTGCATTAGCGCATTAGCGACTGCCTCACGCACAGCCTCCGGAGGATAGTCCGGCAAGTCCTTACGGAAGACTCCCTCGATTACGCCTCCGACGCGCATATTGCGTCGGACTGCCCGCACTGCATCCGCAACCAGCACCGGAATGGGCCCCACCAGACTTTCGTTGTCGAGGAAGCGCTGCTTGCCCATCCCGGCCGCTTTATCGGTGCCGGGATATGCTGCAAAGGTCACGTTGAGCCGCGGGAAAAACTGTTGCGGATAAGTGCCCGCTGCCATTAGCCCGCCCAAAGTTGGCACTAGTTTTCCGTTGTCGTTCCGGGTAATCAGGTGGAGCGCTAACATCGCCTCTTCATCGCTCAACCGTCCAAAAATGCGTTCATGGATGGAGCGCTCGCGGGCCAAGATCTCGGCCACAATGTCAGGATCCAGATCGTCGATGTCAGAATCCGGAACCGGCTCCAGATCCCATTCCGGCTGGGTCTTGTTTTCCTCCAGTCGGTCGATCTCGTATGGCTTTAGTACGCGGTCCCCATCATGGACCCGGATATAGCTGCCGTGATACTTCGACTGAGAAACGACCCAGCAAGGCTTCTCAAAAGGAGCACATTCGGGAATGGTGCCAACGACAATGCTCGCGCCCTCCCAGTCAACAATGTCGATCTGAGCGCGAACCGACGGGGTCACGAGGTCTGCACATGCGCCAGCCAGGGCATCCGCCATGGCAGTAGCATCAAAGCCTGGTACCGTAACGAACCCGTTGTCTTCATCCAGCCCCAAGATGATGATTCCACCGGTCCCGTTAGCAAAGGCAGAGATAGAGCGAACGAGCTTCTTGGGAAAACCTCCCGCAGCTGCCTTGACCTCGACGGCGCGCGTATCGGTGTCCTGAGTTCGCAGGCTTCCAATGATCTCGGCGATCTCCGCCTGGTCATCGTCCCAGACCACAATCACTCACCCTCTATCAGCGCTCAACGCTCCTGAACACCCTCAAACACTACACACAACACTACACACACTGTGGTGTGTTGTGTAGTGTTCGCACGTGTTCCTCGTCCGAAATTCTCACAGTACAAGACATTTTCCCAGGTCAATAATAATTTTCCCGGTCTGCACAACACTACACAACACCACATACAACACACCACCCAACACTCCATAGTGTGGTGTGTTGGGTGGTGTATTGAGTGTTAAGTGTTCTGTTGACGAAGTTCGGCTTAGTGGCCACGCTCCTGTTCGATAGCCTTGCCCTCGTTCCAAAATGGTACGAGCTTATTATCAAACATGGACAGCGCGGAACCGATAGCCATGTGCATATCCAGGTACTGGTAGGTACCCAAGCGGCCACCGAAGAGAACCCTGTTCTCCTTCGACTCCTGGGCAGCGAGCTTGCGGTAGGCCTCCAGCTTGGTGCGATCTTCCGGGGTATTAATCGGGTAATACGGCTCATCGCCTTTGTCGGCGAATCGCGAGTATTCCTTCATAATGACCGTCTTGTCCTTCGGGTACTTATCCTTGCGCTCCGGGTGGAAATGGCGGAATTCATGGATACGGGTATAGTCCACGTCCGCGTCGTTGTAGTTCATCACCGGTGTGCCCTGGAAATCGCCGGTATCCAGCACCTCCAGATCGAAGTCGAGGGTGCGCCAGCCCAGCTCGCCCTCGGCAAAATCAAAGTAGCGATCCAGTGGGCCGGTGTAGACCACGGGCGCATCTGGGGACTCGGCACGCAGCTCTTCGCGCACCTCGAACCAATCGGTATCCAGGCGGACCTCAATATTGTCGTGGTCAGCCATGTTTTCTAGCCATGCCGCGTAGCCATCGACCGGCAGGCCCTCATAGGTGTCGTTGAAGTAGCGGTTATTGAAGGTATAGCGCACCGGCAGGCGGGTGATATTCGCGGCCGGCAGCTCCTTCGGATCGGTCTGCCACTGCTTTGCGGTGTAATCGCGGATGAAGGCCTCATACAGCGGGCGACCGATGAGCGAGATGGCCTTCTCCTCCAGGTTTTGCGCCTCTTCCGGGGAGAATTCGCCGGCCTGATCCTTAATGAGCTGGCGAGCCTCATCCGGGGAGTAGTAGCGGCCGAAGAACTGGTTGATAAGACCCAGGCCCATCGGGAATTGGTAGGCGGTGCCATCGTGCATGGCAAAGACGCGATGCTGGTAGTCAGTGAAATCGGTGAACTTATTGCAGTAGTCCCACACGCGCTTATTTGAGGTGTGGAAGAGGTGCGCACCGTACTTGTGCACCTCGATTCCGGTGGTGGGTTCGGCCTCGGAGTAGGCATTGCCGCCGAGGTGATTGCGGCGCTCCACAATGAGCACCTTCTTATCCAGCTGGCTAGCGGCACGCTCGGCAACCGTTAGACCAAAAAATCCAGAGCCGACAACGATGAGGTCATAAGAAGTCATGGTCTCCACCTTATTGCACTTCGATGCCGGACACCGTGCATCGGCGTGTCGCAACAAGTTTCACAAAAGCCTCAAACGTACCATCACTATCAGCTCTTAACTTTTGGCAACCTCTTTTACAGCTGCACAACCCTAGGGAGATAACAGTGCAACAACGACGTCGACTAGTACCCACCAGGTCAAAGTGGTCCACCCCCGTCATCGCGGCGGTCACCTCCGTCGCACTCGCCGTGACGGCCGCATTTGGCGGGCAGCAAGTTCTCAAAACCCAAGATTCCGGCAACAGCGGCCCTATCGAGGTAAAGAACGCCTCCGCCAGCTTTAGCGACGGCGAATCCATCGTCGTTGACGATCCGGCCGTTGCTGCACAAGGCGATGGCGAAGGCCGTCGCGCGGTTAAACAATTCCACCGCGACGAACCCTTCAACATGTTCGCCGTCACCTGGGAGGGCAAGCGAGATATCAACTCCTTCGTGCGCTCCAAGCAGCAGGACGGTTCTTGGAGCGAGTGGCTGTCCATGGACGCGATGAACTACTCCGAGGGCAAAAACGGCACCGAGCTCATCTTCGTGGGCGATACCAATGATGTTCAGGTCTCGATGGCCAACGTCGATCTTGTCACTGGTTCCAACCTGGACAAGAAGCAGGACTCCCTCCTGGACAAGGCCGCTAAGGGCGCTGATGCCAACCGCCCAGCGCCGCTTGCGTATAACGTCGGCGATATCTCCCCTGTAGCCGATGAGCGCACCCAGGTTGCGGATCTCGACGCCGTGTTTATCGACGGCAACGCCCAAGAAGGCGAAGCCATCGAGCCCACCGCAGAAACCGCGGGCATGCCCAAGGTAGTCACCCGCGCCGGCTGGGGAGCAGACGAATCTAAGCGCTGCCAGCAGCCGACGTACGACGATGGCATTAAGGCCATGACCTTGCACCACACCGCAGGCACCAATAACTACACCCGTGCACAGGCGGCGGCACAGGTTCGCGGCGCCTACGAGTACCACGCGCAAACCCTAGGCTGGTGCGATATCGGATATAACGTGCTCGTAGATAAGTTCGGCACGATTTACGAGGGCCGCTACGGCGGCTTGGACAAGGCCGTCCAGGGTGCCCACGTGGGTGGCTTCAACTCCAATAACTGGGGTATTTCCATGATTGGCAACTATGAGACAGCGGAGCCGTCTCGTGAGATGCTCAACTCCGTCGCTGAGATTGCCGGCTGGAAGGCTGCTATCTCCGGCATCGATCCGATGGGCAAGGCTAGCTTGTACTCCGGCGGCTTCTACGGCTCCAAGTTCCCAACAGGAACCATGGCCCCCGTGCCGGCCTTCGCGGGCCACAATGATTTCCACAACACAGCGTGCCCGGGTCAGTACACCATGCGCCACTGGGATGAAATCCGTAAGAACACCAAGCGAAAGGCGGATTCCATCAAGTCCGGCAAAGATAGCACGGATCTGCACTGGCAAAAGCCTCCCAAGCCCAATGCCCCCAAAACCCCGCAACAGGTGGGCGACGAGATTACCTCCTCGCTAGGCGATGTTGAGGTACCGGTCTCCACCATCTCGGCCCTTGCCGGCATCGCGGCCGCAGTCTTTGGCGTCCTCATTGCCAACGATCGCCTGCAGAAGCCAGACACTGATAAGAAGGTGGCGGGCAACCTTACCACCGGCGATATCCCAGAGATTGTCAATAAGGTCGTACAGATTTCGGATAACGAAGGACTCAAGGAATCTTGGACCTCCGTCCTCAATGCTGTCAGCCCCGTCTTGGGCTTGGCCGTGGGCGGCCCAGACACCACCGATGGCGGAAAGATCCTTTACCAGCTCTTCCAAAATGGCGTGGTGCTTTCCTCCAAGGAGTCTGGCACCAAGGCGCTTACGGGTGAGATTGCCAAGAAATGGTCCGAGGGCGATAACGCCTCCAAGCTGGGACTTCCCACCTCCAATGAGGAAAAGAATGGCAAGGACATCCGCGTCAAGTTCCAAGGCGGCGAGATTGTCTACAACACCGAAACGGAAAAGGTAGACATCTTCACCGACTAGAACCAGCGCTCTAGCACCTTTGCGACGCCCGCCTGGTGGTTAGCCACGGTGACCGCATCCGCGGCCGCCTTAACCTCCGGGTGGGCGTTTTCCATGGCCACGCCGCAGCCAGCCCAGCGCAGCATCTCAATATCGTTGGGCATATCCCCAAATGCGATCGTCTCCTGCTGGGCGACGCCGGTGTGCTGCGCCAGCCATTCCACCCCGCGGCGCTTAGTCACATCGGGCGCGGCAACCTCCAAGATTCCTTCCTGCATGGAATAGGTCAGGTGCGCGAGCTCCGGATCGAGGTGCGGCGCAATGAGCTCATAGAGCTCTGGGGCGGAGTAGTCCGTGTTGCGGATGAGGAACTTCACCGCCGGCTGCCCCACAAGCTCGCCCATGCTGACCACGCCGAATCCCTCGAAGAGGGCGTTTTCGGAGTAGTGGCGCTCGACGACGAAAAGCTCCTCGACGGCGTCGGCAAGCGAGCCTCCCGCGCGCTCCGCGCCGAAGCCCACGGTGCCCAACACGGTCTGAGCCACATCCACTACCTCGGCCAAGGCCTCTGGGGAAAGCTCGTGGGCAGACATCACGCGGTCCTCCGCGGAGTCATACAACACAGCACCATTCGAGGTCACGCATACCGGCCGGATGGAAAGCTGGTCCAGCACGGGCGCTATCCACCGGAACGGTCGGCCGGTGGAAAGCGCAAAGTAGGCACCCTGCTGGACCGCCCGCGCCACGGTGTCACGGTTGCGACGCGGGACGCGATGATTGCGGTCCAGCAGGGTGCCATCAATATCGCTCGCAATGAGGCGAGGCGCGCGGGCTGGGAAATTTTCCATACCCGTGAGTTTACGTCAGGGCTAGAAGCTCAGGTCCTCGTCCTCGTTATCCTCCCATTCCAGGGAACGCTTAATAGCGCGCTTCCAGTCGCGGTAGAGGGCCTCCACCTCTTCCTCCTCGCGCTTCGGCTTATATACCTTCATGTCTCCTGCTTGGCTGCCCAAGACGCTCAGGTCTTCCCAGAAGCCATGGTCCAAGCCTGCGGCGAAGGCCGCACCGGTGGCGGTAGTCTCAATATTCTTCGGCCGGTGCACTTCCACTCCGAGGATGTCTGCCTGAAACTGCATCAATAGTTCATTCATGGTCATTCCGCCATCCACGCGCAGCTCGGTGATCTCTACGCCGGAATCTGCAACCATGGCATCGGCGACGTCACGGGTCTGGTACGCGGTGGACTCAAGCACGGCACGGGCCAAGTGCTTGCGGTTAGCAAAGCGGGTGAGGCCTACGATGACACCGCGCGCATCTGCGCGCCAGTACGGGGCGAAGAGACCGGAGAAGGCCGGCACGATGTAAACGCCGCCGTTGTCCTTAACCTCACGCGCAAGGTTCTCGATAGACGCGGAGTTCGGAATGATCTGCAGGTTATCTCGCAGCCACTGCACCAAGGAACCGCCCATGGACACGGAGCCTTCCAAGGCATAAACGGGACGCTCGCCCTCGCGTTGGAAACACACGGTGGTCAAGAGTCCGTTTTCGGAGAACTTCGGGGTGGTACCAGTGTTTAGTAGGAGGAACAGGCCGGTGCCGTAAGTATTCTTTGCGGAACCCGCGCGGAAGCAACCTTGGCCGAACATGGCAGCCTGCTGGTCACCGAGAATGGCGCGGATAGGCACGCCGGAGAGCGAACCGCGTTCGCGTACGGTGCGGAAATCACCCAAGGATGGGCGGATCTCCGGAAGCATGGACATCGGGATGCCCATTTCCTTGCACAGTTCCTCATCCCACTCCAGCTTTTCGATGTCCATGAGCAGCGTGCGGGAGGCATTGGTGACGTCAGTAACGTGCAGGGCCTCACGGCCGGCATCGCCCTCCGCGCCGCCAGTAAGGTTCCACAACAACCAAGTATCGATGGTGCCAAAGAGCAGCTCGCCGGCCTCGGCACGTTCGCGTGCGCCCTCGACGTTATCGAGGATCCACTTCACCTTCGGACCAGCCGGGTAGGAGTTAATGATTAGACCGGTGCGGCGACGCCACTTTTCCGGGCCTTCCTCTCCCGAAAGCTCTTTGCAGATAGCGGTGGTGCGGGTATCCTGCCAAACAATGGCGTTGTAGACCGGCTTACCGGTGTTTTTATCCCACACCACGGTAGTTTCCCGCTGGTTGGTAATGCCCACGGAGTCAATATCCTCCACGGTGATATCACCATTGGCAAGGGCCTCACCGACGGCGCGGCGGGTATTGCTCCAGATTTCTTCCGGATCGTGTTCTACCCAGCCCTTTTCCGGGAAAATCTGCTCGTGCTCGAGCTGGCCAACGGCAGCCTGCTCGCCATTGTGATCAAAGATGATGCAGCGCGTCGACGTGGTTCCCTGGTCGATCGCGGCAACGTATTTCTTAGTTGTCATGTGTGTAGTCTCCTGTACGAAGGTGGAATTAAAGCGCAACAGACAGCAGGCCAACGGCTACCGCCGAGGCCAGCGGAGCCACGATAGGAACCCAGGCATAACCCCAGTTCGCGCTGCCCTTGTCCTGGATGGGAAGGATGAAGGCATAAGCAATGCGCGGGCCCAGATCGCGAACCGGATTGATGGCATATCCTGTGGGAGTGCCGAGGGACAAACCAACGGCCACCACGACGAAAGCAACAGCGAAATAGCTCATCGGACCAAGCTCGCCCCCAGTGGGACCAAAGGCGATGAACATCAACAGCACGCTGGTAGCGAGGAACTCGGTCACCGCATTCCAACCGTTCTTGGGATGTGCTGGCTTGGTAAAGAAGATGCCATTCGTGTTCTTGTTGGCGCCGGTGACATTACCGGCGTCATCGTAATTATTGGCGTCGAAAAGCTGCTTGAAGGCAGCCCATGCCAGGATGGCACCAAGGATGGCACCAAGGATTTGTCCCAGGCAGTAATACGGCACCAGGGACCACTCGAGCGAGCCATTGACGGCCAACATTACGGTGACGGCGGGGTTGAGGTGCCCGCCAGTGGGATCGGCTACGCTCGCACCAACGAAGACACCCATACCCCAACCCAGGGCGATAACGACCCAGTCGGAGCCGCGTGCACCAGAGGTGCGCAGGTTTACCAGCGCACATACGCCGTTACCTAGAAGGAGCAGCAAGGCGGTGCCGATAAACTCCCACAGGAATGCATCAAATCCGGTCATAACTTATACCTCGTTTTGGGTGGGTCGGGCAGATCCTGCGCGGACCAAGATGTCATTGGCCTCGCGGTCAGTTACCGCAGCTTCTGCTTCAAGTTCGGCCTGGGTATGAGCCTTGAATTGGGATACCTCGCGCTCCTTTTCGGCGTCGCTCCAGCCGAGCAGCGGCGCCACGAAATCAGCAACACCCGGGGCAGCGTTTACGCCGCGGTCTCCGAACTCGATGGCAATGCGTAAGCGGCGGGACAGGATGTCCTCCAAATGCAGCGCGCCCTCGTGGGTAACGGCGTAACGCACCTCGGCCCACAGGTAAGACTCGGCACCTGGCACGGGTTCCAGCAGGGAGGCGTCCTCGGCGGCTGGGGCCAGGACCTCGCCCAGCAAGGAGCCATAGCGTCCTAGCAGGTGCTCGATGAACTTTTCGCTCAGGTTATAGCGGCGGGCGAGGGACGGAACCTGGTTAGCCAGGGCGTGGTAGCCGGCAGCACCCAAAATTGGGGTCTGCTCGGTAATGGACTCTGGGACCTTGGTGCCGAGTTCCTTCACAGCAAGGTCGACGGCATCCTTACCAATGACGCGGTAGGTGGTGTACTTGCCGCCGGCAACGGAAACCATGCCTGGGGCCACGCGTGCGACGGCGTGGTTGCGAGAAAGGTTTGTGGTGGAATCAGACTTGCCAGAAAGCAGTGGGCGCAGGCCGGAGTAGACACCCACGATGTCATCGCGGGTGATCTGGCGGCGTACGCGCTGGTTTACCTGGTCCAGAATGTAGTCAATATCGGACTTGGTCGGCGCCGGATCCGGCAAGGACAGACCCTTTTCCCAATCGGTATCGGTGGTACCGATGATCCAGTACTCGCCCCAAGGGATGACGAAGAGGACGGACTTCTCGGTCACGAAGCACAGCGCTGCATCCGCATCGAGGGCATCTTTTGGCACGACGATGTGCACGCCCTTGGAGGCGTGCACGGTGAATTTTCCTTCCACGCCGGCCATCTCTTGGATCTTGTCATTCCATACGCCGGTGGCATTGATGAAGACCTTGCCGCGCACGGTGGTTTCGCGGCCGGTGGCAGTATCGCGGACATGTGCACCGACGATGCGCCCGCCGCGGTCCTTGTCAAAGCCAATGACCTCGGTATTAGTGCGAACATCAGCGCCGTACTCGGCGGCGGTGCGCAGGACCGTCATGGTGTGGCGGGCATCATCCACCAGGGTGTCGTAATAGCGCACGCCGCCCACGATGGCGTCGTCCTTCAGCCCCGGGGTTACCTTCAGCACTCCCTTGCGGGTCAGGTGCTTTTGCATTGGCACGCTCTTGGAGCCACCCATGAGGTCATAAAGGGTAAAGCCACCGAACATCATGACGCGCTCCCACACGTGATGGGTAAGCGGGAAGATGAACCTCAACGGTTTAACCAAGTGAGGCGCCAGGGTGGACATGTTGAGCTCACGCTCCTTGAGGGATTCTGCCACAAGGCGGAAGTCAAACATGGCTAGGTAGCGCAGGCCACCGTGGAACATCTTGGAAGAACGGGAAGAGGTGCCTGCGGCGAAGTCGCTAGCTTCAATGACGGCGGTCTTCAGACCGCGGGTAGCGGCATCCGCTGCCGCACCGGCACCCACGGATCCTCCACCGATGATGACCACGTCATAGTCTTCATCGGTGTACCTGTTCCATAGATTTTCAAAGTATTCAGGGTTAAAGGATTGGTTGCTTTGCTGGGTCATTACTGACCGCATCTCCTTCCTTGGTGCTTGCATGTGCCTGCGCCATTAATCCATGAATGAGATGGCATAAGCACAGCTAAAAGCGATGAATTGTGGTTTCGGCGGAAAGTATCACACCGCGGCTGCAGAGACTTTATCTCCTGAAATCTATGTTAGGAGTCACGGACGCGAGTTACACATGTGGTTACTCACACGTAAGTTTCAGGCCCGTTAGCAGTCAGTTTTCTTAAAATACTTAGACATTCAAAAAGAAAAACACCCCCTCGCGGGGGTGAAAAGCGGACGGAAATTCTTCGCTATTCCTTCGCTAGACGAGCCATCGCCTCGAGCACTTCGGACATCCCCGCCTTTTCTGCAGAGTAGGTAACCGCTTGGGCTCCCTTCACTACCTCAATAGGCGCGGTTTCCAAGGCCACAGCTGGAATCCACTCAAGGAATTCCTCGTCCCCCGGTTCATTTGCAAAAACTAACGCCTCTTCTGGCTCAGCTTGGAGATCCTGCAGGATGCACTCCACCCCCTGTGCCGCCGTGGCAGCGGTAACCGACATCGCCGCGATATTCAAGCGCGGCTGCGCAGCAGTCTCGTCGAGGACAATCTTCCACACGGCTTGCGGAACATCGATGTCACCGGCAGGAGAGACCACTATGAGAACTTCAGCCGCTGGGTAAATATCCGCGAAAGCTTTACGCAAACGGGGAGTTAAAGCTCCATCCTCCCAATTCAAGGCACTGTTGTGCGCCATCACTACACGGGGAATGGAAGAAAATTGCGCCTTCATGCGGTGCGGCAGGCGCGAGACAATTAGGCGAGATTGCGTAGCTGCAGCCAAAAGGCCTTGCTCCGCCACAGAGCCGGCCCAAATCTCCTTGCTACTTGCAGTGATGGAGGCCTGGGCCTGCGCGACATCGGACTTCAACTGGGCCATGACATCTGCGACCCTATCGCGGCCTTCATCTAGACCACGGGTTGCTTCTTCCACCACGGCATTGAGGTTGGTCTTAATCCACTCCAAGGTCTCAGGGGCAGTGCGCGCCACATTCTTTGCCGTAGTCCCTTCGGCATTTTTAGCAGCCGACATGCGGTTGCGAACTAGGTCCACCGTCGTGACTGACACGCGTTCTTTAAGCCCCACCAAGTCATCGCGCAGGCGGCGCACACGGTGGCGCTCCGTTTCTACTTCCGCATCGCGAGCCTCAGCCTCTGCGAGGGTGGGGGCGCCACCCCCCTTACGGGCAGGCACCCAATATTCGCCGGCAGGCATTGGGCCAAACTCGGCTTCGTATTGGTCCCATAGCGCCTCTAGTGCTTCTTGCATGCGGCAGCGAATCTCCGCGGTATCGGCTTCCGCATCGCCAGTGGGATAGTACGGTTCCAAGGCAGTAATAAAAACCGGAGTCTTGGTCCTCCCCAAATTCTTCTTGTGCCCCTTGGTCCACAGGCGCTGCGATCCGAAGATGACTTGGGGAATAACCGGCACGCCTGCCTCATAGGCAATGCGGGACGCGCCGCTTTTCATGCTGCGGATTTCAAAGCTGCGGGAAATCGTCCCTTCAGAAAACACCCCGACAAGCTCGCCGTCCTTGGCTAATTGTACTGCCTGTTGTAACGAGGCGCTGCCATCGATGCGATCAACTGGCACATGGTGCATTGCCTTCAACAGGGGTCCCGCCACTGGTGACTTGAAAATGCCCGCCTTAGCCAAGAATCGCACTAAGCGCCTTTTGCGGTAGGCCAAAAACGCACCAAAGAGAAAATCCATGTAACCGGTGTGGTTGCAGACCAATACCGCGCCGCCTTCATCGGGAATGTTTTCCTCGCCCGAAAGGCGCATTTTTAATCCCTGCGCCAGAGTCACCCCCCTACCAATGTGGGTGATCTGGCGGTACAGGAAATTCGTCGCAGCGTTCATAACTCTCCAGGACGACGGCGGACTTACTGCGGGGTCAGGACATCCTTGCCCACGAAGGGGCGCAGTGCCTCAGGGACGACGACGGAGCCGTCAGCCTGCTGGTGATTTTCCAGAATGGCAACGAGCCAGCGAGTCGTCGCCAAGGTGCCGTTCAGGGTGGCTGCGGTCTGGGTCTTGCCGTTCTCATCGCGGTAACGGGTGGATAGGCGACGAGCCTGGAAGGTAGTGCAGTTCGAGGTGGAGGTCAGCTCGCGGTAGGTGCCTTGGGTAGGAACCCACGCTTCGTTATCGAACTTACGGGCCGCCGAAGAGCCGAGGTCGCCACCGGCAATGTCGATAGTGCGGTAAGGCAGCTCCATGGCAGCCAGCATGTCCTTTTCCATAGACAGCAGGCGTTGGTGCATATCTTCCGCGTCTTCCGGCTTGCAGTAGACGAACATTTCTAACTTGTCGAACTGGTGGACACGCAAAATGCCGCGGGTGTCCTTACCGTGGGAACCTGCCTCACGGCGGAAGCAGGAAGACCAACCGGCGTACTGCAACGGGCCATTAGAAAGGTCAATGATCTCGTCCTTGTGGTAGCCAGCGAGGGCCACCTCAGAAGTGCCTACCAAGTACATATCATCGGCCGGCAGGTAGTAAACCTCATCGGAGTGCTGACCCAAAAAGCCGGTACCGGACATGATGTCTGGGCGAACCAAAACTGGCGGAATCATCAGCTTAAAGCCGACCTCACGCGCCTTTTGAGCCGCCAACATGAGCATTCCCAGCTGGAGGAAAGCACCATCGCCAGTGAGGTAGTAGAAACGAGCGCCGCCAACCTTTGCGCCACGCTTGACGTCGATAAGTCCAAGGGACTCGCCCAATTCAAGGTGATCCTTGGGCTCGAAGTCGAACTCGGGGATTTGGCCAACCTCTTCTAGCACCACAAAGTCATCTTCGCCGCCAGCTGGAGCGCCTTCGACCACGTTGTCCAGCTTGTACTGCAGCTCTTCTACCTTGGCCTCAGCCGCGGACTGTGCCTCTTCAGCCTCCTTGACCTTGGCTTTCAGCTCATTAGAGCCCTCCAGCAAAGCCGGGCGATCTTCTGGGGAGGCTTGGCCGATCTTCTTGCCAAAAGCCTTCTGCTCGGATCGCAGTTCGTCGGCCTTTTGGATAGCAGCGCGGCGCTGCTCATCAGCTTCCAGTAGCTGATCTACGAGGGAAGGATCCTCACCTCGGTTCACCTGGGAAGCACGGACAACGTCAGGGTTTTCGCGGAGTAGCTTGAGATCAATCACGAATGTAAGTTTAGCGTATTCGCACCACCTTGCGGTGGTAATAACCAGCGAATTATCATGGAGTTATGTCCGCCGTTCAGCTTCCCGCCCGCACAATTACGGACGGTCCCGTTCCAAAGCACGCCCAATTGCACGATATCCTCGAAGAATTGTGCCGCACTACGCTCAAACCCGGCGATATCCTACCCGGCGAGAGGCTACTTGAAGAGACGTACGGCGTGTCACGTATCACAGTGCGACGCGCCATAGGAGACCTCGTTACTGCGGGCAAACTGCGCCGCGTCCGCGGCAAGGGAACCTTTGTAGCCCCCAACCCATTAGTCTCTCGACTCCACCTTGCATCCTTCTCCGATGAGATGGGCGCACAGGACGTCACCGCTTCCTCCAAAATCCTCACCAGCGGCCGCAGTAGCGCCCCGGAAGACGCGGCGCTCTTTTTTGATACCCCCGCGCAGACAGAGCATATTCATCTACGCCGTCTGCGCTTGGGCGATGGTGAACCATATTCCATTGACGATGGTTGGTATAACTCCACTTTTGCACCGGGCCTGCTAGAAAATGACACCTATAACTCGGTCTACGCCATCCTCGACTCCGTCTTTGACGTCCCCATCACGGATGCGGACCAGACAGTATCTGCAATCTCGGCCGATACGGACACCGCCCCGCTTCTCGACGTCCCCGTGGGCACCCCACTGCTCCACATCGTGCGCTACTCCCGCTCGGGCGATAGACCGGTGGAGTGGTGTTCCTCGGTCTACCGTACGGACCGTTACCACCTGACTACCCGGGTGGCTAGGGAGAGCAGTATCTAGCCAGCACCCTGGTTAAAAGGTAGAATCAAGGTCCTTATGAAGAAATCACCTGCGTGGCGTTCCGCTGTGGCCGTCCAGATTGTCTTGATTGCGGCAATCGCGGCGGCCGTTTTCATGGGCATCTACGGCGTTATCAGCTCCCACAAATCGGGCGGCGATGAAACCACCGCCGCCCAGCAGCACGATGGCGGAGATAACTCTGAGACCGCCGCCGCTAAGCCAGAGCCATTCACGGCCGCGGACGCCAGCGCCTGCTTGACGTGGGACATCGCGCAGGATGGCTCCGCCACCGGGTTTAAGGAGGTGCCTTGTTCCGAACCGCATCGCTTCGAGGTCTCCAAAACCGAAGACCTAAGCGTGTATCCCACCAGCGAGTTCGGCCCCGACGCCACCCGCCCTGCGCTCACCCGCCAGCACCAACTGCGCGATGAGCTATGCGAATCCGCTACCGTGAGCTACTTGCACGGCAAGTGGGATCCGAACGGCAAGTACGATGTAGCGTCCATTCTTCCGCCGCAGTCCGCCTGGGATCGCGGCGACCGCACCCTGCTCTGTGGCTTGCAAACCACCGATGATCACGGCGTGCCGCAGCTTAATACCGGCAACGTGGAAGCCTCCGAGCAGGCCAATCTCTCTAAGCCAGACGAGTGCTTAGCTATTGATGATAAGCAAGTTCCGCACGTCGTTGACTGCGCTAAGCCGCACCAGATGGAAACCGTATCCGTCATCGATGTGGGCAAGCAGTTCCCTGAGGGCTACCCGGATGGCAAGGATATGGACAAGTTCCTCTCCGAAACTTGTACCGCCGCCACTGAGGACTACCTTGGCGGTGAAGAACAGCTCTACCAATCCACGCTGCAACCATTCTGGGGTTCAATCACCGAGGCCTCTTGGAATGGGGGCACCAAATCCGTCAACTGCTCCCTTGTCCACGCCCGCGCAGGCGGCGGTTTCTCTACCATTACCGGTTCCGCTACCGGCGGCCGCCAGGCGCTAAGTATCGATGGCAAGCCGCCAGAGGAGCGCCCCGAGCGAAATCCGCTGCGCGAGGACAAGGATGATAAGCCGGCACCCGAGTCCGCGGCCCCCGCGCCAGCCCCAGCACCCTAATGGTAGAGGTATCGGAAGAGCGCTTCGATGAAATGGTCAACGAGGCGCTCGATCAAGTACCCGAGGAATTCGTGCGCCGCATGCGCAACCTCGTCATCTTGGTAGAAGATGAAAACCCAGATAACCCCATGCTGTTGGGGCTCTACGAGGGCGTAGCACTGCCCCACCGGACCTTCGACCATACTGGCTTCCTGCCCGATGCCATCTTCATTTACCGAAACACCCTACAGCGTTGGGCAAGCAGTGAAGAAGACCTAGCAGAACAGGTCAAAGTCACCGTATTTCACGAACTAGGCCATTACTTTGGCCTTGAGGAAGAAGAGCTCCACCGCCTGGGCTGGGGCTAGAGTTCGGTATCCGCCCAGCGGGTCAAGGTCCACTGCCCAAAGTCTTTGCCGCGCGGTTCCATCACCATAAATCGGCAATTGGGCAGATATCCGGTATAGGCAAAGTCGGCGTCAACCCCCGTGGCATGCTTGGTCACCACTCGGATGGCCGCGCCGTGGCTGACAAGGATGACATCGTGGCCGTCGGCAAGCCGCTCCGCAATACCTTCCAGAACCGGCTGGTAGCGTGCCAACACATCATCTAGGGTCTCGCCGCCTTCCATCCCGGCATCCGGCTCGCCGTCGCACCAGCCGCGCATGGCCACCATGTGCGAACGGTGGGCGTCCTCGCTGCCGTCCATCTCCCAGTCGCCGGCAAAAATCTCGTGCACGTCGGTGATCACGTCAACGCGCTGGGAGAACTCTGGCATGCCGCGTTCCTGCTCGAAGGCGCGCGCGGCCAGCATTGCGGTCTGTTGCGCACGCAATGCCACGGAGCACTTAAACTCCACCTCCCGTTCTCCTACCAATTGCGCCAGCTCTCGGCCTACATCCGTAGCTTGGTCGCGCCCGCGCTCGGTGAGCTCAGCCCCAGGCGGCCGTGTATCAAGGTAGCGGGAAATATTGGAATAGGTCTGGCCGTGGCGCAGCAGGATGATTCTTCCGGGCATGCCTCTAGATTATTGGCCCCTGCGCGCCCGCGCTACCCAATCATCCGCCGCGGTGAGATCGCGCGGCGGCTTGCCCGCAGGCGTTGCCGCCGGCCAAGAGCCGAGGAACAGCAAAACCTCTGTCCGCAGCCACAGCGCACGCAGCGCCTCCGCCACCGGTTGATCCTCAATGTGCCCGATAAGATCCACATAAAAGCGGTACGTGCCAAATGTCTCACGCGTGGGCCGGGATTCGATCCGAGATAGATCCACGCCGCGGTGCGCAAGGTCCTGCAATGCCCCCACCAGGCTGCCCGGCTCATTAGGCAGGGTAAAAATAACGCTCGTGCGGTCCTGGCCGGTACGCGCGGTGGGCCTTGCGGGCCTTCCCACCAAAACGAAGCGCGTTGCAGCGCCCTCGACGTCCGCCACGCCTTGGGCGATAGTCTCCAAGCCGAAGATCTCGGCGGCACGTGCTGGTGCCGCAGCGGCATCAGCGTCTCCACGGGCTACGGCCTCGGCCGCGGCGGCATTGGAGCTGGCCGGCACAAACTCTACCTCCGGCAAGTTATTTTTCACCCATCCGCGGATTTGCTGGAACGCCACCGGGTGGGTGCTCAGCCGCCGAATATCACCCTTCCCTGGCCGAGTCATGATGCTAAAGGCCACAGGGATATCCACCTCGCGGTAAATCTGCACCGGTTCTGCTTCAACGAGCGCATCAAAGGTGGTGGTCACAGCGCCATCAACGGAATTTTCAATGGCTACGCAGGCATAGTCTGCCTGCCCGGCACGCACGGCAGCCACCGCTTCCGAGGGAGAGCCAACCGGCAGGGTCTCGACCTCCGGCAGGTGCGCAACAAACTTGTGCACGGCTGCTTCCGTAAAAGTTCCGGCCGGTCCAAGGAAGGCGATGGTGGTAGTCATGCACGTCACCTTAGCCCACTAAACTGGTGCCCCATGGACTTTTCCATAGAACAACTCCGCGCGGATCTGCACGGCCTTACCCCAGAGAAACACGGTTTTACCTACTTGGATATGGACCGGAAGTCCTCCGGCCACGGCCGACTTAGCGGCTGGGTCCTCTCTGCCAAGGATCTCTGCGATGTTCGCGGCATGCCCACGACCTTGGGAAACATTGATCGCACCTACCATCCCGAGCGCAGCGATGCCTTCGTAGAGGCCTTAGAAGAGCAAGGTGCGCTGATCATCGGTAAGTCCTCCACTCCAGAGATGGGCTTGCGCGTGGATACGGAACCGGTAGGCCTGCCCCACCCCGATAATCCCCTCTACCCCGGCTGCACCCCGGGTGGTTCCTCGGGCGGTGCAGCGGTGCAGGTCGCGCGGGGTTTGCTGCGCGCGGCGCACGCCAGCGACGGTGGCGGATCCATCCGCGTACCGGCCGCTGCCTGCGGTGTGGTGGGCTTTAAACCGGCAGGAAAAGAACTGGGTGTGCAGGGCTTTATCACCCGGACCGTCGCCGATAATGCCTTTCTGCATGGCCACCGCATGATCACCCCGCGCGCCCGCATCGGCCTGCTGGTAGAGCCGCTGTTTTGTGATGCCAACGTCGATGCCCACCATCTGCGCGCCACCCGCGAGGCCGCCCAGCGCTTACAGGCAGCCGGCTTCACCGTGGTGCCCATTTCCCCGTATCCGCAGGCCCGGGCCACCTTTGCGCATTTCCGCACGACCTTTACCTCCCGCTTAGCGGGGCTCAACCCGGCGGCAGGCTACGCCGAGTGGATTGCTCAGCAGGGCCGGCGCGTTAGCTCCGCTGAGCTGGCCGCGGCGCGGGCGCATGTCCGGCAGCTCCCCGGCTTGCTGGCCCAGGAATGGGGCGTCGATGCCATCCTCACCCCAATGCTGACCACGGACCCGCCGCGTATTGGTTCTTTCCTGTCCCTGCCCCATGCGGAGAATTTCGCAGCCCAGACCCGGTGGTCGCCGTGGGGTTCCCTGTTCAACATGGCCCGTCTGCCAGCCATTTCCGTACCGTGGGCCGTACCCAATCACCCGCCGGTGGGCGTACACCTGGGAGGCATTACGCTTTCCGACGCCGCCCTCCTCGGCCTCGCCCATATCCTGCACCCATGACCAAGTCTTTACGTGCCGAGCTGCTCATCGTCCTCACCCTCACCTTTGGCATTTCCGGGGTGCGGGCGGTGTTGAACCTCATCAATTCCCTGGCCGCACCGCAGCGGCTCGACGAGCAATCGGTCACGCTCAATTCCAGCCAGTCCTCCCTTGCTTGGGTGGATATGGGCCTGCAGCTGTGCTCCGCCGCTGTTCTCTTTTCCTATGGAGCCTTAGCGCTTTTCCTGCTGGCCAAGGACCGCATAATGCCCCGTGCCCACCGCGCCCGCGACTGGCTAGAAGGCGCAGGGCTTGCCGCCCTCATTGGCATCCCGGGGCTCGCCCTGTATTTCGCGGCACTGCAATTGGGGTGGAGCAAGGAAGTCATCCCGGGCGACTTCGCCAATGCCTGGGTGGAAATCCCCGTTTCCCTCCTCAAGGCCGCTGCCAACGCCTTCGCGGAGGAAACCGTGGTGGTGATGTGGCTTATGACGCGCTTGCGCCAGGCCCACTGGTCGCTGCCAGCCACGCTGGCCGCAAGCTCCATTCTTCGCGGTTCTTACCACCTCTACCAGGGTGTTTCCGCTGGATGTGGCAATATCATCATGGGGTTAATCTACGGCTATTACTACCACCGCACGGGGCGGGTATGGCCTTTGGTCATAGCGCATTGTCTTATCGACGCCGTCGCTTTCGTGGGTTATTCCTTCCTGTGAAAAAGCCCTTAAGGGGACGTCGCGAAGCAGGCGTTGCTCCCTGCTCCTTGTAAGGTATAGCGCATGACTGAATCAGGACGAGATCCGCATAGGGAGGCCCGCCGCGCCGGCGACGACTCCCCCACTGAATTCGTCCTTGGGGCCGATGGACGTCCCCTCAAGGATCGATATGGCCGCCCCATTCGACGCCGTTCCTCCGCCCGCCCGGCGCCGCGGCGCGTGGAACCCGAGCAACAATCCTTCCGCGCTCCGCAGCCACAGCAACAGCCCCCGCGCCGCCGCACCCCACCGCCAACGCCGAGCCGCTACCCCAGCCAGTACCGCGCGCAGCAACGCCCGCCTCGTCGCACCACGCCGCGCCCCGCACCCCGGCAGCGCCCGCACAGCCGGCGCAAAAAGGTCAATCCGGCCAGGCGCGCCCTCGGGTGCGTTGGCTTGGCGCTCGTCGTCCTGCTGGTATTCAACCTCGTCTTCATGTTCTGGGCCGATGCCCGACTCACCCGTATCGAGGCCCTGCCAGAGGAACAAGTGGCAAATACCGCCGGCACCAACTGGCTGCTCGTAGGTTCTGACTCCCGCCAGGGCCTGAGCGAGGACCAGCAAGCAGAATTAGGTACCGGTGGTGACGTGGGCGAGGGACGCACCGATACCATCATGTTGCTGCACATTCCGCGCACCGGCAAGGCCAAGCTGGTCTCCATCCCGCGTGATAGCTACGTGGAAGTCCCTGGATTCGGCATGGATAAGATCAATGCCGCTTTCACCTACGGCGGACCACAGCTGCTCGCCCAAACCCTTGAGGGCACGACCGGTCTGCACATCGACCACTATGCGGAAATTGGCATGGGCGGTCTGGCCAACGTGGTCGATTCCGTCGGCGGCGTTGACGTGTGCGTGAAGGAACCCATCAATGATCCGTTGGCCGGCATCGACCTCCAAGATGGCTGCCAACAGCTCAAGGGGCGCGATGCCCTCGGTTACGTGCGCACCCGCGCCACCGCCATGGGTGACCTCGACCGCGTGCAGCGACAGCGCGAATTCTTCTCCGCCCTATTGGACAAGGTTGCCTCCCCAGCCACCCTGATCAACCCATTCCGCGCCTTCTCCTTGATCAACCACACCGCCTCCTCGTTCATCGTGGGCGAGGGCGACCACGTCTGGCACCTCGCCCGCGTGGCACTTGCCATGGGCTCGGGTGTGGAGACAGAGACCGTCCCCATCGGCGGTTTCCAAGACACCGAGGTAGGAAACGTCGTCCTCTGGGACGATGAAGCAGCCTCTGGGTTGTGGGATTCCCTCAAATAGCGATCAAAAATGACCCTTCCTCTACTGGGAAGGGCCATATTATTGTCTTTAGCGCAGGGTCACCTGGCGGGACTTGATGTTCTCTAGCTGCTTGCGCTCGTCCGCGCTTAGCTGGGCGTCATTGGAGATTTCTTCCTCCAAAGCCTTGTCCACACGGGTGAGGTGGTCCTCATAGGAGGTGTGGTCAACCTCTGGATCCAAGTCGAATACCGGGGCGATGAGACCGTGGGTGCGGAAGACACCGGCAAACTTGGTGTCCTCTCCAAGGTTCAGCTCGCCGCGGGCAGCAACGCGAGCCAAGGCATTGAGGAATGCGGACTCACCGTCGGTCGGGCGGACCCAGCGGATGTGGGCCTTACCGCCACCGGCATTAGCCCAAAAGGCCGCACCGGTGATGTCCTCGCCCACTTGGTGGGACTCGATGACGGAATCATTGGCTGCACGCAGTGACTGCGCAATTTGCGGGGTAACCTGTGCGCCTTCCGGAATCCACCACTCGAAGTCTTGGTGGACCTGCACGTCGAGGGTCGCGGAGGCATCAATAAGCTCCTCCAGCTTCGGCTCCGTACCATCAGCCGCGGTGGATTCCAGGGTAGCGCCCGGCTCATTATTCTTTACCCAGTTCAGGGCGAAAGCCAAGTCGCGGCCGGGGTTATGGGTGTGGGACTGTACCTGCAGGCCCACAAAAGCATCGCCGCCAAATTCGGTATCACGAATCAGTGCTGCAGAAGCGCCCGGCAGGACGGTGGCTACATACACGTTCTTATCGCAGCCTTTGACATCCAGCTTGGCAAAAGCGGAGGGCACGAACTCCTGCAGAGCAACCAGGGATGCCTCGGCAGCAAGCCCGCCATAGGGGCGGGGGTCCTTTTCCAGGGCGGCGCGCTCCTTGGCACGGGCAGCGAGCTTTGCCTGACGACGGGACATGCCCTCCGGCAGCTGTTCCTTGTTCTTTTTCTTCTTGGCCATGCCTCCAAGATACCTGCTTACTAGAGCTCGATGGCATGCAGGGCCACTTCAGGTTGGTTTGTGGCAAGCATATCTACGCCATTAGCCCATGCCCACTTCATGTCCTCCGGCTTATCCACCGTCCATAGGTAGGTAGGCAATCCCTGCGCGCCGATAATTGATGGCTGCAGCTTAGCGCGGAGCATCGATACGCCTAACGCGGTGGGCTTGGACAACATCACGTCGGGGCGATTGACGTGGCGCTCCCAGTCGCGACGAAGATATATCCGATCCATATGGGGCGCCAGATTCTGCATGCGGCGGATCGCATGGTGGGAAAAGGAAATGACGTGGATACGGGGGTCTTCGACAAGCCCCGCGTAGCGTAGGCGCAGCATCGTTTGTTCCTCCAAGATGTCGCCCTGACCGGAGGGATGCTTGGTTTCGATATAAAGATGGTGCGGTTTGCCCTCGAGTAGCTCCAAAAGCTCGTCGAGAAGCATCATGCGCTGGCCCCTACCTATGTCAACGCCGCGCAATTCCTCCCAGTCCAGTTTGGAAATACGTCCGGGGCGCCCTGCGGTGCGGTCCAGCGTGGGATCGTGCTGAACTACTACCTTTCCATCCCGCGTCAAGCGCACATCACACTCGACGCCATGAATTGGCAAATCTAAGGCTTTCTCAAAAGCTAGAGAGGATAGCTCCGGATATTTTCCGGAGTATCCCCTATGGGCGACAATCTTCACTAGCCGAAGAACTCTTCCTTGATGTCATTCAGGGTCTTGACAGAAGCATCGAAACGCTCCTTCTCGTGCTCATTGAGATCCAGCTCAATCGCGCGCACGATGCCGGAACGGTTGATGACGGCCGCGGTGCCGATGTAGAGATCATCTACACCGTATTCGCCCTGCAAATAAGCAGAGACCGGCAGCGCCACGTCCTGGTTCTGGATGACGGCGGCGGTGATGCGGGCCAAGCCCATGCCGATGCCGAAGGAAGTAGAACCCTTGGCGTCGATGATGGAGTAGGCAGCATCGCGGGTTTCTTCAAAGATCTTCTCAATGCGCTCCGCGTACTCCGGATCAGAATCCAGCTTCTTGGACATCGGCACGCCAGCAATATTCGCGGTGGAGACTGCTGGCAGCTCGGAATCGCCGTGCTCGCCGACGATGTAGGCGTGTACGGACTTCGGGGCAACGTCTTCCAGCTCGCCCAGCATATAGCGGAAGCGAGCGGAGTCCAGCACGGTGCCGGAGCCGATGACGCGCTTGTGGTCTAGGCCGGATGCCTTCCACACGGCGTAGGTCAGGATGTCCACCGGGTTGGAGGCAACGAGGAAGATACCGTCAAAGTCATTGGCCATGACATCGGAGACGATGCTGTTCATGATCTTGACGTTCTTGCCCACCAGATCCAGGCGGGTCTCGCCCGGCTTCTGTGCCGCACCGGCGCAGATGACGACCATATCGGCGTCTGCGCAGTCGGCGTAGGTTCCCTTGGTCACTCGGGTGCGGGTAGGAGCCCAAACAACGCCATGGTTGAGGTCCATGACATTGCCTTCCAGCTTCTTTTCATCGATATCGATGATGGCCAAGTGGTCAACGATGCTTTGGTTGATGAGAGCGAAAGCGTAAGCGACTCCCACGTCGCCGGCGCCGATGAGAACTACTTTGTTTCCTACATGATTTGCCATGACTCCATTGTGCAACTTTCTGGAGATTTTTGCACGGGCTAAATCTCACACTGAAATTCCCACCGAAATCTGGGACAATCGGACATTATGAAACGCGCCCTTCGCCGCGCTGCACTAATCGCTCTTGGCGTAGCCGCGGATCTCACGCCCATCGTCCGTATGACCAGCCGGCAAACCTTACCGCCTAATATGTCGGCTGGAATTTTGGGTGCGGAATTAGCCACTTGGGCAGCTATTTCCCCCTCCCTACTTCCTCGCCCTTGGTGGGTAACCGCCGCCAATGTAGCCATTGGCCAGGGCATCGGACACTTGGGAGCGGCATCGACAAGCTTTGTGCTCAATAGCATTGGCAAACGCCCACAGGACCGTCTCGGGCCGCAGCATCGGCAAATTTTGCACCTTGCTATCGGCGCCGGTACCGCGTTCAATGCCGTGCTATCGCTGCGCAATCAGAAAAAGCAGGCGGAGCTGGTCAATAAGCAGCTCGTACGCGGACCCGCCACGGCAGCGATTGGTTTGGCCGCGGGCACCGCGGGGTACGGGACTCTTTTGTTGATCGGAGAGGCCACACAGCTGGCCGTCACCAGGCTGTCGCGCCAACTAGGACGCTGGGTACCGGCGCTCGTCGCCTGGCCAGTTGCCACCGCAGGCCTGAGCCTGACGGCCTTCGCGCTTTCTGACCGCGTGGTTTTTCGGCGCTGGTTGCGCTCACTTTCACACCAAGCGCAGCGCATTAATAGGCAGATTTTCCCCGGCACGTCCATGCCGTGGGAGCCGGAGCGCTCTGGCAGCCCATGGTCGCTCGAGCCGTGGTCAGCGTTGGGACAGCAGGGACGCCGGTTTGTCTCCAATGGCCCCCGCGCCCGCGATATCCGCACAGTGACGGGAACCGATGCAAAGGAACCCATCCGTATCTACGCCGGATACATACCAGGCCGCTCCTTCCGGCAATCTGCGGAAAAGATTCGCTCCGAGCTCGAGCGCACTGGTGCGCTACGGCGGGAGACCATAGTGATTCAAATGCCAGCCGGCTCAGGGTGGATCAATAACTGGGGCGCGTCCTCCTATGAGTTTCTAACCGGTGGCGATTGCGTCACCATCACGATGCAGTATTCCTATCTGCCCTCAGTTTTTGCCTACCTTGTGGACAAAAGCTCCCCAAAGCAGGCAGCCCAAGAATTAATGCGGGTGGTGCAAGAAGAACTGGACAAGCTTCCAGAAGAAAACCGACCGCGGCTCTATTTCGCAGGTGAATCCTTAGGGGCTTATGCCATTATGGACAATTTCCATAATGTGGATGAGCTACTATCGGCCTGCAATGGAGCGGTGTTTTCCGGCCCGCCCCGCATGACGCGTTTTACCCAGCGCCTGCGCCGCGATATCGGGTCCTTGGAACGCCTGCCTGTTATCGATGGCGGGAAACACGTGCGCTACGCGGCGGCCCCCGAGCACACGCTGCACGATGCTTTTGGCAATGACTTCACTCATGCTTGGCGCCGCCCCCGCATGCTCATTGCGCAACATGCTTCCGATGCCATCGTGTGGTGGGATCTTAACCTCTTGGTGCGCAGGCCTACGTGGATTCATGAACCACAGCCGGAAGCATTGCACGCCGATACCTTCCGGCAACTGCGTTGGGTCCCTTTCATTACTTGGTGGCAAATTGGCTTGGACCAGATCAATTCCCTCAACGTGCCTGGCGGACATGGGCATAATTACTTTGAGGAAATGCTCTGGTACTGGGATGAGGTCCTAGGATCCCAGTCACGCCAAGCGCTCACACCAAAGTTGGCCAAGAAGATTGCCCGCTTTATTCGGCGCGACGCTTAGTCGCATTTCACCCCAGTGCTGTGGTGCGGGCAATATCCATTGGGCACCTTATGTAGGTACTGCTGATGCTCATCTTCTGCTCGGTAGTATTCCCCGGAATCAGTATCTTTAAGGACCTTTACCTCCGTAGTGGTATCCCCAAAACCGAATTCCTTGAGCTTATCCGCGTAGGAATCCACGATGCCTTGGATTTCTGCGCGCTCTTCCTCGGTGCGTGGATAGAACGCAGAACGGTATTGCGTTCCCACGTCGTTGCCTTGGCGGAAGCCTTGGGTGGGATCATGTGCTTCCAGTGCCTTGACCACAAGGTCGCGCAAGCTTATGCGCTGCGGGTCATAGACCACTTCGACCACCTCTGCATGATTGGTCAGTCCACGGCACACCTCGTAGTAGGTGGGATTCGGTGTGGTCCCACCTGCAAAGCCCACCGAGGTGGACTCCACGCCTTCTGTTTCCCAAAACATTTTTTCTGCGCCCCAGAAACAGCCCAGTGCAATGAGAATGGAGCGCTGCCCATCCTTCCACGGTCCGGTAATCGGTGTTCCTAGAACTGCGTGCGGGGCGGGGTCCAAGATCGGCTCAGCTCGCCCCGGCAGGGCCTCATCTGTAGGGACTAACTTAGGCTCTGGTTTAAACATCCACATGAGGTATTGCTCCTTTCTTTTTCCTTCTTCCCAACGTTGTACTGCGAAAACCTATTCCTCAGCCACTTAAAATTCACTCTATTTCCACAATTCGAATTAATCATGGCGAAATCTTTCCACCGTGCCTATCATCGGGACACGTACCCGAAGAAAGGATTTAAGAAATGGCTGTTTACGAACTTCCTGACCTCCCATACGCATTCGACGCACTGGAGCCACACATCTCCGCGGAGATCATGGAGCTCCACCACGATAAGCACCACGCAACCTACGTTGCTGGCGCTAACGCTGCACTAGAGGCGCTCGAGGAGGAGCGCAACGGCGAGGCTAACCCGGATCGCATCCGCGCCCTGTCCAAGAACTTGGCGTTTAACCTGGGTGGCCACACTAACCACTCCATCTTCTGGAAGAACCTGTCCCCGAACGGTGGCGGCGAGCCAACCGGCGAGCTGGCTGAGGCCATCAACCGCGACTTCGGTTCCTTTGAGAAGTTCAAGGCGCACTTCTCCGCTGCTGCTACTTCCCTGCAGGGCTCTGGCTGGGCAGTTCTGGGCTACGACCACATTGCTGGCCGCCTCATTATCGAGCAGCTGACTGACCAGCAGGGTAATACCTCCATCGACTTCACCCCGCTGCTGATGCTGGATATGTGGGAACACGCCTTCTACCTGCAGTACAAGAACGTCAAGGCTGACTACGTTAAGGCCGTATGGAACGTCTTCAACTGGGATGACGTTGCCGAGCGCTTCGCTGCAGCTACCAAGTAACACCTTTAGTTACTTCCGCCGCCCTCCGGGGCGGCTTTTTCTATGCCCGGACAAACTCCCGGAATTGCCGCACTGGGGGAGCATCATCCCCGGCGCGCCACACCAAGCCGAGCTCGCGGTACGCCGGTGGGGTGAGAGGAATAAGGCTTCCCACCTGCAAGTAGGGATCATCAAGCGGCAGTAGCGCCACGCCCAGGCCCGCCGCCACCAGCCCGGCAACGGTGGTAAGCTCCATCGATTCGAAGACGAGATGGGGGCTAAATCCGGCATCCTCAGCGAGGGCGTCGAGAAGCATGCGCGTGCCATAGCCCGGGAGCATGCCGATAAATGGTTCCGCGGCGCATTCCGCCAGGTTCACCTCCCGCCGGTTCGCCGCCCAGTGGTCTTCCGGCACCGCAAGGCCTAAGCGCTGCACTTTAATCTGGTGCCACCCCAGCGCGGCATCCGGCCGCGGCCCTACGAGGGCGAGGTCTGATTCGCCGCTTTCTACCCTGCTCACCAGCTCTCGCGCGGCGCCTTGATGCAGACGAATATCAACGTGCGGGTGCTGTGCGCGGTAGCTTTTCAGCAGGTCCGGTACAAGCCACGTTCCCAGCGAATGCATGAAGTCTAGGCGCACGGTGCCGCGTTCCGGATCCAAGAGACGGGCCACATCGTCCCTTCCAGTCCGGTAAGCGCGAAGCATCTCCCGCCCAGCCGCGGCAAAGGCCCGCCCCCGCGAGTTCACATGCAAGGTGCGCCCAGTGCGTTCGAACAGCTGGGCATCGAGGCTGGCCTCAACCCGCTGCACACGGCGAGTCAGCGCGGATTGGGAAATTCCCAGTTCATCGGCTGCGGCGCCGACGCGTCCTAGTTCCACCACGGCGAGGAAGCCACGGATATCCTCTACATTCATGCATACTCCGCATTGTTTGTCTTATTTTTCTACATTTTACACATGCAGCCTGGCGAGGCAGCCTTAAGAGTATGACTCGAACGCGGCGCGCTACGGTAGCCATGCTCCTTGTAGGCTTGGCCATTTTCTCCAGTTTGTATTCCACCCAGGCCATCCTTCCCACACTGGTAAAGAACATAGGTCTTTCCTCCACAGAGGCCGCCATGACCGTATCGGCCGCCACGGCGGCCCTTGCCATCTGCGTTGTGCCAGCGTCCATCCTTTCCGAGCGATTTGGGCGCGGACGTATCTTGCTCATTTCCGCCGTTGCAGCCACCAGCGTGGGGCTCATCGTGCCACTAGCCCAGGCGGGCTGGCAGCTTATCCTGCTGCGCGGCGTGCAGGGTGCGCTCCTTTCAGGCGCACCGGCCACCGCGATGGCTTGGCTTTCGGAAGAGCTCGATGACAACGCCTTGCCGCGGGCCATGGGGCTCTATATCGCCGGCACCTCCGTTGGCGGCCTTACCGGCCGCCTCATCCCCACCGGACTAGTGGAGCTATCCACCTGGCGCTGGGCCCTTTTCGGCTCGGCCCTCGTCTCCCTCGCTTTCGCCATCACTTCCTGGCTGCTGCTTCCCGCACAACGCAACTTCCGGCCCAAAGCTATCCACCTCAAAAACGAAACCCGGGTGGTATTTAGCCATTGGGCCAATCGGGACCTAGCCTTGCTATTTCTTAGCGCATTCCTGTCCATGGGCACGTTCGTCTCGATGTATAACTTCCTCACCTTTCGGCTCATCGACGATTTTGGTTTGGCCCCGTCGCTGGCCGGCTTGGCTTTCTTGTTCTATCTCACCGGCACATGGTCCTCAGCGCGGGCAGGTTCACTGGTCGCACGCATAGGCCATGGGAAAACCCTATTCGCCTCTGCCGTGCTTTTTGCCCTTGGCATCGCGCTGTGCGCCGGCAACCTACCGATGACGCTTCTGGGCATGATCGCCTTTACCGTGGGCTTCTTCGCGGTGCATTCCACCGCCTCTGGGTGGGTGGGCCAGATCGCCACCCATGACCGCGCGGAGGCCTCTTCCATGTACGTGTTCTGCTATTACTTTGGCTCTTCTGTAGTGGGCGCTTGCGCCGGTCTGCTTTTCGACGCCCTCTCTTGGCCCCTGTTTATTGCCTTCTTCACCGCCGTGGCCCTCGCCCTTACTGCGCTGACTTGGATCAAGATTAAAACCGACTAAACTCGTTTTTATGCCTGAGAAAAAGTGGTCGGCTCGGACGTGGCACCGCAAGGCTTCCCGCCCCGTATCCCTGTGGATGATGGTATTTATCTTCGTGGGTGCAACGCATACCTTGGTCCCCAACTACCGGTGGGTGCTCATCCACCTATTCACCCTCGGGTTGGTAAGCAATAGCATCATCGTATGGTCGCAGCACCTAACGGAAAAGTTCACCCAGCAACGCCTTCCTGACTCTACCCGTCCCGTGCAATTGGCTCGCATCTATTGCCTCAATACCGGAATCATCATCACACTGGCCGGCCAGATTCTCACAGAATATTGGACCCAGCATTGGATCGTTACCCAGATAGGTGCCACGCTAATCGCCCTGATGATGGCCTGGCATGCGGCAAATCTTTTCCACCAATGGCGCGGCGCAAAGGATAAGCGCTTCCGCCCGGTGGTGGGCGCCTACGTGCTCTCTTCCCTATGCCTGCCGGTAGGTGCCATCTTCGGCGGGCTATTGGCCGTCTATCCAGGCCATCCCACGCTGTTGCTCGCCCATATCGCCGCCAATATCGGCGGATTCATCGGCTTGGCCGCAGCCGGCTCTCTCACCATCCTCTTCCCCTCCATCTGGCGCACCCAAGGTATCAATCGCCACATGCGATCCTCCTTTGCGCTACTCGCCGTCGGCGTAGCCGCAACCATCATTGGTGCCTTCCTCGGCTTTCCTCAGCTGGGCCTCATTGTGTACTGCTGCGGTTGGGCGCTGAGCCTGCAGCAATGGCTCGCTAATGTGCTCACGGTGGCAAAGGACCCGCGCGATCGCATCACCTTCGCATCGGTTTCCGTTCTCATGGCCTCGTTATGGCTGGTCCTGTCTTTGGTGTACTACACGGTGCAGCACTTCTTTATGCCGGAGCCAGCGCTGCCAACCCTCGCCTTGTTGGTTGGGTTTGCCGGGCAGCTCCTTATCGGTGTCATGAGCTATCTCTTGCCCACCACCATGGGTGGCGGGCCCTCCGCCGTTCGAGCGGGCTTGCAGCAGCTGGATAAACTCGGCCTTTTGCGCGCCACCTTGGTCAACGGTGGGCTGCTGATATGGATAGGCACCGATATATCCCTACTGAAGGTGGTTGCCTCCCTGTTGTGCATCCTGCCGCTAGCGGTCTATCCCGTGCTCATCGCCCGCGCGGTAAAGGCCCAAAAGCAGGTATTGATGAAGAAGGCAGAAGGCCCGGATCCCAAGCCGGGCCCGGAGTGGAACCAGGTGTACGCGGGGGTCGCGCTCCTGGCGGTTGTCTACGCCGTGTTTACAGCGCTGTAGTCCCCGGCGCGCCGGCATCCATCCACTCGCGGACCGCACGGGTGGCCTGTACATCTCCACAGTTATAGTCCAGCAGTCGCTGCCGGGCGTTGTGGTCCCCAGCCAGCGCCTCGCGCCGCGCGTTCACTGATTCTTCGCCGTCAAAATCCTCCTCGGGCCAAGCAAATCCAGCCTCTGGAGCCACAACTTTCAAGCCCAGACCGTATGGGCCGGCAAAAGAACTTTTAACATGGGCAAACATATCCACCCACTCTGACGAGGCGATAAATTCTTCTACCTCCAGCTCATCGACCTCGCCGAAGCGTTGCGCGGACATTCGCATCCAGTGGTTCTCACCGTGCGCCGAGTAGCAATAGGCGGCAAACGTCTTGCCCTCCGCATGAGCTTGCGCACGCAGATCCATCAACCAGCGCCAGAATGCCGCAAAATTTTCCGCCTCGGCCCGGCCGCCTAATGGTTCCCAGGTAACGAAGGGGAAATACTCCCCGTCATGCCATGCTCCCCACAGGTACGCGCCTTGGTCCAAGTAGGCTTCCATGTCCACGTCAACCTCAACGTCCGCACGCGGAACGTGCACACCTCCGCGCCGCAACAATACCTCCCCGGCGCGCCAGGCGGCGGCGAGGCGGGAAGGTTCGCCCAAGTGGGCGTCGATAAGCGCCTGCACAGTAGTAATCCCACGCTCGCGAAAAGGCTTGGCTCGGTCGCCGGGTAAAAAGAGCGAAATATCATCCGCCGCCACCAACTCCTGCTCGCACAAAGCCCAGAAACGGCAGCTGGCACACTCTTTCACCCGCACCGGGGCACTGGGCAAAGGTAGATTCCAGGCGCGTTCCAGATCGAACTTAGCCGTCTCAGTAAAAAACGCGCGAGTGCGGTCCTGCCCAATGGCCCCGCCGCAGCCGGAATCGAGCCCGAGATCCCGCAAAGCGCGGGCAGCAAAAGCTAGGCGGTAGCCATCTACCGCATGATGGCGCAGCTTATACGGTACCTCGAGCGGCTCACTCAGCCCCAAACGATGAGTGGGAACCGCCAATGTCTTCCTCTGCTCATTCTTTCGTGCAACGCGGTGATTAGACACGATAACCGGGGTATATCTATCCCCTTCCCGCAGCAGCAAGTCCACGCGCACCATCCACTCTTCAGTGGCAAATACCGCATTAGTAATGTGCGTATAGCCGGAGGCCAAGGCCTCGAGGGTGCGCATAGAGCGCTCCCATTCATCGCCTTCTAAATCGATACGGCGGAATCTGCCGGGGCCCTTCCGAGGAAACATGTGCATGACCGCGTCCACAGCGGCAGCGTGGCGTTCCGCGCGGGCGATGGAGGCATGGGTACGCGGCATCTCCGGGTGCGCACGCCGCTGCACGAGGCGATAGCGGCACCCCACAAGGTCCGAAGCAACAACCACATCCTCCACACCGGGTGAGCTTAATAGAACGGCAAGGTAAAGTTGAATCCAGACTCGACCAAACGTGAGGGAAACTAAATGAGCATTCTGAAGAAAGTTAAAAAGGCCCGCCAAGAAGCACGCGCCCAGGCAAAAGCCGCAAAGACTCGCGCCAAAGCCGAAGTAAAGGCTCAGTCTAAGGACCGCCGCCGGCAGCAAAAACTCCTGGCCAAGCAGGAAAAGCACCTCATTAAGTCCGAGGAAAAGGGCCTGAAGAAGCGCCGCAAGCACGAGCAGAAGGTGGCCAAGAACGAGCTGGCCAAACTCAAGGCCGGTCGCTTTAATTCCGATAACGTCAAGCGCTACGCTGGCGCGCTGCGCACCGCCGCGCCACTGCTGCTGCCACTTATCTACCGTGGCTACGTGGGCTTGAAAACCGAAGGTGAAAAGCGAAAGGCCGCCAAAGCCGGCGTAACTTCGGACCAGATGGCTTCCTTCTCCGGCTACGGTGCACCACTCAAGGCACGCACCGCAGGTATCCGCAACTCCCTCGATAACACGGATGTACCGGCCGGATTCAAGCGCGATGTGCGCGACCGCCTGCAGGAAATAGACTCCGCCATCGATAATGCCGAGTTCATGACCGAGCAGCAGCGCCGTCGCGCGCACAAGACGATTGACTCGGAAATCGACTCTATTACCGCGGAGATTCAACAGCGTCTGGGTCAATAAGATGATTTATGCCACCACCGCCCCCCTATTCGGTGGTGGCATTTATTTATTTTTCATAAAGATCTAGGAATTTTAGGAAGAAACATTTTCGGCAAGAAAAAGTTACTGATAATCTCCTAACCGCCCTACCCCTATACACCGTTTAATACTCTCTCTGCTTGGTGTGCTGTAAAAAATTGGAGGAAATATGGCCCGCCGTGAAGTGACCCAATTTTACGATGACTTGGATCACAGCCTAATCCCTGAAGACCAGCTAGAAGTCGTTCGCTTCAGCGTGAATGGTCAAAACTACCTTATTGATCTCTCTCTAGATAACGCGCGCCGCTTTCATGATGTTCTCGCCCCCTACGTGGATGCCGCCCGCATCGCCCCAGATATCGATGCACAGCGCGCAAATCCCAGCCAGATCCGCGAATGGGCACGCACCCAAGGGCTGCCCGTGGCGCGCCGAGGCAAAATCCCGCAAGACGTTATAGAAGCTTATAACGCTGCGAACTAAAACACGCCTTGCTCGCGGGCTGCGGCAACAGCGGAGGTGCGCGAACGCACACCCAACTTGTCATAAATGTGCACGAGGTGCGACTTCACCGTGGCCTCAGACAGCATGAGATCTTGTCCAATCTGCCGATTTGAAGCACCGGCCGCCACCAGTTGCAGCACTTCCAACTCGCGCGGCGTGAGGGAAGTGCGCGGCGTGCGTACGCGGGTCATCAACCTATCGGCCACGATGGGTGAGAGCGCCGAATCCCCCTCCGCGGTCGAACGCACCGCGGCGAGCAATTCCTGCGGTGGTGCATCCTTCAAAAGGTAGCCCACGGCACCGGCCTCAATCGCGCCGAGAATATCCGCATCGGTGTCATAATTGGTGACCACGAGGACTTTGGGCGGGGTGGCCATGGCGGAACGAATCTGCGCAGTAGCCTCCGCGCCGCCCATAACGCGGGTCCCTTCTACGCCGGCTCCAAAGCGCAGGTCCATCAAGATGACATCGATGCCGCCCGCCTGCGCGGCCGACACCGCAGATTCGGCCGTAGCGACCTCCCCTACGACGTCGATATCCTCTGCGCCCTCGAGCACGGAGCGCAGACCTAGCCGGACGATCTCGTGGTCATCTGCCAATAGGACCCGAATCACGACATTCCTCCTATCGATGTCTTTGTCAACCAAAAGTTTAATCTACCCCGTTGTCTAAGGGCATACTAACTGACACGGCAGTTCCTTCCCCCGGCGCAGATTCAATAATGACCTCCCCACCAAGTTCCTGCGCCCGGCGTCGCATCGCCGCAAGCCCAATATGCCCCAGTCCTGAGGGAGCACTTTCCACCATGGCCGGCTCAAAGCCTTTGCCATTATCCACCACGTCCAAACGCACCTCATCCCCCTCATACGTCACTGTGATCCGGGAGCGGGTAGCACCTGCATGCTTGACGACGTTCCCCACCGCACCCTGCGCAATCCGCAGCAATGCCGCTTCCACCTTCATAGGCAGCCGCTGCACCTCCCCCTCAGATTCAACTTCCACGTGTATGTCCCCGGTAGCGGCGAAATTTTCCGCCATGCGGGTCAACGCGGCCTCAAGCGATGCCTCAGTCAAAGTTGGCGGCTGCAAGGCAGCGATCATGGCTCTTGCTTCGTGCAGATTATCCGCAGCGGTCCTGCGAGCCAGCTCGATTCGCTCCCGCGCTTTATCCGCATCCTGCTTATCCAAATCACGGTCAGCCGAATGCAAGAGCATCTGGATGGAGGACAACCCCTGTGCGAGAGTGTCATGAATCTCGTGCGCAATACGTTGGCGTTCGGCCACCATGCCAGCATCACGCTCCGTGGCTGCTAGCTGCGAGCGTGTTTCTATCAGCTCCTTATTCATCCGCGATAGGGTCCGGAAGGCGTAGGTAATCGCTATCGTCACCAGCGCAGAGACCGCCGGCCCCATGACTCCGCCAAAGGTCAGGCCCTGCGGAATCTGGACCACCACGGTGATGACCGAGGCCCCTACGACACACGCTATGCCCGCCGCCATATCCAGTACCGTCAGGTACAAAAAGAACATGGCGAATACCAAATAGATTGCCGCCGGTGCCACGAATAGATCCGCCACCCACAGCACCGTAAGGATGCATAGCCACAGGTAGCGCAGTGGCCTAGCCCAAGATTCCGCGTAAACCGAACCGGCAAAGTACACCGCCGCAAAACCCACTAGGAGCAATAGGTTGATAACCGCCTGCGAAAGCGGCATCCGTACAGAGGTAAATATACCTACCACCAGCAGGCCAGCGGTGAGAATATGAATGCCGGTGCGGAGCGCATCGGTATCCCGGTCTATTGTGGAGCTCATGCGCAAAAGCCTACTTCCTCTCCTCGCCTTAGCCACTTTTGGGATTGCCAGCTGCGATTCATCCGAGCCCGCCCCTGCGCCGATCACGACGCCAGAATCTTCGGAGTCACCAAAGGTCAACGTGGCCCAGACCGCAGAGGTCAACGACTGGAGCGATTGCCCCTATATTGGCCCCGGCTGGCTCGAAGAAACCAATGGCCAGCGCTTGACAAAGCAGGGCATCGATACGCGGTTTCCCACCCCGGCCTGCGTTTTCTGGTCCTACCAGGACGATCCTCAGGCCACCGTCATCGTGCGCGATATGCCCACGGTCGAAGACGCGCGCGCCGCAGTAGATTGGGCTGCGCCTATCGACGCCACCGAGCCAGCCTCCTTCAACGGCTGGGAGGGCGGCAGAGGCGTGGTCAATGATCATGCCGTTTACGCCGTGCAAAAGGACACGCACGCGGTGCTGGTATGGAGCAACCAGCAGCAAACCGTTAAATCAGAGCAAATCGCCCAAGAAGCGATTGCGAACTTGGGCCTTTAAACCGCAACGTCGTTATACGGCATCATCGGCGACAGCCATGGGAAGACCACTTCCATCAACAGGAAGAACACTCCTACCCCGATGACGATGGCGAGGATCACTTTTACAAAGGTTGGGCCCGGCAAGAGATTCCACAAAGCGCGATACATTATTTCTCCTCTTTTTCTACTTCCATAGCGTGCACGATCATTCGCTCCGCGTTTGAAAACTGTGGGTGGCACGTGGTTAGCGTCAAGATTTCGCGGCTCGGCTCAGCGTCCGATTCTGGTACCGGGTTGGTCACCGAGACGTCGCCAGGCGTCGTAATATGCCGGCCCGCTACGTGGGAATACTCCGGTGGAATGCCGTTGAAACAACCGGCCTGCTCACCATCGATGGGCAGCACCCGATAGGTAATGCGCTCCGTTTGCGTCTCCACCACGAGGTCATCGCACGTCTTCAACTTACCTAAGTCATTAAAGGGTGCCCCCTTGCCCACACGGTGCCCTGCCACCGCGAAGTTTCCCATTTCCCCCGGCATCTGAGAATCCACGTAGCGGCCTGGGCCGCGCAGCAGATCGTCCTCATCTGTGCCCTCAATGATGGCGAAGTGGTAGTCAGAACCGAATGTCGGAATATACAGTTGCGCAAAAGCCTCGCCCAATTCCGGCTCCAGTTTCTGCCGGGGATTCCGCCATTGCTCTTCCAGGTGGGTGCTCGCTTCCTCCTGCAACTGCCCGGATTCTACATTTGTCCAATAGGCTTCATAGAATGCAAAGAGTAAAAGAACCACGCCAATGGTTAGCATGAGTTCCCCAAGAACTTTAGTCATGCCTTAAACCATACTGCCCATGAAAGGTCAAGCATGTACGAAGTCTTCATGTACCCAGTTTCTGGAATCATGAAATTCTGGCACTGGCTCATCAGCAGCTTCGTCGGTGAATCTACAGCTTGGCTGATCTCGATCATCCTGCTGGTTATCACCGTGCGTGGCGTCGTCGTCCCTCTCAACTGGATTTCCGTACGCTCCGCCCGCATCGGCGCACTCATCCGCCCCGAAAATAACCGCATTAAAAAGCAGATGAACAACGCCACCACCACCGAGGAAATGGCGGAGCTCATGCAAGAAGAAAAAGACCTCATGAAGAGCTACAACTACAACCCCGCGGCCGGTTGTATTCCCCCGCTCATCATGATTCCGGCATTCATCGGTCTCTATCAAGTGCTCCTGCGCATGTCTAATATTGAGCGCGGCTCCACCACCGTGGGCATGCTTAATGCTTCGGACGTCTCTGCCTTCCGCGAAACTACCTTCTACGGTGCGCCACTGACAGACTTCGCCCGCGAACACGGCGACCTCATCAACCCGATCCTCATCGCCGCTATTGCCTTTACCATGGCCAATTCTGTCATTTCCTTGGTGCGCAGCTTCCGCACCACTCAATTTGATCAGAAGGTCAACCGCCGAGTCTTCATCCTGATGGGCTTCTTGCTGCTCATCGTCCCCTTCTTCCTGTGGAACTTGGCCCAAACCGGCCCAATCCCAGTAGCAATCATCCTTTACTGGGGCTGCGCCTACCTATTCACGCTGATTCAAACCGCCATCTTCGAGCTCATTTTGCACCGCAATTACCCGCTCACGGAGGATGTCCACAACATGCGCCGCGAAAGCATCCGCCGCTGGCGCAAACGCGAAAAAGAACCCGCCCTCTCCAAGGAAGAGAAGAAGCGGGTAAACCGACTCCGAATGGAGGCTCGGAAGTACCTTAAATCGAATAATCTGCGGGGGGAGCAGAAAGCATCTGAGTAGCCAATTCCCGAGCCGTTTGCAGTGGCCCAATTTCCTTGGTGAGACGGGCACCGGCACGCCCACCATCCAAGAAGATCAATAGTTGGCTCGCCTGCGAGGAGGATGGATACCCATTGCGCTCGGTCAGCAGGGCGGTCAATGTGGAATGCACCCAATTGCGGTGCTCCACGCACGCAGCCACGATGCCGCGTTCTGCTTCAGTTTCTGGGCGCGGATATTCGCCTGCTGCATTCAAGAAATGAGATCCGCGGAACTCCTGCTCTGGCTCTTCGTCAATTGCCTTATCAAAAAAGGCCAGGATCTTCTGATCTGGATCCTTCATCTCCGCGGTGCGCTTTTCCCAATCTTGGCGGAATTTCTCATCCAAAGCTTCCACATAGGCGATAACCAGTGCGTCTTTGGAGCCGAATAGAGAATACAAAGAAGCCTTAGCCACATCCGCCTCGCGCAAAATTCGGTCAATTCCGATGACGCGAATGCCCTCGGTGGTAAAAAGCTTGGTCGCCGATTCCAGCAGCCGGCTGCGCGGGCTGGGCCGATTGCGGCGCGACTTCTTCTCTGCCATGGGTTCCTCTCTAAAACGACAAAGCCGGTTCATCTATACTTTATAGACAAACCGGTATGTACGCGAATTATATTCGGGCTACTTCTTGATGAGCCCGACAATCCACAGCAGGATACAGGCGCCACCAGTAGCGGCAAGCAACGAGAAGATCCAACCGCCTTCCTCAATATTCAGGAAGTGGATAATCATGCCGCCGATAACACCGCCAAGCACACCAACGATAAGGTTGGTCAACAAGCCATGGTCGCGCTTCATAATCTTTTCTGCCAACCAGCCGGCGATAATACCAATAATAATTGAGCTAAAAAGCCCCAAACCCAAGTTCATATAATCCTCCTAAATTAGTGGGTATACCTTAGCGTACACGAGCGCACCCTACCTAAGGCGACTCCACACAACAAGAGCGCCCCGCCCTTATGGACGAAGCGCTCTATCAGCAGGGGTTTCTAGTCTTCATCATCTGGGCGGACAACCATCATCGGGCATGGCGCAGACTGCAACAGTGCACGAGAGGTCGAACCCAAGAGCATACCTTTGAAGCCGCCGCGGCCGTGGGAACCCACAACCAGAAGCTGCGCCCCTTCTGCGGCTTCGGTCAAAGCGCTCACTGGACGGTCACGGGTAATAAGCTTCTTTACCTCAACCTCTGGGTATTCCTGACGCGGCTCCTTCAGATTCTCAGTCAGAAGCTCGCTCTGCTCCTTTTCAATATCCGCCCACTCGGACTGGGCGGCCGACAGACCCGCCAAGGAAGCCTGCACCTGCATATCCATCCAAGTATGCACGGCAATCAAAGCAGCACCGCGGGCCTGTGCCTCGCGGAAGGCATAAGCTGTGGCCTTCTGCGAAACCTCAGAACCATCCACGCCAACGACGACAGGGCCGTACTTGGTGGAGTCCGTAACATGATTATCCTCGCGAACGACGACCACCGGGCAAGAGGCGTGGGACACAACCGAAGCGGAGACAGAACCCATCACCATGCCGGATAAGCCACCCATACCGCGGGAGCCCATGACGATCATGGTGACATCGTGCGACATTTCTAGCAGCATGTCGATCGGGGAGCCCTCGGCCACAGTGTGACCAATCTTCAGCTCTGGGGCTACTTCATGGGCGATGGCGCGAGCTTCCTCGATCTTCTCGAGGGTCTCGGCCTGCAAGTCGTCGAAAAGCTCCTTTGGCGGAACCATGCCCTCTGCGTACAGGAACTGTGGCATGGTGTAGCTGGATGCGATCCGCAGTGGAATCTCGCGCTTCATAGCCGTATTTGCGGCCCAACGGACGGCATTCTTCGATGCATCCGAACCGTCAACGGCAACGACTACAATGTCTTCCTTAGCCATGATGTGTCCTTTCCGTGGTTATACCTTAATTGTAGTACGGATTAGGCTTGAGGGTTGACGGTTGCAGCCTCGGAATTCGACGGGAACATAACGGTGTACACAAATTCCAAGACGGTACGAATCACGGCACCGATACCTTCAGAGAAAAAGGCAACAACCGGTTCAATGAGAGAGTTAAAATCCATGGACAAAACATTAATACATCGCCGAAAAGGTTTCACGCCTTTGCCGATTAAAGACGGTCTGAATCCAACCCGTGTCCGCACTCCCGAGGCAGGCTTAACGGCCTGGGACTTTCTTAGTGCAGTCATTTCGGCACAACGCCACCGACACCCCGACGATGACGCTTCGGCGCTTCAGGCGCGTTTTGACTCTGGCGAGGTTGTCCTACGCAATCAGACCAAGCTTCGGCCCGACTCCATATTGAGCAACGACGAGGACGTCTTCTTCTATCGGATGCCGACACCCGAAACACCGGTGCCTTACGATCTCCCTATCCTCTTCGAGGATGAACATATCCTCGTCGCCGATAAGCCGCCGTTTATGGCAACCATGCCACGAGCCCGCCACATCGTACAGACCGCTACAGTCCAGCTACGGCGAATGACGGGAAACAACGAACTCGCCCCGGCGCACCGCCTAGACAGACTTACCTCCGGAATTTTGTTATTCACCAAACATCGCGATGTTCGGGGCGCCTACCAAACCCTATTTGCAGAAAAGAAAGTACATAAGACCTATCAGGCAATCGCCGAATACCGCCGCTTTCCGACGCCTCTCCAGTGGGCCTCCCACCTCACCAAAACCCCCGGCGAAATCCAAGGCCGCATAGGCGATGGAAGCCCCAATGCTTTTACCACTTTGGCCGCAGTAGAACTAATAGATAACACCCCTTATGAAAAACTCCACGGCCACCTGCCGAAATTGGGCAAATACGCGCTAAAACCAACAACGGGAAAGACCCATCAATTGCGTCTCCATATGTGGCAGGCCGGCGTACCCATCCTGGGTGATCCCGTCTATCCAAAAATCTTTCCCGAAGAAGCAGAGGACATGCGTATCCCCATGCACCTAACAGCCACGCACATCGAGTTCACCGATCCCCTCAGTGGAAAGCCGCGCGAGTTTGAGTCTGCCCTGCCCCTATACACGCACCGCCTCATCGATAATCAATAGCACAAGCTTCTAAGGCCGAATTATGTGCTGCCACCTTCTCGGTGTCTACGGTGAAGACGGTGGCTGATGGGCCTGACCCCCATTTGGTGGACACCTGATATCCAGTCCAGTCGGGCTGGGAAGAAAGGTAATCTACCACCATGTCCAGGTACTCCGAAGAGTTCAAACGCGATGCCGTGGCCCTCTATAAGAACAACGAGGAGCTCTCGCTGAACTCAGCATCAGCAGAGCTCGGCATCAACCGTGCCTCGCTGCATTCACGGATCAAAGAGTACAGCACCGGCAAACGTGCCCGCATAAAAGCCGTGCACGATCATGCCCAAGCGGCGAATGATTCTGCGCGAAGAACGAGAAGCCTTTTGGGCACCATTTTGGAGCAAACGTACCGGCACGATCCCTCGGCATGGTCACTTCCAACGCGCCGTACCCAAAATTAACGGTCTTGGTGTATGACCCGTTACGGTGATTGCTCTCCTGTGCGGTTTTCACCCTGCCCTTCGCCTTACGGTCGGCATGGCTGTGGCCCAAATGTGCATCCATCTCCGCCTGCAGACCAGCGTTAATCGATGCCCACAACAGACCTTTGACCAGATCGCATGCATCATTAACAGTGGTCGACAGCTCGCTTATCAGGCTGGTCAGCTCAGGATTTTCCATCAGCTTCTCGCTGATCTCATTGACCCTCGCCGGATCATGGCCCTTCTTCGGTGACACAGCAGTCATTATCAGTAAAACTCCTTCAAGATCAGAGTCTCACACACAAAGTTCCTGACACCCTCTGGCTTGTGGGCCTTCCATTCCGGTTTGACGCTTGAATTCGTTGTAAAAATAGGTATTCGTTCCCAGCGCATCTGCGATTTTGTCAATACGCCCGAACATCGTCAGAAAACCACCAATGCTTCGCGTTTCAAAGCACCAAACCAACAGGACCCAAACTAGTCGTCGAATTCGACACCGGCTGCCTCCGCCTTCTCAATCAAACCCGCGATCTCGGCCGGCGCCTCGGCAATCTCCGCGAAAACAACCTGAATCTTCTCGACGTGTTTGGGGTCCCCGTAAATACCGATCCCCTGCCCCTCCGGATCAAACTGCACACTGCCATCAATCTGACCCGTCAACCTCAAATACTCCCCCAACCCCTCAAGGAAATACCCATTAGCCTCTTGCCCCGTAGCAGACACAGCCTCATCAAGCTCCGAACCAACCACAACCTGGATATAGACCGAGTGCTGCCCCTCCAACTCCCCAGCAGACGCATCCAACTCAACACGCCGCATCTTCAACCCCGAGGCCGACTCAGATTCCTGAGCATCATGATCAATATCCTCATCCGGCGGACTCAACTCCGTCGGGATATCCACACCCAAGTGATAGCAACGATACTGCTCAAGCCACAAATCCAAAAAACCAATCGATAAAAATCCCCACGGAATCAGCTGGTAGCTACGCTCCTCATCGGTTGCAGCCCTAGTAGCCGCTCCACTTACCCATCTACGGATACGCCAGACACTGGAGTCCACACTGTCAACATCCAGCGGAATCTCATCGTTAAGCTCCCTCGGCACAAACCCAGGCAACCCCGGACGATACTTATCCCCACCAACCACGACCTTCGCAGGATCAAAATCCCCTGGCACAGACTCAACCTTGCCATCCCGAACAAAAGGCCCGCCCCTACGAAACGCACTCTTAAGCAACGGAAACGGCGGAACAATCCACTCCGACGACGGGCCAACATCAGCCCCAAGCCCCAAAACAGCCAAATTCTCCGCCGTACGCGGAACAGCTACCAAACAAGCAGCACCACTACGGTGGTTAGCCTCATACACATGCATCTCCAGATCACCACCGCGCGTTGGCATACAAAGCCGCGTATTATCCGACGGCCGAATAGCCTTCATCGACTCATCAAACTGCATGAAATACGTCATCAGACCAATCCTCACTACAAAATAAACTTGACCACGTTTCTTGCACGCATTTAGTTAGGCCACTTAACCACATTGTCGTGAATATCTCTATTCCTCGGGCCCGCCCACGGAAAGTGGACACATCGGGGTTCGGGCTAGATTTAGAAGATGCAGGGTAGTGGAGAGGATCTACTAGGAAAGTCCCCTTCGACCTAGGCCGGTCTGGACAATCTCGCTGGGTTGAAGGCCGCTACTAGGGCAAGTCTCGTTATGCGTTTTGAAAAGGAGTGGGCCAATACCCACTCAAGAGCTACACACGTCTATCGGAGGAGACCACTAAAGTGTGGAAAACGCAAAAAGAAGCCGTAAACATCACTGTGTAGTGTGTTTACGGCTTCTTTGTGTTCGGTATTCTGTTGTGTTTGTTGTTTGGTGTCGGCGGTGACTTACTCTCCCACAACCTCCCGGTTGCAGTACCATCAGCGTGTGCAGGCTTAGCTTCCGGGTTCGGAATGGGACCGGGCGTTTCCCTGCAGCTATTGACCACCGACAAACCTTCAGAACATTGTTTCCCTCTTCATGGGTGTCTGGGTGTTGTGTCAGATACTGCATAGTGGACGCGGTCACGACAGTGACTTTTTTGTTTTTTCTTTTTGTTGTTTTTGTTGAGTTACACCAGTGTGTTGGTGTTTGTTGTGGTCAATTAGTACCAGTAGCCTTCACACTTTGCAGTGCGTCCAGGTCTGGCCTATCTACCCTATCGTCTTTAGGGGACCTTAACGAAACCTCATCTTAAAACAGGCTTCCCGCTTAGATGCTTTCAGCGGTTATCCCTTCCGTACGTAGCCAACCAGCGATACCCCTGGCGGGATAACTGGCACACTAGAGGTACGTCCGTCCCGGTCCTCTCGTACTAGGGACAGCTTTCTTCAAGTTTCAACGCGCGCGGCGGATAGAGACCGAACTGTCTCACGACGTTCTGAACCCAGCTCGCGTGCCGCTTTAATGGGCGAACAGCCCAACCCTTGGGACCTACTCCAGCCCCAGGATGCGACGAGCCGACATCGAGGTGCCAAACCATCCCGTCGATATGAACTCTTGGGGAAGATCAGCCTGTTATCCCCGGGGTACCTTTTATCCGTTGAGCGACACCACATCCACAAGTAGGTGCCGGATCACTAGTCCCGACTTTCGTCCCTGCTCGACATGTCTGTCTCACAGTCAAGCTCCCTTGTGCACTTACACTCACCACCTGATTGCCAACCAGGCTGAGGGAACCTTTGGGCGCCTCCGTTACATTTTGGGAGGCAACCGCCCCAGTTAAACTACCCACCAGGCACTGTCCCCAACCCAGATCATGGGCCAAGGTTAGATGCTCAATTCGATCAGAGTGGTATTTCAACAACGACTCCACCACCACTAGCGTGGTAGCTTCTTTGTCTCCCACCTATCCTACACAAACCGAACCAAACACCAATACCAAGCTATAGTGAAGGTCCCGGGGTCTTTTCGTCCTGCCGCGCGTAACGAGCATCTTTACTCGTAGTGCAATTTCACCGGGCCTGTGGTTGAGACAGCAGAGAAGTCGTTACGCCATTCGTGCAGGTCGGAACTTACCCGACAAGGAATTTCGCTACCTTAGGATGGTTATAGTTACCACCGCCGTTTACTGGGGCTTAAATTCTCAGCTTCGCAGTCAAAGACTACTAACCGGTCCTCTTAACCTTCCAGCACCGGGCAGGCGTCAGTCCATATACATCAACTTCACGTCTTCGCATGGACCTGTGTTTTTGATAAACAGTCGCTTCCCTCTATTCTCTGCGACCCCACAACGCTTCCAGCCGCATGGGCCTTCACGTCGTGAGGCCCCCCTTCTCCCGAAGTTACGGGGGCATTTTGCCGAATTCCTTAACCACAGTTCACCCGAACGCCTTAGTATTTTCAACCTGACTACCTGTGTCGGTTTAGGGTACGGGCCATACACACACATCGCTAGAGGCTTTTCTCGACAGTACAGGATCACCACCATCAACCCCATTGGGTCTACGCATCACGTCTCAACCAAACATGTGGCGGATTTACCTACCACACGGCCTGCACGCTTACACCACCAATCCAGTAAGTGGCGTGGCTACCTCACTGCGTCACCCCATCACTTGAACCACACATCAGGCCCCACGACATCAACACCACCAATCTTCAAAGAAGACTAGCAGTGCATCCGCGGTGGTTAGTATCAGTGCTTTATCATGGGCGCGCATGTACGGGTACCAGAATATCAACTGGTTATCCATCGACTACGCCTGTCGGCCTCGCCTTAGGTCCCGACTCACCCTGGGAAGACGAACTTGACCCAGGAACCCTTAGTCATCCGGCGGATAGGATTCTCACCTATCAATTCGTTACTCATGCCTGCATTCTCACTCGCACACAGTCCACGCCTCCTTACGGTAACGCTTCCACCCATGCACGACGCTCCCCTACCCAAACAAAATGTTTGCCGCGGCTTCGGCGGTGTACTTGAGCCCCACTAAATTGTCGGCGCAGAACCACTCGACCAGTGAGCTATTACGCACTCTTTCAAGGATGGCTGCTTCTAAGCCAACCTCCTGGCTGTCTTCGCGATCCCACATCCTTTTCCACTTAGTACACCCTTAGGGGCCTTAACCGGCGATCTGGGCTGTTTCCCTCTCGACTATGAAGCTTATCCCCCACAGTCTCACTGCCGTACAACACAATTAGCGGCATTCGGAGTTTGGCTGACATTGCTAAGATTGTAGTCCCGCTCAACCAACCAGTCGCTCTACCTCCACCAAGCTATAATACGACGCTGCACCTAAATGCATTTCGGGGAGAACCAGCTATCACGGAGTTTGATTGGCCTTTCACCCCTACCCACAGCTCATCCCCGCAGTTTTCAACCTACGTGGGTTCGCGCCTCCACAACCTCTTACAGCTGCTTCACACTGGCCATGGGTAGATCACCCCGCTTCGGGTCCAGGACATGCCACTCAAACACCCCATTAGGATTCGGTTTCCCTACGGCTACCCCACACGGGTTAACCTCGCGACATGCCGCTGACTCGCAGGCTCATTCTTCAAAAGGCACGCCATCACACACAAAAAGGTGCTCTGACGGATTGTAAGCACATGGTTTCAGGAACTATTTCACTCCCCTCCCGGGGTACTTTTCACCATTCCCTCACGGTACTTAATACACTATCGGTCACACTGAGTATTTAGGCTTACCGGGTGGTCCCGGCAGATTCACAGCAGATTCCACGAGCCCGCTGCTACTCGGGCAACCCAACAACCCACATGCCATTGTCTTCAACTACAGGACTCTCACCTTCTCCGGCAGGCCATTCCAAACCACTTCACCTAACAACAACACACAAGCACGATGATGGTAGTCACCGCCCATTGGGGCCCACAACACCGCACACACAACCCCTACCAGGTATCACATGCACACGGTTTAGCCTCATCCACGTTCGTTCGCCACTACTAGCAGAATCATTATTATTTTCTCCTCCTACGGGTACTGAGATGTTTCACTTCCCCGCGTCAACCCCCACAACAGCTATGAATTCACTGAAGGGTAACCCCACATAACCAGGGCCAGGTTTCCCCATTCGGACATCCTCGGATCAACGCTTAATTGACAACTCCCCGAGGCTTAACGCAGCCTTTCACGTCCTTCATCGGCTCAGCATGCCAAGGCATCCACCATGCGCCCTTAATAACGAACACACAAACCACCACACACAAACATGCAGTGGCCACACAAGTGAACTTGACAAAAAATTAACTAAAGAAAAAAGAAATCACACAAACACACACAAACAAACCACAAAAGCAGCCCATCCATGCATGTTTAATGCTCGCGTCCACTATACAGTTCTCACACAACACCCCAACCACACCCGGCCAACACAAACCGTGTCAGCACGACAAATGGTCAGGCACAAAAAAAGGGGAATAATGCCCCAGACACCCAACAATGCACCAACATACAAACAACCTATTTTTTACAACTGTGCACGGCTTGTGTGTCACAAAGCGCCATTCAAACACTTGACTTGCCTTAAAGGTGCGTGATTCACCCGGATTTCAACAAACAACGTTGGCAGCATGACACTCGCACACTCAACCAACCACCCACCATAAACCGTGGCAGGAAAAGCACAACTGTGCCCACAAATAAAGCTCCTTAGAAAGGAGGTGATCCACCCGCACCTTCCGGTACGGGTACCTTGTTACGACTTCGTCCCAATCGCCGATCCCACCTTCGACGGCTCCCTAACAAGTTTGGGCCACCGGCTTCGGGTGTTACCAACTTTCATGACGTGACGGGCGGTGTGTACAAGGCCCGGGAACGTATTCACCGCAGCATTGCTGATCTGCGATTACTAGCGACTCCGACTTCATGGGGTCGAGTTGCAGACCCCAATCCGAACTAAGGCCGGCTTTCAGCGATTCGCTCCACCTCACAGTGTCGCTGCGCATTGTACCGACCATTGTAGCATGTGTGAAGCCCTGGACATAAGGGGCATGATGATTTGACGTCATCCCCACCTTCCTCCGAGTTGACCCCGGCAGTCTCTCATGAGTCCCCAACCAAATGCTGGCAACATAAGACAAGGGTTGCGCTCGTTGCGGGACTTAACCCAACATCTCACGACACGAGCTGACGACAACCATGCACCACCTGTACACCAGCCACAAAGGGAAAGACTATCTCTAGCCCGATCCGGTGTATGTCAAGCCCAGGTAAGGTTCTTCGCGTTGCATCGAATTAATCCACATGCTCCGCCGCTTGTGCGGGCCCCCGTCAATTCCTTTGAGTTTTAGCCTTGCGGCCGTACTCCCCAGGCGGGGCGCTTAATGCGTTAGCTACGGCACGAAAGTCGTGAAAAGACCCTCACACCTAGCGCCCACCGTTTACGGCATGGACTACCAGGGTATCTAATCCTGTTCGCTACCCATGCTTTCGCTCCTCAGCGTCAGTAACTGCCCAGTAACCTGCCTTCGCCATCGGTGTTCCTCCTGATATCTGCGCATTTCACCGCTACACCAGGAATTCCAGTTACCCCTACAGTACTCAAGTTATGCCCGTATCGCCTGCACGCCCGGAGTTAAGCCCCGGAATTTCACAGACGACGCGACAAACCACCTACGAGCCCTTTACGCCCAGTAATTCCGGACAACGCTCGCACCCTACGTATTACCGCGGCTGCTGGCACGTAGTTAGCCGGTGCTTCTTATCTAGGTACCGTCACAAAAGCTTCGTCCCTAGCGAAAGGAGTTTACAACCCGAAGGCCGTCATCCCCCACGCGGCGTCGCTGCATCAGGCTTGCGCCCATTGTGCAATATTCCCCACTGCTGCCTCCCGTAGGAGTCTGGGCCGTATCTCAGTCCCAATGTGGCCGTCCACCCTCTCAGGCCGGCTACCCGTCGCCGCCTTGGTAGGCCATTACCCCACCAACAAGCTGATAGGCCGCGAGCTCATCCTACACCGAAAAAACTTTCCAACCATCACACTAAAAATGGTTCCTATCCGGTATTAGACCCAGTTTCCCAGGCTTATCCCGAAGTGCAGGGCAGATCACCCACGTGTTACTCACCCGTTCGCCACTCGAGTACCCTGCAAGCAGGGCCTTTCCGTTCGACTTGCATGTGTTAAGCACGCCGCCAGCGTTCGTCCTGAGCCAGGATCAAACTCTCCACAAAAAAATTTCAGAACAAAAATCCGAAACAGGCCGTGAAAAGCCCGAAACCCAACAAAAGAACAAACCACCACAAACCACAAAAGCCTGTGCTGGCGTCCAAAAAAATTACTACAAAGAAAAATACAGTTCCCTCAACCCGACGGGGTCAAAAATAAGGAAACCAAAAAAGTTGAACACAATCACATGCCAACCAATCCATCTCAATGCAGCCGAAACACCAAACAGCATTCAAATGAGTACGCGCTTCACATACCCAACCGGCACACACCAACCAGCAAACCACCTAAAGGCTCACTGGCAGACAAACCAATCAACACACAACCATGCACACAAAAAATAAAAAGTACATTGGCACACTATTGAGTTCTCAAACATCATCACCACACAACAACCACACACTTTCGCATGCAGCCCATTGCGAGCAAAAAGAATTTTTGTACTGTCAGGGCCTGTTTTCCTATCGCCACTTCACCCAGAAACTTTACCGTCCCTGTGGGGCGCTGTCGGTCGCGCTGACTCACATAAAGTTACACAGCGACTCAAACAAACACAAATCCCCAGGCCAACCCTTTTTTGAACGGTTTAATCTATGCCCATCCAAGCGCTCATTCCGCCACGGTGAGCATTTGCTCGGCGAATGTACGCGGGCAGCATCAAAGCCCAGACTGTATAGAAAGCCACCGCCAAGAAGAGCTGGGCAACCGCGGAGACCGGCACCAGAGTGCGCAGAAGTGCCATCCCAGCAATGAGGACCAGGTAGAGAGCGAATAAGTGCCAGTTCTTCTTTCCCAGAAATTCCAGACTGACCACTATAGGGGCGCAGGTGGCACTAAGCAGCACGATGTCCGCTACAAGTTCACCGTCGTTTGCCAGTACTGCGCTGGAGGTGGTCGCGACTAGGACAGGTGTCAGGCCGAGCACGGCAGTATGCCGGGACCAAACAGCACGACTTCCACCAAGCACCGTGTATTCGCGCAGAGATACTCGCAAGCTGTGGAAAGCTGCGAAGAGCATCACAATTGAAAGTGTCCATATGAAGATGCCAAGGAAACCAAGCAACGGGATGTCCTCCTTATACCGGCTAAGGACAAACCCGATTGCTTGCGCCAGACACGCTGCACCCCATGCCTTGACCTGTGGACGGTAGATCGCTTGCCCGGCCAAGGTGCCCGGAAACAAACCAAAACCGCTCAATGATTCGGTACCAGTAGCGGTGAACCCGCTCCGTCGAGGGGTAGATCCGCGGTACACCGTCCACACAGCCACGGCGACATAGACGGGTATCGCCCACCATTTTTGCACGGTAAGCGCACCGAGAACCGCGGCTAATGTCCATAAAGCCACGAGGATCCGACGGTGTCCGTTCCATATCTTCGAACCAAGTCCTATCGCCTGATACTTCTTGAAGTCTGGAGATTGCGTCGTAATTAGACTTAAGGAAGCAATAAAGGCAAGTATGAACTTGTCTTCCTCCGCCATGAGCGGCATGACTAACAGGGCGATAAGAAAAATGGCCCAGAGCCACCAATCGCCTAGGTACCACAGGAGTTTCATGCTTTCTCCTCCAATGCCAGAACTGCGCGCTCCAAGGAGACCTCAGTGACGCGCAGACCGTAGTCCTGGGCCGTACGGAAGATGGGGTCGGTGGCGGTAGAGCGGGCGTCGATAAGCACGCGGTCCCCCAAGCCTGCGGTTTCCCTACTGAGTACGCGGAGGTCGAGCTCTGTGACCGCTGCATTGAGAGCCTCCGATGGGCCGGTGAGCTCAAGAATTCCCTCGATGAAGTCATCGATAGGACCGGAAATTGGGTTATCCCCCATCAGCGAAACGGTGTCGAGGAGACCTGCTACCTCATTGAGGTGATGGGTAGAGATGACAATTGTGCGGCCGTGCTCCTCGCGCAGCACCTGATAGAAAAGCTCCCGGCGCTGAGTATCGAGGCCCAGATAGGGCTCGTCGAGAAGCATGACCTCGCAGCCAGAAGCAACGGCGAAGATAAATCCCACCGTAGACTTTTGCCCGCGGGACAGGGAAGAATAAGCCTTGGCCGGCACGTCGAAGCGAACCAGCAGCTCATTAAACCGGTCATCGTTCCAGCGCGGCCAGCGTGCCTTTCCTATGACACCCAGCTTTCCGATGCCCCAGGAATCCGGCAGCGGGTTATCAATCCCCATCAAAATAACCCGGTTGAGAACCGATTGCTTATCAAAGGGCTTCTCTCCAAAGACCGTGATACCGCCTGATTGGATTTGGCCGGCAATCTTGCGCAGGAGCGTGGTTTTGCCTATGCCGTTGGGGCCGACTAAGCCGTGTGTGAGGCCATCAGCAAAAGTGAATTCTCGTGTTGTAATCATGAGTACATTCCTCGGCTTTCTGCAACGCGATCAAATAGGTCATGGAGCTGGGCGCGGTTGTAGCCCAGGCGAACAGCTTCGTCGACAAGCGGTGCCATATACTCCGCCGCGAAGTCGGCCCGGCGACGCTTACGAATCGTTGCCAGTGCTCCTTCCGCCACAAACATGCCGATGCCACGGCGTTTATCCAGCACCCCGATATCCACAAGTAGGTTTATCCCCTTCCGGGCGGTAGCCGGGTTGATGTTGTGAAAATCAGCGAGCTCATTAGTGGAAGGAGCCCTATCCCCCTCTGCAAGGCTTCCGTCCACGATGGCATCTTCCACCAAGGTGGCAATCTGGCGGAAAAGTGGCTGCGTGGAATTATCCATCAATTCTCGGTTCGTTGGTTAGTTAGTTGTGTAACTAACCATATCGGCAACACCCTACCCTTGCAATACTTCCAACGAGAAAACTTTTTGCTGCCACTGCGCTGGGAATTTGCCCAAGGTTATCGACGTTTTGTGACTAATGGGGCACACTGGAAACCACAAAGAATTTTATTTAGCACAATTAGAACGGAACTTAGGAGCCATGCTTGAACGCACACTTGTCTTTGTCGATACCTCATACTTGCTTGCAAGCTTTTATAATTCGTGGGAAACGGGGGCCCGCGCACAGCTAGAGATCGATCTACCCGAGGTAGTCAGCACCATGGGTGGGATGATCGAAAACCAACTGGGAACCCCAATTCAACGCCAGTATTGGTATGACGGAATCCCAGATACCGGCCCACACCGTTATCAGCGAGCCCTGCGCACGTGCGAAGGGGTCCAGCTGCGCACCGGTCAGCTCATCGAATGGGGCGAGCGCCGCACCCAAAAGGCCGTAGATACCCGCCTCGTGGCAGACATGGTCATCGCCGCCATGAAGGGCCAATTCACTGACTTTGTGCTCGTCAGTGGCGATGCGGACATGATTCCCGGCGCTCAAGCGGCCGTGGATAACGGCATCCGCGTCCATCTTTATGGGTTTGGCTGGGACTCCATGTCCTCCGCACTGCGCCATGCCTGCGATTCCACCACCATTTTGGATCCGCGCGAAGACTTTGCAGATTCCATGGAACTGCAGGTTCTTGAGGGACCACTTCCGCCAGTGGTGCGCGAAAATACGCCCCAAGATGACGAGGAAATGCCGGAACCGGATGAATGCGGCGAGCCTTCAGAAGTTGAGGCCGCCTTCGGCGCCAACGAGAAACCCACCCCGGCACCGACTCCAAAGCCAGCGCCACCAAAGGCAGAGTCCACGGAAGATTCTCCTTCCGCGGATGGCTCTCCGGAGGAAAAGCCGGCACCGAAGCCTTCAATGATGGCGCCCCGCCGCAAGCTGCGGTCCAAATATGTTCCGCTACCGGAGGAAGTTTGGAGCTCGGCCGGTTTCCAGTCGCCCTTCGATGTGGGCCAACAATACGCCTCGTGGTGGTTTGATAACGCTGCTAGCACCGAGCAGCGCGATCAGGCACATCTGCTTTCTGGCGGCGGGCTTCCCCCGGAGATCGATCGCCCACTATTGCAGTTTGCCTGCGAAACCCTACACGAATACACCCTGACCGAAACCCAGCGCGTGAACCTGCGCGATGGATTCCACTCAGGTATTCGTGGAGTTCTGATTAACGTTCGCCGGCAAAATTAATCGCCAGATTCGAGCTCTTTCTTCTTTTTAAGATCCGCGCGGATGGCATCGAGGCGCGCAGTCGCCTTCATGTCATTGCCGGCGGCTTGGATCTCATTAATGCGATCGCCACCGGTGGCGTGCTGCAATTCTTGGGCACCAAGGGCATCGGCGTAGCGCTTTTCAATCTTGGCACGCACGGAATCAAGAGTAGGTACGGAATCGTCCGGGTTGAGCTGATTCATGGAATCAATAGCCTGGGCGTTCTTTTCTTGCATAGCCGCCTGGTCCGCCTGAGCCTCCAGCTGGCTAACCTGCGCTAGTTGTTCCTTCAAGCGCGCCTCAGACTGCTGCTGCTGGCTCTTGGCCTGCGCGGCAGCCTGCTCCGCGGCGGCGTATTGCTGTTTGACGTCTTCTAGCTCCTGCTCCACTGCAACCAGCTGGGACGCAACAACTTCGGCAGCCTGATTGTACTCGGAGACCTTTTGCGGATCTTCTGCCGCATCCGCCAGCTCAAGCGCACGCTGAGTTTGAGACTGGTAATCCTGCTGGGACTTGACCAGGCGGTTCATCTGCATCTCCAGCTGGGACTTATGCCCGATGATTTCTGAGGCGTGATCAGAGATCTGCTGGTGCTGCTCCTTCGCGGCCTGAACGGCCTGCTGGATCTGCACCTTGGGGTCAGCGTTCTCATCAATCTTCTGATCGAAGGAACTCATCATGTACTTCCAGCCCTTGCTGAAGGGATTAGCCATTATCTTCTCCTTTGGTCATAAAAAAAGACGCTTTCTAGCGAGTTTAGCGATACTCACCAGAAAGCGCCGAGGAAGTTGGTGGGATTAACCCTGCGCATTCTGCTCTTCTACCTGGCGGCGAACCTCTTCCATGTCGAGGTCCTTCACCTGCTTCAACAGGTCCTCCAAGGCCGCGGGGGGCAAAGCTCCAGCTTCACGGAAAACAAGGATGCCATCGCGGAAGATCATCAACGTAGGAATGGACTGAATCTCCAACGCGGATGCCAAGCCCTGATTTGCTTCGGTGTCGAGCTTGGCAAAGGTGGCATCCGTGTGCTCTTCGGAAGCCTTTTCAAAAACCGGCGCAAAGCGCTTGCAAGGACCGCACCAATCGGCCCACGCATCTACAAGCGTGATGCCCTCGCCGGTGACGGTTTCTTCAAAGTTTTCTTCGGTGACATCGATAGTAGCCATAATCGTTCTAACTCCTTTGTGTTTCGCTTTATTCCCCAACGTACCTGAATAAACCTTGTCATATACCCCATGGGGGTATAAACTTGGCAGGGAAATCAATCCATAGGAAGGAACATCATGAGCACCAAGAACTACACCGTAGAGGGCATGACCTGCGGACATTGCGAAATGTCGGTAAAGGAAGAAGTTGGCGAGATTTCCGGCGTTAGTGAAGTCACTGCTGACCACACCACCGGCGCCGTTACGGTTACCGGAACCGATTTCACCGACGAGCAAGTAGCGGCCGCCGTAGCAGAAGCCGGCTACACACTGAAGTAGGCGAGACTATGTCCCACCTGGATCTTGGCGTCAGGGGCATGACGTGCACCTCTTGCTCCTCCCGCGTTGAGCGCAAGCTCAACAAACTCGAGGGAGTAAGCGCCAGCGTCAACTTCGCCACCGAGGCGGCGGCCATCGATTATGACGCTGAGACGGTAAGCCCGCAGGAGCTCATCTCGGTAGTCGAAGGCGCAGGATACGGTGCCTATGACATGGCTGGAGATGAAAAGGAAGAGCCACGCACCGAGACCAACGGTGGCGGCGAGCTACTGCGGCGAACCATCATCTCCGGCGCACTATCGCTACCGCTCATGGTGGTGTCGATGTGGCCGGCGTTGCAATTTCAGAATTGGCAATGGGCCTGTGCCATCGTAGCCACCATCGTTTTCGTCTTCGGCGGCGCGCCTTTCCACACAGCAACGTGGACAAACCTCAAACACGGTTCTTTCACCATGGACACCCTAATCACCATGGGAACCTCAGCGGCCTACTTTTGGTCGCTGTGGGCGCTCTTTGTCGGTAACGCGGGCGAGCCGGGCATGAAGATGCATATGACCCTAGATGCGAATGCAGCGCATATGGATCATATCTATTTTGAGTCCGTGGGCATGGTGATTACGTTCCTACTGCTCGGCCGCTGGTTCGAGGCGCGAGCAAAGGGCCAATCTTCAGAAGCGTTGCACGAGTTGCTCTCCTTGGGAGCAAAGGAAGCCTCGGTTCTAGACGCAGAGGGCGAACACCGCGTGCCCATAGCAGAGCTGCAGGTAGGCGATGTCTTTGTAGTCCGCCCAGGTGAGAAGATCGCCACCGATGGCATCGTGGTGGCGGGCAGCTCGGCCGTCGATACTTCCATGATTACCGGCGAGCCAGTCCCTGTTGAGGTAAGTACTGGAGATGCGGTCACTGGTGCGACCATCAACGCTTCGGGCCGCATTGAGGTGCGCGCAACCAAGGTTGGTGAGGACACTGTTCTCTCCCAGATGGCCCAGTTGGTCACGGATGCACAAACATCCAAAGCTCCAGTGCAACGCCTCGTAGATCGCATCGCACAAGTCTTTGTCCCTGTAGTAATTGCGGTGGCTGCACTTACGCTGATTGTTCATCTCTTCTTCGGCGGGGTGGCGCCAGCCTTCATTGCCGCCGTCTCCGTCCTCATTGTGGCCTGCCCATGCGCTATGGGCTTGGCGACGCCTACCGCCATCCTCGTCGGCACCGGCCGCGGGGCACAGCTCGGGCTTGTCATTAAGGGCCCTGAGATCCTGGAATCTACCCGGCAAGTCGACACCATCGTCATGGACAAAACCGGCACGGTCACGGCCGGAGAGATGTCTGTCACCGCCGTCCATGGTGACGTGCTCGAACTGGCCGCGGCCGTGGAGCACAATTCCGAGCACCCCATCGCTCGCGCTATCGCCCGAGAAAGCACGGTGGAACCAGCTACTGATTTTGCTGTAGTTTCAGGCGGCGTGGAAGGAACTGTGGAGGGGGTCCGGGTGGGCGTCGGCAAGCCGCAAGGCCCCTTGGGTGACTTAGAAGCACCGTTCCGCGAGGCACAAGATTCTGGTGCCACGCCGGTGGTTGTCTCCGTGGACGGCCAACCTGCCGGAATCATTGAGGTCCGCGATACTATCAAGCCCAGCTCGGCGGCCGCTGTGGCCCAAATGAAGGAGCTGGGGCTCACCCCTTACCTGCTGACAGGCGATAACGCTGGGGCCGCGCGCGCCGTGGCCGCCGAAGTTGGAATCGATCACGTCAGCGCCGAAGTCCTCCCGGAAGACAAAGTAAATAGCATCAAAGAACTGCAGAACTCCGGGCATACCGTGGCGATGGTAGGCGACGGCATTAACGACGCCGCCGCGCTTGCCCAAGCGGACCTTGGCCTCGCCATGGGCGCGGGTACCGAAGTGGCAATTGAAGCCTCCGATATCACCCTGATGAATGGCGATCTGCGTTGCGCCGCTGATGCTATTCGGCTCTCGCGCCGCACGCTGGCAATTATCAAAGGCAACCTTTTCTGGGCCTTCGCCTATAACGTCGTACTCATTCCCGTGGCCGCGCTGGGCTGGCTCAACCCCCTACTGGCCGGCCTTGCCATGGCGCTGAGCTCGGTTTTTGTAGTTACCAACTCACTACGCCTGAAAGGTTTCTCTGTTCAGCGATAGTATTATCGCATGCTCAGCCGCACCGAACGTCTCGATCGCCTTCCCGTCACCTCTAAGCACAAGCGCCTACTCCTAGGTTCCGGCCTTGGATGGGCGCTTGATGCCATGGATGTAGGGCTAATCTCGTTCATCATGGCCGCCCTTGCCGTTCACTGGGATCTAGGTCCTAGCCAGACCTCTTGGTTAGCCTCAGCAGGCTTCCTTGGCATGGCGCTCGGTGCAACCTTTGGCGGATTGCTGGCAGATAAATTCGGCCGCCGCAATGTCTTTTCTCTCACCTTGCTTATCTACGGCTTGGCAACAGGGGCATCCGCGCTAGCTGGGGGACTTGCGGTTCTCATCTTCTTCCGATTCATCGTTGGGTTGGGCCTCGGAGCCGAGCTACCAGTTGCCTCCACGCTCATATCCGAATTCGCGCCTCGGCGGGTCCGCGGAAGGATGGTAGTCATTCTCGAGGCATTCTGGGCATTGGGATGGATCCTTGCGGCCATCATCGGCACTTTCGTGGTGAGCACAGGTGAATCCGGTTGGCGCTGGGCCCTGGCCCTTGGCATGCTGCCAGCCGCGTATTCAATCTATGTGCGCCGCGGTCTACCAGAATCTGTGCGCTTTCTTGAATCCAAGGGCCGCCATGATGAAGCCGAAGCTATCGTTGCCAGTTTCGAAGCCGCGGCAGAAGACCGGCCGCTGGACGATGCCCTCCCAGACCCCACACCTTCCCCCGCAGCGTCTATCTGGAGTCCGCAGCTACGAAGGCGGACCGCAGCGTTGTGGACCATTTGGTTCTGTGTAAACCTCTCCTACTATGGCGCCTTCATCTGGATTCCTTCTCTGCTAGTAGCCGACGGTTTCTCCCTAGTGAAATCGTTTAGTTTTACCCTCATCATCACCCTTGCCCAACTTCCTGGCTACGCGGCGGCAGCTTGGCTCATCGAGCTCTGGGGCAGGCGGGTAACCCTCGCGGTATTCCTGCTCGGCTCGGCAGCAGCGGCCGGCCTATATGGAGCAGCAGCTACGGAAGCATTGATCATCCTGGCTGGTTGTCTGCTCTCCTTCTTCAACCTCGGCGCCTGGGGAGCCCTCTATGCCATCGGTCCGGAGTTGTATCCCACTTCACTGCGAGGGCGTGGTACGGGAGCGGCAGCAGGCTTCGGTAGGCTAGCATCCATTGCGGCGCCACTTATTGTCCCGCCACTGCTTGCTGCGGGTGGGACGGCCTGGTTATTTGTTGTATTCGCCGCAGCGTTTGCCATTGCGGCTGCCGCTGCCTTCAGTCTGCCCGAGCAGAAAGGAATAGCGCTTGCTCAGTAGGCTCTCCCTCGCCGCGTGGACGGCCGTTATGGTCGCATTGACCACGCTCAAGCCTTTCTACCAAATCGGCTATTTGTGGAAACCTGAAAATCAGCGTGCCCGAGAACTGCGCTGGGTGCCCCTGGATGAATTCTCCGGCGGCAGCTGGTTTGGTCCGCTATTTGAGTACGCGGGAAACACAGCCTTCTTTATCCCGTTTGGAATGCTGGTGTTTAGTCTGTGCCGTTCCATTAAAACTACTGCGGCGTGGGGATTTGGCCTGAGCCTAGTGCTGGAGGTGTGCCAATATGCGTTTGCGCTGGGACGAACGGATATTGATGACCTCATATTTAACACCGTGGGCGCACTCATCGGTGCTGTATTGGCACGCCTGTGCGGCGAACGTCTTTTCCCTGTGTGGCGCTGGTTAGCCCTTGCCGCAGCTGCGGTTTTCTTGTTATTGGTCATACTCGGCCCACGATTGGGCGATCCCAACGCGGTGGTGGACCTGTAATTTATCCGTGCGCCATATTGACGAACTTGGAGTAGTGCAGCTGGTGCGCCACTTGGACGGTGTCAATCGGACCACCGCGGTGCTTAGCTAGGATAATGTCCGCCTCGCCGGCGCGCTCATTATCGCGATCCTGGGAGTCGGGACGGTACAGTAGCATAACCATATCGGCGTCCTGCTCCAGAGAACCGGATTCACGAAGATCAGCAAGCTGTGGTTTCTTGTCGGTACGAGCCTCTGGACCACGGTTGAGCTGCGAGATAGCGATGAGGGGAACCTCTAGCTCTTTGGCCAAGAGCTTAAGCTGACGCGAGAACTCGGAAACCTCTTGCTGGCGGGACTCGACCTTTTTTCCCGAAGACATCAGCTGTAGATAGTCCAAAACAATGAGATCCAGCCCGTGCTGCTGCTTTAGGCGGCGAGCCTTGGAGCGGATCTCCATCATGGTGAGGTTCGGAGAATCATCAATAAACAGCGGCGCATCTTGAACCCGGTTGAGGGTCTCATCTATCTTCGCCCAGTCCTCAGTGGATACACGTCCACCGCGCATATCGGCCAACTTCACCTCTGATTCCGCCGAGAGTAGACGCATAACAATCTCTGAAGCTGACATCTCGAGAGAGAAAATGACCGAAGACTTACCGTGCTGCAAAGAACAGGCACGCATAAAGTCCATAGCCAGTGTGGATTTACCCACACCAGGGCGAGCGGCGACGATGACCATTTGCCCTGCATGCAAACCGTTAGTCAGCTTATCTAGATCAATGAACCCAGTTGGCACGCCCAGCTCTACGCCGCCCGCCTGCTGTAGCGCGGCTAGCTCATCGATAGTGGGATCGATAAGATCACCCAAGACTCGATAATCTTCTGCCGTCTTACGCTGCGCAACGGCAAAGACTTCTTGTTGCGCGCGGTCCAAGACGGATTCAATTTCGGCGTCTTCGGTGCCAGAAAAACCTAGCTGTACTACGCGCGTGCCGGCATCAACGAGCCTGCGCAACACGGCCTTTTCAGCCACAATTTCTGCGTAGTAGCGAGCGTTTGCCGCCGTTGGGACCGTAGCCAACAGCGTGTGCAGATACGGTGCTCCACCGACGCGCTCGAGATTGTTATAGCGATCCAGTTGAGAGGACAAGATCACCGCATCGACATCTTTGCCCTCTGAATACAGATCCAGCATGGAACGGTAAATCAATGCATGAGCTGGGTAATAGAAGTCTTCTGGTTCCAACTCCTCGATGACTTCCATCACTGTATGAGGACTGAGCAGCATAGCGCCAAGTACGCCCTGTTCTGCTTCTCGGTCCGCCGGGGGTTGGCGGAACTCGCCATAGCGCTTTGGTTCTTCCTGCTGAAAACGGCGGCGGGGCGCTGGGCCATCCTCAGGGGGCGGCTCCGGCGGTAAGTGTTCATCATCAAAGCTGGCGTTGGTCATGTCTTCCCCCTTGAAGCTATTCGAGCGACCGAGCGTATCGGAATCTCAGTCTAGCCTAGAACTCCAAAGCCACCCCCTGGGCATAACTTTCGTAGTTATCCACAGGCCGTTGTGGAAACCGCAGGTCGAGAGGACCCCTACTCATATTTGCCCTGCACAAGGTTGTGGATAACTCAAAAAGGACTTGACCAGCAAAAATGAAATCCCCAGTTCAGGGGCGGTTTTTAAGAGTGTGAAAATAAGCACAGATCCGTGGATAGAAGCTCTGACCTGCGGGTTAAGAATGCGCCGTACGCTTTAACGGAAAGTAAACTGGGGAGTCAGTTATCCACAAAAGTCCACAGTTATCCACAACCCGGTAAAAACGCGCTAAAGGCCTCAAGAACCTGCCACCTCACATAGCAGGAACTTGAGGCCTAAAGCGTTGCTGTTGTCTTTGGGTCTATATGGACCGTCGTGCGCCTAGTTAGGCAGCAACGACCGAGAAGTTCACCTTGCCGATAACATCAGCGTGCAGCTTCAGCTCGACCTGGTAGTTGCCGGTCTTCTTGACCAGGCCCTTAGGAAGCACAACGATGCGCTTATCCAGCTTGGGGCCACCGGCCTTGGAGACGGCGTTGACAATGTCTTCTGCTTGAACGGAACCGAAGAGCTTACCGGATTCGGAGGTCTTGACCTCTACCTTGACATCCGTCAGCTGCTCGAGCTGGTTGCGGACCTCACGTGCGTGATCCAGGTCGCGAATCTCGCGAGCTTCCTGGGCACGCTTGATGCCCTCAATCTGCTTCTCTGCACCGCGGGTAGCCACGATGGCCAGGCCGCGAGGAAGCAGGTAGTTACGTCCGTAGCCGTCCTTAACCTCAACAATTTCGCCAGCGGCGCCGAGGTTCTCAACGGCAGCGGTGAGGATCAGCTTCATGATCCCTGCCTTTCAATTGAGTTAGTTGAATAGTTGCGGGTGACAGACTTAGAACGGAGGTTCAGAATCAGCGCCTCCGAAACCACCGGCAGGTGGTGCGGAGTTCCACGGATCTTCAGAAGGAGCTTGGCTCTGCTGTGACTGCTGTTGCTGGCCGCCTCCAAAACCGCCCTGGTTATTGTTATTCGAGCGCTGCTGGCCGCCGCCGCCAAAGTTATTGCCGCCTTCACGAGGATTGCGGTTTACCTGGGCGGTGGCGTACCGCAAGGATGGACCGACTTCGTCGACATCAATCTCAAAAACAGTGCGGTTATCGCCCTCACGGGTTTGGAAAGAACGCTGCTTCAAGCGGCCGGTAACAATGACGCGCATGCCCTTGGACATGGTCTCAGCGACGTTTTCCGCCGCCTGACGCCATACGTTGCAGGTCAGGAACATAGCTTCGCCGTCTTCCCACTGGTTCGTCTGCGAGTTATAGCGACGAGGGGTGGAGGCGACGCGGAAGTTTGCTACAGCCGCACCCGCCGGGGTGAAGCGTAGCTCGGGGTCAGCAACGATGTTGCCCACCACCGTAATATTGGTATCTCCCTGTGCCATGTCTTTACTCCTTATCGGTTACGTGGATTGTGCTTGATCCCAGTATCCGCTACTTGCTGTCGGTGCGCAGAACCTTGGTACGCAGGATGGTGTCGTTCAGGTTCAGACGGCGGTCGAGCTCGGCAACCGAAGTGTGCTCGCACTCCAGGTTGACGACGGCATAAATGCCCTCTTCCTTCTTGTTGATGGGGTATGCAAGACGACGCTTGCCCCATACATCAAGGTTCTCAACCTTGCCGCCTTCCTGGCGGACGATTTCGAGGAACTTATCCAGGGACGGGGTTACGGTGCGCTCATCCTGATTAGGATCCAGAATGATCATGACTTCGTAGTGACGCACGGACCTCATCACCTCCTATGGTCTAGTAGTTTTCGGCTGCATCACCTTTGCGGATGCAGCAGGAGGGTACGTTGCGTCAAGCAACCCCACTACAGTACCGCAAGTGACCGGCGAAAAGAAATCTAACCAGTGGTAGTTGCGGCGAAGAACACAGCAGCCGTCGCTGGAATGATGGTCAAGAAAAGGATAGCCAAAAGCCCTAAAGTGATTGGACCCCGCCGATCCTCGCGGTTGTGAAAGAGCCAAAAAGCCCCCATGACGCAGAGGAAACCCAAAAAGATGGATGCCATCCCGATATAGGTAATGATCATGCGAATGCTCCTGCCAATGGATCACGACCGTCATGTGCATCGCGCACCTTATCCGCCGTCTTGCCGTAAATCTGACGAATGATGAGTACGGCCATGGTGATAATGAAGGCGTCGCGGGCGATAATGGCGACGTCGAGAAGCTCGTGCGGAATTCCCTTGTTATCCGTACCCAGCATGTGCCACATAAGTAGGGGCCACACTAGGGCGTCAACAAGCGCCCAGCTAAAGACCAATCGCCACCGCGGCAACGCTAGGGCTGCTGGAACTACTAACCACAGCGAATACTGAGGCGACCACACCTTATTGACCAACAAAAAGGCTGCAACGATGAGGTAGACCAACTCTGCCATGCGCGGAGTACGCGAGCTGCGCAAACCCAGAACCGCAATCGCCGCGCATAGAGCCAAAAACGCCACCAGGCTGAAGGTATTGAGAAACTCTGGACTAAAGCTAATCCCAGTATTGCGGCTGAGCACCGAGTAGATGGTGGTCCACTCCGCACCGCGCTCTTGGTTGAGGCGGAAAAATTCGCGCCATGCCTCCGGGTATTTCAGTGCCACCGGCGCATTGACCACAATCCAAGCCCCAACAGTGCCGAGTACGGCCTGGAAAAACTGCATCCAGCGGTGGTTGCGCGCTGCTAAGACGAAGAATGCTCCCAAAAGGTAGAGCGGCCAGAGTTTAAAAGACGTACCAAGACCGATGAGAACGCCGGCCAACACAGGGCGCTTGCGCGCGGCGGCCAGCAACGCGCCCACGGCAAAGGCGATGGAGGGAATATCCCAGTTGCTAAAAGCATGGATGATGATAAGCGGGCTGGCCGCTACCAAGATGGTGTCCCAAGTACGGTTACCCACCAATAAGTAGACCATGTACAGCACACCAACCCAGATGCAGGACATAACTAAGGCGGTTAGGCCAAAGTACCACCCAGCCTCCGGTATGCCGGCCCATTCAACCAGTGGGTATGTATGGCGAGCGATCCAACCCATCAATCCCTGGAATAGACCTGCAAGTACTGGGTACTCCATGTAGCGGGTCAGGTCGCCCTCCTGCCATGAAAAGGCATAGGGGAAGCCGCCCTCGTCTAGGCCACGGCCGCCGTACAGCGGGATGATGTCGTTATAGCAAAAAGAGGTGTATTGGCGGTTGCCCGCCCAGTTCAGGCTAATGACGCCGTCCTCGCCACGGGTACCGCCGGCGCAATTGGCTTTGGAAAGGAATCCGCAGGCCAGGAAAACCCAGCCTACGGCGATGATGGCACGCAGCGGGGTCCACCATTGGGTGCGGCGCACGCCTGCAAAACGGCCCATCGGCCCGCCTAGGAATTCAATTACCCCGCGGGCCATGGGTTCTGCGGAAGCGGGAATGCGCTGTTGCGGATTCGCTGTCACTGCCGCCTACCCTAAGAGATCGGCCAAGTCACCATCGGGGCCAAGGAGGTCATCCAACGACGGGGCTTCCGGCTGGGCCGGTGGCTGGTTGTTGTTGCCATTGTTACCGCGCTGCGGACTCGGGGCCGGCTTCGGACTCTCCGGCTTCTTTTCCGGCTGGGCCGGCTTGGTCTCTTCTTCCGGAGCCGCTTCTTCAACTGGGGTCTCGTAGTACTGCGTATCTTCGGCTCCACTATCCCAGCTTGGGTCATAGGCTGGTGCCGCGGTTCCGGCACCCGTGTTGCCAAATCCTATCGGATAAGCGGCTGGGAAGTTCTGGAACTCCGAGTTCGCCAAGGAGTTATCCAGGACAGCCTTCCAAATTTTGGTCGGCGCGCCCGCGCCGTACATGATGCCGCCGTACTGATCGAAGATGGCAGACGTATTATCCGCGGTACCTACCCACACGGCGGTAGCCAACTGCGGAGTAGCACCCACTATCCAGGCATCCTTGTTATTGCCGGTATCGCCCATCTGGGTGGTACCGGTCTTGGCAGCCGAGGTACGGCCACCAGCAAGTGCGCCATTGGACCATGCAGCAACCGGCTCCATGGCTTCGATGACGTTATTTGCCACGTTGGAAGATACGCGGCGCTCCCCGCCATCATCTGGGTGCTCATAAAGCACGTCACCGGCGGCATTTTCTACGCGCTGGACAAAGTGGGGGTTATGCCACACACCTTGGTTTGCCAAGGTGGACATGGCAGTAGCCATATCGAGCGGCCGGGACTGGTACTGGCCCAGCACGATACCTTCGAATGGCTGCTTACCCTTTTCGGTCAGGGTCTCATCAATTCCGGGCAGGGACTTGGCCACACCAAGGGCGTGTGCCATGTCCGCAGTATCTTGCGTACCGTGCTTGAGATCCGCCTGCAGGCGGAGGAAAGAAGTATTCAAGGACTGCTTGGTAGCTTCGCGCAAGCTACACACGCCGCAACCGCTGCCCACGTTGTTTACCAAGTCAGATCCTGGCAGCTGATAAGGGGCAGAAGAGTAATTGGTGTCCAAACCAATTCCCTGCTGCAGGGCGGCGGCTAGCGCCATGATCTTGAATGTTGAGCCCGTCTGCAGTGGAGCGTTTGCATAATCCCAACCATTGGAATCGTGGCCACCAAAGTAGCCGCGAACCGCACCGGTCTTCGGGTCGATGGTTACAGAGGCCGCCCGCGCATCCTTTTGCAACGGAGCCATCTGATCATCTACCGCCTGAATGGTGTTGTTCTGCACATTCATATCAATGGTGGTGGTGATGCGCAGGCCACCGGTGGACACCTCGTTTTCCGTGATGCCTACCTCTTCCAGCTCGCGAATGACCTGGTCCTTGATATGACCATTAGCGCCTGGGGCTTCGGTGTAGGCGGAGTACTCGGCCGGATCGCGGGTCTCCGGGAAGACCATGCCATCGCGCTGTTCCTGAGTGAGATCGCCCATGCCTACTAGGCCGTCAAGGACATAATTCCAGCGGTCCTCGGAAGCCTCCTGGTTTACACGCGGGTCAAGTCCGGACGGGGACTGAATGAGTCCGGCGAGCATAGCGCCTTCCTCTGGGGTGAGTTCCTTGGCGTCCTTATCAAAGTAAGCATTAGACGCTGCCTGGATTCCGTAGGCATTGCGTCCAAAATACACGGTGTTGAGATAGGCATTGAGGATATCCTTCTTGTCCCACTCATTGGTCATTTTCACCGAGTAAATGAGTTCGCGAATCTTGCGCACGTAGGAGTACTCGTTGCCCACCAGAGTGTTCTTCACATACTGCTGGGTGATAGTGGAGCCGCCACCGGCGTCTTCGTTGCCGGTTACCTTACCCACCACGGCGCGGCCGAGGCCGGTGAAGGAGAAGCCGGAGTTATCCCAGAAGTCGCGATCCTCGGCGGCAAGCACGGAGTCCTGGACGTATTCTGGAATTTCGTCCAACTGCACGTGGGTGCGGTTGCCTTCCGGCGGTACCAAACGGGCGAGCTGGGTCTGGTTATCGCCAGCGTAAATGGTGGATACCTGGTTATTGGCCAAGTCCTTTGGTTCCGGAACGGAGTATTGCGAGTATGCGTAGGCAAAAAGTCCTGCAGGCAGTGCCACAAAGACCAGTAGGAACGCCAAAACGACCCACGGCCAGATGCGGCGCTTCTTCTTCGCCTGCTTTTTGCTGAGGCGAGCCACCTTAGTGGACTTGCCGGTAGATTCCTTTTCGGTCACTGATTCGTGTCCTCATTCATCCCTGATCACAAACTAAATAATTGCAGCTTACTGCCTAAGGCGGTGCGCCGGAAACTAACACGCGTTAAAAGCAGTAGCAGAACGCAACAAATGGTTCCATCGGCAACTGCGGCACACCTCCACCTCGTGCACCGTGAACTCCAAGCCCTCGGCCACAAATTCCGCAATTTCTTTTTCACTGCGGGCGCTCCCGGCGCGCCTGCCAAGATTTTCCCCATAGACCCAGCGCGTTAGCCGCAAAGGCACGCCACAGACAGGGCATTCCTTATCCATGGTGCGGCCGTGGTGTTCGGCTGCGGCACGTAGCAGAAAATCGGCATCACACACGTCCTCCCGCGTGAGCTGCCCGGCGCGAAATTCGCGCAGATGGTGGGCGCGCTCCCACTCATGGGAGAGCACATGCTTATAGGCAACGGAATTCACCCGGATCATCCTAATTACCTCTTCTTGATCGATCCACATGGTGTTATGCCACCACAGGGCATAATTTTCGGCTTAGTCTTGCGCAGTCACTGGCATCCACGACTCATGGATATAAAGGAGTAAAAAGTGTCTGGAAAAGTAAAGGTCGCCATCGTGGGCGTCGGCAACTGCGCCACGTCCCTCATTGAAGGCGTGGAGTTTTATCGCAACGCTGCAGCAGATGCAGATATTCCCGGTTTAATGCACACACAGCTCGGTCCGTACCACGTAGGCGATGTGGAATTCGTTGCCGCTTTCGATGTGGATGCGGACAAGGTGGGCAAGGATCTCGCAGAGGCTACGCGCAGCTCGCGCAATTGCACCATTTCCATTACTGACGTCCCTGAGCTGGGCGTTACCGTGCAGCGCGGCCCTACCCTGGATGGCTTGGGGCGTTACTACCAAGAGTCCATTGCAGAATCAGAAGCCCCGCTTGCCGACGTCCCCGCTATACTCCGTCAGTCAGGCGCCGACGTCCTAGTCTCCTACCTACCTGTCGGTTCCGAGGAGGCAGATAAATTCTACGCCCAAGCGGCCATCGATGCCGGCTGCGCCTTTGTCAATGCCTTGCCGGTTTTTATTGCCTCTGACCCGCAGTGGGCCAAGAAATTCGAAGATGCTGGTCTCCCCATTGTCGGCGATGACATTAAGTCTCAGGTGGGCGCCACCATCACCCACCGCGTCATGGCCAAGCTTTTCGAGGACCGCGGCGTGCGCTTGGAGCGCACCATGCAGCTCAACGTCGGTGGCAATATGGATTTTAAAAATATGCTCGAGCGCGAGCGCTTAGAATCCAAGAAGATCTCTAAGACGCAGGCCGTAACCTCTAATCTGCACAACTCGCCCATCGCCGGCAAACGCGAGGACCGCAATGTACACATCGGACCCTCCGATTACGTGGAATGGCTCGATGATCGCAAGTGGGCCTATGTCCGCTTAGAAGGCTCCGCCTTCGGCGAAGTACCGCTGAACTTGGAGTACAAGCTGGAGGTCTGGGACTCTCCTAACTCGGCCGGCATCATTATTGATGCCGTGCGTGCGGCCAAGATTGCCCTCGATCGCGGCGTTGCCGGACCAGTATTATCGGCCTCGTCCTACCTGATGAAGTCCCCACCGGTGCAAAAAGCCGATGATGTGGCGCGCACCGAGCTAGAAGATTTTATTAACGGAAGCTAACTTTTTAACTTCTAAACTACCGCGCGAGGAAACTGGCCTATACAATCGTTTTCCATGACGCAGCAACATGATGAGAAAGGCCCCGCTCAGTCCCCATCTACATACGAGGATGCGGTCGAGGTCGCGCGTGCCATCCAGCCGGCGCTCAATAAGCTCGTCCTTATTTTCCAGCGCACGGCTGAGGGATCATCTTTGACCACCTCGCAGGTATCCATCATGAACCAGCTGCGGATGCGCGGTCCCTCCCGCGTATCCACCATTGCGCAGTCGGAGCTTATCCGCATGCCTACTGCGTCCAACGCGCTTTATCAGCTCGAGCGCCGTGGCTTAGTGGAACGACACCGCGATGAAGAGGACCGCCGCGGCGTTCTGGTAGCGCTGACACAATTGGGCGAATCTGAGCTTGCCATCGTCTCACAACAGCGCGCCTCCGCCCTGGCGGAGATCATGCGGTGGCTGGATCCGAAAGATTTGGACACCGCACACGAAGTTGCCACCGTTATCTCAAAGCTCGCAGATGTCTATCGCCCCACAATGAACGGCCAACAGCGCTAGTTTCGCCCGCAGTGATTTCATTTTTCTTCGCAATACCGCGATAATTGAGAGAAGCGAAAACCTTAGTCCCCCATTAGTTCATACCCTATGGCAACAGATTCTTCCGATGGGCATCTTCCGGCCTTGAGCAAGGGCTCGACCGATAAACCCCTTCGTATTCTCATCTCTTGGAGTCCTTCCTCCTCTGGTACCGAGGCGCTTGATTGCGCAGCGTGGCTCTCCCGCACCGCAGATATCCAAGTACGCGTCATCTCTACCGTGTTCCAGCCGTGGACTACGACTTCCCTCAGCAAACTCGGGGGGAAGTACAAAAAGTGGTTTAAGAGCCAAAAGGAAGCCTGCGCCGCCGCTACCCGTGCCGCCCTCGATGAGGCCGGGGTCCCACGCACCTGCTGGGATGATAAACCTTCTTTGTTGGTGGACGGGCCCTCCCGCCCCCAGCTGCTGACGGAAATGGCCAAGAAGTTCAAGGCAGACCTCATTATCCTTGGGCCCAATCAAGCAGCGCCCAAGGGCCGTTTCTTTGCGGGCTCTACGGCCGATACCCTGCTGCATTATTCCCCTCAGCCGTTGGGTTTGGTGCCCCGCAAGGTAAAGCTGTCCAAGCACGGCGTCACCCGCTTTAACTTCGCCATCACCGAGCGCAGCCCGCGCGAGGACCATGAGATGCTCGCCGCGGCGGAACTTGCCAATCGCTGGAACCTGCCACTGCGTCTGCTTGCCTTTTCGGCAAAGGGACTGCTCAACACCCCTTCGAAGGACAAGCACGATATGGCGCTCAAGCTGGCAGCCGAGTGGCTCGAGGATTCCCTTGCCATGCTGGACCGCGCCCGCGATAGCATCCAAGAAAAATTCCCCGATCTGGATGTCACCTCAGAGATCGGTTCCGGTGCGGGCTGGGGCGGGGCGGTGGATTCGCTCAAGTGGAAGAAGGGCGATCTGATGCTTATGGCCTCCACCCCACAGGGGCCCATTGCACGCGTGTTCTTGGGTTCTACTGCCACGGAGCTCCTACCGCATATTCGGGTGCCTATCCTAGTCCACCCAGCCTGTGGTTAGGATTGGGGCATGAGCCTGCGCCCAGAGCATCCCGAAAACGATCTGACTTCCGATGCGGACTATGCCAACCTGCGCCGCCCGGAACCGCGGAGCTTCGATGAGCTGGCTGATGAACCGGACCCCTTAGAGGTGGCTGCCGCCAACCGCCGCTCTACCCGCCAGGCTATCTGGTACATGATCGGTGTTCTGGTTCTTTCCGCGCTTTATGGTTTCGCAGTCGCGCTCATCACTAGACTCTCGGGTGGTCCGTTATGCGAGGACGGCACCGCCGCGTGGCTCTGCACCGAACGCCAGCGCACCTTCTTTAGCCTTACCACCCCAATCATTCCCTTGTTTGGCATGATTGGCTGCGCCGTTATCATGGTGCGTAAGCTGCACCGCTATCTGCGGTGGCGCAGTTGGATGGCCATTTTCTGGGTGATGGCCTGCAACTTTATGCTGTGGACCATCACTGATATCCAGCTTTTCCTCATGGACTCGGCTGCCGCATAGAACATCCCGCCCCATGATCCTTCTGCTTGATAACTACGATTCTTATACCTTCAATCTCGCCCACCTCATTGCGGAAGTAGCCGGCCGCGAGCCACTCGTCGTTCCCGCCGGCGAAGCAGAAAGGCTTTCCGAGCGCGTCCGTGCGGGCGAATTTTCTCACGTGGTGATTTCTCCTGGCCCGGGCACGCCAGAGAGGGAGCAGGATTTCGGTGCTGCCCGGCGCCTCATTGCAGCCGCAGCGTCGGCCGAGATTCCAGTGCTGGGCGTATGCCTTGGCCATCAGGGGCTAGGCCTGCTCTCTGGGGCCCGGGTGTCGCGTGCGCCGCGGCCGCGCCACGGTTTTGTCTCTACCATCAGCCACTCAGGCGAAGGCATCTTCGCCGGAATCCCGCAAGACTTCGAAGTGGTGCGCTACCACTCCCTGCACATAGAGGAGGCTCCCGGCATCACCGTCCATGCCCGCAGCGAGGATGGCGTCATACAAGCGCTCAAAGTAGATGGGCTACCGCACTGGGGCGTGCAATTCCACCCCGAGTCGGTGCTCACCCAATACGGCCGCAATATCATGCGCAATTTTCTGGGCGGGTTCCGCCTGATCCACCGCGAGGTGCCCGGCGTGGTGGACTGCCCACGGGTCTTTGCCACCCTGCGCGCCGAGGGCAACGATGCCTTCTTCCTCGACTCCGCGGATCCGCGCGGGCGCTACTCCATTCTCGGCGATACTGCTGGCGCGTTGAGTCTCTCTTTCCGCTATCGGCTTGGCGACGCCCCCGATATCCTCACCCTCCTCGATCACGAACTCGCCGCCCGCATCACCGATGTGCCCGACCTTCCCTTTACCGGTGGCGTCATCGGGTACCTAGGCTATGAGTGTGCCCAGTTAACCCTGCCGATTGAGCTCAGCCACCGCTCTCCTTACCCAGATGCCTATTTCGTGCGACCGCAGTCCTTTATCGTCTACGACCATCACACAGAAACCGCACACCTATGTTGTCTTGCCGGGGAGGGCTCTAAGCGGCTGCTTGACCGTTTGGAAGCCGCCTTGGGCACGGAGGAACCACGAAACAAGAGAGAGGACGGTGGGGCGTCGCTGAGCGCGGGCTCCTGGCGCAGCCCCGGCTACCTGGAGCGGATTAGGCGCACCCAAGAATTCCTGCACGCCGGCGAAAGCTACGAGGTCTGCCTGACCGATACCTACACTTCCGCGGCCGAGGGGGAGCTCTATCCCCAACTGCGCTCGCACAATCCCGCTCCCTATGCCGCGCACCTCATCTTCGATGGCGTGGAAGTGTGCAGCGCCTCGCCTGAGCGCTTCCTCACCGTGCGCGGCCGTGAGGTGGAGGCCAAGCCGATTAAAGGCACCATCTCGGCCGCCCAGGATCCCGCGCTGCTGACCACGGACCCGAAGACGCGCGCCGAAAATCTCATGATCGTCGACCTACTGCGCAATGATCTCTCCCGGGTATGCGAGCCCGGCAGCGTGCGCGTGCCCAAGTTGATGCAGGTAGAAAGCTATGTCACCGTCCATCAGTTGGTTTCCACTATTACTGGGCAGCTGCGCACCGGTGCCACCGCGGTCGATGCTCTCCGCGCCGCCTTCCCTCCCGGCTCTATGACGGGCGCACCGAAACTGCGCACCTGCGAAATCATTGACCAGCTCGAAACAGGCCCACGTGGCGTGTACTCCGGCGTGGTGGGTTACCTGGGGTTTGATGGGCAATCCGATCTCAGCGTAGTCATCCGCACGGCCGTGCGCGCGGTCGGTGAGATCACCATCGGCGCCGGCGGGGCCATCGTCCTGGATTCAGATCCTGCGGCCGAGCTAGAAGAGCGCAATCTCAAGGCACAATCCGTGCTGGGGGCGTGGCAATGAGCACCTACCTCTGGCACGACGGCAGCTTTATTCCAAGCCAACCTCACCCCGGCCCCTTTGACGTTGCGGATTCTTGGCGGATGCTTGGCGACGCCCACTCAAACGCCCTCCTCCTACACCTCCAGCGCTTCGAGTCGATGGCCGGCCCACTTCCCGCCGGGTTCATCCCCGCGATGCTTCAACTTGTGGGCCCCGGCGATCTCTTTCCCCGTATCTCTCTCGCCGCCGGTCAGCTGCGCCTCGATATTCGCCCCGCGCCCCCTGCGCGCCGAACTACCCGGCTGACCTATGTGCAAGCCCCGGACCCGCGCACGCAGCCTTTGGTCAAGGGCCCCGACTTCCCAGCGCTGGCACGCTACCGCGCCGAATACCAAGCAGACGGTACCGATGACACCGCCATCGTGGATGCCTCCGGCGCGATGGTGGAGACCACCACCGGCGCGCTCGTCGCTTGGGATAGGGAGACGCTCATCTTCCCCACCGGACTGGCACTGCCTAGCATCACGCTGCGCCAAGTTGCCCGGCGCGCCTCAGACCTTGGAATTCACACCGAAACGCGCCCCATCACCCCCGAGCTCGCCGCCGAGTGTCCCCTGTGGTTCCTCAACTCGCTCCACGGTATGAGCCCGGTTAGCGAACTACACGCCCCCACCGGTGTCATCCATCCACCGCACAGCCCGCATACCACCGCGTGGCAACAGTGGTGGTGGGATTCCTTCCACAAGGAAACGGGGCGCGACTAGCTCTCCTGCTTGGCTAGCTGGGCTGCCAACTGCGTTTGCACTGCATGTTGACCGTAACCAGTCATGGGTACTGACTCTCTAAGTCGACTGTCCTCTACAAACACCTAACCACCCAGTCAGTAAGGACGAGAGCGGCCCCGCCTACTATGTTCGATAGGTAGACGAGGCCGCCGGAGAAAAGACTCAAAATCCTAAGCTGTTTGCTTTGAATTAACTTTCAACTTTCGAGCTATCAAGGTGCAAAGGGTCGACATCACTAGTCCCGCACCAAATACCCAAACAAGGGCCGGCGAGAAGATCGCAGTTTGTCCATCATTTTTTAAACCGATTAACAGACCGACTGCAATGGCAATGATGCCGATGATCATTCCTGTCAACTGAACTTTCGCGGACTGTTTCGAGAGAATTAACGTGGTAATTGCGGAAACCGCAGATAGAATAATGACCACAGTGCCGATCCAACCGATTCTGACTGGGGCCATAAGAACGAGAGCCACCCCTAAGACGGCCGCCACCAATTCAGGCCAAAGCGGACGGAGTTTTCCACTTGCCATAGTTGCTCTCCTTTGCTTCTCTTATCCCGAAATCGTAGGGTTCCACTGGCTAGGATGAGCTGCAGTCACGGCAGCAAAATAGGTTCCTGCAGTCGCAAGACAGCCTCCCCTACGCGGATCGGCAGCATTTGGATAGACGCTCTTGCAAATATGAACCATGTCCTTATTTAGTTGAATATTGCAGCCCACACGCTCCCTGGGATCCTTATGGGCTCCGTAGCACATGTCGTGCTTTGCGCATGCGCCAGAGAAATCAGCATTGTCGCCGGGAGCTGGGAACTGATCAGGAGACTTCGTACAATAGTCATTCAGGCTTCCCTTTGAAGGGTCATACACATAACCCGGTGGGGGTTCAATCCCTGCTCGGTTGAACATTACAATGTGCTTATCAGCAAGAGCCTTTTGAGTCTCTGTAGAAATAGTTACAGGATCTTCTTGAAATTCAGCATCGAGATCAAGATCCTGCGATGCTGCCCACTCATTCAAATTCTTCGCAATTTCAGGAGTCACTTCTTTTCCAACAGCATCATTAACCGCGTTCACCGTCTCATCAGTTTGTTCAGCCGCAACGGCGGACGGAACTGCAACAGAAATCGCACCTAGGGCAACGAGTGCAGCCGCGGCAACGCGCCCCCCCTTCATCTTAAAATTGGGCATAAAATTAAACTCCTCAAGTCGAATGTGAAAGCCTTCGGCCCGCCTGCCACCGATACGTACGATCTTGCAACGCAGCGGTCAAAGCTGGGACCTATAAACGTCAACATACGTGAAAGTAATTTGCAGCAAGTAGAATGCCGGTAAAACTCTACTAACATTTTAGTTAACGATTAGACCATCCTGCGGCGAGGCAAAGCATCTATCGAGCGCTGCCTCTAGCGATTTCACGCCTGTTTTGACAGTACCTAGCAGTTTTCAATCAAGACTTCGAATCTTGGTCGACGATTTTTGCTGCCACTTCGGCGCAATCCGGCCGACCGCAGTGCTGGGTTTCTACGTGCCGGATGCAGTCATCACAGATGAGTACCTGCTGGCGGCAGGTGTCTTCATTGATGCAATTGTGGAAGGTATTCGTGCCCTTACCGCAGTGCACGCAGTGGCCGAGCTGAATGAAGCCGGGGTCTTGGAGTCCTTGTCCAAACTCGTGGTGCATGCGCTTGTCAAAGACATACATGGAGCCTTCCCACAGGCCATCATTGCCGTACTTTTCGCCATAGCGCACGATGCCGCCATCAATTTGGTAGACCTCTTTGAAGCCACGGTTCTTCATCAACGAAGACAGGATCTCGCAGCGAATGCCACCGGTGCAGTAGGACACCACCGGCTTATCCTTCATCCAGTCATACTTGCCGGACTCTATTTCCTCGATGAAATCATGCGTGGTTTTCACATCAGGCACGACGGCATTTTTAAACTTGCCAATCTCTGCCTCCATGGCGTTGCGGCCGTCAAAGAAGACGACCTCCTCACCACGTTCTTCTACCAGCTTATTTACCTCTTCTGGCTTGAGGTGCACGCCGCCGCCGACGACGCCGTTTTCATCGACCTTCAGCTCGCCCGGCGCGCCAAAGGCCACGATTTCATCGCGCACCTTGACCGAAAGGCGCGGGAAGTCATCCGCGCCGCCCTCGGACCACTTAAACTGCATGCGCTTAAAGCCTGGGTATTCCTTGGTCTGGCGGACATAGCGCTTGCAGGCTTCCATATCGCCGCCAACGGTGCCGTTGATGCCGTGCTCGGAAATGAGGATGCGCCCCTTGAGCCCCAGGGACTCGCACAAGGTGCGCTGCCACAGCATGATTGCGGTGGGATCTTCGATGGGGGTAAAGCAGTAATATAGGAGAACTTTGCCAATAGTCACGCCCTAATCTTAGGCCCGCAGCTGCGCAGATCCCCAATCTTGTAGCTCTCCCTTATATGACTGCGGCCCCTCCAGCACAGGCTGAAAGGGCCGAATCTTTAGCACGCGGGATCTAGCGCTTCTGGTACAGCGCCTTCTTGCGAGCAAAGACCGGATCAGAGGTCACGAGCACGCCCAAGTTGCGGAAGATTCCCTCATCCACAGAACCCAGGATGGTGGTGGTGTGGACGTCGCAACCAGCAAGTTCCTTGATCTGCTCCAGCGCCTTGCGGGCGTTGTCATCCTTCGCCGCAGACACGGACAAAGCGATCAGCACCTCGTCGGTATGCAGGCGTGGATTCTTGGAGCCTAGGTGCTTGGTCTTGAGCGTTTGAATCGGCTCGATGGATTCGGGCGAAAGCAGGTGGATATCGTCATTGATGCCCGCTAGGTGCTTCAGCGCGTTAAGCAGCATAGCTGCAGAACAACCCAGCAATGGCGAGGTGCGGCCGGTGATCATGGTGCCGTCGTGCAGCTGCATAGCAGAAGCGGGCTCACCGGTTTCTTCCGCACGCTGGCGCGCAGGCGCCACCACAGGGCGATCCTCAACCTTGATGCCAGCCTTGGCCATGATGACTGCGGCGCGCTCGGATTGCTCGGTGCCTAAGCCCGCACGCGCCTCTTCCACCTGCGCCTTGAAGTAACGGCGGATGATTTCTTGTTGGGCGGCGGCGCGGCACACGGCGTCATCAGTAATGCAGAATCCGGCCATGTTCACGCCCATGTCCGTCGGCGACTGGTAAGGAGTGGTGCCGGTGAGCTTTTCCAAAAGGGTGCGCAGCAGCGGGAATGCTTCCACGTCGCGGTTGTAGTTCACGGTGGATTCGCCGTGGGCGGATAAGTGGAAGTGGTCAATAATATTGGAATCGTTCAGGTCTACCGTGGCTGCCTCATAGGCCAGGTTCACGGGGTGTTCTAGGGGGAGATTCCAGATAGGGAAGGTTTCAAACTTGGCGTAGCCGGCATTATTGCCGCGCTGGTGCTCGTGGTAGACCTGCGAGAGCGCGGTGGCCAGCTTGCCGGAGCCAGGGCCGGGCGCGGTGACCACGACAAGGTCACGGGAGGTTTCCGCAAACTCATTGCGGCCAAAACCCTCTTCGGACACGATGAGGTCCGTATTGGTGGGGTAGCCAGGGATAACACGGTGGCGCGCCACCTTGAGGCCGAGGCGCTCTGCCTTGTCGATGAAGGCTTCCGCTTGGAAGTTGCCTTCCTCCAGCTGGGTCATGACGATGTTTTCTACCAAGAATCCGCGGCTGCGGAAGACGTCCACCAGGCGCAGCAGGTCATCTTCATAAAGGATGCCCAGGTCCGCGCGCACCTTCTGGCGGGAGATATCCTTGGCGTTGATGCAGATGAGGATCTCTACGTCCTCTTTAATGCGCTCCAGCATTGCGATTTTATTGTCCGGGGTGAAGCCGGGCAAAACGCGGGAGGCGTGCATATCGTCAAAAAGCTTGCCGCCCATCTCTAGGTAGAGTTTGCCGCCAATTTCTTCGCGGCGGGCGTGGATGTGCTTCGACTGCAGCTCAATGTATTTCTCGCGGTCAAAGCCGATTTCTTGCGTCATGATTTGAAAGCCTTCCCCTGAGTTAAATCATTCCGCATTTCGAGTTTACGCTACTGCGACTCTGCAAATAAGTGAACTGGTTAGCGCCCGGTTTGGCCGAAAATTCTTCCCGATTAGACTGGATTACATGCCTGAAGGTCACGTCATCCACCGCCTAGCCCATAAATTAAACGCGGGCTATCGCCGCATGCCGCTGCGCGTGACCAGTCCGCAGGGGCGCTTCGCGGCGGAGGCAGAGCTTCTCGATGGCGAGCGCATCGAGCTGGCAGAGACCTACGGCAAACATCTTTTCGTGCACTTTAGCGCCCAAGATCCGCGCCATATCCTCTATATTCACTTAGGTCTGATTGGCAAGCTGCGCTTCGAGCCCCGCGAGGAAGTAGGCGGACAGATCCGGGTGCGCATTGATAATGGCACCGCGGCCGCCAACCTGCGCGGACCGCAGTTTTGCCGCCTGCTCACGGAAGAAGAGTTCCGCGCACAGCTAGCCAAGGTAGGCCAAGACCCGCTGCGCACGGACGCCGACGTGGAGGCGCTCTGGGCCAAAGTGCATAAATCGCGCCGCAGCATCGGCTCCCTCATGATGGACCAGCACCTCTATGCCGGCGTGGGCAATATCTACCGCGCGGAAACCCTCTTTCGCCACGGCCTCTCCCCTTTCCTGCCTGGCCGTGAGGTTTCCCGTGAAACTTTTGACGCCACGTGGGCGGACCTGGTGGATTTGATGGAGTATGGGGTGGAGCACGGCCGCATCGATACCGTACGCCCCGAGCACTCGCCCGAGGCCATGGGCCGCGAACCGCGCAAGGATGACCACGGCGGGGAGGTCTACGTCTATCGCCGCGCCGGGTTGCCCTGCTATATCTGTGGCACTCCAGTAGCAGAAAAGGTCATGGAGGGGCGCAACCTATTTTGGTGCCCCACCTGCCAGCCGGCTCCTTAAAGGCCTATCCTGGCGGGCATGCGACATGCCTATAGCGTTGCTGCCGTCCGCGCGGCGGAGCAATCCCTTCTATCTCAACAAAACTACGACGACGAACTCATGCGCTCGGCCGCACGCGGCGTGGCAGCCACGGCCACGGCCATGCTTGCCCCTGGGCAGCGCGTAACTATCCTCGCTGGTCCCGGAGGAAACGGGGGCGATGGTCTCTACGCTGGCGCTTTCCTGGCGGAAGAAGGCTATTCAGTAGCGGCTATCCTCGCGGCGGATGCCGCGCACGAGCCCGCGCTGCAGGCTTTTACCGGGGCCGGCGGCACCATAACAGAGCGTCTAGGAGAAGCCGACCTGCTTATCGACGCCGTCGCCGGCCTTGCCTCCACCCGCGGCCTTTCCGGTGCGCCGCTACGGGCCTACGGCGAAGCCAAAAAGCGTGGTGTTCCGATTCTAGCAGTGGATATCCCTTCCGGCATTAACGCCGATACCGGGTTGGCTGCAGCCGAGGCGGTGGAAGCAGATGTGACTATTAGTTTTGGTTGGGCCCGCGCCGGGCATGTCTTTGCCCCGGAATGCGGCACAGTAGTGCTGTGCGATCTGCTCCTGCCAGGTGCCCCGCGTTCCTTTGCAGAAGAGCTTTCTGCCGCCGCTAAACCAGTAGGCCATATTGCCAATGAACCCACCATCCCGTTGCCCTATCAGTGGCCATCCGAACCGGTCCTCACGGGAGAGCAGGGCGTGGTTACCGCCCCAAAGCCGGTAGGGTGCACGGGGCCGATTTTGGATCCGACGCCGGGGGCGAAAAGCACCAAGTACACCGGCGGGGTCACCGCCGTATGCGCTGGTAGCAGCGCCTTTCCCGGCGCGGGAATCCTCGCTGCCACGGGCGCGGTGCGCGCTACGCCCTCGATGGTTCGCGTCGTGGGCAACGACTCCTTAACCACAAGCCTGCCCGAAGTAGTGCCCCATGCGAGCGCACAAGAAAAGGTCCACGCCCAAGCCTGGGTAATCGGCCCAGGACGAGGCACCGGCCCAGAAGCGGCCGCAGAATTGAGTGCCGTGCTAAAACTCGGCCTGCCCACGATTATCGACGCCGATGCGCTTACAGTGCTTTCGACCTATGGAGATCTACGCGAACTCGTACGCGATCACCCCTGCGCCGTCCTGACTCCACATGCCGGGGAATTTGAGCGGCTGTATAAGGCCACGCTCGGCCGCGAGCTCGATCTTTCGGAGGGGCTCGAAATATGCCTGCAGGAGCTTGCCTCTGCGCTCGACTGTTTTGTTCTGCACAAGGGCCGGATCACCACGGTCACGGGCCCCGACCAGGACATTTTCGGCATGAATGCTGGGCACTCCTACGCAGCCACCGCCGGATCCGGCGACGTGCTATCCGGCATCCTCGGAGCCACGCTCGCGCAACTGGATGCCGCCGAGGCGGATGCGGAGGCGATCATTATGGAAATCCTGCACGCGGCAGCCATCCACCAACACGCGGCGGCCATTGCCGCCCACACCCCAGACGGCTTTGGCCTTTGCTCCGCCTCCCAGATTGCCGCATCTGTGCCGCAGGCAATTGCCCGGCTACTCCTCATGCAGCGCTAGCTGAGCGCAGAGACCTTCTCCTGCTCGGAGACGTGGCCATCCTTGACCTCCACCACGCGGTCAGCGAAGTTGAGCAGGGAGCGGTCATGGGTCACCAGCACGGTGGCGGTGTTCATCTCCTGGGTGACATCGCGCAAGAGGCGGATGATCTCCTGCGAAAGGTGGGAATCAAGCGCAGAGGTAGGCTCATCGGCCAAGAGCAGGTCCGGCTGCTCCATGAGCGCTCGGGCGATATTGACGCGCTGGCGCTGGCCACCGGACAACTGACCCATGCGGCGATTGCCCATTCCTGCCAGGCCGACAAACGCCAATAACTCATCGGCGCGCTGTGGGCGCAGCTTGCGGCCAGCGATATGGTCCATGATCACCAATTGGTCGCGCACATTGAGCGAGGACAGCAGGTTGGCCTGCTGGAAGATAATGGAGCGGGTACCGTCCACGTGCACGGTTCCGGAGTCTGGGGTGATGAGGCCTGCGGCTACGGACAGCAACGTGGACTTGCCGGACCCGGACTCACCCACGATGGCGGTAAGGGTAGTGGATTCGGCGATGAGGGAGGCGTCGGCAAGCGCGGTGGTCGTGGTCTCACCGTCTTGGTAGGTCACGGTGGCGTTGCGGATATCAAGAATGGTGGACATGTTAAGCATTTCCTCCAAGGGCATCGAGTGGGTTGGCTTTAGCTACCCGGCGGGTAGCAGTAAGGGCGCCGGCCATGCCGAGGGCCCAGATGCCAACCGCGGGAACGGCGATGGTGCGCAGGGAAACATCGAAGGGCACGGTGCCGGAGGCAAGCGCGCCAAGCACCCAACCAACGACGGCGCCCGCAATGGTGCCGGCGGCCAAGATGATGGCGGCTTGTGCCAGGGCATCGCGCAAGAGGTAACGCACGGTTGCGCCGAGCGCGCGCAGAATCGAAAGATCGCGGGTGCGCTGGATGGTCCACACGGTCAAGAAGGCCACGGTGACCAGGGCGGAGATGCCGTACAAGAAGCCCTGCATGGTAAGCAGCGAGCCGCGCTCAGACTGATAGGCCGCCAGGCCGGAGAACGACTTGGACACCTTCACGGAGCCTGGAACCTCGTACTTATACAGCGCTGCGGTGCCGATCACACCTTCTGGCGCATGGCTAATCTGCTGCCAGGACTCGGTGGAGGCCCACGCCACCTCGGAGTGGGAGTACATGGTCTCTGGGACGGTGCCCTCTACCGAAAAATCGGCGCCGCCTAGGGTGACAGTATCGGCCGCGTCGATGGACTCTGGCAGGAGCACGCCTTGCTCCGGGATGGTCTTATCGGTACCCGGAACCTGGGTGCCGGCCGGCAGGCTGAGAACGGTAACGCCGCCATGACCCTCCAGCTTGGTCTGGGCTGCGCCTAGAGGAATGCCATCGCTGGCGATATCGCCAGCGTGCATCTCGGATTCGCTGAAAGAAGGATCCTCGGTAGAAAAGGAAATATATGGATAATCTTCTTCCAAGGCCTCCAGCGCAGAGGTATTTTGCTTGGAAAGGCCCTCCGTCAGGCCGGAAAGCATAACGAGTAGAAGGGTAATGAGCGCAACCGTGCCGCCGATAAGCGCGAAGCGGCCGCGCGCTGTGGTGATTTCTCTGATTGCTAGGAACATACTTCTATATTTGCTTTGCGCAGGTCAGAAGTAATCGGCCAGCTCGCTGAACCTCCAGTCAACCAAGTGGTTGATTCACTGTCCACCCCTGCGCGGATATCCTGGGTGGTTGTGTTTAAGGGACGAAAATTATGGGTTTATGGCCTGCACGCCATGTTCGCGTTTCTGCTGGTCTTCGGCGTGGCGCGCGCCTATGTGGATGGCCGGCTCGACGCCCGAGTGATCGGCTTAGCCATGGCCCTCGCCGTGGTCTACTCCGCACAACGTTGGCTGCCCACATGGTTATGGCTAGGTGGGCTATGCCTGTTGTGGCTGGGCCTGATGGTTCATGCGCAGGATTTCATGTGGTTGGAATTCCCGCTTATTTTTGTCTTTTTGCGCGCCTTACCCACCGTGCCTGGGTTGGTCTCCATCGCCGTGCTGTGGGCAGCAGCGGCATTCATCCCCGCCTGGCTGCACCCCGAGGGCTGGTCCATCGCTGCGGCCGTGGGACCACTTATCGGTACCGTCTTTGCGGCCACAGTCTTTTTCATCCAGCGGCGGCTGCAGGCAGAGGCGGCGCACCACAGGGACATCGCCAAGCAGCTGCGCGAAACCCAAGCCGAGCTGGCCGCCAGCGAGCACCAATCCGGCCGGCTGGAGGAGCGCGAGCGCCTCTCCCGCGAGATCCATGACACCGTAGCGCAAGGCCTTAGCTCCATCTTGTTGCTCTCCCGCGCAGCCCGTGGCACCGATGATCCCCGCACCAAAGAAGAGCAGCTGGCGGTCATCGAGGATGTCGCGAGCGAGAATCTGGCCGAGGCCCGCCGCTTTGTCCGCGAACTAGCCGGCCCCGATGAGCGACTGGAAACCCAGCTCACTTCCCTGCTGTCCCAGATGCGCAGCCGGGTGAAAGCCCTGGGGGAAGAGACCACCTTTGAGCTGGTGGTTTCCGGCAGCGGCAAGGTGCCCGAACGCATCAAAGAGGTCATTGTGCGCGCCGCCCAAGAGGGCCTGAATAACGTCATCAAACACGCCCACGCCTCGCGCGCCGTGGTCACGCTCGGCCTTTTCGAGGATGCGGTGACCTTGGACGTCGTTGATAATGGACGCGGACTATCCGCCTCCCCTCGCCCTAGCGGCAGGGATCATGGTTTCGGGCTTACCGGCCTGCGCGGCCGCGTGGAAGCTGTGGGCGGCACCATGAACCTGGAATCCGGCGAAGGCACTGCCCTAGCCGTCCGTGTCCCGCTGAAGGAGAAAAGCAATGGTTAATGTCATGCTGATTGATGATCACCCAGTGGTCCGCGCCGGCCTGCGTGCCATCCTCAATACCTTCTCCGATGTCGAGGTAGTCATGGAGGGCTCCTCCGGCGCGGATGTGGATAAGCTCTTTACTGACGACGCCCCACAGGTAGACGCCGTGGTCTGCGATATCCAGATGCCCGGAATGGATGGCATCGCAGCCACCAAGCGCGTAGTGGAGGCCGGTGGCCCTCCCGTGCTCATCTTGACGACCTATGACACGCAGGCCGATATTCTTGCCGCCGTAGAGGCCGGCGCAATGGGCTATCTGCTTAAAGATTCCCCCGAGCAGGCGCTGCACGAGGCCGTCCTCAATACCGCCGCGCACCGCCGCACCTTGGCGCCGGAAGTGGTAGATCTCCTCGCCCAACGTGTGGGCCGGCCACAAGAATCGCTGTCCACCCGCGAGCTAGAAATTCTTCGGGCGCTTTCCAGTGGTTCCTCCAATAAGGAACTAGCCAAGGAGCTATTCATTTCTGAAGCCACGGTCAAAACCCACCTCATCCACATCTTCCAGAAGTTGGGCGTGGAAACTCGCACCGCCGCAGTTACCGTGGCGCGAGAGAGGAAGCTCATCTAATGCTGGACTGCATAGTCATTGGTGCCGGCCAGGCAGGCCTCGCGGTGGGCTATTACCTGCGCAAGAAGGGGCTGGATTTTGTCATTCTAGACGCTGAACCCGGCCCCGGCGCGGCCTGGCGCCACACCTGGCCTTCGCTTACGCTCTTTAGCAATTCCGCCTCCTCTAACCTGCCGGGATGGCCCATGCCCCACCACGAGGGCTTTCCGCCGGCCAGCCACGTTATTGATTATTTTGCGCGTTATGAGAAGCGCTATGAACTGCCCATTCGCCGGCCGGTCACAGTGGATGAGGTATCCCATGACGGCGCGTGCTTCCACGTCTTTGCCGGTACAGAGCAGCTGACCGCGCGCACAGTCGTGGCAGCCACGGGTACGTGGTCCGCTCCCTTTATCCCCTACTACCCCGGTACTTTTGACGGGAGGCAATGGCATTCCGCCTTCTATCCAGGCCCCGCGGACTTTGCCGGATCTACCGTGGCGGTCGTCGGCGCGGCCAATTCCGGTGCCCAAATCGCGGCCGAGCTCCTACTCTCCGGCGTGGAGACAACCTGGTATACCCGCAGCTCCCCGCGGTGGATGCCCGACGACGTTGACGGCCGCGTGCTCTTTCAGCGCAATCGCGCCCGCCTCAACGCCATGATGCGTGGTGAGCCAGACCCCGGCGCGGATTCCAACCTGGGCGATATTGTGATGGTCCCACCGGTCCTGCGCGCGCGGGATTCCGGACTTTTGCAGGCCACCCCCATGTTTTCTTCGCTTGAAGAAGTCACCACAGACCACCTCATCTGGTGCACCGGTTTCCGGCCTGCCCTCCGGCCTATCCGCGGGCTTCTTGATGGCACCTCCCCCATCGTCGATGGCCTCTTCCTCGTGGGTTACGGCACGTGGACCGGACCCGGCTCCGCAACCATTACCGGGGTAAGCCCGTTTGCCAGGCAAACCGCGCACGATGTAGCGAATATATGTGACTAAAGCGATAGGTTAGTCCCAGCTAATTCGACTACACTGCCTTCACACAGAGAGTGCGACACAATGTGGGAAAGCTGGTTTATACATGTCTGCCTGGGATCTCTACGATGACCTCATCGATGCCATTCCCCGTGACATAGTGGTCTCCCGCGCCGCCCAAGGCCCGCGGTGGACCCGGGTATACACCGAAAGCCCTAGCTGCGGCATGGCCATGACCATGTCAGCAACTTCTCGCCCGGCCCAGATGCGCGCCGAGTACTCCGGTGTTCCTTTACGCGCCATCGCCCAGCTGGCCAAGAGTTGGAATTTCTCGGAGGCTTCCTTCGGCATGGCCGCGCTAAATTCCTACTACGCCACGCCTTCCGTGGCCGACGAGAATGGCTTTGCGCTTGCCGACGCCCCCTGGCCCCACATCTTCGATCCCTTCCGCAACGCCGTCGCCGGGAAGAAGGTCGCGGTCATTGGCCACTTCCCTTTTGCGCCCAAGGCACTCAACCAGGCTGCAGATTTTTATATGTTGGAGCGCTCGCTCAATGATGGCGACTATCCCGATTCCGCCGCCGAATACATCCTGCCCGAGTGCGATTATGTCTTCATTACCGGCTCCGCCTTTGTCAACAAGACCGCTCCCCGCCTGCTCGAGCTCTCTCGCGAGTCCTTCAATGTCGTCCTAGGCCCATCAACTCCCTTAGCCCCGGTACTGCTGGAAGACTACGGCGTATCGCAGGTCACCGGAATGGTTCCCACCTCTCCCCTCGCTATGTTCGAGGGCTTAAGTGGCACCGATGCCGGCACCACCATGTTTGACTGGGGCCACCGAGTGGAATTATCCGCCTAAGGCCGCGCCTCCAAAAGCGCCTCGCATGCTACTGCATAGATTTCTGCTAGCTCGTCGATGGTTTTCTCCCGCACATAGGGAACGAGAATCACGTTGCGCGTGGTTGCAACGCCAACCAACATTGCGCCAATAAAGGGAATGCGTTCCCGCTTTTCTGGCGTATTGAATACCGTTGCACCCAATTTAGATTGGGATACTAGCTCCAAGAATTGCTCGTCCATATATTGACGCAATACTCCGGAAGCATGGGAAGAGCCCACTCCGGCGCGCAATACCGCCTTCAACCTCGACCCCATGTCTTCTGCTTCCCAGAGCTGCAAGTACTTGGCAATGTAGCCTTTTAGGTCTGCCACATCTTCCAACCGCCCAGGGAGTTCTTGCAGGCTTGAGACAACCGCGTCAAAAAGGCCTTGCTTGTTTTTGAAGTAGTGCATCACCAGCGCAGGGTCTACCTCGGCCTCTGCCGCCACGCTGCGAATTGTCGTGGCTTCAAAGCCTACGTCACCAAAGCGCGTACATGCTGCGGCCAGGATTTTTTCTCGAGTCTCCTCGTTCCCAGGCCGACGTCCTGCATTTTTGTTCTCCATGCCGGCCATTTTACCTCTACCTCATTTGAACTTTTCAACACCTGTTGAATTTCAACGGGTGTTGAATTAGCATGTTCAACGTTCGTTGAATTGCGGTTGACGAACTACTCATACGACCCGAAAGCAGGTATCCCATGCACAACGTAAAGAAGGCGCTAGTCGTCGGGGCTCTCGCCCCCTTAGCGCTAACACTCTTCCTTCTAGCCTTCCTGTGGCCGATGGCCACGATGGAACCCCGCGATATTTCCACCGCCGTGGTCGGTGAACCTCAGCAAGTTGCACAGATTCAAAAGGCTCTCGATGAAAAGAAGCCCGGCCTACTCAAGACGCAACCCGCCTCGGACCGGGCCGAAGCCGAACGGCTAATTCAACAACGTGAGGTTTCAGGCGCAATCGTCCTTGGCCAAGAGCCCGAGGTTCTCTACTCCTCGGCAGCGGGATTGCCCCAGGCGAATATCATCAAAAACCTGTCACAGCCACTAAGTGAAATGGCAAGCCGCCAAGCCAAGGCCGCCGCTCAAGCTAAAGGTCTTCCTGAAAACAAAGTTCCCTCCGTCGATGTCAAAACAAGAGATTTAGCCCCCTTGGATAGCCGTGATCCACAAGGAGCGGGCATCAACTTCTCTATCCTGCCCGTAGCTTTCGGCGGCATGATCGGTGCGGCACTGATCTCCTTTACATTGCAGAAAAACACTCAGCGTCTTCTCGCCTTCACCGTATACGCACCACTCGGAGGCCTCCTTGTTTCCTGGGTCTACAGCGGGGTATTCGATCTGCTGCCGGCTGGCTTCTGGACTTCAGCGGGCGTGTTCACCCTTGGCATCGCCGCCTCCTCATCCTTCATTGTTGGACTCCGTGCCTTGTTCGGAACTCCAGGATTCGGGCTCGGCGCACTTGCCATAATGCTGATTGGCAACCCCCTAGCCGGAACGATGGCCCCCAAGGAGTTCATTGCCTCACCGTGGGGAGCCCTTGGCCAATTATTCCCCAATGCAGCCACCGCTTCCCTAACCCGCTCGGCAAATTACTTCCCGCTGGCTTCCATTAGCACTGAGGTGTGGACGCTCCTGGCTTGGATAGCGGTTGGTCTGTGCGCCTTGGCGGCGGGCATTGTTAAAGAACGCAAGCAATCACAGCAAGAAAATCCCGCCGCAGAAGAGTCCACTCAGCCGCAACCAGCCTATGGCCCACCGCTCGAGGCCTATTTTCTAGAGAACTGCCCCGGCCATAACGGCAAGCAGTAATGCACCCAAGCTCAATGCCGCAAGCCACCCGATGACGCGTACGGTCCGCAGCTGCACCTGCGCGCTGCTGCGGCTTACCAAGAACGCGCCCACAGACGCACCGAGGGTGTTGAAGACCAAGTCATCGACGTCGCTAAATCCCAACGAGAATACGTATTGGGTAATTTCGATACCCAGGCTGAGCGCCATCGCCAGAAGGATGGTTCCACCGCGGCCGAAACGGATACGCCGTGAATTCTGCCCCATTACTACCAAGCACGCACCGAGCGGCATAAACAGCGCGATATTTCCAAAGGTATTGGTCCACGGACCCCACCACGGATGGGGGTTATTAAAGCCGTTGAACATCTGCAGATCGAGGCTGCGGCGAGCATGCGCACTGGCATCGATCACGCCGGGGATATCAATAAATGGCTTACCCACCGTAGCTACGGCGATTGCCATCAGAACGACCACACAGGCGACACCTGCATTGCGCCACAGGGTGGGTCGGGCAGGCACGCCCGGCGCCCCAACCTGGCGCGAGATGCGGGTGGATGTCGTGGTCATCGTCATGTTGTTCAAGTTAACAAGCGAGTCTGAAAAATCGCCGTGAGATTCGCTGTTAAATCCCTGCATCACATTTAACGTACGATGGTGAGCATGAGCACGCTACTAGTAACTCGCAACGAAGATAAGTCCGTTACGACCTCCTTCGAAGAGGGAGAGTTCCTCGGCGAGGGCGACCTTACCGTTGATGTTTCTTATTCTTCCCTGAACTACAAGGACGCCATGGCTATCGCAGGTGACCGCGGCGTCATGCGCACCAGCCCGCTGGTTCCGGGCATCGACGTGGTCGGCACGGTTTCTGAATCTAGCGTCGAGCGCCTTCCAGTTGGCACCTTGGTAGCTTCCTTCGGCGATGGCCTCGGCGAATTCCGCCACGGCGGCTACACCCCGAAGCAGCGCGTCAACTCCCAAGCAACCGTCGCCCTGCCCGCGGACTTCACCGCAGAGCAGGCGGCCGCGGTTGGTACCGCGGGTTACACTGCCGCCCTGTGCGTTAATTCTCTGCGCGGGCTGCCCGATGGTCCGGTCCTAGTCACCGGCGCCACCGGTGGCGTGGGCTCCATCGCCGTAAACCTCCTTTCCAATGCCGGCTACGAGGTTCACGCGATGACCGGCCGCCCGGATGACTACTCCCAGTACCTCCACGAGCTGGGCGCCCATACCATTGTGGACCGCGCCGAATTTGCTGAGGCCGGAAAACCCTTGCAGAAGGCAACGTATGCCGGTGCGGTTGATACCTCCGGCTCCCACGTCTTGGCAAATGTATTGGCCCGCACTGTGTGGGGCGGCACCGTCGCCTCTACCGGTATGGCCGCCGGTCCAGACCTGCCCACCACCGTCTTGCCGTTCATTCTGCGCAACGTCCACCTTGCCGGCGTCAACTCTGTAGACGCCCCATTGCACTACCGCCAGAACGCTTGGCAGCTCCTCGCACGCAAGCTGGACCGGTCCATCCTTGAGTCCCTGACCAATACCATTCCATTGTCAGACGTCGTCGAAGAATCCAAATCCCTGCTCGAGGGGACCCACCACGGACGCACCGTCCTTAAGATTTCCTAGGCCCCGCCTAGCCATTCTTCTAAGGCACCTGCCGTTTTGGCGGGTGCCTTTTTACATGCACCGGTCGGCGCGGACAACTAGCTTTACGACGCCGCGCTTTTAGCAATCCCTCTCAGCAATTTACGAGAGATCCTGCCCAAAGTATGTAGGTCCTCATCACTAAGGGTGCCCACCACTATTTCATCGACTGCGGCGGTATGCCGCGCGATGGCTGCACTGAAAGCGGCACTTCCCTTTTCCGTCACAGTGACTTCAATAGCTCGAGTTCCCAACTCCGGCGCCTCCCGCCTGGAAACCAATTTTCGGGACTCCATGCGCACCAGCTGACGATGCAGTCGCGACTTTTCCCACCCGAGCTCCACCGCCAATTCATGCGGTCTCGTATGAATTTTTCGGCGGCGCTGCAACACCGCCAGAACCGCGTAGTCCGCTTCACTCAGGTTAGAGCCGCTCTGGAGCTGTCCAGACAGCCGCGCATGCAACGCCTCTTGCATGGCGACGAAGTCACCCCATGCTGCACTCTGCTCCAAGCGCATCGCATCCTCCTAGAGTCGTTTTATTTAACAGTTTATACAGCGAGGTTGATCTAGCAACTCATCTTAGGAATATGGGTTGACCTGACAACTCCTACTACTTCACGTTGGAGTGGGTATACGTAGGTAATAATTTCCTCGGCCAACATATTTGGCTAGGAAATATATTTGGTTTCCTTTTGAATATATATCTCTAGAGATATTCCACTGTGCAGAACGAGATGGTTTTGGTCTAGAAATTAAATACGCGATGGGGTTTGCTGATTAAAGTTGGCCCGCAAGGGCACTAAGCGCGACCGGCCAAAGGGAGCGAAGCGTTTAGAATAGCGGTCATGGATAAGCTATTTGGCACGTGCGGATTCGACTTTTTAGATATAGATGAACTCATTGCGGAGCTGCCGACAGAGCACGAACTGTGGGATGCGCCAGGCTTCGATCGGGTGATTTTCTACGCGGACTCGTCTGGCATGGCGGTCACAGCGATGGAATACGAAGGGGAATGGGCTGCTGTGCCTTCGTATCGCGGTGGGGAAGAGACACCGGGGACCATATACCGGGCAACGCCCTATATCGGCATTGTAGAAACGGGTGATTTGCGGTTCGCGGCGCTTACGGATGCACCGTTTGCGCTGCCGGCAGGCAACCCGGTCGGCGGAGAAAAGCTACAGGGGACATTGCGGCCGACGGTAGCGGCGTTGAATTACGAGGTAGGGGAGCCAGAGGAGTTTACCTTCACTTCGCCTGCTACCGAACGCTTTTACCGGAACTTAAAGCCCAGCATGTTAAACCCGCAGGTGGAGGTCGCGGGGACTATTGGGGGCATCGCCAAGCACAGCAACGAGCTAGGCATGGGGGCGTTTTGGGTATGCGACCTCGACGGCCTGCCGCTCATTGTGAACGAAAAGCTGGAGGTCGGCCAAGGAATCCGGGCGCACGGCATTGCGCTGTGCGCCACGGAGTTTTGGGCCGAATAGCTACTTGACCACGAGGTTGACCATCCGGCCAGGGACGTAGATCTTCTTGACTACGTTCTTACCGTTGGTCAGCTCGGCAATCTTGGCATCGGCCAGGGCAACCTCGAAGACCGCATCCTGGTCAGCATCAGCAGCTACGTTGATGCGGGCCTTTACCTTGCCGTTGATCTGCACCGGCACCTCAATCTCATCGTCTACCAGGTACTTTTCCTCAAAGGTGGGGAAAGGCTGGTAGGTGATGGTCTCGTCATGTCCAAAGCGCTGCCACAGCTCCTCCGCGATGTGCGGGGCGATGGGGGAGACCAACTGCGCAATCGGCTCTACGGCGGCGCGCGGGGCCTCGGTGCGGTAGGTCTTAGTCAGGTAATTAACGTACTCGATGAGCTTGGCCACAACGGTATTAAGCCGAAGGTTCTCGTAATCATCGCGCACGCCCGCAATGGTGCGGTGGAGCTGTTTGAGATCGTCCTCGCTCAATTCGGCGTCGGTAGTAGCCAGCTCACCGGTATCCTCATTGACGGCCAAGCGCCACAGGCGCTGCAGGAAGCGTTGGGAACCTACGACGTCCTTGGTAGCCCACGGGCGGGAGGTATCCAGCGGACCCATGGACATCTCATAAACGCGCAGGGTATCGGCACCGAAGTCGCGGCAAATATCGTCCGGAGCCACGGCATTCTTGAGGGACTTGCCCATCTTGCCGTACTCCTGATTGACCTCTTCGCCGTTGTAGTAGAACTTGCCGTTCTTTTCCTCTACTTCAGCGGCCGGAACGTACACGCCGCGAGAATCCGTGTAGGCATAGGCCTGGATATAGCCTTGGTTGTACAGGCGGCGGTAGGGCTCCTGAGAGCTGACAAAGCCCAAGTCAAAAAGCACCTTATGCCAGAAGCGGGAGTAGAGCAGGTGCAGCACGGCGTGCTCGACGCCGCCGACGTACAGGTCTACGCCGCCAGGGTCCTCCGGGCCATGCTGGTCTGGGCGTGGGCCGGTCCAATAGCGTTCGTTCTCTAAATCGCAGAAGGCATCGTCGTTGCGGGGATCGATGTAGCGCAATTGGTACCAGGAAGAACCCGCCCATTGCGGCATGACATTGGTATCACGGAAATAGGTTTGCGGGCCGTCACCCAGATCGAGCTCTACCTCGACCCAATTACGCACCTTAGCCAGCGGTGGTTGCGGCTCGGTGTCCTTGTCCTCTGGATCAAAGGAAACGGGCTTATAATCTTCTACCTCTGGCAGCTCTACCGGCAGCATGGATTCCGGTAAGGCGTGGGCGAAGCCATCCTGGTCATAGACGATGGGGAAGGGCTCGCCCCAGTAACGCTGGCGGGCAAAGAGCCAATCGCGCAGCTTGTACTGCACCTTTTCGCGCCCGGACCCATCCTTCTCCAGCCATTCGATGGCCTTGGCAATGGCCTCGACCTTATTTAGACCATTAAGATCCAAACCCTTGTCATTGGCGGAATTGACCAACGCGCCGTCCTCGGTCCAGGCTTCTTCCTCCACGTTTCCGCCAGAGACAACCTCCGTAATGGGTAGGCCGAAGACCTGGGCGAACTCGTAGTCACGGGTGTCGTGCGCGGGAACTGCCATGATGGCGCCGGTGCCGTAGCCGGTCAACACATAGTCGGCGATGAAGATCGGGACCTTCTTGCCAGAGACCGGGTTGGTGGCATAAGTACCAAGGAAGACGCCGGTCTTTTCCTTGTTCTCCTGGCGCTCTAGATCAGACTTGGCGGCAATATCGGTGCGGTAGGACTCCACGGCCTCCTTTGGATCATCGTGACCATAGGTCCAACGCTCATCCACGTCATCGTCATAGGGGATGGGGGAGAGGAGGGCGTCGACAAGCTCATGCTCTGGGGCCAGCACCACGTACTCGGCGCCGAAGAGGGTATCCGGGCGGGTGGTAAAGACCTCTATCTCGTAGCCCTCAGCAGGGAAGGAGACCTCTGCGCCGCGGGAACGCCCAATCCAATTGCGCTGCATGGACTTAACCTTCTCCGGCCAATCCAAAAGCTCTAGATCATCGAGCAGGCGATCGGAATAGGCCGTAATGCGCATCATCCATTGGGAGAGGTTCTTTCGGAAGACAGGAAAGTTGCCGCGCTCGGACTTACCCTCCGCGGTGACCTCTTCGTTTGCCAGCACGGTACCCAAGCCCGGGCACCAGTTCACCGTGGAATTAGACAGGTAGACGAGGCGGAATTCATCGATGGCCGCGGCCTTTTCCTCTTCGCTAAGGTCCTCGTAATAGCGGCCGTCCTTAGTGGTGCGCTTATTGGCCTTCAGCTCCTTGATGAGCTCCGCAATCGGGCGAGCCTTTTGCTGCTCCTCATCGAACCAAGAGTTATAAATCTGCAGGAAAATCCATTGGGTCCACTTGAAAAACTCCGGGTCGGTGGATTCCACGGAGCGGCGCGGGTCGTGCCCCAAGCCCAACATCCCCAGCTGGCGGCGCATGTTCTCAATATTCGCCTCAGTGGTCGTGCGCGGGTGGGTACCGGTCTGGATGGCGTACTGCTCGGCCGGCAGGCCGAAGGCATCGTAGCCCAAGGTATGCAGCACATTCTTGCCCAGCATGCGGTTATAGCGGGCGTAAGTATCGGTAGCGATATAACCCAGGGGGTGTCCCACGTGCAGGCCCGCGCCGGACGGGTAAGGGAACATATCCTGCACATTGAGCTTTTCCTTAGGCAACTCGCCCTCCCTGGTGGCGAGCTCGCCTACCGGATTCGGGGCATTAAAGGTGCCATTGTCTTTCCAGTACTGCTGCCAGGTCTTCTCGATCTGGTTCGCCAGCTCCGGGGTATAGCGGTACGAAGTGGAATCGCTCTGGGTAGTCATAATCACACAGTGTAATAGCCGCATTCCGGCGCGGGGTAGTTCGCTACGCTTTCCGCGTTCCGCAGGGCACGCACATCCAAAATCCCCGCCGTATTCGCCCCCGGTTTTCGCGTCATTTCCGCCGTTCGCAGCCAAAATGCAGATCTGCATGAAAATGATCTAGGCTGGGGTAAATGAGCCAGGAGAAGTTTCGCAGTCAGCTTTCATCTTTTGCAGACGCAGCGGTATTTCAGGGGATTCCGCACCTGCGCCTCTCCCCAGCTAGCCACACTCTGGAGCTGTACCTACCCGCCGTAACCGCAGGTTATGAGCCAGAAGATCCCCAGTGGACCGTGTCTTCTCAGCTGCTCGATGGTAGCGAGGACACCCGCAAGTTCTACTATATGGAGGGCGAGGAGCCCGGGCTGTGGATCAGCATGCCGAGCCCCTTCAGCCACCTCAGCGTCTCCTTTGAGGAGCACACCTTGGAGTTTACCGGCGTGGCCAATGGTGGCCTGCTACTGGATTCCACCCATCGGCCGGTCGATACCACCGCAGCGGTATCTAAGGGCTCGTATACCTTCATCGCCCCCATTGGTACCGAGATCTCCAAGGCTAAAGCCGGTGAAGCTCGCCCACACGGCGCGTGGGAAGGTTGGTCCATCCTCCCACTAGAGGTAAGCCAGTCTTTCACCGTGGAGGTTCCACGCCAAGAGCCTACCACCATCAAGGTCTCCGGCAGCCCCGACTTTGCCTGGGATATGGCCGTCAAGTCCCTGCCCAATGCCCACGGGCTGGATGGCGAGCTGGTCTATACCCAATCGCCGCGAGTGATAGCCAATACCGAACTCAGCATGGAGCTGACCTATGTCCCCATGGGTGGGGAAGAGGAGGCCGTGCTGGAGGACGAGCTACCGGAGGGCATTCACGAGGTGCTCCCGGCAGACGCCTTTGAAGATCCCTGGGTAGGGCGCTACCGCTTCACCTTGTACAAGGACGAGGAACTGGTGGATATCCAGTACCTCAACTTCGCAGAATCACTGCACATGCGCGCGAAGAACGAGGGTCCGCGCGGCACCAATTTCCGCTTTATCGACGCCCTGGGCAACCTTTCGCCGTTTAGCTATGCCTTGGCTTCTGCGCCGGGCAAGTCCATCCAGATGGAAAAAGGCCAGCGCGTCTTTGGTGAGGACGAGAGCGTGCGCGAAGAGACCATCGGCAGCGAGGCTGGCTATGAGCTGACCTTCCAAGTGGAACCGGCGACAATTCGTACCCGCGTCAAGCGTACCGCGGCCGAACCCGTAGATTATCTGGATAAGCAGGTCATTCTGGCAGACCAGCTCGATGCCGATGCACTTTTTACAATCCACTCGCCAGAGCCGCTTCCATTGGCGAAGTTCGTGGTTATTGATAAGAACCAGAAGATTAGAGACCTTGTCACCGCCAATGGCTCCACGGAAGCGGCCACCAGCCTGTCGGTACCAAACCGCGCGCTGAAGTCTGCGCTGACAAAGAAGACCTCGCTGGAGCTTTACCTCCTGTGGTCCACGCTGTCCTATGAGGAGTACCTCGAGGGCCTGCCGGAGAAGGAGCGCGCAGCACACCAAAAGCGCAGCGTTGAGCGTCGCGTCATGGAGTATGAGGCCACTGCGGCTAGCGACCTCATCTATGCCGCCATCGCCACAGTGCGCAAGGCACCGTTGGTTTCCCGCGCGACCATTGAGGACGGCATCCTCGTCCCCGAGCAGCCGCACGAGGAAGAGGTAGAGCTGCTGGCTTGGGCTTGGCCTCTGGGCAATCCCGCGGGCGAGCCGGTGCCGCTGGAGCCCACTGAGGACGGCTTTGAACTGCCCGAGGAGTTGCTGGGCGCTGGCCATCTCATCGTGGACTTCCGCGAGGATGAGCCGGCCAGCGACTTGGCCGCACCGCAGTACCCGCCGGCCAGCGCCCTCATCATCTTCCAAGACGGTGAGACCGAAAACTCTGAGGGAATATGGCCCACCTACGCGGCCATGCGCCGCCTTGCGCCGAAGACCAAGGAGACTTTTGAGGCGCTCATCAAGGACATTGAGGCCGACCCGCGCGCCAGCATGGATGCGCTCATGGCCGCGGAATTTGAGCCGGGCCAACGCATGCGCGCCTTTGTCCGCACCGGATTGGTCTCCCGCAGCTTCCGCCGCGAAGAACCAGCCAGCGAGCCTTCCTCTCTACTAGCCGCGCTTGCCGACACCGCCCATGACTACGTCGAAGCCCACGGCTCCGCCTCGCTTGCGCGCGTGCCGTCCACTGGGGTCGATGATGTTACCCGCCCGATGCTGCTGATGAGCGCCACGGGCGAGGCTCCCACGCCGTCGACGGAAAGTGATCAACTCTGCGATGATGCCCACCGCATTGCCGCGCTGCGTGAGTGCTTTGCCAACGATCTTGCCCTCACCCGCCTGGGCACCATCTCCAAGCTGCGCAGCACCGCCATGCAGCTGCGGGTAACGCTGCAACAGTTGGGCGTCGATAAGTCCGTCCTGCACACCCTGCTCGCGCTCGATGCCTTTGGCGATGGCAATGCGGAGCTCGGCGATTCCGCGTGGATGCCGTTTATTTCCTACGTCTTCGCCATCACGGCGCGCGGCGTGGCCAATGGGAAGCTGGCTGACCCTGCTTTCGCCGCCGCGCTTGACGATGCCCTCCCGCAGCTCGCCGAGGCCGTCTCACTCGCCCCGCAGCTGTTTTATCGCGATATTCTCACCGCAGAGGCGCTGACGCTGAACTAGAGTGGCAGACATGCAGGTCATCTCCACCAATGTCGCCGTCCGCCGGCCGGACCCGAGCGGGCGGCATGAGTTTTCGGGCATCGACAAGCAGCCGCAGGACTTTATCGATCTGGCAGCGCCCGGACCCCGTTACGGCGATGGGTCCGGCGTGCGCGGCGATATAATTGGTGACACCCAACATCACGGCGGCAACGATAAGGCCGTTTACGCTTACTCCCGCGAGGAACTGGATTACTGGCAATCTGAACTTTCCCGCCCGCTGGCCTCCGGCGGCTTTGGCGAAAATCTCACCACGCAGGGCGTCGATCTGTCTGCTCTGCTCATCAATCAGCGCGTGTGCATCGGCACCGCCGTGCTTGAGGTATCCGTGCCCCGCCAACCGTGTGCCACCTTCGCCGGCTGGCTAGGGGAGCGCGGCTGGCTCAAGCGCTGGACCGCGCGCGGAGACTGCGGCACCTACCTGCGCATCATTTCCCCCGGCCGCATCCGCCCCGGCGATACCATCGAACTAGATGCCACGCCCAGCCACGACATCACCATGCGCATGGCGTTTGCCGCCAAAATGGGCGACCGTGCCCTTGCCCAGCGCGTTATTGATGCCCGCTGCCTGCCCGCTCACCAGCAAAACTCGCTCCGCACCTAACTACATAGGCGCACATAGCCCGCTAATAGGGTGCGCGTTAGCTTCGCCTCTTCGACCGACGTGTGCGCAAAACAAAAAGCACGCCAGCTCTTATAGCTAACGTGCCTGTATTGCTTAGCGCGAAAGAGGGGGGCGGATATGGTACTACCCCTCTTCAAAGTTCAGATGGTGTCCCTTGGCCGTGGGGAAGCGTCCATGCACAAAGAAGTAGTAAATGGCGGCGATGACAACGAGACCCGCGAGGATGAGGTACATCATGTCGAATCCCGTTGCACTAACGATGGGGCCAAGGCCGAACGGCGCTAGGCCAATGCCTAGGTCCAACAGGAGGAACATCGTGGAAATTCCCGCGCCCATCTGTGCCGCCGGTACTGAGCGCACAGAGATGGCCTGGCAGGCAGGGCTCAGCGTTCCGAAGCCCAGGCCAGTGAAGGCACCCGCAACCACCAACATGACGTCGTTGGTAGGGAAGCCCATGAGGAGCAGGGCAACAACAAAAGCGGCCAAGCCGAGGTACATCACGGCGTTATCGCCCTTGTGGTCTTGGATGCGGCCTAGGACGAAACGCATGATGAGCATGGTTACCGCATAACCAATAAAGAACAGGCCAGCGCCGGTGGCAAGGTCTTCCTTGCGCGCGTAGGCGTTGAGGTAGGTAACCACGCCGGAGTAGGCGATGCCGACCAGCAGCATAAATAGGCCGATAGGAACCACGTTGGGGTGCACGGCATTGCGCAGCCTAAACGCTGGCTTTTCGGAGGAAACCTCGGCCGGATAGTGCAGCACCAAAGCCAAAACCAAAGACACGATATTTGCGCCAAGTGCTACGGCGAAAAGCGTGTTGTAACCGATGTTATTGGCCAAGAAAAGGCCGAGCGCCGGGCCGAATGCTGTTGCCAAGGTTGTACCGAGAGCGAAGTAGCCGGTGCCCTCTGCGCGGCGCTCGTGCGGGATGACGGATTGTGCTACCGCCATGAGCGCGGTAGAGGTCAAAGCATAGCCCGCACCGTGCAACATACGCACGAAAATTAAGACCGCAACATTATGCGCGAAAAAATACGCCACAGCTACAACCGTGACGAAGGCCAGAGAAGTCAGGGCTGCTTTCTTGTGCCCCACACTGTCCACGATCCAACCGGAGAACACGCGCATGCAGGTAGCTCCCAAAACGAAGGCACTGGAAGCAAAGCCGCCGACTGTATCCGATGCCCCAAAGCTTTCTACCGCATAGAGGGCCATGGTGGTCACGGACAGATAGAAGACCAAGAACTGGCAAAAATTGGCCACCCACGCCAAGGCGAACGTGGGAGTCATCAGCCGCGGTTTACCCGCCGAAGATTCAGTAGACGTCATAAACTCACTCCAAATAACAAAAAGAAAATTCCCTCTCCACGTGCTGGCAAAAGCCTCGGTACGCGGACGAAGGAAATACAAATTAGACTATACAGAGGGGAACTATACGCCCCGCGAGCTTCAATGGTTACTCAAAAGGCTCTAAAGTGCTTTGTCGACGCCAAACTTTTGCGGCCGACTGCAATCGCATAAGGCCTTCTGAACTGGCCAAATAAAAAGTTGCGGTCAGTTATGTCACATTTTTGCAAATTCGGGTTAATTACGGGCTGAATGTTTACATGTGTACCAACCGGCCGGGCCTACGGAGGGCCAGGCCGGTTTTCTTGTCCTCGCTAAGCCGTGGACTCTCTAGACATTGGCATAAGGATCGCGGATGCCCAGATATTGAACAGTGGTGTATTCCTCAATACCCTCAGCACCACCCTCGCGTCCTAGACCAGATTGCTTTACACCACCAAATGGGGCTGCGGCATTCGAGACGACACCTGCATTGAATCCCATGAGTCCAAATTCAAGGCCATCGGCCACGCGCCAGAGGCGATCAGAATTTTCCGTAAAGACATAGGAGGCGAGTCCGTATTCCGTATCATTTGCGATCTCTAAGGCTTCGGACTCCTCGGTAAAGGTCAAGATCGGTGCGATGGGACCAAAGATTTCCTCCTGAGCTACGCGAGTTTCACGTGAAACATTGCTCAAAATCGTCGGTTCGTAAAAATGGCCCTCGCCCTCGCCACGCTTGCCACCGGTAACCACGGTAGCGCCCTTGTTCACAGCATCCTCCACTAGGCCAGCAACATTATCGAGTGCCTTGGCTTCGATGAGGGGGCCACAAGTAACACCTTCATCCATGCCATCGCCAACGACGAGCTTCTCAAACTCTACGGCGAGCTTCTGCGTAAATTCCTCTGCAACGGACTCGTGCACCAAGAAACGGTTTGCCGCAGTGCATGCTTCACCAATATTGCGCATCTTCGCCCCCATGGCCCCCGCCACGGCCTGGTCGATATCCGCGTCTTCGAAGATGATGAACGGTGCGTTCCCGCCGAGTTCCATGGAGGTGCGAAGTACATTATCTGCAGCGCCCTTAAGGAGGGTCTTACCCACTGGGGTGGAGCCAGTAAAAGAGAGCTTCCGCAGACGGGCGTCGGCAAGCAGGGGCTCCGAAATGGTCGACGCAGAGCTGCCGGAAACTACATTAAGTACACCCTTAGGAATGCCGGCATCAAGCATGGTTTGTGCGAAGTACTGTGCGGTTAGCGGAGTAAGCTTAGCCGGCTTCAGAACCATGGTGCAGCCTGCTGCTACGGCCGGGGCCACCTTGCGGGTAGCCATCGCAAGAGGGAAGTTCCACGGGGTAATCAACAGGCAAGGCCCTACCGGCTTGCGGCGGGTGACCATGCGCAGCGTTCCTTCCGGAACGGGGGAGTAGCGCCCATAATCACGGGTAGCCTCCTCACTAAACCAGCGGAGATACTCCGCGCCGTATGTGACCTCACCTTGAGACTCGGCAAAAGGCTTTCCCATTTCAAGGGTCATCAAAGTAGCGAACTCATCAGCTCGTTCGTGCACCAGCTCGAATGCACGGCGAAGGATATTGGCCCGCTCACGCGGCGTGGTTTGTGCCCATTCATCTTGAACCGCGCAGGCAGCATCGAGGGCGGCCACCGCATCAGCGGAGTTCGCAGAATCTAGTGTAGCTATAGTCGCCCCGGTAGCCGGGTTTTCTACGTTGAAGGTCTCCCCAGAGGATGCCTCGCGCCACTCACCGGCAATCAAAAGCTTGGTTGGGACCTTTGCCAATATCTCATTTGTATTCAAAGTCATTTACATCACCTTTCCCTTCTTGCTTAATGGACCCAACAGTACCGCACTCATTCCACTTGGGTACCGCGTACCAACCATGACTTTTGGCCACCAGACGGTGACTTGAGAATATTTCTCAGCATTATCTTCCGCGCTATAGAAATTTAGGTTAGTATGACCGATATGAAGAACATGACTACTGCTTGGTGGTGGCACGCGTAACCCGCGGGCCTTTCTTCACAACCCATTTTCAGGCTCGCATTCTGCGGGCCTTTTGGCGTTTTAGTGCCTCTGCTCGCGGAAGCTCATATTCCTTCCTACCTTCCCAATACCTCCGAGAGGGCACTGCAATGCCATATACCTCCACCCGCGATATAAGTTATGACCGCGACGCGGCCGCACTTTTCGACGCACTAGCACAACCAAGAGATTCCTTATTGCTTGAAAGTGCGGACACCGAAACCAAGAAGAACCTCAACTGTTTGGCTGTACTCAAAGCCGCACTAAAAGTCACGTGTCACGGCCAGCGGGCGGAAGCCCGCGCCCTGACAGAAGCGGGCGAGGCGCTCCTGCCCTCCTTGGCCAACCGATTCCGCCACCGCTTGGTTTCACGTGAAACAACTACCGCCGTATTTGAATTCGAGTTTGCCACGCAAGCTGACGAGCGGGAACGGCTCTTGGGCGAATCAACCGCAGATATCCTCCGATTCCTGCAACTTAGGGCGGACTATTCGTCTTCCTTATTGCCCTTTCTGGCAGGTGGCTTTGCCTATGACTATTTGGCTACCTTCGAATCCCTGCCAGAAGTTGGCCCAAGTTCCAATGAGTACGCGGACTTTGAATTCTTGGTAGCGCAAACCGTCTTAGCGGTAGATCACTTAAAGGGCACCGCACGACTGGAAGGCTGGGACACTAACCAAGGCCGCTTGGAAGAGGAGCTCAACTCTCTGGCAGCAAAACCGGCGGCTACCGCGCCTGTAGGACCGCGAAGAAAGAGGGTAAAGGCGGTAGCCGATATGGATGATGAGGCATTTCGCGCGGGCGTCGATAAGCTCAAAAGCAATATTCACGCCGGAGATATCTACCAAGTGGTTCCGGCCCGCTCTTTCACCCTGGAATGCCCAGACGCCTTGGCCGCCTACCGCACGCTGCGGGAAACCAATCCTTCGCCGTATATGTTCTATGTCCGCGGCGCCGACTATGAACTCTTTGGGGCGTCACCGGAATCCAACCTCAAATTCACACCGGGAAATAGGGAAGTGCAGCTCTATCCCATCGCAGGTACCCGGCTGCGTGGTCTCAACCCAGATGGCAGCGTGAACCATGAACTTGATATCCGCAATGAACTGGAAATGCGCACCGATCAAAAAGAGATTGCGGAGCATACGATGCTGGTGGATTTAGCTCGCAATGATGTAGCGCGCGTGGCCGTACCCCGCACCCGCCAGGTTGCGGAGCTCTTGCAGGTTGACCGCTATTCCCGCGTAATGCACTTAGTCTCCCGGGTCACGGCGCGGCTTCACCCAGACTTTGACGCGCTCGATGCGTACCGCGCTTGCATGAACATGGGCACTTTGACGGGAGCGCCCAAGCTGCGGGCGACCGAGCTAGTCCGTCGCTTTGAGGGCAAACGCCGCGGATCCTATGGCGGGGCGGTGGGCTACTTGCGCGGCGACGGTGCCATGGACAACTGCATCGTCATCCGTTCGGCCTATGTCAAAGGGGGGACGGCGGTAGTGCAGGCCGGCGCCGGAGTGGTCAAGGACTCCTTGCCAAAGGCCGAGGCCGATGAAACTGTGCATAAAGCCTACGCCGTACTCAATGCCATTGCGGTGGCACACGGGGCTGAACTGGAGGTGCAGCGATGAAATCGCCACACGTTATCTTACTAGATAACCACGATTCTTTTGTCTACAACCTAGTCGATGCCCTAGCAGACTTCGATACCACCGTATTTCGCAATACCGTTTCGGTAAAGGACGTGCTCCACGCACAGCCCGACATAATTGTTCTTTCCCCCGGGCCCGGGCATCCACGTGATGCAGGCTGCATGATGGAGCTTGTCGGTGCCACCCTTGGCACCATTCCCATCCTCGGTATCTGCCTTGGCTTCCAGGCGCTGCTTGAGCACCACGGCGGTACGGTCACGTCGTGCGGACCTGTGCATGGCAAATCCGTCCCGATGGTCATTACCGAGGCCGGCATTCAGCATCCCGTCTTCCAAGGCCTTGCTATCGATACCGGTCCCGATCAACCTGGCAGGCACGGTACGCAAGTTCCGGTGGCACGCTATCACTCCCTCGGCTGCACGGACGTCCCTCAAGGCATGCGTTCCTTGGCGCATGCAGCAACGGACATAGGCAAGGTAACCATGGCAGCCGAAACAACTGATGGTCTAGCACTCGGCATGCAATTTCACCCAGAGTCCATCCTGACGCCGAGCGGACCGCTGATGCTCGAGCGTTGTATTAACCAACTTTCAGTATCACCCACTATAGATTCGGAGCAGTAAAATGAAGCACACCCCTTTACACACCCTTCAGGCATTCCTAGATAATAACCAGCCCACCGTCGAAGAGGCCATCGAGGCATTTACCCCCTTGGCGGTCGGCGACTATGACGATATCCAAATCGCGGCGCTCCTTTTCCACATCCGAACCCGAGGCGAGACCTTCGCCGACGTGGCTGGAGCAGCCAAAGCCTTTTTGAAGGTGGGCTATCCCTTTCCCATCACCGGCGCAGGTGTCATGGATACGGCTGGCACTGGGGGCGATGGCGCAAATACCATCAATATCACCACCGGTGCCTCCCTCGTTGCCGCCGCTGGGGGAGTAAAGATGGTCAAACACGGCAATCGATCGGTCTCGTCCAAATCCGGCTCAGCCGATGTCCTCGAGGCACTCAATATCCCACTCGATTTGGATGCCGCGCGAGCTGTCCGCCAATTTACAGCCTCGAATTTCACGTTCTTATTTGCCCCCGCCTACAACCCAGCGGTGGCTCATGTGCAACCGGTGCGCAAGGCGCTGGGGATTTCTACCATCTTCAACACTCTCGGCCCGCTACTTTCGCCTAGCCACCCCGCACTACAAATCATGGGAATCGCAAAGCCGGACCAAGGCCAGCTTATTGCGGAGGTGTTCCGAGAACTCGGACGCGAACGGGCCCTTGTCATCCACGGCGCCGGCACCGATGAGATTGCCATCCACGGCACCACGCTGGTGTGGGAACTCAAGGATGGTGAGATTTCCACCTACGAGTTGACGCCGGAGGACCTCGGGATTACACGTCACGACCTAGCAGAGCTCGCCGGCGGGGACGGGGCAGCGAACGCCCAAGCTCTCCGTGCGGTATTTGCCGGCCACAGCGCCCCCGCCCATTATGACGCAATTACCGCTAACGCCGGTGCGATGTTCTACCTCAACGGGACCACGCAGACCATTGCGGCCGGAGTCACGCACGCCAAGGAGCTCATCGATAGCGGCCACGTTGATAGGTGGCTCGCCATCCACGAAGCCGCGAACTACGCACAAGGGGAGGAGTCCTGATGGTCCAGAATAAATTGCCCACGGTGCTCGAAGAGATCGTCGCCAAGCGCCGCACGCACTTGCCCGCGATTAGGGAGCGCCTAGCCCATGTATACCTGCCGAATCTTCCGCGCTCGGAGCGCTCGCTTTACGACGCCCTCCAAGGCACCAACCGCTTCATTATGGAGTGCAAGTCTTCCTCGCCGTCCCTCGGCCTTATTCGCGCGGAGTACCACCCCGGTGAGATCGCCCGCATTTACTCGCGCTATGCCTCAGCAATTTCGGTGCTATGCGAGCCCGAGCGCTTTGGCGGCGACTATGACCACCTGCAGACCGTTGCGCAGTCCACCCACCTGCCCGTGCTGTGCAAAGACTTCATCGTAGATCCCATACAAGTCTATGCCGCGCGCTATCACGGCGCCGATGCCATCTTGCTCATGATGTCCATCGTGGACGATCACACCTATGGCGAGCTCAAGGCATTGGCGGACCGCCTCGGCCTAGACGTGCTAACAGAAGCCATTACCGAGGAAGAAGTGAACCGAGCGGTGGGCTTCGGTGTAGATATCATCGGGATTAATAACCGGAACCTTCACGATCTCAGCATCGACTTAGGGCGCACCGAACGCCTCGCCCAATGTATTCCATCTGGAAAGGTCATCGTTTCCGAGTCGGGCATCCGCGACAACGCCACTGTTCGCCGCTTAGGCTCGCACGCTCACGCCTTCCTCGTGGGCTCACATCTCACCTCCCAGCGAGATATTGACCGCGCGGCACGGGACCTCGTGTTTGGAAGAAATAAGGTTTGCGGCATCAGTACCTCGTCGACTGCACAGGCCGCACGCGCTGCGGGCGCCCGCTACGGAGGGCTTATCTTTGCACCGGATTCTCCGCGTAGTGTTTCACGTGAAACGGCGCACCACATCGTCGCGGCGGAGCCGGGATTGGATTACGTCGCTGTGACGCGCTCTACAGATGTCAACGAACTGAAAAGGCTAGCCGACATTCCCGATCTGCACGCCTTTCAATTACACGCCCCGTTCCAAGGTGATTTGGAAGGGGAGAGGCAGCTCCTCCGCCGCGCACGCGAGGCAGCCGGCAGCTTGGATATTTGGCGTGCCGTGAACATGCGCGAGGCCGACTTTGCTGCGCTTTCGGGGCAGCCTTTCTCTGAAGTTGAAGCGCTCGTTTTGGACTCCGGAAACGGCGGAACCGGGACGCGTTTTGATTGGAGCACCATCCCTACAGAGGTAAAGAGCACATCTTTCCTCGCCGGCGGCTTGCATATTGGCAACCTCGACGAGGCGTTGTCCGTTGCCACGGCCGGTTTAGACCTTAACTCAGGTTTGGAATACGCGCCCGGACGCAAGGACTCCGCGCTCATTTCCCAAGCGTTTAGCGCTATCCGTAATTACACCCACTCATAGAAAGAACAGAACCATGACCGTTTCACGTGAAACGCTCCTTCCAGCGTACTTCGGTGAGTTCGGTGGACAATTCGTCCCCGAATCCCTCATCCCAGCCCTAGACCAACTAGAAGATGCTTTTGTTGAGGCACAAAGCGACCCAGCCTTCCAGGAAGAGTTAAGTACGTTATTGCGCGATTATCTTGGCCGCCCCACACCGATTACGGAGGCGAGAAACCTCGGCGGAAAGGCACGCATCTTCCTCAAGCGTGAAGACCTTGTCCACGGCGGCGCGCATAAGACCAATCAAGTCCTCGGTCAGGCGCTGCTAGCAAAGCGAATGGGAAAGACCCGCATCATCGCGGAAACCGGAGCGGGCCAGCACGGTACCGCTACCGCCCTCGCTTGCGCCCTTTTGGGACTTGAGTGCGTGGTGTATATGGGCGCCAAAGACGCAGCACGTCAACAACCAAACGTATTCCGGATGGAATTGATGGGGGCGAAGGTTGTATCCGTCGATACTGGATCCGGAACTCTCAAGGATGCGGTGAACGAAGCACTCCGAGATTGGACCGCTACCTTTCACGAGTCCCACTACCTACTCGGGACCGCAGCCGGGCCGCACCCATTCCCAACCATCGTCCGAGAATTCCACAAGGTCATCTCTGAAGAGGCCAAGGCACAGATGCTGGAGCGCACCGGAGGGCTACCCGATGTGGTGGTTGCTTGCGTCGGTGGCGGATCCAATCCGATCGGGATGTTCGCGGACTTCATCGCAGAGGAAGGCGTGGAGCTTATCGGCGCTGAGCCCGGTGGGGAAGGGCTGGACTCCGGCAAGCATGGTGCCACCATCAATAACGGAACGGTGGGCATCCTGCACGGCGCCCGCAGCTACCTTATGCGGAATGCGGATGGACAAGTGGAAGAATCCTATTCCATCTCCGCTGGTTTGGACTACCCGGGCGTAGGGCCGCAGCATGCCCATTTACACGCCAGCGGCCGTGCCACATACGTCGGCATTACTGACGCCGAAGCCCTAGAAGCATTCCAGCTTCTTTCTAAGAGGGAAGGCATTATTCCCGCCCTCGAATCTTCGCACGCGTTAGCCTATGCCTTAAAACATAAGGACGAGGACATCACCTTCCTCGTCTCCCTCTCCGGCCGCGGCGATAAGGACATCGACCACGTCCGCCATACCCTTGACACCCACCCTGACCTGGAACTGCAGGAGGAGAATTAGTGAGCACCCGTTACGAAAACCTATTTAGCTCCCTGCACGAAAGAGGAGAAGGCGCGTTTGTACCCTTCATCATGTTGGGCGACCCGACGCCAGAGGACTCACTGAGAATTGTGCGTACCGTTGTGGCGGCCGGCGCTGACGCGCTCGAACTGGGCGTGCCCTTTTCAGATCCGGTAGCCGACGGTCCGACCATTCAGGCTTCTCACCTCCGGGCGCTCGATGGCGGTGCAACGGTGGACAGCTCTTTGGAGCTGATTAGCACCATTCGTACCGAGTTTCCGGAGCTACCCATTGGCATGCTGATTTACGGCAACGTCGCATTTACTCGCGGCTTCGACCGCTTCTACGCGGAGTTCGCAAAGGCCGGTGCTGATAGCATCTTGCTTCCCGACGTCCCCGTACGCGAAGGCGCACCCTTTATTGCGGCGGCACAGAAGGCCGATATTGATCCCATCTTTATTGCCCCTGCACGCGCCACCGAGGAGACCTTGAAAGGTGTCGCTAAAAGTTCGCAGGGATATATTTACGCAATATCCCGCGATGGCGTAACCGGTACCGAAAAGCAATCCGAGACACTCGGTCTCGAAGAGGTCGTATCAAATATACAGCGCTTCGACGGTCCACCGGTTCTCCTTGGCTTCGGCATCTCCGAGCCTACCCATGTTCAAGATGCCATCGCCGCTGGGGCGGCTGGTGCCATTACTGGCTCCGCCATTACCAAAATAATTGACCGACGCGTTTCACGTGAAACAGATACGGATGGAATACCGCTCGAAGGAACGCCTGGGCGCATAGATACTGAAACAACACTACATGAAGAGCTCACCGAATTCGTCTCCCGCATGAAAGCCGCCACACAAAAGTAGTTCTCCCAAATACAGCAAATTCCTCGTCAGTGCTGAAATGCTCGGTACTGACGAGGGGTTTCGCTTAGACAAGATCCTAGGCGGTTGGGTCCGTTAATTCTTCCTTAGTAGCGTCCTCCCGATTGCCCACGAACTTATCGAGGATCATCGCGATAGCACCGTCGCCTGTGACATTGGCTGCGGTACCGACGGAGTCGATGGCAATATAGGCAGCGATCATCAGCGCTACCATGCCATCATCAAAGCCCATCATGTCTGCCAGGAGGCCAGCTGCGACCATCACAGCACCACCAGGAACACCCGGAGCAGCGATCATCATGATGCCGAGCAAGAAAATGAAGCCCAAACCGGTGCTCGTGCTGATATCTAGGTTCGCCATATAGACAATCGCGAAAGCGTAGAGAGTCAACTTAATCATCGAGCCGGATAGGTGAATGGTTGCGCACAGGGGGATGACAAAGTTAGCTACGGGCCTTGAAATGCCATTCTTAAGCGTGGACTCCACTGAAATGGGAATAGTAGCAGCCGAGGAGGAGGTGCCCAAGGCAGTAAAGTACGCAGGCATCATGTTGCGCAGGGCCTTAAAGGGGTTCTTACCCGTGATCGCACCAGCGATGATGTACTGGACCACCAGGTAAACCAAGGTCATGACAACGGCCAAGATCAGTACTTTAGCAAAGGCCGAAAGCACATCGCCCAAATTACCGTTCATTCCCAAGCTTAGGAACATGCCAAAGATATAGAAGGGAAGAATCGGCACGACGAAGCCCCAGATAACCTTGACTACGACATTCTCCAATTCCTTGGTAACGGCGTACAAAGTGTCAGACTTCACCGTAGTCATTGCTACGCCGATGCAAAACGACAGCAAAAGGGCCGTCATAACCTCAAACGGCGGCGCCATTTCTACCTCAAAATAAGGAGAGAGCGCGCCCTCATCAATATCGGAGACATTGGTAACCAAGTTTTGGCCACTCAGCATAGTGGGGTAAAGCCAGTGCGCAAGTACGTAGGCAAGAAGACCGGCAATAGTCGTTGAGCCGTAAGCAATGCCGGCAGTCACACCCAACCACTTTCCGGCACCGCGTCCAAGACCCGCAATCGACGGGGCAATTAGCGCAAAAATTAATACCGGAATAAAGAAATTGAGGAAGTTGCTAAACAGGCCATTGAAGGTGGCAAATACCCGGCCAAACCACTCGGGCGCGAATTGGCTCACCACCACGCCAAGGACTATGGCGACGATAATGCGGAATAACAAAGATTCCGAGAGCTTCTTGAGATTCATGTATTTACAATCAATGTTGAGCGTCCCACCTCGGGCGAAAAATTACCGAGACGAAACAAAGCGGTGCAGTGGCAACGGCCGGGCTAATATCTATCACTCGACCTTAAAGGCATACTACCTGACACACCGCGTAGTCAGAACATTCACCCCAGAGGCAATTTCTATCTAGGCGCTACAAGGTTAAACTGAATACATGATCGCAGTAGGAATCATATTTTTAGTCCTCGCCGTATTTCTCATCGTAGTGGGAACCCTCGCTACGACTAGGCGCTTGCCCGGAAATAGCTACATTGGCCTGCGTCTACAAGAAATTCGCAGATCCCGCGAAGCATGGGACAATGCCCATCGCATTGCTGGACCATTTTGGATTCTCAGCGGAGTATGTCTGGTTTTCGGTGGGGTAGTCGCCCTGCGCGCTGAAGGGTGGATGTGGCTCATTCCAGCCCTGACGTTCGTTGCAGCGGTTCTTGCCCTATCTATCGGATCCAACCTCGGGTCGCGAGCCGCTTTCCTCTATGAACAAGCGCACGCTAATGAAGAAGGTTGCGGGGAATCTTGCAACTGTGGGTCCGACGGCTGCGGTGGGGAAGCAGCTGGGGAGACAGCCGCTCCCCAAGTCGATGTCAACGCTCTCCGCCACGCGGCGCGTAAATCGGATAAGTAGAAAACAGTACTGCGCTACTCACCCCTTCCGGAGAAGTTTCAATCTTCATCCGGAGGGGGGATATTTTTATCTGCTGTGTCGGCGGATTCCATTGCTTAGGAAGAACCCTTATATTAGACACTGTGACGGTATTAAACGCACAACCCCGTCCTCCGTATTTAGTCACTAACAATAAACTCTTCTAGGTTTTCGATTGAACACAGCAATGATTGTTCTCATTCATTATTGACGTAACTCCCCATTGCAATTCCTGCGAATAAGGATAGAGCTTGCGTAAAGCTTTCCGAACATTCCATTTCTCAACGCGCCCAGCCCGACAATAAGGGCACAATGAAACGCATGAAGAAAAGAACCGCCCTCGCAGCCATCGCCGCCTCCACCTTCGCCATTGGTGCCTTTGCCGAGCAAGGCGAGGCGGAAGTTTCTAACGTCGCTGAAGCGCAGACGCAGCTATCCGCACGCAGCATTGTAAATGACTTGGGCATCGACTCCGGCACCTACGAACTCACTCCAACTTCTAACGGTTCTCCCGAAACATGGGCAGGGCTTCTGGCCGGTTAAACTACTGTGTTTCACGTGAAACTCAGACCTTGGACGAAACCATAACTCGCTCACATTGGGGGGCCACAGCGGGCTAGAGTAGAGGCATGACTATGTGCTCGCGCCGAATGTTTTTGCTCGGAACCGCTACGACTTTCGCAGGCGTTTACGCGGCGGCTTGCGGCTCAACACCGTCAGCGGAGATCGCTGCAACCGATATCCCGATCGGCTCTGCAAAGATTGTGGATGGAGTTATCTTTACCCAGCCTAAAGAAGGGGAGTTTAAGGCCTATTCCCAAACATGCCCCCACCAACGCAATCCGATCACCGAGATTGAAGGCATGACAGCGACCTGCACTGCGCATAACACGTCCTATGACCTCAGCGATGGGAGCGTCATCTCCGGCCCTGGCCGTGACCCGTTGGAGGAATACGAAGTACAACAAGACGGTTCGAACGTCACTACCACCTAAACGCTCCCCGGCTTAGTTTCACGTGAAACCAGGCCATTACATTGTGCGCGCCGCGTTTTTCATGCGGGTGGGGCGGGGACGGGTCTACACTCTTAGCATGCTGCAGCGCCTAAAAAAGCCCGACCCGCTCATCGTCCTCATCATTCTCGCAGTCATCATTGCGGTTCTCGCACCGGCTAGGGGGAGCTTTGCCGAGATATTCGGCAAACTGACGAACGTAGCGATTGCGATACTCTTCTTTCTTTATGGAGCTAGGCTGTCCACTCAAGAGGCCCTCAATGGACTAAAGCACTGGCGCCTGCACCTGACCATCCTGGCATTCACCTTCGTGGTCTATCCGCTCATTGGTATCGCGCTGCGCCCGCTTACTGCAGTCGTGTCGCACGACATGTACCTAGGAATTTTATTTCTCACGTTAGTTCCTTCCACAGTGCAATCCTCGGTTGCCTTTACTTCGATTGCGAAGGGAAACGTGGCCGGTGCGATAATCTCAGCCTCTTCCTCCAACCTGGTGGGCGTCATCGTCACGCCACTTCTCGTGATGCTCCTGATGGGGACCGGGGGAGGGATCCACATCGATACTTCCGTATTTGGAGAAATCGCCCTGTTGCTGTTGGCTCCCTTCGTTCTGGGACAGCTCACTCGGCGTTGGATAGGAAGAATCGCCCAAAGCAAGGCCACCAAGGTAGTAGACCGCGGATCCATTGCGATGGTGGTTTATTCCGCCTTCTCCAAAGGGATAGTGGACGGAATTTGGGCGTCCATCTCCATGTGGGAATTACCTTTCCTCGTAGGGTTCGCGGCAGCTTTCGTCGCATTTATGCTGTGGCTGACTAGAAAGGTCAGCCAAAAGCTAGGATTTAGCCGCGCAGATATTATCGCGATTGAATTTTGTGGCTCAAAGAAGTCTTTGGCCACTGGACTCCCGATGGCCTCGGTCATTTTTACCTCTGGTGGAGCGCCCCTTGGCCTACTAGTCCTTCCGTTGATGATTTACCACCAAGTCCAACTGATGATGTGCTCATGGCTAGCGGCCCGGTACGCCCAGCACTCCACGCCGTAGCTACACTTAGGTGCCATGACGAATTACCTATACGTACGGACCGAACTGAATGTGCCAGGGGTAGGCTCTGCGATCCATATGGCGGAAATGGAAGAACAAGATGCCCGCAGCTGTCGCATGGTGCGCATGATTGCCCTGGATCCATCGGATGCCATCGTCGGAGTGGCAACGCCACATAGTTCCACGGGAAACGTTGATCAGCCGCAAGAAGTCGTTTCACACCCAGACACTTATGATGACTTCCCAGACATTAGCGCGCAGTACGTAGACCAGTCTCGGTTCGACGCCCTCTGGTCCGAAGCCACCGCCAAGTTCGGGCTATAGGAACTGCGGAGACTAAAAGACTACGTTGACCAGGAGCATGTAGAAGGCGGTCCCGCCAAAGATAGACAGCGCTGACTCGCGCTTCCACAGGTGGAGTAAAAAGGTAGCGAGCACGCCGAGTAAAGCCGCCCAGATGCCACCGGGGTCGCCGGCCTGCCCGTGAACGGTATAGACCACCAAGATCGTCATGACACCCACTGGCATCATCAAACCGAGCAATGAGAAGAACTCGCTGTCCTTCATCCATTTCACAAAGGAAAAGGGAAGCTGACGCAACACAACGGTGATAAGCCCAACGGGGACCAGTACCGTGGCTATGGTAGCGAGTGATACTCCAGCGGGCATGAGCGGCACTCCTTGGAATTCGCACGGTGCACGGATCGGCGCAGACTGAGGAAGGTGTCGACGCGCGGGGACAGGTAGCGGACAATTAGCAATAAGAAGTAGGCGCTAAGCGCCGCCATGAGGAGTTGCCCTGGGGCGAAGGCGGCAGCAAAAATGCCCAAGACCGCCGCGCTTAACGGCAGAGAGTAATCCTGATTATTGCGGAAAGAATCCATTGCCAAAACAACAAAGAGCGCCACGAGCGCGAATTCCATGCCCTGTATGGAAGAAGGGATTACCCGACCGGCAAGGGCACCAACGATGCCGCCTCCTACCCACAGAGCTTGGCAAAAGATTTGGATGGTGAGGATGCGCGTTCCGCTCGGTCGGTCATCGGTGGGGAGAGAGGAGACGATGGCATAGGTTTCGTCGGTAAGCGCATAAGTGGAATAAGCCCTGCCCACCCGTGAGTAAATGCGATGCCGGCGGAAGGTAAGACCATAGAAAATATGGCGAAAGTTCACCATGAAACCGGTAACCAACGAGGTAAGGGCGGTAGCTCCACCAGTGACCATGGAAATGGCCAAGAATTCCATGGAGCCGGCGTAGATGACGATGGAGAAAATCGGTGTCCACCACCAGCTGAAGCCGGATTGGACCATGAGCAGGCCGAAGGCTAGGCCGAGGGGAATAAGGCCGATAGCGGCGGCCCATGTATCCCGTAATCCTTGAGAAATATCCGCGCGCATGCGGGCTAGTTTAGCCCACCGCCTGCAGCGCGATAGGAATTAATTGTCTTCCACGTTGACCGGGTAAGTGGAGTAAAGCGGCAGCGGCATAGGTTGACGCTTCATAACGTCGGCCCAAAGATCGGCTGGGCCCGGAGTAATGACGTCTTGAGCCAAAGCGGGCGAGACGAACCATTCGCCGGCCTCGATTTCCTCTTCTAGCTGGCCCGGGCCCCACTCGGCATAGCCGGCAAACATACGCATACCGGAAACCAGTGGTTCGATGTCTCCCGGCTCCGCGCGCAGATCCACATGAGCCAGACGTGGAGCAAGGCGGGTGAGGCGATTGTGCTTTTCCGGATCTACGCCCTGTTTGGTCTGCGCGAGCCCCACCACGGATTGCTGATTAAGCGGACCACCAATATATAGCGCTTGCGGCTTAGCTACGACTGGAAGCCATTCCGGCAGCACATTGAATATGGCCACCTCGGAACGCTTGGTCAGGTCCACGCCGAAGGTCATCATGTCATTGTGCTCGATGACGAGGATGACGGAACGGGCGAATTCCGGCGATAGCATCCCCGGAGCAGCGATGAGCAGCTGGCCGGGGGCAGGGTCATTGCGCTCGAGGGCGTTGAATAATCTATCGGCAAACATCACTGTTTAGAATCCCACCACTCGCGCAACTTCGCAATCGCTTCCTCGCGCTCGAGGGGTCCATGCTCCAGACGCAACTCCTTGAGATAAGACCATGCCTGGCCCACCTCGGGGCCGGGCTTAAGACCTAGGATTTCCATGATCTCATTGCCATCGAGGTCCGGGCGCACGCGGGCTAGGTCCTCCTTGCGGCCGATCTCTTCGATACGCTCCTCGAGCTGATCGTAGGTGCGCTGGAGGCGGCGAGCCTTTTTCGCATTGCGGGTGGTGCAATCGGCGCGCACCAGCTTGTGCAATCGGGGAAGGAGATCGCCGGCATCAGTGACATAGCGGCGCACGGCAGAATCCGTCCACTGATTTTCCCCAAACCCGTGGAAGCGCATATGCAAATAGACCAGCTGACCGATGGCCTCCGTGGTGGCTTTGGGGTACTTCAACTTCCGCAGTCGCTTGCGGGCGAGCTTGGCGCCCACCACCTCGTGGTGGTGGAAGGAAACCTTGCCATCGGTGTTGTCAAAGGTGTCCGGCTTGCCAATATCGTGTAGTAGCGCCGCCCAGCGCAGGACGAGGTCCGGACCATCTTCTTCCTGGTCCATGGCTTGGCTGAGCACCTTCAGTGAGTGGGCATAAACGTCCTTGTGCTGCGCGTGTTCGTCCGCGGTCATGCGCAACGCGGGGATCTCCGGGAAGATGTAGTCCGCGATGCCGGTAGAGACCAGCAGTTCAATGCCATCCCACGGGGCAGTGCCGCAGATGAGCTTATCCAGTTCCACCTGCACTCGCTCCACGGTGATGCGCTGGATTTCGCCAGCCATATCCCGCATGGCATCCACCACGCGATCGGCCACGCGAAATTCCAGCTGGGAAGCAAAACGTGCCGCGCGCAGCATGCGGAGGGGATCATCGTGGAAGGAGATTTCCGGCTTATCCGGGGTATCGAGTACTCGGTCAGCCACATCCTGAAGGCCGTGGAGGGGATCGTGGAACTTAAAGGTGGCGTCGGCAAGCAGCTCTATGGCCATCGCATTGACCTTGAAGTCACGCCGCACGAGGTCGCCCTCCAAGGTATCGCCATACACCACCTCAGGGTTGCGGGACTGGCCATCATAAGAATCGGAGCGGAAAGTGGTGATCTCGATCTGCTGACCCTTATACGCCGCGGAGACGGTACCGAAGTCGATGCCGGTATCCCACACGGTTTCGGCCCACTCATCTAGGATTTCCTTAACCACCTCAGGCCGGGCCGGGGTAGTAAAGTCCAGGTCATTTCCCAAACGGTCCAAAAGCGCATCGCGCACAGAGCCGCCCACAAGGTAAAGCGAGTAGCCGCGTGCGACGAATTTCTCCACCAGACCGCCCAGCAGGTCACTGAGGGACGAGACGGTGGATTCCGCGCGGGCAAGAACGCCAATTAGCTGAGTGTCCTGAAAATTCACGGGTGAGAGTCTACTACGATTGGCAGGGATGACTAACCAAGAACAAGGCCACTCCAAAGGAGACGGCCGCAACCGCAACCGGTCTCGGCGCAGGCGGCGCCGCCGGCCGGATAATCGCGCGCGTCGCACTAATCAGCAGCGCAAGCCCTACCGCGGTGGTAATGGCCAATCCACGGCCATGGAAACGCGCGATGAAACCTCCGCGGGCGGACTGGTTGTTTCGGGTTTGGCAGAGTGCGTTGATGCCAATGGCCAGGTGGATCTTTCCCGGCTCTATGTGGCGCTCATCGGCCGCCTTGACCGCCGCGGGCGCCTGCTATGGTCCATGCCTAAAGGCCACGTAGAAAATGGCGAGGCCAAGGAAGTCACCGCCGAGCGCGAGGTATGGGAAGAAACAGGCATTTTTGGCGAGGTGTTTGCAGACCTCGGCGTGATTGATTATTGGTTCGTCTCCGATGGGGTGCGTATCCATAAAACCGTGCACCACCACCTGTTGCGTTTTGTGGACGGCATTATGAACGATGAGGATCCGGAGGTCACCGAAGTCTCGTGGATCCCAGTTTCCGAGCTCATCGAGCATTTGGCCTACGCCGATGAGCGCAAGCTGGCGCGCATCGCGCACGATCTCCTTCCCGATCTCGCACGAAAGGAAGCCGCCGCGGGGAAAGTGACCCCACGGTAATGCGCCAACGCCTGAAGTCTTGGGCAGCCGTGGGCGGCTGCGTGGCGGTAGCGGGGTGGGGCTTGTGCCTACCGCTGCCGAATGCAGCGGCGCAAATGGATTCTGCCGCGGAAAAAACGCAGGATATCCAGACGTGGTTGGGCGCGCGCGGTCCGGAGCGGGCCAACCTCGATCTTATTGCGGCCGAGCCCTTCGCCGTGGACCAAGATTTGAAACTTACCTTTCGGGTGCACAATCCCACCGATGAGGCCATGGAGGATCTCCAGCTCACCAGCCGCCGCGGCGATGCTGTTGAGGATACCGCGCAGGCCCGCACGCAGCTGGCCACCGGCGAGTTTCCATATTACGGCCCCAGCACCACCACCGCGCCTTTGCAGCCGGGCGAATCCCGCGAGGTTAACTTCCAGGTTCCCACCTCCTTGCACGGCGAGCAGACCTTGGCGATTGAGGGGCCCGGAGCCTATCCACTGCTTTTTACCCTCACCGGCACCGTCGGCGGTGAAGCAGTCAGCTTTGCAGAAGAGCGCCTGGTAGGCCAGGTAAAAGGGAAGAAACCGGCGCTTGGCGATGCCCCCTCGGACCCCAAACCCCACGATCTCAGCGTGGTTTATCCCATCAGCGCCGATATCGACTCGGTACCTGGTGGCACTGGGGGAGAAGACCTTATCCTCTCCTCCGATGAACTAGCCACCGAATTGGCGGAGGGCGGCCGCCTCGACCGCTTAGTCAGCACTTATGCCGATCACGATCTGCGCGGGGCGGCCTGCGTAGCCATCGATCCTGCCCTCTTAGACACGGTCAGCCGCATGGCGGAGGGCTATAAGGTGGGCTCCGCCCGCCCCTCCCAAGCTGAGCGGCCAAAGCGCCTGCGCGATTCCTGGTTCACCAATAATGACGATGTGCACCTCGAACCCGGCACTGGCAAAGAGAGTGCCACCCGCTGGCTCAATCGCTTGCGGGAGCTAGATTGCTTTATGTCCATGCCCTGGGCTAACGCCAATGCTTCAGCTGTGACCAAGGCAAATAACCCCTTTCTTACTTATGAGGGACTACAGCGCGGTGATCACACCATCGAGCGAGTTTTAGGGACAAAGCCGGCCACCTCGCTGCTCGCGGTAGGCTCAGGCTACATAGATCAGCAACTCCCTGTGCCCGCATTAGTAGCAGATAACACCTCTTGGCCCGGCCGTGCCGTTACTTTCGACGCCTCCTTGGGGGCCCTGCTCGCCCAGACCGGATCTAAGCCACAGACGGTGGGATATTCCAACCCAGAGCTACGCTATGACTACGCGCTCGATTCCGATCTTTCCCGCGCTATCACCGGCGGCGCAGCATTAAGCTTGGCCGCTAGCGATGACACCGTGGCACGTTTGCCCAATTACTTGGACCCCAGCGCCGCCGAGTATGCGCTCGACTCTGCCCAAACGCTTATCGATTCTGGGGCTTCCCATCCGCGCAGCCTTGCCAGCCGCAAGCTGGAGACCGCGGAGCCCGGTTCGATTCCCGGCAGCCCCTTTAGTGATCCCGCTGCCTTCGCCGAATCCGATATCGTCCGCGCGGAGCAGCAAGCCCGCTATACCGATGAGCTGATGAATATCATGGTCGATGACCCAGATATCACGCTCACACGCTATGAATTTGTCTTGCCTTTGCGCCGGGATCTGCTGACCGCGCTCTCGCTGACCAACCGCGATAGCCTGGGCAGTCATACAGAAGCGCGGCGCACATTTACACACACCATGGATGTGCATTCGGATACGCTGCGGGACCTGCGCTCTTCTGTGGCGCTTATCCCACCGGGCAATGTGTATACCCGCGTTTCCGAGTCATCGCCGCTGCTCATCGTGGCCGAAAACGGTCTTCCGCTACCGGTGGAGGCCAAGCTGCAATACGATGCCCCCGATGGCGCGCGCCTCAACACGCCCAAGAGCGTCCGTATTCCGGCCAAGGGCTCTATTACTGTATCCATGACAGCCGATATGCCTAAAGACGTCGACCGCAGGGATATTGGCTTGTGGCTTGCCACCCCAGAAAAGCAAACCATCTCGGAGCCAATCAGTATCGCCGTTCAAACGCGTGCCGGTATCGTAAGCGTGTATGGCGTCGGCATAGCCGGCGCTCTTGCGCTGGTCTTAGCCACGCTCTTCCGGCTAGGCCGCCATCGGCGCAAAAAATCACAAAGGCTTAATAAGTAAGTTGAAGTTGTATCCTCTATGACTGATAAGACTGGCCGCGAGGCCGAACACGTGGAGAAGTCACCTGCAGGTGTAGTTGACCCGACGGATGCCGCCGCGCCGGCAGAAAACCGTGCCCCGGCGGGTGCCCGCGGGCGCATCGTTAAGGCCTCTCCTCCGGCTCCGGTACCGGAAAAGCGCCCCACTCCGGCGGAGAAGGACACCACCGTTCCGCCCGAGGAGGACAAGTCCGCGCTCACCGGCCGCAACGCGGAGACCGAATCCTCGAATCAGGATGTCATCCGCGCAACGGGCACGATGGCCATCGCGACGCTGCTATCCCGCATCACCGGCTTCTTGCGCCAGATGCTCATCGGCGCCACCCTTGGTGCCACGGTGGGCACCGCATTTAGTAGCGCCAACCAGATCCCCAACCTCGTCACCGAGATCGTTCTGGGTGCCGTGCTGACCTCCTTAGTCGTGCCGGTCCTTGTACGCGCGGAAAAGGAAGATACGGATCGTGGCGAGACCTTTGTCCGACGGCTATTTACCCTGGCATTTTCGATCCTGGGCATAGTCACCATTGCCTCCGTAGTACTCGCTCCCTTCTTAACCAGGATGATGCTGCCGGAGGATTCCAAGGCCAATGCCGTGCAGGCAACCTCCTTGGCCTTTTTACTGCTGCCGCAGATCCTTTTCTACGGCCTCTTCGCCCTTTTCCAGGCAGTGTTAAATACGAAGAATATTTTTGGCCCCGGCGCCTGGGCCCCAGTGGTCAATAATATTATCTCCATTAGCGTGCTGCTGGCTTATCGTTTCCTGCCCGGCCAGCTAGATCCCCACGAACCCACTCCAGTGGCCGATCCGCACGTCATGTTGCTGGGCTTGGGCACCACCACCGCCGTAATGGTGCAGTGTCTCATCCTATTACCGTACCTAAAGAAGGCCGGCATTAACCTGCGCCCCAAGTGGGGCCTTGATGCCCGCATCAAGCAATTCGGCGGCATGGCACTGGCCATTATTACCTACGTAGCCATCTCCCAGTTGGGCTACGTAATCACCTCTCGTGTGGCCGCATACGCGGATGCGGGCGCTCCGCTGGTCTATCAGAATGCCTGGCTCATGCTGCAGGTGCCCTATGGCGTTATTGGCGTGACGCTGCTAACGGCCATCATGCCGCGCCTGTCCCGCAACGCCGCCGACGGCGATGTTGATGCCGTGGTCCACGATCTCACCTTGGGTTCCAAACTAACCTTCATCGCACTTATCCCCATCGTCATCTTCATGTCCGGCTTTGGCGTTCCCATCGCCCGCGCGCTTTTCCAATACGGCGCTTACGGCGCCGAGAGCGCCGAGCAGCTCGGCCTGACCATCAGCTTCTCCGCCTTCACGCTCATTCCGTACGCCCTGGTGCTACTGCACCTTCGCGTGTTCTACGCCCGTGAGGAAGCATGGACGCCTACCTTCATCATCGCCGGCATCACGTTGACCAAGATCGTCCTCACGCTTTTGGCTCCGCTGATGACCACCAACCCGGACCGAGTGGTCATTCTGCTCGGTACGGCCAATGGCTTTGGCTTCGTCTCCGGTGCGGTCATCGGCGGCTTCCTGCTCAAGCGAAAGCTCGGCAGCCTGGGCGGCAAGGCCGTCACGCAGACGGTCTTGTGGGCTTCTGGTGCCGGGCTAGTGGGCCTTATCGTTTCGTGGGTACTGTACTGGGGCGTGAATTTCCTCCTCCCGGAGAATCTTCCCTCCATCGTCTCGCTGCTCAAGGTCGTTGTACTTGGCGTCGTCTTCCTCATCGCTACCGGCCTAGTACTGTCCAAGTCCTCCTTGCCGGAGGTACAAAACCTTGCCCGCGCACTCCAGCGCGTCCCAGGCATGTCTCGCTTCATCACCGTCGATTCCTCCAAGGCCATCGAATTGGAGGAGCCGGATGTACCGGAGATCCGCCCGGTATTTACCCAGGACTCCTTCAATGCCACCTTGGTACCGCCGCCGATGTCCGCCGGCATCGTCCGTGGCCCGCGGTTGGTGCCGGGCGCCCCGGTATCGGATGGTCGCTTCCGCCTGCTGCAGGACCACGGTGCAGTCACCGGCGCGCAGTTCTGGCAAGCCCGCGAACAATCCACCGGCCGCCTGGTTGCGTTGACCTTCGTCGATACCAATAGCCTGGCGCCTATCGCCCCCTCGACACCAGGAATCGCGGCGCGTCGTTCCGCAGAAATTTCCCGCAATACCCGCCGCCTTGCCGAGCTGGAGCTCGATACCGTGGCAGATAATATCCAAATCTTGTCCTACCGCACCGGCTGCCTAGTGGTGGCGGATTGGTTTGAGGGCACCTCCCTCAAACAGGTAGCGGAGGCCGATAACCTCGATCCCCATTCCGTGGCGCGTGCGACAGCGCCGCTATTTGCCGACGCCGCCGCTGCCCACGATGCCGGCCTCACCCTCGGCGTAGAACACCGCGACCGCTTCCGCGTCTCTACCGATGGGGTAGTCAAGGTTGCCTTCCCAGCGGTACTGGATGGTACCTCCGCGGCCACCGACCGCGAGGCTTTGAGCTCCGCCCTCGAGCTGCTGGTGGAGTCCACGGAACCTTCGCCAAAGAAGCTGCGCGATATTTCTGAAGATGCCAACCTTCCCGCGGACGAGGCCGCTCAGCGCGTTGAAGATGCGCACTACGCGCTCGATAGTGCCGACGAAGACAGCCGCGAGGAAAAGATGGAGGAGCTGCAAGAGGCACAGGCGCTAACCTTGGCCGGCATCGCCCAGCGCCTGCACGACTTTGCACCGGAGGAACCTGAGGACGCACCCGAAGCCCTACCGGTAAAGGCAGAGCAAGAACCAGCCCAAGAGGATGATCCAGCACAAGAGCCTGGCTTTGGCGGCCGCGGTTATTCCGGTTCCGGGGTCATCGTCATCGGTATCTTCGCCACTATCTTCGTCGTAGCGATGGCCGCATTGACCACCTGGATCATGTCTTTGCTCAGCGATGTAGAGGCTTCCAACCCAGTCAGCGAAACCATCAATGGCACCACGGATATCCCGGATACCCCACCGGTGCGCCTCCAGCCCTCCTCCGCGGTCACCGTCCCCGATGACAAAGACAACGCCGCGCTTATCGACGGAAAAACGGCCACCACTTGGTCTACCACCGAGGAAGACACCGGAGTCCTCGTCACCTTGGATAACCCGACCCACCTCGCAGTAATGCCAGTAGTCCAGTCCAATTCCACTGGGGCAAAATACGCGGTCTACGGCGTCAACCAGGAAACCTTCAATCCCGAGAATCCACAGGCTGGTTCCCTGCATCAATTAGCCCGCGGTAAGTTCAAAAGCGGCAAGGAAGATATCGAGTTGGAGGAAACCAACGAGCAATTCGATGCCCTTCTCCTGATGATTACCGAACTGCCCAAGTCCGATAAGGCAACCATCGCAGATATTGAGCTCGTCGGACAGCCCTAGGAAGGCTCCGGCAGTCGGGGCTTAATTCATGGTCCATAGATTGACGGCCGAACTGAGGAAAATCGCCTTCAGTTCGGCCTCATTTTTTATTTTCATTGAATTTAAAAGTCCATGCCCTGCATGTTCTAAAATTCTTTACTTCAAGTGTTGACTATTTAGAAGTAATGCGTACACTGTGGGGTGTAACGCAAACAACAGCCTTAGGAGTATTCACTATGTCCCTCGCAGCAGGTACCTACGCACTCGACCCAGCCCACACCGTTATCGGATTCGTCGCCAAGCACGCAATGGTCACCAAAGTCCGTGGCAACTTCGCAGATTTTGAAGGCACCATCACGGTGGCCGAGAACATCGCTGAGTCCAACGCTCAGGCCACCATCCGTACCGCATCCATCTCCACTGGCAACGGTGACCGCGATGCACACGTGAAGAACGAGGACTTCTTCGCAGTAGAGCAGTACCCGGAGATCACCTTTAAGGCCACCAACCTCAACGTTGACGAGAATGGCAACGGCACCGTCACCGGCGACCTCACCATTAAGGACACCACCAAGTCCGTCGACCTCGACGTTGAAGACGTTGCTACCGCTGAGGACCCATTTGGTAATACCCGCCTGGGCTTCGAGGCAACCACCAAGATCAACCGCAAGGACTTCGGCATCGACTTCAACGCGCCGCTGAAGACCGGCGGCGTGCTGGTCTCCGAGGAGATCACGATTGAGCTCGAGGTTTCTGCTATCAAGCAGTAAGCCGACAGCCTTAAACACTAAAGGTCTTGAGCATCTCCTAGCCCGCAGCCACCTTTGGCTGTGGGCTTTTTCTTCATGCGGTATAGCACTCCATTCACTTGGTCAATTCCAAAACAACTTGAAACAACTTTGTTTTATAGTGTTTACCTGCAGGTATCGTCTTAAAGACTCGACTAAATTGCATTAGTTATTGTCGAGTTGTTTCAAACAACTCGTGCTACCACGCACCAATTTCAGAGGTAGAGTTAAAAAGTATCCTCGCCGCTCTTGCAGCTATCGCACCAGGAATGACTGGGGATATCCAAGAAGGCCAACTGTTGGATTTCGAAGAGGATCCGGTCAAGCCCATGGAAGTGGTGTATCTGTTCTTTCTGAATCGAGGACAGTGTCAGGAGCGGTGTTAGGGTCCAGCTCACGCTAAAACGCAAGATCCCTGGCAAAGGTTAAAGAATAGGACTATGGCCAATGCATATATCTAATATTTATCTTGCCTACGTCAAACGCTTCTTTCTAGACAAGCCTGATACAGCAATCCAGGTTTTTGCAGGTGCCAGTTTTGATGAGCAAGAGATTCTCGAGTGGATTGAAGAAGGCAAAAAAGTAGACCATGACATTTGGTACGAGAAAATTCCGATAGAGAATGCTTCCCATTCTCTCAGTTCGCCGAGTGAGGTATTAGTTGATTTCGATGGGTGTTCTTTTAACGAAGGATGGGAACACGATTTCCAGTGGACAGATCCAGTAGGTCGTAGAGCCCTTATCCCCGAAAAGTTTAATGGAGTTGTACGCCCCCAACCTGAGACAGAAGGAGTGCTACAGGAAGACGGATATGTAGGTAATGATTACGGTGCTGTTGCAAAGTTGGGGCAGTAGGAAGAGCGACGTGAAATAATCACAGCCATGGGCATCTTCTCCGGTCGGCATTTCCCCCGTGAAATCATCCTGTGGGCGGTGCGGTCGTACTGCCGCTACGGCGTGAGCTACCGCGATCTCGAAGAGATGATGACCGAGCGGGGTGTGCCAGTCGATCACACCACGATCTACCGCTGGGTGCAGAAATACGCCCCTGAGTTGGATAAGCACACTCGGTGGTACCGGCAGGTACCCGACTGGCAGGCCCGGTCCTGGCGGGTGGATGAGACCTATATTCGGGTCGGCGGCACGTGGTGCTATCTCTACCGGGCGATCACCGCCGGTGGTCAGACCCTGGACTTTTATCTCTCTCCGAAGCGCAATGTCGCGGCGGCCAAGCGTTTCCTGGCCAAGGCGCTGCGATCGAATACGACAGCCGGGTCCCCGCGGGTAATTAATACAGATAAGGCACCCTCCCTGGCCAAGGCGATCTCCGAGCTGAAGGCGGAGGGAATCTGCCCTCAGACGGTGGAGCACCGTCAGGTGAAATACCTGAACAACGTTCTCGAGGGAGATCATGGCCGGTTGAAACGAATCCTGGGACCGAAGGGGGCGTTCAAAAATCGGACGTCTGCCTACCGGACGTTGAAAGGGATGGAAGCGATGCATTCATTGCGGAAAGGTCAGGGCACGATGTTTGCTTATGGGCACCCCAATCCGGACGCGGTGATCGTCAACCGGGTCTTCGAGACGGCCTGAGAACGCCGGCACGCAGCGGCCATCAGGAAATGTGAAACTGGGTCGTCACGGCTCTCCGCCCAACTTTGCAACAGCACCAGCAGAAATTCGTTGAAGAGCTGCATTTGTACTGCTCTCAACCGGAACTTGAAAGGCTGATAAAGCGGTTTAAAAGTTCCTTCGCTCAAGAATTTCACGAATTGGATGACTTTTCTCCCGTTGCAGTGGAAACCGAAGAAGACGACTATAATCTAGCTATCGAAGCAGCAGGTAGGGGCGATTTTGAGGATCTTCGAGCTTATGTAATAAAGCAAGAGTTTGTTTTCCCTGTCCGAAAAAAGAACGAGGAAGATCTCGACAAAATCAGCAATAGGGTCTTCGGGATTGTTGGAGAAACTGTTGAGGATGTCCCCTATTTCAGCTTCCTTGACCTGGAAGGGGATCGGACCTAAGTAGCCCCAGCGATTCTCCGCGTTCTGAGACGCCTGCACCACGCCTGGGTGATGTGCTCGACGCTCAAGAGCGCATAGAGCGCCCCGGACGGGGCGGGCGCGCTGGCTGGCGTTAGCCGCGTTCAAAGTCAGCGATAACCAAGTCAGCCGCCGTCGCCGTCTGCGTCGACACCTGGCGCTGCCGCGCGTACGGCTGCGCCGCACGCTTGCCCCTGAATTTTTCGTGCCCGACAGCCCCGCCCTGTACGTGCTTTTTCCCGAGGCCACCACGGAATCTCGGCAGATTGCCCGGGAGGATCTCGATCGGGCCGGCTCCCAGGCCCAGGAGCTCGACGGGCGGATCAACGACCTGCTCGCCGTCCTAGACGACGAGCTCAGCGAGGGTGCATGAGTGATCAGGGCACCTGCGAGTGGTGCGGCGGGCCGATCCCGCCCCGCTCGGATCCGCGGGGGCAGGGGGCTCGGTTCTGCCGCCCTGCGCATCGTGCTGCCACCCATGCGCGACCGCCAGACCATGGCTAGGCGCGTGCGGGGCTACGTCACTCAATCTAAGAGCGCTGCTTACAACGGTTCTAGTGCGCCAGGTAAAGCCACGAGCAGCGAGCGGAAAGCCTTGGCCACGATGGGCCGCAGAGGCGGCAAGAAAGCCGCACAACGCTGGAAAGACCGTGATAGCGACTATGCGCAGTCTGAGCTTGCAAAACTGGAGCGAACGCACCGAAGGAAGCGAGTTCAGGGGCAAACGACGCGTGCAAGAATTCAAGCCCTTGTCGGTCAAAGCTTTGTAGAAACCGGCAAGCTTCCGTCGCGCAAAGAAATCATGGCTGAAACAGGCGTGTCTGAATCTACCGTCAAACGGCATCTGCGAGAGCTACGTACTGCGGGGTTGCTTCCCGAGTTGTAGGGGGTCATACCGTAAGCAATATACGGTTCCCCTGCCGTAAGGCAGTTAAGTAAAACCTCTCTTAACAAGACTGGGTTGGATGGCTTATGTCCCGGTGTCACTAAGAGTGCCAATAGTGTGTTGCCGCTACGGCCAGAAGACGAGTAGGTCGAGCAGTTCGTTTCAGCTGTGGATCGTGGCCATGGGGTCGGCAAGAATCGCGCCCAAGGCAGCGCCTAGCGCGAGCGAGCGCAGCTCGGAGAACCGCTTAAGACTGGTGTGGGGGCGTGGGGTTCTTTTCATGGATTCCTCCTTGCACGTCCCGTATTTCGGTCGTGCGGAAAAGGAATATCGCAACCGCTGCGTTGTCCGGCTCCAGGTGCTCGCCGTCGAGCTGCCGCCCGAGCCGTCCGGCTCGGTTGCCCCGGTTCAGTCCTCGCGTACTCAATCGCACAGAAGCCCCTAGCCTAGGTACCGCCGCTATGTCTTCAACGGCTTAGACAGGCACACAGCGCGCCGCGAGAAGCCGCCACACCGCCCCGCAGGACTGATAAGCGCGGTCGGGCGGAATGTACCCAAATATGTTGCTGGCCCACCGGCCAGTCCTGGCGGACAAGCCGGGCAGTCTTGCGCCGTTCTGTCGCCCCTGCTGGCTTGAATCGTGCCGCCCGGAGGGCAAAGAAAAAGCGGCGACATTAAGCGATTGCCTAATTCTCTGCCGAGTTTCCATAGTTGAATAAGTCGGCAGTTAACACACCTTATTTTCCGTAAACTGCCGACTATGGAAGAGAAAAACCTATCGTCATTAGTGTTTGGAAACGTCGTCCTTGAATCTCAGTTTTTGGGGACAACTCCTCGAATATATGCCGCTGACATGCGGTCTTATTCTTTACGCCCCAGTCCTTATGTCACTCTCTCTGCCCCCTTAAATGATTTAAGAGGGCAGCTTCAACCTGACCATGCTGAGGCTATCGCTAAGAAAATCTTTGACTCCGTGGCTGAAGAGCTGAACGAAAACTACCCAGGTGGTTGTGAGCGTGCAGAGGAGGAACTAAAAGCCTGGCTTATGCAGAGTAATTAGTTCACATTGCATGCTTTCGGGCCGGAAAATCCGGCCCGAGCCCACGCCGCGAAGCGGCTGGGGAACACCACACTATATGCACTCTTAGTGACATCGGGTGACCAGGAATTTTAGTGTCTGGCAGGTTTCATCGCACGTGCGATGAAATGGGGCAGGGCTGCCCAAAAAGAAGTCTGTGAAAGGTGCGGGAAATCGATTTCGCAACGGTTGCAACCGCATGGTCGGAGGCTCGGCTTGCGTTGTCAGGAGGGGTGACTCGCAATCTTCGGGAAGAGTGTGCGTTTCATGTCAGTGATAAGCACTAGGAGTCGGTGCTTGCGATACGTGAGTTTGTCGAGTGTAAGAACTGCACGAATGATTGGTAGATACGCATCCTGCGAATAGTTGAAGAACGGGTTCTATTGTTTGGGCTGGTACCTATCTGGTGGTAGCAGTGCTAGTTTTTCTGAATTCGCTGGCGGTAGTAATGGTTGCGTCCCCTAACGTGGTGTATCTGTAGCCCGCGGTAAGTCTTGTGCCGGTGTGCATGAAGGCGACCGTCGCGGGTACCTTTCGAATCAACTCTTACCTATCCTCGAAAGGAAGTACCCTGCGATGGCCGCTGACCCTCATCATATCGATCCGACCGCGTATCTCGAAGAGCTACTGACTCAAGCGTCCCCAGATTTGATGCGCCAAATGCTCACTGACTTCATCAACCAGATTCTTTCCGCCCAAGCAGACACCGTCTGCGGGGCTGATTACGCCACCGTGTCAGCCGAGCGCACCAACACACGTAATGGCTACCGTCATCGCCAACTTGATACCCGAGTCGGCAGCATTGATGTGGCAATCCCGAAGCTACGCACCGGCGCATTTTTCCCTGACTGGCTGCTAGAGCGCCGCAGCCGCACCGAGCGTGCCCTGACCACAGTCATCGCCACCTGTTACCTGAAAGGAGTCTCCACTCGCAGGATGAACGACCTGGTGGCCACCCTTGGGATCAACAACTTGTCGAAGTCTCAGGTCAGCCAGATGGTCAAAGAACTCGATGACATGGTCGATGACTTCCGCACCCGCCGGCTTGACCAAGGCCCCTACCACTTTGTCTCCTGCGACGCGCTGACAATGAAGGTGCGGGAAGGCGGACGTGTCGTAAAGACCAGCGTGTTGCTGGCCACAGGTGTCAACGCTGACGGCTACCGAGAGCTTTTGGGTATGCAGGTTGCCACCGCGGAATCTACCGCGTCGTGGACCGGGTTCTTTCGGGACCTCATCGCCCGTGGCCTGACCGGGGTATTCCTCGTTACTAGTGAGGCCCATCTTGGTATTCAAGCAGCCGTGGGTGACTGCCTGCCGCAGGCTAGTTGGCAGCGGTGTCGAACGCACTTCGCGAAGAACCTCTCGGCCCAGGTTCCCAAAACCCAATGGCCGACTCTGTCAGCGATGTTTCACACAATCTTTCAGCAACCCGATGCCGCTAGTGTGTGGGCCCAAGCTCGTGAGGTTATTGAATTCTGCCAGCAGAAATTCCCTCACGTTGCCACCTACCTCGAGGAGTGTCTCGACGAGCTGTTGGCGTTTACCGCTGCGCCGAGAGCGGTGTGGACCAAAATCTGGTCGAATAACCCCACTGAACGGCTCAATAGGGAGATCCGCCGGCGTACCGATGTCGTAGGAATCTTCCCAAACCGAGACGCTGTTGTGCGCCTTGTTGGGGCGGTTTTGGCCGAACAGCACGATGACTGGATCCAACAGAAGCGTTATATGTCACTGACCAGCCTGGCACAGACCAAAGAGATCATCGCCGCTGGGGTCATCGACGAGGACCGCGACAACAACCAGGAGATCGCCGCGTGAATACCCTCACCCCTTATCCCCGAGATGGCCCCTAAACCACCGCCATGAAACTAACCCCAGATTCGAAAACAGATACACCACTACCCAGGACTTGACCGTAGTAATCACGATTACTTTCTTGCATGTGAGAAAATTCCATAAGCACGCCCGGCCAGATGGGATACGTATCGATAAGGTTCTCTGCGATGTTTAACAACGGTGAAAATGCGATCTCGTCCCATCTGATGCCTATACCTACTCTTTCGGAGTGGGCCGTGCTACTTAAAGGGCCAATTGCCCACTGACTCCCTGACATCGCATTCATCCATGTGCCGTTGATGGCGAGGATGCGGGATACTTTCTCTTCATAGCTGTGTTTAGAGTTTAAGATTTCGAGTACGATCTCGAAGGGAAACTCTTTTGTGCCATCGGTGACCTGCTTGCGCTGAAGAGGCGTCAGGTCTGCAAGTGTCGTGGGGACTGTTGTTGAAAGGAAAGCTTCCAGCATCTTTCCGAAGTGCTGATGGTATCCGTCAAGCCACATGAGATTCCTTTCGGGCTATGCAGGGCGTATAACCCAAGCCCCTGAATGTTGATTTAAAGTCTTGTCGAAAAACAGGTTGCGGATTTAGCCCAGTACCCAGTTTTTGCTGTTTTCTTAGAAAATCGAGTCTATTCCAGCATTCACTTTCTGCAAGGAAGATTTGGCTGTTGTGTCCTGAGGATTCAAGATTCGGCTCTGTGGGGTGGAACAGAGACGTTGTCGAAGTGGTGATGGAAAATATTTCACAGAGTTTACATACAACGTAACGACCCTTGGACAGACGCCTTCAGGTGAGTGGAGTTTCCAAAGCAATCGTTACACTTGTAATTATGGAGTTTGCCTCTATTAAGGTGTGGTGCGTTGGAAGCTGATGTGTGGGCTCGGGGGTTAACCGAGGCCGAGACGGTCGATGACGTCCGCTTGAATCTTGCGAGAATTGGTGTTTTTTCAAAAACAGAACTCGTCAACATACCATTACTCAGTTTGACTACGCTCACTGAGCGCTATATTTCTGTTTCAGCTAAAGAGCAAGAGCAGACTGATGATATTTATCAGAATTTGCTCGTGAAGCAGACCGACGAGTTTGGCGAAGCGATAAAAAGATTGAGCGCGGATCCTTATTCTTTCGTGTTTTCAGTGCTCAACCAGCCCGACAGAGTTACGGGTGAGTTTGCGGCGGCGCTGCAGTTGAGGTCAACGAAACGTATTGGAAAGATGACTGCGCAGATTTGGGCCGGTATGTTTTGCCAAGCCGGGATAGAACACCTTCTCCATACTGGGGAAAACTGGAAAGCGCATCCTCTCGCCGCAGTCTTTGGGAGTTCCCCTAGGACTACTTACTTGCCTGTCCATAAGCACCGATGACCGTCTGGCTGTTCATCAACTACGTAGGTTGATTCTGAAATCTGAAGTGTCCCGGGTTTTGTTCTGTTTGAGTACACCCCACTTTTACAATAAGGTACATGTTTGAATTTCGCGTATATTCGCCGACTTTAAAGACAACGTTCTTCTACGGTAGGGAGCCAAGCTTTGAGCAGGCCTGGGACAAGGCCGTGGTCTACATTTTGAATGATGCCCGTTGGAAAGACCAAAGCAATATCATTGATGCCATAGCTGCAACGGAGACAAAGTCAGAACATGCCACAAATGGGTGGATAGACGTCAGCCTTGGCCGGAATATGCAAAATGTTTACGAGCAACACGAAGTTGCGGTCATGATTGATAAAACTGCACGTGTCATGAACAATTTAGGACACTGAGTTAAGTCGGTTAGGGTACACCACGTTACGAGATAATCTTCCAACTCTTGCTCAAGCAGTCAGTCCGGTAGAAGTGATAACTCACGTCCCCTCTACCAACCGCAGTCCCGGACGCGACCGTGGGGCACTTGCTAGTGCCCTCAATTCTGCTCTCGGTCATATATCCGAAATCGTCTCACACCAGCGGCTTTAGAATCTTCAGGTGATAACACCGGCGCGTCCCACACAATAAGCCCAGATCGTTTTTCAGTGATAGATCCTGCTGCAGTCGCCGGTCGGCACGTGCTGCTAGTGGAGGGCACTTGGGTCAGCGGAGCCAGTGCGCAATCAGAAGCGGTATCTCTGCACCGAGCAGGCGATCACCATGTCACTGTCATGTGTATCGCCAGGATGCTGAAAGCCAAGTGGGAAGACGGGACTTACTTGGCATCTCAATACGCCACCTTGCTGCCTCCACAGCAAGACACTACAGTTTTCAATCCTTAAACAAGGAGATCTGAACATACTTTTAGACGGCGCTGTTGCAAAGTTGGGCCAGGGCACGATGTTTACCTACGGGCACCCGAACCCAGACGCGGTGATCGTCAGCCGGATATTCGAGACAGCTTAAGCACCCCGGAGCAAGGACAACTAATGTCTTGAGGGTAGGCTTTTCGACCCTGGCCCAACTTTGCAACAGCACCGCGTAGGTAAAATAACGGGTTAAGTGACAATTTTCGATTATGTGACCTTGGATGACTGTGTCGTTTTGAGGAGTCGTCTGCACGGATTTCAGAAGTCCTCTGCACTATCGCCATCCACTCCGGAGAGGCCGCGGGCGTTCGTCCACTTCATCTGGAACGCGACTCGACAGAGCGCATTCAATCGGATGGTCTCTTTCTCCCTGCGAAGGATGGGGGCACTTTAGGGTGCCAGGGTGTTGACCAGATCGAGGAATTCCTCAGCGTAGGCAATTTGCTTGCGTAGCTTTTCGTAGCGGGTGCGCGTCTCCTCACGAATGTCGGCAAGGGTGGCCTTGGCATTACTCCGTGCCTGCTGTGCGGGATCACTGTCCTGCCCACCATCTGAACTATGAAGAATCTCCGCAGCTTCCAGGAATTCTCGCATCTGATCCAGAGTAAACCCCAGCGGTTTCATCCGTCGCACCAGCAAAACACGACGTACATCAGCCTCACTATAAAGCCTGAACCCACCAGGGCTACGCCCCGATGGGGTAATCAGGCCGACGTTGTCATAATAACGCAAGGTGGGAATCGACAACCCAGTCTGGTCAACGACCTCGCCGATCTTGAAATTACTGTTTTGCATTGCCTGTTCTCCTTCACGGTGATGTTGCCCACGGGTTCCTGTGCCTGGGTTGGCGGTTGAGTAAAACTCCCGCTACCATGACCACCATCACCAAACCTAAAGTTACTAGAGGGTTGGATTCCTTTCGGGCGTTCGCCCAGTTACCTATCCCCTCAAAGATTGGACATCTATGACTGAAACTAGCACGGCGGCCCCCCGCCCCCTCCTGAGTCCAGACGGCGCTGATGCCCCTACCGGGATCATCGCATCCTTCCGTTACGCATTTTCTTCCCCCGCCCGTATCCGTATAGAGATTCTGGCCGGACTGGCGGTATCCCTGGCGCTGATCCCTGAGGCCATTGCCTTTTCCATCCTTGCCGGTGTTGACCCAGCCATGGGTCTGTTTTCCTCGGTAGTCATGGCCATTGCGATCGCCTTTACCGGTGGCCGCCCGGCAATGACCACCGGCGCCACCGGGGCTATTGCCCTAGTCATTGCTCCTGTGGCGCGTGGTTACGGGATGGATTATTTCATCGCCACCGTCCTGTTGGGCGGTGTCCTACAAATCGTGCTCGGCGCCCTCGGTGTGGCGAAACTTCAGCGTTTTATCCCCCGATCGGTGATGCTGGGTTTCGTCAATGCACTGGGCATTATGATTTTCACCGCCCAACTCGAACACCTCATTGATGTGCCTTGGATAGTCTACCCACTCGTCGGCTTGGGTGTGGTGATCATGATTTTCTTCCCCAAGCTCACCAGTGTGATCCCCGCCCCGCTGGTCACGATTATCGTGCTCACCGGTTTGGTCATTGCCGCCGGTTTGACTGTCCCGACGGTCTCGGACATGGGCAAGATGCCGGAGACCTTACCGTCCCTGTTTATTCCGAACGTGCCGTGGACGTTGGAGACCCTGCAGATCATCGCGCCTTATGCCCTGGCCATGGCCGTGGTCGGTCTCATGGAATCGTTGATGACCGCCAAGCTCGTCGATGACATCACCGACACTCATTCCGATAAAACTCGCGAATCCTGGGGACAGGGGGTGGCTAATATTGCCTCCGGTTTCTTCGGCGGCATGGGCGGCTGCGCGATGATCGGTCAAACCATGATCAACGTCCGCGAATCCGGGGCACGTACCCGCCTATCCACCCTGTTAGCCGGTGTGTTCCTGCTGGTCCTGGTCCTGGCACTGGGCGACATCGTTGGCATGATCCCGATGGCTGCGCTGGTGGCAATCATGATCATGGTCTCGGTCGGCACCATCGACTGGCACTCGGTGCATCCACGCACCCTTAAACTCATGCCGGTCTCTGAGACCATTGTTATGGCCGTGACGATTATTGCCACCCTAGCCACCAGCAACCTGGCCATTGGTGTGGTGCTGGGTGTGGTCACCGCGATGATCATGTTCGCCCGTCGGATGGCACATATCGCTTCCATTGAAAAGGTCTCCGAGATCGACGGCGACGGCGATGGCGAGATTGATACTCGTACCTACCGGGTGCATGGCCAGTTGTTTTGGGCATCAAGCAATGACCTGGTTTATCGCTTTGATTACACCGATTCTGCCCGTCATATCACTATTGATCTCACTGAGGCGGAGATCTGGGATGCCTCCACGGTCGCGACCTTTGACGCGATTACGCAGAAGTTCCAGGACAGAGGCAAAACCGTGTCCATTATCGGGCTCGACGGCCCCAGTCAGGACCGGCTGAACCGACTGTCTGGCCGGCTTGACACCGGCCACTAACATCCCCCGACTCGAGCACATCGACTTGGCGCCCCAACTTATAACCGGGGCGCCAGTTTATTGGTGCTGTTGCACAGTTGGGGCAGTAGGAAGAGTGACGTGAAATAGTCACAGCCATGGGTATCTTCTCCGGTCGTCATTTCCCCCGTGACATCATTCTATGGGCAGTGCGGTGGTACTGCCGCTACGGGGTGAGCTACCGCGATCTGGAGGAAATGATGACTTCAGCGGGGCGTGCCGGTCGATCACACCACGATCTACCGCTGGGTCCAGAAATACGCCCCTGAGCTGGACAAGCAAACACGGTGGTACCGGCAGGTACCTGACTGCCAGGCCAGTTCCTGGCGGGTCGATGAGACCTATATCCGAGTCGGCGGCAGGTGATGCTACCTCTATCGGGCGATCACCGCCGGTGGCCAGACCGGTATAGGATAGTCGCTTTATAGGTCCATGCTGATTCGCGCTCTGGGGTACACCCTATTAATAAAACGGAAGACTCCGTCCTAAACGCAACTTACTGCGCTTTATTGGGTCAAGATCCGGATTCTCATTCCGAAAATATTGCCCCCACATTGAGTGCTTAATAAGCAACCTCTTAAAAGTGGAACACCATTACTGGACATTAGGGTACAGCGCGACAAACTGGAAACCGCTAGTAAGAAACGCGCAAAAGCTGCGAGGAGTGTCCGGCTGACTATCGCGGGTGTTTATTCAAGCAGAAGCGGAGATAGGTAGGTGGCTGACTATTCAGAGCGAGATGAAAGAGTTTGGAGTCTTGAGGCAGACTATTAATCGCACGTTAAAGGCAGCGGGGATCTCCCCTAGGGGACGCAGGCGAAAGCCGGATTAAACGTATCAGGACGTTATTCGAGGAGCTTGCTGTAGTGCGGGCGAGCTTTCATCACATGGATTAATAGTTCGTCCCCATCGGAGGCAACAACAACGACGGTTTCCAGCAGTCGAGCATGGGTATCAAAACCGAGGCGGAGTTCCCTCCACTGGCCAGGGTTATCGTCAAGAGGCTCTATCCACAGCGGATAGGAAGCTGCATGGATTCCATCGGCTTCTGCGATACCGTGCTTAGTGGCAGATTTGGCTGCTTTCATGCCGCCGTGAGCGTGCTGATTGCTTGGCGAACAAGCTCAGATCGGGTGAGATTCTTTTTCGTAGCTAGGCGATCTAGAGCGCTAAGTTCATCGACAGTGAGGCGTACAGCAACGACCTGAGCAGGCTCCGCTCCGCGACCGGGGCGTCCGCGTCCGCGCTTTTTCAACACTTCTGGATCGTAGCCTTCTTCTGCTTCGGAAACCCACGTGTCGAGTTGATCTTGAGTGATGTTCACAGGCATGAAAATATCGTATAACGAAAATTGTTTACTGTCGATACATTCCGCATTAACACCCGGCGGAAGTCAAACTCCCACAGGAGTGACGTAAGGGGCGATCCCGGAGTAGGGGGGTCACACCATAAGCAATATACGGTTCTTCTTCCGTTAGGCAGTTAGGTAACCTCTCACTTGAAGAAGACTGGTCAGTGAGGGTTTCTTATAGGCTTTGGGAGCTCTGGCGATATTTGTTTATCGATGTGCTGTTTCATTTCCGAACCTAAACTTCTATTAATGGGGAATACTGCCAGCTACACGGATGTGTGACCTGATAGCTTCGTTGAATTCGTCGTAGACTGAGCAGGTCTCATACGTCTCATCAATACCTAATTAAGTAGGAGCAAAATGAGTTCTTATAAAGACATCACGACTTTCTCCACTCCCATGCTCGTCAAGTCTCTGGATACGTTGGAGATTTCTGCGGGAGAGGACAACGGCAAGTGGGGCTCCCAATTTCCGCAAGGTGTTGCCATCTTCGTTCCCGACGGCGAGTATTTTACTGTTCGCATTGAGTCTTTTGGAACAATCCCGTCGGACAAGAAGCTGGTGGCAATGAACGCTATTAATGCGACGAATGACAACCTGGCTTTCGGCAAAGTGGTTCCTAATCTCATCGAGGGACGCCGGACGATTGTCTTCCGCAATCACTTCAACTTCACCCAAGGTGTGTCCCAATTCCAGCTGGATACGCTCATCGACGCCAGCTTGCATGTCGGGTTCAACGCGCTGGGAAAGATTGAAGAACTTTTTGAAGGGGTGGAGTAAGACCATGGGACTGTTTGGAAAGAAGAAGCCAGCGTTGCGTGAAGCATCCGTCGAATCTATTGGGGAGGCACTTTCAACTCAGGGGCTTAGCTGTTCGCAACTGTCGACTGGTGGGTTGTTGACTCAGGTCAATGGGGTTCCTATCTACATCGTTGATCAGGACACGAACATTGGTATTGGTGGGATGATCCAGGCGCGTCAGCCTGAAGCAGAGGATCTCAATTGGATCAGCGACTTTAATAATCGTGCGCTGTGGCCGGTTGTCTTCCGTGCAGACCAGCAGACTGCGAGTGTTATCCACGCTGAGCATCGAATCATTAAGTACCTTGAGTACTCCGAAGCACAGTTGCGTGACGAAGCTTTGCTTGGAGCCCAGATTGTTGCGGAAACTTTGCTGCGTTATAGCGAAGAGCATCCGCAGTAGATCGCCAGCTAATAAAACTTTTGACATGAGCAAACAAGTGCGATGAGTTTTTGAAGACCGGATGCGACTAGTAATCCGTTACGAGTAGTTCTAGTTATAGGTTTGGTGCTGCCGCGGAAGTCGCGGGGCGCGACTTCTTTGCCCCGTGTGATTGCCACGTCCTGCTGCTCGTTTGCACGTGCGCGCTTTTTGTTACGCATACTGATACGCGAATGCGCCGGCGAATTGCCCGATACAAACGCCCTGCTATCTGCTCACAAGTGTTCACGCCCCTGACCACGACCTATGGTCGCTGGCGTGCCCAGATTCATGGTACAAGGGTTTAGTAATAAGCAATATACGGTTCCTCTGCCGCCAGGCAGTTAGATAGAACCTCACGTAAAGGAAACCTTTCCTTAATTACCGAGCTTTGACACCAGCAGGGGACCTCCGGTAGCCCGTATCGTTACAGGAAATGTTGAAGTACTGGGGATTTTCCTTTATTGAACGCCTTCCAGCCGCTCTTTGAGGCTGGTGGCTAAGCCTAGAAGTTCATCTAGGTTATCTGCGGGTCGCCGTTGGCGACAGATTTCGTTGCGCCGCGCGCACGGACTTAGCGAGTATGCCGGCGTCGCGGGCCAGTGGGGAAGTAGCGGGCAGTTCTGCCAGTATTGCTTGCAGGTGTTTGGCTGCGCTGTTGGCGGCGTCTAGCGCGTACTCGTAGTCTCCATCTTCGCCGTGCGCCCCAATAAACAAGGCGCACAGGTGCATGTCCTGGGCTTCATGCACAATGTCAGCCACCGCTTCACCCACCTAAGTGCATCGTTGACATGCAATGTGTACACTGCCCAGCCTGAATGTGCAGTATAAATGTTTAGTTTAGGGTTATATATACCCCTTATATAGGTTATTTTTACCGCCTTTCGCGAGACGCGAAAATCGAGTCTGTACATGTGTCTATCTGGCGTTTTAGCGAATTATTTAGTTTTAGAGAAAGTTTCTAAACACATATCTATGGACTGTGTACAACCGTAGCGATACCCTAACTCCGGCTGCCAATTATCTGGCGTTCAGCTGTTTTTAAATGCGGTGGCGGGAAAGGGCTACGGATGAAATTCGCTAAGAAGTTGACTGCAACTATTGCGGTATGTGCAAGTGTTACTTTTGCTGGTGCTGGTGTTTCAAGTGCCAAGGTTTTTCACGGTCATTGGATTGGTGGTCGTATTGAAGAGGCGTATCACCGGCTTGGTGGGTGGAAAACTTTTGGTGACGCTACAACTGATGAGCGTGTAGCTAAAAATAATGGTCGGTTCCAGGTGTTCGCTAAGGATGCCTCCATTTACTGGCATGCCGGTGTTGATAATGGAATTGCCCACCAGGTAGGTGGGCGTATTCGCAATAAGTGGGGAGATCTTGGCTGGGAAGGCGCGGCCTTGGGATATCCCATTACGGATGAGTTGAAGACCCCTGATGGTAAGGGGCGGTTTAACCATTTCCAGGGCGGGTCTATCTACTGGTCGCCAGAGACTGATGCTCATCAAGTGTGGGGAGGAATTCGCGATAAATGGGCTCAGCAAGGCTGGGAGACCGGTGAGCTAGGGTACCCAACCACTGATGAGTTGCTTACCCCGGAAAAGACTGGGCGCTACAACCATTTTCAAGGCGGATCTATCTACTGGTCACAAGCTAGCGGGGTCCATAGTATTTCTGGCCCCATTCGGGATTTCTGGGGAAGTCAGGGCTGGGAGCGTAGCTCGTTGAAGTTTCCCACATCGGAAAAATACGCTGCAGGCGGAGGCATAAAGCAGGATTTTCAGGGCGGATCTATTCAGTATTTTAAGCCTACTGGCAAGGCCCTAGAGGCTTATGACAATCAGAATATCTCAAGCTACCGTCAGATTTATCCACTGTTTAACACCACCGACTTCAAACGGTGGCATGCAGCCGGGGTCTATCGCGAAGTTATCCAAAACATGGATAAATACTTTCCCCTCTCCGGGTGCCCTGACGAAATTACTGAAGGCTCCGTATGCACTTTTACAGGTGTGGGCGGAGCTAAAAGCAAAGTAACCGTAGAGCGTATCTCTGATGAGGGATTCTCACTGGTTACTGCTAGTGATCATCCTGAAGGCGGCGGCAGAACACTAAACATCCGATTCGATGAAGTAACTTCCCCCAATGCAGATGATGACAATGTTGTCTTTGACAACGACAGCGTAGAAAATTCCTACACCGGCTCTGACAAAACATGGGTTCGTCTCGTAGTCGAATCCTTTGGTCCGACACAGACCTCAAAGGTTCAAGGTCCTTTTAGCTCCGATCACATTGGTTCACAGGTATGGAGCAAGTTTGCCGGAACTGTGCGTTCAACAATTAATTCCTCTTCGACGACGTATATCCCGTTGTCGAAGTAACCACGGTGTTCAACTACACACCTAAAAGCAAGGAGCCTATTGTGAATTCTTTTATCCAACGCTTATCTATCGGAGTACTTACCTGCATAGTTTCTGCTGGTCTTGCTACCTCTCCCGCAGTAGCAGAAACGCCCGTGAACATCACAGCAGGCGACGGTGGCCTCGTTCAAAAAGACTGTGCTACTGGGGCGGAGTACGTGCGTATTGATCCTTCGGAGCTGGAAAATTCTAAAGCGTGCTTTTTCCTTACAAAGCCCACAGGCTGGGTGGCCGTAAACATTACGGGATCGTATGGAGTTGTCAATCGCTTAAAAGTACCGGTTTCAGTGGCCTTTAAATTGCCTGATGGTGATGTGTACTGGCAGCGAGTAGTGGAACCAGGAAAAATCCAAAGCATCGACGTTGGCAATAATCGTTCTACCGTTGTTGAAATGCAGGTCACCCCGGTAGCGACCTCAACCGGTGCTGGCACTGGCGACCTTAGCGTGGATACCGCCAACCCACACGTGATCAGTATGCGTTCTGCTGGCCGATATGCCGGCGGAAAAATACTGCGATTGTCTTGGGCCGGAGTAGAACTATCAAGCATAGATAGAAACTCAGGCTTTAATGATCGCCTCGACGCGTCTTTTAAAGTAGTCCCAGCCCGCGATGGTTCTCAGTGCCTGTCCTTGGAAGCAGCTGCATATCCAGGCGTCTTCTTGACCATGCACTCTAACGGATCAGTAGCTGTTCAAAGCAACCCGAACGCCAAAGGTGCAACGTGGTGTCCTGCAAGTGTGGCAGAAACCCCCACAGGAACTCGCCTTGCTTCGGCACTAAATCAAAATCGTGTTCTCACAGCAAGTGGGACGCAAAAGGTTGCAACCACCACTTCTCGCGCGAGTGAATCGGTGTGGTTTATCGACCAGGGCCTTGCCCTACCCGGGAAGTAAACGCAAAACATGTAATAAAAAGGCCGCCACTGTGTATGCCTTTTCAGGCTGCTTTCGCCGTAACGCGTAGCGCCCAATTAACCCATACCTTTAGATAAGAAAGTCCGCACATGCGCTACAAGCATCATCACCCTGCGAAGACAGTGACACATTGCGCTCGAAAAATCATGTCCGTTATCACCGCTGCTGCAGTAGGGCTTAGCCTTTCGTCAGCGCATGCGCTTGCCCAAGCAGATCAACGCGACCTGGGCGCTGAGATTGCTGATGAACAGCAAGCGAGAAACTATGCCATTGAAATGGTGAGCACCAACTTCCCTGCCTCGCAGGCAGCTGCTGAAGAAGTACTTCGGGGCGGGCAAGAAGAATTATCTGCTTATACAAAATCAGGCATGGATGAGGCCCGCACTCAAGACCTTCGCCAAATAGTGGTGACAATCTCTTCACTATCTGAAGAAAACGTTCAAAACGCAGCCAAACAGGCACTCGATGCAGGTGATATCGACAGTCTCAGCGACTTTATCGATACTGGGTGGCAAACAGCCCAAACCGAAGATGATCGTGCCACCGCGTGGAAAGCTACCCAAGCACCAGAAGGAAGTGTCCTTAAAGCAGCAGCCGAAAAGGCACTATCTACAGACACTGAAGAAGCCCTAAGCGAGTTTGCATCTACAGGTGCAGATAAAGCTCGCTGGGATGATAAACGACGCGAAGTCTACGAACTTTCCCGATCCCCACTCCCATCAGTTGCTGCAGGCGCTTCTGAAGCACTGATGACAGATACAGATACAGCAATTGAGTCGTATCTTCGCTATGGGCAGTTTGTTGATGCAGCCCAAGACTCAGAGAAGATGAGTATTACCGAACTGGTCGATACCGCTATCGAAGAGTCCGATAAAGCCCAGCGTGCTGCAAGCTTCGCTGCAACAAACGCTGACCAAGCCAGACGGGCAACAGAGGCATCTCGACAGGCTACTCAAAAAGCAAAAGATGAGGCACTAGCCGCCGATGCAGCACAAGTAAGGGCAGGCAATGCCGCAGCGTCGGCAGGAAAGCTTGCTAATCAGTCTGCCCAAGTAGCCGATAACGCAGTGGCTGCAGCAGCAGAAGCACGACAAGCCTTAGCCCAAACTGCCGACGCTCTAGCTCGTGCAGCCTCTGCTGCTTCTCGGGCACGTATTGCAGCCCAAGAAGCAGCATCCCGTGCTTCCGCGGCAGGCTATGACGCCTCCATGGCATCTCAAGCGCGCCAAGCAGCCGAACAAGCTCGTGATGCTGCACGGGCTGCTGACAAAGCCGCGCAATCTTTTGTCCACGCAGACGCTGCCGCCGGGTTTGCCCGCACCGCCAGTGGTGCCGCAGCCAGCGCTGCAAACAATGCTGATGCGGCAGCAGCCGCCGCATCCGAAGCAGCAGCCGCCGCAGGAGCCGGTGACCAAGCCGCCGCAGAAGCACGAGCAGGTGCCGCACGAGCACGAGCAGCAGCCTCTCGAGCACGAGCAGCCTCTAACGAAGTCGACGGAATCGTCAACCAGATTACCGAACTAGTACAAAAAGCCCGTACAGCAGCTCGACAAGCCGCCGACCACGCAAATAAAAGCGCCCAAGCCGCAGAAGACGCAGCACGAGAAGCCGGCAATGCCTCTGCCGCCGCACAACGAGCCGGCGCTAATGCTCAATCAGCCCAAGAAGCAGCCTTAAAATCTATCGAGGCCATCAACCTTGCCAATGACATCGCCAAACTATCTCAAGAAGCTGCCACCCAGCGCCAAGAACAAGAAGCCCAATACCTTAAAGACCAAGCAATTCAAGCAAATGAAGATGAGGCCCGTGACGATAAATATAAAAGCGATCAACTAGATAGGCGTAAGAAATTTGAAGCAACGCTAAGGAAGTTGGGGGCGTATTCTGAGCTTGAAGAGTCGGCAGATGGCTCTGGGGCGAGCCTTTCTGAGCCAAGCGATATAAGTGAGCTTCGCGATGCAACGATTGCTGCAGCGATAGTCGGCGGTCCTTCCGTATCCGAAGCAGCGAAATTAGCTCTATCAAGCGGGAAAGATCAAGATCTTCGGCAGTTTGCTACAAACGGGTATTCTGCCGCGTTAATAGATGATGAGCGAAACCAACTCAGAACGTGGTGGGCAACCGACCCGAACGAGGAGGTTCGCAATGGAGCCGAGGAATGGGTAAATGCAGACGGTGCAGTCGTTCATTGGTTTGCAACCGACGAAGTGAAACGTCTTCGCACCCCTATTCTGCTTGAAAAGGCCTGGGGCCTCAAAGAAAACGCCGGAAAAGCAGTTCAGCAAGCTGCAGACGCAGCTATTTCCGAGGGAACATATGATGCTCTTGATGATTTTGTCAACGGGACCGGCTATTCCAAAGCCCTCCATGAAGATCAACTCCAACAAGCCTACGAATTGGAAAGAACAGGCGGACCGGAACTAAAAGCTGCTGCGGAAGCTGCAATTCTAGGAGACCGAGAAGGGCTCAATGAGTTCATCACCATCGAAGCAGCTCGAAAAAGCGCAAATGATGCCGAAAAGAACACCCATGACCAACAGGTCAACGCGCTGTTAGAGAAAGGATTCTTTGCAGCTCACCGAGCAGCAGAGGAAGCCGCTAAGGCACAGGAGTCCTACTTTTCCGCCTATGGTGATGCTCGGAAAGCCGCATCATTTGCACAGGAAGCTACGAAATGGTCTGGCCGTGCCCAGCAATCAGCGCAACGAGCACATACGTCTTTGGCATCGGCTCAAGAATCACTGAATTTTGCAAAAGAACAGCAACAACGTGCACATACAGCCGCAAACCAAGCTGAACAAGCCGCAAACCAAGCGTCTGCGAATTCTGATCAAGCACAAAGCTTTGCTTTAGATGCCCACTTATCGGCTAATCAAGCACGATCCTCTGCAGAGCAAGCAAGAGGATCGGCTGCAGCGGCTGGTAAAGATGCTGCTGCCGCTGCGCAGGCTGCAGATTCTGCATACCAAGCAGCAACTGAAAAATGGCAAAACGAACAAGTAGAGCTTCAGGCCGCTTACGAAGCTGGAAAAATTCAAGACGGCGTAAACACAAGTTCACCCGGAATTCTCGAAAGCATAAAGGAAGCGATTGGAAAAGAAGCATTAAATCTTCTTCTTGATTTCATTGGGGTTACCGATGTTATTAACTGCTTCCATGGTGAGATTTCTGGTTGCCTATGGACAGCGGTAAGCCTGCTCCCAGCTTCGAAACTTCTAAAAGCAGGCAAAGCAATACCTGTCCTGCGTAGACTCTTAAGCAAAACTGGCGAAATCCGCCATTTGCTCAGCGCACGACGCGCCGAACATTCAACCAAGCTTAAAGAACTTCACAACATCCCATCCTGCGGACTCGTTTCCCTCAGCTCATCTACCTCACCCAATAATCGAGTTCAATTTGCGGTAAATAGTACGAGCTTCCTTGAGCGCCTGCGTTTTGAAAAAATTGTAAGCACAAAATGCACTGTTGGTTCAATATCGGGAAGGATCTATCGAGGAGGCAACTACCATCAACTTATGACACGTGCTTGGACCAACCCACTCCAAGCATTCAGGGTCCAGCGGCACCACATCATTTCCGCTTCCGTGATCAAAAAAGAAAAGGGGTCACTTCCGAAAGGAATGAAGCCTAACAATGCTCCCGCAATTCAAATGGACCCAGCAGATCACAGGAATACTTTGTCCTGGGGAAACAGGGCTTCAGCAAAGAAATACCAAGAAGAGCAGGCCCAATTAGTTCGAGAAGGGAAAATTGATGAAGCATTTCAAAGAGAATACGAATATATCAAAAATAGGTTCGCCGGAAAATATGATCAGGCGCTAGACGAAATGATTGACGACGCTCTAGCCCGCGGTTTCCTAAGCAAAGACTTCCGTATCGGAAACAGCCGAGCAGCAGACAATCTAACAATGAAGCCAAACTACGCCACACTTGTGGCCTAGACTGCAAAGAATAGAGCCCTCGTCTAAGTTGAATCTTCCAAAAAGGCAGGGTCTAGAAGATAAAGATCTTGCGTCAAGGAGTTGTAGAAATGAAGTTCAATTTTGAGGTACCTGAACCGTTGCAGCGGTCTGTACCTGTTTCATACTACGAAAATATTCTGTCTGATTACCGATACCTAGATATTTCTTATCTCGGGATAGGCAGCACGGGCCAAATTTTTGGCAAATGTGAGATCGGGGGAATCGACTATGACATTGATGGCTTTGAAAACGACGGATTGATTACCTCAATAGAAATCTTAGACGCGCGGGAGACAGATAGCTTCCTTGATATCCCACTGTCATTGTCAAGCCGAAAGTTTGTCAAAGCCCTAAAAGATGTGGGGATCGAATTTGAACATAACCGTGACGGCATAACCATTCCCCACGACAATGGAACAATCGCATTGTCATACCAATTCGGCAAAGTCGTGGCTATTTGCTGGGAATAGCCAGCCAATTTCAATCACACGAGTGCGCCGTCTGACTTACGCGACAGCCTAACCGAAGACCTTGGCGTACTAAACAACCGACGAAAAAGGAAGTGCATCGCGAAAATGAAAATTGAAGGTACCTGTCCCTTGCCCGTACAACCCGGAATGACGGTGAACCAGGCCACTAAAGCATGCTATGACTCGGAATTAGGTGCGGATACGTATGAGGAACAGTTTGAAGGCTGGGTCGATATCGAAACACTCGAGCCCGGTGATCCTGGCCGCAAGATTGTGTGCTGCGTGGAAGACGGTAAATGCGTCACCGTTGAAATGAAGTACCTGGAGGTACCAATCACGGATACTTTCTATGGTGTTGACCTTAATCGTCGCCCCGCCGAGACCGCACAGGAGAGCACTGAACGAGTCGCACAAGAGCTACAACGCCAAGGAATCCGCACCGAGATAAACGATTTCCTCATCCTCCTACCTGACCACTTAGTCGCAGTCGAAGTCGACGAAGGCGTTGCCTGGTTTGATCCTGAATATTGGAGTCTTGAGGACTTTCTTGAAACGTCGTTCCTTGCCTAGAGAAAAGTAATTCTTAGACGTTAGCGAACGAGGCGGCCGGAGCATGCTTTAACGGAAAACAATTAGGACAAGCCTCAACTTGGTGAAGGTTCCAGTTTCCCACTTTGTACTGCGGTATACGACTAAGGTCGTTGCGCTCGTAAAGCGGGTAAGGTTCTGCCCCCCTGTTTGGTGGGTGCCTGATATCCGCCCAGTTGGGCTGGGAAGAAAGATAATCTACTGCCATGTCTGGATACTCCACACATTTTAACCGTGACGCCGACTACTTCCTTGATTCAGAAACGGGTCAGGTCCAAGGGATTTAAAGATGAGTGTGTACCTGCGGCGAGATATTGACTATCTGCTAGCCCCGTATTCTTATGATCAGTTATTTTTGAAGCTACCTTATGATTATGCGGTTGAGGCTGCCGCACAGTCCCGTGCTTTCTTTACACATCAGGATGCTGCTAATAGTTACTGGTCACAGCAATACGTGAACATTGATACCACCGTCGATGATCTTCCCCATGCGCTACGCCTTGGGGTACACGATCCGAAGTTTCCTCGTCGTTGGGCAGCAGTCTTAGAAACCACGAATCCCGATTGGGTGTGGTTTATCAGCGATGATCCCTTAGAGTACCCACGCTTTCTGGAGTTCATTGGGATAGCAGGAAGTATTCCCTATGTTCCTAGCATGACAGAGGTACTAATCGTGGATGAGCCAGATGAACGAAAAATTGTCGAAGGGTGGAACGTCGGCTCTGGTAGCAAGAATGTCACCGTTTGCTCCTACGATATCCGAGCTGCCGTCGGCGCTTCGACTCCGACGGCCGAGATCCGCAATTACGACTATTTTTCTGTAGGAATCGGGGAAGGAGAAACCCGGTTCCAGGCTTTTACCGACTGGCCTGACGGCGAAGAATTTGCCTTCCCCGGACTAGAAAGACTCAAAACCAAAAAAGGTCCACTACGCAAGCGGTTTACTACCGAAGACCTCTTCGAATGCGCACAGCTTTTTGGACTCGATCCCTTCAACAGACAGTTCCTCACTGGGCGTGCAACACTTATCAATAGTGGATACCCTTTGCCTAAAAAGTACGGACCATGCACTTTATTTGAACGTCGCGAACACACCTGGGACCGCGAACACGAAGGGAACTAAAAACAATGACGCAGTATTTCTACACCAATTCCATCGCACCGGTCTCCCATGCTGTGGCACTTCTTCGGTTTCCACTATCTACCGTGGTTGAAGAATTTCAGCAGTGGGCATCAGGAATAGAAAGTCGGTATACAAAGCCTTATTTTTATCTTCAAAGCCAGACAATCGAATGTATGGTTCATACGAACAAGGTATCTGCTGGCAGGAACCAGCTTGCAGAGCTACTTAAACCGCAAAACCACATTACACAGTTTGTATTCGTCCCCACCGAGTCAGAATGGACCGCAGTTTTTAGCCCCTGCTGCTTTACCAAAGCGCCAAAGATGCCGTGGATTGATGAATTCGCCTACCTTTTGGCGCGCAAGAAAGAAATTGAGTCACAAGTTCCTTACTACATCGAAATTAAGCATACGCCGTGGATAGATACCGACGATGTAGCCTTCTTCCATCGGGCAAGCTATGGAGAATTAGAGTTTATAATGTGCGCGCTTCCCTCCGAATTACCCGATGACCCTTTAGGCCGATTTGATTGCTGCTTCTACAGATCTTTTAGCAGCCACAAACAGTTAAAAGCTGATGGTACGCTGCATCGTTCCATGTCATATCTCGAGGATCAAAGTGAACCTTTTAAGGATTACGGTTTTGATTTTGACTCCCTGCCCAAGGTCACTGAGTTTCCACAAGAATCGTTTACACAAGAACACGCGCAGATTATGTGGTCTCAGTTTGGGGAAAAACAGATAGAAGCCATCCTCGCTCCGCTAGGTGTGTCCCCATATGATGACGCTTTCTATGGGACAGACGGCTATCTGGCACGTCTAACACCAGCATGCGTTGTCGACCCACACACTAATGAGTTAACAGCAGCTCCCGACTTCGATCCCCCAGCGCGTATCCCGCTAGAAAAATACCAGTTTTTCCAAGGGCTCCACGACGGCCCCCTCCGCTCCTGGTCCTCAACACCTATTACAGAATAGAAGTCAGACGAAACACAACCTGAGGCATCTCAAAACGGCGCTCCAGACTCCAAACACGCGGAAGCATCGCAGTAACAAGCCCCGAACTTCATACCGAGCCGAAAGCACAAACGGCTACACCACTACACGGGACTTGACCTCCGTATCGGAAACAGTCGAGCGGCAGACAATCTAGCGATGAAGCCAAACTACGCCACACTTGTGGCCTAGACTGCAAAGAATAGAGCCCTCGTCTAAGTTGAATCTTCCAAAAAGGCAGGGTCGAGAAGATGAACATCTTGCGTCAAGGAGTTGTAGAAATGAAGTTCAATTTTGAGGTACCTGAACCGTTGCAGCTGTCTGTACCTGTTTCATATTACGAAAATCTTCTGTCTGATTACCGAACCCGAGACATCTCATTTCTCAAAATGGACACTACGGGTCAGTTTTTTGGCAAATGTGAGATAGGGGGAATCGACTATGACGTTGATGGCTTTGAAAACGACGGATTGATTACCTCGGTAGAAATCTTAAACGCGCGGGAGACAGATAGCTTCCTTGATATCCCACTGTCATTGTCAAGCCGAAAGTTTGTCAAAGCCCTAAAAGATGTGGGGATCGAATTTGAACATAACCGTGACGGCATAACCATTCCCCACGACAATGGAACAATCGCATTGTCATACCAATTCGGCAAAGTCGTGGCTATTTGCTGGGAATAGCCAGCCAATTTCAATCACACGAGTGCGCCGTCTGACTTACGCGACAGCCTAACCGAAGACCTTGGCGTACTAAACAACCGACGAAAAAGGAAGTGCATCGCGAAAATGAAAATTGAAGGTACCTGTCCCTTGCCCGTACAACCCGGAATGACGGTGAACCAGGCCACTAAAGCATGCTATGACTCGGAATTAGGTGCGGATACGTATGAGGAACAGTTTGAAGGCTGGGTCGATATCGAAACACTCGAGCCCGGTGATCCTGGCCGCAAGATTGTGTGCTGCGTGGAAGACGGTAAATGCGTCACCGTTGAAATGAAGTACCTGGAGGTACCAATCACGGATACTTTCTATGGTGTTGACCTTAATCGTCGCCCCGCCGAGACCGCACAGGAGAGCACTGAACGAGTCGCACAAGAGCTACAACGCCAAGGAATCCGCACCGAGATAAACGATTTCCTCATCCTCCTACCTGACCACTTAGTCGCAGTCGAAGTCGACGAAGGCGTTGCCTGGTTTGATCCTGAATATTGGAGTCTTGAGGACTTTCTTGAAACGTCGTTCCTTGCCTAGAGAAAAGTAAACTTTAGATGTTGGCGAACGAGGCGGCCGGAGCATGCTTTAACGGAAAACAATTAGGACAAGCCCCAACTCGGTGACAGTTTCCCGGTTTGTACTGCGGTATATGACTAAGGTCGTTGCGCTCGTATTGCGAGCAAGGATCTGAACCATGTTAGGTAGCCCCCGAACATCTAGCCCTGTAGGGCTGGAAGGAAATATAAGCTACACCCATCTGTACGCGCTGACCTGCGGCGTTGTGGGTTGTGCCGAGCGTGCTGCCGGAGTCCCTTTCAGTGTCCCTGGGGTAGGAGCGGCCGCATGAAGGTGCGCTCGTACCGCAGGACGCACTCGGACTCGTCTCGAATCCGGTCAGCGGCGATGAAGTCCGAGTGGGTGCCGAACAAGGTGCGGTACTGCTCGTAGGCAGCCAGGCTGGGGAAGCTGAACAGGGATTCCGCACGGTCACTCACACCTTCCGCGGGTAGGTAGTACCCGTGGTGGGTGCCGCCGTGTTCGTCGACATGCCGCATCCAAGCGCGGGCGAACTGTTCAAAGGCTGCGATCTGGTCGGGGTCGATGGTGTAGTGGACGACACAGGTGATCACATCCACAACGCTAGGCCCACAGGCGCTCATTGGGGAGCCTTTGTCTGTGCGCCTCGTGGTGCAGCACACCAATCTGCCTGGTTTACCTGCGGAAATGCGTCAGTTCGCCAAGTTGGCGCCGAGTTCAACGGTGAGAACTCCGACGGCGATGAGGAGGATGCCGAGGGCCATGGTTCGGGTGAGGGGTTCGTGGAAGATGACCCGGGCGAGGATCGCGGTGAGAGCTACGCCGGATGCTGCCCAGATGCCGTAGGCGACGCCAAGGGCCATGCCGTCGGCCAAGGCGAGACTTAAGGCGACGAACGCCACGAGATACCCCGCGATGACGCCGATGAACCATTTCTTCACCCGGCCACCGTCGGAGGCTCGTAGCGACATGGTCGCGACGACTTCGGACAAGATGGCGCCTGCGAGGAAGATCCATCTCATGAGTTGACTCCTGCTTCCTGGGCTGCGGTTTGCTGAGCTTTCTGGGAGCCGAGTTCGACGGTGAGGACACCGCTGATGATCGCAACCATTCCAAGACCCATCACAGCGGTCAGAGGTTCACCGAAAATCGCGGCGGATAGCACGGCGGCGAGCACGACCCCGCTGGCTCCCCAGATGCCATAGGCGACGCCGATCTGCATTCCTTCGCGCAGGCAGAAGGTGAGGAAGACGAAAGTGCCGATGTATCCGGCAGCAACCACGATGTACCAGGATGGGTGATTGAGCGCCGCCTTGAGAGACAGCGTCGCCGCCACTTCGGTAGTGATGGCGCCAGCGAGCAGGAACCACTGCTTCATGGGGTTGTTCCTTCGATCAGGGAGCGAATGCTGGAGACGACGGCTTCGAGATCCGCGCCGTGGAGGGTGGACACACCTGTGGCCTGGGCGCCCCAGAGTCCGTCGGCGGCGAGTCGGGCGGTGGTCAGCCTGGCTCGGGTGGCGGCGTCGAGATCGTCCGGGAGTTCGAGCCAGCGGCCCATCCGCGTAGTCCACGGTTCGGTGAGTTCGGGCCGATACGTCGCTTGGCCCCAGATGATGAACTCGGCGCGCTTGGCGGCCCCGTGGGCGGCGACGTGAACGTAGCTCAGGAGCCGCTCGGTGGCGTTGGCGTTCTCGAGGGGCTTGCCAAGGGTGGCAGTCATGTCGTTCTCGACGTTGGCCGCAGCGTGGTCGACGATCGCGGCGAGCAGTACGTCGCGGTTGCGGAAGTGATATAGCAATCCCGGTTTGGTGAGCCCGGCCTCGTGGGTCACTGCGTCAAGGGTAATGTCGCCACCCTCCGCTGCGTTCATGACGCGGAGGGCAGCTTCCAGGATCTCGGAGCGCTGACTGGTTCGCATATAGCTAACTTTACCATTTGGTAGGTGAAGCCTTCAACTGCGGGCGCTGGTAGGGGCACCTGGGGTACACCCCGCTCGGTCATCATCTCTTCGAGATCGCGGTAGCTCACGCCGTAGCGGCAGTACCACCGCACCGCCCACAGGATGATTTCACGGGGGAAATGCCGACCGGAGAAGATGCCCATGGCTGTGATTATTTCACGTCGCTCTTCCTACTGCTCCAACTTTGCAACAGCACCCATTGTTTTACACGCGTCTAGTGGGGTCTAGGCCTTATGTTTACAGAAAGTGGTGAGTGTGGTGTTATCGTCTGACGGTTTCCATAGGTTGCATCCCTCAGTGTGGTGTGACGCTTGCTGATGGTCACTGACATCTTGCGCCACTTGAAGAGTGTGAGACGGCAAAAACTAATCCAACTGGTCCACAGCGAGGTCCCAATACTCGCTGGGTAGTTTGCCTCTAAAAGGCAGCGGAGCTTAGGACCCCAACCCCGCACCCTACGTGACGGCGGTAACTATAGTTCGTAGGCATGACCGCACCACAAAATAAGACGCAGCACGAGTTGCTCCAAGAACGCGCAGCGGCGGTGGACCTGCGCGCCTATCACCTCCACCTTGACCTCTCAGAGGTACTCGATAGCCCCACCTACCGCGTGACTACCTGCCTCGAACTCAGCAGCAGAGAGCCCGAGCTTTTCCTGGATTACCTGGGAGAATCCGTCGCAGAGGTCAAGGTCAATAGCACTCCGCAGGAAGTGGACTTTGATGGCAGCATCATCCGGCTGCACGGCCTGCCGGTAGGGGAGGAGCTGACCATTGAGGTCACCGGCCACTCGCGCTATTCGCGCACCGGCCAGGGTCTGCATCGGATGCACGATCAGGCCGATGACGCGACCTACCTGTATTCACACCTCGAGCCTTCTGATGCCCGCCGCATCTTCCCCTGCCTGGAGCAACCGGATCTCAAGGCCGTCTTCCACGTGCGCATGACCGCACCGAAAAAGTGGCAGATCCTTTCCAACCAACCGGAAGTCGAACGCAGCGAAGAGGGGGAGCTCGCCACCGTTACTTTTGCGCCGACCCCGCCACTGTCGACGTACCTGACTTCTTTCGCTGCCGGCCCCTACCAGTACCAAGAGCGCACCTGGACCGCCCCGGATGGCGGCCACTCGGCACAGCTGCGCGCCTTTGCGCGCGCGTCCATGTTTGAGCACCTGGACGAGGAAATCCTAGAACTTACCGCCCAAGGCATGGACTTTTTCCACCAGAACTTTGGCTACCCCTATCCGTGGGGCAAGTACGATTCCATCTTTGTACCCGAATACAACCTCGGCGCAATGGAAAATCCCGGCCTGGTGACGTTTACGGAGAACTACATTTTCCGCTCCCACGCCACGCGCGCGCAGCACGCCGGCCGTGCAAATACCATCCTGCACGAGATGTCCCATATGTGGTTCGGTGATCTGGTCACTCCGCAGTGGTGGGATGACTTGTGGCTCAAGGAGTCTTTCGCGGAATTTATGGGTGCGGATTCTTCCGTCCACGGCACCGACTACACCGAGGCCTGGGCCAATTTTGCCGGCGCCCGCAAGAATTGGGCCTATCTGCAGGATCAGCTGCCCACTACACACCCGATCAAGGCGGAGATCCCAGACGTGGATGCCGCGCGCCAGAACTTCGACGGCATCACCTATGCCAAAGGCGCGGCAGTGCTCAAGCAGCTGGTGCACTACGTCGGCCGCGATAATTTCTACGCCGGTGCGCGCGACTACTTCCAAAAGCATGCCTTTGCCGCCGCCACCTTTGATGACCTCCTGAAGGCGCTTAAGAGGCACACGGACCGCGATCTTGATGCCTGGTCCCAAGCCTGGCTGCGCACCTGGGGTCCAGATACGCTCACTCCGGAGTTGCACACCGAAGGCGAGAAGATTGCGGAGCTAGCCATCATTGCGGAGGCCGAGGATGTCACCCGGCCACACCGCCTGACCGCCTCGCTTTTTGATGCTTCCCTGCACAAGTACCGCGAGATCGACATCGATTTCGCAGCAGGCGATGGCACCACCCGTACCATCATCGATGAGGCGGCCGGCCTTCCGGCCCCAGCATTGCTGCTGCTTAACGATGCCGACCATACCTACGCCAAGATCCGCTTCGACGAAACTTCACTGGATACTGTCGAGCGCCGCTTAACCGAGATCGAGGATGAATTAACCCGCGCGGTCATTTGGACCGCCCTGTGGAACCTCACTCGCGATGGGGAACTGGCGGCGGTTGACTATGTCGGGGGCGTCGTCAAGCACGAAGCCTACGAGACCAACACGACGCTGCTGGCTACCGCCTGCGCCAATGCCAATTTTGCCATTGCGCACTATATTGCGGACGCAGAGCTCGAGCAGGCCCGCACTGACTATGCCGAGGCAATCTGGGGCCACCTTGCAGAAGCCGAGCCCGCCTCCGATGCCCAACTCGTGCTCGCTCGCGCCGCTATTCGCGCCCTAGCCGCAACGCCGGAAGAATCCGGCACCAAACGACTGCGCGCCCTGCTCAACGGTGAAGTTGCGGGCCTTCGCATGGATCCGGAGATCCGCTGGTCCATCCTCCGCGCGCTGGCCGCGCGCGATGCCATCACACTGGCCGAGCTCGAGAAAGAAAAACGGCGCGACAATACGCTAACCGGCGCAACGGAATTCCTCGGCGCAAGCCACGCTTTCCCGACGCTAGAGACCAAGCGCGCTGCGTTCGATAAGGCGCTGGCCCCTGGTGCGTACTCCAATGCCGAGGTGGACGCGCTGGTTGCCGGCTTTAATGCGCCGCGCTCGGCCGCGCTGCAGGAGGCCTTTGCGGAGGAATTCTTCTCCCGCGTTGAGGATATCTGGGCCGCGCACCCGATTGAGATTGCCAACCGCCTCATCCGTGGCTTCTACCCAGAGCTGCCCACGGCCGATGCCGCCACCACACGCCTGCTGCACCGAGAGGTTCCAGGTGCACTGCGCCGCGTGCTGCTGGAGTGCCAAGATAACCTGCGGCGCACCCTGCGCGTGCGGGCTGGTCAATAGACTGTACAGCCTAGCGCTCGCGCCCTAGCTCCCCTCGGGTAACACTGTATATAACAGTTATTGATCCGGGGGGAAATTTACATATGACTATTAGTCATGAGCGCAGTGACGAAGAACTAGTTGACGCTTTTATCGAGGGGGACAACAAGGCCTTTTCCACCATCGTGGAACGCCACCGCACGCGGCTGACCACAGTGGCGCGCCGCTACACCAGAAACGATCATGACGCCCAAGATGTGGTCCAAGAAGCCTTTCTGCGCGCCAGTTGCAATCTACACTCGTATCGCCGCGAATCCGCGCTATCGACCTGGCTGCACCGGCTGGTGAAAAACTCTGGTTATGACTACCTCAACCACCGTTCGAACAGGGAAAATGCCTCTTTAGATCTGGAAGACTTCGAAGACGATCGCAATCCGCTGCTGGCACATAATCCCTCTGAAAACCTAGCGGAGCAGCTGGTGGTGCGCGAGGCCATGCAGCTGCTGCGCGAGGATCAACGAGAGGCGCTGGTGCTTACCGATGTCGCCGGTTTCCGCGTCGGCGAAGTCGCCACCGCCCAAGGCGTAAAGCCCGGCACCATCAAATCCCGCCGCGCCCGCGCAAGACAAGTCCTACGCGCTGCCATCGGGTGAGTTTGTTAATACCGACGTTTGCCACCGTGGCGGGTAGACTCATGGCGTTACGCGAAACCACACTCTGATTTAAGGGAGTTAGCAATGACCGTCCACGATGTTGCCATCGTAGGTTCCGGCCCCGCCGGTTATACCGCCGCGCTCTACGCGGCACGCGCCGAGCTCAACCCGATTGTCTTCGAGGGCTTCGAGTACGGCGGCGAGCTTATGAATACCACCGAGGTAGAAAACTACCCCGGCTTCCAAAAGGGCATCATGGGCCCAGAGCTCATGGAAGAAATGCGCGCCCAAGCCACCCGCTTCGGTGCTGACCTCCGTATGGAGGTCGTCGACTCCGTAGAGCTGGAAGGCGATATTAAAAAGCTGCACGTGGGTGACGAGCTCTTCGAGGCCCGCTCCGTCATCCTCGCCACCGGTGCCGCCCCGCGCCACCTTGGCGTTCCAGGTGAGGAAGAACTTGCCGGCCGCGGCGTTTCTACCTGCGCTACGTGCGATGGCTTCTTCTTTAAAGGCCACAATATTGCCGTTATCGGCGGCGGTGACTCCGCCATGGAGGAGGCCACCTTCCTTACCAAGTTCGCGGATTCCGTCACCATCGTGAACCGCTCCGAGAACTTCCGCGCCTCCAAGATCATGCTAGAGCGCGCCCAGGCCAACGAAAAGATCAAGTGGGAGACCAATAAGGTCGTAGAAGAGGTTATTGAAGCCGATGGTAAGGTCGGCGGACTCAAGCTCAAGGACGTCACCAACGGCGAAACCTCCACCTTGGACGTAACTGCCATGTTCGTAGCAATTGGCCATGATCCGCGCTCTTCCTTCCTCAATGATCAGGTCGAGCTCAATGACAATGGCTATGTTGTAGTTGACCAGCCCACCACTAAGACCTCCCTACCAGGTGTTTTCGCCTGCGGTGACTTGGTGGATGACCACTACCAGCAGGCAATTACCGCTGCCGGCTCCGGTTGCCGTGCAGCAATTGATGCGGAACATTTCCTCGCAGAAAACCGTTAATTTAATATGAGCAACGTCAAGAATGTAACCACCGATACGTTCCGTCAGGACGTCATCGAGTCCGATAAGCCCGTCGTCGTGGACTTCTGGGCTGAATGGTGTGGCCCCTGCAAGAAGCTTTCCCCCATCCTGGAAGAGGTGGCAGACGAGCTTGCTGGCCAGGTAACCATCGCCAAAGTAAACGTGGATGAAGAGCGCAATCTGGGCGCCATGTTCCAGATCATGTCCATCCCAAACGTGCTGATTTTCAACCACGGCGAGAAGGTAGATGAATTTGTTGGTCTGCGTTCTAAAGATGACATCGTGGCGCAAGTGAAAAAGCAGCTTTAACTGTTAATCTAATTTCTATTAGATTAAGCGTGTAGAAATTCTGGAATGCGGCCCAAACTAAAGCGGGCTGCGAAAGGGGTAAAAGGCGTGAATCGCGTTCTTCGAGTCGGCGATACAAGCGTGCGTGTAGCTGAAGCTCGCGCCACCTTGGCCCGTCTCGGCCTCTTGTCAGATTTCAAGGGGGAGCTTTCTGCATGGAAGAAGCAGAAGTACTCCGAGAGCGACAAGAGCTTTGATGCCAATTTGTCTGAGGTCCTCAAGGCCTTTCAGCAATCGCGCGGCATCGTGCCCACGGGTGAGATCGATGACCTCACCCTGCGCGAACTGCGCCAAGCCTCGTATACGCTCGGCAGCCGCGTGCTCAGCTACGAGCCCGCAAATACACTGGTGGGTGACGATATCTCCCAGCTGCAGCAGCAACTGCAGGAACTTGGTTTCTACCAGCAGCGTGTAGATGGCCACTTCGGCCCTAAAACCCACGCCGCGCTGAAGGAATACCAACACAACTGCGGCCTGCAAGAAGACGGTGTGTGCGGCCCCGCCACTATCCGCGCGCTTGGTCTGCTCGGCCGCCGCATCACTGGCGGCTCCGCACACAATATTCAAGAACGCGAGCGCGTGCGCAACGCAGGCCCGAAGCTGGCCGGCAAGCGCGTCGTCATCGATCCCGCCCTAAGCGGCGGCGAAGCTGGACAGCTGGTCAAGGGTCGCTTCGGCGATATTTCAGAGCAAGAAATCCTGTGGGATCTTACCCAGCGAATCGAAGGGCGCATGATTGCAGCGGGAATGGAGACCATCATCTCCCGGCCCCGCACCTCCGATGCTGATGTAAAGTCGCGCGCCGAACTGGCGAATGCCTTCGATGCGGACATTGTGATTTCTTTGGCCTGCGATTCTTACCCCAATGAGAAGGCCAATGGTGTTGCCACCTTCTACTTTGGTTCTGAGTTGGGCAATTCCTCGCTCATTGGTGAGACCCTCTCCGGGTTCATCCAGCGCGAAATCGTCGCCCGCACCGAGCTGCTAGACTGCGGCAACCACGGCCGCACCTGGGATCTGCTGCGCCTGACCCAGATGCCGGTCATCCAGATCGTGCTGGGATATCTGACCAACCCAGAAGACGTAAAGATTCTCACCAATCCGTCCCGCCGCGATGACATTGCCGAAGCCATCGTCATTGCAGTAAAGCGCATGTACCTCATGGAGCAGGACACCGCCGTGACAGGCGCATATAAGTTCTCCGAGCTTCTGCAAGCCGAGCAGGCCTAGACCTAGTCACCTAAGCCAAAGCGCGAGAAAGCAAATCTTCAACAGCCGCCGCACTGAGCACATCGTGCTCCGGTGGAAGCTCCAAGCGCAGACGGGGGAGTACTGGGTGATCGGCGGCCACCTCGAAGCCCGCTGAGCGCAGGGTGTCATAAGCCATTAGCCCGATATAGGCTGGCTTATGGCCCAAAAATTCTGCCGCAGTGACGGGGTCACCGTAATAGCCAAAAGCCTCTACTGCGCAGCTGCCGCGGTTAGTTAGGTGCATAATGGCGGCGTCGACAAGCACTGCCTCAATGCCACGCCCCGCTAAATGCGCCTTGACGAAGAGCGAGGTAATAACCTCCGCATCCTCAGAAATGGGTGCGGTGGGAAGTTTGGCGGTGCCGGCGGCATCCTCGCGGGAGCAAAACAAAATGGTGGCGTCCTCGCCCACGGTAAAGCCGCACTGCCCAAAAGACAGCAGGGTAGTAGCCAGCCATGCTTCCTTTTCAAAAACGGGATCGCTGACCGCAGCCTCAAGCTCCCAAAAGGTACTACGCGCAGCCTGGCGGTGGATGCGCGTGCCTTCGATCACCGGCTCGAGGATCATCGCCTCGGACTACTGCTGGCCCTCAATAAGCGACATGATGCGCTCGAAATCTTCTTGGTCGCCAAATTCCACGACCATCTTTCCTTTGCGCTTGCCCATTGTCACGGTGACCTTGGTATCGAAGCGATCGGACAGCCGCTCGGCGGAATCGGTGAAGTACTGCGGCTGCGGCGCTGGCTGCTTCTTCCTAGATTCAGCCGGTTTGCCGTCACGCTTATAGAGGGTCACGGCCTCCTCAGTAGCGCGCACGGAAAGGCCCTCCGCGATAATGCGGTTGGCAATGTACTCCATAGCCTCGGTGTCCTCCAAGGACAAAAGCGCGCGGGCATGGCCGGCAGATAAGGTCCCGGCGGCAACGCGCTTTTGTACCTCTACTGGCAGCTTGAGCAGGCGCAGCATATTGGTTACTTGCGGGCGCGAACGGCCAATGCGGTCCGCCAGCTCGTTTTGTGTAACGCCGAATTCTTCCAGCAGCTGCTGGTAAGCATGCGCCTCTTCCAAGGGGTTGAGCTGCACGCGGTGGATATTTTCCAGCAGGGCATCGCGCAGCAGGTTGTCATCTTTGGTATCGCGCACGATGGCTGGAATAGTAGCTAGGCCTGCCTTGGAAGAGGCGCGCCAACGGCGCTCACCCATAATGAGCTCAAAGCCGCCTTCTTCGGAAGGACGCACAACAACAGGCTGCAAAAGGCCGAACTCGCGAATGGAGTGTACGAGCTCGGCAAGCTCATCTTCATCGAAGACGGTGCGTGGCTGTTTGGGGTTGGGGATAATATCCCCAATAGAAATCTCGCGATAGGTCGCGCCGATGGGGGCCGGAGTGGCCTGGCGCTTCTTGGAAGACTTAGAACCCGAATCCTGTTGAATGGTCGGGGCACCTTTAACGCGCTTGCCCTCGCCACCCTTACGGCCCGGCTGCGGGGTGGAATTGCCCAAGATGATATCCGCAGCGGAATCGCCCAGGCGCGGCTTGCGGGTAGGTGCATCAGGACCGGACGGGATGAGTGCGGCTAGGCCTTTGCCAAGGCCGCCTTGCTTCTGTTCTGCCATGAGTTCCTATCCTTCCAATTCCGCGTAAATCTCTGGGCTTACGCCAATCGCACCGGTTGTCGGATGCGGGCGATAATCGCCGCGCCGGTTGAGCTCGCGAGCCGCCGCAAGGTAGGCCCGCGCACCAGTAGATGAGGGCGCGTAATCAATAACCGTAGTACCGTACCCCGGCGCCTCGGAAACACGCACAGAGCGCGGGATAACATTGCCCAGCACCACGGCACCGAACTGCTCGCGAACGTTATCAGCCACATCTTCCGCCAGACGGGTGCGAGCATCATACATAGTAAGCAGCACGGCGGAAATGTGTAAGTCCTCGTTGAGGTGTTCACGAATCATGGAGATATTACCCAAAAGCTGGCCCACGCCCTCTAGGGCGTAGTACTCACATTGAATCGGGATGATGACCTCTTCAGCGCACGTCATCGCATTGATGGTAAGCAGGCCAAGCGATGGCGGGCAGTCAATGAAGACATATTCGAAGCCATGCTCTTCCAGGAAGCCGTTATGTAGGGCGTCATAGAGCCGAAATTCGCGGCGTACCAGAGACACCATTTCAATCTCCGCGCCAGCCAAGTCGATGGTGGCGGGGATGCAAAAGAGATTCTCATTGTGGGAAGAAGGCTGCATAGCCTTTTCCGCATTGCAGTCACCTAGGAGGACCTCATAGCTGGAATCGGTGCCGGAGTTATGTTCCGCGCCCATGGCCGTGGAGGCGTTTCCCTGCGGGTCGAGGTCGATCACCAGCACTTTCTTGCCCTCTGTAGCTAGCGCTGCGGCCAAGTTAGCGGCGGAGGTGGTTTTACCTACGCCGCCTTTCTGGTTAGCAATGGTGATAAGGCGCGGATTAGTCATGCCGTCTACTTTAGTTCACGCGCGGGACACGAATGATCGTGGTTCCCTCGATGGTGCTGACCTCGGCCTTTCCTCCGCCGGCCTTCTTAATGTCGGCGGCATCCCGCTCCAATTCCTCATGTACCGAGGAGCCCTTCAGCGCGATCATCTCGCCACCTTTACGAACAAGCGGCAGGGACCATTTGGCCAGCTTGCCCAGCGGTGCCACGGCCCGAGAAGTAACCACGTCCGCGCCCGCCACGGCTTTCTTGATCGGTCCTTCCTCGGCACGGCCACGCAGTACCGTGACACTGCCTAGGCCAAGCTCCTCAACGACCTCGTTGAGGTAGTTATAGCGCTTGAGCAACGGCTCAATCAGCGTGATTTGCAGGTCCGGGCGCGCAATGGCCAGCGGAATACCGGGCAACCCAGCACCCGAGCCGACGTCGATAACCGTGGCATCTTCTGGGATAGCCTGCTTGACGACGGCGCAATTAATAATGTGCCTATCCCACAAGCGTGGCACCTCGCGGGGGCCTATAAAACCACGAATGGACCCGTCCGTAGCGAGCGAATCATGGTAAGCCTGCGCGAGGGGCAAGCGGGAGCCGAATACTACTGACGGGTCCATCTCGGACACGATGGGGTTCTCCTCCGTGTTTATTTGTTTTTGCGCTGTTTCTTTGTGCGGTTGTCCTTCTTACGGGCACCCGGCTTAGGAGCGGAGGTGCGCTTGGCCTCAGCCTTAGCGGCTTCCTCCTCTTCTTCCTCGCGGTCCATCTTGGCATAGACAATGCGGGTTTGGAAGAAGGTCCAAACGGTATTGGCCATCATGTAAAACAGCAGACCAATTGGCCAGATGAAGCCGGAGAAAATCAGCATGGCCGGCATGACCCACAGCATCATCTTGGACATCATGGCCATTTGCTGTTGCATCATTTCCGCATTCTGGCCCTGCGGAGCTTGGGTTTTGCCAGCAGCACGACGCTTTTCTTGACGGTTCAAGCTCATGCGGGCATTGAAGTGGGTCATGACTGCAATGATGGCAATCATCGGAACGATGATTACTGCCGCCTGGCTAGTGGTCACGCCTTCTACAATCGGCGAATTCAAACGCAGATTGGTCACCAGTGGTACATCAAAGATCTTGGCATCTAGGAATTGTTGAACCAGATCCGGCTTGAAGATGTAGTTCGCGGTATTGGCGTTTTCTTCAATAGACATCGGATCGCCACTGGGGTGGCCAATACCACCGGCCACAGCGACGGTGCGGTCGAAAGAGCGCAGCACGTGGAACAAACCAACGAACATCGGAATCTGCGCAAAGACTGGTAGGCAACCCGCCACCGGACGGACTCCGGATTCCTTGTAGACCTTCTGCATTTCCTGCGCGGCCTTGGTTTGGTCGTTGCCATACTTCGCCCGAATTTCCTGCACCTTAGGCTGGATTTCCTGCATTTTGCGCGAAGAGCGAATCTGGCTGATGGTCGGCTTGACCATTAGCGCCTTAAGCGTCCAGGTCAGCAGCACAATGGCCAGGATCCACGTAATGCCCCAGGATGGGTCCATTACGAGGGATAGCAGCCAGTGCCAGAACCATAAAACGGCCGAGATTGGCCAGTAAATGAAATTAAGCACGAGTGTTTAATCCTCAGTTGTTGTTGGTATCCGGGACTGGGTCAAACCCACCCGGATGCCAGGGACCACATTTGCAGACCCTAGCTATTGCCATCGCCGTACCCTTAAATGCGCCGTGTTTGGATAATGCTTCAAGGGCATAAGCACTGCATGTCGGTTCGAACCGACAGGTCGATACCATCTTAAGGCCAGAGACATGTTTTTGGTAGAAACGAACCACTTTTACCATTGGTTCGGCTAATCCTCTGGCCGGTGGAATTTCCTCCCCGCGGGAATTTAGATATCCCATTGTTTGCGCAGCGCTTTGGCAAGATCTTTTTCTAGTTGCTCACTGCTGGCAGTAGCGCTGGCGGGAAGGGCACGGATGACGACGTCCACGCTGGCAGGCAGCTTAGGGACAAATGTCATGCACACATGCCGAAGCCGCCGGGAGGTGCGGTGGCGAACCACTGCATTCCCGACGGCTTTGGAAACAATCAGCCCGAATCGCGGCCCAGAGGCCGCGATACCGGCTGCCTTGTCCGTACCTGCGTTATCGCGCGCATGCACGACGACCGTACGAGTGCCCGCCCGGCGGCTGCCCTTCATCGTGCGCCGAAATTGCACCGGCGACGTGAGCTTATGCTGGGCTGGAAGCATAACTTATGCAGTCAGCTTTGCGCGGCCCTTCTTGCGACGAGCTGCAACGATTGCGCGACCTGCACGGGTGCTCATGCGGGTGCGGAAGCCGTGCTTACGAGCACGACGACGGTTGTTCGGCTGGAACGTGCGCTTACCCTTTGCCACGTTAATTCTCCTTGAAGTTGTGCGTAGGCACACCGCCGCTGCTGGGCAGCGGCGCACCTACTGATGAATAGATTCCATGAACCTGACGCGTCACAGTCTCTCCGGTGCACAGCGAGCCAATGGGCCCAGCCAGTACGAGGTGACGCGGTCACTTTCACGCGCAACTCTTTGTTGCAATAGACCATGCCAGACTACGTGATTTCTGCCGCTGGAAACAAATCGACACCCGGGTACACCCGAAATTACATAAATGTTTTTTCCTGCAGCTAGGCGGCCAGATTCCGGGCTCTTACTGCGCCTAATCCACCGCGCCGGAGGACCCGCCCGAACCGGCGCCCGGGTGGTGAATTTTTCTCGCTAGACACACCCGCCATTTCGGCGGTACAACAGAAGAATCAAATTCCACAGCCAAGCCAGGCATGTGGATAACTCTAAATCAGCACTTGAGACTTTTGTAGTTTCCGCAGCTTAGAGCCATAAACCGGCCAATGAAGAGTTATCCACAGCCATGAACTAAGCTGTGAATAACTATTTCATCCACACCTGTGGATAACTCTGTGGAGATCGAGGTGACTCGATAAAAACCGATGTGAAAACCACAGTGGAATCCGCGGTGAAAATTATAATTCCATGTCCATCCGTCCCCGACTAAATTCCACAAAGGTAGCCTGTTGTGACTGACCCACAAGCGAACCTGCATGCCGTTTGGCGCGCGGTCGTTGATGACCTGCTCGCACAATCCGAGCAACCCAATTCCGAGGTCCCCAGTTTTTCGCATTCACAACGCCTCTACCTCCAGCTGGTTCGTCCCATCATGATGGTCGACGGGTATACCCTTGTCGCCGCTGAGAACTTGGATGCCAAAAATGTGGTCGAAAATGAACTAGGCGAGCACATCGCTAAGGCATTAACCCGCCACCTCGGGCGTCCCTGCTCCTTCGCGGTCACTCTTGCTACACCGCAAGAACCGCAACCACCGGCCACAGAGCCCTCTCCCCAGGCAGCTCCTCCTCAGCAGCAGGCTCCCCAAACGCAGCCTCCGCAGAACGCGGAATCCCCCCAGACTTACATTCCACGCCCACAACAGACCGATACCGCTGCACAACAGGCACCCACCCAGAACAATTGGCAGTCCAGCCACGCTCCAGCCAGCCTGGATGAGCTAGCCCAGCACTATAACCAACAGCAGGCAGAATCCGCTGGCAATTTCTCTGGTACGGCTACCAACGCTGCGCGCATCCCACGCGAAGCCCCAGCACACGATCCCAACCGCGAGACTTCGCTGAATCCAAAGCATACCTTCGATAGCTTCGTAATCGGCTCTTCGAATCGTTTTGCCAATGGTGCCGCCGTAGCCGTGGCCGAAAACCCCGCCCGTGCCTATAACCCCCTATTTATCTGGGGCGGTTCTGGTCTAGGCAAAACGCACCTTTTGCACGCTGCGGGCAATTATGCCCAAGTGCTGCACCCGGGCCTGCGCGTGAAATACGTGTCTTCGGAAGAATTTACGAATGACTATATTAATTCGCTGCGGGATGACCGCCAGGAATCATTCAAGCGGCGCTACCGTAATCTCGACATTTTGATGGTCGATGATATCCAGTTCTTGGAAGGCAAGGAATCGACCCAGGAAGAGTTCTTCCATACTTTCAATGCGCTGCACCAAGCCAATAAGCAGATCATTTTGTCTTCAGACCGCCCGCCGAAGCAACTGACGACATTGGAGGATCGCCTCCGCACCCGCTTTGAAGGCGGTCTTATTACCGATATTCAGCCGCCAGATCTAGAAACGCGCATCGCGATTTTGATGAAAAAGGCAGCCAATGATGGCACCGAAGTAGACCGCTCCGTGCTGGAGCTCATTGCCTCGCGCTTTGAATCTTCTATTCGCGAGCTCGAAGGCGCGCTCATCCGTGTTTCGGCCTATTCTTCTTTGGTTAATGAACCAATCAACGTGGAGATGGCGGAAATCGCATTGCGTGATTTGGCCCCGGATTCCGCTGATCGGCAAATCACCGCTACCTCGATCATGGAGGTCACGGCAGAATTTTTCGATATTGATGTAGAAACTCTGCGCGGTGCCGGAAAGAAGCGTGCGGTGGCGCATGCTCGTCAGCTGGCTATGTATCTGTGCCGCGAGCTTACCGAGCTATCCCTTCCTAAGATCGGCGAACAGTTCGGCGGTAAGGACCACACCACCGTTATTTATGCGGATCGCAAGATTCGTAAGGAGATGACTGAAAAGCGCAATACCTATGACGAGATCCAGGCACTAACCCAGCGCATCAAAAACCGCGGACGCGCCTAATCCTCGCACAAATTGTTTCAGCGCCTTCCTTATATAAAGGAGGGCGCTTTTGCTTTGCCTTTTGGGGCTTCTCTTATCCGGCCTGGAACGACAGAACTGCATAACTCGAACTTAGGTACTGACACTGTCTAAGAAACCAACGCACCGCCACCCTAAAGGGCTCGCAATCTCTTGTAATTTCACAAAAGGACCGAAAGAACTTCGGAAAATAACCATTTAACTGGGCAAAAAGTTATCCACAACGTTATTCACACTTGTGTAATTTCATCTTTGTAATTCATAGATCTTACTCACATGTTCAAATTCCACAGGCCCTATGCAGGAAGAACCACCCTGTGATCAGAGATGTGTGTAGATCGGTGATCAAATGACAAAACCTGTGGATAAAACGGCGACCCCGATAGTTGTCCACACTTCGTCCCACTTGATCACAGCAAGATCACAAGATTTGGCACACCCCGGATCTGGGCCGTGAACTTGTCATTTACCTAGTTACCCACAGATCCCACAGCGCTTATTACTATTACTAAATTATTTCTCTGATCTGTATAGAAGAAAAAGGTTGTGTGGAATTCAGTCCAGCCCGCCTCCCGCTAGGCACGGATCGACCGAGCAAAGATGGAATTACATTTTGTGGCGCACTGCGCCCAATGCGGTAAGTTGGAAGCCAGCTTTTGAAAGTTACACATTGCTAGCCGCTATAGAGGAGCTCTTCGCACCATGGATGAAGCCGTGTCATTTCGCGTTGCCAAAGATGACCTTGCCAACGCCGTAGCGTGGGTTGCTCGCAGCCTGCCTTCCAAGGTCACCCAGCCCGTGCTGCGCGCGATGCTGATCACCGCGGATGACAATGGTCTTGAGTTCACCGGCTTCGACTACGAGGTCTCGACTCGCGTGCGGATCGCCGGCATGGTGGATGAGCCGGGACAGATTGCCGTTGCCGGCAAGCTCCTTTCTGACATTGTGGCGTCCCTGCCTAATAAGGAAGTGGAGATCTCCCAGGTAGATTCCAAGGCACTGGTAACGTGTGGTTCCTCACGCTTTGAGTTGCCGCTGATTCCGCTGGATGATTACCCCCAGCTTCCGGTTCTGCCTGAGGTTACCGGCACGATTCAGCCCCAGCTTTTCGTCGAAGCTATTCACCAGGTTGCTGCTGCAGCTGGCAAAGATGACACCCTGCCCATGCTCACCGGTGTGCATATGGATATTCATGGCAAGGACATCGAAATGACGGCAACCGACCGTTTCCGCCTGGCCATGCGCACCTTGGAGTGGGAGCCGAAGTCCCCTGATGTGAAAGCCAAGCTTTTGGTCCCGGCGAAAACTTTGCAGGAGACCGGCCGTTCCTTGGATCCGCATTTGAACATTCCAGTGGAGATCGCCGTTGGCACCGATGACAGTATTGGAGCCGATGGCCTCTTTGGTCTGCACGCGGATAATCGCGAAACCACCACGCGCATGTTGGATGCGGACTTTCCCAATGTGCAGCCGCTGCTGCCGAAGACCCACACCAATATTGCTTCCATTGAGGTAGCGCCACTGCAGGAGGCAATCCGTCGCGTCTCGTTGCTGACGGACCGTAATGCGCAGATTCGCATGGAATTCGCCGATGGTCAGGTAACCTTGTCCGCCGGTGCGGATGCCGGTAATGCGACCGAGACCTTACCGTGCGCATTCCATGGTCGCGATGAATTCCTCATCGCCTTCAATCCGGGCTACCTCAAAGATGGTTTGGCCGTCATTAACACCGATCGCGTGGTCTTCGGCTTTACGGAGCCTTCTCGCCCCGCAATCATGATCCCAGAACCGGAAGAGCTGCCTGAGGCCGATGAAGATGGCAACTTCCCCACGCCGGAGACCAACTTCACCTACCTGCTGATGCCGGTTCGCCTGCCGGGCTAATGTACGTCAGGGATCTCGATGTTCGGGATTTTCGCTCGTGGCCCGAACTTAATGTGCAGCTAGGGCCGGGAATCACCCTTTTTGTTGGGTGCAATGGCTTTGGAAAGACCAATGTCGTTGAGGCCATTGGCTATACCGCGCATCTTTCTTCCCACCGCGTTTCCCATGATGCGCCGCTGGTGCGCCAGGGAGCGGACAGTGCGCGGGTGTCTATAACCGCGGTGAACCAGGGCCGCGAGCTCACCACCCATTTGCTTATCAAGCCCCACGCGGCTAACCAGGCGCAGATTAATCGCACCCGCCTGCGCAGCCCCCGTGATCTGCTGGGAGTGGTGAAGACTGTGCTCTTTTCCCCGGAGGATTTGGCATTGGTGCGCGGGGAACCGGCTGGGCGCCGCGCTTATCTCGATAGCATCATTGCCTCGCGGACTCCCCGGTTGGCGGGCGTAAAGGCCGACTATGACAAGGTGCTCAAGCAGCGCAATGCTTTGTTGAAATCGGCCTCCGGTAACCTGCGCCGGGGCTATTCCGATAGCGACGGCGCCGCTGCGCTGGCCACCTTGGATACTTGGGATGCGCAGCTTGCCCGCCTCGGCGCACAAGTAATCGCCGCGCGCCTTTCGCTTGTCGACGCCCTCTTGGATCACATCCCCGCCGCCTATTCCGGCCTGGCACCAGAATCCCGGCCGGCGCACGTGGAGTATAAGTCCACGATCGATACCTCCGATCGCGAGGTACTCGAAGCGGTTCTGCTCACCGAGCTGGCCAGCGCCCGGCAACGCGAGATAGAACGTGGCATTTCTTTGGTGGGTCCGCATCGCGATGATCTGGTTCTCAACTTGGGAGATCAACCGGCCAAGGGCTTTGCCAGCCACGGCGAGACGTGGTCCTATGCCATTGCACTGCGCCTAGCCGAGTTTAATCTCCTGCGGCAAGAAGGAGGATCAGATCCGGTACTGATTTTGGATGATGTCTTTGCCGAGCTCGATGCGAAGCGCCGCAAGCAGCTTGTCCACCTAGCAGCTGAGGCCGAGCAGGTGCTCATTACCGCAGCTGTGGATGAGGATCTGCCGGGAAACTTAGAACCCATCGTGCGCTACCGAGTAAGCGTGGAAGATACGGATTCAGGCCGCATCTCTAAGCTCAGCGCCGAGGATTCTGCCGAAAATCCTGCTCAGGATGCTGCTGAGGAGGGTGAGGGGAATGAGTGAGGATCAAGGGGGCGTCGGCAAGCAGCGCATCGATCCTGTCACTCAGTACTTTAAGCTGGTGCGGTCCACCTCTAAGAATCCGCCGAAGCTGACCCGTCCAGTCCCCAAGATGCCGGTGCCCTCGCTAGAGAATGCACAAAAGCAGGGGTATATGGGCTATCAACGGGGCTTACCCACTGGCCCTGATGGCAGGAAAAAGCGGCGACCGCTGGCGGTGCCGAGCCTGGGATCCCAAATTAACCGCGAAGTTGTCAATCGTGGCTGGGAACATGACCTAGCCAATGGCTGGGTGATGGGCAATTGGGAGAACTTGGTGGGCGAGCGCATAGCCGCGCATACCCAGCCCCAGCGGATTAAGGACAAGATTGTTTATGTCTCCTGCGATAACTCCACCTGGGCTACGGAGCTGCGCTATCTGCAGCGGCAAATCCTGCGAAAAATCTCTGACCGTCTAGGTCCGGATGTCATTGTTGAACTGCGCATTCATGGGCCTAAGCAGCGGCGAAATTACGAGGGACGGCAGTGGGTTAAACCGCAAGGATCTCAAGATACCTATGGCTAATAGGTTGAGGTTGGATCCGACCTTGAAAACTTAAATAACTTCAGAGCGCGCCAGATTCCCGTCTCTCACGGGTGTGGGGTGTCTTTCAGTAGGGGGTATCCGTGTAGAATAGTTAAGGTCTTAGAATTAGCTATAGCCAAAAGGAGAGCACGAATCCGTGGCTGAAGAACACGCATATGATGCCGGGTCAATTACGATCTTGGAGGGCCTCGAGGCCGTCCGTAAGCGACCCGGCATGTACATTGGTTCAACCGGTTCGCGCGGCCTGCACCACCTCATTTGGGAGATCGTAGATAACTCCGTCGATGAGGCTATGGCCGACTACGCCGATAAGGTTACCGTCAAACTGCTGGAAGATGGCGGCGTCGAGGTCATCGATAATGGCCGCGGCATCCCGGTAGAAATGCACGCTTCTGGCGCGCCCACCGTCCAGGTGGTCATGACCCAGCTGCACGCCGGCGGTAAGTTCGACTCCGACTCCTATGCCGTATCTGGCGGCCTGCACGGCGTCGGCATTTCCGTGGTGAACGCGCTTTCTACTCGCGTAGAAGCGGAGATTAAGCGCGACGGTAAGCACTGGTATCAAAACTTCCAGAACGCCATCCCGGATGATCTTGTTGAGGGTGGCAACGCCCGTGGCACGGGTACCAAGATCCGTTTCTGGGCGGATCCGGAAGTATTTGAAACTACCGAGTACGATTACGACACCATTTCGCGCCGCCTGCAGGAAATGGCCTTCCTGAATAAGGGCTTGACCATTGAGCTCATTGATGAGCGCGTCACCGAAGAGCAGATTGAGCTAGAAGAAATCGCCGATGCAGAATCCGGCGAAACCAGTACGGATGAAACCTCTTTCGATGATGCTCCAGACGCCGGCGATACCTTCAATGAAGAATCCGGCGAGGCAAAGGAAGCTGCGGCAGAAAAGAAACGCCGCAAGAAGGTTACCTTCCACTACCCAGAGGGCTTGACCGATTACGTCAAGTTCCTTAATAAGTCCAAGACCTCGATCCATCCCAGCATCGTCTCTTTCGAGGCCAAGGGTGAAGATCATGAGGTAGAAGTGGCGTTGCAGTGGAATCAGGGCTATAAGCAGTCCGTTCACACCTTTGCCAATACCATCAACACCCACGAGGGCGGTACGCATGAAGAGGGCTTCCGCGCGGCCCTAACCTCCCTGATGAACCGCTATGCCAAGGAGCATAAGCTCATCAAGGAAAAGGACGGCAACCTCTCCGGCGATGACTGCCGTGAGGGCTTGGCCGCCGTCATTTCCGTCAAGGTGGGCGATCCGCAGTTCGAGGGCCAGACCAAGACCAAGCTGGGCAATTCGGAAATTAAGGGCTTTGTCCAGCGCGCGGTTAATGAGCACGTCAACGACTGGTTCGATGCCAACCCGGCAGAGGCTAAGGCGATTATCAATAAGGCCGTTTCCTCCGCGCATGCTCGCATGGCTGCCCGCAAGGCCCGCGAGATGGTGCGCCGCAAATCTGCCACTGACCTTGGCGGCCTGCCGGGCAAGCTCGCGGATTGCCGTTCGAAGGATCCGAAGATTTCCGAGCTCTACATCGTGGAGGGTGACTCCGCAGGTGGCTCCGCTAAGGGTGGCCGCGATTCCATGTTCCAGGCTATCTTGCCGCTGCGCGGCAAGATCTTGAACGTGGAGAAGGCCCGCATGGATAAGGTCCTCAAGAATGCCGAGGTTCAGGCGATCATTACCGCACTGGGCACCGGCATCCACGAGGAATTCGATATCAAGAAGCTGCGCTACGACAAGATCGTGCTCATGGCCGATGCCGACGTTGACGGCCAGCACATCGCCACGCTGCTATTGACCCTGCTTTTCCGCTTTATGCCGCAATTGGTTGAGGATGGCCACGTGTTCCTGGCTAACCCGCCGCTGTACAAGCTCAAGTGGTCCAAGGGTGCTCCGGGCTATGCTTTTTCCGACGCCGAGCGCGATAAGCTGCTCGCCGAGGGCTTGGAACAAAACCGCAAGATCAACAAGGATGATGGCATCCAGCGCTACAAGGGCTTGGGCGAGATGAACGCCGCTGAGCTGTGGGAGACCACGCTTGACCCGAGCACCCGTATCCTGCGGCGCGTGGACTTGGAGGACGCGCAGCGCGCCGACGAGCTCTTCTCCATCCTCATGGGTGATGATGTCTCGGCCCGCCGCTCCTTCATTACCCGCCGCGCGAAGGATGTTCGCTTCCTGGATATCTAAATCGCAGCACAAAGCCCACCGCGGAATTTCCGCGGTGGGCTTTAATTGTGCGGCGTCGTGAAGCGCTGAGCCTAGGCTTGGGAGCTGCGCTGGTCCGCTATGGCGAATCCTAAGGATGCAAGACACATGGCCAGGATGACGCCGAAGCCGGCGATGATGGAAAGCGGCCAGTCCGCACTGGTACCGTGCAAGGTAGCAAACACAATAGCCGTGATAACAGCAAGCCCAACGGCAGTGCCAATGCGCTGGCCGGTCTGGAGCACAGCGCCGGAAGAGCCGGCATAGGCTTGAGGAACGTGCGCCAAGGTAAGCGTTTGATTGGGGGAAATTACCGAGCCTTGGCCGCCCCCAACAAAGGACAGCGAAAGAACCATCCACCATTCACTAGCTCCCCATTGCTCAGTGGCCCAGATAAGCGCAATTGTGGCCACTAGACCGAAGATGGTCACCAGCATGCCAAGTACCACGACCTTGCGCCCATAAACGGAAACGGATCGGCCGGCCAGAGTAGCGGAAATGGAGCTCAATAAGGCGGCGGGGATACCTACGGATCCGGCCGCGAGGGCGGAGTGGCCGAGACCGCTTTGGAAGTAGAGCGCGACGAGCACCCAAATGCTGGTAATGCCCATAAACCACAAGGTGGCGATGATGGTGCCATTGCGAAAGCTTGGGGTGGAAAAGATATTGAGGTCCACCATCGGCGGATGGCCAGTGGATTTGTGGTGGCGCTCCCACTGTACCCACGCTACGAGCAGAACGGCCCCTAGCAGTAGAAGCCACCACACGGCCGGTGATCCAGAGGATTCCATGAAGGGGAAGAGGATGGCCCACACGGCGGTACCCAGGATCAGCGCGCCGATGGGATCAAGGGTAGCCAAGGTCTTGAAAACACCCAGCTTATTTCCTGCTTCATCGCGCACCCGGGAAAACAGTGGCCGTGGAAACCACGTCAGTCCCAAAACGATAGCGACTAGGCCGACGGGGAAATTGACCAGCATGGTCAATCGCCAACCCAGATCCGGTCCGCCGAGGCGAATGAGCAGGCCGCCGAGCACTGGCCCGATGGCTACGGCTATCCCCACCGTGGAGCCAAAATATCCAAAGGCGCGGGCCCGTTCGGCACCGCGGAAGTACTGCTGGATCATGCCCACGCCTTGTGGGTTGAGTAGGCCGGCACCTACGCCTTGGATAAAGCGGGCGGCATTGAGTGATTCAGCGTTTGGAGCGAAGCCGGCGACCGCAGCACTGATGGAATAAATAGCGATGCCCGCTAAAAAGATTCCGCCGCGGCCGACGAGATCTCCGGCGCGACCGGCCGCAACGAGGATAACGCCGAAGGTGAGTGCATAGCCGGAGAGTACCCATTGCACATCCGAATTAGAGGCTCCGAGGCCAGATTGAATAGACGGCAGGGCCACGTTGACGATGGATACGCTCAGCAGCGACATAAAGAGTGCCGTGAGCAAAACGATAAGTACCCGCCAGCGGGCAGGATCCTGGCCGGCGGGGTACTCAGTTTGGTTAGCTTCGGAAGTAGTCACTTCCACACTTATACCTGGCGTTTGGAATGCGATTCAACCGCAAGGAAGCTACATATGCTGTTGCAGTACGCGGCCGAAATCTGGGACCGCGGGGGTGAGGAATTTCGAGGCCTTGCCGCGCAGAGAGTTATAAGGCTTGGACAGCGCGGGGGAATTGATTTGCTCTGCGTGCTTATCGGCTACCAACATGATGGAATCGCTCACCTCGGCACTGCGCGGCTCCAAGAAGGAACCGAAATCCTGCTCGGGGTTGCTAGCAAAGTCTTGCCAGTGCGGGTCCAGGGCGTCGAGGACATCTGGCAGCACGCGGTCCAGCGCCTTGGTGATGATGGCAGCATCAACCTTCTTTGCGGCCGCGACGGCACCCTTGAGCGCCATACCGGTAATGCCCGATTGCTTGGCGACGACCCCCTCAACCAACTCGCCACAATCGCTTACTACCGCAGTGCGCTGCGGACCCGACATAAGTTCAGAAAGATGTGCCATGCTGCACCAGCTTACGCGAGTTAGGCGGGCTGTCCCGGCAAGCCGGGAAGGTTGGCCTGAATCGCGGCGATCTGATCGGCGATCTGGCTCAAGCCGGCATCGCGCGCGGCTTTTTCCAGATCCACGTTAGGGGAGTAAAGAGCCACGGCACCAGCCAGCGCGGTGACGCCAGCAGCCGCTGCGGTGATGATCAAAGTGAGGTCCAGCTGGGAAGAGCCAGTAGAGGAGCCACCAGGCTGGCCTTGTTCAAAGTCTGGATTTATGTTGTCTTTCCAGGAATCAGCATCAGCTGCGGTGGCGGTAGGAGCAGTGACGGCGGTGGCGGCTAGGGCCACGGCCGTGAGGCTCGAGGCGGCGATCTTCTTGAAGCGGGACATGGTGGTGGTTCCTTCCTAGGGTCACTATCCCCAATAACTTAGGCAACTTCTTCAACACTAAGGTAGACGCGCGCGCTGAACTTTGCGAACTCTGCGTTATGCCCGCTTAGCGCCGGCACGCGAGCTAAGACTTCCGCCATGGAACCGGCGGCATCGCGGTGGCTGTCGTGGATGGCTATTCCTTCTAACTTGGCGGTGCTGGCGGCTGCGGCGGCCGCAAGAGCGGCGAAGTTGGTGATGCGGACGTTAAAGCGTGCGCAAAACTCCTGCGCTAAGAGGCAGAGCTGCTCAGTGCTCATGACTACCTAAGGCTGCGCCGGCCGAGCCCGGCGGATTTCCGTCTCTAGTTCAGCGCGGCCGGGGAGGAGGGCGCGGGCGGTGGATTGCACGTGGGCGTCGGCAAGCGTGCGGGCTGCCGCTGAAACAACGGCGCGCACCACCGCCTCGTGCTTGGAGGTGCCCTGCGCGGAAGCCAACAAGGTAAGGGCGTGATCCTGCTCGTCTGTGAGCCGCAATGTCATTGCCATACTTCAGTGATACCACGGTGATACCACCCGTGCGGCAATTCGAGCCCTGAAAGGCGCTAGAGGGTAGAATTTGGCGTTATGAGTGACAATAACGACGATCTTTTTGATCGCATATTTCCCATTGACATTAATGAGGAGATGGAGTCGAGTTATATCGACTATGCCATGTCCGTCATCGTTGGCCGCGCTCTGCCGGAGGTGCGCGATGGCCTGAAGCCGGTGCACCGCCGCATCCTCTACGCGATGTTCGATTCCGGTTACCGCCCGGAGCGCGGCTATGTGAAGTCCGCCCGCCCAGTCTCGGACACCATGGGTCAATTCCACCCGCACGGTGACTCCGCGATTTATGACACCTTGGTGCGTTTGGCCCAGTCCTGGAACATGCGCTACCCACTGGTGGATGGCCAAGGTAACTTCGGTTCCCGCGGCAATGATGGCCCGGCAGCAATGCGTTATACGGAGTGCAAGCTCACCCCGTTGGCCATGGAGATGGTGCGCGATATCCGCGAAAACACCGTAGATTTCTCGCCCAACTACGATGGCAAAACCAGCGAGCCAGACGTCTTGCCGTCCCGTGTTCCGAACCTGCTCATGAACGGTTCTGGCGGTATTGCCGTGGGCATGGCCACCAATATTCCGCCACATAACCTCAACGAGCTGGCCGCGGCCATCTACTGGATGCTGGATCACCCGGATGCAGACGAAGAGACTGCGCTGGAAGCCTGCATGGAACGCGTCAAGGGCCCGGATTTCCCCACCGCCGGTCTAATCGTGGGCGATCAAGGCATCAAGGATGCCTACACCACCGGCCGTGGTTCCATCCGGATGCGCGGTGTGACCTCCATCGAGGAGTCTGGATCTCGCCAGACCATCGTAATTACCGAGCTGCCATTCCAGGTCAACCCGGATAACCTCATTTCCAATATCGCGGAATCCGTGGCCAACGGAAAGATTGCGGGCATCTCCAAGATTGAGGATGAGTCCTCCGACCGCGTTGGCATGCGCATCGTAGTCACCCTGAAGCGCGATGCCGTGGCCCGCGTGGTGCTCAATAACCTCTACAAGCACTCCCAGCTGCAGACGTCCTTCGGCGCGAATATGCTCTCCATTGTTGACGGCGTGCCGCGCACCCTCCGCTTGGATCAGATGCTGCGCTACTACGTGGAGCATCAGATTGAGGTCATCGTTCGCCGTACCCAGTACCGCCTGAATGAGGCCGAAAAGCGCGCCCACATCTTGCGCGGTATGGTAAAAGCCCTGGATATGCTGGATGAGGTTATTGCCCTCATCCGCCGTTCGCCCACCGTGGACGAAGCGCGCGAGGGCTTGAAGGAGCTTCTCGACGTCGACGATATCCAGGCCGATGCCATCCTGGCCATGCAGCTGCGCAAGCTGGCCGCCTTGGAGCGCCAGAAGATCATCGACGAGTTGGCCGAGATCGAGCGCGAGATTGCTGATCTGAAGGACATCCTCGCCCGCGAGGAGCGTCAGCGCCAGATCGTTCACGATGAGCTGGCAGAGATCGTCGATAAGTATGGCGATGAACGCCGCACCGAAATCATCCCGGCGACCGGCGATGTCACCGATGAGGACCTCATTGCCCGCGAGAACGTCGTGGTTACCATTACCTCTACTGGTTACGCCAAGCGCACCAAGGTGGATTCCTATAAGGCGCAAAAGCGCGGTGGCAAGGGCGTGCGTGGCGCCGAGCTGAAGCAGGACGATATTGTGAAGAACTTCTTCGTCTGTTCCACGCACGACTGGATTTTGTTCTTTACCAACTTCGGCCGTGTTTACCGCCTCAAGGCTTACGAGTTGCCAGAGGGCGGTCGCGCTGCTCGCGGCCAGCATGTGGCTAACCTGCTGGAATTCCAACCAGAAGAAAAGATTGCTCAGGTCATCCAGATCCAATCTTATGAGGATGCTCCTTACCTGGTTCTCGCCACCCAGCAGGGCCGTGTGAAGAAGTCCCGCCTGACCGATTACGAGTCCGCGCGTTCCGCTGGCCTTATCGCCATCAACCTCAATGAGGGCGATGCGCTCATTGGTGCACAGCTCGTCTCCGAAGGCGATGACATCTTGCTTACCTCCGAGCAGGGCCAGGCTATCCGCTTTACTGCCGACGACGACCAGCTGCGCCCCATGGGCCGCGCCACCGCCGGTGTGAAGGGAATGCGCTTCCGCGGCGATGACCAGCTGCTATCCATGTCCGTGGTCCACGATGGCGAGTTCCTCTTGGTCGCCACCTCTGGCGGCTACGGCAAGCGCACTGCCATCGAGGAATATACCCCGCAGGGTCGCGGCGGCTTGGGCGTTATGACCTTTAAGTACACCCCGAAGCGCGGCAAGCTCATTGGCGCTATTTCTGTGGACGAAGATGATGAGATCTTCGCTATCACCTCTGCCGGTGGGGTCATCCGCACCGAGGTGGAGCAGATTCGTCCATCCTCCCGTGCAACCATGGGCGTGCGCTTGGTGAACTTGGGTGACGAAGTCGAACTGCTTGCCATCGACCGGAACGTGGAAGAAGATGGTGAGGAAGACGCTCAGGCTGTGGCCAAGGGCGAAAAGACCGTGGATGAGGTCCAGCAGGAGCACAAGGCTGGCGATGCTTCCAAGGATGAGGAGTAATTAATGGCACGACGAGACCTAACGATTACGCGAATCTCGCCTACCTCGGCCTTCCGTGTTGGTCTGGCTTTGTCACTCGTCGGACTCATCGCCTGGATGCTGGCCGTATGCCTGCTCTACATCGGCTTGAACCAGGTGGGCATTTGGGAATCGCTCAATAGCCTCGTCGGCGGCGTGGGCGGCGGATTTGAGGTAACCTTCGGTGTCATCATTTCCGCCTCCGCACTCATCGGCGTTATTTTCGCCGTTCTCTTTACGTTGCTGGCACCACTGATGGCGGTCATCTATAACGCCATTGTGGATGTCTTTGGCGGCCTACGGGTCGACCTAGATAACCGCTAGCATTTCTCTCGTTCTGGAAGATGCCGGCACCTTCGGCTGCCGGTATTTTCTTTTCTCCGTGCTAATCTTCCTCTTCTATTTCGAAGCCTGAATTGCCGTTTGAACAGGCGATTTGTGTTAGTGCAGGGTTCGTATGTAGAGTTAATTCTCGTTCCGCACAAGGGCCTATAGCTCAGTCGGTTAGAGCGCATCGCTGATAACGATGAGGTCGCTGGTTCGATTCCAGCTAGGCCCACCACGGAACAATGGGGCATTAGCTCAATTGGTAGAGCATCTGCTTTGCAAGCAGAAGGTCAGGAGTTCGATTCTCCTATGCTCCACAGCATGAAGTCCGGCTTCCTCTTTAGAGGAGCCGGACATTTTTCATATTCTCTCTTAGAGTTCCGAGAAGTGCCACAATGGTGGGGAATCGGCTTCGATCACCACTTATGTCCATCTAAACGAGCAAAAACGTCGACGATTATCGAGTTTTAGATGGACGAAAGTAGTGAAAACTACGCCAGCTCGGTATTGCGGAAGGGAGCCAATGATGGATGGCAACGGTATCTACGTGGCAGCGCGGCAGCGTGCCGGAGAGATGCTCGGTTCGCAGGCACAGTATCCTTTTGGGCCCGACTGGGAAGTATTCAAGGTACGCGGCAAGATTTTCTTGTTATTGACCGCGGTGACGGGTCAGCAACAAATGATTGTTAAGGCCGATCCGGAAGATGGTCAGGCTCTACGGCAGCAATACCCGTTCATTGCGCCGGGATATCACATGAATAAGAAACACTGGATTTCCGTATATCCGCACTCAGAGCTGCACCAACTGTTGATTGAGGAGTTAGTGACGGATTCCTACCGTTTGGTGGTGGAAACGCTGCCGAAAACACAGTGGCCTATTGATCTGAGGTCTTTGGGTTAAGGGCAGTGGCGGGTCACTTAAGAATTAAAGCCAGGTTGTTAGAATAAACATCATGACCGAGCGCGATGATTACTGGCTGAATGATGAAGAACTGGCATCATTTATGTCCCTAATGAGCGTTAATATTCGCTTGACCAATATTTTGGATGCTCAGCTGCGCGATGATGCAGGTCTGAGCTTTTTTGAGTACACGGTGCTCTCCCGGCTATCTGAGGCGGAAAATCGTGAAATGCGTATGCGTGACCTAGCGATTACTGCCAATGGTTCTTTATCGCGCTTAAGCCAGGTCGTTACGCGCTTGGAAAAACAGGGATGGGTCGTGCGCCAGCCGTGTCCGACCGATGGCCGTACCACCATGGCGCAGTTGACGGATAGCGGCTGGGACAAGGTGGTAGATACGGCACCTGGGCACGCTAAGCAGGCGCGGAAATCCGTAGTGGACAAGCTAACCCGCACGCAGATTCGCCAGATGCTGCAGATTAACCAGCGGATCATTAAGGCCATCGAGAATGATGAGCGCTACGGTGGACGCTATTAGGCAGCGAACACTGTCGGTCTATTTTCTAGGATAGCCGCGGCGGCCCGAGACGGTTTTATCGAAGGGTATCCAAAACCGTAGGGCCGCTTCTTGGTTTTTCGAGATTCCAATGCGTGGGCCGCGTACCCATTCTGGTTCGGAAGACCGCTCGGCAAGTTGTATCGGTTGGTGGTTGTCTTCCAGCGTAAAACCGAGGGCTTTGCCGAGGTTCCCTGGTCCGCGGGCGAGATTATGGAAATCGCTGGTGCCGCGGCGGGCGAAAGCGATATCAGCGCCATCGATAATCTCGCCGCCGCGCAGCAGGCAGCCCTGGCCAGTGCCTTCAGGGGCGCAGACGATATTGACGTTGCGATGGATGCCGTAAGAAATATAAACGTAGAACCTACCCGGCGGGCCGAACATGGCCGCATTGCGGGGGGTTTTGCCGTTAAATGTGTGTGCCGCGGAATCCTCGGCACCGAGATAGGCCTCTACCTCAGTAAGTCGTATGCTAACCCCGGCATGGGTGAGGGTGCAGCCGAGGAGTTGGCGAGCGACGGCGTCGGCAGTCAGGGCAAAATCAATCATTAACCACGAGCATAGTAGCGCTTACCTGGCACAGGGGTGCGCAGGAGGCGATCCAAGCTCACAGGTTCGAGGCCCTTGGCGCGTAGGCCATCGATAACGCAATCGGCGGCATCAACGGTGGTGGGGTGGATATCGTGCATCAAGACGATGGAACCAGCGTGGGCGCCCTGCACGGCTGAGGAGCAGACGTGGTCAGAGTTGCGATCCTTCCAATCCACGGTGTCGACATCCCAGAGCGCTTGGGAGACGCCCTTATCGCGGGTTGCCTGATCCACGGTGGCATTGGTGGCGCCGTAGGGCGGGCGTACCCAGCGCGTACCCTGGCCGGTGGCCTTGCTAATGGCGGCATTTCCGGCATCGAGTTCTTGGGATACCTGCTCATAGGACAGGGTATTGAGCTGGCGGTGGCTCTTAGTGTGGTTGCCGATGGTATGTCCCTCGGCCTTCATGCGCTTGAGCAGCTCGGGGTGCTGATCAGCATTGGGGGCGAGCACCATGAAGCTTGCGTGCGCGTTCTTGGCCTTGAACTTGTCCAGCAGGCGGTTGGTCTCGGAGCCGGGTCCATCATCGTAGGTGATAGCTACGCAGTTGACACAGTCGACGCCTCCATCGTTGCGCGGTTCTGGCTTTTTCTCCGGAGCTGGGGCAGGCGCTTTCTGTTTAGAGGCCTTTTGGGGGAAGGCCTTGGAGGAAAAGTCTTCAACCTGTGCGCGGGCGTCTGCGATGCGGTGGTTGATTTCGTCTTGAATATCCGAGCTGGAGGACGCAGGCAGTTGCGGGATTTGCGGCAACTGAGCATTTGCGGCAGCCGGCACGGCAGTGGCGATGAGCACGGTGAGAGCGGAGGTGAGGAGGCGGCGCATATTCTTCCTAAAGATAAGGGAAAGTGGACAAGACGTGTCCATGACCCTATCGCTTACGTGTTACAGAAGTGATAGGACATGCCTAAAGAGGCTAAAGTGATTTGAGTGGTTAGGATGTGGCGTGGTTTGTAGATACTTCGGCTGCAGTAGTAAAGTACTTAGGCACTGGGGCATTAGCTCAATTGGTAGAGCATCTGCTTTGCAAGCAGAAGGTCAGGAGTTCGATTCTCCTATGCTCCACAGCATGAAGTCCGGCTTCTTCTTCGGAGGAGTCGGACTTTCTTCGACGCCATGGGTGGGTAGACGTCGATTTCGCGACTTTTGTCCATCTGAAGCCTGCTTTTCGTCGACGGGTTTGCTGGTTTAGATGGACAGAAGTCCTGATCCGCAGAAGGTCGGGCAGATGGTGCAAGGTGGCGAGGAGAAACTTTCAGTACAGTAAATGGGGAATCATTACTGTCCCGTGATACCACCAGGAGACTGACCATGACCGCCACCGCTCGCTACAGCGATCCATTCACCTCCGCCGATAGGGAAGTCGAAGCGCCGGAGGGCGCGGAATTTGTGGTGGTGCGCAAGCGCGGCGAGGCCGCAGTGGATGGTGAGGTAATGAGTTTTCACGGCACCCGCGAAGAGGCGCGCGAGGCGGTTATGGCAGGACTGACCGAGGAGTTTAAGACGGCCGTGGATAACGAGCCCATTTATGTAACTCACGCCGGCCTGCGTTCGCTTTAGAAGCGCTTGACCATCACAAAGTGACCCGCGTGGCTGCCTACATGCTCGAATCCGAGGTGCTCATAGAGACCCTTGGCGCGGGGATTATCGGGGTGGACGGCTAGCGAGATGCCGGGGGCGCGCAGGGTCTGGGCGAGGGAAATGGCGGCGTCGATAAGCGCGGTGCCAATGCCTTGGCCCTTATAGCGAGCCTCGACGGCGATAGCGAGTTCTGGAATGGCGGGCTCGACAAAGCCAAAGCCGTGATTGTCCTCCGTGCCCCAATTGAGCCACACGCCGCCGGCCGGGACGAGCTCCTCCCATGCGATGAAGCCGCCCTGATTGGGCTCCCAATTTTCCACGTAGAAGGCAAAATCATCGGCAAAATCGGGGGAAAGCTCGCCGTGCTCGTCGCCGAAAGTATCGGTGAGGAAGTTGAGTCGGGCGAGATAGGTGCGGTCAGATTCTTGGGTTGCGTGAATTTCCATGGAATCCACGATAGACGGCGGTTTTGCAACATCTTGGATTCTAGGGGTCGTTGCAACGATGATGGTTAGTTTGGTTTGATGCTACCGGTTTGTGTGAGGGCGTTGGTCATGACTTCGGCTGGGGTGCGCCAGTTGAGTGCTTTGCGTGGTTTGTGGTTGTGAATGTTGGCGATCATCTCCAAGTCCTCGGCACTGTAGATGGACAGGTCGCTGTTTTTAGGAAGGTTTCTTCTCAGCCTGCCGTTGGTGTTTTCGTTGCTGCCGCGTTCCCATGGCGATCCTGGATGGCAGAAGTAGATGGGAATGTCAGTAGCCATGGTAAAGGCTTTATGGCCAGCCATTTCGCTTCCTTGGTCCCAGGTAATTGATGACCAGATAGCTTTATCGATTCCTGCAACTGCCTTGTGCAGGGCTGTGAATACTTCTTTGCTGGTATGCCTTCCCGGTAAGTGGCCAAGGACAACAAATCGGCTAACGCGTTCTACTAGCGTGATTACCGCTGATTGGTTGTTTTTACCGAGGATGAGGTCGCCTTCCCAGTGGCCTGGCAAAATACGTTCACTTACCTCATCTGGCCGGTCGTCTATGAGGATCATGTCGTCGACGAAGCGTTGCTGGGAAGCTGTGGTGGTGCGTGATTGGCGTTTCTTGCGTTTCTTTCTACCGGTCGGCAAGTCCAAGCCAAGGTCTTTGAGTCTTCCTTTGGCCTGCAGGTAAAAGGCGTCATAAATCGTTTCGTGACTAATGCGCATGTCCTTATCAGTGGGGTAGTCGATGGGCAGGCGATTAGAAATCTCCTCAGGTGACCATTGTGCCCGCAATTGTGCGCATACATAGTCCCATAGCCTTTTGTTGGCTAGTAGTTTCGGTATTTTCGGCCGCAATCTCCGCGCACAGGCCTTTAACTGGGCTGTTTCCGCACGATACGGGCCTTCAGCACTGTGGTTTCTGCGCACTTCACGCTGAATTGACGATGCACTACGCCCTAAACGGCGCCCAATCTCACGCAGTGGCACATCTTCGCGGAGAAGATCGGCGATAATGACGCGTTCTTCGAAGCAAATGTAGCGATTGCTGATGCGTTTATACGGATCTACCCCGCTAGGTAAGGCGGGAGGGGCAAGCCTTCCGGATTCGATGACATCATGGCGTTGGTGCAGCGCTTTCATAAGTCTGTTATACGTGCTGGCGTCTTCGCCGACGGGTATGAACTCTTCTCGTCGACCCTGGGATTTGGTGAGTCCTTTTTCGAAATCTAAACGCAGTCGACGATCAATTCCTACTGCCGTGCCAGCATCACCACCAGGCAGGCTCGCCAGCCGAAGGCGCAGGTATTCCACTCTTAACTGCGTCTGGCGGACTTTCCGAGCATACTGACTTAACCGGATATGGCACCCAGCTTCCGTAGCTACGGCATACGCAGCGGTAAGATGCATCCCACATCTTTTAGCAGCTTGGCGTACCGACAGTCCGCTTCGGACTAGCTCTACAAGCTGGACAGCCTGGCTGCCGCGGCGATCAACTCGTTTGGCTTTATACACGACTGGCAATCCAAAGGCATGGCAAAAATTCAAAGCATGCCCGTAATGACAGCCAAGCTCACCAGCCGCCGAACGGACACTACGCCCACTGCCAACCAAGGCAACTAAGCCACGACGATCCGATTCAGACAACGAATGAAACGGGCCAACAACCCCAGACACAACAACACCCTCCTAAGGGAAAGTGTTGCAACGACCCTCTGAACTCAAGCATGGGGCAAGCATGCGAAAATCCCCTCCGCACAGGCCAGTGACCTGCGGGAAGGGATACCGCTATCGCTTAGGCTAGGTGGTAATTGCGGACGTCATGACCGTTAAACTCGCGCTCGATGCCGGCCTCGTCCACGGAGCGGAAAGTGGTTCCGTTGTCGATGGCATAGCGCAGGTTGTCCACGCGAGAGGAAGGGTCTTTGGACACCGCACCCGCCGGGAAGTAATACGTTGCGCCGTCTTTGAGCTTGACGGTAAGAGACTCAAAGCTCATTTTTCATCTCCTTGTAGAAAGATCCCTAATGTGGGAATTCAATCAAGAGATTTTTGTTTAGGCAAAGCAATGAGATCTAGACAACGCTACACGTACCCCCACGGCGGGGTGGTAAGCGTATTTATTCGTCGGTCTGCAGGCGGTGCTTGCCTTCGTTTTGGTGGTCATCGGTAATGCGGGTGGTATCGGCCGGCTGAGCTGCTTCTTCCTCGCGGTGCTTGGCCAGCTGTTCGTCGATAGAACCGAGGAGCTCCTCATCGCGTACAGCGCCTTCCTCGACGAGGTCGGACTTGGCATCATTCTCGCTGGCGGAAGTGTAGACCAAGGTGGACTCCGGAGCGGTGTGGGATCCGGACTGGAAGTCATCCACGCGCGGCGGGGTCTGGGAAGGCTTGTCGTTGGAGCGCAGCCAGTAATAGGCGGCACCGGCCGCAGCGGACAATAGGGCGATGATGCCGGCGAAGATCCAGCCCTTAGAGGACTTCTTATTCTTCTTCTGCTTCTTGGCTACCTTGGCGGATTTCTTCTTGAGGTTCTTCTGTGCCTTCTGGGAATCCTTTTTTGCCTGCTTGCGGGCTTTCTTTGCCTTCTTGGTTGCCTCTTCCTTGGCATCGTTCAGGCGCTCGGTAGCGTCCTCGCGGTAATCGTTGAATTCTTCTAGGGCGCGCTCGAGGCGGGAGTGTGCGGCGCGGGTGACGGCGCCTGCCTGGCGGCGGGGTTCAGCGAAGTTGCTGTTATCGCGCTCGTCCATCTTCTGCGCAGCTTCTTCTAGGGCGGTATAGGCTTCGCGCGACTTTTCCTCGCGGTAGTTATTGAACTGGCTCCACAGGTTTGATGCGGTCTTGAAGGCCACGTTCAGCGTGGTGGGGTTCATGGGGGCGGAACACTCCTTAATTCAGATTTATCAATTCGCTTTCACCCAGCATAGTGACGTGTTGGGTGGTGTACCACCGTGAGCGCGGTGGCGTGCTGGGGGAACAGGTTAGAAATAGACCGCTTGGTTCAGAACCTGTGATTATTATTCAGCCGATTTTTCGCCAACCTCGCAGTTTGCGGGCTTGTAATGGTATCACCATTGAACAATCGCTATCGCACAAACTGAACAGCTTGGTACGTTTTTTCTCAACGCACCAACGACGACCAGCAAAGGAGGTGACCATGAGTCCGCGACTTTCGGCTTCCGCGCCCTTGGATTATGAAAGCGAAGAGGAAGCAGATGCGCCCGAGCGCCTTGCCCTTTCCTTCGAGGTAATCCCACCGCGCCACGACGCCGATGCCGCCAAGATCGACCGCCTGCTAGAAGTCTTAGAAAGCTACCATCCCGATTACATCGCGGTGACTAGCTCCCAACGCTCCGGCTGGCTAGAGGGGACCGCGGCCTTTATTGAGAAGATCTCGCAGAACACCTCCATGCGCCCGCTGGCGCACTTAGCCTGCACGGCCGGCTCGCGCGAAGAGCTCATCGAGTGGATCAATCGCTTGGTAGACGCCGGTGTTCGTGGCCTACTGGCCTTGCGCGGCGATCTCCCAGAAGGGGGCATGCCAGAACACTACCTGCAGCATGCTGATGAGCTGATTCGACTCATCCGCGAGCTAGAAAGCCACCAAGCGGCACGCTTTGCCGCCGGCCGGCTAGCGGTGAGCGTGGCCTGCTACCCCAGCGGCCACGCAGAATCCAAGAATGAAGACGAGGACTTCGACGTGCTGCTCAATAAGCAGCGTCTCGGCGCGGACTTCGCCATCACCCAGCTCTTCTTTGACGCCGAGGATTTCCTCCGCTTCGCCCAAAGGGCGAAATTGGCCGGGGTAAAAATCCCCCTCATTCCCGGGATTATGCCCATGACCAGCCTGCGCCGGTTGGAACGAATGGGGCAGCTGTCCGGGCTGACCGTACCCGAAAGGGTGCGCACTCAGCTCGCGGCAGCGACAACCCCAGAAGAGGAATACGAAATCGGCATGGAGATTACTGCCCAATTGGCCCGCACCATTGTGGCCGGCGGCGCGGAAGGCCTCCATATCTATACCCACAACAATCCGGACATTACACAAGACCTGTTATCTCGAATCGGAGTAGACAATGACTAACACTAACTTCCCCAAGGCGACGATTGAGGGCTACCCCCGCGTCGGCGCTAACCGTGAGCTAAAGCGCGCGCTGGAATCCTACTGGGCCGGCCGCATCGACGCCGAGACCTTTGAGTCCGCTGCCCATTCCCTCCGCTTGGATACCTATAATCGCCTGCGCGATCTTGGTCTCACTGAGGACTACGCCATTCCTGCCGATGTCGCCTACTACGACCAAGTACTTGAAACCGCACTGACCGTCGGCGCCGTGGCCGGCGAAACCCTGGATGATGAGTTCACCCTGGCCCGCGGCAATAAGGACACTGCGCCGCTGGAGATGACCAAGTGGTTCGATACCAACTACCACTACATCGTCCCGGAAATCGCCGATGAACAGGACTTCAAGGCGCACCCGCAGCGCGTTATCAAGCTGGTAGAAGAGGCCCGCGCCGCCGGCCACACCGTGCGTCCGTACCTCGTCGGCCCAGTGACCCTGCTGGCTTTGTCCAAGCAGGCAGAGGGTGCTACCAAGTCTCCGCTCGACCGCTTGGATGATGCCGTCAAGGCCTACCAGGAGGTACTTGCCGAGCTAGATAAGTCCGGTGTCCAATGGGTACAGCTTGCCGAACCCGCCTTGGTGGCGGATCTGACCATTGCCAACGATGAGGAACTGGCTGCCTACACCAAGCGCGCTTATGAGGCCATCCTGGGTGCCGACAACCGCCCGCAGGTCTACCTCACCACCCCGTACGGTTCTGCCCGCAAGGGCCTCGAGGTCTTGGCGGAGCTTAAGCCAGAAGCCGTCCAAGTGGATCTTTCCGTGGGCACCTTGGCACTGGATGAGGGCTACCTCGAGCGCGTGAAGAACCTGAATTCCCACGTGGTTGCTGGGCTTATCGACGGCCGCAATGTCTGGGCCGCTAACCTGCGCGACCTGCGCTCCAAGTACGAGGACCTAGAGGGCAGCCTCGACTCCCTGTCCCTATCAACCTCCGTATCCCTGCAGCACGTGCCGCACACCGTGGAGGCAGAAACCAAGCTGCCGGCCGACGTCGCCACCTGGTTCTCCTTCGCCAATGAGAAGGTCAAGGAAGTCGTCGCCCTGTCCCAGGGCCCGCTGGAGGCACCGGAAGCGTATAGCATCAACGACCGCGCGCTGCGCACCCGTGCCGAATCCGAGCGTATTCACAATTCGGCGGTGAAGGCGCGCATCGAGAAGCTGCCGGACGGCGAGGTCAAGCGCGAGCCTGCCTTTGCCGAGCGCAACGAGGCGCAGAAGGAACTCGGCCTGCCGCAGTTGCCGACTACCACCATTGGCTCCTTCCCCCAGACCAAGGAGATCCGCCAGGCGCGTGCGGCGCACCGCAAGGGCGAGCTTTCCGACGCCGACTACAACGCCGCTCTCAAGGACGAGGTCAAGTCCGTCATCGAGCTGCAGGAGCGCCTTGGCCTTGACGTCCTCGTCCACGGCGAGCCAGAGCGAAATGACATGGTCCAGTACTTTGCTGAGCTGCTCGATGGCTTCGTAACCACCGAAAACGGCTGGGTCCAGTCCTACGGTTCCCGTTGCACCCGTCCGCCAATCGTCGTCGGTGACATCTCCCGCCCGGCTGCGATGACCACCGAGTGGTCCAAGTACGCGCAGTCGCTTTCGGAGCACCACGTCAAGGGCATGCTCACCGGTCCGGTGACCATCCTGGCATGGTCCTTCGTGCGCGATGATGTGCACCAGTCCGTCTCCGCAGACCAGCTGGGCGTCGCTTTGGCGGATGAGGTGCATGACCTGGAAGAGGCCGGCATCGACATCATTCAGATCGACGAGCCCGCCCTGCGCGAGCTGTTGCCGCTGCGCGAGGAAGACCGCAAGGCGTACCTGGACTGGGCCGTGCGCTCCTTCCGTCTCGTAGCGCTCGATGCCAAGCCGACCACTCAGATTCACACTCACCTGTGCTACTCCGAGTTCGGTCAGATCATCGATGCCGTTGCCGGCCTGGATGCCGATGTCACCTCCATTGAGGCTGCCCGCTCCCGCATGGAACTACTGGAGGATATCGACGAGACCTTCCACTCCGAGATCGGCCCAGGCATCTACGATATCCACTCTCCACGTGTGCCCTCCGTAGCGGAGATGGCCGAGCTCATCCGCGCCGCGCTCAAGCACGTGCCGGTCGAGCGCTTGTGGGTTAACCCGGACTGTGGCCTGAAGACCCGCGGCTACGAGGAGACCGAGGCCTCCCTGCGCAATATGGTGTTGGCTCGCGATGAGGTGCGCGATTCCCTCTAAGTCCCCCTAATTGCACCGCAATCCCGGCTGAGTGATGGACAAAAAGTCCTTACGCGGCCGGGATTTCGCGCTTTTCCTTGCGGTGCTTGTTGAACCAGCCGATGATCATAGGCAGCACGGAAATTGCCACGACGATGAGCATGATGATGTCGATCGAGTGGGCGATGCCCGGGATACCGCCCAGCAGCACGCCGACGAGCAGCATAGAACCAACCCAGCCTATGCCGCCAAGGATATTCCAACGCAGGAAGGAGGAGTAACCCATCTCCGCGGTACCAGCGGCGAAGGGAACGAAGGTGCGCACAATCGGCACGAAGCGTCCCAACACTAGGGCCACTGGGCCGTGGCGCTGGAAGAAGTCTTCCGCGCTATCAAGGTGTTCGGTGCGCAGAACGCGGGCATCGTCCTTGAAAAGCTTGCGGCCAAAGCGGCGGCCCAAGTAGAAGCCCACCTGATCGCCGGCAAAGGCGGCCACCGCGGCCAGGACAAAGAGCAGCCAGGCGTTGATGTCGAGTTCGTCGCGCAGGATGGCCGCGGTAACGAGCAGTGAATCACCTGGTAGGAATGGGAAAAGCACGCCGGACTCGATGAAGATGACGACGGCGACGCCGAGGAGGATATAAGGTCCAAAGCTTTGGAGCAGCGAGCCTGCGTCCATGAGGTTGTGGAGGGAGGACAAGAAATCCATGTGCGGATACTTTCTTAGTGGCTCTTTTAGCATCCTCCGCAAACTGCAAAGTAGCTGAGAATCCGTTGGGTGTCCGAATGGAACCGGTATGTTTCTTTTCTCGTTCTAACCTTTGGGGTAGAAACATCGCTAGTGAGAAAGATCCGCAAATTGGGTCCGGAAGCCTCGGTGCCAGCGTAGTCAGCTGGCTATTTGGGGGAGAACCTCTTTCAGCGCGCTAAGCGAACTCAGATCCCCATCACCCGCACGGTCGAGGTGGAGCGCGTACAGTCCTGCCTTGCGCGCGCCTTGCACATCGTTGGTGAGGGAATCGCCCACCATGAGCGTGTCTGCGGGGACCGTACCCAGCTGATCGCACGCGGCAAGGTAGGCGTCCCGCTGCGGTTTGGGGCAGCCGAGGTCGACGGTGGGGATGAGGTGGACGTCGGCAAAAGCGCGCCATTGCTGCCGGTAGGCGGAAAGATAGCCGTCGTAGGCGGCCAGCGCCTCGGCATCGCTCATCTCCCGGCCGAGAAACTCGCGGCAGCGCGCTGCCCGCTGGCCTTGGTGGGTGACCTCGCCGCGCTCGTAGGCCTAGAACCACTTGCGCTCGATGGCCGCGAAGCGTGCATGTTGTCCCTCGGGCAGGCCCAGCTCGCGGCACCACTGATCGACCGCGTCTCGGGCCGCGCCGGTGTGGTCAAGCAATGTGTCATCCAGATCAAAAAGCAGCGCGCGAATCATGCCTTCAGGCTAGCGCGATCGCTGACAGCGTTATGTCATGCGCGGCAGGCGCGCGTTAAATTCTTTACAATGGCTGGCATGACTCAGAAGACCGCAACTGCAACGATGCATACCAACTACGGTGACATTGTTATCGATCTCTTCGGTAACCATGCACCGGTAACCGTTGAAAACTTCATCGGCCTGGCCAAGGGCGAGAAGGACTACTCCACCCAGAACGCAAAGGGCGAGCAGTCCGGCCCGTTCTATGACGGCGCAATCTTCCACCGCATCATCGATAACTTTATGATCCAGGGCGGCGACCCTACCGGCACCGGCCGCGGTGGCCCGGGCTACCAGTTCCAGGACGAGTTCCACCCGGAGCTGCAGTTTGACCGCCCATTCCTGCTGGCCATGGCCAATGCCGGCCCAGGCACCAACGGTTCCCAGTTCTTCATCACCGTGGCGCCGACCCCGCACCTGAATAACCACCACACCATCTTTGGTGAGGTTACCGATGCCGCCTCCCAGGAAGTTGTGTCCAAGATCGCCAAGGTTGATACCGACCGCATGGATCGTCCTCACGAGGACGTTGTAATCGAGTCCATCGATATCGCGTAATCGCCTTTTCCCTCGGGCCCGCCACCGCATTATCCATGCGGCGGCGGGCTCGTTGCAGTTTTGCCCTGAGCTATACACTTGCTAGAACCTGTCTGAAGGACTGACAAACTCATGACCATGGTGAGAAACTATGTCCGCGATACCCCGGCTACCGCACTGATCGCCATCGTGTGCACAATTGCTTGGCTCATTACCGCGGTGCAAGCGCGGACATTGGGCGCTACCTTCTATGACTCCGCGCTCGCGGCGGACTGGGGTCTATGGGGTCCAGAGTATCCCTTAGCACCGCAGACGGCGCTGTCTTCCGAATTCATGCATCTCGACGCGGGCCATCTGGCGGTAAACATGATCATGCTCTTGCTCATAGGCAGGGAAGTGGAGCGTGCGCTTGGTACTGGGTTGTACCTCGCCGCCTACCTCGTCTCTTGTCTCGGCGCGTCCGCCATGATCTTGCAATTCGATTTCAATACTCCCACCGTTGGCGCATCCGGCGCACTCTTCGCGCTCATGGCCATGCTCGTAGGCGCTTACCGGCAGCGCGGGCTCGATCTCCGCGCGCCCGTCGCCCTCGTTCTGGCGAACGTGGCCTATACCTTCCTCGCCGATGGCGTATCCCTATGGGGTCATCTGGGCGGGTTGTGCACAGGAATCGTGCTGAGCCTATTCCTCTATCGAAAGAGCCCTGCGCTTCGCTGGGGTGGTGTTGCTGCGGCGGCCGCGGTAATCCTCGCATTGCTAGCCCAACAAGCTGGGCTTTGGGGATAACTGTGAAATTTGATCACCGGAAAGCGTGTGCGAAAGAATTCCACAATGGTTATCCACATTGTGGATAACTACATTTTTGTAATTTACCGAACGCTTTTCCGGAGTTTTCCCTGATCAAGCTGGTCTAGCCCGTGTGAAAGTGCGAAAATCAGCCTGTGGAAGCCCGTGAAAACAGTTATCCACAGGTTGTTAATAATTGTGTGAAATTCATATTTCACAAGCATTCTCCACAGCCTGTGGATAACTTTTTACCCACTGTGTTAACAAGCCTGATAAATTTGGGTACTGACCTGCATAAGGAGCATTGTGGATTATCAACCCCGCGCTGTGATCGTCGGCGCAGGCCCGAACGGGCTCACAGCCGCGGCGCGCTTGGCCAATGCCGGATGGAGTGTGGATATCTACGAACGCGCCAGCCGGGCCGGCGGTGCAGCGGCTTCGTCTACGGAGATTTTTCCGGGCACGATTGTGGATCTCGGAGCAGCTGGGCATCCCTTTGGCGTAGCGACCCCAGCCTTCCGCGCCCTCGACTTAGAGGCCTACGGTTTGCGGTGGCGCAATGCTGTTTATCCCATGGCCCATCCGCTAGAAGGTGCCCCGGCCGGGATTTTGCACGGTTGCTTGGCGGACACGGCGGCGGAGTTGGGAGCCGATGCTCGGGCATGGACGCGGCTACATGGGCACATTGTCCGCCACATCGATGAGCATGTGGACAACGCACTTACCCCGCTGGTGCGCTGGCCCCATCGCCCTGTGCGCTTGGCACAATTCGGCGCGGCCGGAGTCCTGCCTGCCAGTAGCCTCGCACGGGCGGCCTTCCGCACGCCTCAGGCCCGCGCGCTCTTTGCAGGCAGCGCGGTGCACGCGATTACCTCGCCCACCACGCCTTTTACCTCCGCTTTCGGCCTGCTCTTTGGCGGGCTGGGCATGACCCGCGGCTGGCCCGTGGTGGAGGGCGGCACGGGCGCTCTTATCGACGCCCTCCTGGCCCTCCTCCGTTCCCACCATGCCCGCCTCCACACCGGATGCGAAGTCACCGACCTGCGGGAGCTGCCTCAAGCCGATGCGATCATTTTGAATCTGACCCCGCGCCAGATTCTGAGCCTGGGCGGGCTGGAACTGCGGGGCGGAACCCGACGCAGCCTGGCGCGCTGGCACTATGGCAGCGCCGTCTTCAAAGTGGACTTCCATCTCAGCGAATCCGTCCCGTGGGCCGATCCGCGCGTGGGTCAGGCCGGCACCGTGCATGTGGGTGGCACCTTGGAGGAAATATGTGGGGCTGAGGGGGACGTCGGCAAGCGGCGCATGCCTGAGCGGCCATTGGTATTGGTATGCCAGCAATACGTAGCCGATCCTTCCCGTGGGCTTACCCTGTGGACGTATGCGCACGTCCCGCGCGGTTATGCGGAGCGCTATCCGGGTGAGGTAACCGAGCTGATTACCGCGCAGATCGAGCGCTTTGCTCCCGGTTTTCGCGATACCATCCTGTCGACCCACGCTACAAGCCCGGCCGATCTGGAGCGATGGAATCCCAATCTGGTGGGCGGTGATATTGCCGGCGGTGCCATGACTGGGCTGCAAACCCTCCTGCGTCCGCGCTTGTCGGCTCATCCGCACCGTCTCGCGCCGGGAGTCTTCATGGCCTCTAGCTCCGCCGCTCCCGGCGCTGGTGTGCACGGCATGCCGGGGTGGTGGGCAGCGGAGGAAGCGCTTAGCGTGTGGGATGGCGGCGCTGCCAGATGAAAAAGCCCGCACCGATGAGCCAGAGAGTCGCGGCGGCGAAGTACCCAGGAATGGTCGTGGTGCGGGGCAGGTAGGAACTGCCTGGGATGAACCCGGCAATCACGGGCTCGAGGAGGAAGCCAAGGACGGCGAGATAGTCGAACCAGCGGAACCGTGCTGCGGCCGCGCCGGCTAGCCCCAGAACGGGTCCAGAGATGAGCGCCAGGAGGAACCACTGGGCGTTGTACTCGAATGCCTCGCGCCAGTTATATACACCGAAGACCACGAGCAAGCCGTAGTGCACCGCCAGCATCATAACGATAATCCCCGTACCGGCCAGGAGTGCTTTGAGCCACCGACCCGGAAACGCTTTGCCTACTAGGTAACTAAAGATTCCCCACACCATGCCAGAGCCTAAGACGTTACCAAGGTAGTTACGCAAGGAAAGGCGGAGGGGAGCGGCGCCGGTGAGTAGGGTGGTATCGCCAAAGGCGATGTGCACGGCCGCGTAGGCCGCCGAAATGATGAGGCCAGCAGCAAGAATGCGGCGAGGCATAAGGCTCCTAGATATGAAAAACCCTCGCCGCCTACAGGAAGTAGGGAGCGAGGGAATAAGCTGGGAGGTTTAGCTTAACGCCAACCCATGGTCATCAGCAGGCCAATGATGGCTAGGCCAAAGCCGATGCCGTAATTCCAAGGGCCGAGTTCCGCCATGAATGGGATGTCCTCGCCAGCGAGGTAGTTGACCACGAGCCACAGCAGGCCGATAACCATCAGGCCCAGCATGATGGCGACGTACCACTTCGGGGTGCCCTCAGAATTGATCTTGACGGGCGTGCGGTTGGTAGTAGAGCTCGAGGTAGGGACGGAGGAGCTCTGGGAAATCTTTGACTTCGGCATAAGATACCTTTTCTAGGTTTAAGTTCTTATCTAAGTTCTTACTGAGACCTTAGGATACCAGCAGTTATGGCTGCGGCAGAAGTGCAGCGGGGTCGAAGTCCCACAGGCGGATATCAATATTTTGATCCTTGCGCATGGTATCGCCCGGGTTCACGGAAGCCCAACCAATCTTATTGGCATCCACTAGCGCGCCGGTAGGGGCAGGCTCGCCCACGACGAACTGGCCGGTCCAGCCAGCCTCCCGCAGCACAGCTTCAGCTTGGCCTTGATTCTTGCGTACCAGGTCAGGGGCTTTAAAGAGCATGCCATTGGAGACCTCAACGGTGACCGGCTTGCCCTTTTCCAGCTCTGCGCCCTCATTGGAAACGCTCAGCACCGTGCCCTTTGGCTCTAAGGAATCCACCTCGCGCACGTCTACATCAAAGTCATTTGACTCCAGGCGGCTTTGGGCATCATCGACATCCATGCCGGAAACATCGGGAACGCGCTTCTTTTCGACGCCCTTAGAAACCGTTACCCGTACCTTGGATCCCTTGGACAGTTGCGTACCACCGGCTGGATCCTGCTTGATGATTTGGCCGGCCGGTGCTTCATCGTTTTCTTCCGAGACATCGGAGTTAAGCGCCAAGCCTGCCTCCTCGAGGGCCTGGGAGGCTTCATCCAAGGTCATGCCGGTGATATCTGGGACGTCCGTAATCTCCTTACCGGAGGAAACAGTTAAGGTCACCGAGGCATTCTTTTGCAGCTCAGAACCAGGGGCCGGATTAATGCGGATAGCATTATTGCGCTTGATATCCGGGTTGGCTTCCTCGTTGACGGTCACCTGCAGACCCATGTCTTCCAGTTCCTTAACCACCTCATTGCGCGGGCGGTTTTCCACCTCTGGCACGGTAATTTTGTCGTGCTGAGCGGATTGGGTCTGGCGTGGCTTATCCTCAGAGTCTTTATCGTTGGAGAAGAAATCCCAGGCGAAGTAGCCCACGATAGCTACCAGAAGGGCGGCCAAGAAGGCTGCCAGCCATTTCATCCAGCCGCCGCCCTGCTCCTCATCATCTTCGGTGGGGCGAGTGGACTGAATGGGTGCGCGGTGCGCGGCCGCAGCTGGTGCGGCGGCGCCGACCATTTGGGTAGGCTGCTCGTCTTCTTCCTCGTTGACGTGCATGCGCGCAGCTGCGGTGAGCTGTCCATTGCGTAGGCGCTCCAAATCGCCGGCCATCTCCCAGGCGGACTGATAACGATCCGCTGGGTGCTTGGCCATGGCGGTAAGCACCACTGCATCGATATTGACTTGCTGGGTGGGGGTCAGTGAAGGATCTGAAATGAGTTCTGACGGCGGCGTCGGCTCTTCCTGCACGTGCTGATAGGCCACCGCAAACGGGGTTTCGCCTTCAAATGGCGTGTGGCCAGTGAGTGCTTCATAGAGTACGCAGCCCAGTGCATAGACATCCGAACGGGCATCCGCGTTCTTACCGCGAGCCTGCTCTGGAGAAAGGTACTGGGCGGTGCCGATAACGGCGGAGGTTTGCGTCATCGCCGAGGTGGAGTCATCCAAGGCACGAGCGATGCCGAAGTCCATCACCTTCACTTGGCCGGTGTTGGTGAGCATAATATTTGCTGGTTTGATATCGCGGTGAATAATCCCGGCCTCGTGAGAGGCTTGCAGTGCATCGGCTACCGGTTTGAGAATATCCGCCGCTTCCTGGGCGGACAGAGCTCCGTCCTCGCGAATGATATCTCGCAGGGTGCGGCCGTTGACCCGCTCCATGACGATATATGGGATGGTCATGCCATCCAGCTCGGTTTCGCCGGTGTCATAAACCGCCACGATATTGGGGTGATTCAGCTTGCCCGAGTTCTGGGCCTCGCGGTAAAAGCGCTCACGGAAGTTGACGTCGCGCGCCATTTCCGGGCGGAGCATCTTTACCGCTACCTGGCGGCCTAGGACGGTGTCTTCGGCGGCATAAACCTCAGACATGCCGCCGGCGCCGATGATCTCGCCTCTCCGATAGCGGTCATTGACCATCGCTTAGTCACCCTCCTGTGTAATTAGATCGGCCAAGTCTCCGGGGAGCTCGTTAGGCTGTGAGTTTACTGGAGTATCTAACTCGGGTGTAGTTTCAACGTGCGTATCCTGCGGGTTCTGTTGCGTCGGCGCGGCTGGGGGCTGCTGTTGGTGCGTGGGAGAATGACGCGTGGGCGTCTCGCGGTGCGTCGTACGCGGTGTCTCTTCCTGTTCGGTTTCTCGTGGCTCCGTTTCCGTCACCGTCACTGGTGCCGGTGCCTCTTCCGTATCTTCTTCTTGGGCATCCTGGTGCGTGGTGGTGGGATCGCGGTATTCCGTAACCACCGAGGTCTCCGGAGTGCTGGAGGGCTCGCTTTGTCCCTCGCTATCGCCAAAGTGCTGGTAGGCGGCATAGCCACCACCGGCCAAGGCTGCGAGGAGCAGGGTGATGCCTAAACCCTTCAGGAAAGAGGAGCCACCCTTGGACTCTTTTGTGGGAGCGGTTCCCGCGGCCGGATGGATGGTGGTGGGTTGGGCGACATTGCCCAACATCTCCGTCGAGGCAGACGGCGATGGCTCCGGAGCGCGCTGTGCTAGCGGTGCAGACTTGGGTTGCGGAGGGCGCTTGCCTAGTCTGACTGCGGAAATAGCCAGAGTGAACTCATTGCCATCGGCGTAACGGGTAGAGGGGTCCTTGCGCAATGCGATGCGAATGAGCTCGCGGGCTGGAGCGCTGATATTCGTCGAGAGCGGCTCTGGCTCCTGGTTGATGTGCGCCAAGGCGATGGACACGGAGGAATCTCCGATAAAGGGACGCCTGCCAGCCAGCATTTCATAGCCGACGACGCCGAGCGAATAGACGTCGGAAGCCGGCGTGACATCCTTGCCCTGTGCTTGCTCGGGGGATACGTACTGTGCGGTGCCTACTACCATGCCGGTGCGGGTAAGCGGCACGGCGGCGGCAGCCTTGGCGATGCCAAAATCCGTGATCTTGACCTGGCCATTTTGCGTAATAAGCAGGTTACCGGGCTTAATATCGCGGTGGACCAGCTCCATGCGGTGAATGATGGAAAGGCCATGCGCAGCTTGCTCGAGGACATCGAGCGCCAGCTCCTCCTGCAGCGTATTTTCGCGTGCCAACAGATCCGCCAAAGATTCGCCGCGCACATACTCTAAAGCCATGAAGCAGAATTTGCGGCCGTTATCCTCTAATTCGCGGTAGTCATAGGTGGTTACCACGTTTTCTGACTGAATGGATTTGGCCGATTTCGCCTCGTTGCGGAAGCGGGAGAGGAATTCGTGATTATCGGAAAACTCCGGGCGCAGGACTTTGATCGCCACCTCGCGATCGTTGCGGGTGTCATCGGCCAGCCACACGGTGGACATTCCGCCGTGGCCGATGATCCACTGGAGCTCGTAGTCGCTGCCAATAAGTTCTTGGAGATGTTCTTTATTCTCAGCGCTATTCATTACTGCTCCCCCTGGTATGCGCGCAGGATGGCGCGGCCAATCGGGCCGGAAACCTTGCCGCCCGTAGCGGACTCACCCAAGTTACCACCATTTTTCACCACGACGCCCACGGCGATATCGCGTTCCGGATCGAAGGCAACGTACCACACGTGCGGGGCCAGCCCCTCGCCGTGCTCGGCGGTGCCGGTCTTCGAGGCAAAGCCGTTACCGTCATAGCCCCAGGACGAACGCTCAGAGGCATACATCAAATCAGTAAGCGTAGCCGCGGTCTCCTCATTAACCGCCTGGTCTGCCTTCTTGGGTTTGGTGGTGCGGACGTCTTTCATCTGGGCGTCGGTAATGCGATTGACCAGGTAAGGCTGCATGCGGGTGCCCTTATTGGCCACGGTGCCTGCCATGACTGCGGCCTGTAGCGCGGTCATGGTGACATCGCGTTGGCCGATGGCAGACTGCGCCGTGGCCGCACCGTCCGGCAAATCGCCTAAGGTGCCGCCGGAGGTGGACACGCCAAGGTCGTAGTTCTCACCCACGCCAAAGGCCTTGGCGTACTTGCGCAGCTCATCCGCGCCGATCTGCTCCGACATTTCCACAAACGCGGTATTGCAGGACAGCGCAAACGCGGTCTGGAGCGTTACCGAATCCTGGCCATTGCACTTTTGATTGGCGTAGTTGGTCAGCTCCGTAACCGTATCCGGCAAAGTAATGACGTTGGAACCGGTCAGCGTGGAAGAGGGATCAAAACCATTATTTAGGCCTGCCGCAGTGGTGATGATCTTGAAGATGGAGCCAGGGGGCAGCGTTTCTGCACCGGCGTGGTTGACCAGCGGCTGGCCCTCCTGCTCTTGCAGGTTGGCCCAATTATCCTCGGCAGAATCGCCCATCAGATCATTGGGGTTATAGCCAGGGTTGGAGGCCATGGCCAGGACCTTGCCGGTGGAAGGTTGAATGGCAACCGCAGAGCCCTCGTAGCCAGGACCCACCAGCTGATCATAGGCAGCCTGCTGGAGCGCAGGATCGATGGTGACCTCCACATTTGCGCCCTGCTTCGGCTTATCGGCCAGAGTATCCAGCCAGTTTTGCTTCATTAAAGAATCATCAGAGCCATTGAGGATGTCATTTTGGGAGGACTCCAGTTCCGAGGCACCAAATTGGCTAGACAAGTAGCCGGTTATGTTGCCAAAGGCCGGTGAATCAATGGGGTAGGAGCGCGAGTAGGTTTCATCCGGGTTCTGCGTCGACTGTGCCAACACGGTATTGCCCGCAAAGATCTGGCCGCGCGGAGTGGTCTGCATTTCCATGAAGCCGCGCATATTCCGTGGATTATGGGCGTACTTATCTTCAGAAAATGCCTGGATCACCGTCAAATTGACCAGCAAAATAGCGGTCAAAATGACGGCAAATAAGGACACTAGACGGATGGATCTATTCATCGGTGAGCCTCCTGGACCGACGGGAACATGGAGGTATCGCTCGGCGCATTGCTCGAGGTCTCCTGCATGGGGCGGCGAGCCGCGTTAGAGATCCGCAGCAAGATCGCCAACAATACATAGTTAGCCATGAGAGAGGAACCACCGGCAGACATGAATGGCGTGGTCAAACCGGTCATCGGCAGCAGGGCAGAAATACCGCCGGTGACCACAAAGACCTGAACTGCCAAGGTAAGAGAAAGACCGGAAGCCACCAGCTTGCCGTAGGTATCGCGGGTGCGCAGTGCAGTGCCAAAGCCGCGGGTGGCCAGCATACCGAAAAGCACCAGTACGGCGGCTAGGCCAATGAGGCCGAACTCCTCACCTATTGCGGCAAGGATGTAATCCGAGTGGGCCACCGGAACGAGTTCTGGATGCCCCTCGCCCAAGCCGCTGCCAGAGATGCCGCCGGAAGACAAGCCGAATAGCGACTGGGAGAGCTGGAAACCCGTGACGTCATAATTGCCGAGCGGGTCTAAGAAGTTAGAAAAGCGTTGCTGGATTTTTGCGGAGATCTGATAAATACCAAAACCGCCCACACCGACGAGAACAACGCCGATAAGCAGCCAGCTCACCCGGCCGGTGGCCATAAACAGCATGCCAAGGACGGTGCTAAACAGCAGCAGCGCTGGGCCGAAGTCATTGGAGATACCCATGATGACGATCGCGACGGCCCAAATGATCAGGATGGGTGCGAGGTCGCGCAAGCGCGGCAGGGAGATACCCAGTACTCGGTATCCCGCCACGGTAAATAGGGAGCGCTTCTGCGTCAGCAGCATGGCAAAGAACAAGATCAACAAGATCTTGGAGAACTCGCCGGGCTGGATTGAAAACGGACCCAAGTTTATCCAGATGCGTGCCTCCACGTCCGCAGGCTGCGGCCATACCAGCGGCAGGGCCAGCAGGACAAGGCCTGCGGCACCCAAGATATAGGAGTAGCGCGTCAGTGACCTGTGGTCCTTTAATATGGCTAAGACCAGCACGAAGAGTACGAGTCCGACGATGGTCCACATGACCTGACGCACCGCGAGCCCGCTTTCATTGACCAGATCCAGGCGGGCCAACATGATAAGCCCGATGCCGTTGAGAATCGCCACAATGGGCAGCATGATCTGATCGGCATAAGGCGCTAAGAAACACATCACCAAATGGGCGACGGTGAAGACGCCAATGAATCCGCCAATAAGGTAAACCAGATCCATGGTCAGCGCGTTGTCTTGGGATAGCTCCAGGCTGACCAAAGTGATAGCAAAGACGATGGCGGCTAGGATGAGCAGGCCGAGTTCGGTTCCTCGGCTAAAAAACTTTTTCACAACCTACACCTCCCGGCAGGTGACGCCAGGCTTGTTTTTCTTGGCATCCTTTTTATCTTTTTGGCTCGGCGCAGTGATACATGGCTTGAGCGCTTTATCGCCCAAATCATTGATTTGCTGCTGCACCTCGCCCAGATCACCAGTGGAGAGATGGTCGACGGCGCTGCGCTCAGATTCCGGCAGGTCCGTGACCTTCAGCGGCGTGAAGTCGCCCTCGCACGGCTGGCTAGAAAAGAGCAGCGAGTTGCTGTCATTAATGCATACGTTTTGGTGCGTGGAGTGTAGTTCCTTGCCAAAGACGGAGTAATCAGCACCCTGTTGGATGGTGATTTCCTGTGCCTCGTTGGTAGCCACGTAGTAATTATTGGACAAGAAGTTCTTCGCCCACAGTCCGGCACCGATGACCAACGCTAGGACGATGAGCAAGGCAATGAGTACCTTCCAGCCGATCTTTCGGCCGGAAGTTTCCTCCTCCGCTGCGTCATCGCTCGCCTCAGTGCGCTCGTCTTCTCCGTCCGCCATAACGGCTGGGGGGATTACCTGGGGTTTGCGGGAGAGCTGTGCCGCCCGCGAGGCCGAGGAATCCGGATGGGTTGGTTCTTCCGTAGGACCCGCGAGGGCGCCTACGCGGAATGGTTCGTGCTCCTGGGAGCTTTCCTCGGTCACTTCACCGATAACCACGGTGACATTATCCGGACCTCCGGAGCGGATGGCCAGGTCTACCAGCGCGGATCCCGCCTGTTCGATGCTGCCTTGCCCCAGTGCGGTTTCAATAGTGGAGGCTGTTACCGGATCAGAAAGCCCATCGGAGCACAACAGGATACGGTCGCCGGGCTTGGCGTCGAGGGTAAATAGCGTTGCCTCGACTGGGCGGCCCGTATAGGCCTTTAGGATGAGGGACTTTTGTGGGTGCGACGAGACGTCGCCCGGGTCCAGCTCGCCCTTGTCCACCAAGGATTGCACATAGGTATCGTCCTTGGTGATCTGCTTGAGCTTGCCGTCGCGCAGCAGGTAGCCGCGGGAATCGCCCACGTGGCAGACGCCGAAATCCGTGCCGTTAAAGAGCATGGTGGACAGCGTGGTGCCCATGCCTTCGGTCTCTGGATGGGCTTTGACGTGGTCACTGATGGCCTCATTGGCCTGCTCGGCGGCCGCTTCTAGCAGGGCCTTGGTGTCTTCCTGACCCGGATCTTGGTCCAAGATTTCTAGGTGGTTGACCATCAGCTCGGAGGCAACCTCGCCTGCCGCGTGGCCACCCATGCCATCGGCCAAGATCAAAAGGTGAGGACCGGCGTAGCCTGAGTCCTCGTTGTTGTCGCGAATGAGGCCGCGATCGGACTTAGCAAAGAAGTTCAGCTTCAGTGTCATGCGTTCAACCTCACGGTGGTGCGGCCCAGCTTAATTTCGGAGTCCGCGCCGACTACTTCGGGTTGGTCGATGCGCACGCCATTGACAAAGGTGCCATTGCGAGATTCCAAATCCTCCACAACCCATTCGCTGCCGCGGCGGAAAAGCCGGGCATGGTGGCCAGAAGAATAATCGTCGCCCGTGACAAAATCGCAGTCAGAGGCGCGGCCCAGCGTGCAGTCCTCCAATGTGCCCAATTCCATATGGGATCCCTGCAAGGGACCCTCCACGATGGACAGCTGCTTAATCGCTTCCCGACGCCGCGGTGCCCCCACCTTCTTCGACTGCTGGCGGATAGCGCCGGCGGACTTATTGGTATCGCGACGCATGGCGTTTAAGGCCACCAGGATAAAAATCCAAAGCAGAGCCAACAAGCCGATGCGAAGCGCCAGCATGATGACTGCATCCATGGCGACCTCCCTTCCTTAACTGAACTTAGTAGCTGTGCGAATCAAGGCCCGTGATGCGGACCTCGATGTGGGAATGGCCCATGGTGATCACGTCGCCATCGGCAAGCAGCCAATTATCAATCGGCGTTTCATTCACCGTGGTGCCGTTGGTGGACTGCAAATCCACCAGAACCGCATCCTGGCCGTTCCAGGTGATTTCCGCGTGCTGGCGGGATACGCCAGTATCCGGCAGGCGCAGGTCGGCGTCATTGCTGCGGCCGATAATATTGGAGCCTTCTTGTACGTGATAAACGCGCGAAGAGCCATCCTGCAGCATCAGGTTGACTGCTGGGCCCTGCGGCTGCGGGGCGGGTTGACTATCTGGAGCAATGAAAGCGGTAGTTACCGCGTCATCAGCCGTATTCTCGTGCTGCTCGGTCATCTGGTCCTCCTGACCATCAAAGTCGTGGAAAATAGCCTCAAAACCTGTCTCTTCCGTGGGCTCGTGATCAATAAACGAGGACACGCGAAGCTGACCCGTACGCAAACCAGATTCCTCCGCCACCCGCACGATCACGGGGCCCGCAAGGGACCATCCGCTATTGCGAATGAAGCGCGACAACTGGTCTGCACAATCGGCCGGCAAATTGCGATCCTGCGACAAGTTCTCCAAATCCTTGGAGGAGACACCCACAGTCATTACGTTCGGACTATAAAGGTTGTCATCGTCGCCGCGCGCAAGATTGTCCTGAGCCTCTTGCTTCAAAAGCTCATCAATTTCCGCGGGAACGACCTTGCCGCCGAAGACAAGGGCCATGCCGTTATCAAGGCCGCGTTGCATGGCGGAGTCCAGCTTCGCCAGCTTTTCCAAAAACGCCACGAGCCATTATCCTTTCCACCATGCAGCGATCAGTAGCGATCAGTATAGTTTGTTCACTCCCTCGAAACGTAGATGGCGACGCGAAAGTTCCCAGAAATTTCGCCACCCCCTCCTCGAAATAATCCACTTTTCCTGCAGATTTGTAGTTCAGTGCGATCTTCGTGGTATCTTTATCAAGTCGCTAAGACAACCACACCCTGCCCGGGTGGCGGAATTGGCAGACGCGCTGGCTTCAGGTGCCAGTGTTCGATAAGAACGTGCGGGTTCAAGTCCCGCCCCGGGCACCATGAGCAGTTGAACAAACTGCACCACCGGAAGTAACAAACTCGAAAGGGTATGTTACCTCCGGTTTCTTTCGTTTTCCGCTTTTTAAGGGCCGAGGATTGAACGTGCGGGGATTGAGGGTGCAAATCCGGCTGTCGTGAGTTCGATGGGGTAGTAGATGTTGCGGAAGCCTTGGCATCGGCGTGGGTTGTGCTTCGTACGTTGTTTCAAAAACGGGTTTCATCAAACGGAACAAAGCCTGGGGCACTTCACTTTGCTGTCTGCTAACCCAGATGACGGAGCTACTGCAGTTGCAGCAAACGCCTCTGCCAACAACCTGGGTTCCGCCTTTGGCTCCGCTCTGGGAGGACTGGTTTTCTTCTCGCCTTCCTTATTGGTGCTAGGAGCTTTGGGTGCTGTAGGGCTGGCTGGTCTTTGCCAGCCTGCATTGATAAAGCACAAAATAGAGTAGATCCAGACCTGTGCAGTTGGATTAAAAAGATTTGGCAGTCTATGCCATACGGCAGACACATTCATACTGCGAGTGTCACAATAAGCGCCACTATAGAGAAAATGAGCATGCCTAAACAGTTAATCCAGAATTCGGTGCCGATGAATCGAGCTTTTAAGTGAGCAAAGGCTGCGGCAAAGAAATATGCGACGATGCCTGCTAGTGTCGCAATTCCGATCCCGGGCAACCACAGTCCGATTATTAGACCGGAAATAGCGACGCATTTGATATAGATGAGCGCCCACCACCATTGGCGTGGGAATTTCACTCCGGTGAGGCATTTTTCAATGAAGTGTGCGGGGCGAATCGACAGTATGACATCACCGAAAAGAATAATGGCCAGGATGATGGAGGGCCAGGAGGGGGCTGTTTCGAGGTTCATAATTGGACTCCATATGCGTTTTCTAATCGATTGACGATGGTGCGTGCTTGTTCTTTGAGTTCCTGAGACGAATAGCGCCCGGCTGCCCAACCGATAAGTAGCCCGAGGTAGGCGTGGTACAAAACTCCCGCGAAGTTACGAGAATTTTCTTCGGTCAAAATGGACGTTGCAAGCCGCCGAAGGATTTCTTCTGTCAGTAGATGTTCCAAGCGTTTGAGCTCTTGACCTTGATCACCTAACTCGATAAGGGCAGATGCAAAGGAACGGGAAAGATCGCTGTGTCCTGCAAACATATCCAAAAATGGGTCGATTACGGAAATCAGATCTTCTGGTGGCTGATTTCTGAGCTCGTCATGGATTTGGGTGATTCGGTAGCTCATGCAGTGAACCAGTAATGCGCGTTTTTCACCGACAGACATCACTGTGCCAACGCTTACTTCTGCTTTCTTTGCAATTGCTCTGATGCTGGTATCCGCATATCCCGTATTTTCGAAAAGCTCGCTTGCGGCGGTGAGAACTTTTAGGTGTGTTGCCTTTCTTGAGAGTGTCCGTGAATTCTTATGAACGTGTTCAGTGAACATGTTCATCACGGTAGCAGTTTTGTTGCTGATCGGGAAGAGAACTGCAAAAGCGATGTCTGACGAGGAAGTATCCGAGCATCTCCGTTTAGCGGAATCTGGAGCTGCCTTACTCGAATAGGGGTGAGGTGATGATATCTCGGTTGTAGTATCCAAAAATGGGTCTCTCAACCTGATGCCTTTTGGATGCGCGAAGACTGGTTTGGGGACAATCTATTGTGCTGATCGGTCGGATCATCCTGAAGTCTACTTCGTGAAGCCCCGGGAGCTTTCCGTGTTTGGATCGGGAGGGGTCAAGTTAGACTGCCTTGAACCTTATTGTTGACTCGCCCAGAATAAACAGTTGAACAAACTAGAGCACCGGAAGCAGAAAAGCTTGAAAAAGTCTCCTATCTGCTGTTTTGGTTTTCCGGTTTTGGGGTGTGAGTAGAGGTGCTGGGCTCTCTTGGAAAGCGAAGTCGATGAGGTTCCAAAATGCTTTTTACTCGCCCCGTTTCGTGCAGGGGTGGAAGGTTGCCGGCCTGACTTAGGGGCTACTGACTTGTCGAATATGTCGGTGCCAGGTGGTTGGGTTGCTGGATTAGGAGTTAGTAGATCCGCCGGATGGTTTAGTCCACCTGAGTGTGTATCGGTAGTAAAAACGTCGTTGAATGCGGCATCCGGGGAGAACAATTTTGGCTATGTCGCAAATTTCTTTCAGCGACTTTTGTGGTTTTGAAGTCTTCATACCGGGATAATATTCTTCACGATGGACTTTACTCATCAAACGCACTGGGATGACGAGTGCCCCAGAGATGAACCAGTCGGCCGCAGTTTTGTTGGAGGCAATCCCTATCACGAATAGTTCTCCTCCGGGTGATAGGAGTTCTGCGAGCCGTTTGAGTGCCGGTTCGAGTGGGAGGTGGTGGAGTGTTGCCACTGCCGTGATGAGATCGAACTGCTGTCCTAGTAGTTCTGGGGCGTCGAAAACATCGCCGAGAATTACAGTTGCGTTTGGGACGGTGGCTAGAAGGTCCCTCGCCTGTTTGACTGCATGGGGGTCTGAGTCTATGCCTCTTACGTCATGGACTACCTCCGCGAATTTGCTGACTAGTAGTCCGTCTCCCGAACCAACGTCAAGGACTTTCGAATCCGGCCCCGGGGCAGCGGCGAGCAGTTCAGAATGGTAGGCCGTGTTGTGATTCCAGCGACTTGTCATGGCATGGTGAATTTTACCGAATTGGATGGAGCTGAATTGTCAGAATCCTGCAAGCTAACTATTGGGACAATCGTTCCATTACTAATTTGTAGTTCACTTGCCGCCGCAACAGACTCAGAGGAAGCGCAAGATAAGGCGTCCTGCGTTGCGTTTCGTCTATTTCGGTATTTTTTAAGAGACTGAATTGAGAGTGGAAAGGAAATGGTACATGACTCGGGCCGGTTGAATTGCGTTGGGTTATTCCCGGTGGAGTTCGGGACAACCCAGGCGCCTTCTAGTTCGATGGCTCCACTGGCGGCGAGGGCTTGGATGGCGTGCATGATGCTTGCGATAGCTGCAAGTTTGGTGTCGAAATGGTCGAGGTGTGCTATTAATTCCTGGAGTGTGATGGGTGCAACTCGGGGTCTACGGGGTTGTCTTCCAGATTTGTATTCGCGGAATGTTTCTTGACCGTAGGCCACGACGTCGTTGCTACGAAGTCGGTGCGCATTCCCGATGGTAGGTAGGGTCTGGCCCCCGATGACTTCGAAGCGCTAAATTCAGCTACACTGACCCAAGCAGCATAGCTACCCCCGACGTGTCTACTTTTCGGGGGCCAGGCCGATGGAGAGCCACATCCTTCCCAGAACGGCCGGAAACACACGATTCGACCCCACGCGAGTCAAAATCGTCTGGAAGAACTAACCCCCGCTGTCCACAATCGTCAATTCGCTAATTGTGATGCGGTCACAATAATGGCACACTATTTCGGGCATCCCGTGGCTGTAATTTCAGGGCCAAAAGACCTGCCGAAGCACTCGGTGTACACAATCGAGCCATGTAGTTAATGCCTTAGTGTAGAAAGTTACCCCGTGAACAAACAAGAACTTGCCTCCCTCATCTGGGAGTCGGCCAACAATATGCGCTCCAAGATTGAGGCCAATGAGTACAAGGACTACATCCTCGGCTTCATCTTCTATAAGTTCTTGTCCGACCAATTAGAGCAGTTCATGCTCAATAACGACGCTGAACCGGAAGACCTGCCAGATGCGCTCGTTGAGACCGACACTGACACCGTGGCCCTGGTGCGTAACAACTTGGGCTACTTCCTTACTTACGAGAACCTGTACTCGACGTGGCGAGACATGGGTAACGACTTCTCCATCGCTCACGTGCGCGACGGCCTGGCCACCTTCAAGCGCAACATCGCCCCGGAGCGCAAGCACGTCTTCGACGGCATCCTTAACACCCTGGACACAAGCCTGTCGAAGTTGGGCACAACCGACGCTGCCCGTACCTCTGCCATCAAGAAGCTACTGGATCTTATCGATGACATTCCCACTGATGGCAAGCAGGGCTATGACGTGCTGGGCTACACCTACGAGTACCTCATCGAGAAGTTCGCGGCCAACGCGGGCAAGAAGGCAGGCGAGTTCTACACCCCGCATGAGGTCTCGCTCATCATGAGCAACATCGTCGCTGACCACCTCAAGGGCCGCGACGAGATTCAGATTTACGACCCGACCTCCGGATCTGGCTCCCTGCTGCTTAACATCGGCCATGCCGTCGCCAAGCGCATGGGTGACCCAGACCGTATTAAGTACTTCGCCCAGGAGCTGCGCGAGAACACCTACAACCTCACTCGTATGAACCTGGTAATGCGCGGCGTGAAGGCGGACAACATCGTCGCCCGCAACGGTGACAGCTTGGCCCATGACTGGCCGATGTTCGACGAGGCCGACCCGGTGCAGACCTACAAGCCGCTCTATGTGGACGCAGTAGTCTCCAACCCGCCCTACTCCCAAAAGTGGGAACCCGAAGGCAACGAGGCTGACCCGCGCTTCGCACGGTTTGGTCTAGCACCCAAGACCAAGGCCGACTACGCCTTCATGTTGCATGAGCTATTTCACGTTAAGCCTGATGGCATCCTCACCATCGTCCTGCCGCACGGCGTACTGTTTCGTGGTGGCTCGGAGGCCGACATCCGTCGCAATCTCATCGAAGCCAACCACATCGATACCATTATCGGCCTGCCTTCCAACATCTTCTACGGCACCGGTATCGCGACCATCATCATGGTGCTCAAGCAAGAACGTGACCGCGATGACGTGCTGTTCATCGATGCCTCTCAGGGCTTCATCAAGCAGGGCAAGTACAACCACCTGCGTGCCCGTGACATCCAACGCATCGTCGATGCCGTTCACAACCGCGTGAACGTGCCGCACTTCGCTAGGGTAGTGACCCGAGACGAGATTCGCGCCAACGACCACAACCTGAACATCCCACGCTACGTCTCTGCCACCCTGCCGCCTGAGTCTGTAGACCTGTACGCCACTATGCACGGCGGCATTCCCACCAGTGAAATTGACACACTGGAGCACTACTGGACCGCCCTGCCGGGGCTGCGGGAGACACTGTTCACCGAGAAGACAGAAGGCTACGCGGAGCTGAAGACCACCAACCTGCGCGAGACCATCAACCAGCACCCTGCAGCCCAGGCACTTCGTGACCAGGTTGACGCTGCACTATCCGACCTGCCGGAGACGCTGCACGCGCTGCTGGTGGACGGCGTGGCCACCGTGCCTATTACCACCACCGAGGACCAGCTCAAGGCCGACCTGTTCGACCGCCTCGATCGCGTGCCGTTGGTCGATGCCTACGAGGGCTATCAGGTACTGCATGACAGCTGGGTCAAAACCGCCGGTGACCTAGAAGTCATCCAGACCGAAGGCTTCGATGCCGTGCGGGTCAACGACCCCGTGATGGAGTGGAAGACCAAGGACAAGAAGAAGGTCTATGTCCAGGTCGGATGGGACGGGCGCGTTGCTCCCAACGAGTTGGTGCAGACCTTCTACCTGCCGCAGCAGAAGGACCAGGTAACGCAGCTAAGTCGCGACGTGGACACAGCTGTATCTGAGCTGACGCAGCTCGTCGAGGACTTAAGCGAAGACGACAAGACCGATCTGGCCGAGGTACTTAACGACAAACAGGATGCCTTCAAGAAGACCGAGCTAAACAAGGCCATCAAGGACCTGCCGAAGCTGGCCAAGGGCGAGACCTGGCCGGAGGGCAGCACCGAGGCTGCCATGCTCAGCGCCAAGGCGCTCATCGCCCAGCGGGACAAGCTCAAGAAGAACCTCAAGACTGCGCAAGAGCAGCTGGAGAAAGACACCCACGCGACCATCGAAGCGCTTACCGACGTGCAGGTGGATGAGGTGCTCACCGCCAAGTGGATTACTGCACTTATGGGTGACCTGCGCGAAATCCCTGGTCATGTGCTCGCTGGTCTTTCAGCCCGCGTACAGGCGCTGCACGACAAGTACGCCGTCGCGCTGACCGACCTCGACGTGCAGGTTCGCGAGACGGAGCAAGAGCTGGCAGGCCTACTGAGCGGGCTTACCGGCAACGCCGCCGACATGCAGGCCCTGGCTGCACTCCAGGAGCTGCTGGGCGGTGGTCGCGATGCGTAGCCGCAACGTGCCCGCACTGCGCCTGGAGGGGTTCGACGGTGCGTGGAAGACGACCAGTATTGGTGCAGTCTCAGCTCTCCACAACGGTCGTGACTACAAGCATCTGGGGGAAGGTTGTATTCCCGTCTACGGGACCGGTGGCTACATGGTGTCAGTGGACCAAGCTCTTTCTCACGATGAAGACGCGGTAGGCATCGGTCGAAAGGGCACCATCAACAAGCCATACATCCTGAAAGCTCCCTTCTGGACTGTTGACACGTTGTTCTACGTTGTTCCGAACCAAGAGACTGACCTGGCGTTCTTCTACGCATCAGTATTGCAAGTCGATTGGATGGCGAAGAATACTGCAACCGGGTTACCTAGTCTGACTAGCCAGACCATCAACAGCGCAGATATCTCCATTCCGCACACTCTCGAAGAACAGCAGGCCATCGGCGCTATCTTCACCAACCTCGACGATGCCATCAACCAGCACACCAAGAAGCACCAAGCTCTGCAGCAGGCCAAGACTGCGCTCATGCAGCGGATGTTCCCGCAGGAGGGCCAGACGGTGCCGGAGCTGCGGCTGGATGGCTTCGACGGTGAGTGGAAAGAAAGCTCGTTGAATGATCACGTTGAATATTTCAGTGGGCTGACCTATTCACCAGGCGATGTTGTGAAGAATGGGGGCACTCTGGTACTTCGGTCAAGCAATGTGAAAGACGCTACGCTTGCCTTTGATGATTGTGTGTATGTCCGCTCCGGCGTCGTGAACGTACAAAATGTCAAGCCAAACGACATTATTATGGTCGTCCGAAACGGCTCCCGCGCTCTTATCGGAAAGCATGCGTTGGTGAGGGGGGAACTTCCGCCGACGGTCATCGGTGCATTCATGACTGGTATTCGAAGCAAACAGCCTCATTTCATGAGCGCCCTATTCGATACTGAACTCTTCGAGTCTCAAGTTGCGGAATCAATGGGTGCCACCATCAACCAAATTACGGGCGGGATGTTTGCGAAGATGCATTTTTTGTTCCCACCAACCCTCGAAGAACAACAGGCCATCGGTGCGGTGTTCACACGGCTGGACACGCTCATTGCTACCGAGGCCAAGTACATCGAGTCCCTTAAGCAGACCAAGACGGCGCTGCTGCAACGGATGTTCATCTAAGGAGCAGTTATGACCACACCATTTCGTTCTGAGGCTGAGTTCGAGGCTGCGCTCATCGACCTGCTCACCCGCCACGGCTGGAGCAAGGAGCTGCTGCGCTTCCCGACAGAACAGCAGCTCATCGACAACTGGGCGGACATCCTCTATGCCAACAACCGGGGCCGTGACCTGCTAGGCGACGTGCCGCTCACCCAGGGCGAGATGGCGCAAATCATCGAGCAGGTCAACAACCTGCGCACCCCGCTGGCGCTCAACGAATTCATCAACGGTCGCACCGTGACCATCACCCGAGATGCACCGCAGGCGGCCAACTTCGGCTCCGAGGTCAGCCTGAAAATCTACGACCGCCTAGAGATTGCCGGTGGCCAGTCGCGCTACCAAATTGCCGTCCAGCCGCGCTTCCAGACCGCCAATGAGCTGCTGCCCACCCGACGTGGCGATTTGATGCTGCTCATCAACGGTATGCCGGTCTTCCACATCGAGCTGAAACGCTCCGGCGTGCCGGTCTCCCAAGGTGCGAACCAGATAGCCAAGTACGCCCACGAGGACGTCTACCAGGGCATCTTCTCCCTGGTGCAAATCTTCGTCGCCATGACCCCAGAGGAGACGCTCTACTTCGCCAACCCGGGCGCAGGCAAGTTCAACCCGGACTACTTCTTCCACTGGGCCGACTTCAACAACGAGCCGGTCAACCAATGGGACGACGTGGGACGTGCGCTGCTGTCTATTCCGATGGCGCACCAGCTCATCGGCTTCTATACCGTCGCTGACCGGGCCTCCGGCAACCTGCTGGCGATGCGCTCTTACCAGTACTATGCGGCCTCGCGTATCGCTGACCGCGTAGACCGTCACGACTGGGACAGCGGCGACCAGTTGGGCGGCTACATCTGGCACACCACCGGCTCCGGCAAGACGATTACCAGCTTCAAGACCGCTCAGCTCATCGCTGACTCCCACAACGCCGACAAGGTGGTGTTCCTGCTTGACCGTGTGGAGCTGGGCATGCAGTCGCTGGAGAACTACGTCAGCTACGGCGGTGACAGCATCGCGGTGGAAGACACCTCCAGTGCCGCCAACCTGGCAACATTGCTCAAGGACAAGCGCTCCACTCTCATTGTGACCTCACTGCACAAGATGAGCCGCGTCAATCCTGAGACAATGAAGAAGGCTGACTTGGACCTCATCCGCTCCAAGCGCGTAGTCTTCATCGTCGATGAGGCGCACCGCACCACCTTCGGTGACATGCTCGCCTCCGTCAAGCGCACCCTGCCGAACGCGCTGTTCTTTGGCTTCACCGGCACGCCGATCCACGATGAGAACCAGAAGAAGCACTCCACCACGACCACACTGTTCGGCAATGAGCTACACCGCTACTCAATTGCCGACGGCATCCGCGACGAGAACGTCCTGGGCTTCGACCCCGAGATGGTGGAGACTTTCAGGGCGTATGACGTGCGCACCGTGGTCGCCCTCCAGGCGGCCAAGGCCAAGACCGTAGAGGAAGCACTGTCAGACCCGCAGAAGGCGGCAGTCTACAGCAAGTTCATGGACAAGAAGCAGATCCCTATGGCCTCTATCTATGAGCTGGAAAAAGACGATAAGGGCAACAGCACCTATAAGCGTGTCACCAAGGGCATCGAGGACTACCTGCCAACGACCCAGTATGAGAAGGCAAACCACCGCGAGGCTGTCGCCAGCGACATCAACGAGCACTGGATGCAGCTCAGCCGCAACAGCATGTTCCAGGCCATCCTGGCGACCTCCAGCATTCCCGAGGCCGTGGAGTACTACCGCATCTTCAAGAAGCAGTACCCCCACATCAAGGTCACAGCGCTGTTTGACCCCAACATCGACAACACCGGGAACAATCAGCTGCTCAAGGAAGACGGCCTGCTGGAGATTCTCGGCGACTACAACAACACCTACGGCCAGCACTTCACCATGCCGACCCATGATGAGTTTAAGAAGGACGTCTCCAAGCGCCTAGCCCACAAGAAGCCTTACAACACCAAGGCCTTCCTCGACGACCGCAGCCGACACATCGACCTGCTCATCGTGGTGGACCAAATGCTCACCGGCTTCGACTCCAAGTGGCTCAACACCCTCTACCTGGACAAGGTGATCGAGTACGAGTCCATCATCCAGGCTTTTTCGCGCACCAACCGCATTTTCGGCCCGGAAAAGCCCTTCGGGTCCATCCGCTACTACCGCAGGCCGCACACTATGCGGGGCAACATCGACCGGGCGGTAAAGCTCTACTCCGGCGACCGGCCCCTCGGCTTGTTCGTGGACCACCTCGATGACCACCTCAAGTCCATCAACGAGTGCTTCGCTACCATCGAGGCGCTGTTTACCGACCCGAAGACCGGCCAGCCGGACTTCTCGCAGCTGCCCGATGCTGAGGCAGACCAAGGCGAGTTCGCCAAGACCTTCAACCGCATGTACCGGGAACTTCAGGCCGCGCAGGTGCAGGGCTTCACCTCGGACAAGGACACCTACTACTTCGATGTCCTGACGGAGCCTATCGTGGTGGAACTTACCGAGGACACCTACACCACGCTGGTGACCCGTTACAAGGAGCTCGGCAAGGCAGGCGACGACTCACAGTCGCCTGAGGATGCACCCTTTGACATTGACGTGCACATCACGCACGTCGACACCGACCGCATTGATGCCGAGTACCTCAACAGCAAGTTCAACAAGTACCTCAAGGCCCTCCAGGACGGCGTGCCGCAAGATGTGCTCGATGACCTGCTGGAACAGCTGCATGACAGCTTCGCCCGCCTGAGTCAGGATGACCAACGCTACGCTAACCGTTGGCTGCACGACCTCCAAGCAGGTGACGTGACCCTGCAACCAGGCAAGACAGTGCACGACTACATCAACGAGTACCGCATCACCGAGCGCGACCGACAGCTGGTACGACTGCATGAATGTCTAGGTCTGGACATGGCGCAGCTACGACGGATACTCGACGCCCAGGTCACGGCGGCAACCATCAACGAGTACGGGCGTTTCGATGACCTAAAGGCATCAATTGACCTTGACCTGGCGGCGGCGTACTTCACGGAAGTCACCGGAGCAAAGGTGTCGAAGTTCAGGGTCCGTGCTCTGCTGGACAAGCTGCTACGCACCTACGTCATCGACGGCGCGTTGCCTGCCGACCTCAGCGTGACCGAGGAAGAACTGGCAGGTGAGTAGGCATGTTGATTGGATATGCGCGCGTCTCGACCTCGCGACAGGGGCAGTCGCTGGACACGCAAAGCAAGGCTCTCATCGACGCTGGTTGCGACCCTAAGCATATCTACAGCGACACCATTAGTGGTGCCAAGTGGTCTCGCCCCGGCCTCGATGATGCCCTTGCCTACATGAGGCCGGACGATACCTTGGTCGTGACCCGGCTAGACCGGCTGGGCCGCAACATGGTCGAAACCGTCACTACCATCTCCGACCTAGCTGACCGGGACATCAATGTCCGGGTCCTTGATCCTGTTCTGGACACATCCCGTCCTGCGGATAAGGTCGTGGTCAACATCATGGCTTCTCTAGCTGAGTGGGAGCGTGACCTCCTTATTCAGCGCACTCGCGAGGGCGTCGCCCATGCCCGAGTACAGGGTCGAGTTGCGGGGCCGAAGCCGAAACTCAGTAAAGAGCAGAAGCAACAGGCTGCGCTATTGGTCGAGAACGGCCAGTCAGTGAGGTCGGTCGCCAGGTCCTTCAACGTCTCCCGGCAAACCATCTACAGGGCTATTCGTGAGGTGGACGATACTAAGTAAACGAGTCTGCGCGAAACGAAACCCCCAGGTGGAAACACGGCGAGAAAGTGCACACCCGGCCCGTAAGGTATTGGGGAGAAACGACCCGAACACCACTGTTGACAGGAAGAATGTGGGTAGGCATCGGGCGATAGACGGGGGTAGAGTGTTATCGCTGCACAATGACCGATTGCAAAATTTGCAGACGAACGCATAATAGTCACTTTCATTTTTAGTGTCTGACCTGACGTGCTTGCGCAGTTCGTGGATAACTGAAATTATCCACGAATTGCGCAGGTCAGCGTGGGGGTGAACGCTTTTTGAGCCGGTTGCAACCGGCTAATCTGATGACGCCGACGAGGAGACCACGATCGAAAGTTTGTAATTGTGGTATGCCTTGACTGCCACAGTGCTTTAAGAACGCCACTTATCAGCTGGACGATCTAGGAGTCGCGTGGCTTTTAGTCTTTTCACTCGGTCTGGGTTGATAGCGAGAAAATTTCCGACCATCTTGAGATTTGGGCTGTATCCCTTGAATGAAAGCTTGCTCGAGGACTCCAGCTCTGGCCACATTCCGGCGGATTGAACGATAAGTTCGGGGTTCGCGCGTCGTTTACTCCAAAGCTCATTGGCATAGCGGAGAACTGAATGACAATACCGTGCGGTAGATTCAGTCAATCCGCTCAGGATCGTGTGAGCTGGTTGCATAAGGAGGAGGTCTTGGATTCCTTTTCGGGCAGTTCGGTACATCGATTCGCTTTCTGCCCACCCCGGTTGTAGATAAAAGGGTCGAATGACTGATTCACCCGGATTTTGATGGGGACCTTTCGTATGAGCGATCCAGCTGACGAATGGGGCGCGGTGAACAATTGTGCTGCGATATTGCCGAAGCCAGGGGAGCCAATCTTCTGGACCATGCCTTTGCCAGTCTAGGAATAGTCCTAAGAGGTTGTTTTGTTCTTGTCTCCCGGCAGTTCCGACGTCGGCAAAAATTCCTGGGCGAAGTGTGTTGCCGGATTTCCCGTTTTTGTGAGCTTTGGCTGCGATATCTAAGATTCTGCCGCAGTCGGTATGGAGGAGTTTTTCTTTGAACCCGCCGACTGCGACTGTGACTGCTGCGAGCCGGTCTAGTGCTTGTGCGAGTGAGATGAGTGAATGGTCTTTAAATACGTGGAGCAGCTCGTTGTTTGGTGAATGAAAGACCGTGCTCAACTCTGGCGGAATTGGATCCTTCGCGCTACGGTCAGAGTTCTGGACATGGGCAATTTTCATATTCTGAGAGAGTTCGAGTTCTCTGAATTTTTCATTGCACAATGCGCTGGTGGACAGTGCGGTTTCGACACCGCTGATTGATGATAGGAGATACTCGCCGATTAGCGCGGAGTGCTTCCAATTGATTTGATCGGTCATCCATCCGATACCTGCCTTGTCCTCGTCGAGGGAGGGTGTCAGGAAGTTTGTGTGTGAGGCTCTGATCTAGAAGGAGTTTCACCGATAATGACTACGGTGTCACCGAAGAAAAACCATGACCCGGCGAGGGTTAACGAGATCAGCGAGAAGCTGATGGAAAGTTCTGAAATCGCCAGCTTGATCAGCGAGTTGTCGAGCTCCGCTGATGATGCAAGCGAGCTGGTCAAAGGCCTGCTGCAAGCATCGATCAACGCTGGTCTTAAGGCGGAGATGGATGCGCACTTGGGCTACGGCCATTGCGACCGCAAAGCGAAATCCCAGGTCGAAACCACACAGGAGAATAATCACCGTAACGGGTCGTACATCAAGACCGTCAATTCTGGCTACGGCGCAGTTGAGGTGACCGTGCCTAGGGATCGTGCCGGCACGTTTACTCCCCGGATGGTGCCCAAGGGTGCACGTCGGCTCACAGAGCTCGACGACATGATTATCTCGCTCTACGCCGGTGGGATGACCGTGCGCGATATTCAGCACCATCTCGCAACCACCCTTGGGGTGGATATGAGTCCGGATACGATCAGCACCATTACCGATGCGGTCTTGGACGAGGTCATGATCTGGCAAAACCGCCAGCTCGACGAGTTTTACCCGGTGATCTTCCTCGACGCGCTACGCGTGAAGATCCGTGACGGCCACCGCGTGGTCAACAAGGCTTGCTACATGGCGGTTGGTGTCGATATGGACGGCATCAAGCACATCCTGGGATTGTGGATCGCGGACAATGAAGGCGCCGCATTCTGGGCATCGGTGTGTGCGGATCTGGCCAACCGCGGGGTCCAGGACGTGTTTATCGTGTGCTGTGACGGGCTCAAAGGCCTGCCGGAAGCCGTGGAGGCAACCTGGCCGAATTCCATGGTGCAGACCTGTATTGTGCACCTGATTCGGGCTGCGAACCGGTGGGTGTCCTACCAGGACCGCAAAGCAGTCTCCCGCGCGCTGCGTGAGGTCTACACAGCCGCTAACGAGGACACCGCACGTGCCAGCCTGGATGCTTTCGAGGCCAGTGAACTTGGCCGGAAATACCCCCAGTCGGTCAAAGTCTGGCGCGACGCCTGGGAGCGGTTCGTACCGTTTCTGCAGTTCCCACCGGCGGCACGCCGGGTGCTCTACACCACCAACTCGATCGAATCGCTCAACGCCGAACTGCGTAAAGCTACCCGTAACCGGGGCCAATTCCCGAACGATACCGCGGCGCTGAAGACGCTGTGGCTGATGATCTGCAACATCGAAGACAAGCGTGCTGCCCAGCGGGCGAAGAAAGCAAAGCGCAACATTGAGTGCAACGGCTATATTGAAGGAGCGAAAGCCACCGGGTGGAAACAAGCCATCAACCAACTAGCCGTGGCTTACCCCAACCGATTCGCGGATTACTTGTAAACCAAGCCTCCGCACACAAAGAATCGGACACTCTCCGTCGAGGTCGTTGAGGACGCTGTTGTACAACACTTGAGAGGCTCTTTTGGCGGCTTCGATGTGTGGGTTAGTCATGTTTCTATCAAACATCATTAGTTGAAGACGCGTCGCAGAAACGATGTCCTGCATAGACCTTAGTGGGGTAACCCCAGGGCAAGCTGGTCTTTGCGGTCATTGATACCGAAACCACTGGCTTTAACAAGCGCTACGACCGCATCATTGGACTTGCTGCCGTGCGCGCTGACGCATACTTCAATCCCGTTGACTCCTAGCACACATTGCTCAACCCTGACACCAACGCCGTGTTCGCTACTCGGGGGACACCCCCGCCCACCTCGGCACTCAACCCTGCTGTGGGGGTTACTCGTAGCGAAGCGAGCTGAACATCCCGGTTTCCATGTGATAGGCGTTATGGCAGTGAAATGCCCACTCACCGGGGTTGTCAGCGATCAGGTCGGCGATCATGGTTTCACCGTGGCGGAGAAGGACGGTGTCCTTGCGTAGCCCGTCGCTGCCGGGCAGCGCCCACGTGTGGCCGTGGATGTGCATGGGATGGGGCATCATGGTCCTGTTGCGCATGACCATCCGCAGGCGCTGGCCCTCCTGCACGGTCGCGGAGGAGGATTGGCCGTCGGTGAGAATGCTCCATTCATACGGCATCATCTGCCCGCCCAGGTCGATGCTGACTTCTCGGTCTGGTGTGTCCTCGGGCAGGAGTGCACGGTCTGCTGGCTTCAGGGAGGACAGAAGCAGTCCGGTGGACGACAACTCGGGGAAGTCGACATCGGGGTGGGGGGCCTGGCCGCCGGCGGTGCGGATGACGGCGAAGGCGCGGTCATCCTTACCCACCGCCAAAGCCGTGAGCGGGAAGATGCCGTCGTCGAGGATGACCTCGACGTCGACACGCTCGCCCATCGACAGGTAGATCGATTCGGTCTCCCGGGGCTGGACAGGGAAGCCGTCGGTGTGGGTGACGGTCATGCGGTGGCCACCGAGGGCCACCTTGAAGATGGTGTCACCGCCGGAGTTGATAAACCGCAGGCGGGCCTTGTCGCCCGGGCGAGCCTCGAAGGTCCGGTGAGCACGGGGGATACGTCCGTTGATGAGGTAGTGCGGATACATCACATCGCCGGCATCCCCGCCCAGTACCCGGTCCGGGGTGCCGTGCATCATATGGCCGTGGCCTCCCATCCCCTTCTTCCCGTTATGGTCGCCCGAACCCATTCCGGTGAGCTTGTCGAGCTCATCGTCGGGAGTGCCCTGAATGCCATCGACCCAGTCGTCGAGCACGATGGTCCACTCGACGTCCTGGTCCTCAGCGTCTTGCGGGTCACGGATGATCAGTGGGGCGTGGAGGCCGCGATCAAGCTGCAGGCCGGAGTGGGAATGGTAGAAGTAGGTGCCACCGTGGGGGACTTCAAAAACATAGGAGAAAGACTTGCCAGGTTCAATGGGGTCCTGGGTCATGCCGGGCACACCGTCGGCTGCGTTGTGGAGTGCGATGCCATGCCAGTGGATGGAGGTGCTCTCAGGCAGTTCATTGGTGATATCGACCTGGAGGACGTCGCCGGCGGTGGCCTCAATGGCCGCATCCCCGGTGTCAGAGACGTATCCCCACGTCTTGGCTTCGATGCCGCCGATATCCAGAGAGAGGGGCCGGGCGTTCAGTGTCCGGCGCACCGTCGGCTCACCGAGCGCAGTGGGGGTGGGAGTGGGGCGAAGAGAGGAACCTGGTGCCGAGGCAGCGGGTCCAGGGTCGCTGGTGCAGGCGGCCACGGTCCCGGTACCGGCGAGGACGAGCCCGCCGAGCAGAAACTGTCGTCGGGAAAACGCGTTCATCATGATTTGACCTTCCTTGGTGCTAGATTTCAGTGACACGGGAGACAGGCGCAGGTGAGGATCCTGCTGAGCCATTACGTCAGGCGCAGGTCTGTGACACAGGTGGCACCGTCGTCAGCGGTGGAAAACTCCGTGGTGCCGGTATGGCCCTGGTAGCTGACCTCAATCTGGCCGGTGGCATCATCGGGAAGCCAGAAGCCAATAAACCCGTTGTCGAAGGTGGTTGTCGTCTCGTCCACCAGCACCTCACCGGTCGCCTCATCGGTGATCGTGACCTGGATATCCTCATTGTCGAGCTCCCCCTGGCAGGTCGTGAGGCTGTGGTAGAAGCAGTCGTGGGTGGAGGTGAGATAGGGTGCGATCGAGACATACGTCTGATTGTCGGGAAGATCGAGCACAACTTCCTGGTCATCGCTCGAGAGCAGCAGTTCATCGGCACGTACTGAGGCGATCAGATCCGTGGGACGCTCAGTGACCTTCTGCCGGTCGAGGTGATCAATGATCTCCACCGGGTCCATGTCGGCCAGGCCATGGGTAGTCAGGAATGTATCCTGGGACACCGTCCTGTCGGCGGTGGGTTCCGGGTCGGCGGCCGAACACCCCGTGAGGGCAAGGGCAAGGGTGGCGGCTGCGATCGCTGCTCGTTTCACGTCAATCTCCTTGGATCGTGGTAAGGCCATAAGAAGACACCGCCTCAAGGTCGATGCCATACCTTTATCTAGCACGGGTGCCTGACGGACTGGAATTCAAAAACCCTGCTCGCAGCCTTATAACAGGGCGAAAAAGGGGTGAATTCGGTGGGCTGGGTCACCACCGGAACACCACCCCACAGCCGTGGGCGATGTCCTTCTACCCGCCCTGGGTATGCGGTGCAGGCAGTGAAATCCCTGGTGGCGCCTGCTGAACCGACCAGGGGAGGCGATGCCGCCGGCCCGGGGTGGGGCACAGTGGTGACGGCGGTCGAAGGGTGATGTTTGAAGATTTGATGAAGATTTCCCCGCCGGGTACTGAGCGAGGGTGGTATTCCCCCCTGGCCGGAGCGATACTGGGGTCTATGGCTGACCGCACACCGACCACCGCCACGCCCCCGGGGCGGGTGCTGGTCGTCGATGATGAACAACCCCTGGCTCAGATGGTGGCTTCCTACCTCATCCGGGCCGACTTCGATACCCGCCAGGCGCACACCGGTACCCAGGCCATGGACGAGGCCCGTCGCTTTTCCCCCGATGTTGTGGTGCTGGATCTGGGGCTGCCCGAACTCGACGGCCTGGAGGTGTGCCGACGGATCCGCACCTTCTCGGACTGCTACATCCTCATGCTCACTGCGCGTGGCAGCGAGGACGACAAGATCAGCGGTTTGACCCTGGGGGCGGATGACTACATCACCAAACCTTTTAGCATCCGGGAACTGGTGACCCGGGTGCATGCGGTGTTGCGCCGCCCGCGCACCAGCATCACCCCACCGCAGGTGACCACCCCCTTGATCGTTGGTGACCTCATCCTTGACCCCGTCGCCCATGAGGTGCGGGTGGGGGAGACGACCGTGGAGCTCACTCGCACGGAGTTCGAGCTGCTGGTTGCCTTGGCCGTGCGCCCCGGCCAGGTGCTGACCCGCCACGACCTGGTCACCGAGGTCTGGGATACCACCTGGGTCGGTGATGAACGTATCGTCGATGTCCACATCGGCCACTTGCGTCGCAAGCTTGGCACCGACACCCGGGGCCGGGGGTTTATCGACACCGTGCGTGGCGTGGGCTACCGGGTGGGGCAGCCATGAATCACGGACCCGGCCTGACCTTCCGCTTCTTGGCCGCCCAGGTGTTGGTCGTGGTGATTAGCCTGCTGGTGGCCGCGGCCGTGGCCACGATGGTGGGTCCGACCCTGTTCCATGATCATATGTTGATGACCGGCCGGGAGGACCCCTCGCTGGAGCTGTTCCATGCCGAGCAGGCCTACCGGGGCGCCAACCTGATCACCCTGGCCGTCGCCCTGCCCACCGCCTTGATCAGCGCCCTGCTGGCCAGCCTGTGGTTATCGCGTCGTCTGCGCACTCCCCTGCAGGATCTCACCCACGCCGCTACCAGCCTGACGGCCGGCAACTCCCGTATCCGCGTGCCCGCCGGAGAAGCAGGCCCCGAGGTCACCACCCTGGCGCATGCTTTCAACACCATGGCCGACCGGCTGGAACACACCGAACAGGTCCGCCGCCAGATGCTCTCTGATCTGGCCCACGAAATGGGCACCCCCTTATCGGTGCTCACGGTCTACCTCGATGGTCTCCAGGACGGGGTCGTGGACTGGAATAATGCCACCCACACGATCATGGCTGACCAACTCACCCGCCTGACCCGGTTGATGGAAGACATCGACGATGTCTCCCGGGCCCAGGAACACCGGATCGATTTGGACCTGGCGGAGGAAGGGCTCGGGGATCTGCTCCATACCGCCGCTGCTGCCGCGGGGGAAGCTTATGCTGACAAAGGCGTCGATTTACAGGTCGAGACCATTACGGACACCGCCCGGGTGCTCGTGGACCGGCAACGCTTCGGCCAGGTGATGAGCAATCTCCTGTCGAACGCGCTACGGCACACCCCGGCCAGCGGGCAGGTCCGGATCAGCGTCCACCGACAGGGGGCGTCCACCGCGCTCATCCACGTCGCCGATGACGGCGAGGGCATCCCGCCTGACCAGCTCGGACACATCTTCGAACGCTTCTACCGGGGGGATGCCGCCCGCAGCCGGGACAACGGCGGGGCCGGTATCGGTCTGACCATCTCCAAGGCATTGATCGAGGCTCACGGCGGCACTCTCACCGCCACCTCCCCCGGACCCGGTCGCGGAGCGGTGTTTGCCCTCCGCCTCCCGCTGTCCCCTCCCGACAGTGACGAGGCTGCTCGGTGACCACACCCTGCCCCGCGTGAGGGCCGTGCCCTTCACCCCTTGAAAATATACCCCGGGGGGGTATACGCTAGGGAATATGCCCCAGGGGGGTATGCGCTAGAGAGCGGCATCGCCGCACCCCACCGAACCGAAGGAGCTTTCCCATGATCACCTCCCCGCCCCGCCTCTTGCCGATGGCCTCCCACGGCTGCAGCTGTTGCGGACCTGCCTCACGTGCCGACACCGCCTCCATCCCTGCCGCCAGCGACTCGTCAGCAGGAGGGTCCTCCCCTAGCTACCAGGTCACCGGCCTGACCTGCGGGCACTGCGCGAAAAGCGTGACCCAGGCCCTTCAGGCCCTCCCCCAGGTCGACGACGTCCAGATTGATCTCGCTGCTGGTGGAGTTTCCACCGTCACGGTCACCGGTGTCGTACCTCCGGAGATGGTTTGCCGGGCCATCGAGGAGGCCGGCTACACCGTCTTATCCTGATCAGTCTTACCCATCATCTCGATCCCGACCGGGTTGAGCGAAAGGAACGTCATGAGCACTCCCCACCATTCCGGTGATCACCATGGTGATCACCCCGCTCCGGAAACAGACCACACCCACCACCCAGATCATGCCAGCCACGAACACCACGCAGATCCCGACACCCACGGCCAGGCGATGCCCCACGATCACCCGCACTCCGCCCTGGACGAAGACCACCACGTGCATGGTCACGGCGAACACGCCGGACACAGCACCGCAATGTTTCGGGACCGCTTCTGGTGGTCTCTGATTCTGTCCATTCCCGTCGTTATTTTCAGCCCCATGGTCGCCCACCTGCTCGGCTACCACCTCCCGGCATTCTCCGGATCCACCTGGATCCCCCCGGTGCTAGGCACGATCATCTTCGTCTACGGCGGAACGCCTTTCCTCAAGGGCGGATGGAAAGAACTGAAATCCCGCCAACCCGGGATGATGCTCCTGATCGCCATGGCCATCACCGTGGCGTTTGTCGCCTCCTGGGTCACCACTCTGGGGCTGGGCGGTTTTGAGCTGGACTTCTGGTGGGAGCTGGCCCTGCTGGTGACCATCATGCTGCTGGGCCACTGGCTGGAGATGTCCGCTCTCGGGGCCGCGTCCTCCGCGCTTGATGCGCTGGCTGCCCTGCTGCCGGATGAGGCCGAGAAAGTCATCGACGGGACCACCCGCACCGTGGCCATCTCCGAGCTGGTCGTCGACGACGTCGTGCTGGTGAGGGCCGGTGCCCGGGTGCCGGCTGACGGAACCATCCTCGACGGAGCCGCCGAATTCGATGAGGCGATGATCACCGGCGAATCCCGTCCCGTCTTCCGCGACACCGGTGACAAGGTGGTCGCCGGTACCGTGGCCACCGACAACACCGTCCGCATCCGGGTGGAGGCTACCGGCGGGGACACCGCCCTGGCCGGGATCCAACGCATGGTTGCCGACGCCCAGGAGTCCTCCTCCCGGGCCCAGGCCCTGGCGGATCGGGCGGCGGCGTTGTTGTTCTGGTTCGCGCTGATCTCCGCTCTGATCACCGCGGTGGTGTGGACCATCATCGGCAGCCCGGACGATGCCGTGGTGCGCACAGTCACGGTGCTGGTCATCGCCTGCCCGCACGCCCTGGGCCTGGCGATTCCTCTGGTCATTGCGATCTCCAGCGAGCGGGCTGCGAAATCCGGGGTGCTCATCAAGGACCGGATGGCGCTCGAGCGGATGCGCACCATCGACGTGGTGCTCTTCGACAAAACCGGCACCCTGACCGAGGGTGCGCACGCGGTCACCGGTGTCGCGGCAGCTGTCGGCGTCACCGAGGCCGAGCTGCTGGCTCTAGCCGCCGCCGCGGAGGCCGACAGCGAGCACCCCGTGGCCCGCGCCATCGTGGCAGCCGCGGCCGCCCATCCCGAGGCCTCCCGTCGGCAAATCCGTGCAACTGGTTTCAGCGCCGCCTCCGGCCGAGGGGTCCGGGCCACTGTCGATGGCGCTGAGATCCTCGTGGGCGGGCCGAACATGCTGCGCGAGTTCAACCTCACCACCCCGGCCGAGCTCACCGACACCACAAGCGCCTGGACCGGGCGTGGGGCCGGTGTGCTCCATATTGTCCGCGACGGTCAGATCATCGGTGCGGTGGCCGTCGAGGACAAGATCCGCCCCGAATCCCGCGCCGCCGTGAAAGCCCTGCAGGACCGCGGGGTGAAGGTCGCGATGATCACCGGCGACGCGCAGCAGGTGGCCCAGGCGGTTGGTCAGGACCTAGGCATTGATGAGGTCTTCGCCGAGGTCCTGCCCCAAGACAAAGACACCAAGGTCACGCAGCTGCAGGACCGGGGTTTGAGCGTGGCCATGGTCGGTGACGGTGTCAATGACGCCCCCGCTCTGACCCGCGCGGACGTCGGTATCGCCATCGGTGCCGGCACGGATGTGGCCATGGAATCTGCCGGGGTGGTCCTAGCAAGTGATGACCCGCGGGCAGTGCTGTCGATGATTGAGCTGTCCCAGGCCAGCTATCGCAAGATGATCCAGAACCTGATCTGGGCCTCTGGCTACAACATCCTCGCCGTGCCGTTGGCCGCCGGAGTGCTCGCCTCGATCGGGTTCGTGCTGTCCCCGGCCGTGGGCGCGATCTTGATGTCTGCCTCGACCATCGTGGTGGCCCTGAACGCCCAGCTGTTGCGCCGCATTGATCTGGATCCGGCTCACCTGGCTCCGACCGAGTCGAAAGAGGAACACGCCACGCCTACTTCGGCATCCGCCGCCGTCCACTGATCCACCACTTCTCTCCATTGCCCCCATATGACCCTGAAAGGTGCTGTTGCGAAGTTGGGGCAGTAGGAAGAGTGACGTGAAATAGTCACAGCTATGGGTATCTTTTCCGGTCGTCATTTCTCCCCGTGGCATCATTCTGTGGGCAGTGGGTGGTACTGCCGCTACGGGGTGAGCTACCGCGATCTGGCGGAAATGATGACCAAGCGGGGCGTGCCGGTCGATCACACCACGATCTACCGCTGGGTCCAGAAATACGCCCCTGAGCTGGACAAGCAAACACGGTGGTACCGGCAGGTACCTGACTAGCAGGCTAGTTCCTGGCGGGTGGATGAGACCTATATCCGGGTCGGCGGCAGGTGGCCGCAGTGAAGCGCTTCCTGGCCAAGGCCGTCAGATCCAATGCGTCAGCCGGGTATCCCAGAGTGTTCAACACCGATAAAGCGCCCTCCCTAGCCAGGGCAATCGCCGAGTTGAAGTCAGAGGGAATCTGCCTGCCAATAGTGGAACACCGGCAGGTGAAATACCTCAACACCATCCTGGAAGGCGACCATGGTCGGCTGAAGCGGATCCCCGGGCCGAAAGGGATGGAGGCGATGTACTCATTGCGGAAAGGGCAAGGCGTGATGTTTGCCTACGGGCAACCGAACCCGGACGCGGTGATCGTCAACCGGGTCTTCGAGACGGCCTAACAACGCCCACACGCAGCGGCCATCAGGGAATGAGAAACTGAGTCTTCGCTGCTCTCCGCCCAACTTTGCAACAACACCTTCTAGTCGCTGTTCTTCTGCTTAGTGCGCAGCATATCCATGCTCATCACGGCGCCGATGATGGCGGCGTGATGTTGCTCATTGAGGCCCGGCGTGATGCGCAGGCGATACGTGTTTTTGCCCATGAAGAAATTACCCATGCCAGTCCATTCGTTAGAGACGTCAGCAAGCAGGCGATCTTCTGAAGTGATGGAAAGATTCCAATCCCAGAAGTCGCCGTGAATTTCGACGTCGGCAAAGCCCTCCATGGTCAAGTCCAACTTTGTCTTGAGCATGGAGAAACGCTTGGTAATGACGGCCATGGGCTTTTCGATTCCCGGCAAGTGCACCTCATAGGTATCCCGCAGAAAATTCGGCGGATCCGAAATCGTCATGGCCGTCTGTAGCGGGTTGCCTTCAGCATCCGTAATGGCAACCTCCAAGCTTCGAGAGGATTTAAACACCATGTCTTTGAGACTGGTGGATTGCAGGATAGTGCCCACAGGAGTGCCGTCTAGATCGGTGATCATGAACTGATCATTGAGGAAGGATTTGGTCTGGGTAATTACGAGCTCATCCAGTGTGAATAAATTTTGCGTCATGCCAGCCACTGTAGGGCAGCTGGTGGAATTATTCCTCCTCCCTAGGGGTGGTTTTCTGCTGGCGCATGAGTGCTTGCGCTTCCTCGTAGGCGCGAGCGCGGTGGGCGGTCATGGTTTGGGCGAAGGTCTGCACCCAGTTTTTGTTCTTGGGCGCCAGCGGGCCGGATGGCTCGGTGGCTGTCCACGTGCCATCCTCAAAAAGCCAGATGATGTCGCGCGTATGTGGGTCCATGACGTAGAAAGCACGACCATCGGTCTTCACATTGTGGTGGTGCTGGCATAAGCAGGCGAGGTTTGCCGGGGTGGTCGGCCCGCCATCCGCGTGGTTGATGCGGTGATCCTTCTGGCAGGCCGTGGCCGGGCGATTGCAGCCGGGATAACGGCAGGTACCGTCAAATCCTTCCAGGTACGCAGCCATGGACGCGGGAGTGACGTAGCCCTTGACCTCGTGGTTAGGGTCCATCTCCCGGATTTTGGTGTAGGGCAGCGCATTCGACCGCGCCGGGTCGAGCCAGCCCACGGATTCAATAAACGCTGGGGAATTGGGCACGTCGGTGGCTTTATAGGCGTTGAGGATGATTTCGGGGGCTTGGGTACGGCCGGTGAGGAGTGCAACGGCGGCGTCGGCAAGCGAGCAATCTAGCTCCAGCGCGGTCTGCCGGACGCACTTATCGACGCTCGCGATAACCGCCGGGTCCGCACTCAAGGTCACCGCCGAGGTGTTATCGCCCCAATTTTCCATGGTGTAGCGCGGCTGGGTGGGGCCCTGGGTGACGGCCAATGTGTCATCGGCGAGGTTGATGAGCTCGTTGAGTTTGCGCTTGATCTGCGCCTGCGTACGCATGGCCTGGTTCGGCCGGGTAGGGGTGAGGTAGGCGGTGAGCTGCTCATCGATGCGCGCCACCACCTCTGGCGTCGGATTGCCCAAGCGGTTGAGCGACTTATTGATGGCAATAATCCGGTCGAGGTCCAAGTGATAGAGACGGTGCTGCAGCGCTTGGAGCTCAGGCAGCTCCTCCAAGCGGTGCAGCGCCATGAGGATATGGCCAATCCGGCCTTCATTGACGCCGGTGGTGCGGTAGAGGGAGTTGGTGACTAATTCGAAATCAGAATCGAGATCTGGGACTTGGTTTACCCAGAACTCGTATTCCGCTTTTCGCATCTCAAAGGCTAAGCGTGTGGTGGGGTCGTCGGTGTTGGTCGTGGAAAAGTAGGGTTCTTCCATGGCGCATCGTACCTAAATAATCGTGTGAACTTGTGTACGATTCACACCTTATAACACCCCTCGGACACGAGCCTCTTCCTTCGTATTTACACAGCTCAAGAGCTATATTCTGGATCCTTGGTGGGTAGAGTAGTTTCGCTTTTTTGTGCCGCATATTTCTTCTCTTGCTTGCGTATGAAACGCAGGCCCCAGATAATCAGTGTCCACGTAATGAGAGCGGTAAGGAAAAAGGTCACCGGCCAATCACCCGTAATGATCAGCGAGGCATTGAACAGGGTATGCAGGGCGATAGCGGCCAGCCAGAATCCGGCCACCTGCCAGTATCCGTGGCGTGCCCCCGCGTAGAGCTTGCCGACGCCCCACGCCGCAACCCCCGTATACACTGCATGGCTAAAGGCACCAGTGAGGATTCGCCCGGTACCGGTAATAACGGCGCCCCAGAGATCGCCATCCAGGTTATTGATGGTCGCGCCCAGGAGGAATGGAATATTTTCCATGGCGTCAAAACCAAGGCCTACCGCCATTCCGATCGCGGCGGCTTGGTAGGGATGCCGCACGTTCTTGAAGGCTGCAATAATAATGACAACGCCGAGGAGCTTGATGGTTTCTTCCGGAAGTGGTGAGTGGAAGGCCGCGTCTAGGTGGGTGATCCCCAGCTTGTCCGAGATTCCCACCATCTGATTGTCGAGGCTAACCACCACCGGCGGGGCGAGCGCACCCCACAGGATGCCTTGCCATATCGGCCGCGGCCTAAACCACCAGAATCCCAGACCGAGTGTCAGGCCAGCGCAGATGAGCGCACCGATGAGCCCAACCTCGGTAAACCGGCGATCGGCCAAGAAAAAGCCGGAAACTACCAGGCCGAAAGCTATTGATAGCCAGTATAGATTCTTCATGCCTTTTCTACCTCCTGGGCAAGTTCTTCAGCCCGCGGTCCGCGCAGGGAGAGGAACGTGGTGGGGCCATCGCCCTCGACGCTGATGGCTACGAGGTCGCCATCGCTAAGCGTGCGCTTATCCCCGTCACGGTCGATGTCTCCTTCCGGCATGGCCGTACCTTCACCCATTGCCCGGAGGTAGCGTCGGGTGGCTTGGTCTTTGTCCTGTACGCCGACTTCTTTAGCGCGGATCTGGGTGCCGTCACAGTCCCAGCGTGGTTCACTGCCGGTGGAGCCTTCTTCCTCCGTGCAGGATAATCCGGGGATGCGGGCCTGGCCGGCCTGCACCTCAGAGGTGGGGTTGTCATACATGTCTGGCAGGAGCGCATTGGTGCCGTAGATGGCACCAAATATCACGCCCGCCGCGAGGATGAGTGGTGTGCTTTTCATGTACTCAACGCTAGGTATGCCCTGCTCAGCGCGGTATCCTCCGCGGGGAGGATTAAGCCGGCCATAGGGAGGATTTCTTCCCCATAAGCTCTGCCAAGCCCTGTGATAGGTTGGGTGCGTGTTTGAGGAGCTAGAAGAAGAAGCGGAAACGAAAGACGAGCCCAGCCGCGTCTGGTGGCAATGGTGGGCGCCCATCGCCATGGTCGCGGTCTTCGTTGGACTGCCGCCCGCCATCTATCACCTTGTCTCCGGCCTTGCCCTGCTTATCCTCATGGCCGTGCTGACGGTGATCATTGCTCTTGTCGACGGCGCCACTTTCCGCGCCTCCTGGACCATCTTCAGTGTGGCAGGCCTGGCCTATTTTGCCGCCATGTCCCTGTATTTCAATGAGGGAACGTGGATTTACCTCCCGGTGCTTGTCTTTCTGGCATGGGCCGCGAGCAAGCTGGGTGCAGTGGTGGGCTCCAAGGCGGGGAAGAGCTAATGGAGACGTGGCGCCTAGAACACCCCGAGGTGGGCACCATTGAGGTGCAGCGCGGATACGATGCCGAGTTCGCTGAGCTAGGTGAGTGGCCAAAAAAGGCGAAGGACTATACCCCGGTGCCAGGCGATGCTTCGCTGTCGAAGCGCCTTCAGCTGTGGCGGAAGAATCCCAGCCCACGCCTGCAGATTGTGGTGAACGGTCAGGTACGCAGCCGACACGATCGGCCGCGTGCGGGTCGGTATTCGCTTAAAAAGAAGATTGAAAAAGACCTCACCCTGCTCGAGAACTCCGCACCGCGGACCAAGCCTTACCTAGATATCCAAGCCTCTCCTTTTGGCGAGCTTTTAGATGTGTACTACCGCAATGGCGAGGAGGCAGTCGCCCTCGATCCGCCGGCCGGCTCATTGGGAGAAAAGCGCCGCAAGGCCATGGAGGAAAGCTCCTTCAAGCGGGTGCTGTATCCGCTTTTGGGTGGCCTGGGAAAGTCCGGCTGGGCCATTGGCGTGATTGTGCTCGGCCCGATCATTAGCCGCATCTTGGCCCGGTTACTGCCGGACTGGGAGCTGCCGGATATCGACCTGCCGGATATCGCGCTCCCGGTGCCGGAGTTGCCGCAGATTGAGCTGCCCGTGCCGAATATTGACCTCAATATTGACATTGATCCGCCCGATTGGCTCGTATTCTTGATGGACTACAGCAAGGTGTGGGTTCCGATCATCATTGCCATTGTGGTGGGCATTCAGGCAGTGCGCAATGCTAAGAAGTCTGAAGAAAAGAAGCAGCAGTGGCAACAGGGTGGCGCGTATGCTGACGGCCATGAAGATTCACGGCGCGATTGATGCGCAAGGCCGGTGCAAGCATTGGCATTCCCCGCTGGACGTGGTGGCCAATAAGTGCGCCAGCTGCGGGAAGTATTTTGCTTGCGCGCTGTGCCACGCCGAGCTCACTGACCATGAGTTTGGGCCCATGCTTGTCGACGCCCCCTCGGTCCTCTGCGGCGCCTGCCGCACCGAAATGAACTACCACGCTTATGCCGCCGCGCCTGCCTGTCCCCACTGCGGGCATAAATTTAATCCCGGCTGCAGCGCGCATGCCGGGATCTATTTTCAGCTAGACCGCTAGAAAGAAGACAGCTGCTGTAGCTGCTGGATTTGCGGAATCTGCGGCAGCTGGAACTGAGATACAGCGTTTTGGGCAATCTTGGCCGCATCCGGGATGCGGAAGGTCTGGCCCAAGAAGGGGACGTCGACAGTCGGCTGGCCCGGGATGGTACCCAGCTCGATGACCTTGGCGTTCTTGGCTGGCGCCGGTGCCGGAGCCGGCTTTGGTGCGGGAGCATTGCCGCGTTGGCCGCCAGTGTTGACCGGCTTGCCCTGGCCAGTGGTGCCGTTTAGGCCACAGCGGGCAATAGCTTCGTCCATGCGGCCGATGGCGTCGCGGACCTCGTTGCCGCGTGGGTGCACGGTGGCAACGGCGAGGGCCTGGGACTTCTTCTGGTTGTAATCAGCGGAGTTGGTCCAGTACTGCTTGGCCTGGGAGCAGGAAATCTGGCCGGCAGGCATCTTGGCGAGGAGGTTATCAACGGCGTCGGCATGGGCAGCGGCAGGGGCGGCGAGGGTTACGGTCAGGGCGGTAGCTGCAGATAGCAGCGCGGACTTACGTGCAAAGCTCATGCCAGACATCTTGCCACACTTGTTATGCCTGTGACAGGCCTAGGAAGCGATTGACCAGGCTGCGGTAGGCGCGCACGGTGAGCTCGAGGTCCTCCAAGTAAAGGTGCTCGTCGTGGCTGTGCAGCTGGGAATTGGCGCTGGCCATATCGCGGCCCTCGGCGTGCATGGCAAAGCCATAGGCATTGCCACCCTTGCGTCGGGCGAAGCGCAGGTCCGAGCCGCCGGTGGCGTGAACAGGGACAACGGCTTTGTCGGGGAAGAATTCCTTGGAGGTGGCCTCAATGGCGCGCCACAGCTCGGTATCGGTGGAGGATTGGGTGGCATCTTCAGTAATGAGGTGTTCGATTTCTACCTCATCGGCCATGTCTCCAAGCGCGTTGCGCAGGAAGTCATCCAGATCCTCCTGGGTCTGGCCGGGGAAGGGGCGCACGTCCATTTCCAGGTAGGCATGTGAAGGCAACACGTTGATGGCGCCGCCGGCGCGCAGGACGGTCTCGGCGATGGTGGTATGGCTAAAGGCGTGCGCGTAGGCGTCGAGGTTGCCGAACTTGGAGTAGTCACCGGTGCCGTCGATAAGCTCCTGCTCGGTCTGGGGATCAAACTTGAAGGTGCGCACGAAGCCCTCCCAGATTTCATTGGAGGCTGTGGGCGGCTCAGCGGCGGCGATGCGGCGGGCTACCTCACCAATTTTCACGATGGCAAAGTCCTTGCCATACGGGGTCGAGCCATGGCCGGCATCGCCATGCACGTGCAGGCGGCGCTGGCCGGCGCCCTTTTCGCCCACGTTGAAGCCCACCGCGCCGGGCAGGTGGCTGCCGCCGGTTTCGGACAAGCAGTTCTTCCACGAAAAGGCATCGGGGTGGTTCTCGGACATAAAGCGCACGCCGAGCCCGCCGCGGGCCTCCTCATCGGCCATACCCACAAAGGCGAGGGTGCCGCCCGTGTTACCGGCGCGGGCGACCTCGCGGGTAACCGCTGCCATGGTGGCGGTAATAAACAGCATGTCTACGGAACCGCGCCCGTAGAGTTTGCCGTCCTCGATGAGTGCCTCGAAGGGCGGTTTGGTCCACTTGGGCTCGTCGACGGGGACGACGTCCGTGTGCCCCATGAGGGTGAGCGGTTCCTTTTCTGGATCGCCGGGGACGGTCACGACGATGGAAACGCGACCTGGGTGGGATTCGAAGCGCTCAATCTGTACGTCTTCGCCCGCGAAGAATTTCTCCAGACTATCCGCATTGCGCACCTCGTGGCCGGAATCCGGCGTGAGGTCGTTTACGCAGGCATTGCGGATAAGTTCTTGGAGGAGGGAGAGGGTGTCATCATAAAGCGTCATGCCCCTGAGGGTAGTTCCGTACAAAATCATATGCGGTTTTAGCCAAACCTGAACGCTGTTCAAGTAGGGTTTAGCACCATGAGTATCGTTGACATCGCCCGTGAAAAAGCCCTGGAGCAAGGCAAAGGCCTCAACCAGGAAGAGCTATTGCAGGTACTGCAAGTTCCGGATTCCCAATTGGAGGAGATCGCTGATATCGCTCACCAGACCCGCCTGAAGTGGTGTGGTCCAGACGTATCGGTGGAAGGCATTATCTCCATTAAAACTGGCGGCTGCCCAGAAGACTGCCACTTTTGTTCTCAGTCCGGTCTCTTCGAGTCCCCAGTGCGTGCCGTGCGCCTCAACATCCCTGAACTGGTGGAGGCAGCGCAGAAGACCGCCAAGACCGGTGCTACTGAGTTCTGCATCGTCGCCGCAGTGAAGTCCCCGGACGATCGTCTGCTGGACCAGGTGGGCGAGGCGATTGCCGCGATTAATGATGCCGTTGATATCGAGATTTCCTGCTCCCTGGGCACTCTGACCCGCGAGCAGGCGCAGCGCCTGAAGGATATGGGCGCGCAGCGTTATAACCACAACCTGGAGACCTCCCGTTCCTTCTTCCCCAATGTGGTCACCACCCACACCTGGGAGGAGCGCAAGCAGACCCTGGACTATGTGCGCGAGGTAGGTATGGAAGTGTGCTGCGGCGGCATCATCGGCATGGGCGAGTCTTTGGAGCAGCGTGCCGAATTCGCCGCGCAGCTGGCAGAAATTGACCCGTGCGAGGTACCGATGAACTTCCTTGACCCGCGCCCAGGCACCCCGTTTGCGGATCGCCCGCTGGTTCCGCTGGGTGAGGGCCTGCGCGCCGTGGCGGCATTCCGTTTGGCTATGCCGTCTACCACCTTGCGCTTTGCTGGTGGTCGCGAGCTTTCGCTTGGCGACGACGGCACGGAGCGCGGCCTCCTTGGCGGTATCAACGCCATTATCGCCGGCAACTACCTGACCACCCTGGGCCAGCAGATTGAAAAGGATGTGGACATGTTGAACCGCATCGATCTGCCGATCAAGGCCCTGTAGTGGCTGGTTTATCCGAACCGACGTCTGAATTGGCTGCTGCCGTCCTTTCCGGGGAAGAGCCCATCTTCCATCCGAACACCGGTAAGCCAATCGAGGATGTCTTCACGCTGCACCCAGCTGCTGCCGCTGGCCTCGATGTGCCGCGCTACTGCCAAATCTGTGGCCGCCGCATGGTGGCCCAGGTACGCCCCGATGGCTGGCACACTACGTGCTCGCGCCACGGGGATCTGGATTCGGAGTGGCTATATGTAGAGCACTTGCCTGAAAGCTAGCATCGGGAGCATGGAACCAGCCGTCTCCCTTGCTCACCAGTCCGCGCTGCGCTCGATCGCCCGAGTAGTAGAGGAATCGGCGCCGCATACAGAGGAGGGGAAGGCCTTAGGGGACGTCGTCAAGCAGCTGCGCGAGGGCCCAGTGATGGTGCTGACTGGGGCTGGGGTGTCTACGGAATCGGGCGTGCCGGATTATCGGGGCCCGCGCGGCTCGCTCAGTAGGCACCGGCCGATGACCTATCAGGAATTTCGCCACGACCCGGCCGCGAGCCATAGGTATTGGGCTCGCAGCTTTGTGGGGTGGCGGGTCATGGATTCTGCGGTGCCGAATCGCACGCACTATGCGCTGGTGGAACTGGAGCGCGCCGGACTGATCAATGGCGTGGTTACCCAAAACGTGGATGGCCTGCATAAACAGGCAGGGGCCACGAACTTGGTGGCGTTGCACGGCGATATGGAAACCGTCGTGTGCCTGATGTGTGGTTATCGAGAGGCGCGGCCGCATTTCGACGCGCGCTTAGCCGCAGCAAATCCGGGGTACCTAGAACGCCTTGTAGTGGAGGCGGACCAAGTGAATCCGGACGGTGACGTGACGCTAGAGGAGGGCGACGTGGCAGCGTTTCGCATGGCCGGATGCGAGCGCTGTGGTTCTGAATTGCTGAAGCCGGACGTCGTCTACTTTGGCGAGCCTGTACCGGCGGAGCGCCGTGATGCCGCCTTTGCTGTGTTGGGCCAAGCGCGCTCGCTGTTGGTGGCTGGTTCTTCGCTGGCGGTTATGAGCGGGTACCGCTTTGTGCTGGAGGCAAAGAACCAGGGCAAGCGCGTGGCCGTCATCAATGGCGGGCCCGGCCGGGGCGATCAGAAAGTGGATACACTGTGGCGCACACAGGTAGGTCCGGCCTTTGATGCAATCCTCGATGAGCTGGAGCTTTAACTAGCGTGGGATAGTCTCCACCAGTTCCAAAATGGTGCGCACGATCGCGCGAACGCGCTTATCCATCGGCATATCCTCATGCATGACCATCGCGCGGCGGTCAAAGTCCTGGACATAACTATTGCGGACCGTGCCCTCTGCGGCGCCGCGAGGGTCGAGGAAGCAGGTTTCGGGCGGGACAACGACGGCGTCGGAACGCGTGGCAATGCAGGTATAGCTCACGCCGGATTCCAGATCGCCATCGCGGTTAGTTTCGCGCAGGGCTTCACTGCCGACGACCTGGTCCATGCCCGCCGGCCCAAACCAGCCATCGATGATGGAGCGCAGCACCGCTTCTTGGCGCGGAGTGCGGATGAGGCGGCTGGCGATTCCGCCATAGGTGGTCCCGTGATTCGGCGCGCTAATGCACATCAGGTGTAGGACGTTTTCGGCGCCTCCCTCCATACGCATCCAATGGCGGGCAAGAAGCCCGCCCTGGGAGTGGCCGATGAGGATGACCTTGTCCGCGCCGGTGACTGCGCGCACGGCATCAATATAGGCGCCAAGCTCCCTCGCGGACTCCGCGAGGGGTTGGGTGGCGCGGCGTCCGTAATCAGGAGCGAAAACGGCCCAGCCGTCTTGGCGCAGTTCATTGCCGAGGATCTGCCATACACCCTTGGTGTCGCAGGTGCCGTGGATGAGGATGACCGGCCAGGGCCGCTGCGCGGTGGGACGCGCGCCCCAGGCATCTTCAAAGATTCCGCGCGGCTTGATGCGCGCGCCAAGGGGCAGGGTAGCGGCGGCATCGGCATCGAGGGCGGTATCGCCGGGGCTGGTCTTGACCTTCTGGGCTTTGATGAGGTCCGCAATCTCGGCGGCGACTTCCTCGCGCAGTGCCGTGGCCTCGGCAGGGGAGGCGACGCCGCGACGCGGGGAATCGGTCAATTCCTTCTCGTTGGCACGCCAGAATTTGCGGAGTTGTTCGGAAATAGTGGATTTCAACTCAGCCATGGTTCCGGATTGTACTCGTTATTGCAGGTTAACTGTGTTTTAGCCAATGGTGAAGAAATTTATGGGCAAACCCTTGACCATCCTACGAAAGGTTTATAAACTTAGGCTTGCCTAATCACGGGCGGTGCTTACAGGAGGGCGCGCTCCACTCCCTCCTTGGGCGCCGAGAGATTAGTCATGGGGAGAAGGCCCGCCGATGTGCTGTCGGCGGGCCTTCGTTTATGCAAGAAATCTTGCACGAATATCTCGAATGGCTTAGTGTGGCTAATCGTTCAAGAAATCTTGCACGATTGGAGTTGGAATGAGCCCACGAAATTATGAGCATCCGGCCACCGAGGATTTAGAATTCGTCCGTGTATTGGCTGCAGTAAGTGATCCCATCCGGTTGGAAATGGTCAAGCGCTTAGCGGACGGCGAGGAGCACGATAGCTTGACGCTTGCTGACGACCTGCCTCGGTCGACCCTGACTTACCACACTCGGCAGCTGCGTGAAGCCGGTGTGACGTGGACAAGAAGCCAGGGGCGCACTTGTGTCATCTCTTTGCGCCGAGCCGATCTAGACGAGTGCTTTCCAGGTTTGCTCGACATGGTGATTTCTAATGCTTAAACAGCTATGGCCGTTAGTTTTGGGCAGCGTAGCACTCGGGTTGGATGCGTATGTTATTGCTGGGCTGCTGCCTCAGATTGCCGAAGACTTGGGTGCAAGTGGCAGCGTGATTGGCCTAGGTGTTACCGCTTTTACCGGTGCTTACGCGGTATGCGGCCCACTATTATCGGGTAGGGCGGGCAAGGATCCGCGAAATGGGCTGCTGGGCGCTATTGCTGTGTTTTCTCTGGCCAATGTTGTGACCGCTGTATCCCCTACGGTGAGTGTTTTTATAGTTTCGCGGCTGATTGCAGGTGCGGCAGCGGGAATCTATTCGCCATTGTCCGCAGCGGTAGCGGGCATGTCGGTCACAGCGGAGCGTCGCGGACGTGCGCTGTCATTGGTGCTAGCCGGTTTGGCGGTGGGAACTGTTGCGGGTGTACCAGCGGGACTGGGAGTGGCCAAGGAGTTAGGCTGGCGGGCTGCCATTGCATTGGTATCGGTGGTTGGCATGGCGGCGTTGGCAGGTATAGCGATACGTAAAACGAGTGCTGTACCAGCTGTGCCTTCTTCCTCGCTAGGGCAGCGACTCCGAATCATTGGTCGGGTGGATAATTTTCTAACGGTCTTGGTTACTTTCTTCGTGGGAGTCGGTTCGCTGGGACTGTATACCTATATTTCCGTGGTGCTCGAACGAGTGCAGGTAGACACCATTCCTGGCATGTGGATTTGGGGAATTGGCGGTGCAGTTGGTGCATTTGGAATCGGGCGGGTGCTCGATAAGGTAGATAGTTCTCGCAAGCTAACGACCATAATCATCGTTTTGCTTGCTGCTGATTTTGTACTGTTGTTGCTATTTCCCTCGAGCCGTATGGTGGCACTGGTGTGTCTTTTTGCATGGGGGCTTTTGGGATGGTCTTCCATGGCGCCGCAACAGCATTCGATGCTCAGTGCAAATCCTGATGAAGGTGCGACTGCCGTTGCTGCTAATGCGTCCGCGAATTATCTGGGTTCGGCTGTTGGCTCCGCAGTAGGTGGCCTACTTTTGCCCTCCTCCACGGGAATCTTATTGGGGGCGCTATTCGTAGTCTTATTAGGAATCTTCTGCAGTATCGGAGCGAGAGCCTTATCTTTCCCTAAGCCTAGCGACAATGAGAATTAAGAATCTCACGGATCAAAGGCAGGATGCCTGTGTCGGCAGAGGCGCATATATTTCTCGTGGTGCAGTGCGCCGATAGGGTCCGGCGGACCGCAGTTCTTTGCGAGTTAACCGTGGCAATCTGCTTGCCGAATACGGGGTTCGAACTTCATGGCCTCTGAAATGACGTTCGTATCGACGGTTGTCATGGGAACTCATAGTCCGCGCCTCATCATCGCGTGGTGGGAGGTGAATCTCAGCAGGGGCTTCGCGGGAGTTCTCATGGAGCGCTACCCCAAACCTTCTTCGGTGGAATTGTATCGCTGACTACCGTACGCACTTCTGCCTCCATGTAACGGATATCGTTTTGGTTCGTTGGCTTTCGTGCGCCTTTCTTTTTGGCAATGGTATCAGCAGCCATATTGCCGAAGCCTTGAGGAAAAGAAGGAATGAAAAGCGCAGACCGCTGCCGTGCTGCTAAGTCCCCGCTACACTCACGTCTATGACCGACCTGCAGCATGTCCACTCCGTTGATGAGGCGGTAAGCCGCCTGATTGAGCTCTATGAGAATTCCTGCAAGCTTGCGCGCAAGACGCTGGAATCAGGAAACCTGGATGACTATCGCTACGTGGTTTATCCGAAGATCACGGTGGATATCCGCAAATGGCAGCCCATCGATCGTTCCGAGCCGTTTGGCTACGTCAACGAGGCAGGCAAGTACTCGGCGGTAATTTCCAAGCCGCACATTATTCGGGATTACCTGCACGAGCAGTTGACCCGCCTAGCGGGCAATTATCCGTGCGATATCTTTGTTGGCCAATCGGACCAGCGCATCCCGCCGGAGTACATCAAGGGCACGGGTAAAGCTCCACAAGAACGCGGGCCCATTCCACGTCCGACGCTAGATGAGGTCAATGACGCGATCATTGATGGCGAATGGGATGCTTTCCACGGTGCGGAAAAGCCACTGTTCCACTTTGGCGCCCAGCGCTTCGATATCGCATGTGCGCGCATCGAGCATTACACCGGCATTGAGGTAGATACGGTACAGAAATACATTCTGTTTACTAACTACGCGATGCACACCACCGAGTTTGTGAAGTTTGGTCTGCGCGAGCTGACCAAGGAAGATTCGCGCTATACCGCCTTGGTGCTGCCCAATGGCGAGACCATCCATCCCAACGATGCGGTGGACCTTGATGTGGACGGTTTAACGTTGACCTCTCGGTACCAGATGCCGCGCTTTGACCTGATTACTGCCGGCGGCGATGGCATCACGATGATCAATATCGGCGTAGGCCCCTCGAATGCCAAGACCATTACGGATTGCTTGGCGGTGCTGCGGCCGGAGGCCTGGATTATGATCGGCCACTGCGCTGGCATGGACGGACGCATGCGCATCGGTGACCTCATTTTGGGCAATGCCTATCAGCGCAATGATCACATCTTGGACCAGAAGGTTGCGGCGACCTCGCCCATTCCAGCGATTCCAGAGGTACAACGCATGCTCGAATCCGCGGTAAAAGCGGTGTACGGCGACGATAATTCGCTCATGCGCACCGGCACGGTGCTCTCCACCGATGATCGCAATTGGGAGTGGCGCACCAACCGGGATCTGTGGGAGTGGCTGCGAACCTCCACTGCGGTGGCGGTGGATATGGAATCGTGCACGCTCGCGGCCAATGGTTACCGCTACCGCGTTCCTTATGGAACTCTTCTTTCGGTCTCTGACCTGCCACTGCACGCGGTGCCGAAGTTGCCGGCGCAGGCGCAGGCCTTCTATTCCAATTCGAAGGAAGCCCACGTGATGTGCGCGGTGCGCGCGATGGAGCATCTAGCTGAGAATCCGGAGCGCCTGCGCACCCGCAAGCTGCGCCGGACTTTGGGCGAGGTTCCATTCCGGTAGGTGCCTTTTCTTTGGCAGGCATTGCTCGTTAAACTACAAAGAAATCCCATGACGCAAAAGGAGCCACACAATCGTGACTGAAAATTGGATCCACCCGGACCGGGAAAACCTCACCTGGGAGGTCTTCGGTGAGGCGAGCCGTAACCTGTCGGAACAGATTGTGGAATCTGGCTGGTTCCCAGATCTTATCGTGGGCGTCGCCCGCGGCGGCCTGATCCCAGCCGGCGCTATTGGTTATGCCATTGGCGTGAAGGCCATGGGCGCAATCAATGTGGAGTTTTATACCGATATCGGACAGACCCTAGATGAGCCCATCATCTTATCCCCGCAGCTGGATACGGATTCGCTGAAGGGCAAGAAGGTATTGGTAGTCGATGATGTCGCGGACTCCGGTAAGACCCTGGATCTGGTGGTTAACCTGCTCAAGGAGACCGCAGATGATGTGCGTTCGGCCGTCATTTATACCAAGCCAAAGACCATTTTCGAGCCGGACTTCTCGTGGAAGAAAACCGATCAGTGGATCAACTTCGCGTGGTCTGTGCTGCCCGTAATCACTGCAGATGGCTCATTTAAGGAAGGTTCCTAAAGTCCACTAGGGTGTGCAGGCGTGATCAAAGAACAGCCTGCTCCGACCAGCGTCATCGCCAGTTTCCGCTACGCATTCTCTTCGCCTGCGCGCCTGCGCAAGGAGGTATTCGGCGGCTTGGCGGTGGCGCTTGCGTTGATCCCGGAGGTCTTAAGCTTTTCCATTCTCGCAGGGTTGGATCCGCGGGTGGGACTGTTTTCCTCCGTGGTGATGGCAATGTCCATCGCCTTTACCGGCGGTAGGCCAGCGATGATTTCCGCCGCGGCCGGAGCGGTGGCGCTGGTTGTCTCTCCGCTCGCGCATGAACATGGGCATGACTATGTGGTCGCCGCAGTGCTCTTGGCGGGAATCATGCAGGTGGTATTGGCCGCGGTGGGTGTGGCCAAGCTCATGCGCTTTATCCCGCGCTCGGTGATGACGGGATTTGTGAATGCGCTGGGCATCATGATGTTTACTACGCAGCTGCCGCACCTTATTGACGTGCCGTGGTTGGTCTACCTGCTGGTGGCCGTTGGCCTGGCAATTATGCTGGGGCTGCCGCGGCTGACCACGGTGATTCCCGCCCCGCTGATCACTATCTTGGTGGTCAGCATCATTGTGGTCGCGGCTGGGTGGAAGGTGCCTGATGTGGCGGACCAAGGTGAGTTGCCTACCTCGTTGCCAGGGCTCTTCGTGCCGGATATTCCATGGAACCTGGATACCTTGCAGCTTATTGCTCCCTATGCCTTTGGCATGGCGTTGGTGGGGCTTATGGAATCGCTGCTTACGGCTAAGCTGGTCGATGATATTACGGATACCCACTCCGATAAAACGCGCGAGTCCTTTGGCCAGGGTGTGGGCAATATCCTCGCCGCGGCCATTGGTGGCATGGGCGTGTGCGCGATGATTGGCCAGACCATGATCGGCGTGAAGGCATCCCAGGCGCGCACGCGCTTGTCGACGTTCCTCGCGGGCGTCTTCCTCCTTATCCTCTGCCTGCTCTTTGGCGAGACCGTCGGCCGCATTCCGATGGCCGCGCTGGTGGCAGTGATGATCATCGTGGCCGCAACTACGGTGGATTGGCATTCGGTTCGCCCTCGCACGCTGAAGCTCATGCCGCTATCAGAAACGCTGGTGATGCTGGTGACGGTGGTAGGCACGCTGGCGACACATAATTTAGCGGTAGGTGTGGTACTCGGTGTGGTGGCTGCCTCGATTGGCTTTGCTCGCCGCGTGGCTCACCTGGTCAAGGTAGAGCAAGTAGGCGATGCCGAGTATGCGGTACGCGGCCAGCTTTTCTTCGCCTCCTCCAATGACTTGGTCTACGCCTTTGACTACACGCTGGACGCCCAGCAGGTGCTGGTGGATATGAGCGAGGCCGAGGTATGGGATGCTTCTACCGTGGCGACGCTGGATGCGGTACAGAAGAAGTACGCCGAGCGGGGCATCGAGGTAGAGTTCCGCGGTCTGGAAGGAGCGAGCGCGCAGCGCCTTAATCGCCTTAGTGGGCGCTTGGGTGACTAAAGTCACATTTATGGTCCGGGGTGTGCGGTTGCAAATGGTCGCTGCTGTGACGGGCGTCGAGTCGAGTCTGTGTCATGATGGGGGACGCGCGGTGACCTTGCGTTTTTAGGGGACCTTTGCCCGCGCGTGGCGGCAAGCTTTGTCTTGGCTAACTTAGGTTATCCAATCTAAAAAAGCATAATGACGTGCAAGTTTACTTAAGTAGGCCTTGCTGGATCGCGGGAGAATCTTCGGTAGTGTGGTGTTTAGCACTAATTAATTTCCCCGCACAGAAAGGTTTTTACAATGGACGAGAAACTGCAAACCCTGCTGAATAACCAGGTCATTAGCGAATATGGCGCTTCCATGGTCTACACCCAGCTGGCCTTTGAGATGGATAACCTCTCCTTCCCGGGTATGCGCGATTGGTTCCTCGGCCAGGCTGCCGAGGAGCGCGGGCACGCCGAGAAGATTGCGGATCATTTGCTCTCCCGTGGCTACCGCGTAGAACTCAATGACATTCCGGTCGGCTCCGTGAAGGCTGCTACCCCGCAGGATGCCTTCCAGGCTTCCCTGGAGCACGAGCAGAAGGTATCCGAGGAAATCCGCACCATCGCTCGCGCGGCGCTGGAGGCACAGGATCTGGAATCCCGCCAGTTGGTTGACTGGTTCTTGAGTGAACAGGTTGAAGAAGAGGCTACCGTTTCTGAGATTTTGGACCAGATCAAGCTGGTGGGCAATGACGGTTCTGGCCTGCTGCGCATCGATGAGCGCCTGGCTGGCCGCACCGATGGCGGCGCTGCCTAAGCCGCCCGAGTGAATAACAAACCCATCAAGATTTAGAGCAATCCTCCCATGGCACTGCGGTGCGGTGGGAGGATTGTGTGTATGTCAACGCAACGCAAGGCTTTCTGCGCCATCACACTTTTGATTCTGGCGCTCTTTCTCATCGTGGGAGCGGCAATCATGTCCACGCACGTGGCCTTGGGGGTATTTTTGACCACAGCGGCGCTGATGCTCGGCCCATTCGCCGGGCTCGCGCTGCTAGTTTATGGTGCCGCGGGCAAGCGCGGCTTGGTCACGCGCTCGCTATATAGCCTCGGTGGGATGCTGCTCATTGGTGCAATCGGGGGTATCTTTTCCTTGTCGATGGAACAGGCGCCTGCGATGCTGCCTATTTTTGTGGCCGGTGCCGGCGTAGGGATCGTGGCCGTGCTGACCCAAGCGCCTAAACGCGCATAAACTGGGCCTTGTTATGCCCAAACTCCTCTTTGATATGTACGGCGTGCTCATGCGCCCGGCCACCCCAGAAAGCCACGCCGACTTGGAGCGCCTCCTCGCGCCGCCAGATCCAGAGGCGATGTGGGAGGCCTACGGGTTTTATCGGCCGGATTATGATGCCGGCATTTTTAGCGATAGCCACTATTGGAATGAGGTAGCAGCCCGCGCCGGGTTGGGGGAGGTTCCCGTCGCGGAGGCGGTAGCGTGCGAAAACCGCGGCCTATTGGAGGCGGACCAAGAGATGGTCGCTCTGGTCAAGGGGTTTATCGGGGAAGGCTATAGCGTGGGCATCTTGTCCAATATCCCCACCACGTTGGCGGGCCAGGTGCGTGAAAAACAACCATGGCTAGAAGACTGCGCGGTGGTGACCTTTAGCTGCGATATTGGCGTGGCTAAGCCGCACCCAGAGGCGTATCGCGTGGCCGTGGATGCGCTCTCCGCGCAGCCGAAGGATACGCACTTTTTTGATGACCGCATCGACTACGTGGAGGGCGCGCGCTACTGCGGGCTCAATGCCCACCTTTTTCGCGGCATCGATTCGCTACGCGAGGTGCTAAGCACACTGGAGTGAGTGGCCCAGATCCAGTGGCTGGCGCAGCAGCTGGTCGGTGGCCACGGTGCGGGCTACCGCGCGGACAATCTCCTTATGGCTGGGGATCATGCGCAGCTGCAACTCATCGCCCGCGGAGGAGCGGACGGTGGCAGCAAATTGCTTGGGGGCCTGTGGGTCATCGGTAAACGCGCCGCCGGCGATAACCACGGTGGCCGGGGAGTGGGCTTTGACCAGCTCCGCGGTGATGGCGCCCAACTGGCGGGCGCGCTCGTCCAAAATGGTGCGGACGGCGGGGTGGGAGTCGGCTACGTGGGCGGCGTCGACAAGCGAGGCGGCCTCCACGCCCTCGTGGCGGACCGCCTCCAGGATGTGCTGGGTGGCCAGCAGGCGTTCGGAGGCGCCATTGCCGAGAAGCGCAGAGTGCGTCGGCGGCACGGGAATAATAGGGCTGACCTCGTCTTCTACAGAGAGTGCAGAGCCGATGGAATCGTCCGCGAAGAGCACCAGAACGCGCTCGCTGGTGCCAATCTCGGCCGCCTGGGTCTCGGAGCCGAGGATGGCCGGGATGGCGGAGGAGACCACCACGGGCACGCCGAACTGGAAGCGCAGGCGCTCGGCAATGTCCACGCCGTGCCAATTGAGGTTTTCTGCGGTGACCAGGCCGTTGTCATCCACGGTGCCGGAGGTGGTTACGCCGAGGGAGACCAGGCGGTGGTCCAGGTTCGTCAGCATGCGATTGATGCCGGCCATGATGTGTTCGAGGAAGTCATCTTCGCTGAGGTTTGCTACCGGCGTGGCCAACTCTTCTTCGCTTAAGGTGCGGCCCTTGATGTCATAGAGGCCGATGTAGGTCTGCTTAGTGCCCACGGAGATTCCGCCGAGCGCCCAGTCATTATCGGCCGCCTCGAGCGGCACTGTGGGCCGGCCGCGCCCGCGGGAATGGGTGAGGTCGGTGCGTTCCTGGATGAGGCCCGCGTTGAGTAGGGAAGTAGTAGCGCGCGTGATGGTGGGCTGGGAAAGTCCGGTGGCTTCCACCAGCTCGCTCCGGGTGATGATCGGGTTCAGGCGCACCAAATGGAGGCACTTTGCGGCCGGTGTGCGGGGCCGCGTGAACACTGGGCCAGGTTTGATCATAAAAAGAAGTATAAATATTCCAGACTGCTTTGTCTAATCTCATAAACACGCCATGTACCGAATGGTCTAAAGGTGGTGGTGGAGCCGTAGATACCTATGCTGGATAGCATGCAGTCAGTAGCGGTTTATTGTGGTTCAGCAACAGGAAACTCCCCGGCCTATACACAGGCGGCACAGGAATTGGGCACGGAGCTGGCCCGACGCGGGCTGACCTTGGTCTACGGCGGCGGCAACATCGGCCTGATGCGCGAGGTAGCAGAGGCCTGCCTGTCCGCCGGCGGCACCGTCACCGGTGTCATGCCCCAGGCGTTGGTGGATCTGGAAATTTCCCATCCTGGCCTGACCACCCTGGAGGTGGTGGAATCCATGGCCGAGCGTAAGACGCGCATGGAGCAGCTTGCCGACGCCTTTATTTGTCTCCCCGGCGGAGTTGGCACCCTGGAAGAACTCACTGAGGTGCTCACCCTGCAACAGCTGGGCACCATCCGCGGTCCGGTGGGCCTAGTAAATACCGAGGATTTTTGGCGCCCCTTCTACGCCATGTACGCCGCTATGGCCGAGTCCGGCTTCATCTTGCCGCGCTTTGTGGACGCATTGGTAATGAAGGAAAAACCGCAGGATATCCTGGATGATTTCGGCCGCTGGAACTATCCCGGTACAAAGTGGGACAACGATTAGTTAACAAGTTCGCAACTTCAGCCCGCCCGGGTGGCCTATAGCCGATACTTAGGGATAGACTTCCTCGTTATGAGTTCTGAGCAGACCGCTAAGCGCCAGCCCTCTCTTCTGGACGCTTCGTGCGATAACTTCGTTCACGACCTAGCCGAGCTTTCCCCCACCGATGCCACCGCGTGGGGGATTGACGGCTACGAGGGCGAATTGCAGGATTTCTCCCCCGAGTACTTCACCGCCATCGCAGACCGCACCCGCGAAATGGTCGCGGACCTGGATGCCCTAGATGACACCACCGATGAGTCCGATGATGAGGATGACTTTGATGACGTGGACTACGTTACTGCGGCCGTTCTGCGCGATCGCCTATGCCTTGAACTAGATCTGCACCACCACAGCGAGGACGTGCGCTGCCTGAACAACATCGCCTCACCGGTCCAGACCATCCGCGATACCCTGCTGCTCATGCCGCAGGAGACGGATGAGGACCGCGATGCCATTCGCTCCCGCCTGTCCAAGGTGAAGACCTCCCTGGCCGGCTACCGCAGCTCCTTGGAGGAGGCTGCCTCACACGGCATGGTGGCACCGCACCGCCAGATCTCCGAGGTCATTGTGCAGTGCGAGCGGCTTGCCGACGCCGACTCGATGCTCGAATTCCTCGGCCTCGACGCCGACTCCGCCGAGGTGCTCCAGGCCAAGGAGGCCTTTGGCGAGTTCTCCGATTGGCTCTCCAATGACCTGCAGCCCCAGGCGCCTAACAAGGACGCCGTGGGCCGCGAGCGCTACGAGCGTTTTTCCAAGCTCTTTGTGGGCGATGCCGTCAACCTCGATGAGGCCTATGAGTGGGGCCTCGACCAGGTGCGCAGCCTGCGCGCGGAGCAGGAAAAGATCGCCCACGAGCTCTACGGCTCCGATTGCTCGGTACGCGCGGCCATGCGCAAGCTTAACCACGAGGACCGCTATACCCTGCGCGGGACCGATGCGCTGGTGGAGTGGATGCAGTCCACTGCCGATAGCGTTATTACGGAGCTCAACGGCAAGGAATTCGATATTCCAGAGGAAGTAGAAGAGATCGAGTGCTGCATCGATCCGGCCGGCACCGGCGGCATCTTCTATACCCCGCCGAGCGATGACTTCTCCCGCCCAGGCCGCATGTGGTGGTCCGTGCCAGAAGGCCAAGACACCTTCCACACCTGGCAGGAACTGACCACCGTCCACCACGAAGGCGTGCCGGGCCACCACCTGCAGCTAGGCTCCGCGCTGGTGCAAGAAGACCTCAATCTGTGGCGCCGCGCGGTGACGTGGAACTCTGGTCATGGCGAGGGTTGGGCGCTCTACGCCGAACAGCTCATGGCCGAGCTGGGCTACATGGATGACCCGGGCTTCCGCATGGGCATGTTGGATGCGCAGCGCCTGCGCGCCGCACGCGTGGTCGTAGATATCGGACTGCACTTGGGCAAGCAACTGCCGGATTGCTCGACCTCCGGCACATGGGACAAGGCACACGTGAAGACCTTCATGCGTGAGAACACCGCCATGGATGATGCGAACCTCAACTTTGAGGTCAATCGCTACCTCGGCTGGCCGGGCCAAGCGCCGTCCTACGCATTGGGCCAGCGCCTGTGGCAGGAAACCCGTGCCGAGGCCGAGAAGCAGGGCATGAGCGCACGCGAGTTCCACTCCGAAGCCCTCGGCCTCGGCTCCGTACCGATGTCCGTCCTGCGCGAGGCCGTGCTGGGTAACTAGCGGCGCAGCAGGCGCTTCGCCAGCCGCAATAGCTGCGGCAGGTAGCCTGCGATGACCAGCACCGCAATAAGCCGGGTGAGCTGTACCGCGATGACCGCGGGCCCAGCCCCACCCTCGGCTGAGAGCGCGAGCACCGTCTCCAGCGCGCCGGGGCTCGTGGCCAGGTAGGCCTCAAAGTAGGTGATGTGCAGCCACTTAGTCAGCGGCCAGGCGGTGGCCGCGCAGATGCCGATGATGACCACGATGAACAAAATCGTGGCAGGCAGCTGCTTAGCAAAGGCCTTGAGCGCTGGCAGCGAAAGCCCACCGCCGCAGACCCAACCGATGGACAAAAACGCCATCACCTTAAAGGCGTAGAGCGGCTCGAGCGTGTGCCCCTCCGGCAGCACGAAAGAGACCAGCACCGTCAACAGCAAGGGGCCGAGCACGGCCGTGGCAGGCAGGTGCAGCAGCTTTCCCACCCTCTCACCGAGGAACGCGATGGCAAGGACCAACGCGATAATCCACCACGTGGTTTCTCCTTCCACCGTGAGGTCCGTGCCCTTACCGGCCGGGGTATTGAGCAGCGCGACGACGGCCGGGAGCGATACCGAGACCACCAATAGGCGCAGGTATTGGGTGAGGGCGACGTAGCGGTAGTCGGCACCGAGTTCGTCGGCAAGCGCGGGCATCAGCGAGGCACCACCGGGCAACATGGACAAAATTCCTGTCTCTGAGGACACATCGCGCGGCTGCGCGCGGTGTAACAGCAGGCCGCCGACGATGCCAACCATGATGGTGACAAAGGACATCGTCACGGCCGCGGGCAGGAAACCCACCAGCTGGCTCAGCGGCACCACGGTGAGGGGCAGCGCTGCCATCATGCCGATAAACCCGCGGGACATATTATAAAAAGTCCGGTTGACTTGGAGGTCTTCGCCAGTAATCAATGCCATGGCGCCCGAGGCGATAATGGCCGCCAGTATCCACGCGGCGGGCACATGCCACAAGTTAAATAGCCAGCCCAAAAGGACAGAGACTGGGACGACGATAGCCCACCGTGTCACGGTGTGGGCATTAAGCCTAGTGCTATCCTGCTGTGCGGCCATGCGCGCCCTCCTCAAATTACCTCTGCGACTTGAGTCTAGCGCCCCGTCCTCCCACTGCCGCGGGCAGTGGATAGAGGCGAGTTATCACAATACATGATTAAAGATTTATGATCGGGGCATGGAAATCGATGTGGCGCAGTGGGTGATTCTCTTCCTCGGTACCGCGACTGCGGGGTGGATTGATGCGGTCATCGGCGGCGGAGGATTGATCCTCATTCCGCTGCTGCTCGCAGTCCTTCCCAGCCTCGCGCCCGCGGCGGCGTTGGGAACGAGCAAGCTCGCCGCGGTAACCGGCACCGGCTCGGCAGCTGTGACCCTTGCGCGCAAGGTGAAGCTGGACAAGGCAGAAATGGCGCGCTTCATCCTTATCGCGCTGGTCTGCTCCGGGTTGGGGGCCAGCGTGGCCTCGAGCCTCGATAAAGACATCATGCGCCCCATCATCATCGTGCTCATGGTGGCCGTGGGCGTCTTCGTTGCCTTCAAACCAGATTTTGGGAGTAGCGACTCGGCCGGTACCCGTGGTGGTTGGCGGACCGTCGTGGTCTTGGTGCTCTCCGGCATCATTTCCTTTTATGATGGCATCTTCGGTCCGGGTACCGGAATGTTTTTGATCATGGCCTTCACCTCTATTTTTGCGCAGAATTTCTTGACCTCTGCGGCCATGGCCAAGGTAGTCAATACCGCTACCAATTTAGGTGCGCTTATCGTATTTATTATTGGCGGGCACGTGTGGTGGACGCTCGGCATCGTGCTCGGCGTAGCCAATATCGCCGGCGCGCTTCTCGGCGCTCGTACCGTACTTGGTGGCGGTGCCAAATTCATCCGCTACGCGCTACTTACCTTGGTCGTGGTTATGAGCTGCTACCTGGGCTGGCAGCAGTGGGGTTAGCTACATCCGGTTTTTAGTGCGCGCGGTAGCAACGGCATTCCACGGATCCTCGGGCCATGGGTGCTTGGGGTAGCGCCCGCGCATATCGGCGCGCACACCGGCATAAGGGCCGGACCAGAAGCTGGCAAGATCATCGGTTACCGCGAGCGGGCGGCCGGCGGGGGAGAGCAGGTGGAATTGCACACGGTGGCCGCAGTATTCGGGGGATTCGGCCAAGCCGAAGCATTCCTGCAGCTTGATGTGGACCACGGGGCGATCGCCGGACCAATCGATGGCGGCATCACGGCCGGAGGGAACCGGAAGGCGCTCGGGAGCGAGATCGTCCAGATGGGTGGCTTCCGGCCAGGGCAGGAGGCGTTGCAGCGCGGGGTACATGTCTAGCTTGGCAGCGGGGGTGCCCTCCGCAATGCGGTGTAATTCGGGCCCGAGCCACTCGGCGGGATCCGCGGAATCGACATCGGGCCACGGCTTGCCATAGTGGGCGTGCAGGTGGCGCAAACGGTCTTTTAAGTTTTGGGCTTTCTCGCTGAAGGTGAAAAGCCCCAACCCTTCCTCGCGGATGCCGGCGGCAAGGGCTTCCTCGGCCGCGGGGCCGGTGACCTTGACTGGGGTTTCAGAGAGCGTGATGGCGCCCGCGGCCTTGACCTTGACGCCGCGCACACGGCCATCGCGCAGGAAGGCGCGGGTTTCCTCGGTGACGCCGATGGTCTCGAGGGCTGCGGTTTCCTCGATGCGCGCGGCCGAGCGGATGATGGCATTACCGGCGTTGGACAGGGATACCTCCGCGATGGCGAGCCACGGGGCGCCGGCCAGGCCCGAGTTGTCCAGCAGCCGTGCGCGGGTGCCGCTGGCCAGCAGGTAATCCTCGCCCATGCGCTTGGCCACCTGCTCGGGAAAGGCGGTGGCGACGACCTCCCCGGGATCGGCGGGGCCGAGATCGTCTACCAGTCGGGCGAGCCGCTTGACCTCTTTTTGAGATGGGCGGTGACGGGTGAGGTTGGGGGTTAAGGGGGCGTCGGCAAGCGAGGCGATAATGGGTGCGGCTTGGCTGCCGTGGCGGAGCAAAGAAGCGCCGAGGCGCGGATCGGTGGGCAGGAGGGCGAGCTCCTGTGTGGCACCAATGCGCTGAAGCGTCGCCTGTGCGGCCGCAAGAGCCTGGGCCGGCGGCGGATCGAGCAACGGGAAGTCCGGGCCCGCGCCCCAGCAGTCCAGAAACAGCGCGGCCTGGGTCAGATCCGCAGACAGGATCTCCGGGGTGGTATGCGGAGAAAAGTGCTGGTAATCGTCCTGCGAGTAGCAGCGAATTACGGTGCCGGGCGCCTCACGGCCGGCACGACCAGCGCGCTGATCGGCACTCGATTTTGAGGTAGACACCGTCACCAACCCGGACATGCCACGCTGCGCATCGCGCCGGGGAACGCGGGAGAGCCCGGCATCTACCACCACGCGCACGCCCGGTACGGTAAGCGAGGACTCCGCGATGGAGGTAGCCACGACGATGCGCTGCTCCTCGGTATACAGCGCGGCATCTTGCTCCGCGGTGGTCTGCTTGCCATGCAGGGGGAACACATTATGGCCTGCTAAGGCATCGCACACGAGGTTGACTTCGCGCACGCCGGGCACAAAGACCAGCGTTGATTCTTGCTGGCGGGCTGCCTGCTTGGCGACGTCCCCATAAAACTCCCTCGTTCCCGTCGCCCTGCCCGGCATGGGGGCGTAGTGGATGTCGAGCGGATGGGTCACCGCCTCGGTCACGTGCACGGGCGCGTCCATAAGCTGGGAAAAGCGCTGCGCATCCACGGTGGCGGACATGGCGATGACGCGAAAGTCCTCACGCAATTCGGCCAGCTCCAGGCACATGCCCAGCACCAAATCCGTATCGAGCTGGCGCTCGTGGACCTCATCAATGGCAACGGCGGACACGCCCTCGAGCTCCGGATCCTTCAACAGGCGACGCAGCAGCACGCCCGGCGTGACGAACTCGACTTCGCTGCCCTTGCGGGACTCGCCCCGGATAGCGAAGCCGACCTTGTCCGGGGTGCTGCTAAGCGTGCTTAATCGCTGCGCGGCCGCGCGCACGGCCACACGACGAGGGGCGGTGACGATGACTTTGCCTCGGCCCGCCGCATGATTGGCCAACGCCGGTGGCACGAGCGTGGTTTTACCCGTGCCGGGCGGGGCCTGGATGACGACGTTTCCGGTCTCAGGCAGCGAATCGATGGTCTCGGCTACGGGCAAGCCCGCGCCGATGCGAGTGAGATCAAACATTTAGTGCGCGGCTCCAAAACCTTCGACAGGACCGTTGAGATCCTGGCGTTCCCAGACCTCTTCATTGTCTTCCAGCTTGCGCACCACACGGCCGGGTGATCCCAGGACCAGCGAATTATCCGGGATATCGGTGGTAATAAGTGTGCCTGCGCCTAAGACGCAGTTCTTTCCAATGGTGATGCCCGGCAGCACGGTGACATTGGCACCGAGCCAGGTGTTGTCACCGATGGTGATGGGCTTGGCTATCTCCCACCCACCAGCGCGCATCTCATGATCGTTTACCGGATGCCCCACCGTAATCAGGGAGCAATTGGGGCCCACCATGACGCCATCACCGAGCATCACCTGGGCCTGGGCCAAAATGGTAGCGCCAAAGTTAATGAAGACGCGCTCGCCACATACTAGATTGCAGCCGTACTCCAGATTCAACGGCACATGCAGGCCCGGTACCGCGGAATCTTCCGGCAGTATCTCGCTCAAGATGCCTTCGGCACGCTCCTGGTCCGTATTGTGCAGCTCGTTGAGCTGCTTTACCAAGCGAAAAGTGCGCTGGTGCTCTTTCTTCGCCTCCGGCATGCTCGGCAAGAACCACTCCCCACCGGTCATCCGCTCCCATGAGCCGTAGCGTTCCAAGTCCTGCCGCTCCTGTGCATCCATGGGTGTCATTGTAGAGGGTGAGTGGTGCTTAATAAGTATCTGCGAAAATCACTTAGGTTCCGGTAAATCACAAACTCACAGGCCGTTTTTGTTGGCTCGATAAAATTTGTAGACGACATAGGCGAAGCGGTTGCTGATTCGGGCCTGACCCCCGGACAGTGGACACGTCGGGGGTCAGGCCCGAGTGTCTACCCATCGGTCACCTCCCTGGCGTCGTAGAGTCGTTCCCTCGCCTAACAAGACGCACGGAAACAGCCCACGTACACGCGCGGACCTACCGCGCACCGACGAGGAAGCCACGTGCACCCCAGATAAGGCTGGAGTGATTGTGAACCAGCAAAAAACGCTAGCAGTCACACCTGACGAGACCTAGAAGCGTGATTCCACCCCTGCCGTCATAAAAGCTGCCCACGAGGCAAAACGCACAGAGCTACCTGTAGGCGTACTTACATCTGTCGATTTCCTCGCCTACTCATTGAGAATAAGCATACGGACCTGACCCCTTTTTGGTGGACACCTGATATCCAGCCCGGTTGGGCTGGGAAGAAAGGTAATCTACCACCATGTCCAGGTATTCCGAACAGTTCAAACGCGATGCCGTGGCCCTCTATGAAAACAATGAGGACCTCTCGTTGAACTCAGCATCAGCGGAGCTCGGTATTAATCGAGCCTCGCTGCATTCTTGGGTCAAAAAGTACGGCACCGGCAAACGTGCCCGCATTAAAGCCGTGCATGATAAAGCCCAAGCGACGAATGATTCTGAGCGAATCCGCCAGCTGGAAAAAGAGAACGCGAAGCTGCGCGAAGAACGCGATATCCTGCGCAAGGCCGCGAAATATTTTGCCGAAGAGACACGCTGGTGATCCGCTTCCAGTTTGTCTATGACCACCGAACCGAGTACTCGGTTAAGCGGATGTGCCACGTTTTAAAGCTGAATCGTTCCTCGTTCTATAAATGGGTCAGCACCCGTAAAAAGCGCAGGTTAAAGATGTATTCCGATGCCCTTATTGGTGCAAGAATTACAACCATCTTTGATGATGAGAACGGGCTTTATGGTGCTAAACGCATCGCCGCAAGCCTCAAGGAAGACCCAGCGTATACCCCGGTCAATCATAAGAAGGTTGCACGCATCATGAAAAACATGGGGCTAAAAGGCTTTAGCAAACGGCGTCGATGCATCACCACCAGGCGCAAGCCTGGTCACCGTGTCATGCCAGATCTAGTAGGCCGTACATTCACAGCTGACGAGCCGAACCGTGTGTATGTCGGCGACATTACCTACCTGCCGTGTAAGGGTGGCAAGAACATGTATTTGGCTACAGTCATTGACACCTATTCACGGAAACTTGCAGGTTATGCACTCGCAGACCACATGCGTGTCTCGTTGGTCATTGATGCTCTAGCCCACGCACATGGTGTGCGTGGAAGTCTTGACGGGGCCATTTTTCATTCCGATCACGGCAGCGTGTACACCTCACAAGCGTTTAGAAAATACTGCTCGTCGCTGGGTGTACGCCAATCCATGGGCGCGGTAGGAACGAGTGCCGATAATGCCCTGGCAGAGTCATTTAACGCCACCCTAAAACGTGAAGTGCTGCGTGATCGGAAAATCTTTGACAATCCGATAACCTGCCGGCAGGAAGTCTTCCGGTGGTGCATGCGCTACAACACGCGCCGGCGACACTCGTGGTGTAACCTTCTAGCTCCCGATGACTTCGAAGCACTCGCATCAGCTACACTGACCAAAGCAGCATAGCTAACCCCCCGACGTGTCCACTTTCCGGGGGTCAGGCCCTACGAACACGCAGGTAGCACTACATGCGGACGAACATATGCTAAAGCGTATGGCAGGTCATATGCTTAAACATAGGGTTAGGGTAGGGCATATGGCAGACGCGATGGGGTTCAGATTTTCTGGGAAAGGGAGCAGCCTTTCCCGGTTTAGGGTGTAAATATTTAAGGGCGGCGTGTAGCTTTCTTCTCTGCGCGCTTGTTCAAAATGAACCATACGACCTGAATGGCAAAGGGGATGAGGTAGGCAAATATTAAGATGACGACATTTAATAACCTCAACTCAGTGGTTTGCTGAGCTCCTGCCGCGTCCTCTGCTCGCACCAGCAGTAAGGTGGAAAGTGCTATAAAGCTCAATACCTCTATGAGGGTAACTGTCCACCATAGAGCCCATGACAGTTTCACAAGTTTCTACCTTTCCCATTCAAAAATCCTAGTAGGCGTGGGGGTAAAGTGAAGTTATTCCCCCAAGTGTCAATCTAAGAAACAAATTTTTCCTATAAAAAGATTGCAAGGGGAATTGTAGCAAAATAACGTGGCCTATCAGGGGTGGTGCAAGCGTTCTAAACGCAAGACAGACATAAATGCTACTTACACTTTGGCGTGTGTTTACCACCTGTGGAGAGAGCGTCCGATTGTTTGTGTGCGGGGGCTTGGTTTACAAGTAGTCCGCGAATCGGTTGGGGTAAGCCACGGCTAGTTGGTTGATGGCTTGTTTCCACCCGGTGGTACTGCACGTCTTCGCAAGATAGCAGTTTTTACAGATATTTTGCTCCACGCCGGTTTTATTATTTTTATCGGTTTATTTAGTTTTTCGCTGGTGATGATCGCGGCTGTTCTTGCTGCTTCGACCATTCCTGTTGAGAAAGGGTACCTAGAGTTGGAAGACGATAAAAACGTAGAGAACTTTGTGGACTGCCGTGAAATCCGCACGGTTTTCAAGCCAACTTGGGTGAGCTGGTGGTTCCACAAGATTTTTACGTTCCCGCGCGTTGAGTGCGATGGGATCGTAAGCAATTGTCACTGGGGAAGAGACAAAGCGTTAGTGAGGGATGGTGGGACGGTTACGGTTGGATTTAGTTATCGTATTTTCCATGATACGAAAATTAGATGTAAGAGCTCCCCTATCGAGGTTTCCCCTTCACATGCTGAGTTAGAAGCCAAGACAGCCATAATTAACAACTCCCCGATGACTGCCGTGCTCTACTAGCATTCGTCTCGAGCCTATCGATGGTTCGGGCGCGTACTTCCCCGCGACGTTGTGAACGCGTTGCATAGGGTTAACCCGCCGATAGCGGTATGAGACCAGTGGAAATTGTAGTCGTGGCTGGACTCCACATACGCCTTCTGCCGGGCGCTCTGAGACTCAAATACGGCCGGGCGTAGGCCCGCTCAGTCATCAACGTGCGGTCGAACAGTTCCTCATTCCCGCTCGTCTGTGGCCGATTCGCCCCTGGTTCACCGGTGCTTGACACCCGGCCCCAACGCCTCGACGAACGCGCGTGAACGGTAACAGGCGCCGTTGTCGGTCATCACCGCGCCGACACGCACACCCAGCGACGCGAAAAAGCCGCTTGCCCGCCGCCAGAAACCCGCCGCGGTGTCTTTATGCTCGTCGTCGAGGATCTCCGAGTGCACCACCCGGGAATGACCGTCGACCGCGTGATGCAGATACCGGTAGCCCCTGCCGGGTTTCGAACCTTTCCGCCCGGCCGCGTCACTGGCCCGGCCGGACGCCCGGTCCTGGTCAGAGCCCCTGCCGAACATCCGCCACCCGCCATATGGCAAGGCATGTGGTGAGGCTGACGGGCACGCTGATTTACCGTTACGACTGCGCTGATTTAGGCGTTTTTCAACGCCCGATACACCGTAGGGCGAGTAACTCCGAATTCCCGCGCCAAGGCTGCCTTTGACGGTGCTGTTGCAAAGTTGGGCGGAGAGCAGCGAAGACTCAGTTTCTCATTCCCTGATGGCCGCTGCGGGTGGGCGTTGTCAGGCCGTCTCGAACACCCGGTTGACGATCACCGCGTCCGGGTTCGGCTGCCCGTAGGCAAACATCGTGCCCTGCCCTTTTCGCAATGAGTGCATCGCTTCCATCCCTTTCAACGTCCGATATGCAGACGTCCTGTTCTTAAATGCACCCTTCGGTCCGAGGATTCGTTTCAACCGCCCGTGATCACCTTCCAGCACGTTGTTTAGGTATTTCACCTGACGGTGCTCCACCGTCTGAGGGCAGATACCTTCCTCCTTGAGCTCAATGATCGCTTTGGACAGGGAGGGTGCTTTATCTGTGTTAATCACCCGCGGGAACCCGGCTGACGTGTTCGACCTCAGAGTCTTCGCCAGGAAACGCTTCGCTGCGGCGACGTTACGCTTTGGTGAGAGATAGAAGTCTAAGGTCTGGCCACCGGCGGTGATAGCCCGATAGAGGTAGCACCACCTGCCGCCGACCCGGATATAGGTCTCATCCACCCGCCAGGAACTGGCCTGCCAGTCAGGTACCTGCCGGTACCACCGGGTCTGCTTGTCTAGCTCGGGAGCATATTTCTGGACCCAGCGGTAGATCGTGGTGTGATCAACTGGCACACCCCGCTCGGTCATCATCTCCTCGAGGTCGCGATAGCTCACCCCGTAGCGGCAGTACCACCGCACCGCCCACAGAATGATGTCACGGGGGAAGTGACGACCGGAGAAGATACCCATGGCTGTGATTATTTCACGTCGATCTTCCTACTGCCCCAACTTTGCAACAGCACCGTTTATAGCGAGGACGCTCAGTGCTGCCGTATTCCCGATGATATGCCGGATTATGAAGCGTTGGCCTCTGAGCTAATTCAGTAAACGATGTTCGCGGCGGGTTAAATAACGCCGATGAACAGGGAACCTGCATAGCTGTAAATACAGCACCCGTAAATGCGGGAGCTAGTTTTTATACTTTTTAGCTCTGCTTCTACGGCATCGTGAATAATCTCTCGCATGGTCACAGACTGTAGAGCTGCGACAGGTAGGCAGTTATATAAAACCTCACTTGAAGAAAACCTTGAGGGAGCAGGGCAGCTTATATGTTTTTAACATGAATTCTTCTGCTCTCCTAGACCGTGCAACCATTTGCCATAACCTCACCGAATTCAAGGTGCGCTGGCCTGCCCATATTGAGGAATGGAAAGCAGAAAACCGACCGGCCACTGAATCAAGCCATGACCAACAATTTTGGGGAGACCTCCTCGACTGCTTCGCTTAAACTCCAGTCAATAGTGCCTTCGGTGTCTTTAAGCGCTACTACGGGTTGGTGAATGGCGTCATAGACTCCCGTGCGCGAGTAGAGATTGTGGCGTTTCCACAATGTTTGCCGAGGTTCGAAACGTTCTGCAAGATCCCGCCATGGGCATCCGATGCGGAACCTGTAGACAATGGCTTCCATGATGGTGTGATTATCGGAAAATGGCCTGCCGACTTTCCGGTGGTAGAGGGCAGGTGTGGAGCGATGATTTCCCATGTGGTCTCGGGAATCTCTCGGAAATTCTCGAGACTGCTCATACCGAAAATTCTTTCACACTTACTCTCAACTAATTAAGAGACACAGCCTAGATTAATTTGCCTTTAGCTGCCTGATATCCCAGGGTCTGCAAGAGTTTTCTCCAGTGTTTGAATGCGTTGTTCGAGAGAACCGACGGTAGTGACTATAGATAAAGCAATGCGATTTACCTCAATGTTTCCTGATTCATCAGAGAAATTCTCAGCTAAGAATTTGAGGCGTTCTAGAAAATTTGAGGTAGTAGGAAAAACATCACTGTCTATTTCTGAAGATATTTGATCGAGTAACGACCATAACGAAAAGGAATCTGGATTCATTCTCTACCCTTAAGTGAGGTCTTGATGTTACGTGCTCGTAAGTTTGTTGCCTACGCTCTTGCATTTTCATTGGTTACAAGTTCTCCTATTGTAGCTAATGCTGCAACTGTGTCACCAGATGAAACTATGGATGATTGGTCTGAGATCGGTTCTCAGTCTAATCCTGAATCGCCAATTCTGATTGAACCGAACGATCGTAGTGAGGTTACATATCAGCCTTATGGACTCTGGGATAAAATCTGGAAATCTACCTCAAGGGTGCTGCTTTCGGAAGTAGAGTGCATGAGTAAGCTCGCCTACTACGAGTTCCATTTCAAGGCAATAGGTGCATGCGTTCCAACGCCAAAAGGGACATGGCTTTTAACCGTAAAATGGCTCGATTAAAGATCCCTTCTTAGGGTGGAGACTCTTTATGTCCGAGGAGCTTCTCACTCGCTACCAACACGCGCTGCGATGAACGCCATCGAGGTCCACGGATAAACACGCTTATCCGTGGACCTTATCTTTGCTTCATCCGCGTCCCAACGCTCGCCGTTGTCGCGTGCTTACCTGCTTAATCCGCCAATCGCTCGCGCGTTTGTCTGCCTGACACGACCAAACCCGCCGAGGGTTCGGCGGGTTTTCAATGCTGACCTCCCCCCCCCCGACGGGCGCTTAGGCGCTCTAGGTTATGAGACCTTTGCACTAAACCGCAACCAGCTTCGAGACATTTGATTTGGTTCGTGTCAACTGTGAACGAATCGAGGGAACGATTAAGCGACCATTCGACAATGCTTCAGCTTGAATCCGGTCCCTTTCTTGCCATACAGCTTGTTGTTGGCGTCTTTGACTGCTGCAGCTTTCGTGTTTCCAAAGCCCCATATGTACTCTCCGGTTGCTTCATTGCGGAGGTTGACGATAGGACACCTAACTTGCACTCGGTAGACAGCATAGGGTGTGATTTCTGGTGGAACGCTGCTTAAGGAAGTGGCTGGGGTAGCGCTGGCTGTTCCCTACGCCCCGGAAAGGGCGATCATTAGGCTAATAGCGACTGCGGATAGCGAGCGAAAAGGTTTCTTCATGACGGCAAACTCCTTCGAGGACGGAATAGTTGAGCAGAAATTCGTTGAAGAGCTGCATTTGTACTGCTCTCAACCGGAACTTGAAAGGCTGATAAAGCGGTTTAAAAGTTCCTTCGCTCAAGAATTTCACGAATTGGATGACTTTTCTCCCGTTGCAGTGGAAACCGAAGAAGACGACTATAATCTAGCTATCGAAGCAGCAGGTAGGGGCGATTTTGAGGATCTTCGAGCTTATGTAATAAAGCAAGAGTTTGTTTTCCCTGTCCGAAAAAAGAACGAGGAAGATCTCGACAAAATCAGCAATAGGGTCTTCGGGATTGTTGGAGAAACTGTTGAGGATGTCCCCTATTTCAGCTTCCTTGACCTGGAAGGGGATCGGACCTAAGTAGCCCCAGCGATTCTCCGCGTTCTGAGACGCCTGCACCACGCCTGGGTGATGTGCTCGACGCTCAAGAGCGCATAGAGCGCCCCGGACGGGGCGGGCGCGCTGGCTGGCGTTAGCCGCGTTCAAAGTCAGCGATAACCAAGTCAGCCGCCGTCGCCGTCTGCGTCGACACCTGGCGCTGCCGCGCGTACGGCTGCGCCGCACGCTTGCCCCTGAATTTTTCGTGCCCGACAGCCCCGCCCTGTACGTGCTTTTTCCCGAGGCCACCACGGAATCTCGGCAGATTGCCCGGGAGGATCTCGATCGGGCCGGCTCCCAGGCCCAGGAGCTCGACGGGCGGATCAACGACCTGCTCGCCGTCCTAGACGACGAGCTCAGCGAGGGTGCATGAGTGATCAGGGCACCTGCGAGTGGTGCGGCGGGCCGATCCCGCCCCGCTCGGATCCGCGGGGGCAGGGGGCTCGGTTCTGCCGCCCTGCGCATCGTGCTGCCACCCATGCGCGACCGCCAGACCATGGCTAGGCGCGTGCGCGGGTATGTCACCCAGTCCAAGAGCGCTGCTTACAACGGTTCTAGTGCGCCAGGTAAAGCCACGAGCAGCGAGCGGAAAGCCTTGGCCACGATGGGCCGCAGAGGCGGACAGAAAGCCTCACAACGCTGGAAAACAGACCCATACGGGGAATATGCACGAACAGAGCGTAAAAAACTCCAGGCTGCAAACGTCCTTCGCCAGAGTCGTGGAAAAGGTACTCGAGGTCGCGTGTTAGCTACAGCAATGGATATTTTGACCCAGACAGGAAAACTTCCGTCAGGGCGAACTGTAGGTCAGGAACTAGGCATCACCCGGCAACAGGCGAATCGGCATTTGAAAGCTTTACGGGAAGCTGGCCTTATTTAATTAAAAGTGGAACATGCCGTAAGCAATATACGGTTCCCTGCCGCTAGGCAGTGAGATAAAACCTCACTTGAAGAAAACCTTGAGGGGCAGGGCAGCTTATATGCTTTTAACATGACTTCCTCTGTTCTCCTAGACCGTGCAACCATTCGCCATAACCTCACCGAATTCAAGGTGCGCTGGCTTGCCCATATTGAGGAATGGAAAGCAGAAAACCGACCGGCTACTGAATCAAGCCATGACCAACAGTTCTGGGGAGACCTCCTCGACTGCTTCGGTATTAACGCCCGCGACATCTATCTCTATCAGCGCAGCGCGAAACGAGCATCGACCGGGCGCACGGGCAAAATCGACTTGTTCATGCCTGGCAAAGTCATCGGCGAAGCAAAATCCCTCGGGGTCGACCTCGACAATGCACACAACCAGGCGCTGGACTATTTGTTGGGCGGTACTATCCCGAACTCACAGCTGCCGCCCTACGTCATCTGCTCCAACTTCGAGACCCTGCGCATCACGCGCCTCAACCGCGACTACGTAGGCGATACCGCAGACTGGGACGTAACCTTTGACCTTGCCGAGATTGACGAGCACGTCGAGCAACTCGCATTCCTTGCCGACTACGAGACCTCCGAGTACCGCGAGGAAGAACAAGCATCCCTGGAAGCATCACGCTTGATGGTTGACCTGTTTCGCGCGATGAATGGCGACGATGTAGACGAAGCTGTGGGCGAGGAAGCCCCAACCAACCCGGAGGAAGAAGACGAAAGGGTCATGCGCACCTCGGTCTACCTCACCCGCATCCTCTTCCTGCTCTTCGGCGACGATGCCGGACTCTGGGACACCCCGCACCTCTTCGCCCAGTTCGTGCGCAACGAAACCACCCCAGAAACCCTCGGCCCACAGCTCAATGAGCTATTCCGCATCCTCAACACCCCAGAAGATAAGCGCTCTAAGCGACTGCCCGGAACCTTGGCGAAATTCCCCTACGTCAACGGCGCAATTTTCGCGGAGTCGTTGGAGCCGGAGTATTTCGACTACGCCATGCGCCAAGCCCTGCTCGATGCGTGCGACTTCGACTGGTCAAAAATCGACGTGTCCGTCTTTGGCTCCCTGTTCCAGCTGGTCAAGTCCAAGGAAGCCCGACGCGGAGACGGCGAGCACTACACCTCCAAGACCAACATCCTCAAGACTATCGGCCCGCTCTTTTTGGACGAGTTGCGTGCCCAGGCTGACAAGCTGGTCTCCAGCCCCGCCACGCCAGTGCGCAAGTTAGAGGAATTCCGCGACTTACTGGCTACCCATATTTTCTGCGACCCAGCGTGTGGGGCGGGAAACTTCCTGCTCACTGCCTATAAAGAACTGCGAAAAATTGAAACAGACATCATCGTGGCTATACGCCAGCGTCGCGGCGAAACCGGCATGTCGCTGAATATTGAGTGGGAACAGAAACTGTCGATTGGACAGTTCTACGGCTTTGAGCTGAACTGGTGGCCGGCAAAAATTGCCGAGACGGCGATGTTCCTAGTGGATCATCAGGCGAATAAGGAGTTGGCGAATGCGGTGGGGCGTCCGCCGCAGCGCCTGCCGATTACGATTACCGCCCACATCATCCACGGCAACGCTCTTGCCCTGGACTGGGCAGAAGTACTGCCCGCGGCAACAGGGGAGACGTTTATCTTCGGAAACCCACCATTTATCGGTCAAGATACGCGCACAAAACAGCAGCTCGAGGAAATGAAAGCAGTGTGGAGACGTAAAAACATCTCGAGATTGGACTACGTCACGTGTTGGCACATAAAAAGCCTTGACCTTTTCAGTACCCGTAACGGACGGTTCGCTTTCGTAACAACTAACTCGATTACCCAAGGCGAACAAGTGCCGCTTTTATTCGGCCCCATCTTCGCAGCAGGTTGGCGTATCCGCTTCGCCCATCGCACATTCTCATGGGATTCCGATGCTCCCGGTAAAGCCGCAGTCCACTGCGTCATCGCTGGTTTCGACCGTGCACACGAACCTCGCCCCCAGCTCTGGGATTACCCAAATGTCAGCAGTGCCCCCGTGGCTGTGCCTGTAGAGCGCGTGATTAATGCTTACCTCGTCGACGGCCCTAATGTCCTTGTCCAAAAGATGACGTCGCCCATCTCCTGCGAGATTAAACCCGCAGTTCTAGGCGCAATGGCAAAAGACGGAGGTGGATTGATAGTTGAAGCCCAAGACGTGCAAGAAGCTTTGGACGATCCGATAGCGGCAAAGTACCTACGTCCGTACGTTGGCTCGCGAGAACTTGTTCGCGGCCTTAGTCGGTGGTGTCTCTGGATGGTCGATCTCGACCCCGCCGACGTTCAGGCAAGTACTTTTCTGCGTTCACGAATTGAACAAGTACGCGCCTACAGAACAACGTCCTCGGCTCCTACCACGCGAGACATGGCAAAGATTTCCCATCTTTTCGCACAACGTTATCGGCCACAAACAGATTTCCTTTGCGTTCCGTCCGTTGTTAGCGAGAACCGGCCATACTTCACAGCTGCGGATATTGAGGAAGGAACAGTTGTCTCCAGCCTTGCGTTTGCGGTTGAAGATTCTGATAGGTCACAGTTCGCGTTGATTTCTTCGTCAATGTTCATTACTTGGCAAAAGATGATTGGTGGACGTCTTAAATCTGATCTGCGTTTTGCGAGCACACTGACGTGGAATACGTTCCCTGTCCCAGAACTGGATGAGAAGACGCGCGAGCGGATTATTAAGGCTGGGCAGAAAGTCCTCGACGCTCGCGCCCTGCACCCGGAGCGTTCCCTCGCGGAACACTACAACCCGTTGGTCATGGCACCAGAACTGGTGAAGGCGCATGACGTGCTTGATAGGGAAGTGGATAAAGCTTTTGGTGCTCCTCGTAAGCTCACTTCGGAGCGTCAGCGCCAGGAGCTGCTGTTTGCCAACTACGCGAAACTCACCAACGACTAGCTCAATGCTTGTTCGAATAGGCCGCACTCATGTCGCGGGTGCGGTCTACTGTCACTGGTATGAGCTTCCTTACCGAGTACAACGAACCCCGCGACCTGAGCCTGATTGATACCTCTCCCGCCAAGCTGGAGGGGAATTGCTACGAAGTGGCCAGCGCTTTGCGCGCCGCCGCCCGCTTTCTCGAAGTCCTCCACCAACTCCCAGAGACGCCCGCAATGCGCGACTGGCAAGGCGACGCAGATGAGCTAATAAACATCGCGGAGGCGCTTACCGATGACGCCGCAGAGTTTTTCAGCGACCAAGACTCGCAACAAAACTAACGTCCCGCTCCTGTTGCGGAACCACGTCGCGTGGTTATGCTTTTGGTTGCCAGTTGTGTCGGCACCGGGGGCTTAACTGTGAGAAGCGGGTCGAATAGCGGAGTTCTCCGCTAGGAGGTGTAAAAATTCCTCTGGGTCTTTAACCGTCAAGCGAATGGGTCTTCCGATATTGCGGTGTAGGAGGATATTTGCAGAACCGGCATGGAATGAAATAGTGCCATCCAGGAAGTGAACCCCAAACGTTTGGGATTCGAGTATGGGGCCCGAGGGAAGGATCTCCGCCCCCTTCAGAGATTCCAAACGAACGTTGCTAACTGGAATGCCAAGAACTGAAATCCGAAGGATTTCATCATTCAGCAACACCCCGACATTAAAGAAAATTGCCAGAGACACTAAAAGACCGCATGCGATAAAGGCGGTTTGATCTCTTCTGGTCAAGAAGTAGACACACAATAAGAGTACTGCGAAGATAAGTACGATCCGACTAAAATTATATCCAAATACTCTTGATCGATAACTTGAACCAGTCATGATTATCACTCAACTTCCTTCCAACTATCTTCATGGGTAGTAAGGCGAAAATCACCACTGTGAGCATCGTAGGGAGAATGAGGTAATTCCCATGAATAAAGCAATTCCCCCGTGCAAAAACACAGCTGCCAAGATCGCCGTAGATTTCCATTTGTCGGATGCGAAAGTAGCTGCAGCTATGTACACCTCGCGTGAAGTGGAACAAGATTGCATTGGAGACGTCGAAACCTCATTTATCGGGGTAACTGAAGGAACAATTGTTACCTCAACGGGAACTTATTATGCGAGGGCCTATAGTAATCCGGCTCGCGTTGAATGTAAGATTCCTGGCAACCTTTAAAAGATAGGACTCGGTTAATGCATATATCTAATATTTATCTCGCCTACGTCAAACGCTTCCTTCTAGACTCGCATGGTAGTGCAATCCAAGGTAGTGCAATCCAGGTTCTTGCAGGTGCCAGTTTTGATGAGCAAGAGATTCTCGAGTGGATTGAAGAAGGTAAAAAAGTAGACCATGACATCTGGTACGAGGAAATTCCGATAGAGAATCTTCCCCATTCTTTCAGCCCACCGGGTGAGGTATTAGTTTATTTTGATGGGTGTTCTTTTGACGAAGGGTGGGAACGTGATTTCCAGTGGACGGATCCAGTAGGTCGTAGAGCCCTTATCCCCGAAAAGTTTAATGGAGTTGTACGCCCCCGCCCTGAGACAGAAGGAGTGCTACGGGAAGACGGATATGTAGGTGATGATTACTATCTGTGGAGAGTTCCTTGCCCATGGAAAAGCCGCTACCTTTTAGCTCCGTTCCAGGAAAAGAGTAATGAATACATTGACTACGGACGTCCGTTTACGGTTTGAGCGTAATTAAATCGTAAAATCACGATGCAAGAAAAGTGACCTTAGCTAGAGCGGTTAGTTAAGGTCACTTTTGTTTGTGCTAATGATTTTCATCGATTGGACGAAATGAACCAAACGATGACAGCGACGTAGTTCCTCAATGGTTTAACTTGGAACACAATATCGACTAAAAGACGAAGGGGTTAGTCTGTCTGACTAGTCGTGAGTGGCTAGGGGTAGATAAATATCTGCCCCTTCGCTTTTCATTTTTTCTAGTTCCGCAAAATGCTTCGGATCGTAGTCTCTCTCGCCACCAATCCATTCAATCTTATCGTCGGAACCGTAATCTAAATACGGGGCAACAGCATTTCCTGCCAACTGATCTCCCCACCCCGTAACAGCGGTTCTCCCCTCTGATGAGTAGCTTTCACCCGATTCAAGAGTATGTCTTGGAATCAGCGCAAATTCCATACCAGCATACGCAAGTCCTTGCGCGGATTTAACTGAAAATACGCAATATGCGTACTTGGACGTTTTCCAGGTAGATCGTACTTCGACATCATCGGGAGATACACAATTTTCCGAGGGAAAATACCTCTTTAGCAAGTGGCGTATCTCCTGGTAAAAAATTTCTGAACTCCACGCCTCCGCCATAATTCACACTCCGTATTTCACTAGGCTGCATAACTTTAGTTAAATTGCATGAGTCTCCACTATGGCTAAAAGGTACACCCTAAGTGAACGGTTTAGGAATTACATCCATCGCGTTTAACTCACTGTTCGTTAGGGTAGGTTCATAACTAACGAAACAGAACCGTCACTACCTCTAGACATTCCCGAACAACCAGAGGCTGTTGCGGGTCAAAAAATTGGTTACGCCCGCGTCAGCTCCAAAGACCAGAATCGTTCACTTAGGGTGTACTCAATCGCGCCGTTCTGTCGCCCCTGCTGGCTTGAATCGTGCCGTCCGGAGGGCAAAGAAAAGCGGCGACTTTAAGCGATTGCCTAATTCTCTGCCGGGTTGTCCATAGTTGAATGAGGCTTATACGTATTTCCTCTAAGGGTGTCCAGACTGTATAAGTGATGAAAATTTATCCGATAAGTGTTACCGTATCGATAATCTAGTTCTCCTTTTTGAAAGGCTAATTCTTCATGGTCACCAAACTAGGGCGTAAAGTCCCAGCTGCTGCACTTGCTGGCGCGGGAGTATGGTGCGCAACGAAGTGGGCAAGCTAAGCAAATGAGTCTTTCTAAGTTTGTTCCTGCCCCCAAAGCCGCACAGGACTCGGCTCGATTTGTTCAAACTTATCTGTTGGATAAATCAGCTCGCGAATTCTTCCTCCAAGATCGAATGAAAAATGTAGTAGCTCTTGCTAAACAAGGGAATTGGTCTGAGTCGTCCAAAGAGTTCCGCGAGCAGACAGGTGCGGATATTAAAATGAGCGTCTTTGCAGCTCAAATCGCTGCTATTGTTTAGGTACAAAGAAGTTCCTGTTCAACAGGTGCAATGCGATTTCCTAAATAAGAGTTCTGAGACACGATAAAAGACTAAACGGGTGGGAAGTCAGCGCGGGTGGTGGCATCGGCCATGGACGCACTTTTCGGCGCTTACCTTGATTATTAGTACTGTCTTGAAACCAATATATTTGGGCACATTTGTAGATGAAGGTGTAGTCCAAGTGCGCATCCGTCTCCGTCTGTAGACCAGCGTTGATCGATGCTTGTAGCAGGCCTTTGACCAGCTCGCTTGCATCATCAATGGAAGCCGAAAGCTCGCTGATCAAGCTGGCGAGATCAGGGTTTTCCATCAGCTTCTCGCTAATCTCGTTGACCCTCGCTGGGTCATGGCTTTTCTTCGGTGACACCGTAGTCATTATCGGAGAAACTCCTTCTAGATCAGAGCCACACACAAACTTCCTGACACCCTCATTTTCCGCACACCAAAGACACCGTAATTATCCCGATGAACAGCAATCATGCGTTCAATCAGCACAACAACCGCGAGGCGACGAGCACTTAATCCACAGGGCCTCGGATTGGCAATACCCACGCGAGGTGATAAACCCACCAGCCCGGTTATTCTTCACCGTCTTACAGATGAACTCGACGCAGAAACGATTCCGGTACTCATCGGTGAACCGGATCATGTCCGACGTTTTGGGCCTAGTTCCGATGCGAAAAAAGCTAAGGAAGCCTTCAACAACTCGTTAATGTCGCGTAACTGGTGATTTTCACGACGTAGCCTCGCGGTCTCGGCGGCCAAATCTTCAGCAACAGGTTCTGGCATGTTTCCCGCACGGCAGGCAGGCTTAAGTCCATTGACAAACCGTGTGCCATGAAACCCCAGCTTTAAAGCTACTGCCTAGCACACGGCTTTAATCGACAAGTTTTCCGCCAAGATACAGTCTTCCACGAGACCGACCACACGGTCCTTGGCAACCTAGTCAAATTCTCTTGGCATGTTCGAAGATTTTCCCATCTACTCAAACGGAACAAAACCTGGGTCACTTCAGGGGCGTTGGGTTAGGGTGAGGTCATGCTTTTTGATTCACTGCCGCGGCCGAGCGTGCGTGTGGCTCCGGGAGTGGGGCATGTGCCGGGATGGGTGGGCGTCGATAAGCAGAAGGCCTTGGTAGAAGAGATGCGTGGCATTGCGCGCGAGTATGCGGCGACACCAATGGCGATGGTGCGGCCGCGGTTGAAATCCGGCGGGCAAATGAGCGTTTTTCAGCTGCATTTGGGCAGGTATTGGCATTATCCCAGCTATCGGTACGTGGACAATATGGACGGCACGCGGGTTCCGCCGGTGCCGGAGAGCTTGCGGCGGATTGCACCGGGGGCACTGCGCGCCGCGGCGGAGGTAGCACCCGAGCTAGAGCCATGGGTGGAGACTTTCGTGCCGGAGATGGCGCTGGTGAATTACTATCCACCGGGATCGGCCATGGGTATGCACGTGGATGCCTTTGAGGAATCACCTGCGCCGGTGATTTCGCTTTCCATTGGGGATGAGGCACTTTTCCGTATGGGGCATACCGAGGCGCGCACGCGGCCGTGGGACGATATCACGCTGTGTAGCGGTGATTTGGTTGTCTTTGGCGGACCGAAGCGCTACGCCTACCACGGGGTGGTGCGCGTTAATGACGGCACGCTGCCGGAAGGGTGCGGGCTTAGAGAGGGACGTATCAATATCACTATCAGACAAGTATCTGTACGGGCGGTAAGCTAGGGATGTTACATAAAGCTTGAAGGAAAGAAGGTTCTTTTATGTCTCGTATCGGCATCATCATCGGCACTACCCGCGATAACTCGGCCGGCAAGGTAGTGGGCGAGTGGCTCAATGAGGTGGCCCAGGGGCGCCAAAATGGCGTGGAGTACACGCTGCTGGACCTCAAGGAGTTTGATATTCCGCTGCTGACCACTGACGTCATTCCTGCCACCGCCAATAAGCAGTATGCGGATGAAAAGGTGCAGGCGTGGTCCGATGCTGTGGATGCCTGCGATGGTTTCGTATTTGTCACCCCAGAGTACAACCGCTCCGTGCCGGGTCCATTCAAGAATGCCTTCGACTGCTTGGCAGGGGAGTGGACCGGTAAGCCGGTTGCGTTCGCCGGTTACGGTCCTGCGGGCGCTATCCGCGGCGTGGAAGCATGGCGCACCATCGTGGTTAACTTCTCCATGCCGCAGCTGCGCAATCAGCTCGACTTCGGTTTCTTTACTGACTGGACCGATGGCGAATTCCGCCCCGTGGATGCCAAGGTGGAACGCACCAATTCCTTGCTGGCCGAGTTGGAAGGCGCCGTATCCGCATAATCAGTTCGCACAGCGGCCACGCTCTGGCCCCGCAATAGGTGAACGAGACCGATAACGTGGCCGCACGTTGGCCTCATACAAAAGTCAGCCCCCGCGCTCTTTCCGAGCAGCGGGGGCTGACTGTTATGCGGCCGGCTTAGTTACTGCAGGCCAAATTGCTCCCAAGCGGCAGGGGAGAGGTTCTGGTACACGTGCTTGTGCTCCTGGTACTCGGCCAAGCCGGTGGGGCCAAGCTCGCGGCCGTTGCCGGACTGCTTGAAGCCGCCCCACTCTGCCTGCGGCAGGTAGGGGTGGAAGTCGTTGATCCAGATGGTGCCGTGGCGCAGGGCGTGGGCTACGCGCTCGGCGCGGCCAGCGTCGGAAGTGTAGACGGCGCCTGCGAGGCCGTACTCGGTGTCGTTGGCGATCTCGATGGCCTCCTCCTCGGTGGTGAAGGTTTCGATGGTCACGGTTGGACCGAAGGCCTCGTCGTGGACACAGTCCATCTCGCGGGTAGCGCCATCGATAATGGTCGGCAGGTAGTACACACCAGCGCCCAGGTCGGTGGTGCCGGTGCCATGCTGGCCATTGGTGTCCTCGCTGGTAGCCGCGCGGCCACCGGTGAGGATCTTGGCGCCCTGCTCGCGGGCCTTGTCCACGTAGGCGGCAACCTTCTCGCGGTGCTCGGCGGAGATGAGCGGGCCGGTCTCGGCCTTGTCATCGGTCGGGCCGCCGATCTTGATCTTATTGGCGCGCTCTACCAGGGCATCGACGAACCTATCGTGCAGGGACTCTTCCACGACGATGCGGGAGCCTGCGGAGCAGACCTGGCCGGAGTGGAAGAAGGCGCCATTGAGGGCGTTGTCCACGGCGACGTCGAAGTCGGCATCGGCAAAGATGACGTTCGGGTTCTTGCCACCAAGCTCGAGTGCGGTGCGCTTGACGGTCTCAGCCGCATTCTTGGCAATGATCTTGCCGGTGACCAGGCCGCCGGTGAAGGAGACCATGTCCACGTCTGGGTGCTGAGACAGCGGGTTGCCGCAGCTAGCGCCAGCGCCGGTGATGAGGTTGCCCACGCCGTCGGGCAGACCGCAGTCCTTGAGGGCGGCCATGAGCAGCATGGCGGTGTGCGGGGTGAGTTCCGCCTGCTTGAGGACGAAGGTATTGCCGGCTGCCAGGGCCGGGCCCACCTTCCAGGAGACCTGCAGCAGCGGGTAGTTCCATGGTGTAATCAGTCCGCAGACGCCAACGGGCTCGGCGTCGATGCGGGAGCGCAGGTTGGGATCCTGCGGGTCGACTACACGGCCGGCCTGGTGCTGGGCCAGGGTGCCAAAGAACTCGAAGGCATGGGCGATGTCATCCATATCGCCCAGGGATTCCTCGTAGCGCTTGCCGGTATCAGCGGACTCGGCCTGAGCGAAAAGCTCCTTGTGCTCACGGATGAAATCGGCCACGCGGATGACGAGCTTGCCGCGTTCGGCGGTCGGGGTATTGGCCCACTCGCCGTTATCAAAGGTTTCACGCGCAACCTTGATGGCGCGCTCGGTGTCCTCGTCGGAGGCTTCGGAGACGAGGCCGACGGTGGAGCCATCGGCCGGGCAGATGATGGTGCGGGTCTCGCCGCTCTGGGCGGCTTCCCACTTACCGTTGATGAACAGGGACTTTGGGGCGCCGTCGGCATGTACGCCCTTCAGCAGCTCGGTCTGGGTGGGGTCGAACAAAATGTTCTGGGTGCTCAAATGAAAAGCAACCTTTCTCTCATAGAGGTAGTTGTAATGGCCAGCTTAGCTATCTTCGCGCCAAGTGCGCTCGGGCTCGGCGCCATCGGAGACATCGGAATCGCCCGGCTGGGTCTGCTGCATGTAGAGGAAGGCCAAGTGACGTTCGTAGAGATCCAGCACGTTATTGATGATCTGGTTCTCGGAATAGCCGTAGACGTCGTAGCCCAGCGAACCGGTCATATCGTAGACCTCGAGGCGGTAGTATTCGTCCCCCTCGCCCGTGCTGAAGTCGGGGCGCTCGGCCGCGACTGGGAAGAGTTGGTAGCGGAACATGCGCTCATTGTGCAGCTTAACTTCGAGGTCGAGCTGCGGAAGTTCGACGTCGGGAAGCTCGCTGGTGAGCAAGAGGGCATCGTAGCCTCGGCTGCGCATGTGCGTTGCTACCTGCTCGAGGGCGTAGGTAGCGGTTTCGCGCAGGTAGGTATCCATCTCCTGCTTGGAAGGGAAGGTATTGGCACGGTCGAGGCGGTTCTTCCAGAGGTTGGAATCTGAAGGCTCGCGCTCGGTACGGGAGGAAATCACGCCGTGCATAGCGGTGGTGCGGGCCTCGCGCTGCACGTTTTCCAGGCGCAGGGACTTCCACAGGGAGAACATGATGAGGTAGACCACGAACGCGAAGGGCAGGCCCATCACGACCGTCGCGGACTGCACGGTGGCGATGCCATCGATCTGCAGCAGCGCCAGGGTCAGCGCACCCACGGTCACGGACCAGAAGATGCGCAGCCAGCGTGCGCCATCCTGGCGGTTATCGGTGATGCGAGAGGTGAAGTTGGACATCACCAACGCGCCGGAGTCGGCCGAGGTGATGTAGAGCAGTAGGCCAATAAAGGTGGTCAAGAAGATGACGATGCCAGAGCCTGGGAACTCGTGCAGCATGTCGTAGAAGCCCTGCTCCGGCACGTTAATCGCGTTCTCGGCGAATTCTGGGTAATCACCGGAGCGGACCATATCCAAGGCGGTGTTACCAAAGAAGGACATCCACATCAGGATGAATAGGAACGGGAAGGTCAGGGTGCCGAAAATGAACTGGCGCAGGGTGCGGCCGCGGGAGATGCGGGCCAGGAAGAGGCCGACGAAGGTCGCCCAGGCAATCCACCATGCCCAGAAGAAGAGGGTCCAGGACTGCATCCAGGTATCTACGTTGGTTTGGTCTTCGGCAAAGGCGAAGGTCTCCATGGTCCAGGATGGGAACTTCGAGACATAATCACCGATATTGGTCACGATGGCATCGAAGAGATAGGCGGTCTTGCCAAAGACCACGACGTAGACCATCAGCGCGATGGCCAAATAGACGTTGAGCTCGGAGAGGAAGCGAATGCCCTTATCGACGCCGGATACAGCCGAGAGGGTCGCAATAGTGATGGCGATAATGATGAGCGCGGCCTGCAGACCGAAGCCCTGCTCAATGCCGAAGATGAGGTGAATGCCGTAGGACAGCTGCACCACGCCGATGCCCAGGGAGGCGGTCACACCGAAGACGGTGCCTAGCATGGCGGCGATGTCCACCGCGGAGCCGATGGGGCCGTGTACGCGCTTGCCGATGAGCGGGTAGAGCGCGGAGCGAATAGCCAGCGGCATATTCAAGCGGTAGGCAAAGTAGCCAAAGGCCATGCCCATCAGGGCGTAAAGAGCCCAGCCGGTCAGGCCATAGTGGAACATGGCATAGACCACGGCTTCCTTGGCGGCTTCCATGGTCTCGCCGTCACCGACCGGTGGCTGCATATACATGGTGACCGGCTCGGCCACGGCGAAGAACATGAGGTCCACGCCGATGCCGGCGGCAAAGAGCATGGATGCCCAGGAGAAAGTATTGAATTTCGGCCGCGAGTGGTCCGGTCCGAGGCGGATATTGCCGGCATTGGAAAAGGCAATATAGAGCACGAAGACCACAGCGATGGTGGCGGTGAGGACATAGAACCAGCCGAGGTTGTGGCCGATCCAGCCGGTGACGCTGGCGAGGGTCTCTGCCGCGGAATCGCGGCCGAGCCCGGCATAGAGCGCCATGGCAATAATGAGGACGCCGGAGATGATAAATACCGGCCAGTTTGTCTTGGGAGCAGGGACCTGATCCGCGCCTACGGCATCGCCGGTTTCAGCCTTGTAGCTGCCGACGAGGGCGCGAACTTGGTAGCGCGGGCTGCGCTTCTTGGGCTCTCCAGATGGGGTTGCGAGAGAGGTGTTTTTACCCCCTTGTTGGGGGTCTTTATTTGAAGTGTGAGACTCCTCAGGATCGTGAGGGTCAAAGTTAGCCATCTACTTCTCCTATTGTTGGTTGGTTTGGGCCGAATCTTTCGCACGAGTGCCCCAAAAGTCTCACAAGATCGCAGGGAGAGATAGGTGAGTGAAATGAATCATATGTGGGCAAACTATACGCAAAGACTTCGGATTTCATCTGCGTGGACGTCCATCCGAACAAGGCAAATATACATTAATCTGGGAAAACTTCTAATAGATGTGTAATCTGGGAGCGGTGCCCGCACATAAGACGATGTGAATATGTACGAAATTCTGCATAATATACAAAATATTCACTTTCGGTGGGGTCATCTGGACATGTGAAATGATTCACAGAAAGAAGGGGATTTATGGGTTTTATGGACAAGCTGACCAAGAAGCGTTCCGCTAAAAAGGTCACCGATGAAGTAAGCGACGTAGTCGTCGTTGGCGGTGGCTCCGCAGGCTCCGTCATCGCCGCACGCCTGACCGAAGACAAGAACACCCGCGTGCTGGTCCTTGAGGCTGGCCGCCCAGATTCCCTGTGGGATCTGTTCATTCACATGCCATCCGGTTTCTCTTTCCCAATCGGTGCAAAGAACTATGACTGGATGTACGAGTCCGACCCGGAGCCGGAAATGAACGGCCGCCGCGTCTACCACGCTCGTGGCAAGGTTCTCGGCGGATCTTCTTCCATCAACGGCATGATCTACCAGCGCGGTAACCCGATGGACTATGAGAAGTGGGGCCAGAACCCGGGCATGGAGAACTGGGACTTCGCCCACTGCCTGCCGTACTTCAACCGCATGGAGACCGCCGCTGCGGCCGAGCCGAACGATCCGCGCCGTGGCCACGATGGCCCGCTGTACCTCTCCCGCGGTCCGGCTACCTCCGAGCTCTTCCAGGCTCTGTTCAAGTCCGTGCAGGAGGTCGGCTACAACCTGACCAATGACGTCAACGGTTACCGCCAGGAGGGCTTCGCTCCGTTCGACCGCAATATTAAGAACGGCAAGCGTTGGTCCGCTGCCCGCGCTTACCTATACCCCAATATGGATCGCGAGAACCTCGAGATCCGTACCCGCGCATTTACCACCAAGATCCTCTTCGAGGGCCAGAAGGCCGTCGGCGTCGAGTACGAGTGGCAGGGCGGCGTGCACCGCGTCTACGCCGAGAAGATCGTCCTGTCCGCCGGCGCCATCAATACCCCACAGCTGCTGGAGATCTCCGGCATTGGTGACCGTGAGATTCTGGAAAAGCACGGAATTGACGTCGTCAAGCACCTGCCTGGTGTGGGCGAGAACCTGCAGGACCACCTCGAGGTCTACATCCAGTATGAGACCACCAAGTCCACCGCGTCCTCCCAGCCTTACCTGGATAAGTGGCGCTGGCCGTTCATGGGCCTGCAGTGGCTGCTGACCCACAAGGGCCCGGTTGCTACCTCCCACTTTGAGGGCGGCGGCTTCGTGCGCTCCAATGAGAACGAGGATTACCCGAACCTCATGTTCCACTTCCTGCCGATGGCCGTGCGTTATGACGGCCAGAAGGCGGACGTCAAGCACGGCTTCCAGTGGCACGTGGGCCCGATGTTCTCCGATACCAAGGGCCACGTTCACATCAAGAGCGCCGATATCCACGACAAGCCGTCCATCCTCTTCAACTACCTGAAGACCGACCAGGACCGCCGCGAGTGGGTTGAGGCCGTACGCGTTGCCCGCTCCCTGCTGGATACCAAGGCTATGGAAGAGGTAGGTGCCCGCGAGTTCAGCCCGGGCCTGGATGTCCAGACCGACGAGGAGATCTTGGAGTGGGTCCGCAACGATGGCGAGACCGCGCTGCACCCATCCTGCACCGCCAAGATGGGTGTGGAGTCCGATCCGATGGCCGTTGTTAACCCAGACACCATGGGTGTATGGGGCGTCGAAGGCCTCTACATTGCGGATGCCTCCGTCTTCCCGTCTGTGACCAACGGCAATATCTACGCCCCAACCATGATGGTGGGCGAGAAGGCCGCTGACCTCATCGCCGGCCGCACCCCGCTGGAGCCGAACCACGCCGAGTGGTACAAGGCCAAGCAGGATATGCCGCTCTACGCTGAGGGCGAAGCAGTCCGCGATCACAAGCACTCTATCCAGGGCGCTGACCACTAAGCACCCTCCCGCCGGATTGCTGTAGCGCCGCGTTTCCCATTGTTAGGGGCGCGGCGCTTTTGCTTGCCGACGTCCTCCTTTTTCCTCACCGTGACTCCCTATCCGCTGGGCCAGAGCCATGGTTTAATCTCCTGGCAAGGAATCAGTACCAATCTAGTGAAGCGCCAGAGTAAAGGAAGGCATTAATGCTCAGCATTATCGCGTTAGTCATTAGTATCGTTTTCGCCGTTGCCGTTATTAAAAAGCTCGATGACATCGATGCGCACTTAAAAGAGCTACTCGCCTCGCGCGAAGATGACCAAACACCGTGTTAATCGTGCGGGTGGCTAAGGAGATGGTGAACGAATTTCGAATTAACCAACTGCAAAAGGCCCATACCGACCGTGAAATGGAATTTTCCTGCGATGTAGTTTGAAGGGCTATGTCTTCGTAGACCAAAGTGGTTTCCAAGCAGCAGTGCCAGTACTTCGTACGTGGGGTAGCCAACACCGCCGACTTCAAGGAAGTATCATTCCCGGATACCAGCGAAAAGAGTTAGTCATTTGGCTATTAGAAAGCTTCGCTACGTGTGGTTCGACCCGTACGCAATGTCCGTGAGCGTCTAGCTCTTCATGGAGAACCTGGTGTCAGTGTCGCTGGCCGCACCTACGCCGCCGTCATGTCCGCCGACACCCTGTTCATCACCATCCCCACAGGGGTGGGTGTGGACATCCACGTGAAGATTCTGGAGAACTTCGCCGCCCACGTCGCCCCCCGCGTTGGATTGGTAGCCGAACCGCGAATGACCAGTCATCGGCTATCCCATCGACTAATTATTGCAGGTCGCAGGACTTTCGCGTGACTGTTAGTTCAGCCCATTTTAAATAGTTCATCGCACACTGTATAGTTCAGTCTATGCTGACTATTGCTTCGCGACTTGACGTCATGAACCGGCTCGGCCGGGCCATGGCTGATCCGACGCGCTCCCGAATCCTGCTAACCCTACTAGACGGTCCGAGCTACCCGGCCGTGCTCTCGCAAAGCTTGGATCTGACCCGCTCGAACGTCTCGAATCACCTATCCTGCCTGCGCGATTGTGGCATTGTCGTCGCTGAGCCGGAGGGCCGCAAGACCCGCTACGAAATCGCCGATCCCCACCTCGCGGCAGCGCTCGAAGCGCTGGTCCACGCGACGCTGGCCGTCGACGAGAATGCCCCTTGCATCGACACTGAGTGCTCGGTGCCCGACTGCGGCGAGAAAGGAACGGACGCATGAGTTCAGCATGTGGATGCGAACACGAACCCGTCACGGAGATTGACGAGCTCGATCGGCCATGGTGGAAGGACCCTGAGCTACTGCTGCCGATCTTCTCCGGCGTAGCCCTCATAACAGGACTGGCGCTGGACTGGTCCGACTTGGAGACGCCCGCGACGGTACTGTATTGGGTTGGTCTGTTGTTGGGCGCTTACACGTTCGCGCCTGGAGCGATCCGGAACTTTGTCACGAAGCGCAAGCTCGGCATTGGCTTGCTAATGACGATCAGCGCGGTCGGCGCGGTGATCCTCGGATTCGTCGGAGAGGCCGCGGCGCTAGCGTTCCTGTACTCGATCGCCGAGGCACTGGAAGACAAGGCGATGGACCGGGCCCAAGGCGGACTGCGGGCACTGTTGAAGCTGGTACCGCAGACCGCGACGGTGCTGCGCGACGGCACAGCGGCCGAGGTCGTAGCGAAGGACCTCGAGGTTGGCGAGCTAATGCTCGTGCGCCCCGGGGAGCGGATCGCCACGGACGGCATCATTCGGTCCGGGCGCTCCAGCCTTGACACCTCAGCGATCACCGGAGAATCCATTCCGGAGGAGGTTGCGCCCGGCGACGAAGTGCCTGCGGGAGCGATCAACTCCGCCGGGGTGCTGGAGGTCGAGACGACCGCAGCTGGAACGGACAACTCGCTGACCACACTCGTGGACCTAGTCGAGCAAGCGCAGGCGGAAAAGGGCGACCGCGCCCGGATCGCCGACCGGATTGCCCAACCCCTAGTGCCCGGGGTGATGATCCTGGCGGTGCTGGTCGGCGTGATCGGCTCGCTGCTGGGCGACCCTGAGACGTGGATCACCCGTGCGCTGGTAGTCCTGGTCGCAGCGTCGCCGTGCGCGCTGGCAATCTCCGTGCCGCTGACGGTCGTGGCCGCGATCGGCGCGGCCAGCCAGTTCGGAGTGGTCATCAAGTCCGGCGCGGCGTTCGAGCGACTCGGCGGCATCCGTCACCTGGCAGTGGACAAAACCGGAACCCTTACCCGCAACCAGCCTGAGGTTACCGGAGTGGTCCCGACAGACGGATTCGATCGGACGCAGGTGCTTTCCTTCGCGGCGGCAGTTGAGCAGCAATCGACACACCCCCTCGCCGCGGCGATCGCGGCAGCGGGGCCCGAAGCGCCCACCGCCTCGGACATCAGCGAGGAAGCTGGGCATGGCATCGGCGGCACCGTCGAAGGCCGACGGGTGCTGGTGGGCAGCCCCCGATGGATCGACGCCGGGCCACTGAAAGCGGACGTTGAGCGCATGGAGTCCGAGGGCCAGACCTGCGTCCTGGTCACCGTCGATGACGCTCTCGCCGGGGCGATCGGGGTCCGCGACGAATTGCGGCCCGAGGTGCCCGAAGCCGTGCAGGCCCTGCACGCCAACGACGTGGAAGTAAGCATGCTCACCGGCGACAACACTCGCACCGCCCGGGCGCTGGCTGGAATCGCCGGAATCGACGACGTGCGCGCCGAGCTGCGCCCTGAGGACAAGGCAAGCATCGTCGCCGAATTCTCCTCCAAGACGCCGACGGCGATGATCGGCGACGGCATCAACGACGCGCCGGCACTGGCGGGTGCGACGGTGGGCATAGCGATGGGAGCGACCGGCTCTGACGCCGCGATCGAGTCCGCTGACGTCGCTTTCACCGGCCACGACCTCCGGCTAATCCCGAAGGCGCTGCAGCACGCCCGCCGAGGAAGCAGGATCATCAACCAGAACATCGTGCTGTCTCTGGCCATCATCATCGTGTTGATGCCACTGGCGATCAGCGGCGTGCTGGGCCTAGCCGCCGTCGTGTTGGTTCACGAGGTCGCCGAAGTGATCGTGATCTTGAACGGCCTGAGGGCTGCGCAAGCGAAGCGCTGAGGCTGTGACCGGCAAGTCTCATAAGGGTTAAACCACACGCCGAGCGGGCACACCTTGGGCCAGGCACGTCATTCGAGTTCACGGTCCGTCTCCGTGGAATCGGGATCGTACTCGGTGACCTGTCCCTTCTCGGTGCGTGTGGGCACGGGGGCTGTGGGCGAGCCACCACCCGCCACGTGCCCCGGCCGGTCAAGGGCCCCAGAGCGCTCGGCGTCTCCAGCGCAGATCGTGGAAGGATCGAACTTGCTCAGGGACCAAGCGTCACTGCGAGACTCTTTTCGTCCCGCAACTTGAATAGTTCAGCGGCCTTGATACCGCGGACATCCATTCGGAGTGCTGCCGAGTCTCATTGACACAGCCCGCGACTACCTGGTCAGTGTGTTTGACAAAGGACCCCACCCTCATCAGCGTTGCCGAGCCCTCGCCGTTCCAGTTGCCGTAACCGACTAGATGCAGATTCTTCACCGCGGTTTCGCGGCCGCGCATGAGGTGGCGGAATAGACCGAGAACCGAACGAAAACCAGCGCACCAGATCAGATGGTCGTGGTTGTGCTCACTAAAGCTATCGAAGATGGGGATGTTCCCGAGGTTCGGGCCGGAATCGCTGCCGAGAATCCGGCGGCGGCCGCGTCGGCGAACGAACAGGCCGCGCTTCAACCTACCCCCAATAACGCGAAGCGTCATCAACGCCCCGCGTTACACGTTTAATTTGAACTCCACAGAGTGTCGGCGCAGTTTAACGTGTGCGAGATTCATTCTTGGACCCAGCCCAGTCGCTGGCGTTAACCTTGCACAAAACTACGGCGATGGTCCTGGACGGCCTTGCTGACTGAGCACCCGGCACCTCCATCACAGGCGTTCGTGCTCCCCACATCCTTCGCTCAAGCGGACTGCTATCCCGTAAACCGATGTTGTCACCCCTCCAGGACGGTAGCCTTATCAACCCAGCGAGCCAATAGACTGAAAGCCGCGAGCTGCTCCAACGCGACTTGCTCCTCACCACCGTCGTGTGGAACATGCATCCCGGGATTGCGGATAGCCGCGTACAAGCCCTCTGCAAAGGCGCGGGCGCCTCGATGCAGGTTCTCAAACGTCTTACTGCCACCATTTTCCATAAGCCGAAGGCGCGGCACATTACGCTTCGGATCATGGAGTGAAAACGCCTCGTTGAAAAGTGCTGTTTCAGATACGTCTAGGCGGTTCAGTTTCGCTTGGGTCTCTGCATTGACGCGGATGGCAGCCTGCATCACGGCTTGATGGTAGTGCCCGTGATTTCAGTAACCCTTGCCATTTTCCCACGCCCACGGATGCAGATTGGCTGCATCTAAGTCTGGCGTGTCCTCTCCGAGCTTTTCAGCGAGTTCAGACCGACGTTCAAGCGCTGTCTTGGCCCGGGCCGCTTGACCCCTCAGCCAGCTATACTCCTTGTCCTGGACCGGGAGTCCTTGTCTCCACCCGGGAAGCACTCGGTCAAGGATCATTTCAACGACATGGGCGCGCCGCAGCCTCAGTCGGCGATCCACTCATAACGGTTCCAAGGTAGGCGATGCCCGGGCCCATGTCGGGGACTACCTTCGCTGTGACTTGCAGGAACGCGTCTATCTCATTGATCGCCCACTCGGGGTCCAGCTCGGCCATGCCTCCATTATGACGTATGGGGCTGACATGGCCGGAGAGAACTGGTCTGATACCCCCACCAGAAACACCTCGCATTGTTGCAGGCGCGCTGACGCGCGCACATAATAGAAACCATGAGCGACCCCAACTTCACGATCCGCCAGATCACCTTAGACTGCCACGATCCCTCAAAGCTCGCCAAGTTTTGGTCCGCCGCAACCGGCTGCGAAATCGCCGCGGATTACGGCGATTTCGTGATGGTTGATTCCACCCCGGCGCTGGGATTTCAGCGCGTTGAGGAACCGACACCTGGGAAAAACCGCATGCACGTCGACGTTGGCGGGGCGGAGCGCGAAACTTTAATAGAACGCCTCAAAGACCTAGGCGCCACCGAACTCACCACCCACGAAGCGCCGGGATTGGTGTGGACCGTCATGCAGGACCCGGAAGGCAACGAGTTCTGCGTGGGTAACCCCGGGGCCTAGCTACACGTTGAACTTGAACTCGACTTGGTTCAAGTTATCCGTGTGACCCCGCGGGTGACCCGCACCGGGTTGATGTGTGCGTTGGGGTGTGCAGCGGCACAGAGTTTTGGGTGACGGCATCCTTGGCTGGCGCTCCGCGGTGATCACTGCACGGCCTAGTGTGTTGGGTGCGCTGCAACTCATTGGCGGGCTTTTCTTGTCTATATGGGCGTGTCTTAGATTCGTTCCGGCTTTACGTCCGCCGCGTACCTACCGTGGTGGCGGGCACTGAGAATTACACGGAACAGGCCATTGCGGCCGGCAGCATCGATGACATGACCGGGTGGCGCGCTTATAAGCTCGGGGTGGTCACGAACCTGTCCAATCCGAAAGCGCTCGTATTCTTTGGTGCGCTTTTCGCGCAGTTTATTCGTCCCGATATGTCGCCCACTTGCACCGTTGCGGTGGCGGTAATCCTCGTGGCGATGTCTGTGACGTAGTTTTCTACCTTTGCGCTCATTGTGCGTGCGGCATCGCGCTGGATTGCACATCATTCCCCGGGTATCGTTTCCGGTCTTATCTTTGCGGTGCTGGGGATCGTTATGGCCGTGGAGGGCGCTATCGAGCTCTTCGGTTAGTGCAGCTGGCGGATTTCTATAAAAGTAAAGATATAGAAGCTACCTAAATCACATCACTTACCTGTTTCGCTGCAGGTGAGAGGCTTCTTATAGTGGCATGCGTTAATCTAATCGCATGCGAGTATGGAGGTGTTAGGTGACTATTAGCGCCCTGGTGACCTTAATGGGCGTGTGGTTCGCGGCGATGGCCTCGCCGGGTCCGGACGTAGTGCAAATCATTCGCTTAGGTGCGCGCTCTACGCGCGCGGCGGTATGGGCGGCACTTGGTAGCACCACCGGCCTTACCATCTGGACCGTCGCCTCCTTGGCGGGGCTTTCCGCATTGATTTCCGCGCACCCTGGGATCCTCGTGGCGCTGCAGGTTCTCGGTGGCTGTTACCTGCTATGGATGGCCTATACCGCCATTACCGGTGGTATCAAGGAGCGCCGCGCACCCGCAACCGTGGTGGGCACCGAAACCCGCGCCCCACAGCCGCGCGGGTTTACACCGGACGGCATTATCAAGGCCGGCACCGCCTATCGCATGGGATTCATCTGCGATCTCTCGAATCCCAAGGTGGTCATTTTCTTCGGCGCTATCTTTGCCAATTTCATTGATCCCGGTATGGGCATCGTTGCCAATCTCATGGTGGGTGCCGTATTGATTTTGGAAAGCCTCGTGCTCTTTGTAGGCGTGGCTTTAAGTACTCGTGCGGTCTCAAAGTGGATGGCTAAGAACTCCGCCTGGGTGGATATTGTCAGCGGTGTGGTCTTCCTCTTGCTGGGTGTCATCATCCTTTTTGAAGGAGTGCGTGGCCTTATAGCCATGTAATCTGGGTCCATGATTTTTACCACTACCAATACCATTGATGGCTATGAGATTACGGACTATATTCGCATTATCGCTGGGGAAACCGTCATCGGTATTAATATGCTGAAGGATTTCGGGGCATCCATCCGCAATATCACCGGTGGACGCTCCGCCGGGTACGAAAGCGAGGCCATCAAGGCGCGCGAGGCGGCGCTGGATGAGCTGTGGCGGCGCGGACAAGAGCTCGGTGCCGATGGCGTGGTGGGCATCGCCTTCGATTATTCACCCATGGGCACCTCGAATGACATGTTGATGGTCACGGCCACCGGCACGGCGGTGAAGCTGCGCGCCCGTGATTAAGGTAAGCAAGAAAACGTTGGCCCTGTGCGCCGGATTATGCGCGGCGGCTGGGCTGATGGCAGGTTGCGAGGAAGAACTGACGCAGCCGGGCAGCGTGCCAAATGAATCGCAAGGCGCGGCCGATGGCTACATCACTACGCTGCCGGACCAAGGCACAACGTCTAACGGCCATTACCAGATTATTAACCTGCAAAATCATCGCAGTTTTGTGGTGCACGTGCCGTTTAATGCGGATAAGCGCCACCGCTTGCCCGTGGTCGTGGCGATGCACGGCTATGAGATGGACGCCGGTAAAATGTTCAAAGGAACCGACCTTTCCCAGGGCGATGCCATCACCGTCTTCGTCCAAGGCGCAGGCAAGGCGTGGGCGCCGGCACCATATGCGGTGACTAGCTTGGAAGATGACCTCAAATACGTGGATGACACGATTGATTTCGTTCGCCGCCACTATCCCGCCTCTGATACCACCTATGGCGTGGGCTTTTCCAATGGTGGCGGATTCGCCCGCGCGGTGACCTGCAAGCGGCCGGGACTATTTGATGCGGTGGCTACGGTTTCGGCGGCCAAGTATGACCGCGTGGAAGAAGACTGCGCCAGCGAACCCACTGATTACCTCGATATTCACGGCACGGAGGACGTGCTCATGAAATACGGTGGCGGGCACCAGCACGGTGCGCACTACCGTTCGGTGAAGCAATCGCTACGCGGAATCGCGAGGGAGAATGGGTGCAATCCGTTTCCAAAGAGGCGTCGGAAAGAAGCGGTGGAGCACTTCACCTGGCGGGTATGTGATGCGCGCACTGAGCAGTACACCATCCACGGCGGCACGCATACGTGGAATGGCGGGGCCACGGACCATTCCGGTTTGGTGAAAGCGGAGTGGACCACCGATACGGTGCTGGACTTTTTCCATATCGCCCACCCGTAGTAGGCGCAGCGCGCGGGCTGGGTAAGCTGGGCGGCATGCTAGACATTCCTATCAACGGCGACTCCATTAAATTGGGGCAGTTCATCAAGCTGGCGAGCTTGGTGGCTACCGGCGGCGAGGCCAAGGAGCTCATCGCGGAGGGCGTGGTTACCGTCAACGGCGAGCCCGAAACGCGCCGGGGTGCCATGCTCCACCCAGGTGACGAAGTATGCATTGAGGATGCTTGCGCGCGGGTGGGCGAGCCGGACGATGACGATGATTATTTTGACGAGGCCACGGCCGACGATGACTTTGATCCAGAAAAGTGGAGGAATATGTAGATGCCAGCATTCGAAGCTGAAGTGGGCATGCCCTACTGGATTGACCTGACCACCTCGGATCCGCGTAAGTCTGCGCACTTCTACGAGGAAGTGCTGAGGTGGGAGATTTCTGCCGAGTCCACGGAGGAAAAGCCGTATCAGATGGCGCGCTTGCAGGGCCTGCCCATCGCCGGGCTTATCCCGCAACCAGAAGAGGCGCCTATGCCGGACACATGGGTGACCTACTTCCTATCCAAGGACATCGCGGGCGATTGCCAGCGGGCGCAGAACCTGGGCGGGCGCATCCTAGTGGAGCCGCAGCAAGTGCAGCTGGGACATATGGCTCTGCTTGTCGACGCCGCTGGCGGCATGTTTGGCCTCATCCAACCGGCCGGCCCGGAGCACTTCGTGGCCGCCGGCGAGCCCGGCACCCCGGTCTGGCACGAGCTCACCGCAACCTCGGGCTTCCAGCGCGCAATGGATTTTTATGGCGAGCTATTCAACTGGGAGATCCGCGCCATGCAGTCCGAGGATGAGGGCTTCATCTATGCCACCGCGGAAGAAGAAGGTGCGCCGTTTGCCGGTTTGTGGAACGCGGAAGGCCAATTCCCGCCGCAGGTGCCGAGCTTCTGGCAGACCTACCTGGGCGTGCGCGATATCGACGCCGCTGCGAAGAAGGCCGTGGAACTAGGCGGCGAGGTCATCCGCGAACCGTGGGATTCGCCTTTCGGCCGCATGTGCCTTTTGGCCGATTCCACCGGTGCGACCATCACTCTCACCGAGGTCGAAGACGCTCCCGAAGAGGAACCGACCGAGTCGGATGATGTGCTGGGCCTCGACCCGCAATAATTGCGATGAGTGAATCGCCACTGGTCAAACGTGTATTGGCGGTCGTTGCCGTGATTCCGCCCGGCAACGTGACCTCTTATGGTGAGGTGGCCAAGGTGGCCGGCTGCGGCGCGCGCAATGTCGGCACCGTGTTAAAGCGCTATGGCGGCGGTGCCGATACCGCCTGGTGGCGCGTCGTCCGCGCCGATGGCGCCTCCCACGATCCCGCCCGCGCCGCAGAGTTCTGGGATCGCGAGGCCATCGCGCATGCCAACGGCCGCGTTAAAATGCACGAGCACGGAATCGACGCCCGCGAATTACAGGAGTTGATGGAGTGAGGGCCTGGGTCATTCTCTTTCTCGCGATTGCCAGCGAAGTCGTGGGCACCGTCGCGCTGAAATTCGCCGTAGAGCATGTCTGGATCTACGGCGTGGCCGCCTTCTGCTTCATCCTTGCTTTTGTGCTGCTGCACCGCGTAATGCAAGAAGGCGTTAACGTGGGCGTGGCTTATGGACTCTGGGCATCCGGCGGGGTAATTTCCACCGCATTGCTTTCTGCCGCGCTATTTGGCGAGCCGCTCGGCGCAGTAAAACTCGCCGGAATCGCGCTCATTATGGCCGGCGTATTCTGCGTGGAAATGGGCGCTAAACCGCACGAGGAGCAAGACCACACAGTGGAGGTCGCGCCGCAATGATCTGGTTCCTTCTTTTCCTCGCCACCGCCATCGAGGTTTCCGGGACGCTGTGCCTGCGCATGTCCGCAGTGACCGGGCGCCGCTTCTGGGTGGTGCTCGTCGCCCTGTGTTATGTCTCTGCCTACGGCTTCTTGGCGCTCGTGCTCAAGGCCGGCATGGATCTCGGCGTGGCCTACGGCATCTGGGCTGCCACTGGCGTTGCGCTTACCGCCATTGCCTCGTATCTCCTGTTCAAGGAGCCGTTTACTTGGTTAAAATCTCTGGGCGTGGTGTTCATCGTCGGGGGAGTGCTGCTCGTGGAAGCCGGTGCGTAATACCCACGGTGACGCTAGGATATTTTCATGATGAAAAAGCTGGCGGTAGGTTCCTTGGTTACCGCACTCTCCCTCGTTACCATCCCCGCCGCCCAGGCTGTCACTCTCGATCCGAACGCTGTGCCCGCGCGCACCCAAATCACCGTCCGGCATGATTCCGGGGCCACGGTGTCCACCGCTAATTCCCACGAGTCTCGCCCCGCACTGTCTTTGAGCAAGCTCTACTTGGGCTATTGGGTTCTAAAATATGGTGCACCGGCCGATAAAGCCCGCGTGGAGCATATGATTCGTGTAAGCGATGACAACGTGGCTACCGACTTGGACCGCCGCTACCCGCAGGCCATCCCCAGCATTATCCACGAGTTCGGTCTGCGCGAAACGCATTACACCGGGTATTGGGGGACGACCACGACCTCCACTGAAGATGTAGCGCGGTTCACCTCGCGTATCCAGCACGATCCCATTGCCGCACCCATCATGACCGGCATGGCAAACGCCGCCCCTGTGGCTGCCGATGGCTATCGGCAAGATTTTGGTACCTCACGGATTCCGGGCGTTATCGGTACCAAGTTTGGCTGGTCCGATAATCGCCGCATCCATGCCTCGGTATCCACCGCCTCTGGTTTTACCGTCGCCGCCAATACCTACGGTGATGCGGCCACTCATACCGCAGATGTCACCCGTGCCGTACATAATGCCCCAGGCGTGATCCCCGCCGGTTCTAGCGAGGCCATTGGAGCTCGTATCGAGCACGATCTGCATCTACAAGGCCCAGCGCGACAGGCTATCCGAGATGCCACCCGCACGGCAGCGAGCTACGAGCGCCAGGCGTGCGCGAGCGCTAATCAAGCGCTGGCGCAAGTAACGCCGATGCGTGTGTGCAACTAGGATTTGCGGAGCCAAAACAGATGCAAAACAAGCATGTTTCGTCTCTCACGGGGTGGGAAAAGGGCGAAACGTGCTTGTTGTGCAAAGTGGTCGGTGGCTTTAGTGCACAAAGGCGAGGGCGTCCTCGGCAGTGCTGTGGCTATAGCTCTCGTCGGCCTTGGCGAGCTTATTGCCACGCAGCACAAGCCAAATGCTCAGCGGGTAGAGGATAAGCGCTATGCCGACGGCCTGGATGATGGCGGCCACCTCGGAATCGTGCAGGTAATTCCAGCAAAAGTGCAACGTGAAAGAGGCGGCTAGGTAGGCGAGGAAAACGCCGAGGCGCCACCACAGCGGCTTGGCAGCGGCATACAAGGCCCAGCCGATTCCCCATCCAGCCATCGCGGTAAGCAACACGTGCAGGCCAGGACCAGCGATAAGACGCAGCCCCCACATTTCAAAAAGGCCCTGAGTATCGCTATCGGGGTGCATGGTCGCGCCCATGGCGCCATAGAGGATATTTTCGCAGGTTTCGAAACCAAGGCCCACCACTGCGCCCACCATCCAGCCATGCCACGGGCGGTTGAGTTGGCGGAAGGACATGAGCACGAAGATGACGCCGGTGGCCTTAGAAATTTCCTCCGGGTAGGCACCGCTCCACGACATCATGGATTCGACCCAGCCGGAGCCGATGGCGAGCTGCATGACCGGCCCAGCGCTAATAAGCGCCAAGGCAACGGCCACCCCGCCGCCCCAAAGGAAAGCCAGTGTGGCCCACAGGCGCGCTGGGCGGGCCCACATGGGGCTGCGCTGCAGTAGATAAAAGATCAGCGTCACGAGCACGGCGGCGATAAGCAGGCTGAGCAGGCCCATCAGGGGAGAGATTAAGAATGTGCTCAGTGTCTGGACCAAGAACGCGATGAGGCCAACACCGGAGAAGATCCACAGCGTGGTGCGAAAGAGCTTGGACATCTAGAACATCAACTCCCCGGAGAAGTCAGCGAATTCTGAATCGGCCGCGGCGGGTAGATCCTCTTGGCCGAAGGCGCGCCAAATGCGAGAAGCGGTGGTGCGGGCCTGCTCGCCCATGCCGGTCACGGTGACCACCCAATCCTTGTTTTCGTCCTCGCCGGTGCCGTCGAGGGAGAGGGCGGCGGTGGAGGAGGGGGCGTCGGCAAGCAGGAGTGCTCCATCCGTGTCATCGAAGGTAGGGGCGTCGGCCGGCAGGGGAGCCATGGCTAGGGCGCGAACCATGCGGCGCAAAGTGGTGGCATCGTCTTTGGCATCCTCGGTAAGGGTGGCTTGCACGCTGACATCGCCGCAGGTCCAGCCGATGCTGGCGAGGGATTCATAATCGCGCTCGCAATAGAGATCGGGAACGTCAATCTCCCAGTCCTGGCTAGGCTCTGCGAGGGTAACCTGCTCGACGTCCGCGGAAGAATCCCCTAGCGCCGTTTGCACGATCATGGGCAGGGCGAGAACCACCGCTACGAACGCAATGACGGCTAAGAAAAGGCGCCGCGGATGCGCTGGAGGAAAGCGATAAAATTCCATAGCTCACACCTTATCTTGCCGCTTTGCCCTAGAGTGGCAGGCATGAAAGATCTTTATCAACTAGTCAATGGACCCTGGCTAGAAAGCCACGTCATTCCCGATGATCGCGGCGTGGACGGCACTTTCCACGCGCTGCGCGACGAAGCCGAAGAACTCGTCCATGAGATCGTGAAAAAGGACACCGGCCGCCCCGGCAAGCTCTATGCCTCCTTTATGGATACCGAGGGAGTCAACGCGGCCGGCATGGCTCCATTGGACGCGGATCTGGACCGCCTGAGTGCGGCCGACCCAGAGGAATTAGCGCACCGCCTGGGTGAACTCGAGCGCACCGGCGTGGGTTCCCCGGTGACCTTCTGGGTATCCAAGGACTCTGGTTCTGAGGACGCCATTGCTTATGTCATTCAATCCGGCTTGGGCCTGCCGGATGAGGCTTATTACCGCGAGGAAGCCCACGCGGAAACGCTGAGTGCCTATGAGAAGCATGTGGCCGAGATGCTGGAATTCCTCGATCCGTCCCGTCTCTTTGGCTTGGGCGCCGAGGTGGCGGCCCAGCGCATCGTGGGCTTGGAGAAGGAATTGGCCGCCGGCCATTGGGACGTGGTCTCCACTCGCGATGCGGTCAAGACCTATAACCCCTGCGAGTTTAGTGAGCTTCCCACCATGACCCGTGCTTTGCTTTCTGGCGGCAACCTGCCGGAGCACCGCGTGGTCAATATGATGCCGTCTTATCTCGAGCACTTTGAGAGCCTCTTTACCTCCGAGCGTATGGCCGATTGGCAGCTCTGGGCCACCTGGCACATCCTGCGCTCCCGCGCGGCCATGCTGCCAGAGGAGGTAGGCGCGAAGAACTTCGAGTTCTACGGCACCCAACTCTCCGGTGCCACCGAGCAGCGCGACCGCTGGAAGCGCGCCGTGGGCCTAGCCGAGTCCCTCGTGGGCGAAGAGATTGGCCAAGTATTCGTGGAAAAGCACTTCCCGGCCTCCTCCAAGCGTGAGATGGATGAGCTGGTGGGCTACCTCATCGCCGCCTACCGCGAGCGCATCTCCCAGCTGGAGTGGATGACACCGGCCACGCGCGAGCGCGCCCTAGAAAAGCTCTCCCAGTTCAAGGCCAAGATTGGCTTCCCGGATTCCTGGCGTGATTACTCTGGCCTCGAGGTCTCCGCTAAGGGTGGGGACCTGCTGGCTAATGCCCGCGCCGGCTCCGCCTTCTCCCATGATTTTGAGCTGGCCAAGATTGGCAAGCCAGCTGACCGTAACGAGTGGGTGACCACCCCGCAGACGGTCAACGCCTTTTATAACCCAGTGGTCAATGACATCACCTTCCCGGCAGCAATCTTGCGCCCGCCGTTCTATAACCCAGAGGCCGGTGCCGCAGAAAACTTCGGCGCCATCGGTGCCGTCATCGGCCACGAGATTGGCCATGGCTTTGATGATCAGGGCTCGCAGTTTGACGGCCAGGGCAACCTGAATTCCTGGTGGTCCGATGAGGACCGCGCCGCCTTTGAAAAGCTCACCGCTAAGTTGGTAGAGCAGTTCAATGGCCAGGTACCGACGGTGCTCAAGGAGGCCGGCATCGAATCCACCGGTGTAAATGGCAGCTTCACCCTGGGTGAAAATATCGGTGACCTAGGCGGTTTGGGTATCGCTGTGGTGGCTTTCAAGAACTACTGCGCCGATAAGGGCATTGACCTGCAGGGCAAGGAAGAGAAGTTCGAGGTAGATGGAGCCGAGCCAGAGCTGGCCGAGCACACCTACAACGGCCTACAACGCTTCTTCCTCGCCTGGGCCCGCGTTTGGCGCACCGCCATCCGTCCAGAGATGGCCACCCAGTACCTCGCCATTGACCCGCACTCGCCGGCGGAGTTCCGCTGCAACCTCATTGCGGCCAATATTGCGGAGTTCTACGAGGCCTTTGAAGTTGCAGAGGATTCTGCCATGTATATTGCGCCGGAGGATCGCGTCACCATTTGGTAGCCCTTTCCGCCGGTAGGCGGTGCGCGTAGGCTCGGTGGCATGACTAACGCAGATGCTAACCAGGACCCGCACCGCCCGCTGGAGCCCGGCCAGGAGTGGCACATCGGCGGTCAGGACCGTCAGATGGAGGAGAAGGAACAGCTCGAGCAACTCGTTGCCTATATCGATGCCCACTATGACACCCCGGATTTCTGTCCGCCGTGGGCTGGGGGAGGCTCCCCTGAGGCGGATCAGTATTGCGCGCTTTTGCCGGATCGCATTACGCATGCGGCAATGATGGTGCTCGGCACCGGTGTAAACCACGCACTACCCGGAACCGAATTCACGGACGGTATCACCGTAGAGGAATCCGAGGTGGGCGCCATCTTCCAGCCCACAAAGCCAACCGGCCGTTGGGCGGTCTCGCTGCATTCGGGCGGTTGGTGGCGCGGTGACGGTCAGGCGTTGGAGATGCAGTGGCGCCCCGAGGTGGCCGCCGCCGCGCAGCTATCCGGCACCACCATTATTGACGTGGATTATCCGCTCGCCCCCGAGCACACCGTGGCAGAGATGGTCAATGCCGTACAGCAAGCCATCGACTATGCCCGCGCGCAGGGCGCTTCTAGCGTTACTACCTGGGGGTATTCTTCTGGCGGGGCGCTGGCGGCGCTCGTGCCTGCCGACGCCCTCCTGCTCACCTTCCCCGATTTCGGCGCCCTTGCAAATCTGCCTGAGGATCTTCGCGCCGGATACGAAATCCCAGCGGAACTATCTGAGCTAAGTCCGCACACCTTCGTGCAAACCGCAACCGAGGATGAGATTGCCGCGCGCGTTTGCGTGCCCGGTGCCGTTGCGCGCGATTACGTCTCTACCCACCGCGTATCTACTCCGGCGGTGGCCCGGCAGCGCGTGCGAGATGCGGCCGGGTTCCTAGCAGGTGGGCTGGAAAAATAACGCCCGCCGTGCTGATCTTTTCTTAGGCAATTGGATTGTGCAGCGGTTGCGCGCCCCGCAGCGAAGCTGGGGCGCAGCCGCGGGGGAGACTATTCCTCGCCCTCGGGGCGGATCTTCATCTCGGAGTCTTTCCATAGGCCGGAACGGGTAATATCCTCATATTCGATCTCGGCTGGGACTGGGGCATTGCCCTGTGAATCGGTACGCAGTTCGTACTTTTCAATGGCACCCCAATCGCGAGCCCAATCATTGTTGAGGTAACTCGGGATCTCATAGGAGTAGTTCACCGCTTCCGCGGTCGACATCGCACCGCCACCAGAGAAGGACTGGAAATCCGTCAGCGAGGTCTGTGCCGAGGAATCCGGCAAGATGCGGTATTGCGGGATCTCAGTAACGCCGGCAAAGTGGTCAAAGGTGCGCTGGCACGGGAATTGCAGAGCGACGGCCCAGTCCAGCAGCGCCGGGGTGTCTTTGGAGAACTGGTTATTGATGGTATCCAGCTCCGGCACGCGCGGCGGGGTAAAGGCGAGCCAGTCATCCTCATCGGTGGAATCATCCGTTGCTACTAAGCGCACCACGTTGGCGTCCTTCGGCAATTTATCCAGCGGCAGGCGCAAGTTGCGCCACTTCGGCGTAGCACCAACGGCGGAGAGTTCTTCCTCCCCGGTATTGGTGATCTTTCCGGAATCATCGATGGTGCCGTATTCGAGGCTAAGCTCCATGCCTTCCTGCTCCACCCCGTTGACATCGTGGTGGTAGATATTGCCGGCCGCAGACACGGCGAGCACTGGAGTATTGTCCTTGGCCTCTGGCAGGTTGTACCACTTGGTGGTCACCTCAGAGGTGGAGTCTTGCTCTTCGGAATAGGAGCCGAGTACCGGGACTTTGGTGTAATCCAGGTTGAACGGCAGGTGCATGGTGGAGCCATTGACACCCTTGGTGCCGCGCACGCCACCTTCCGAAGTATTGGTGGTTTCCTTAGACTTCTCGCCCTTCTTTTCCTGCTTATTCTTAGTCTCCTGGGAATCGGCGGAATCGCTTGTGCCGCCGGATTCGGTATCTGCGCCGGAAGTAGCGGTCTCCGCGCTATCGGAGGAGGAATCGCTGGAGCCATCCGCGATGGCACCCACGGAGGCGGAGTTCTGGTTTTCCGGCTCGATGGATTCGGGGATGAAATTCGGATCGAAGCCATTGTGGGTTTCGTCCTTATCCACCAAGGAATCCCCTAAGTCGCCCTCGACCGGGGTTAGGAAGGAATCATTGGTGTTGGTCTCCACCATGGTCTGATCCGCCAGCGCGCAGGTATTGCCGCTCAGGGAGGCCAGGTTGCCCTTGCCCACGGAGTAGGAATCCGCCTGCGAGACGGTGGCCTTGGCAAAGGATGCGCAGGACAGCGCTACCACGATGGCGCAGGCAAAGGCGATGGGCGCGGACATGATGCCGGCCGAGCGCGAGACCTTGGCGGCAGCATTCTGCTCAAATTCCGCAAGAGTGCCGGCCTCTTCTGCCTGCGACTTGCGGTAGCTGTGGCGCAGGGACTGCACTACGCCGATTGCGAAGATGACCAACGCGATGGCAAGGAGCACCTTATTGGCCTCGATGGCCTTGAGCTGCACCGTGCGATCCCACCACGGGATGCCAAAGGAAGAAACGTACCACCAGGCGTTCCAGCCGGCGAAGGAGATGGCCAGCAAGAAGACCACCGCGGCAATAGCGAAGGTGCGAGCGCGCGGCGAGCGCAGTGCAAACTGGGAGAGCACCACGGCGCCGAGGGCGGCGATGACACCGGCGACACCGGCGTAAATGCCAAAGTGGTGGGTCCACTTGGTCGGGGTGAACATGAGGAAGAACATGGACAGCGCCACGATGATGAGCAGACGCTGGGTTGGTCCGACGGCAGCACCGACGATGCGGCGGTCCTTGATGAAGGCCGCCACAATAAGCACCAGGCAAAAGAGCATGGTGAAGACTGCGAAGCGGCGGGTAAGCGAGCCGTCCACCGATTCCTGGAAGAGAGTGGAATAGCGCGTGTACTCGGCATACCACGGCAGGGAGGGGCCGACTTCGGAGCGCACGCGGGTGGACTCCAGCACGGTAGATAGCGTCTGGTCACCAAAGGCGGCAACCATAATGGCGGTGCCAGCGCTAAGGAACGGTGCAATGAGCGCGAGCCAGCCGAGGGCACCACCGCCCATGGACGGGACGCGCTCGGCCATGACGCGGAAGAGGTGCGGCAGGCTGACCAGGAAGACGCCCACGGCAAAAAGACCGGTGGGGCCGGCGGCCAAAGTAATAGTCGCGGCGATGGTGCCCACGGCCGCAGGAAGCAGGCGGTGGGTGGCAATGGCGCGCTCAAAGGAAGCCCAAGTAAACATCACGCCGAGCGCCACGATGGGCTCTGGTCGGGTGCCGTTGTTATATGGCAGCCAGAAGGCCAGGAACATAAGCGCTGCGGTCCAGTGGGCGACACGGCGGCCGTCGACAAGCTGGCCAAAGCGCGGCAGCATCTCGCGGGAGAGAATAAACCAGATGATGAGCCCAGAAATAAGGCCGGGCAGGCGCACGAAGACCGAGGCGGTAGAAATCTGGGAGAGAACGGCAACCAAGTCATAATAGGGGGCACCGAAGGGAGCCTCTGGCACGCCGTACCAGCGGTAGTAGTTGGACATGTAGGTCGCGTGATCAAAGACGCGGCTCATGGAGAAAATAAAGCCATCATCGGAGGTATTGGCGCCGAAGATATACCAGAATCCCAAGATGGCGGTGACCACGCCGTCGAGCGGGCGCACCTTTTTCCACGCTTCAGGCATAAAGCCGAAGCGGCGGCCATCGAGGCGGTCGATGCGCCACAGGCAGAACAGGGACACTACCACCATGGCGGTGCCCAGCCACATGGCAAGGGTCTTGAGCAACGTCGGGGACGAAGTGAAGCGCGAGTTGATATCGACGTGGACATTGAGGCCGTCGTCAAGCAAAGCTTGCACATCTGCCTTATCGTCAATTTCGGTATAGACGCCGGTGACCTGCGGGCGCAGATCCTCCTCGGTGGTCTTTTCATGATCACCCACGCTCACCGTGGTGCCATCGCCCGAAGCGGAAATCTCAATCTTGGCGTCCTTGGGAAGCTTGGCTACCTCTTTGGCATTGAGGGTAAGCAGTACCTCATCCAAGGAGACAACAGACAGGCCCTCGTCATTCGCACGGACGAAAAGGCCGCGGTTGGAAGCCTTTTTGGACTCCGGCGGGACGGTGCCGTAGACCATGGACTGGCCCTCGCGCAGCTCATCAACCGCGGAAATAGGGATGGTGGCCTGAAGATCCTCTGGGGCCACGGAAATAAGCGGCGCGTTGATGGACTGCACGGAATCATGCTGCGGCCAGTCATAAGAGGACTGAGTTTGGGTTACTGGCAGTAGCGGAGTCGCTACAAAACACAGAAAACCAATCAGTCCGGCAATGATCGCGGTCCACCGCAGGCCCGCGGGGGCGGCGGTGAAACGGGAGCCGGCAGGTCGCGCTTGGGTGGTATTCGTAATGAGGCTATCTGACACGGCGATTAGTCTACGTCAGATAAACCTCTCTTCCCGCGGGCACACCCTGCCACAGGCGGGAAGTGTGGGTGAACTTACTTGGCGCGAACGGCTGTTACGAAGGGACCGGTTTGCTGTAGCTTCCAGCCCCTGTCAAAGACATCGGCGTTAAAAAAGACCGCACGGTAGCGAATATTCGGCTGATTGGGGTAGATATCCTCCGCCAAGTGCAGCTTGAATCCATCATCCTTATTGTCCAAGTCGCCGCGGAATATCATGACATCCGGGCCGCGCCAAGCGGCGGAATCTAGGGCCTTACGGAACTCGTCCGGTTTCATGTCCCAGGATTCATTCGCCCACGATTCAATCTGCTGATTGCGGGTACTGAACTCGCCCAATGGATTGGCGTAGTGGCTGGTAAAGGCGTTGAAACCCCAGTAGGGATAGTAGGACATGAAGATCTTTTCATCCGTGAGCACCACCGTGTCATCCGGCGTATAGCCATGGTCTTGGATGAAGTTGTGGATATCCAAGTAGTAATGAGCGGAATCGCTAGTAAAGCGGTCGGCACGCTCGCCATAGCCATCGGTATCGCTATAGGCGTGGTCGATGGCGTCTTCGTTGGCCTCGGGGATCTGCTGCGCATAATAGACGCCAGCAAGGGCAAGGATGATGGCCATGACTGCGGTGATCTGCTTATTGGTGGTGTGGGAGAAGCGCGCCGGGTAGAGGCGGTGTACACCGAGCAGGCGCACCTCGGCCAGAGCGAGGACGCCGGCGGTGGCAAAGAGGAGCACCACGATTACCTCGAGGCGGAAGCTGAGCAGCGTGGTGCCGGCCAGCGTAGCCACCATGGATGCCACGGTCCATAGGTAGATGCCGATGAGGGAGATGCCTAGTGCGCGAACCTCCACGTCATTGAGGCGGACCACGATATAAATGAGGCCGATGAGGCAGAGGAAGCCAACGAGGCTCAAGGACAAGAAGGGCACCGGAATCTGCGTGCCTTCCTCGGGCAGATAGTGTTGCGCGGTGGTCTGTAGCGGTTCGGGTGAGTGCAGTACCGCCCAGATATAGGGGCCCCAGGCGATGAGAGCGATGGCGATGGAGCCTGCGGCAATGACCACCAAACGCACGATGGGGCGCCACGTGTGCTCATAAAGCGCGGTAAATAGCGCGATGAGGCTGACCACGGTGAGCGCGGCTGCACCGGTGAAAAGGGTATAGAACGTAGCTGAAATACCCAGGTAGAGCGTCACGCCTAGCGTAGATAGCCAGGAGCCGCCGAAGGCACGGGCGCTAAGTACCGCTACGGTAGGCAGACCCATTGCGATGACCGCAGAATAGGGTTCTTCGGCCGCAATGGTCAGCGTGATTGCGGTAGTGACTAGGGCGATGGCGGTGGCCACCGGTAGGGAATTAGTGAGGCGCTGCCAGATGGGCACCAGAATACAGCCGGCTACGGCAATGGAGATGAGGGCCCAGGGCTGGTAGACCTCCCAGCCCGGAATGCCTAGTAGTGCGCCCAAGCGGCCGCCGAGCCAGAACCAACCAATTGGGTAGAAGGAGGGCATGTCCTGGTAGTTCATGTCCGCATAGCCCATTTCCTCCACAGAGCGAGTGAGGAACTGGGTGCGGAAGGCCTGGTCCACCTGCACGCCATCGAGCCATAAGCGGGAGGCAGATAGCGGCAGGCCCACGGCCGCCAGCGTTAACAGGGCTGGCGAAAGGTAGGTGACCGCATAGGTCAGCCAGACCCGCCAGCGTGGCCGGGCAATGGAATCCTTGTAGTGGTCATAGAGCCACCACACGCACAGACCACCGGCCAGTGCGAGTGTAACCACCACGCCCACTGTGGTCAGTGCGCGGGTGACCATGGAGGTATTAAAGGACGGCAGCGATACCGTCTTGAAGGCAAACCAGCCCAGCAGCGTGACCGCGCCACCGGCCACGGCGGCCAGCACAATACCCAGCAGGGTCGCGCGGTGAGTCAGTGCATCGGCGCGATAGGCTTCGGTGCGGTTATCCTCGCTCACGGGCGTTGACTGGGTGGGTACAGCTGTGCTTGTCATGCCCTATAGTTTCGCATACCTAAGCCCCACAGCCCGGATTTGGCGCGGGCAGGTGAGCACTTGCTTGCCGACGTCCTCCCTACGCCACCGCCCCCGTCCCTCCACGCCGCGGGGTGCGGCGAGTCGAGGAAGCGGGGGCGGTGGCGAGCCGGCTGGCAGGTGCCAGCGTGGAAAGCCGCGGTGTTTTAGAACGGCAGCTTGCGGAAGATGGCCTGCGGGATGAACTTGAATGCCAAAGAAACGTATTCAAACAGCGGGTGCACGAAGATGGCCTGCTTGCCATCGAGCACGGCCTTGACGGTGGCTTCGGCAACGTCGGAGACGTTGACGGTCAGCGGGGCGTCGCCGGCCTCGGCAGACATCTTGGTGCGAACCTGGCCTGGGCGAACGACCAACACGTTAGCGCCAGTACCACGCAGGGCCTCGCCCAGGTTGATATAAAAGCCGTCCACGCCGGCCTTGGAAGCACCGTAGACAAAGTTGGAGCGGCGCACGCGCATGCCGGCCACGGAGGACATGGCAATGATGGTGCCGTGGCCCTGGCGCTTGAACTTCTCGCCCAAGAGCACGCCTACGGATACCGGAGCGGTGTAGTTAGTCTGTGCGGAGGCGACGGCCTTGTCGTGGTTTTGCCATAGCTCTTCTTGGTCACCCAGGGTGCCGAAAGCAACGATGGCCACGTCCACATCGCCGCGCTCCCAGGCCTTATTAATGACGTCTGGGTGGGAGTCGAAGTCGGTGGCATCGAAGTCCAAGACCTCTACGTCAGCGCCGCGGGATTCCAGGTCAGCCTTGGCCTGGGCGATGCGCGGGGATTCCGGGCGGGCGGCCAGGGTGACCTTGGCCGGGCCGCGCTCCAGGAACTCGGAGACGACGCCGAGGCCGATCTCAGAGGTGCCGCCCAGAAGCAGGATGTGTTGTGCTTGGCCTACTGCATTAAGCATGGTCAGTAAATCTCCTTAAAGGTGTTATTTCCAGTGATTAGTGCAGCTCGAGGCGGCGGGACATATCGGAGGCAAAGACGCCGGTCGGGTCGATCTCGTTGCGGGTCTTCAGCCAGCCTTCCATACCCGGGTACATCTTGTGGAAGTTTTCCGCGGAGGTGCGGGACTCCTTGGCCAAGTAGAGGCGGCCGCCGAATTCCATTACGCGGCGGTCTAGGTCATCCAGGAACTTACCCAGGCCCGGACGGATGGGGAAGTCCACGCAGACGTTCCAGCCCGGCATCGGGTAGGACAGTGGTGCGCGGTTGCCCTCGCCGAAGAGCTTGAACACATTGAGTGCGGAGTAGTGGCCGGAGCGCTGCATATCGCGGATGATTTCCTTGAACGGTTCCACGGCTTCGGTCGGTACCACGAACTGGTACTGCAGGAAGCCCTTGGAACCGTAGCCGCGGTTCCACTCGCCGATGAGATCCAGCGGTTGGTAGAACTGTGTCAGGTTCTTGACCTGGTTCTTCGCCGGTGCACCCATGGTGTAGTACGCCAAGCCCACGGCGGAGAGGGAGAGCTTATTCATGGTCCAGGACGGGAAGATATCCGGCACCGTCATCAGCTGCGGCGCATTGAACTTCAGCGGGTCCTTGGCCAGCTTCGGGGCGAGCTCTTCCAGCTGTGCCAGGGTGGCTAGCGAGCCGCGGGAAATGGTGGAGCGACCCAGCTTTGGCTCCGGCGAAATGACATCGAACCAGGCGGAAGAATAGGTGTAGTTGTGCTCGGAACCATCGGAGTGGAAGGCGATGGTTTCATCCAAGTTATCTGTGCGGTCCGTATCCGCGATGAAGTAGGCGGTTTCCGTCTTGGTCATGCGGATGGTGGCGCGCAGGATGATGCCGGTTAGGCCCATGCCGCCAACGGTGGCCCAGAAGAGGTCGCCGCTCGGGTCATCCTCAGAGCCTTCCGGGGTCAGGTGCAGCACGCGGCCATCGGCCACGAGCAGCTCCATGGAGACCACGTGGTCACCAAAGGAACCGGCAGAGTGGTGGTTCTTGCCGTGAATATCCGGGCCGATAGCACCACCGATGGTGACCTGGCGGGTACCCGGTAGAACCGGAACCCACAGGCCATAAGGCAGGGCGGCCTTCATCAGCTGGTCCAAGGTGACGCCACCATCGACGTCCACCAGAGCTGACTCTGGGTCGATGGAGTGGATCTTATTGAGCTTTTGCATGTCGATGACCAGGCCGCCGCCGTTTTGGGCGGGGTCACCGTAGGAGCGGCCCATGCCTCGGGCGATGATGCCGCGGCGCAGGTGGGTGGGCTTATCCGAGTTATCATCTGCAACCTGGGCCACGGCCTTCTTTATCACGTCCACGTCTTCGGTGGTGAGTACATGGGCGGTCGTCGGGGCGGTGCGGCCCCAGCCGTGCAGGGACTTTTCAGTGGTATGTAATTCCATCTCTTACTCTTTGCTCGACGGATGTGTATCGCCTCTCTAGCCTACCTAGATCACACAAGGGTAGATGGAGTGACGCGAGTGATATTCGGAACAAAAAGGACGCTTGTACTGCCCGAATGTGTCCGTTTATAGATCCATAAGCGCGCGGATTTCCTCCGGCAGTTCTTCCTGAGATTCAATAGTCGGGCCATCGTACTCCCGCAAAAGGTCATAGACACGAGCGCGCGAGGAGGAATCCAGCATGGGCAATTCCTCTGCCATCAGGCGAGTCATGAAAGGACTCAACGGCACATCGGTATGCTCCGTGGCCTCGAAGTGGCCGTTGCGCTTATCGTCTTCCGCACGCACATCCTGAGCCGCCTGCTGCGCCGGCGTCATATGCTCTGTCTTATCCGAGTACATGCGCATCAGCTTACCGCCGCTTATAGTAGTCGCTATGACCAACAACCGCGAAACGCAAGATCAGCACCAAGATAATTACGCCCTAGATGACACCCTGGCCGGTCGCATCACCCGGGCCGCCGCCGTGGGTATCGCGACCTCTTATCCAGATTGGATTAAATCCAAAGGCGGTTTGATTACTGCTTATACCTTGTCTTTCTTTGGTTTTGGCGCCCTGGTGGCCTACACCAACGCACATGCGGAGCAGGATGGCGATGAGCCGCGCTCGCCACAGGATATGTCCGATCAGGGTCTTAAGCCCTGGGCCATTTTTGCCGCAGTGGTGCTGCTGCTCATCCTGGGCGGGTGGATGAACGTTGCCCTTTCCCGCCGGATGGTGAAGTTCCTGCGCAAGCGCGGTGCCAAGCGGCCGTGGACCCTCTTGGGCGCCATTGGGGCGGCGCTGACGTTCCTCATTAGTGAGCTGGAAGCGCGCGATATTGCAAAACTAGCTTCCTAAAACTTGCGTATGGTGGGGCTCATGAATGCAGGGGTCACCGATATCGCACAGGCGCGGGCCAAACGCGCCGATAGCGTGGTATCCCTCAAGCGCGAGCCCCTCACCATCATCTGCCAAGCCGCGAATATTCGCGCCGATGGCGAGGTGCACCGTCAGATTGGTTTTAGCGATGCGCTGACCTTTACGCAGCTACACCGCGTGCTGCGCATTTGCTTTGGCCTGCCAGAGGAAGAATCTCCCTGGCACTTTTATGAACACACAGAGGCCCGTGGTCAGCGCATTGATCCGGAACGCCAGGCCTCCGAATTCCTATGGCGCGTGGGAGACCAGATCGACTTCGTTTGGGGCCTATGGGATTTCGAACTGGTGGTAGCCGATATTTACCCGCGCGATAACGGCACCCCGGAGGCCTTGTGCGTGGGAGGTTCGGGCTCGCTCTTCCAGCCCTTTGAACTCACCAGCGTTAACCGCGAATTGACCGGGCAAGAGGTAACCGATGAGGTCTTTTCCGCGGTATCTTTGCCCGTGCGTGATTTGATTGAGCGCACCAAACTCTATGATTTCGTCCCGCTGCTGCAAGCGATGGACCTAGGCAGGGAAACCGACCTATCACCGCATGCTTCCCGCGTGCTCGCCAGCTTGCCTCGCGAGGTGACCCATGAAGGCAAAGATGCCTTTTGGTCCATGGCGCTTGCCCTTTCCTGTATGGGCGGCGCGGAGCTGACCGATTCCGTCGTGGAGACCACCATGGATGTGCTCGGCTGGGTCAATGACGACGGCAAGGCACTTACCGGTGCCGAAATCCGCGAGCTATGCGCAGCATCCTTGAAACAATTGGCCGGTATCGGTGCCTATGGTGCTGAATCCGCCGCGCCGGTGGACCGGCTGGACATGTACCGAGCGCTCCTGCGCGGGTAGGCTACTCACTCGTGACTAATTCAGCTGACGACGCCGTAGAAGTAAAGCCCTCATCCACCTCGCTGCACACCCAGCTGGTGCGTTTTATTTCCGTGGGCGTATTTACCGCCGCCATTGACTATGGTCTCACGCTTTTATTGACCTATCTGGGGCTGCATCGTTCCGCCGCCAAGGCGATCGGTTGGGTTTTTGGCACCATCGCCGCCTACCTGGCCAATGCGCGGTGGACCTTTGGAGCCAAGGTGTCTGGCCGCACAGCCGCGACCGTGGGCATTTTGTACGCCTCTACCTTTGCGGTCCAAAACTTCCTGTACTGGGTGCTCAATGAGCCGCTTATGGCTCTCGGCTTTGAGGGTGCGGTGAAAGACACCATCGCCTTCGTCATCGCCCAAGGCGTGGCCACGGTGACCAACTTTGCCATTCAAAGGGCCTTTATCTTTAAGGAAAAATAGATGGCAGCAGCCCCCTCACGGACGTGGCGCGGCGCGGCTCAGCGGGCTTCGCGCTCGACCAGCCTGCGCGCGCAAAGCGCCAAGTTCGCGGTGACGGGGGCGCTTGCCGCGCTTATCGACGTCTCCTTAACCTGGCTCCTGCAGATCGGCTTCGGCCTGCTTAGCGCCGACCCCGCCCGTGCGGTGGGCTTTATTATCGGTACCTGGGCGGCCTATCTACTCAATCGCCGCTGGACCTTCCAGGCCGAAGCCACCGCGGTGCGCTTCGCCGGCGTCCTTGCCACCTACGGCGTGACCTTCGTGGTCAATATGGTGGCCTATAAGTTCCTTTTTGAGCTTTTCGACGTCCACTGGGAGTGGAACTCGACCCTTTCCCTCGTGGTGGCCTTTGCTATCTCGCAGGGCACCGCGACCGTGGTGAACTTTGCGGTGCAACGCTGGATTATTTTTAGGAAGGCTGGGGTCAGGGTCGTCGCCAAGCAGGATCCGTCCTAGCCCTGGTTAGGGCGGCGGAAATCTTCTTGGCGCCCGCGGTTGTGGAGTTTTAGCCATTCGATAAAGCCGACCGGGTCGTGGCGCTGGACCAAGAAGAACCAGCCAAAGCGGGCAAATTCCTGCGGCAGTAGCTTGCGCATGCCGCGCTGCCACAGCAGGTAGCCGCGATTGCGGTAAGTGAAAAAGCGCTTGAACTCGCCCTCTGGGTACTGCGTGTGCATCTTGCCGCCCAGAATTGGTTTGAACTCATCCGAGCCGTCTGGGTGCAGGTAGCTGGTGGTTAGTGCTGTGCCGAAGGAGAGCCCTGAATTTACCAGCCGGCGGTGGTATTCCACCTCATCGCCGCGGATAAAGAGGCGATAGTCCGGCACCCCAATAACCTCCATGGCTGCCGCCGAAATCAACGCGCCATTAAACAGCGAGGCAATGCCCGGCAGGAAGTCGCCCTCCAGCTCATCCATGCGGCGGCGCCACACCAACCCTTGGCGCAAAGGGAAGGCTAACCGGCCGGGATCGTCGATATTGCACACCGCGGGAGAAACCTCGTGCAGGCGGTTGGCCTCGGCTACCCGATACAGCTCCGCAAGTACCGCGTGATCGGCGGGGCGCCCATCATCATCGGCGCACCACACGGCATCGGCACCCAAAGAAAGCGCGGTGAGAAAGCCCAGTGCAAAGCCGCCAGCGCCGCCCAGGTTGGTCTCTGAGGGCACATAAACACCGCGGTCACCCGCCATGGATTCCACGAGCTCGCGCACCGCATCTTCTGCGCCATTATCCACCACGACTACCCACTGCACAGGGTGGGTTTGGTGTACCACCTGTGCAAGCGAAGCCCGCAATAGTTCGGCGCGCTGATGGGTAACAATGACGGCGGCGGTGGAACCGGTGGAAGTCAGGGTGGCAGTCATGCGTTCCATCTTGCCACCGGGTTGGGGCGGGCTAACGCAGAAACACTCCGCGCAGCGGAGGCGAGATGCGAAAAATGAGCGCTGTTAGTTGTCGCTTGTATCCTCATTTTCAAATCGCTCGCGCAGGTCGCGGACGTATTCTCCAACCTCTGGGCCCTCGTACTCACCGACAACGTCAGAAACTTCGCCTACCGAGCGGATCTCGCCGTGGTCAATCCACAGCGCGGTATTACACAGCTGCGCCAAAAAGTCATTGGAGTGGGAGGCAAAGACCAGGATGCCGGAGCGCTTCACCAGCTCTTGCAGGCGCACACGGGCCTTGGCCATGAAAGCGGCGTCGACAGCGCCGATGCCCTCATCCAGCAGCAGGATTTCCGGTTCAATGGAAGTCACCACGCCAAGTGCCAAACGCACGCGCATACCGGTGGAATAGGTGCGCAGCGGCATGGAGAGATAATCGCCGAGTTCAGAAAACTCCGCAATCTCATCCATTTTTTTCTTCATCTGCTTGATGGACTGGCCCAAAAAGAGGCCACGGATAATGATGTTGTCGTAGCCAGAGACCTCTGGGTCCATGCCCACGCCCAAATCAAAGACGGGGGCCACGCGGCCGCGCACATCGGCAGAACCACGGGTGGGCTCGTAAATGCCAGATAAAAGGCGCAGCAGGGTGGACTTGCCGGCGCCGTTATGGCCCACCAAACCCACGCGATCGCCCTCGCGCAGGTGCAGGTTAATATCCTTTAACGCCTCCACCACGACGGTGTTCTGGGCAGTTTTGCCAATGGCGCCGCCGGCCGAAGAAAGCATGGCCTTCTTTAGCGAGCGGGATTTGGCATCAAAGATGGGAAAGTCCACGCACGCGTTATACGTATCAATCGAGACCATCAGTCTGTATCCTTTCGAGGAATCTCAGGAAGTGCAGGGCGTGGGCTTAAACCCAGTAACTGACGCGGAAGCGCCACTTGCGCATGACCAAGCCGGCGATGAGCAGGCCGAGAACGGTGCAGCCGATGACGATCCACCAGTGGTAGGCGGCCACCGGCTCGCCGATCATGGGCGCACGGACGATTTCCATGTAGTGGTAGAGCGGGTTGATTTCCGCGATGCGGGCGCGGCCGGCTACCGCACCGCCCTGGTCCTTCAAGGTATTGGTCATCCACACAATCGGAGTGACGTAAAACAGCAGCTGGGTCAAAGCTTCCAGCAGTGGGGCTACGTCGCGGAAGCGGGTGGCGATAATGCCAAAGAACATCGTGACCCATACGCCGTTGACCAACAGCAATGCCAAACCAGGGATAAACAGGAAGAACTCCCAGCCTAGGCTGCGCGGGAAGATAAGGATAAGCAGCAACCAGATGATGAGGTTATGGCCCAAAAACAGTGTCTGGCGCCATACGAGGCGGTAAACGTGCACCGAAAGGGGAGCGGGCAGCTGTTTAATTAAGCCCTCATTGTCAATGAAGACGGTGGAGCCTTCCTTAATGCAGCCCGAGATGAAGGTCCACATAATAAGGCCCACGGTGACGTGGGGGAGGAACTCCGCTACGGGAATCTGGAAGAGCATGGAATACAGCAGGCCCAGGGCTAGGGCCATCACGCCGGTGGCGATGGTGATCCAAAATGGGCCCAGGACGGAGCGGCGGTAGCGCTGCTTAATATCTTGAATACCCAGCTTGAACCACAGCTCGCGCTGCTGTGCACCCTGCGCAAGATCCGCGAAGGCGGCCTTGAGGGTCTGGGACTGGGACGCTGGGGTGGCCTCGCTGTCTGGCTGAGAGGTCATGCGGGCGATATCAGCGCGCAGTTGATTGTTATCTTGCACGCTCAACACCCTAGCGCGCGGGCTGGGCAAACGGGAACTACACGCCGCCAGCCTGCGAAAACAGCCATATTCAGCGAAAATCCAGATTTGGGAAACTTGCGGCAAACGCGTATACAGTAGGGAATCGACCGCCACGGAGTGGCGATGCCTAGCGCGAAAAAAGAAGGGACCGTAATGCCAGCAGGAGCTTCGGCGCACTATGACGTATTCAGTGTGCGCGGTTTATACACCGGGCTATCTGATGGTTGGACCTATCTCAACGCGCACGCGGTTCCCCAGATTTCTGAGCGAGTAGCCTCCGGCGTGGCTCGCTCCTTCCGTATGTCCACTGCGGTGGCCACTCAGGAAGGGCCAGGCGGTGCCCACTCTGCCACGCCCGCGCCGGGCCGCTTGGAAGGAGATGGCAATTACACCGCTGCGCGCATGGCCGTAGCGGATCTAACCGGTTCCAAGGCGGATCGCGTGGTGCTTGGCCCCTCCCTGCCGGTGCTCTACCAGTCCTTGGCACATGCGGCGCGCCCGCTTTTAGGCAGCAATTCCTCACTGGTGCTCTCCAAGCTCGATCCACCGTCTTTGTACTCGGCGTTTTCTGAGGTCAAGGCGGAAACTCGTTGGGCCCAGCCGGACTTGGGAACAGGCGAATTGCCAGGATTCCAGTTCGCAGAGCTTGTCGACGGCTCTACGCGGCTTGTCGCCTTTTCTGCCGCGCACGAACTTTTGGGCACTGTTTCCCCAGCGGCTGAGATCATCGATACGGTCCATGAGCGCTCCCGTGCCTGGACGCTTCTCGACGTCTCTGCTATCGCCCCCTATCGCCCCATCAACTTTGATGAGCTCGGCGCCGATATCTTGGGCCTCGACTTGGGACTGCTGGGCGGACCGCAGCTAGCAGCTTTGGTCTTCCGCGATACTCGCATGTTCCGCCGTCTCGATACCCTCGATCCGGTGCATACCGGCAAGGGCGCCCGCAAGCTGGAAACACCCATTTCCTCTGGCCTGGCCGGCGGTGTCGGACCGCTCGTGGACCATCTTGCCGCCCTAGCCGGTGGGGAGAGTGGCTCGCGCCGCAAGCGCCTGCGCACCTCCATGGATGCGCTCAGCGTCTACCTAGAGGATCTGCGCGCTGATCTCTATTCCTTCTTGAGCACCCTGCCAGCCGTTCATATCCTCGGCGTGACTGGGGAAGCGGCCGCCGGCGCATCCGATGATCGCCTGCCCCGCCTTACCTTTGCCGTAAGGGGCGTTCCTGCAGAGACCGTGTACAAGCGCCTCTTTGACAACGGGCTCGTCACTACGCTTGCCCCACAAACCCCGTTGCTTACGGAAATGGGCGTGGAAGAAATCGGTGGCGCCGTGACGGTTGCGCTTGGCCCCTTTAATACCTATCACGACGTTGAGCACCTGACGCGTGTTGTAGCCTCGCTGGCTTAAACGGTAAGCACCAAGGTGCCGGTGACCTCGCCGCTGTCTAGGGCAGTGTGGGCTTGGGCGGCGTCGGCAAGCGGGTAAGTAGCGTGCAGCGCGTGCTTTACGCGGCCGTCTTCCAGCATGGGCCACACATTTTCTACCGTGCCCGCCACAATCTGTGCCTTGTCTTCTAAGTCGCGGGCGCGCAACGTCGTGCCCTGGATGGTCAGGCGCTTGGGCAGCATGGCGCCCAAGTTGATTTCCGCCTTGGTGCCGCCCTGCATGCCGATGATGATGAGCTTGCCGTCCTTAGCCAGGCTCTTCATATTCTTTTCCAGATATTTCGCGCCGATGATGTCCAAAATGACGTCGCAGCTTCCCTTCAACTCTTCTACGAAGTCGTGCTCCTTATAGTTGATGAGAATATCGGCGCCCAGCTCGCGGCAACGATCCAGCTTCTCCTCAGAACCGGCCGTGACCGCTACCTCTGCGCCCAGCGCCTTGGCCACCTGAATGGCGAAAGTACCGATACCGCCGCCACCGCCGTGGATGAGCACGCGCTGGCCCTCGTGTAGGCCCGCCTCGATGCCAAGGTTGGACCAGACGGTGCATCCGACTTCAACCACTGCGGCAGTTTCCTCAACGCTCAACCCCTTGGGCACGGGAAGCAGCTGGCCCTGCGGAACCGCTACGTATTCGGCGTAGCCACCACCGGCAAGCAGGCAGCCCACCTCGGTGCCTACCTCCCAGTTCGTATACCCGGCATCCGCGATGGTGCCGGCTGCCTCTAGCCCCAAGATTTCGGACGCTCCCGGTGGTGGCGGGTAGGCACCCATCGTTTGCAAGATATCGCCGCGATTAACGCCAGCAGCGTGTACCTTGACGAGTACTTCACCTGGTTGCAGCTGCGGGACATCAACTTCGTGGAGCTCTAGGGACCGGCGCTCCTGTGGGTTGGTCTGGACAATTGCCTTCATTTTTGTTGTAGCCATGGGCCCCAATCTAACGGAGTTCATGTGTCCTGCGCCACGAATGACCTCGTGGGGAGTAATCATTTTGAGCGCTGACGGTGGCCTTTTGGGAAACAGGGCCATCTATTTAGTAGACTGACCAAGTTGCTTCTTGGGCAAGGAGATTGCCTTCGATACGCAACTTGGAGACGTGGCAGAGCGGCCGAATGCACCGGTCTTGAAAACCGGCGAGGTAATACCTCCGCGGGTTCAAATCCCGCCGTCTCCGCAATATATGAAGTCGTGTGGCATCGTTTTTTCGGTGTCGCGCGACTTTATTTACTTTCGAGGTTTCATTCTGATGACTTTAGTCTGCAGGTTTTGTAAATTTGGCGCCAAAATAGGGGATAGCGCGCCGTTTGCATTGTGTTCTACTACGGTAAAAGGAAAACAGAGCTGGAATCGTGGAAACTAATCCATTTATGGATTCCCTGCTTACTTAGAGTGATTATCTATGTACGCGAATTTTCGTAGAAGGGGACCTAAGAATGAGTATCAATCAAGCAGTGCAGAGCCTCTCGGCGCGAGTGCAAGAGCTGAAGCCCATAATTGAAACTGAAGAGGCAACGAAAACTGCATTCATCATTCCTTTTATCAGCACTGTTCTAGGCTATGACGTCACAGATCCACGCGAAGTAATACCGGAATATACGGCCGACGTAGGCGTGAAAAAGGGTGAGAAAGTCGACTTTGCGATCAAATCGGGAGATGATTTTCGGTTTCTTATTGAGTGCAAGAAAATCGGTGAGCCTCTAAACATAAGTCACGCAAATCAGCTCGTTCGTTACTTTAACGTCACGGATACTGAATTTGCGATTTTGACTAATGGCGAGGTCTATGAGTTTTATGCGCAACTCGATGCTGCCAACCGAATGGATGAGAAGCCATTCATGACTTTAGATTTGAGTAACGTAGATGCACGTATCTTTCCCCATCTTGAAATGTGCACGAAATCAAAATTTGATTTTGAAACAATTGCAGCAAGTGCGGAACAGCTGAAATACATTTCGGAAATCCGTAAAGTTTTATCCACGCAATTTAAAGAACCTGATGCGGAATGGGTAAAACTTATAGCAGCTCGCGTTACTACACGGCGAATGACTGCACAGAACCTAGAGACTTTCACCAAGTTGGTGGAAACCGCACAATCGCAATTCTTGAAAGATGAGGCTAATCGAAGGTTGCGTTCTGCTCAGGACTTCGACGATGTCTCCACGGCCGTAGAAAAGTCTCCTGTAGAGGAGAAACAGGGTGAAGAGAATGTTGTGAGTGATGGAGTTGTAACAACTGAAGAAGAGCTTCAAGCATATTCCATTATTAAGGCGATCTGCTGTGCTGACGTTCCGGTAGCGGACATTGCATTGCGCGATGCTAAGAGTTACTGCGCGATTTTATTCCAAGACAACAATCGAAAGCCTATCGCCCGCCTGTATTTTGATCGTCGAGTACCCCGAATTGGCATTTTTGGAGAGGAAAAGAGCGAACAATATTTTGATCTAGAAACAGTTGAAGATATTTATCAACACGCCGATCTTCTGAGAAAGCGCTGCCAGATTTTGAAAGCAGAGTAGTCGGGCTCGACTACTCCAATCACAGACGTACGACTTTTGGGCCGACGCTGGCCAAGACAAGCTACGCAATTCTTCCTAAAACATTCGCCTTTTGTTGTTTCTGAGACACTCTCAGTTGAGCGTTAGTTACTCAGAACAACTATCCTCCTGCCGCGGATTAAGTTTGCTCGAGCCAGGAATTGATGCCGCCACGCAAGGAGACGACGTGGAGGAAGCCGCGCTTGCGAAGGACGTCCACTGCTTGTGCGGAACGGATGCCGCTGGCGCAGTAGATAACGGCCGGAGTATCTGGTTCGATGTCGGGGTTTTCGCCGCTGAGGATGCGGTCGAGCTCAAAGTGCGTGGAATCGGGGATGGCGGATTGGGCACGCTCGGGGGAGGTGCGGACGTCGATAAGCGGAGCGTGCGGGGGAATCTCTCGGACCTCGGGGGCGTCGGCAGGCTGGGTGGGTTGTGCGCCGGTGGACTGGAGCGGGATGTATTCCCAGGTACCGGAAAGAGCATCGAAGTAGCCGAGCGTGCCGATGAGTGGAGTGCCCACGCCGGTGATGAGTTTGAGGGCTTCGAGGGCCATGGCGGATCCGACGACTCCGACCACCGGGCCCAGAACTCCGGCCTGCGAGCAGGAGGGAACCTCGCCGGGTGCGGGAGCGGTGGGGAAGACGTCCTCGTAGACGGGGCCGTGGCCGGACCAGAAAACGCTGAGCTGGGCATCGAAGCCGAGGATTGAGGCCCACACGTGCGGAACTCCGAGCTCGTGGGCGGCCCAGGAACTTAGGTAACGCGCATCGAAGTTATCGGTGCCGTCGAGGATGAGATCGCAGCCGCGTAGCTGCTCAAACGCTGTTGTTGATTCGAGGCGCCCGTGGCAAGTGATGTCCACCTCTGGATTGAGCGCGCGCACGGCGGTCGCGGCGGAATCCGTCTTTGGCGTACCGATGGCGACGGTGGTGTGGATGACCTGGCGGTGCAGGTTGGAGGGGGAGACCACGTCGTCGTCGAAAAGCGAAATGCGGCCTACGCCTGCCCCGGCTAGGTAGAGCAGGGCGGGGGAGCCTAGGCCGCCGGCACCGATAACCGCTACGTGGGCTTCGCTGAGCTTGCGCTGGCCGTCTTCGCCCCAGAGCGCTTCTTGGCGGGCATAGCGGGTGCTCATTCCAGTCCCACCCAGTTGGTGGAGCCATCGCCGTGGCTTTGCTCTTTCCAGATGGGTACTTCCGCTTTGACGCGATCGGCGCATTCTTCGGCCGCGCGGAAGGCATCGCCGCGGTGTGCGGCGGCCGCTACTACGGCAAAGGCTAGGTCACCGACCTCGAGATCTCCCGTGCGGTGGGCGGCCCATAGGCGCACTGGGTGGTTGGCCGCAACGGAATCGGTGACTTCTTGCAGTTTTTCTGGTGCGGACGGGTGTGCGCTGTAGGACAGCAAAGTCACATTGGGCCGGCCGCCGTCGTGATCGCGCACAACCCCTTCAAACGTGACAACGGCACCCATGGCGGCCGTGGCAGTCTCCTCCTTGGCGGCGGCAAGAAGAGACTTGAGGGGCTGATCGCTCAGCAGCGTGCCAATGGTGCAGCCGGTTTGCTCGGCAACGTAGGAGGGATCAGTGTTCATGTATTCCTTCTAGCATATCGATGATCGGAACAATCAATTCTTCCAAGACTGCACAGCCGTCCTTTACCCCGCCTGTAGAACCGGGAAGAGTCATGGCAAAAGTGGTGTCGTTGACCCCCGCAATGGCGCGGGAGGCCACCGCAGTAGGTACGCTTTCCAGACCCTTCTGCCAGAAGGCCACCGCAATGCCCGGCAACTCGCGGGTGATATGTGGCGTTACGGCTTCTACCGTCTGGTCATCTTGGGTCAGCCCAGTGCCGCCGGAGGTCAGGATGACTGCGGGTTTTTCGGCGAACGCGGCGTCAACAGCTGCGGCAATATCGGCATCGGAAACGATGCGTGCGTCGGGGCAGTCGAATCCTTTGCGGCGCAAGAAATCTACTGCGATGCGCCCGGATCGATCTTCATAGACACCCGCGGCGGCGCGCGTAGAAGCGACGATGACGAGGGCGGTGCGCTGTGGGCTCATAGTGGGTAGACCTCTACTTCCTCGCCTGCTTCGAGGCGTTGACCGGCAGGGATGCGGATGAGATGGGTGGCATCGGCGGCTTGAGCGAGCAGGTGGGAGCTTGCACCACCGAGGATATGGGCGTGGGAATCCACGCGTCCGCGGCGAAATTGCTCCTTGTGCGGGAGGCCTTCGATTCCCGCCGCGAGGGGGACGCGGAAAGGCTCGGGTGCCCAGCCCAGTGCTGGGGCAACAAAGAGGCGGAAACTCACCAACGTGGAAATGGGGTTTCCAGGCAAGCAGATCACTGGGGTGTCGTGAAAAGTGGCGATGCCCTGCGGGCCGCCGGGTTGCTGGTCCACGTGGCCAAACCAGCCATCGAGCACCTGGCGGACTACTTCAAATTTCCCGGCTGAGATTCCGCCCGAGGTAATGATGGCGTCCGGGTGATGCTGCGCAATGGCGTCTGCGAAAGCGTGGGTTAGGGCCTGCGGGTCATCATTGGTGGCGATATAGCCTGCGACTTCGATACCGGCGCGGTGGGCCATCGCCGTAAGGAGCGGTGCATTGGCATCCGGGATGGCGGCGTTGCCATGGCCGATCTCTGCTCCGCCGGTGCAAATCAGGATGCGGGCGGGGCGGTAGACCTCCACCTCGGCGATGCCTTGGGAAGCAAGGGCGGCCAAGCGGACAGGTGTGAGTTTATCGCCCTGGGCCGCCAGGAGGGCGCCTTCTTCTAAGTCCGAGCCGGCGCGGCGGATGAATTGCCCAGGTGAGGTCTCCGGCACGGTGACACGGTCACCAGGGGCGAGGAATTCTTGTGGTTCGCAGTGCTCAATGGGCACGATGGCTGCAGTCCCTGCCGGAACTTTGGCGCCGGTCATGATGGGGCAGGCCGCGTTGAGTGAGCCGCGGAGCACTTGGGCGGGTTCTGTCCCGGCGGCGATGGTGGGTCCTATCTGGTAAGTCCCGGCCGCACACTGGGGAAGGGCGTAACCATCCATCTGGGAGTTATCAAAGCGAGGGGAGGGGAAGCCAGCGTGGATAGCCGCAGATAGGACCATATTCTGCGCTTCATTTAGGGACACGGTGGTGGCTTGGCGCGCAGGCAGGGCCGCGGCGACCTCGCGCGCGTGAGTCTCGGGTGTGCGCATGGCGGCTAGTTTACCTGCGGTCTCGACACGGCAGGGGTGCGTAGGCATAGTAGAAGGCATGTTGACCGTTCACTATTTCGCCGCCGCCCGCGCTGCCGCGGGCGTGGCTTCTGAGCAGGTAGACGCCCCCGCCACCTTGGGTGATCTGGTGGCGCAGCTGGGCAAGGAGCATTCCGGCACCACAGAGGCTGGTATGAGCCTGAAAGAAGTGCTGGGGCGATGCAGCTTTCTTATCGACGGCGCTGGGAACACTGCCATGGATTCCCCACTTGTCGGCGTGAACCGCGTGGACGTGTTGCCACCTTTTGCGGGTGGTTAATCGCGCCGGCGCAGCGGGCTAGTAAAGAAATTGATGACGCTGCTGACGATGGACAGCACGATGGCGCCGATGATCGCAGCGCCCCAAGAGTCGATGACAAGGTGGCCGATTCCGAGGTCGAGGGAATTGAGCGCCCACTCCACGATGATGAGCGCTGCGCCGTTTATGACGAGGGAGAAGAGCCCGAGCGTCAGGCAGGTTAGCGGTGCGCCGAGGACACGCAGCACCGGCATGACTACAGCATTAATAATGATGAAGACGATGGCAATAGCGATGAAATTGCCGGTCTCAGCCGGAGTGATGGAGATTCCGGGAATGACAGTGACCACGGCCCACAACGCCACCGCAATGGCAAAGACATTCAGGGCGAAGTTAATGAGCGATCGCATTTAGCCTCCTATGGTTGCGTCCCACGCCTGCAGCAAGGCGTCGGTTTCTTCCCTGGTGGTAACGGTAATACGAATTCCCTCGCTAAAGGCGCGAACGAGCACGCCGCGTTCGGCGAGGCGGGCGGCTACCTCCTGCGGGGTGCCTAGACCGGCAAGATTCTTAGCCGGCAGCCACACGTGATTCGCCTCGGAATGCGGCACGCCCCAGTCCTGCAGGGCTGCTTCTAAGCGCTCGCGCTGCACGACGGTCTCCTTGGTACGCTCCCGCAGCGAATCCTGCGCCGCCAGTGCCGCGCGGGCGCCAACCTGGGCCACGGTGCTGGCGGAGAAGGGGATAGCCACCTTATTGAGGGCTTCAATGATATTTTCCGGGCCGAAGGCATAACCGATACGCACCCCGGCTAGGCCATAAGCCTTGGAAAAGGTACGCAGGCACACCAGGTTGGGATAGGTCCCCACCAGCTCCGTGCCCACCGGGGTGTTCGTGGCGCGGTTGTATTCAATATAGGCCTCGTCGAGGGCTACTAGGACGTCGGCAGGCACGGCATCCATGAATGCAGCGAACTCGTCCTTGGTGATTGTGGTGCCGGAAGGGTTATTGGGGTTGCACACGAAGATAAGGCGGGTCTTGTCCGTAATCTGCTGCGCCATGGCCGGCAGGTCTACGCGCTGCTCTGCAGTTAGCGGAACCGGGATAGGGTGGGCTCCCACCACTTGGGCAAAGATGGGGTAGGCCTCGAAGGAGCGCCATGGAAAGAGGATTTCTTCCCCAAGGGTGGCGGCAATTTCTACCAGCTGTTGGCACAATGCGGAGGAGCCGGTGCCCACCGCTACCTGCTCCTGATCCACGCCCAGGTGCGCGGCTAGGTCCTCGCGCAGCGCGGTGGCCGTAATATCCGGGTAGCGATTGGCCTGTGCGGCTGCCTCCGCCATAGCCGCGGCTGCCTCTGGCAGGGGCGGGTGCGCCGCCTCATTAGAGGAGAGCTTGAGTGCGTCATTGTTGCGCGCACCAGCGACGTAGGCGGGGATGGCTTTCAGGTCAGGGCGAATCATGGCTACCACTTTAGGGCCTGCGCCTTTGCTGCGGGAGCGAAAGCAGGGGGCTAGTTTGGCAGCGGCGGGGCAGGCAGGTATTCTCAAACGAGGTTCCTTGTGAACCGTGGAGATGTGCCAGAGCGGCCGAATGGGGCTCCCTGCTAAGGAGTTGACCCTTCTGGGGTCCGGAGGTTCGAATCCTCTCATCTCCGCCATCTGTTATGAGTCGCGACATGTTTGACAGATGAGTCGCGACATTGTTGACAAACCGGCATTCCAGTTGCTTTTTGTTCTGGAGTGCCGGTTTCTTTTATTTCGTGGCTTGGGGCGGGTCTCCTTGTTTCCAGTAGGGCCTTTGATAGTCGCGGGCTGTGTCGATGTAGTGCTCGGTGATCACTTCGCCGGTTTCGGCTAGTGATGTGATGACGTGATTGTCGGCTATGACCATGAGGACTTTTTGTCGCTTAAAGGCTCTACCGATGCCTAAGTGGAAAAGCTTGCCAGCGTAGCGCACAGTGACTTTGCCGTTGTCCCAGACAATGTCGTTTCTGGTGCGCCATTCTTGCTTTGGGTTATCACCTGGGCTGGCTTTGGGTCCTGTCGTGTAGCTGTGGTGCGGGCTGCGCCTGCCAAGCGCTCGGTGAGGGCGGTGAATGTTGTAGTAGTCGCGAAATTCATCTAGTTGTTCTTGCAGTTCACCTATAGTTTTCGCGGGTGGTCTGGCAGTGATCCATTTTTTGAGTGTTTGGTGGAATCTCTCAATTTTCCCTTGCGTTTGCGGGTGGCCTGGGCGGCCGTTTTTCTGCTGAATTTTGTACGTACTCAAGACTTTTTCAAAAGCATTTCGTCCGCCTTTACGCCCAGCTAAGCGGGCAGTAAAGACTAACCCGTTATCTGTAAGCGTCGATGCTGGCGGACCATAGGTTGTTATCAATCGAGTAAGCTCAGCAGCTACTTGTGGGCCTGTAAAAGAGCTGGCAGCGGTAATCGATAAAAGGTAGCGCGAGTGGTCATCGAGGAAATCTAGGACGTCAACCCTGGTGCCATCGGCTAGGAAGATATGGGTGATGTCTGCCTGCCAGCATTCATTGGGCATGGCTGCTTCAAAGCGGATAAATGAGCTTTTAGGCTTCTTTTTCGGCTCCGGGATGATAAGTCCCTCTTTGGCCAAGATGCGTCGAATCGTAGACGTAGACGGGCTGCGTTTTCCGTCTCTTTCAAGGTGAAAAGCAATAGTCTCGGGTCCTGCATCAAGCCCATGACGCGTTAGTTGACGACGGATAGTAACAATTTCTGCCCGCAACTTATCTGGCACGGCCTGTGGATGGGTGTGTGGGGCACGTGATTTCGGCGCGACAGCCTTGGCACCGCCGGCGTCGAAAGCGTTGAGGATTTGATAGACGCGCTGCCGGGAAATACCAAATTGCTTAGCTACCTTTGACGGGCTGCGCTTTTGCTCACGGACTGCTCGGACAATGGCCATATTGCGGTTAGGACTGTTCATAGTGTCAAACATGTCCCGACTCACCAGTCAAGCATCACCCGACACGGTAAGGTAGCCCTAAGCGTCAAATATGTCGCGGCTGATCTGTCAAGCATCACGACGGTTCCCTCAGGCACAGACTGTCAAATATGTCATGAACTCAGACACTCTCATCTCCGCCATCTAATCCCGAGCGTACGCGCTCGGGATTTTTCTTTTTCTTGCCGGCGCCGTGAAGCGGAGAAATCTGCTATTAGCGCTGGTACTTGGCGCAGCGGCGGAAGAGCGTGAGCATGCCAACGCCGAAGATGAAGCTTCCGGTAAAAGCCGCAGCGCGCAGGGAAGTGACCTCGTGGAAGAGGGCAGGCACCATGAGAATGGCGATAACAGAGCTAATGATCCCTAGGACGAGGAAGGTAATCGTCGTGATAGGTCCGGGTGTGGATTGCTGCGGCATGGGGGTCAGTCCTTTCATCACTCAATTCTGATGAAAATGACTCTAGGTTGCCCTCCCAGGAGCTGCAATAGGAAATTTTTAAGGGATAAAGTAGGGCCTTAGGATTCTAGGGCAGGAAAGACCTCGTCGCGCAGCAGGTGGGCGAGCTCGCGATTTGGGTTGGTGGGGTCTACCCATGCGAGTTCGGCAATCTCTGCGGATGCGCGGGCAAGGATTGGGCGGGGATAGGTAAAGATGTGGCCGCGCACGGTTTCGCCGGGTTCGTTGGCGGCCGGCGCGTCGAAGGTGCCGAGCGGGGATAGCTCCGGGAGGCGGACGTCAACGCCGATTTCTTCTGCGACCTCGCGGGCTGCGGCCTGTGTAGGGGTTTCGCCAGCCTCAAGCTTGCCGCCAGGTAACTGAAACTTGGTGGAGGAATCCTTGCACACGGTGAGGACATGGCCAAAGGAATTACGGAAAACTACGGCGGCAACTTCAATCATGGGCCCGACTATAACTCGCTGCGGCGGGTTAGTTCAGAATGTCGGTTGCCCACTCGCGCTCCACCTGGGCAAGTGCTGCTTCTATCTGCTGCTCATCCAAGCCGATATTGGGAGTGCCTGTGGATACCGGGTCACCGGCGAGTACGGCCAGTAGTGCCCAGCCATTATTAACGGTGGGGCTCACACGCAGATCGTCGGGGTTTTCCGCAATGGCAGTGCCATCTGACCTCATCAATTCAGGCGGATAGTCGACAGCTTTCACGGTTGCGAGCTCTGGTAGTACTTCCGTGGAGCCATCAGGAAAGAACACCATGATGCGCGCTTGGTGGAAATAATAGTGGTCATCGCCTACAGGGTTCTTTTCTTCCTTGGTATCAAAGTGGTAGAAGTTTCCCACCAGTACGGGATAAAACTCGAGCCAGTTATTGGCCCACGCTGTGCGGAGCAGAGTGCGCTCATTGTGGGTCGAGGCCAGCCAGCGAACGGGCTTGGAAATGCCGAATGCGATGATAGGCAGGCTGATGAGCAAGGCGATGCGGAAATCGAGTCCGGTAAGAGCAAAGGGGAAGAGTCCCAGAATTATGATGCTACCCATATGGAAGAGCTGGAAGAGGAAGTCGAATTTCGTATGGTTCTTGGAGGGGCACGGGCCGTTGTTAAAAACGGTCTCGCGCAAGCCGGTGGCATCGGGGCGGGTATTTGGGGTGCTAACGCGCTTGATGTTCTCTTTGCTGAAAAACTCGTCCTCGTGCGGGGAGGACGGCACGTAGCTGCATAAGCGCAGGGTCATAGGGGATGGGTGCTCCTTGGCTCAGGGGGACTGGCCTGTGCCTATGAGGCTACGGGAAGGTGAAGCATTACGTGGGCTTATAGCGACGCAGGAGGCAAATGAATATAAAGTGGTGCCCATGAGTGACTCGAGGTTTCCCCGTTCGGTGTTTGCAGTTGGCACCGACCCTGATCCGCGTTTCACGCTCGCCAATGAGCGCACGTTCCTGGCGTGGATTCGCACTTCCCTGGCGTTGATTGCTGGCGGAGTAGCACTTGAGGCCTTTGACGTTCCGCTGCCAGGCACCCTGCGTGCTGCGGTATCGGTCTTCATGCTGATAGTCGCCATAATCTTGCCCGTGGTGGCGTGGGGCATTGGAAGCAATCAGAGCGCGCGATGCGAGAGAATCGATCGCTACCGTTTAGTTTCGGCCTTCCGGTCCTTGTTGCTGTAATCGTGGTGGTGGCTGGTGCGCTTTTGGTAGGCGAGTTCCTTGTCTAACCAGCCCTTTGATCCTGGTCTGCAACCAGAGCGCACGCGCCTGTCTTGGCAGCGCACCCTTTTGGCGCTTTCCTTAGTGTTGCTAGGCGTGATGCGGGCGGTGAGTGTGCACGTCTTTTTGCCGCTCGTCCTCCTTGCCGCCGGGGTGCTGGCGCTGGTCTTGGCGGTGGGGCAACGTGCCTCGCTTGTCGACGTCGCCCTGTCTTCCCAGGCTCCCCTTCCGCATGCAATCATTTTGGCCAGTACTGCCGGTCTGGTGTCTTTGCTGGCAGCCTTCGCCCTGTGGGGTCTATTCCTGTAGTCATCCCGGTGCCATCATTGAGGTGGCTTCTGGGCGTTGTCATGCGGCCGGGGAGGATCTCTGGCGGATTTTCTGGGCAAATGACGTAGTCTAAGAAGGCTGAAGTCAATAACCTGGGGCTGGAAAGGCGGGTAGGCCATGGCGGAGACCACCGAGCGGGCTAGCGATATTGTTGAGGCATGGCTCAAGCAAGAAGACGCCATTGACCCCACCAAGGCCCCACGCCTGCAGGAACTCCTGGAGAGGGTGCCCCTGCAGGAACTCATCGCCGTCGTCGAGCGGCAAAATGCCGTCCGCTCAGCCTTGGCCCTGCGCTTGCTGCCGCGCCAGAAATCAATCGTCGTCTTTGATGCCCTCGATGCAAAGCATCAGGCCGATATCATCGATGAGCTGGGCAATGCTGATGTCTATGAGTTCTTCGACGAGCTTGATCCGGAAGACCGCGTGGCTTTGCTGGATGAGCTGCCCGCGGAGATTGCGGACCGGCTGCTGCGCTCACTGACTCAATCCAAGCGCGATGTCACGGGCGTGGTGTTGGGCTATGTCAAGGGTTCGGTGGGGCGCCGAATGTCACCCGAGGTGCCTGGAATCCACCCGGACATGAGCGTTAGGGACGCACTGTTTAAACTGCGGGAGACCGCACATGAGCTGGAAACCATCTACACCGTGCCCATTACCCGCGAGGATAGGCGTCTTGTGGGAGTGGTGAGCCTGCGCGAAATCTTCACCGCTGATGCCGCGCTGACCATGGCCGATATTATGCACGACCCCATTTTTGCCCGTGCTAGTGCTGACGCCGAAGAAACCGCGCGTTGGTTCCTCCCATTGGACATTCTTGCGCTGCCAATCGTGGATGATTCGCACCGCTTGGTCGGTCTGCTGACGTGGGATGACGCTACGGACATTGTGGAGGAAGAAGATAGCGAAGACTCCGCTCGTGCTGGCGGTACCGAGGCCCTTCAGCAGCCGTACCTATCCACGCCTTTGCTCAAGCTGGTGCGCTCGCGCATCGTATGGCTGCTCGTGCTGGCAGTTTCTGCGCTGCTGACCGTGCAAGTATTGGACTCCTTTGAAGGCACGCTGGCCAAGGCCGTGGTTCTCTCACTATTTATCCCGCTGCTGACCGGCACCGGTGGCAATACCGGCAATCAGGCTGCCACCACTGTGACCCGTGCTTTGGCGCTGGGCGATGTCCGCACCCGCGACCTCGTTGCCGTTTTGTGGCGCGAGCTACGCGTCGGCATGTTGCTAGGTGCCGTGCTCGGCTTGGCGGGACTGGGCCTGGCTACGCTGGTCTATGGCATGAGCATCGGCCTAGTCATCGGTTCGACGCTGTTTTTGATTTGCTCGATCTCTGCGACCGTAGGCGGGCTGATGCCCATCGTGGCTAAGACCATCGGTGCCGATCCGGCGGTCTTTTCCAACCCGTTTATCTCTACCTTCTGTGATGCTACGGGCCTCATTATTTACTTCCTCATTGCTAAGACCGTCCTGGGCATTTAACCCATCCTTCATCGATCGGGGGTGGAGGAGTGGTGGAGCCATTTCTGGTTTTAGGCAGGTGTGGTGTGTGCTATTCGGGGGTGTGGGGGTGGTTTATTGTGACGAGATATGGTTTCTGCGTCACATGTTTTGTATGGTCAGTGCATGCTTCGCAGTGAATTAGATAACTTTCTATTTGCTGTCTAGGCCAGCTAATAACCTGGGAAGTACGGAGCATATCCCTCAGCACAGTCCTCTCTTAGTGAAGGAGCGCGCGGTATGACCACCCCGCATACTCACGAATCCACCGCCCACACCGAAGGTGACGAAGCCCCTAAAGTCCCACGCGGCGAATGGCGCCGGCAGTTTATTGGCCTCTTCGTGGGCTTGGCATTGGCGGTACTTGTCTTCTTTATCTTCCCCTCCAATGCCATCGAGACAGTCCAAGGCTCCTCTGGCGCAGATCCGGAAGCCGAGTACACGCTTGGTGCCATCCGCGCTGTTGCAGCGGTGACGATCCTTATGGGCGTGTGGTGGATGACTGAAGCTATTCCGCTCGCTGCCACCGCGCTGCTTCCGTTGGTTATTTTCCCACTAGCTGGCGTCGGATCAATCAAGGAGGTAGGCGCCCCGTATGCCTCCGCCACCATTTTCTTGTTCATGGGTGGCTTCCTTATCGCACTGTCCCTGCAGCGCTGGAACCTGCACCGCCGCTTGGCCCTCTATGTGGTGAAGGTGATTGGTACCTCTCCCAAGCGCCTCATCTTGGGCTTTATGCTGGCCACCGGATTTTTGTCCATGTGGGTTTCTAATACGGCTACGGCCGTGGTGATGCTGCCTATTGGCACCTCGGTGCTCTCGCTGACCGCAGAGACCGTAGGCGGCTGGGAGAAGCAAAAGAAATTCGCCACGGCCCTCATGCTGGGCATCGCCTATTCCGCGTCTATTGGTTCGCTGGGCACGCTCATCGGCACCCCGCCGAATGCCTTCCTGAACGCGTATATGGCCGATACCTGGGGCGTTACCCTTGGCTTTGGTCGATGGATGGCGGTCGGTGTGCCGCTCGCCGTGATCTTCCTGCTGATTGCTTGGGCCCTACTTATCACCATTTTCAAGCCAGAGATGAAGGATATTCCGGGCGGCCGCGAGCTTATCGACGATGAAATTAAGGCCCTCGGCCCTTGGACCCGCCCTCAGATTATGACCGGCATCATCTTTGTTCTGGCCGCCGCAGCGTGGGTAATCCTGCCGTTGGTGCTTAAGGAATTTGAGAACTATGACGATGCCATCGTGGGTATCGCTGCCGGCATCGTGCTCTTTATTCTTCCGGCGGATAATCAGCGTCGCACTCGACTGCTCGACTGGAAGACTGCCAATGAGATGCCGTGGGACGTTCTCTTGCTCTTCGGTGGCGGCCTGTCGCTGTCCTCGGTCTTTAATTCTTCCGGACTGTCCCTGTGGATTGGTGAGATGGCTAAGGGACTGAGCGTCCTCCCAGTTGTCCTTATCGTCGCCGCCGTAGCCGCACTGGTGCTCTTCCTGACGGAGATCACCTCCAATACCGCAACGGCGGCCACCTTCATTCCAATCATGGGCGGCGTTGCCGTGGGTGTGGGACTTACTGCCGATGGCGATATCAACGTCCTGCTCCTCACCGTCCCGGTGGCCTTGGCCGCAACCTGTGCATTTATGCTCCCCGTGGCCACCCCGCCGAACGCCATTGCCTATGGCTCTGGGTACGTCAAGATTGGCGAGATGATCAAGGGTGGCCTCGGCCTAAATATCATCGGCATCTTCCTCATTACCCTTACGGTGTACCTGCTGGCAGTGCCTATCTTCGGCCTCTCAATCTAGGCGACGTAGCCATTCCCTAATGAAAAACGTTACCATTAGGGAATGGCTACACCCGTTACTGTGCTGTCCGGATTTTTGGGCAGCGGAAAAACCACGCTCTTAAACCATCTGCTGGCCAACCGCGAAGGGCGCAAGCTAGCCGTCATTGTCAATGACTTCTCCGAGGTCAATATTGACGCCGCCCTCGTTGCTGGCGAGGGCCACCTTGAGCGCGGGGAGGATCGCTTTGTCGAGCTCTCTAATGGCTGCATATGCTGCACCCTGCGCGAAGACCTTATTGAATCCGTGGGCAAGCTCGCCCGCTCCGGCCGCTTCGACCAGATCGTCATCGAATCCACTGGCATTTCCGAACCCATGCCCGTTGCGGCCACCTTTGAGTGGGAGTTTGAGGATGGCACGACGCTTGCCGACGTCGCCCCCATCGACACCATGGTCTCCCTCGTGGACGCTTCCACCTTTCTTGACCAGCTGCGCCGTGGTAAGAGCCTTGCGTCCCAAAGCATCGAAGCCACGCCCGGCGATGACCGCACCGTGGCTGACCTCCTAGTGGACCAAGTTGAGTTCGCCGACCTTATCTTCATTACCAAGACCGACGTGGTTGATGCTGCCGAAACCGAACGGGTCATCGCTACCGTGCGCGCCATGAACCCCCGCGCCCGCGTCGTGATTGTTACCAACGGTGTCATCGACCCGCGGCTCGTCCTCGATGCCCACTTGTATGACACCGCTACCGCTGCCGCCTATCACGGCTACGCCGAAGAGCTGGCCAACCCGCATACTCCCGAAACTGAGGAATATGGCATCTCCTCGGTGGTCTTTCGTGCGGATCGGCCCTTTAATCGCGAGCGCTTACTTGCCGCCCTGCGGGCCAGTACCGGTCTGGTGCGTTCCAAGGGTTATTGCTGGATCGATACCGATCTGCGCGTCGCGCACGCCTGGCAGCAAGCCGGCCCGAACCTCCAGATCATGCCCGCGTCCCTCTGGGCGGCCAATGGCGTGACCCCTGGTGCTGAAATTGTTCTCATCGGCATTGACTTCGACCACGAGGCCACCCTGCAGGCTTTCCGGGACGCACTGCTTTCCGACGCCGAAGTTGCCGCCCTCATTCCTTCCTAAAGCCTTCCTGCTTCTCGTGGGTATACACCAAGTGAACTGGGGATTTGGTAGTTTCCCAGACCGTGGGTATAGTTATTTCTCGTTGCACAGCAGAGCCCACGCACTGCTTACCAACGGTCTGCGCCCGTAGCTCAACGGATAGAGCATCTGACTACGGATCAGAAGGTTGGGGGTTCGAATCCCTCCGGGCGCACAATTGTTATGAGTCGCGACATGTTTGACAGATGAGTCGCGACATTGTTGACAAACCGGCATTCCAGTTGCTTTTTGTTCTGGAGTGCCGGTTTCTTTTATTTCGTGGCTTGGGGCGGGTCTCCTTGTTTCCAGTAGGGCCTTTGATAGTCGCGGGCTGTGTCGATGTAGTGCTCGGTGATCACTTCGCCGGTTTCGGCTAGTGATGTGATGACGTGATTGTCGGCTATGACCATGAGGACTTTTTGTCGCTTAAAGGCTCTACCGATGCCTAAGTGGAAAAGCTTGCCAGCGTAGCGCACAGTGACTTTGCCGTTGTCCCAGACAATGTCGTTTCTGGTGCGCCATTCTTGCTTTGGGTTATCACCTGGGCTGGCTTTGGGTCCTGTCGTGTAGCTGTGGTGCGGGCTGCGCCTGCCAAGCGCTCGGTGAGGGCGGTGAATGTTGTAGTAGTCGCGAAATTCATCTAGTTGTTCTTGCAGTTCACCTATAGTTTTCGCGGGTGGTCTGGCAGTGATCCATTTTTTGAGTGTTTGGTGGAATCTCTCAATTTTCCCTTGCGTTTGCGGGTGGCCTGGGCGGCCGTTTTTCTGCTGAATTTTGTACGTACTCAAGACTTTTTCAAAAGCATTTCGTCCGCCTTTACGCCCAGCTAAGCGGGCAGTAAAGACTAACCCGTTATCTGTAAGCGTCGATGCTGGCGGACCATAGGTTGTTATCAATCGAGTAAGCTCAGCAGCTACTTGTGGGCCTGTAAAAGAGCTGGCAGCGGTAATCGATAAAAGGTAGCGCGAGTGGTCATCGAGGAAATCTAGGACGTCAACCCTGGTGCCATCGGCTAGGAAGATATGGGTGATGTCTGCCTGCCAGCATTCATTGGGCATGGCTGCTTCAAAGCGGATAAATGAGCTTTTAGGCTTCTTTTTCGGCTCCGGGATGATAAGTCCCTCTTTGGCCAAGATGCGTCGAATCGTAGACGTAGACGGGCTGCGTTTTCCGTCTCTTTCAAGGTGAAAAGCAATAGTCTCGGGTCCTGCATCAAGCCCATGACGCGTTAGTTGACGACGGATAGTAACAATTTCTGCCCGCAACTTATCTGGCACGGCCTGTGGATGGGTGTGTGGGGCACGTGATTTCGGCGCGACAGCCTTGGCACCGCCGGCGTCGAAAGCGTTGAGGATTTGATAGACGCGCTGCCGGGAAATACCAAATTGCTTAGCTACCTTTGACGGGCTGCGCTTTTGCTCACGGACTGCTCGGACAATGGCCATATTGCGGTTAGGACTGTTCATAGTGTCAAACATGTCCCGACTCACCAGTCAAGCATCACCCGACACGGTAAGGTAGCCCTAAGCGTCAAATATGTCGCGGCTGATCTGTCAAGCATCACGACGGTTCCCTCAGGCACAGACTGTCAAATATGTCATGAACTCAGACACCTCCGGGCGCACAAAATGAGCCGCCTTCGGGCGGCTTTTCTTGTATCTAATCTATTTCGCAGGTGCCCGTCTATGAAGTCTTCCTCATTGCTGCCGGGTCTCATTGCCGGCATTGTCCTTGGCCTTGCGCTATGGCTCGGTTCTGGGAGCCTGTGGCTCCTTCTAGGCGGAGTTGTGCTTGGTCTAATATGCGCCCCGCTTCTCAAGCTTGCTGCTGATCCTTCTCGGTCGCGCAAATATCGCGATGATAACTTCCGCGATTAGACGGGTTTTCACTGCCGCAATAAGTCTTATATAACCCCGTTATAAAATGCAGGACACGTATAAAACGTTCACAGCAACCTTCCAGACAGACTTAGTAGAAAAAGAAAGTCTTTATTAATAAGGGGACTGCGGCAACGCGCTCCCCTCTGTCTTGAAGGAGAACGCCCGGTGTCCGCATCTTCGCGCATCGTTGGGCTTGATATAGCCCGTTCACTTGCCATTATTGGCATGGTAGTCCTGCACATGGCCTCCCTCGTGTGGCATACCAAAGTCATTCTCAACGGCCTGCCCGCCGCGCTTTTTGCCATTTTGGCGGGTATCACATTGATGATCATTGCCCGCAATTTCACGGTGACCACGCTTCTGCGTATCCTTGCCCGCGGCTGCATAATTACACTCATCGGCCTCGCGCTACTGCCCCTAGGGGGAGAGATTCAGGTCGTCCTAGTAGTAATTGGCATTACTATGATGTTGCTGTGCTGGGTCCCCCCGTTGCACTGGGCCTGGAGGCTAATCCTATTCGCTGTGGTCACCGTAGCCGCGACCGTGAAATATGCTCCGCTGACCCTACCGCAGGTATACCCACTGCTGGCCTATATCGCCTATTTCCTCGCCGGCATGCTGGTCTATGAAATCTATATTCGCAAGCAACGCACCGCTGCGCAGTGGGCTTCTACCGTTATAGCCAGCATCGTTGCCGCTATCGGTTTCTACTTCCGCTTTACTACGGACATTCCTGGCTGGCTACGTTTTACCGGCCACACTGGCGTAGTGGGTGAGATCATGCTGTCCATTGCCGTCGCTGCAGTCGTCCTACACCTCTGCCTGCTTGCTGGTCAAGCTGCGCCCAAGCTGGTCTATCCCTTTGCTGCGCTGGGTGCGATGTCACTGAGCATCTACATCTTGCACGTGCTCACCGCCTACTACTGGCAAAGCCACATCGCCCTGCACAACACCGCCTGGGCCTGTGCTTTCATTGCCCTCTTCCTCGTTATCGCAACCCTGTGGCGCCGCCTGATAGGGAAGGGGCCGGCCGAATGGGCCGTCGCCAAAGCTATTGCCATCGCCGTTCCTGCCGGAAAGAAGGACTAATCATGCAGCACAAAATTTTCCCCGCCTTGCTCGCCGCCAGCATCGTGGCACTGACTGCCGCCCCGGCCACTGCGCTCGAACACGGTGATCCAGCAACGGACTCCCCGGAGGCCCGCACCGTCGCCCAGCTCAAGATAGGACGTGTGGGTAGCTTCGGTGATTGCACCGGTACTCTCGTGGCCGCCCAATGGGTGCTCACCGCACGTCACTGCCTCGAGTCCGTGAATAACAAGGGCACCCAGGCCCGCATCAATGGCACCACCTACGACGCTGATTCCTGGGCGCTGTCGCCGCTTTCCGACGCCGCCCTTCTCCACCTCACCACCCCTGTCACCGATACAAAACCCGCAGAGATTTCCACCCAAGTTCCTGAACCGGGCAAACGCGGCACACTCTACGGCTGGAGCAGTAGTTCTTCTATGGCGCGCCGCGGTCAGCTGCCCCAAGCAGAAATGGAAGTGGCCGAGCTCCTCGGCGGTAGCCCCACCGAACCTGCTGGCGCGGGCACCGCCACGGACGCTGGTGAGGATGCCGATGGTGGAGAAAGCGTTCCCGCGGCTGAGGCCATGCCGGGACTTAAAATGCCGGAGGGTACGGAAAGTGTGCCAGCCGGCGAGGCGATGCCGGGTGGGGCGCCAGATGGCTCGATGCCACTAATTGAAAGCGCCATTCTCGATGTACACTCCACCGGCCGAGCCGGCATGCAGGGTGGTGACTCCGGTGGCCCCTTCTTTGTAGACGGTAAGCTCGCCGGACTCGCCACGGCGGGCACCGCGAACGGGGACCCAGATCTGCCCTCACCAAGTGCGGCTATTACCACGCTGGCCGGCACCAAGGAGTGGATCGAGGCAGTAGTGAGCGGGCGCGATAAGGAAGCGATTCTCACCGCTGAAACCACTCCCGAACCGCCGAAAACCCCGCAGACCAGCGCCGACCGCGCTTGGCTTTATGCCGGAATAGCAGTGCTAGGTCTTATTGCCGCCGCGGTAGCATCCCGCATTCCCGGCCTACGGGGCCGCAAGCGTTAGAAAATCTCGATGCGCCCGCCCAGGGACTCGGATTGGCGCAGCTGTGCCACCCAATTCGGGCCGCCTGGGTGCAGGCGCAGCACTGGACGGGAAGAAATCTTGACCGGGGAGACCGATTCCTTGCGCGCGCCGGAACGGGCATCGATGCGGGTGCGGGCGCGGTAGCCGGCGTCAGTAAGCTCCGCGATGGAAGGATCGGGGGAGTCGAGCTTCTCGCGGGCGTCACGAAGCAAGTCCAAGGCCTCGTCCAAAGCCTCCACCAACGCTGGGGCATTAGTCTCGCACATCTGCTGTACCAGCTCCGGGTGCGTGCCGGCCACGCGCGTGGCGTCCTTGAAGGAACCAGCAGACAGGGACTGCGCCAGGATTCCGCCGTTATCGCCCACCACGGCGAGGATTTCGGCGAAGACGTGCGGCAAGTGGGAGATGCGCGCCACCGCCGCATCGTGGTTAGCCACGCGGATAGGCACCGCTTCCGCATGCACCATCTGGGTCATTCGCACGACCTCGGTGAAGGTCTCAATCCACTGCTTCGGTATCTTTTCACCGCGGGCCTCGCACTCGGCGGCGTAGTCATAGGTAATTCCCCAAGCGGCGCGGCGGAAAAGATCCTTTTGGGAGTTATTCCAGCCGGACTTGGAGGTACCCGCCATTGGGTGGCCGCCTACGTAGCGCGACTCCATTCCGCGCTCCAGTACCTGCTGGCGCACGGCCGTCTTAACGGAAACGACGTCCGTAATGCCGCAGCTGGGCGCGTGTTCCTGAATGGCATCGAGGACGCTTCCCACAGCGCCCATAGGCGCGGCTATGACGATAAGCGCGTTCTCCGTCTCCGCGCGGGCCAAAATGGCGGGAAGATCGTCGGTGACGTCAAAGCCCTGCTTGACGGCAGTACGGGCGCCAGAAGTGGAATGGTTGTATCCAAAAACCGGGTGATTATATCCGGCGAGATCGCGCAGCAGCGAGCCGCCGATGAGGCCGAGGCCGATAATGCAGATCGGGCGTTGAACATCTTGAGAACTCACGATGACAATTGTGGCACAACACGACTAATCTCACGAGGTATGAGCAACGAAAATTACTCCTTTGCGGTAACTGTCGCCCGCGCTGAGGGCCAGTGGCTGGTGCGCAGCTTCAACGATGATTTTAAGGACCCGCAGACCTCTATTAATGCGGTGCGCAGCCTCCGCTCCGAGGGTGCTGCGTTTGCGCTGTTGTGCGTGGAGGACGCCTATTTTATTGCCGTGCGCCCCGTGCCGGGCGGGGTAAAGCTGCTCATTTCTGATGCCACTTATGGCGTTGATGATGACTTCGCCGCTGATTTCATGGATATCAACGATCATGAAATCCCGGATGTGGACCCCGATGAGGCCGAGCCATTTGGCGAGGGCGATTTCGATATCTTCGCTGACCTCGGTTTGTCCGAGGATCAGGTGGGCTACATCATCGACAATGACGAGGACTGGCCTTCCGATATGTTGCTGCGCATCGCCGGCGAGCTTGGCTTTGGCGATGAGCTGGAAGACGTCATTGATAACGCCTGAGCCTCTCCTGCGCGCGGAGGCTCGCATGCGCCGCGCCCTCGACGTCGCTAAGTGCACTCCGGCCGGCGATGTCCCCGTGGGTGCGGTGCTTTATGACGCCACCGGAACCGAACTAGCCACCGGTGTCAACCGCCGCGAACAGCTAGCCGATCCCACCGCCCACGCGGAGGTGGAGGCCATCCGCCAAGCCGTCCGCGCGCATGGTGATGGCTGGCGCCTTTCCGGTTGCGAGCTCGTCGTCACGCTGGAGCCGTGCGCCATGTGCGCCGGTGCTTTGCAGGCAGCGCGCGTTTCCTCCGTGGTCTTTGGCGCCTTCGAGCCAAAGACCGGCGCGTGCGGCTCGCTTATCGATGTCCTGCGTGCCCCCACCGCCCCCTTTGCCCCGCAGGTCCGCGGCGGCGTTCTCGAAGAGGAGTGCGCCGCTGGGCTACGTAAATTCTTCGACGGCCTGCGCTGAAAGTGCGTACACTGGTTGTCATACAACAACTGTCTACTCAAAGGAGTGATCATGGGCGATTTGGAAAACAAGAAGGATGGCCTTGTAGGCAAGGCAAAGGAAGCCTACGGCGAAGCTACTGACAACAAGGACGTAGCTAACGAGGGCAAGGCCGACCAGGTCACCTCCGAGGCTAAGGACAAGCTTTCTGACGCCGCTGAAGGCGTTAAGGACAAGGCCAATGAGGTTATCGGCGGCCTGAAGGACGACTAATCCTCGTCCCTCGTTTCCGCATCTCGCTGCGCTGGCACCCCGCCGGCGCAGCGATTTTGTCGCTCGGGCCCACTCCCGTAATCTGGAACGCGGTGGCGTGTCCGAGCGGCCGAAGGTGATCGCCTCGAAAGCGATTGTTGGGTAACCCCCAACCGCGGGTTCAAATCCCGCCGCCACCGCGCCGAGATCCCGGCCTGTTTGCGCAGGTCGGGATTTTGTTTTCCCTATTATGCGGCAGGCTCCGGCCCCGGGCTGGCTGGCCGTCAGCTGTGAAAACTGGGACGCAGGTGGCTTCGCGATAGGGGATTAGAGGGTATGGCCACTACACTAGGGCAAAGTTCAACCCGTCCCCCACGCGAATGCGAAGGTACATCTACCCGTGGCTAAACTGCTTTATCGTCTTGGGCGCTGGTCTTTCCTCCATAAGTGGAAGGTCATCGTGGCATGGCTGCTGCTGCTCGCCGCCGTCGGCGGTGCCGCCGCCCTGCTGATGAAACCGATGACGAGCGAGTTCTCCATCAAGGGAACCCCGTCCATCGACGCCACCTACAAGACCATGGACCTCTTCCCAGAGGGCGGCAACCCTGCCAACTCGCCCTCGGTCAACGTGGTCTTTAAGGCGCCCGATGGCCAGAAGCTTTCTGATCCCGCTAACCGCGAGGCCATCGACGCCACCATTTCCTACCTCGAGGACAACCTGGAAATGGGCGATACCACGCGCTTTGGCAATCCGCTTGAGGTCTCGCCTCGCCTGCAGGATCAGGTCATCCACCAGTTCACGGATATGGGACTGCCGGAAGCATCCGCCCGCGCGGATGCCGATAACCTCGCCATGGTCAATGATGATGAGACCATCGCGTATACCACCTTCAATTTTGACGCCGAGTCGCCCTATAGCGTGGAGCAGGAAGATAAAGACACCGTCACCGAGGCGATGAACATCGCCCGCGACCGCGGCCTTACGGTAGAAGGCAATGGTGCCGGCTTCGGCGATGAAATAGCGGTCAATTCCACCTCCGAGATCATCGGCCTCGGCGTTGCCTTTATCGTGCTCATCTTTACCTTCGGCTCCCTGGTGGCCTCGGGTATGCCTTTGGTGTCCGCCGTCATCGGCGTGGGACTAGGCGCGCTGGGCATGTTCATTGCCACCCAGTGGATTGAGCTCAATAATATGACCCCGGTCCTGGCCATCATGATTGGCCTTGCCGTGGGCATTGACTATGCGCTGTTTATCCTTTCGCGCTACCGCGCCGAGCGCCGCCGCATGGACGGGCCCGATGCCGCAGGCATGGCGGTTGGCACGGCTGGCTCCTCCGTGGTCTTTGCTGGCGCGACCGTCTTTACTGCGCTTTTTGCACTCCTCATTGCGCGCATCGGCTTCCTGACGGCAATGGGCTTGGCCGCCGCCGGCACCGTGGCCATCGCCGTATTGGTCTCCCTCACGCTCATCCCCGCGATGCTTGGCCTGCTGGGCGATAAGGCTTTCAACGGCCGCATCCCCGGTGTGGCCGGCAACCCGACCCGCAAGGGCAAGCGCCGCCGCGGCCCCACCATGGGCAACCGCTGGGTGCGCCTGGTCCAGAAGGTTCCCGGCCTGGCCATGGCGCTGGTTGTCCTCTCCCTGGGCGCGATGACCGCGCCGGTGCTCGACATGGAACTCGCCCTTCCGGCCGATACCACCTCCAATCCCGATACCACCCAGCGCAAGGCCGCCGACATCATGTCCGAGGGCTTCGGCCCCGGCGTCAACGGCCCCTTCCTCGCCGTGGTCGATGCCCACACGGTCAACGCGGAGGCCGGCGCCCTCGCCCCGCTTGTCGACGCCCAATCCCAGCCCGAACCAGAGCGGGCACCGGAGCCGGACGCGGAGCCTGCCGCTGAGGCCCCAGCGCCAGAGAAAGCCGCGCCTGAGGACGCTGCACCAGAGGACGTTGCACCGGAAGACGTAGCCCCTGCGCAACCGCAGCAGGATCAACCCACGGCCGAGCCGGAGATCGCCCCGGCCGCTGAGGTTGTAGATACCGCGGAAGGCGATGCGGATAATGCCTCGCCAGAGGACAAGGCCGCACTCGCGTCCTTCCTCTATACCGCAAATCAGCTCAAGGGCCTGGGCGGCGTTAAGCACGCGCAGATCGTCGGCCTCAGCGAGGACCAGCGCGCGGCACAGATTATGGTCACGCCGGAGACTTCGCCCACGGACGCCGCTACGGTCAACGTTGCCCACGCGCTGCGCTCGGCTACTGGGGAGATCGAGGATGCCACCGGCACCGAAATCGGCCTAACCGGCCTGACCGCGGTACAGCTCGATATCACCGAGCGCCTCGAGGAAGCCATGGCGCCGTACCTGGCCATCGTCGTAGGCCTAGCCATCGTGCTGCTGCTTTTGGTCTTCCGCTCCATCCTGGTCCCGCTGGTTGCCGGCCTGGGCTTCCTGCTGTCCGTCGGCGGCGCCTTCGGCCTGACCGTGCTGGTGTGGCAGGAAGGCCTGTGGAACCTAGTCCCTGCGCCGGGCCCGCTGATTTCCTTCATGCCGATTTTCCTCATCGGCGTGACCTTTGGCCTCGCGATGGACTACCAGGTCTTTTTGGTCACCCGCATGCGCGAGCATATCTCGCGGCATCCGGAGGGCACCGGCGGCCGGTATAGCGCCGTCGATGAAGCCACCATCACCGGCTTTACCCAAGGCGCCCGCGTCGTTACGGCCGCGGCCATCATTATGATTTCGGTCTTTGTGGCGTTTATTAACCAGCCGCTGCCCTTCATCCAGATCTTTGGCTTTGCCTTGGCCGCCGGCGTGCTTTTCGACGCCTTCTTTATCCGCATGACCCTCGTCCCCGCGACCATGTTCCTCATGGGCCGCGCGACATGGTGGATGCCTAAGTGGCTGGCCAAGATCTTGCCTACTCTAGACATTGAAGGCACCGCCCTCGAAGAAGAATGGGAAGCAAAACACGCCACCCCAGCCCCTATCCCCGCAGATGAGGAAGAAGAATAGAAATGGACTTGAGCTTCGACGTCGGCAAGCGCCTGCCCGAAGGCCCCGGCAAGCACGGCCGCAGCGGTGTCATCCACACCCCACACGGTGATATTCGCACCCCGGCTTTCATCCCGGTGGCCACCAAAGCGACGGTAAAGACGCTGACCCCGGAGCAGATTCGCTCCACCGGGGCACAGGCCATCTTGTCGAATGCATACCACCTCTACCTGCAGCCGGGCCACGACATCATAGATGAGGCCGGCGGCGTGGCCAAGTTTGAAAACTGGCACGGACCGACCTACACCGACTCCGGCGGATTTCAAGTGATGTCGTTGGGCGTGGGCTTCAAGAAAGTCCTCGCGATGGATATCGCGGACCTCAGCGATAAGGACATTCGCGCCGCCAAGAAGGAACGCATGGCGCAGGTGGACGAGGATGGCGTGGATTTTAAATCCGTCATCGATGGCTCCAAGCACCGCTTCACGCCCGAGAAGTCCATGCAGATCCAGCACGGGCTGGGCGCGGATATCATGTTCGCCTTCGACGAGCTGACCACGCTGGTTGATACGCGCACCTACCAGGAAGAATCCGTCGCCCGCACCCACCGCTGGGCCAAGCGCTGCCTGGATGAGCACGACCGCCTCACCCGTGAGCGCTCCCACCGCCCGAAGCAGTCATTGTGGGGCGTTGTCCAAGGCGCGCAGTATGAGGACCTGCGCCGCCAAGCCACCCGCGGCCTGCTCGACCTTGACCGCGCCGCACGCGAGGAAGGCAAGCGCGGCTTCGGCGGCTTCGGCATCGGCGGTGCGCTGGAGAAGGAAAACCTAGGCACCATTGTCGGCTGGGTGTGCGATGAGCTACCTGAGGACAAGCCGCGCCACCTGCTCGGTATCTCCGAACCGGACGATATCTTCACCGCTGTCGAAGCCGGCGCCGATACCTTCGACTGCGTGGCACCCACCCGCCTGGCGCGCCGCGGCGGCGTCTACACCCTCGACGGCCGCATGAACCTCACCAATGCGCGCTTCAAGCGCGATTTCGCCGGCGTCGACGAGGAATTCGGCGGCCACGTATCCGAAAATTACTCCCGCGCCTACCTGCACCACCTGCTCAAGGCGAAGGAATTCCTCGCCGGCACGCTGTGCACCATTCACAACGTGGAGTTCATGATTCGTTTGGTGGATAATATCCGCGCCGCCATCGACGGCGGCTACTACGAGGCCTACCGCGATGAATTCCTCGGCCGCTATTACGCCGGCAAGTAGTCCTCGCGCTTCTTCACCCACTTAATGACCGCGGCCGTCACCGGCAGCATGACGGCCTCCATCAGGGTCTTCCACACGAAGCCCACGATGACGTAGTTGAAGAACCCGCCCACGGTATCCACGCCGATAACCGGCGCGGCGATGGCGCAAAACAGCAGAGTATCGCCGAACTCGCCCACCACAGTGGAGGCGATAAGGCGCGCAAAGAGGCCCTTTTCGCCCGAGCGCTTCTTCATCGCGGTCAGCGTCCAGGCGTTGAGCAGCTGACCCACCAGGTAGCCGGCCAGCGATGCGGCCAGAATCTGCGGCATCAGACCAAGCGTGGCGGCGAAGGCCTCCTGGCCCTCGTAGAAATCGGCAGCCGGTAGCCAGATAGCGATGTAGAAGCACACGGCCGCCAGGATGGCCATCGCAAAGCCGATATAGACCGCGCGCCTGGTGGATTTGAAGCCATAGCACTCCGAGAGCACATCGCCGACGATATAGGCCAGCGGGAAGAGGAAGAACGCGCCGTCGGTGACCAGCGGACCGAGCTGGACGCCCTTGGTGGCGTTGATATTAGAAATCAGGAAGGTCACCACGAACACGGTGACCAGCCAGGGATAGAGGGTGGAGCGGACGGGAATGAAGTGCACCTCAGCGCCGTTCGATTTTTCCATGCCCGCCATTGTGCCAGCCCGTAGACTGTGGACATGAATTTCGCGACCACCGGCGCCGGCCGATACGCGCCGAGCCCCTCGGGTGATCTGCACTTTGGCAACCTCCGCACGGCGCTTCTGGCGTGGCTTTGTGCCCGATCGACGGGGAGGCGCTTTGTGGTGCGCGTAGAGGACATCGATAAGCAGCGCTCCTCCCAAGAAGCGGCCGAGCGTCAGCTCGCGGACCTGCGCGCGCTCGGTCTGGACTGGGACGGCGAGGTCATCTACCAGCACGATCGCGACGCCGCCTATGAACAGGCCTTGGCCCAATTGCCCACTTACGAGTGCTATTGCTCCCGCAAGGATATCCGTGAGGCCTCCCGCGCCCCACATGCCATTCCCGGTCAGTACCCGGGTACCTGCCGCAACCTCACCGAAGAGCAGCGCGCGGCCAAGCGTGCCGAGCTTGCGGCCCACAACCGCAAGCCCGCCCTTCGCCTGCTTGCCGACGTCCCCACTTTCACCATCCACGACGCCCTCCACGGCACCTATACGGGCGACGTGGACGACTTTATCCTGCGCCGCGGCGGCCAGGATGCTGGATGGGCCTATAACTTGGCCGTCGTCGTCGACGATGCCTACCAAGACATCGACCAAGTGGTCCGCGGCGATGACCTGCTCTCCTCCGCGCCGCGGCAGGCCTACCTCGCCTCGCTGCTTGGCATCGAACCGCCGGAGTATATCCATGTCCCGCTCGTACTCAATGAATCCGGCGAGCGCCTGGCCAAGCGCGATGGCGCGGTGACGCTGCGGGAGATGGGGGATGAGGGGGACGTCGTCAAGCAGCTGGCGGCCTCGCTGGGGTACAAGGCCGCCAGTGCCACCGAGCTGCTCGCGCAATTCGAGCCCGACCGGTTAAGCCCTGAGCCCTATACCTGGCGCGGGTAAAATCTCAGCCCATGGAAGTTCTTCTGGTGCTCATTGGGCTCATGCTGCTGACCGTGTTCGTCGTCGCCATCGGTGACAAAATTGGGCTGCCGTGGCCGGCCCTGCTGACGATCATTACCGCCTGCGCGGTCTTCGTGCCCGGCCTGCCCCAGTTCGAGCCGCCAACCGAGCTCATCCTGCCTATCTTCCTGCCGCCGCTGCTATGGGCGCTCGCCCGGCGCACCTCGTGGGGAGTAATCCGCGAGCAATGGGTAACCATTTTGAGCCTGTCCGTGCTATTGGTTGTCGCCACCACGCTGGCCGTCGGCGCTACGGCTTACGCCTTCCTGCCGGGCATTAGCCTGGCCGCCGCCATCCTCATCGGCGCGGCCATCGCCCCGCCGGACCCCGTCGCCGTCGACGCCGTGGCCGAGCCTGCCGGCATCCCACGCCGCATCATCACCACCTTGCAGACCGAGGGACTGTTTAACGATGCCGCCTCCATCGTCGCCTTCCACCTCGCGCTCGCCGCCGTGACCCAGGGCGGCGATATTTCCTTTGGCAGCGGCGTGCTGAGCTTCCTCTATTCGTCTGTCGTCGCGCTTGCCATTGGTTGGCTCATCGGGCGGCTGACGGCGCTGTTTATTACCCACGTCCACGATGTGGTCGCGCGCAACGCCCTGACTTGGGTGGTTCCTTTTGCCACCTTCCTCGTGGCCGAGGAGCTGGAGGCCTCTGGCGTTATCGCCGTGGTCATCGCTGCCGTCGAGCTCAACTCGCGCGCCGATATCCAGGCCGAGGACCGGCTTTCCGGCCAGTCTTTTTGGGAGACCATGGAGCTGCTGTTTACCGGTGTCGCCTTCGGCCTTATCGGGCTGACGGTTAATACCGCCATCGCGGAGGTGGGCTCGGATTTGTGGCACTCGGTGGTCGTGGGCGTCATCCTGTCCCTTGTGGCTTTTGTCGTCCGATTGGTGTGGATGTACATCTATTACCGCATCAACGTCTCGCGCGGCCGCCCGCGGGTGGCGCCGCTGCGCCTGCAAGAAGTGTTGCTGATGACGTGGTCCGGCATGCGCGGCCTGGTCACTCTGGCGTTGGTGCTGTCTATCCCGGCCGGTGTATTCAGTTTCCACCACGAGCTCGCAGTCATCGCGCTGACCGTGCTGCTGGTCACGATGGTGGTTCCAGGCCTGCTCTTGCCGTGGCTGATGGAGCGCCTTGACCTGACAGAGGCCTCCCAAATCGCCAGCGATAAGATGCGCGCCGCCGTGGTGGCCCGCGCGCGTGCGGCCAGCATCGATGCCCTGTCGCACTTTAGGCCCGACGGGCATATCGCACCCGACGCCGAAAAGGTTGATCCGGAAATTTCCGCCAACGTTATCCAGTGGCTGGAAGACCGAATTGGTGACGGCGAGGATGTGTCCGAAGACTCCCGCAAGCAACGCGCCTGGCAGGCCCGCCACGTGGCTCTGGAGGCTCGCCGGACCGCCCTGACGGCCGCACAGGAGGAGCTGCTGCGCATGCGCGGCTACCGGGCCTATAATCCGGCCATCGTGGATGAGGTGCTTGAAGAGATCGACCGCATGGTCTTGGGTACCAAGCGCCATTAGGCTGGGCGGCATGGATCCCTTTGATTATGCCCAGCTCGAGGACGCGCTGGATTACCTTTACGACTTCCTCGACCAGGACCTGGTGGAGCGCGTGCGAACAGAGCGCGAGTACGTTCCGGACGGGCTGGAGGGCTTGCTTGCCGACGACTCCCTCGACGACTATGTCTGGCTCTGGATCAAAGACCCAGGCCCGAACGGATTCCGGCAATACCTGCGCGATGGGGGCTATTCCGAGGCCGAAGTCTTCCAAGCTTTCCTCTGGGCGCGCACCGAGTGGGCAATGAATACTCCGCCGCATGTCGCTTGGCTGAAGGCGGATGGTTACGAGCCGCCGGCTATTGATTAGCGGCAAGTGCGGCGTCGGCTAGCGCGGCCGGGTTCCCGGGCATTACAAAATCCCGGCTCCGTTGCTATGAAGCAGGAGCCGGGATTTCCTCTGGCGGAGGATGTGGGATTTGAACCCACGAGGGGCGTGAACCCCGCACGCGTTCCAGGCGTGTGACATAGGCCGCTAGTCGAATCCTCCGAGAAGAAACATTAGCAGCCGTGGCAATTATTTTACCAATCGCCAGGTCAATCAGGGTTTTCGACGGTTTTCAAGGATTGTTTAACCCGCAACGGGGTCCGGGTGCCGTTGGTGCCGGGGAAGCGCGGCCGAAAGCGTGGAGGTGCCGGTAGCCCATTTGGCTAAACCGGCGCGCGGGCGTTAAAGTATGAGACAGGATTCCGCGTGGCGTCCATCCTCTGAACTCCCCCAGGGCAGGAATGCAGCAAGGGTCAGGAGGCTCTGGCGGGTGCGCGGGGTCCCCTTTTTGTATGGCGTGCGTTACTATTGGGGGCTAAAAGTCGCCCTATAGATGGAAGGTAGACATACACATGTCGCTTCTTACTTTGGAATCGTCCGAACTAAACGAGCTCGCCGCCCAGGTCCGCAAGGATTATGAGGACCTCAAGGCACAGGGTCTAAATCTGGACCTGACTCGCGGCAAGCCAGCGAAGGCGCAGCTGGATCTCTCCAATGATCTCCTCGCCCTGCCGGGGCTGGGGCGCTACACCGACGCGGCCGGAAACGACCTGCGCAATTACGGCAACCAAAAGGGCATCAAGGACCTGCGCGATATTTGGGGCGAGCTGATCAACATGGACCCTGAGCTGCTCGTAGCCGGGGATTCCTCTTCGCTGAATATCATGTTCGACCTCATCTCCTGGGCCTATATCTTCGGCACCAACGACTCCGAGCGCCCATGGGGCAAGGAAGAAAAGCTCAAGTGGATCTGCCCAGTGCCAGGCTATGACCGCCACTTCGCTATCACGGAGCAATTCGACTTCGAGTTGGTACCGGTGCCGATGGAGGAAGACGGGCCGGATGTAGAGGCCGTCGAAAAGCTGGTGCAGGATCCGGCAGTCAAGGGCATGTGGGTAGTGCCGATGTTCGCTAACCCCACCGGCGCCGTGATTTCTGAAGACAAGGCCCGCCGCCTCGCCCGCATGGAGGCCGGCGCGCCGGATTTCCGCATCGTGTGGGATAACGCCTACGCCGTGCACACCTTAACCGAGGAATTCCCGGAAATCTTGCCGATTCTGGACATCGCCGCGGAGGAAGGCAACCCGAATCGCTTCTGGGCTATGTCTTCTACCTCGAAGATCACCTTCGCCGGTTCGGGCATAGGCTTTTTCGGCTCTTCCAAGGACAACCTCGAGTGGTACCTGGAACACGCCGGCATCCGCGGCATCGGCCCCAATAAGATTAACCAGCTGGCGCACCACGAGTTCTTCGGTTCCGCCGAGGGCGTGCGCGCGGTGATGCGTCGTCACGCAGCGCTGATTAAGCCCAAGTTCGACGCCGTGCTGCGCATTTTAGAAAAGCGTCTCGGCGAGTACGAGGTGGCGCAGTGGACCAACCCGAAGGGCGGCTACTTCATCTCCCTCGACGTTGTCGACGGCACCGCCAACCGTGTGTGGGAGCTGGCGCGCGATGCCGGCATCCTGCTCACCCAAGCTGGCTCGGCCTTCCCTTATGGCGAGGACGATAACGACCGCAATATTCGCCTCGCCCCAACCCTGCCGCCGCAGGAAGAGGTTGAGGCGGCGATGGACGGCGTCGCTACCTGTGTGCTGCTTGCCGCCGTGGAGAAGCTGGGGGCCTAACATCAACGCCGACGAGTCTGCCCTGTGGCTGAGCGAGATTATCCCGGCGCCGCTGGAGTTCCGCTACGTCGATGAGCGCCGGCTAGGCCTTGCCTTGCTTGCCGACGCCCAATCGCTCGCCCTCACCACCACCTTCAACACCACCGACACCGGCCTGCAGAGGCAGGACGACGGCACCGACGTGCGCTGCGAGCTGTTGACGGTGGCGCGCACCGGGCAGCCCGAGGTGGCCGCCGCCATCAACGCCGCCGCCGACACCTTCGAAAAGGCCGGCGGCCTGCTGCCGGCGCAGCCGGGCGTGATGCTGCCGTCCATCCTCGATGTCCCAGGCGTTACCGTGCACCATGGGCTCTTCATCGCGCCGTACCTGTGGGGCGGGCAGACCCCGCAGTTTCGCGAGGAAGGCCGCCTGACCCTCATCCTGCAGCTAGTCATGCTGACGGATTCGGAATATGCGTTTGGGGTAGAAGAGGGCGTCGGCAAGCTGCAGGCGGCGGTGGCCGAGCAGGGCATTGACCTGCTGGACTGGTCGCGCGAGGGTTAGCCGGTAAACTGACTAACCGTGGCTTTATACCGGAAATATCGTCCAGCAACGTTCGCGGAGGTCGTGGGCCAAGAGCAGGTCACCACGCCGCTATCCGCCGCCCTTGATGCGGGGCGCATCAACCACGCCTATCTCTTTTCCGGCCCGCGCGGCTGCGGCAAGACCTCCTCGGCGCGAATTATGGCCCGCTCGCTCAACTGCGAACACGGGCCCACCTCGACGCCGTGCGGCAAGTGCGATTCCTGCGTCTCCCTCGCCCCCGGAGGCCCCGGCAACTTGGACGTGACGGAGCTCGACGCCGCCTCGCACAACGGCGTGGAAGACATGCGCGAGCTGCGTGACCGCGCCTACTACGCGCCGGCCGAATCGCGCTACCGTATCTTCATCATTGACGAGGCGCATATGATTTCGCCCTCCGGTGCGAACGCGCTGCTCAAGGTGGTGGAGGAGCCGCCTGAGCACGTCATCTTCATCTTTGCGACTACGGAGCCGGAGAAGATCATCGGCACCATTCGCTCGCGTACTCACCACTACCCCTTCCGCCTGCTCACCCCGCCGGCGATGAAGGGCCTGCTGCAGCGCACCGTTGCGGCCGAGGACGTGCAAGTTGAGGACGCCGTGTACCCCATGGTCATTGAAGCGGGCGGTGGCTCCCCGCGCGATACTTTGTCTCTGCTGGACCAGTTGCTGGCCGGCGCTGGGCCCGATGGCCTGACCTATGACCTTGCCCGGCCGCTTTTGGGTGTCACCGATGTCTCGCTGCTTGACGACGCCATCGAAACCCTCGCCAACCAAGACAAACCCGGCCTTTTCGCGATGGTGGACCACGTTATCGAGGCCGGCCACGACCCGCGCCGCTTCGCCGTCGATTTGCTTGACCGTTTGCGCGATTTGATGATCCTGCAGGCTGTGCCCGGCGCCATCGATGCTGGCCTCGTCTCCGCGCCCACCGACCGCGCCTCCGTGCTCACCGCCCAGGCGCAGCGCTTTTCCGGTCCGCAGCTGACCTACCTGGCTTCCACGGTCAACGACCGCATCAGCGACCTCACCGGTGCGACTTCACCGCGGCTACTGCTGGAAATCATGTGCGCGCATCTGCTTATCGGATCCACCGGTCCGGCTGCTGCCGCGCCTGCATCCGCAGCAGCTCCCGCTCCCGCCCCCGCCCCTGCTGCCAATGCTGCCGCGGTCTCGCCCGCGCCGGCTGGCCCTGCGACCCCGGGCGGTGCTCCCGCGGCCAACTCTGCCGTCGCCGGTGCTCAAGACCCCCAGTCCGCCGCTGCTGCCATCATCGCTCGCCGCCGCGCCAAGTCCCAGGAGCAGCAGGCTTCTGCCCCTTCCTCTGCGCCGGCCGCCGAGCCGCAAAGCCCGCAGAAACCACAGAACCAGGAGCGACAGCCGCAACAGCAACCGCAGCCGCAACCGCAGCGGGAAGAACCAGCCGCGGCTGATAAACCGACGCAGCGGAACCAGCAGGGCCAGCAGGACCAGCAGAATCCTGCAGCCGCGCAGCAGCAAGAGGCTGGGGACCCGTGGCAGCGTGAGCGGCAAATCCCGCAGTCGGCGCAGAGTGAGGCGCCGCAGTCAACGCCGGCCCAGGCGAATCCTCACGAACCGCTGGAGAAGCCCGTGCCGGCCGGTGCAGAGGAATCTGTCGAGGAAACCAAGCCGGAATCTGGGGCGGAGCCTGGTGCAGAGAAGGCGTCGGAAACGGCGCAACCGCAGGCAGCGAAGGAGCCGGAAGGCGACTTCGCGGAGGCCGTGAGGGAGAAATGGGTGGCGTTGAGAGGGAGCGTCGGAAAGCGGAATAAGGTGGCCGAAATCATGCTGGCCGAAGCCCGCGTACTTGGCTTCCGCGATGGCACCCTCACGCTGGGGCACACCACCGGCGCGCTGGCCGAGCGCATCAATGCGCCCGCCAATAATGCCGTCATCGTGGAGGTGCTCAAGGAAGAGTTCCAGCGCGATGTGGCCGTGAACTGCGTGGTCGGCACCGACCCGAAGGCCGCCGGTTTCGATGCGCCGCGGCCGCCGCAGCGCAAGGAAGCGTGGACGCCGAATCAGCCTGCGCGAGAGCCTGCCGACGACCAGGAGGCGGAGAGTAAGCAGGAAAACACGCCGGGCTGGCGCTCGCGCATCGCACGGGCGACGCAGGCCGCCAAGCAACGCGATGAATCGCAGTTTAGCAACGGCGTACCGCTGCCACCCGAACCCGAACCAGATGTGTATGACGCGCCGCCCGAGGAGCCGCCGGCCTATACCCGCGATGACGAAGAGCGCGACATGATGGAGGCCGCGCAGTCCACCGGCGAGATGGATCATCGCAGCGCTACTGAGGTAGCTATGGAGCTGCTGGAGCGCGAGCTGGGCGCGCGGCGTGCCTGACCCAGCGAGCACGGTACACTCGGGCGGTAGCGAAATTTACGGTTGATTTAGAAAGGAAACAACATGGCTGACCAAGACCCAATGCAGCAGGCAAATGACATGAACGACCTCATCGCGCAGGCCGCGCAGGTGCAGGCGGACCTGCAGAAGGCGCAGGAAGAAATCCTCGCCACCAACGTCGAGGGCCAGGCAGGCAACGGCCTAGTTAAGGTAACCATGACCGGCGGCGCCGAGCTCGTGGACCTGCAGATCGATAAGTCGGTCGTGGACCCAGAGGACGTCGACACCCTGCAGGATCTGGTCATGGGCGCGTTCAAGGAGGCCCACGCTGCGGCCGGCCGCCTAGCGCAGGAAAAGATTGGCCCGCTGTCCCAGGGCATGGGCGGCCAAGGTGGCCCGTCTTTTGAGGATGTCTTCGGCGGCAACCAGTAGCCCGCGCGATACGATAAAAGGCCGTTGCCCCGGGTGGGGCCGCGGCCTTTTGCTGATTTTGGGAGTAATTGATGTTTGAAGGACCTCTGCAAGACCTCATCGACGAGTTTTCGCGCCTGCCGGGCATCGGCCCGAAATCGGCGCAGCGCATCGCGTTTCACGTTTTGCACATGGAGCCCGAGGACATCGAGCGGCTACAAAACGCGCTGGGCGCGGTGCGCGATGGCGTGACCTTCTGCCGCATCTGCTGCAATATTTCCCGCGAGGATGTCTGCCGCATCTGCATTAACTCGCAGCGCGACGCCTCTACCATCTGTGTGGTGGAGGAGCCGAAGGATATCCAGGTCATCGAGCGCACCGGCGAGTATGAGGGCCGCTACCACGTCTTGGGTGGTGCGCTGGATCCGCTCGCGAATGTGGGCCCGCGCGATTTGAATATTTCCACGCTGCTGCAGCGCCTCGGTGGCGTGCTGCCGGACCGTGAGCTGGCAGATTCCACCCCTGAAGCCCCGCTTTACGACGCCACCCCCACCATCCACGAAGTCATCCTCGCCACCGACCCGAATACGGAGGGCGAGGCCACCGCTGCGTATCTGGTGCGGTTGCTGCGCGACTTCCCTGATTTGAAGATCACCAGATTGGCCTCTGGCATGCCGCTCGGAGGCGATTTGGAGTTCGTGGACGAGCTCACCTTGTCCCGCGCGCTCTCTGGCCGCCTGACCATTTAGCACGTTGAGCGCCCGGGCCAGTGGCACGCGTGCGTGCGCGGGTGGGCGCAGACTAAGGTGCGGCGGCCGTGGGCCCGGTTCGCGCACGGCCAGTGAACACCGGCGGGCCGTGCGCCTTGCTGGCCACCCCGCTATCCACTTTGCTGTGTACACCGCTGTGACCACTATGCATGCTGCTATGCGGGCTGCTTGGCGTAGCGTTGTGCCGGCTGGCGGGCGGGAGCCAGGCGATTCGACCGCGAATGCGCGCCATCCGGCCGCGGCCCGGCAGCCCATTGATGGAGTTGTGATACGGGCACAATAGCGTCATGTTCTCGGGGTGGGTCAGGCCGCCGCGGGAGTATTCGATGAGGTGGTGGGCTTGGCATTCGGCGGCGGGGCGTCGGCAAGCGGGCCAGGCGCAGTGAGCGCCTTCGGCCTCGAGCATGCGACGTTGCTTCGCGGAGGCCTGCCGGGTGCGGTAGAGGTTGACCGGGCCGCGCTCGGGGTGGATGAGTGTGAAGAGGCCGGCGCCGGCTAGGGTGCGGCGGATCAACTCGGCGCCGGTGATGGTAGCGCCGTTGGTGAGGGCGAGGCGGATTTCGTCGCCGTCGTCAGCCAGGATTTTCAAGTAATCCGGCAGCTCGATGATGACATTAGTGGTCACGGTCGCGGGCGCGGCGGCGCGCGAACCGGTGAGCCAGGCCAGCGGGTCGGTTTTAGCGGCGGCCCAGATATCGGCCATCTGCGCGGCGGGGCCGGTGAAACTTAGGGTGGTTTTCTCGCCATGCATGATGCGGCGGCCGCCGTCTTCGAGCTTGGGCGGCGGGTTGATTTCGCGCAGCAGCCGAGTCGCCGCGCGCGAGACCTGCGCGGTGGTGCCGACGGTGGCGCATAGCTTCTCGCGAAATTGCCAGCGCTTGGTGGGGTCAGAAATGCCGCGCGAGCGGCGGACGATGAGCGCGAGGGTTTCCAGGCTGTGCTGATTGCGGCGCGCGGCGGCCAGGGCGCGGGATTGGTAGCGCGAGTGGCTGGTGGGTGAGAGGAAGGCCGCGGCGGTGCGGCGCAGGGTGCGTGCTTGGTCCGCGGGCAGGGGCAGGCTGGAGGCGGCGTGGGCCTCTTCGAGAAGGTCCACGCCGCGCTTAGCGATGTCGCCCAGCTGCTCCAATAACGTCATGCCCCGCAGCCTATGGGCGGGGGCAGGCGGCTACAAGGGGTAACGGCCGGGCCTGTGGATAACTTGGGGTTTCACGGCCGCCGGGCGAAGTTATCCACAGGTTTGGGCCTATCTTTGGGAGCGTGGGGGCTCGGAGGCGTTGAAACGTTCGACGCGCAGGCGCTCGACGGCCGGAATCTCAATCGGCTCGAGGTCCGCGAGGGCCACGCCCATCGCCTGGGCGAGGAGGAGATCGGCCAGCTGCGGGTTACGGGCCAGCGCCGGGCCGTGCATATAGGTGGCAATGACGCTTCCCTGGACGGCGCCTTCGTAGGTGCGCTGGGCGGAGCCGTCGCTGAGATCGGCGGTGGCGGCTTGGTCGGCATTGCCATTGCCGCGGGTGAGCGTTCCGAGCGGCTGCGCGGAGGGGCCGAGGATGGTGGCGCCTAGGTGGTTTTCAAAACCGGTCAGCGGCTCGGTGAGGTCCGCGGTAATACCGGCGCGGGTGGGGTCGGAGGCCACCTCGCCGATGGTGCGATCCTGCATGCCGGCCGTGGTGGCGTCGAGCAGCCCGACGCCGTCGATAATGCGGCCAGAGGCGCGGAAGGATTCGCCGAGGACCTGCAGGCCGGCGCAAATGGCAAAGACGGGGCGGCCAGCGTTAGCGGCGCGGGTGAGGCCACCATCGGAAATCAGGTGGTCCGCAGCTAGAATCTGCGCGGTATCTTCGCCGCCGCCGAGGGTGTAGATATCCAGCGTTTCGGGCACGGGCTCGCCCAAGCGGATGGGGTGAATCTCCGCCTCCAGACCGCGCATGCGGGCGCGCTGTCGCAGGACGAGGGCGTTGCCGTCGTCGCCGTAGGTACCGAGGACGTCGGGAAGCACTAGGCCGATATTAAGCATTGGTGGCCTCCTTGGAAAGCGCCTTCTTCAAATCGCGGAAGGCGGTGTAGTTGGCGAGGACCTCGATGCGGCCCTCCGGGCAGGCGGCGAGCGCGTCCATCGGGTCCGGGATGAGCTCGTGGGAAATATCGGCGTAAACCAAGCGCACGGCCAAGTCGGTGCCGCGCTCGCCGGCGGCCTTGACGCTTAAGCCATTGAAGCCTTCGAATTTCACGTCCCAGAGCCAGGACATGTCGATGCCATCGGCCACCTGGCCGTTGGTGGCGATAACCAGGCCATCGGCGTTGCGGTCCACCATGGACAGCGCTTCTTGCCAGCCGGCCGGGTTCTTGGCCAGCAGCAGGCGAATCTCGCGGCCTTTCCAGTGGATGGTGGAGTAGCGGCCGGCGACATCGTCGATGCTCTCGGCGGCCGCAATGGCCTTATCCAGGTCCACGCCGAAGCCGGCTACGGCCGCGGCGATGGCCTGGGCGGCGTTGCCACGATTGGCGCGGCCGGGCAGCGCAAGGTTCAGCGGGCTCTTGGCGGTGGGGGTGATAATGCCATGCTTATCGACGCCCCAGGTAGGCTGCGGCCGGCGGAATTCGCGGCCGTCGGCAAGCGGCTTAACGGCGTACCAGTCATCCTCGGTGCGCACGACGTGTCCGCCGGTGCGCGGGCAGGTGACGGAATCGCCGAGCCAACCGGCACCGGCCGAGACCCAAATGACGTTCTTGGCGTCGTAGGCCACGGAGGTCATGAGCACATCGTCGCAGTTGGCGATGACGAGCATGTCCGGGTGGGCCTCCACGGCGCCGCGCAGGGCGCGCTCGATCTTGTTGATTTCTCCCACGCGGTCCAGCTGGTCGCGGGTGAGATTAAGCAGTACCAGGACCTGCGGGTTGAGGCTATCGGCCACGTGGGGCACGTGGAGTTCGTCTACTTCGAGCACGAGGTGGGAGGCGTCTTTGCCGGCCATGAGCGCGGAGATGATGCCGGCATCCATGTTGTCGCCGCCGTCGTTGGTGGCTACGGTGTGCTCGGCGCGGACCGCGGCGGCCAGCATGCGGGTGGTGGTGGACTTGCCGTTGGTGCCGGTAACCAGCACGGCTGGGCGCCCACCGGCCAGGTTGTTCATGATGGAAGGGTCAATGGCATTGGCGATTAGGCCACCGATCATTCCGCCGGCGCCACGGCCGGTGGCGCGGGAAGCGGTGGTGGCCAGCTTCGCGGCGGTGGTGGCGGTGGTGGTGCGCAACTTCTTTAACGCACCCGGGACTCTAAAACTCATGTCCCCTAGGGTAGTCGGGCGGGCGGGCTAGTCGTTCTTTTTCCCCGCCGAGCCGCCAGAATTTCGTCGGCCTCTGCCACGGCCACCGCGGCCGCCGCGGCGTCGGCGGCGTTTCTGGTTCTTGCCGCCGCCCTTTTTGTTGTTCTGGGGCGAGCGTTGGGGCCGCGGTCTGGGCTTGGTGGATTCGGGTTCGGGCTCGGCGTCTTCTATGCGGGTGAGGGCATCAAGAAAGGCGGCGTCCGACATCAGCGGGATGCCTTTGCGGTGGGCGTGCATGGGTTTTCCCACCAAGTCCGTGGTGACATTGCAGACCGCCAGCGAGGACTCGCGGGTGAGCTTCTCGGAGTAATTGAGCTCCTCGCGCATGAGCGCGGCGATGATGGTGTCCGGGTCCTCGATGATTTCCGGGGCGACGACGATTTCCATGCCGCGGCGCAGTTCCTTGCCCGGCTCGTATTTGCCGGGGTTGTGGTGTTGGACGGGGGCTTCGGCGGCGTCGACGCGCACGTGGGAGCGTTGCAGGCCGAAGCGATCGGCGCGCACGTCCTCCGGCGTATAGCTGCGCACCTTGCCGCCTTCTTGCTTGCGGTAGAGCGCGATGAGCAGCTCGGTTTGCTCGCGGGAGGTCTCCGCTTCGGGCCGGCCGGCGCGCTCCATCGAGGCCTCCGGCGTGGCGTTTAGGCCGCTCTGCTTGGCGACGCCCCCTAAACGCACATCATTTGACCGCACCTGCTGCGCATAGGAGGTGGCCAGGGTATCGATAATGCGAACTGGTGTGGGCACATGCCCGACCTTTTGGCGGCGTCGGCGGCCCTTGTTGCGGCCGCGATTTTGGCGGGCGGCGGCCATCATGGCGCGACGGGCCTCTGCGACGATAAAGCCCCAGGTATAGGGGAGATCGTGGACGATGAGCGTGCGGCCATCAATAAGCTTGTCCAGCGATTTAAGGATTTTGCCAAAGGCGGGTGCCTGCTCAATATCGGTGGTGCTCAGACCGTGCAGGTGGCGCGGGCCGGCATCGACATCGGGCTTGAGGACGGCGTGGAAGAGCTGACCGTGTTCGCCGGCGTCGTTGAATGCAATGGCGTCGATAGTCACGATGCGCCCCGTCGTGGGATGGATGCCGGTGGTCTGCAGGGTCAGCGCCACGTAGGGATATTCGGCCGCATCTGCGTGTGCATTGGATTGCTGCGGCTGCTGTGGCTTCTTGTTAGCCGCTTCCGGTGCGGCCGGTCGCTCGTGGCGGGCAGGTGGGTGCGGCTTCGGTTTCGGCTTGGGCTTCGCGGCATCCGGTTCGCCGGACGGCCGCACCGCGCGGCGCGGTCTAGTGCGCCGTTCCATGCCCGGCTTGGGCGCTGCGGACCTGGCCGCGTGGCGCGAAGCCACCGTCGCGGGCGAAGGCGCCGGCGCGGGCTGCGGGGTAGGGCCAGGTGTGTTGTTCATTAAGCTCAGTGTAGTATCCCAAATTTCGCGCAGGGGGACAGGGCGCGCCGCTTAATCTTCCACAACGATGACAATGACCTTCGGCGGGGTCGTTGACTCCTCGGGCTCCTCAGGTCGCCCGGGTTCCTCCGGCTCGGACGGTACCAGCGGCACCTCCGGTCCATCCGGTGCGCTGCGGTACGTCGTAGGCAGTGCCGGTTCGAGCTCTACGGTGATCTCTGGTTCGGGGGTGGGGTCGATTTCTGAGCCAGGGATCGTCGTCGTAGGAGCAGTAGTCTCCGGCTCTGGCGTTGGCTCGAGCTCGGAACTTGGGATAGTGGTATCCGGCACCGGCTCAGGCTCGGACTCCGAGGTCAGCAACGGAGACGTTGTCGTAGGCGCGGTCGACTCCGAGGTAGGCGTAGACGGGTCTGCAGCCTGGGTCGGCTCAGACGTTGGCTCGCTCGTGGCAGAACTGTTGGCGGAGCTGGAAGGCTCTGCGGTCTGTTTTTCCGTCGAGGCTGCGGTGGTGGTTTCAGTCGTCGTTTTCTCGGAAGTTGTCTTTTCCGAGGTAGACGTGTTTGAGGTCGGCAGATCGGACGGCTCGGCAGGCGAGGATACCTCAGAGGACGGCTCCGCAGATGTCGTGCTCTTCGTGGACTCCGTGGTCTGGGAAGGCTCTGCAGACTGGGAGGACGAGGAGGTTGCGGTCGGCGTCTTGGCCGCCGCTACCTGGGGTGCGGGTTCCGAGCTGGAGGATGGCGTCGAGGCAGGCGTGGTCCGAGACGGTGCCGGTGCCGGGGCTGGGGCCGAGGCGACGTCATTGGCTGCGGCCATGGCGGCAGCACCCGCGGCGGAGGCGGCGCGGGAAATTGCCTGGGAATCCTCGTCGTGGTGGCCACGTCGGTTGTCGGAGGCAGGGGCGTGGGTCTGGGCACGGTCAGCGTGAGGAGAGTGCGTCGCGCTGGGCTTTTTCGGGGTCTGCGAAGGGGAGGTGTGGTGGTGCGGTGTTGGAGAGGAGGGGGCGTCGGCAAGCGGGGGCTGGGCCGAGGTACCGCTGGTGGGGCCGGCATCGTGGATGCGCGGCGTGGCGGGGTGCGCGGAACGCTTGGGGCCATTGCCGTCGAAGTGGGAAGAATCGAGGGAGGAATGGCTGTCTTCCGGAGCGGGCGCGGTGGAATGCGCGTTGGTGTCCGAAAGGGCTTCGTCGTCGCTCAGCAGGTCGGTTGTCACGGTGGTACCGCCACCAACGAGCACGGCGACGCCGGCTGCGGCTAGCAGGTTCGAGGTTACAGCACCGGAAGCGCCAGCAGTACCGGCAGCAGAGGTGACGCTGAAACCGCTGGTCGCGGAGACGTCGGCGGTAGTGGCACCGGCAGTAGTGCCGCCGGGAACAGCGGATGCGGCCTGTGCGCGGGCTGCGGTGGCAGCGGACATGATGGCGGTGCCACCGGCGACGACGCCCAAAACTAGGCCGGCGTGGTGCTTATTGGTGGCGTTGTGCGCGTAGATGGTGAGCGCGGGGCGGTCATCGGCGTTGTAGTGGAAGTATCCGTGGGCAATAGCGAGTCGGCCGGTCTTGGTGCAGTCGAGGACGGCGGGGGCAATCTCGCGGGCGGCGTTCCGGGGAAGGGAGCCTAAGAAGGTGCTATTGACATAGACATCAACGGCTTTTTGACGCAGGAAACCACGGGTGCGCAAAGAGACGAGGTAGTGCTCGTCGGTTTGCGGAAAGCCGGTGACGTCCTTGGAAAACTCCGTCATCGTGGCGGTGGTCTCGCCGGGCAGCATGGTCCAGCGCTGCGCCGGCGGGTTATTGGCGGGGATGCACAGGTGTGGCGCCGGCAGGAGCAGGTTGAGCGTGGGCCATTCTTCGCCGGAGGCATCTGTCATGCTCACGTGGGCGGTGGCGCGTGGGCGTAGGCCGGCGCTGAGAATCCAGTCAAAGAGGGCGTAGGCCTGGGAGTCGGCGGCGCTGAGGTGGCCCACAAGCGAGTCATCGATCCGAACCGCGAAGCCTTCCTCGGCGGTGCGGGGACCGAGCTTCGCGGAAAGATAACCGTTTTTCGCGGCGGTGGATTCGAGCAAGTCGCTGAAAATCTCCGGCGACACATCCGCAATGGGCAGGTTATGGATCACGCCAAAACCGTGGTCAGGGACCACGTAGGTGGCGGAATCCAGCGAAGTCATTGGGGCCTTTCCATGAGAAACAGTAGTTACTTCGCATTTTATGAACTGGCCCCCAAAAGTTGGACTGGTTTAATTCTAGGCGGTGAGGGACTCAAGGGCCTGATTCCGATAGTGCATCGGGGTCAGGCCCTTGAGTCGTTGTTGGATGCGTTCGGTGTTGTACCACTGGATGTAGTCTTCGATGGCTTGGTTAAAGTCCTCGACGGTGTCGAAGACTTCTCCGTGGTACATCTCGGTTTTCAAGTGGCCAAAGAAGTTCTCCATTACTGCGTTGTCGTAGCAGTTGGCTTTTCGCGACATTGACTGGACACCGCCGTTGTCACTGATCAGGTTACGCCAGGAGGAATGCTGGTACTGGAAGCCTTGATCGGTGTGCATCATCCACCCAGGCTTCGGCGCGCAGGCTGCAATCGCCTTAGTCAAGGATTCGGCGGTAAACGCTGCCGTCGGCGATGTAGCCACGGTGTAAGCGACGATTGAGCGGTCGAACAAGTCCATCACCGGTGACAAATACACTTTTCGGCCTGCGACCCTGAACTCGGTGACGTCGCTGACAAAGACGGTGTTTGGCGTGTCTGGGGTGAACTTGCGGTCAAGCTTGTTGTCAGCAATGCGACTTTTAGTTCCTGCGTAGGAAATATACGGTCTGCGTTGGCGGATCTTGGCCCGAAGCCCCATCTGGCGCATGAGTTTGTAAACGAGTTTGTGGTTGACCACCCAGCCCTTGTTGCGCAGGTCCAGCAACACTCGCCGATAGCCGTAGCGATGTTTGTTAACCTCGAAGCTTTCCCGGATAGCGTCCTTGATCGCAGCGTGCTTATCTGGCTCGCTGAGTCGTTTCTGGTGGTAGAAGAATGTCGCCCGCGGCATACCGGCTGCCTCTAGGAGGTACTCCAAGCGGTGGTGAGACTTGAGGATGACGATCGCTTGGACTTTCAGGCGCGTCCCTGATTCCTCAAGTCCCGCAATTTTTTTAGGTAGGCATTTTCGGCCCGCAACCGTTCGTTTTCGCGACGTAGCTTATCTTCTTCAGAAAGCACTTTCGGCTTAGCTGAACCTTTAGGCCTGCCCTTCGGCTTCGGTTTTAAGGCGTCATCGCCGCCTTTGCGCCATTTCCGCGACCAATATCCAACCACTTGGTCTGACGACAGGCCAAACTCACGGGCAAGACTCATCTTTGACTCGCCAGTGAGATGGCGTTGGACAACTTCCTTTTTGATCTCGAAGGAGTACTGCTGCTTTGAAGGCTTTTCCACAAGACACAGCTTGCCATGGAGCAAGAACCGACGAAACAAAGCGCGAACTGGATAAACACCAACACCGACATGATGCGCTGCAGCCCAGTAACTACAACCCTGCTCGAAAAGGGCCACCAATTCTTCCCGCTGCCCCGCCGACAACGAACTACGTGTATGCATACAACTGCTCCCCACTAGTAGGTAACTGATTTCTCAGTCCAACTAATGGGGAGCAGTTCATTTAAGCACCGCTAGGGGCGATTTCCAATTTCCCAACCCGGCGAGAAAGGGGTGTTATCCTGCCCCAAAAGTTTCTACAGAATAAAAATAAGTACGGCGATAAGCGCTGCAATTACCAGCAGGGCAATGAGGGTGGGCCACCACTGTTGGCGGCGCGGTGCGGAGTCATCGACGTTGACGGCGCGGAAGCTCGTGGTTTCGAAGGTCTCGGTAGCGGCGGGGGAGGTTGGGGTGGCGTCGGCAAGCGAGGCTTCCAGCGATTCCGGCAGTGGCGGGCCCGCGTAAATGCTGAGCACGCGGCCGGTGCTGCGCGGGGCATGGTAGGCATGGGCCAGGGTTGTGCCCTGCTTGGCGACGTCCACCTCATCCAACCGCCCCACCAGCCGCGGGCCCAAATAAGCATCGGCGCCGGTACCGGCGGCGCTAGGGGTGAGGGTGACCAGTACGTGCATGCGGGCCTGGGCAGGGATGTCTAGATCAGCGGGGAGATCGGTGATGTCGATGGGAGGGGCGTAGCCCAACATCGTCCACGGGCCCGCCGGCGGGTTATTGGCCGGCAAACAGAGCCCCGGCCGGGGAAGGAGCAGCGAGAGGGCGCCATCGGACTGCGGTGCCGCGGTGGCCGCAGGAGTAAGCCCGGCGCGAAAAAGCAGATCAATCTCGGGGTACTCGGCGCGGTCGGCGCTGGTGATGTGTCCGATGGGGGAGTCGGTGCGCACCTGCAAGCCGCCGTCCTTACGAGGTGCCAAGGTGACGGTGAACTCCCGGTTTTCCTTCGTCTGTGCCCCGTAGATGGGCAGTGCCTGCACGGCGCCTAAGCCACGGTGGGGGATGAGGTAGGTAGAAGAAGGCATACCCACCCTTCTACCACGCCGCGGCCCGGCGCCGACGTGCAGCCTTAGGCTAGGGCGCGGTTGACGGCGGAGTTAATTGCGTTGATGGAAGCCCGCGTGGTGGACCCAGCGATGCCTGCACCCCATACCTTGTTCTGGTTTACGTCCGCGGCGATATAACAGGCGGCCTCGGCGTCGTCGCCGGCGGAGCGGGATTGCTGGGAATATTCCATGACTTCGAAGTCGATGCCCAGGGACTCCAAGGCGTTGGCATAAGCAGCAATAGGGCCGTTGCCGGTGCCGGAAACGGTGGACTTTTCACCATTGAATGTCACGGTGGCGGTCACGGCAGCGTCCTCCTCATCCGTTGGGGCATTGTCCATATGGAAGGACTCTAGGGCCAGCGGAGTCTCCCGGTCCAAGAACTCGGTGGCAAAGATATCCCACATGTTTTTGGAATTGACCTCGCCGCCTTCGGAGTCGGTGATTTCCTGCACCACGGTGGAAAATTCCGCTTGCATGGCGCGCGGCATATTGATGCCGTGGTCAGTCTTCATGATGTAGGCAACGCCACCCTTGCCGGACTGGGAATTGACGCGGATGACCGCCTGGTAGTCGCGGCCCACGTCCTTTGGATCGATGGGCAGGTAGGGAACCTCCCAAATGGCTTCGCGCAGTTCTTCCCAGGAGACCTCGGTATTTTTCGCGCCGGGGCGAATGGTGGCCGCCAGTGCGTCAAGGCCTTTGTTAATGGCGTCTTGGTGGGAGCCAGAGAAGGCGGTGAAGACCAATTCGCCGCCGTAGGGGTGGCGCTCCGGCACACGCAGCTGGTTGCAGTATTCGACGGTCTCACGAATCTGCGGCAGATCGGAAAAATCGATCTGTGGGTCCACGCCCTGGGTGAGCATATTCAGGCCCAGGGTAATGAGGTCAACGTTGCCGGTGCGCTCGCCGTTGCCAAAAAGGCAGCCTTCGATGCGGTCCGCGCCGGCCATAAAGCCCAGCTCGGCGGCGGCGATTCCTTCGCCGCGGTCATTGTGCGGGTGCAGGGACAACAGGATGTCCTCGCGGCGGGCCAGGTTGCGGTGCATCCACTCGATGGAATCGGCATAAATATTGGGCGAAATCATCTCCACGGTGGACGGCAGGTTGATGATCATCGGGTTATCCGGGGTGGGGTCCATGATGGCCACGACGTCATCGCAGACCTCGCGGGCGAAGTCCAGCTCGGTCCCGGTGAAGGACTCGGGGGAGTATTCCCAGCGCCAATTGGTATTGGGGTAGTCGGCCGCAATGGATTTGATGAGTTCGGCGGCATCGGTGGCCAGCTTTTTAATGGCGGGCTTGTCCTTGCGAAAGACCACGCGGCGCTGCAGTTTCGAGGTGGAATTATAGAAGTGGACGATGACGTTCTTGGCGCCTTCGCAGGCCTCAAAGGTGCGGCGGATGAGATGCTCGCGGGCTTGGACGAGCACCTGGATGGTCACATCATCGGGAATTCTATTGCCCTCAATGATTTCGCGGACGAAGTTATAGTCCGTTTGGGAGGCAGACGGGAAGCCGACCTCGATTTCTTTGTAGCCCATCTTGACCAGCAGGTCGAACATGCGGTGCTTGCGCTCTGGGCTCATGGGATTAATGAGCGCTTGGTTGCCGTCGCGTAGATCCACCGCACACCACTGGGGAGCGTGGGTGATTTTCTTGCTGGGCCACGTGCGGTCTGGCAAGTCAATGTCTTCTACCTCTACGGCAAAGGGCTGGTAGCGCTCGTGAGGCATGGCGGAGCCGCGTTGCTTATTCCACGCGGGCTGGCCTTCGCGGCGTGGGCCGTTGGGGGTGGTGATGTCGCGCGGGGCGCTGATGAAAGAATCAGTGGGGGACATGAAGTGCGGTTTCCTTTTCTGCGGTGTCTGTGGGAGACGGCCAGCTGGGCTTGGATAGCCGGGCTCCGCGACGGGGCGCTGGCCAGTGTTAGGCCGAAATCCCGCCGCGGCAGATAAGGAGTAGGTCATTCCGCTGTGTCATATCGGTCACACTACAGGCTTTCTCACTATGTGACAAGAGATTTCATTCAATGAGACACGGCGCCGGTGCGGTACGATGCCTTCCGTGTCTACCGCCCGCCATTTTGCATCCACCTCACCGTCTCCTTTGCGCTCTTTGTGGGCGCCTGCCGCGCTCGTTGCGCTCCTTGGGGCCGCCCTGCGCGTAGGCGTGCTCGCGGCAGTGGCCGTGGCGCAGGACGATAGCCTGTGGGGCCTGCTTAATAAGTGGGATGCCAAGCATTATGTAGAAATCGCTCGCGGCGGATATTTTGGCGCCGATATTTCCACGGATGGTCCGGTCCACGAGACCACGATGGCTTTCTTCCCGGGCTTTCCGTTTCTGGTCCGTATAGTCAGCAGCCTGCTGGGGACCGGGGTGGCCGGAACGGCCATTGTGCTCAACGTGCTATTTAGCGTCGCATTGGCCGCCGGCGTAATGGCATTGGCCGCGCGGATGGGTAAGGGAAAGCGCGCACAGGTGCACAGTGCCGTGGTGGTAACCGGTGCGCCGATGTCCATTGTGTTCACTATGCCGTATACCGAGTCGCTCTTTGGGGCCCTTGCCATCTGGGCGGTGGTGGCGCTCGTGGATGAGAGATGGTGGGCCGCTGCGGCATTTGTCTTTCTAGCCGGACTCGTGCGCCTCACCGCGGTGGATCTCGTGGCGGTCTTTGCCTTGATGGTACTGCTGCGAGCCCGCAGGGATTGGCGGGCCTGGGCTGCGGTGGTGTTTTCCACTGTGCCGTTGGCGGGATATTTGTGGTGGTCGAGCAGCCACTTAAAGGAAGCCGGTGGCTACTTCGGGATTCAGAAGGAGCATTGGAACTCCGGCTTCGATGGCGGCAAAGCCACTGCTGTCTGGCTGTGGGAGACACTCAGTGGTGCTACCAACGGTGGCTACCTGCTTAGCGCCGGGGTAATGATCGCCGCCCCGGTATTCCTAGTGCTGGCCTGGCACCGGCTACCGTTGGCGGCCTGGCTATTTTCCGCCGTGCTCATGGCCAACGTCTTGTTGTCTGATGGCATCATGCACTCGCGACCCCGGTTGCTTCTGCCGGCGGTGATTGTGTTGTTGCCGTGGGTGAAAAAGGGGGCGTCGGCAAGCGCGGCGGCACTTGCCTGGGCGGTATTCGGCGCGTGGTTTTCGGCTTATATGCTCGGCGTATTTGAGTGGGCCATCTAGCCGCGTTGGCTAATTGGGCTGCGGGAGAGAACGATGGTGGAAAGCACCATAACGGCAAGCGCAATGAGCATGATTGCCCAGCCTACAGCGGTATCAATAAGGAATTTCTCCCCCAGTACCATATAGCCCAAGCCAAAGGCCACGATGGGCTCAAAGATGGTCATGGCTGGTAGGGAATGCGCCAGCGGGCCGGCATTGAAGGAATACTGCTGCACCACTGTGCCGGTGAGCGCGAGGCCGATGAGGCCATAGAGTTGCCAGCTCGCCAGCAAAGTCGTGAGGCTTTCGTGGGTGAAAATATCCACCACGGCCTTAGAAAGCAGGGCGACGAAGCCATAGATAACGCCGCAGGCCGTGCCCAAGGCCAAGGGGCGGTGCTCCGGCAGCTTGGTGGCCACCGCTCCCAGCGCCGCGAGGGTGAGCACTCCCACGAGCAGCGCCGGCCACCAGTCGCTCCACTCTGGGCGGGGGTTGCCGGCGACCGGCCGACCGTAGACCACCATGATGCCCACCGCGATGGTCAATGCGACAGACCAAAAGACCTCGTGGAAGGGCATCTTGCGGCCGGAGTACCACGCCGAGAGTGGCAGGGTAAACATCAAGGACAGCACCAAGATGGGCTGAACCACCAGCAAGGTGCCAAAGCCAAGCGCGATGACCTGCAGGCTGTAGGCGCCAATGGCGGCCGCGGTGCCCACCCACCACAAGGGGTTGGACATGGCGGCGCGCATGACTGAATCATCGGCGTCGAGGGCGATACGGTGGCGGATGACCGTGCCCCAAGCAACCGTCAGCGCGGATGCGAGCGCGAAAAAGATGGCGAGGAGGTTGCTTAACACCCGCTCAACGCTAGTAAAAATTCCCATTCATTGCATATTCTCCGCTGCATGGCGCGTGTTTTATCCGGAAGCGTGGGCTGCGCGTGGAGTGCCTAAGGTCAGGGGCGTGTGAATAAAAAGCAAGCATTGTCTGGGAATTATGATGAGGGCTAGGCCCCTGCGGGGTAGCATGGGTATTTGACTAATGACCGACAGATATTTCTGGACGCGCGCAAACGCACACTCCGGAAATGCCTGGAAAGACGAAAGGCGGCATCCACACCGTGGCCCTGATCGTGCAAAAATATGGCGGCTCATCCCTCGAATCGGCAGACCGCATCCGCGCTGTTGCGGAACGCATTGTGGCCACCAAAAAGCAGGGCAATGACGTTGTTGTGGTGTGCTCCGCCATGGGCGATACCACCGATAATCTGCTTGACCTTGCCGCCCAGGTCAACCCCGTCCCGCCGCAGCGGGAGATGGATATGCTGCTTACCGCCGGCGAGCGCATCTCTAACGCCCTCGTGGCTATGGCAGTGGAATCACTCGGCGCCCAGGCCCAGTCCTTTACCGGCTCTCAGGCCGGCGTGCTTACCACCGAGCGCCACGGCAACGCCCGGATTGTGGACGTCACCCCGGGCCGCCTGACCGAAGCATTGGATGAGGGCAAGATTTGCATCGTCGCCGGTTTCCAAGGCGTAAATAAGGAATCGCGCGATGTCACCACGCTGGGTCGCGGCGGCTCCGATACCACCGCTGTGGCCCTGGCGGCAGCGCTGAATGCGGATGTGTGCGAGATTTATTCCGATGTCGATGGCGTGTATACCGCAGACCCGCGCATCGTCCCAGACGCGCAGAAGCTAGGGAAGCTCTCCTTCGAGGAGATGCTGGAGATGGCCGCGGTAGGTTCCAAGATTTTGGTTCTGCGCAGCGTGGAATATGCCCGCGCGTTCAATGTACCCTTGCGAGTTCGCTCGTCTTATTCAAATGACCCCGGCACCCTAGTGACCGGATCGATGGAGGATATCCCCGTGGAAGAAGCAGTACTAACTGGTGTAGCAACCGATAAGTCCGAGGCTAAGGTCACCGTCCTGGGAATTCCGGACCGCCCGGGGGAGGCCGCGAAGGTCTTCCGCGTCATCGCGGATGCAGAGATCAATATTGACATGGTCCTGCAAAACGTTTCCTCCTTGGAGGACGGCACCACCGATATCACCTTCACCTGCCCGCGAGCAGACGGCCCGCGCGCCATGGAGCTGTTGACCAAGCTGAAGTCTGAGGGCGGCTGGGCCAATGTGCTTTACGACGACCAGGTGGGCAAGGTTTCCCTCGTCGGTGCCGGCATGAAGTCCCACCCGGGCGTTACCGCGGAGTTCACCGAAGCCCTGCGCGATGTGGACGTGAATATGGAGCTCATCTCCACCTCGGAGATCCGCATCTCCGTGCTTACCCGCGAGGCGGACTTGGATAAGGCCGCCCGTGCGCTGCACGATAAGTTCCAGCTTGGTGGCGAAGAAGAAGCCACGGTTTATGCTGGAACCGGACGTTAAATACCCAAAGCAACTACAGAGGATTTACAGTCATGACCACTGTTGCAGTCGTAGGCGCTACCGGCCAGGTCGGCCGCGTTATGCGCTCCATTTTGGAAGAACGCAATTTCCCGGCGGATAAGGTGCGCTTTTTCGCCTCCTCCCGTTCCGCCGGCACCGAGCTGGAATTCCGCGGCGAGAAGGTAACCGTAGAGGACCTCGCCGAGGTCACCGAACAGTCCGTTGCTGATGTTGATATCGCGCTATTTTCTGCCGGCGGTTCCACTTCAAAGCAGTGGGCCCCAGTATTTGCCGCCGCAGGTGCGACCGTGGTGGATAACTCTTCGGCCTACCGTAAGGACCCTGAGGTTCCCCTCGTTGTCTCCGAGGTAAACCCCGAGGCAGCCAAGAACACCCCGAAGGGCATCATTGCGAACCCGAACTGCACCACCATGGCCGCCATGCCGGTGCTCAAGGTCCTTCACGATGCCGCTGGCCTGAATAAGCTGCACGTGTCTTCCTACCAGGCGGTCTCCGGCTCCGGTCTGGCTGGTGTGCAGACTTTGGCCGCACAGGTTTATTCCGTAGGCGAGCATAACGTCGGCTTGGTCCACGATGGCTCCGCGCTCAATGAAGAGGACTTCGGCCCGTACGTCGCTCCCATCGCTTATAACGCGCTGCCGCTGGCCGGTAACCTTGTTGATGATGGCTCCTTGGAGACCGATGAGGAACAAAAGCTGCGCAATGAGTCCCGCAAGATCCTGGACATTCCGGAGCTTAAGGTTGCGGGTACCTGCGTGCGCATTCCGGTCTTTACCGGCCACACCCTGACCATCCATGCAGAATTTGATAAGCCGATCACCCCTGAGCAGGCGAACGATCTGCTGGGCGGCGCCCCGGGCGTCACGCTTGCCGACGTCCCCACTCCGCTCGCCGCCACCGGCATCGACGATTCCTTGGTGGGCCGCATCCGCCAAGACCAGACGGTGGATGACAATAAGGGCCTCGTGCTCGTCGTTGCCGGCGATAACCTGCGCAAGGGTGCAGCGCTGAACACTATCCAGATCGCGGAGCTGCTCGTCTAAGTCCACACCGGTGCTCCGCCGAGCTTTTGCGCTACGGGCAGAGGAGCTAGTCCTCAGAGACCGGCTTAGCAGTTCCGGTGCCGTTACCAGTACCCTTGGCGCTACCAGCTGCGGAATCCTTCTTGCCAAAGTCGAGGTCGCTATCCACGGAAGGGACCTCCGGCTTGGTGTGCTGCACGTAGGTCACGGACGGTTCTGGATCCTCGCGGTCGTACTCAATATCGTCGTCGTTTTCGAGCTCCTCGTGGATCTCTTCTGCGATATTGGTGACGAACTCGGTGGTTTCCATATTGGACGCCGCAGCCAGCTTGCGCAGCTCACGCTCATTCTTCTTGGTGAAGCGCTTGCGCGGATCCAGCCGGCGAGAGACCAGTTCGTGTGCGCGCATGCGACGGTCGGACTCATCCGAGAGCTTGCTGCCGTTCTTGATGCGGTTGAAGACCATCACAACTATCATCAGCAGACCCAGGTAACCCAGGATTGGGTAAACATTGCTTACCAGCGTCTGGAATCCCACGAAGGACAGGATGAAGCCGACGATGCAGCAAACAGCGTAGACAGGGTAGAAGCGCTTAGGATTGTTGCGGGTCAAGCGCTTACCCAAGGCGTAGAACATACCGATAGCGGTATTGAAGACCATGCCGTAGATGATGAAGGTCATGAGCGCGCCGAGTACTGGGTGAATATCGGTTATTAATGCCAGCACCGGCAGATCCTCGCCGTTGACGGTCTCAGCTTCGAAGAAGAGGGCAAAGACCAGCAGGGCCAACAGGATCAGGTAAAGGAGGCCACCAATGAGGCCACCGATGCCGACTGCGCGGTTATCCAGGAAGTTACCGCCAATGACGATGGACATGGACACAGCCGTCATAACGTTCAGGCCGGTGTAGTTTAACGCGGACAGCCACCAGTTGGGCAGCGAGGTATCGACGTTAGCTACTGCCCAGTCATTGAGGGAAGAAAAATCAACATCTGCGTTGAGAATGGTGTAGCCGGTGGCAGTGACCACAAAGATAATGATGAATGGCGTGATGGTACCGATCACCGCTGTTACGCGGTCGACGTCCATGAGGCCAACGAGCAGCACCAAAATCAGCATCGCGGTAGCGCCCACCCATACCGGAACGGAGGGGAACTGCTGATTGATATTAGAGCCGCCGCCGGCAAACATGACGAAGCCGATGGAAAACAAAGTAACTAGCGTTGACCAGTCCAAAATCTTGGCGGTAAATGGTGACGCGACCTTGTCGTAGACAGCGGTATGCTCCTCGGCCTGGAAATACGAGCCGAGCTGCAGGATGGACACGCCGGTGATCATCATCAAGCCAGCGGCTAGGGCGATGCCCCACAGACCCCACTTGCCAAAGGCTACGAAGAACTGCATAGCTTCTTGGCCAGAGGCAAAGCCTGCGCCCACGACGACGCCGATAAACGCCATGGAAATTCCGATTGCGCGTTTTAACATGAAAGGGAGAAACTCTCTTACTCACACGCGCCGGGCCCGGCATTGGTATCGCGCGGGCCCGGATCGACGGTCGATTTATCACGTGTGTACACATCTAATACAACCACACATGTGCCAGATATTTCGGGTAAGAAATACCCCAATTGTGGCCTCGTTCACCCCACGTGAGGTGCAAAAATGGCAGCTTAGTGGCAAAATTTGGGGCACTTGGGGCGCAAGGTAACCAGAGCGTAACAATTTCAGCGTGAAATTATTTACTCAGCCAAAGGGGGCGATATGGGGGTGCTAACTTGTCCCCGCGATGAGATCCTTGCGGGCGCGGGCCACGCGGGAGCGAATCGTTCCTACTCGTACGCCGGCGATCTTGGCCGCCTCTTCATAGGTATAGCCCAGCACTTGGGTAAGGATTAGCGCTTCGCGGCGGTCGGCCGGGAGGGCATCGATAAGCGTACGGGCGTCGATCCAGTCGCTCCACGCCGCAGAGTCTTCCGGTGCCGCGTCCATCGCGTCCTCATACTCCGTCGCGGATTTGCGCGGCCGCGCCATATCGTGGCGAATATTATCCACCCACACGCGCCGGGCTAGGGACAGCAACCACGTGCGCGCCGAGGAGCGAGCCGCGAAGCGGGGCAGGGCGCTAATGACGCGGAGATAGGTCTCCTGGGTGAGATCATCGGCGCCTTCCGGACCGCCCAAATGAGCCAGCAAACGCCACACATCATCCTGGGTGGCCTTGATAAACTCCGTCAGCGCCGCGCGGTCGCCGCGCCCGGCCCTCAGGGCTAGATCGGTGACGCGGGCGTCGTCTGCTGCGGAGTGGTGGGTCACCTGAATGAATCTACCAGCACCCCTTACACTCCTTTGCGAGCCCTGACAACCGTGCGAAATTTTGCCACACTGGTGCTATCTAACCGCACAATGCCAGGAGGCAAATATGAGTGAATTTACCGCTGATGACATCCTGAACAAGGGCCAGCGCCCCGCTGGCAAGGGAAATACCACCCGCCCGTCCGGCCAGCCGGTGCCGTCCGAGAACACCTCGGTAACCGCTGGCCAGCAGGGGCCAGTGGCGCTCAATGACATCCACCTTATTGAAAAGCTCGCGCATTTCAACCGTGAGCGCGTGCCAGAGCGCACCCCGCACGCTAAGGGTCACGGCGCCTTTGGTGAGCTGCACATCACTGAAGACGTTTCTGCATATACCAAGGCTAAGGTCTTCCAAAAGGGCACCGTTACCCCGATGATGGGCCGTTTTTCTACCGTCGCCGGCGAGCAGGGCTCTCCGGACACTTGGCGCGATGTGCACGGCTTTGCTCTGCGCTTTTATACCGAAGATGGCAATCTCGACATCGTGGGCAATAACACCCCGGTCTTCTTTGTCCGCGATGGTCTGAAGTTCCCAGACTTCATTCACTCCCAGAAGCGCTTGGGCACCAATGGCCTGCGCGATGCCGATATGCAGTGGGATTTCTGGACTCGTAACCCGGAATCCGCCCACCAGGTCACCTACCTCATGGGCGATCGCGGTACCCCGAAGTCCACCCGCCACCAGAATGGCTATGGGTCCCACACCTTCCAGTGGGTTAATGAACAGGGCGAGGCCTTCTGGGTGAAGTACCACTTCAAGACCCGCCAGGGCGTAGAGAACTTCACCGATGAAGAGGCCACCACCACCGCTGGCCAGAACCCGGATTGCCACCGCGAGGATCTTTATAACGCCATCGAGGAGGGCAACTACCCGGTCTGGGACGTGAAGGTGCAGATCATGCCGCTGGATGAGGCGGAGAATTACCGCTTTAACCCCTTCGACCTGACCAAGGTCTGGTCCAAGAAGGACTACCCGCTGCATGATGTGGGATACTTCGTCCTCAACCGCAATCCACGCAACTTCTTTGCCCAGATTGAGCAGGTGGCGCTCGATCCTTCCAATATTGTGCCGGGCGTTGGCCTATCCCCAGACAAGATGCTGCAGGCTCGCGTCTTTGCTTATGCTGACCAGCAGCGCTACCGCATCGGACCGAACTATAAGCACCTGCCGGTCAACCAGCCGCAGAACGTGGACCAGGTCAATACTTATGAGCATGAGGGCCCGATGCAGTACCTCTTCAACGCTCCGGAGGATCCGGTCTATTCGCCCAACCGCTATGAGAAGGGCACGGGCGTGCTTGACGACGCCGCCGTAAACGACCGGTCCCAGCTGGAGACCACCACCGCCGCGGAGTTGTACATCAACCCGAACTCCCACGGAAGCGACTTGGTACGTGCACCGTATGTTCGCCACGCCGAGGACGATGACTTTGTCCAGGCTCGCGACCTGTACGAGAACGTCTACGATGATGCCGCCAAGGAGCGCTTGGTCACCAATATCACCAACGCGATGGCCGGCGTATCCGAGGAGACCGAGGAGCGCGTGTACCAGTACTGGACCAACGTTCATCCCGCCCTTGGCCAGCGCGTACGCGAGGTCTACACCGAAAAGAAGTAGCCCTTTCGCGGCCGCACTTGCGCAGTAATCAGCCCGCCCCGTTTCGCACACCGTTGTGTGAACTGGCCCCCGAAAGTTGGACTGGTTTAATTCTAGGCGGTTAGGGCTTCAAGGGTCTGATTTCGATATTGCATCGGGGTTAGACCCTTGAGTCGTTGTTGGATGCGTTCGGTGTTGTACCACCGGATGTACTCGTCGATTGCCTGGTTGAACTCTGCGACGGTGTCGAAGGCTTCTCCGTGGTACATCTCGGTTTTCAGGTGGCCGAAGAAGTTCTCCATGACCGCGTTGTCGTAGCAGTTGCCTTTGCGTGACATCGATTGGACTCCCTGGTGCTGGCTAATCAGGGTGCGCCATGATGAGTGCTGGTATTGGAATCCTTGATCGGTGTGGATCATCCAGCCCGGCTCTGGAGCACACGCTTTGATCGCCTGCGCCAACGAAGCCGAGGTAAACGCTGTAGACGGCGATGTGGCCACTGTGTGGGCGACGATTGAGCGGTCGAACAGGTCCATCACCGGTGAGAGATACACCTTGCGGCCAGCGACTTTGAACTCGGTGACGTCGCTGACGAAGACAGTGTTGAGCCTATCGGGGGTGAAGTTGCGCTCGAGTGTGTTCTCAGCGATGTAGCTGATTGTGCCAGTGTAGGAGATGTAGGGCCTGCGCTGGCGGATCTTGGCTTTCAAGCCCATGGCGCACATGAGCTTGTAGACAAGTTTGTGGTTGACCACCCAGCCCTGGTTACGCAGGTCGAGCAGTACCCGCCGGTAGCCGTAGCGGTGTTTGTTGCGCTGAAAACTGTCCCGGATCGCTTGTTTGAGCTCGGCATGTTTATCCGGTGCGGTGAGTCGTTTTTGGTGGTAGAAGAATGTCGAGCGTGCCATGCCGGCCGCATCCAGGAGGTAGTCCAAGCGGTGGTGTGACTTGAGGATGACGATTGCCTGGGCTTTCAGGCGTGTCCCTGGTTCCTCAAGTCTCGCAATTTTTTAAGTAGGCGTTTTCCGCTTCCAGCCGCTCAACCTGGCGGCGAAGCTTTTCCTCTTCCGTGAGGCGTTTCGGCCCAGCCGATCCTTTGGGCCTGCCCTTCGGCTTCGGGCGCAGAGCCTCGTCGCCGCCTCTGCGCCACTTAGCCACCCAGTCCTTGACGAGGTGGTCGGATGAAAGATTGAACTCTCGGGCAAGATCCATCATCGACTCACCCGCAAGATGACGTTCTACAACCTCCTTCTTCGCCTCGAAGGAGTAGTGCTGCTTGTTTGGTTTCTCCACGAGACATAGTCTGCCACGCAGTTGGAAACGACGATAAAGTCTACGCGTTGCGTCTCTCGAGACACCGACAACACGAGCAGCGGCTCGGCAACCCATTCCCTGCTCGAAAAGCTCCACTAACTGCTCACGCTGAACTTCACTCAGCGAACTACGTGCTCTCAAAGAAAATGCTCCCCACTAGTTGTTGGCAACTGATTTCTCAGTCCAACTAATGGGGAGCAGTTCAGTGGTGCGTTACGGGGCGGTTTCCTTCTGCGCAGCTAGTCGCAGCGGCGCATATTTTCGGTTAGGAAAGCCGGAGCGCCCTCGGCGGCCCACTTATCCACGTCGTAGCACGGGGCGGTTAGGCCGGAGGTAGCCTCGCCGATGGACTCAATGGCTACCCACTGGCCGTCCTCGTAGCGCGCCCATACCGTCCAGTCCGTACTGTCCTTGCCAAAGTGCGCCCATTGGCCATCGCAGTCATTGACCCGGATATTGGTCATACTTGGCGCTGCGGGTTGCAGTGCTTCTGGGGAACAGTCACCGCGGCCGGAATCGGCAGAGGCGGCGGCGTTGTCTTTGCTTTTCTCCTCGCCTGATTCGGCGGGCGCTTCGGTGGAGGAATCTTCTTTATTTGTAGGCTCTGATTCCGTAGCTTCGCCTGCATCGCTCTCTGCTTCCGAGGCTTCGGATTCGCTCGTTATTTCTTCGGAAGAGGTCTCTTCGGTGGAGGAGCTTACTGCGGCCGCGGCGGCCTCGGAGAACTCAGGCTCTCCTGAAGTCTCCGCATCATCGGAGCAGGCAATAAGGCTGAAACACAGCGGCGCGATGGCTGCGGCGGTAAGGACACGGGAGGCGGAAAGGGAATAATTGTGGGCCATGCCATACATCGTAGAGCAAGCGGCATTGCGATGGTGTTCGGCGCGCCTGCAACAGGGGAGTGACCTGCAACGATAGGTTCAGTAGCATGACCTCACGCCTTGCTTCTCCGGATGCTGCACCCCCTTCTCGTTGGCGCAGCTTCCTGCTGATTGTTTTGCTTGCCCTGCCGCTGGTTATCGGAGCCGTGGTGGCGGGCTTTTCCCAGTGGGAACCCGCCCACGCTTGGTCTAGTGCCGCGCAGCCCTTTGGCGCCCCGCGGGAAAATTCCGCGTCCCCAGAGGTGAAGGAAGCTGCCGAAGCGGCTAGCCGCGCCCAAGCGCAGGCAAGCATGCTCAAATCGGGTGCCAAGCAGCTCGATGATGGCACGGGTGAGCTGAACAAGGGGGCGGATGAGCTCGGAGGGGGCGTCGGCAAGCTGGCGAATGGCTCCCAGGAGCTAGTTGCCGGCCTTAACCAGCTGCAATCCGGCACCAATACGCTTGGCGGCGGCGCAACGGAGCTGGCCAATGGCGTAGGCGGTGCCGTGGACCAAGTGGTGGGGCTCGGCGCCGTGCAAGGGCAAATTCTGCAGGCCATTGATGGCACGATGCACGATCTAGAAGGCAATAAATCCAAAGAAGCCAAGCAGATTCGCTCGCAGCTTGGGGATCTTCGCGCGCAGGTGAATAACTTTCGCCTAGATAACTCGGTGACGGACCAGCTCAAAAAGCTCAAAGATGGTTCGCGCGATCTATCGAATCAGCTGGCGGTAGATGGCTACGCCTACCACGATGGCGTGACCCAAGCCGTCTCTGGCGCACAGGAGCTCAATGCAGGCATTGCGGAACTCAACCAGCGGGTCGATGAGGCGCTGGAGGGCGTGGACAAGCTTGACGACGGCGCCGGAAGGCTCTCCAGCATGGCTACCCAAAACCAGACCAATGTGGGTGATATTCAGCGTGCTTTACCCCCAGCGCAGGCCGCTTCCGAAGGGCCAGCGCACCTGCTCAGCCCCATAGTGGCGATGTTGATTTCTGCCTTGGTACTGCTGTCAGGCGCGGTGGCCGGTGTGGCCTGGCACCTGCGGCTTCGCCCCTGGCTAACGGTTCTTGGCGGTTCGGTGGCTGCGGTAGCCATCGGCGAGATCCTGCTCTTCATGCTCGCCACTGGCCTCACCCCCGCGGCGGCGGTCTGGGCCGGGGTGGCGCTGCTTTTAGGAGCCTTGTCCGCGGCGGCCATTACTCGCGGCTTGCTTGGAGCATTTGGCACCACCGCGGGTAGCATCATCGCAGTGCTTTTCGGCATCGGCCAGACGGCGCTGGTGGGCTGGTTGTGGAAATCCGCGGCCATCGCCGGTGTTTCTAAGCTGTGGCAGGTCGTTGCTAACCTGCTGCCGCTGAATTGGACTACCGCGGCTGTTACCGTAGCGGGCAACGATGGCGAACAAGGTGTCTTGTGGGCCGGGATTGCGGTACTGCTCGCCGTCACTCTCATTGGGCTGAGTGCAAGGTGGTGGGCCCCATCCGCAGTAAAAACTGAGAAACCCATTAATTAAATCTGAAAAAGCACACCTAAGAGGAAAAATTATTGGTAGAAACTGGGAATTTTGGTGCGCGCTACCGTTTTCATTTTACGAGTGCTACAGTTGGTCTTGCTCACAAAGCCTACTTAGGGGGTAGGCAAACGGTTTCTCCAATCCGTTGTGAGTGATAGGGAATAGGGACGACGCGGCGCTGTAGGGGCACCGCGTCGTTTCCCCATATGTGGGGTGTTGAGCTGCAATTTTTGCGGAACATTCAGGAGAAATTGTTTAGCGCGTGTGGAATTGCGAGGCCGGCATCGCATTCCTTTTTGCTAGCTCCCTCTACACAGTTCCGCTTGCAGCGGTGTGGAATTCGGGGGTAGTGGTATACTTTGCACCTTCTCGGGGTTTAATCTGAGTCACACTCGCCTGTCTTCATGTCTTAGGGCATGGCGTGCCGTCGACTTGTGAAGGAGCATTATGCAGACCCCGCTCGGGCTTACGGTCATGGGCCTCATCATCATCTTTGTGACGGTGGGAATCCTGATCCGTGGCCGCGTCAATCCCATCATCCCTATGACGCTGGTGCCCGTTGTTGGTGCCTTAATTTGCGGATTTGGTCTAGGTGAAATCTCTGACTTTTTCAGCGAAGGATTAACCTCCGTCATCAACGTCGTGGTGATGTTCATCTTTGCCATCATCTTCTTTGGCATATTGCAGGATGTTGGCCTTTTTACCCCGGTTATTCGGGCACTCATCAAGGCGACTCGGGGCAAAGTCATGGCCGTAACCTTGGGCACGGCGGCGATCGGCATTGTGGCACACCTTGACGGATCGGGCTCTACCACCTTCCTGATTACTATCCCCGCCTTGCTGCCTTTGTACCGTGCGCTTCACATGTCGCGTTATATTCTTATCACCATTGTGGCTATGGCTGCCTCAGTGATGAATATGGTTCCCTGGGGTGGTCCGCTCGGCCGCGCCGGGGCGGTGGTTACGCAGGAACCTAACGCCATCTGGGTGCAGCTATTGCCGATTCAAGGCGTAGCGATTGTGCTGGTGTTCCTCTTGGCCGCGCTTTTGGGGTGGAAGGAACAGCGCCGCCTAGCCGGCTTGCGCGAAAGCGGCGAGCTAACGGGCGGCACCGCAGTAGATGTTGACGCTTTGGCCGATGATTTCTCCGCGGCACAAGTGCGTGAACAACAAAAACTGGGGTACCACTTCCGCGCAGGTCGCTGGGTGACCGTGGTTAATGTTGTAGTTGCCTTAGCGGTGCTAGCCGCCCTGCTGTCGGGTGTTGTCCCGCCCGCGCCGGCTTTCCTTATTGCTACGACTATTACGTTGGCCATTAACTTCAGCGGATCGATGGAACAGGGCGAGGCACTGCGGCGTCATGCGCCTAATGCACTAGCTATGGCCGGCGTTATTCTTGCAGCCGCAATGTTCTTGGGCGTCCTCAATGAAACCAAAATGCTTGAGGAAATCGCCCTGACACTAGTGAATGTTCTGCCAGAGGGCGTTGCCCCGCACCTGCACGTGATTGTGGGCTTCTTCGGTGTGCCGCTTGATCTTTTGACCTCGACGGATGCGTATTACTTCTCGGTTCTTCCTATTGTTCAGGGAACCGTTGAAAGCTTTGGGGTCAGCGGCATGGGGGCGGCCTGCGCGCTCATTATTGGCAACGTGGTGGGTACCTTCGTCTCGCCCTTCTCGCCGGCATTATGGCTGGCGTTGGGGCTGGCAGAGGGGCAGATGGGCAAGTACCTCAAACTGGCTTTCCCGATTGCGTGGATTTTCTCCGCCATCTTGGTCGCCGTAGCGCTCTTCACTGGGATGCTGGCTTAGTAACGAAAAGGCCCGCAGCGAAGCTGCGGGCTGATGGTCGGGATAACAGGATTTGAACCTGCGACCTCTTCGTCCCGAACGAAGCGCGCTACCAACCTGCGCCATATCCCGGCGTTCCGCCTCAAAAGCGGTACTGGAATACTTTAACGCAACCTGAGTGCATTCAACAAAACGGCAGGTGGCTGGGTTTAGTCCACCTCGGTGATTTTTAGCAGTGTGGCGGAAGGCCGGCAGAAGATGCGCGCGGGGGCAAATTTGGAGGTGCCCAAGCCGTTGGAGACGTGCATCTTCATCGGACCAAAGTCATGAAGGCCCTGCACGCGCTCGCGGTCAATGCCGCAATTGGTCACCAGCGCGCGGGAACCGGGCAGGCAGATTTGGCCGCCGTGGGTGTGGCCAGACAGCGAGAGTTGGTAGCCGTCGTCCGCGAACTTCTCCAGCACGCGGGGCTCGGGGGTGTGGAGGAGGGCCAGCGACAGATCCGCGTCCTCGTTGGGCGGGCCTGCGATTTCGGAATAGTCATCTAGATCGTGGTGCGGGTCGTCCACGCCGGCGGCGGCAAGGCGCACGTTTCCCACCTTGAACTCGTGTCGCGCCTGGTTGGCATCGCGCCAGCCGTGCTCCATAAAGGCGGCGCGCATACCTCGCCATGGCAAATCCACGTAGGAAGGTTCGCGCTTTTTCCCTAGCAGGTACTTGAAGGGATTGACCGGCTGCGGCGCCCAGTAGTCATTGGTGCCAAAAACAAAGAGGCCGGGCCGGGCCAGTAGCGGGCCGAGCGCGCGCAGCGTATCGGGAACGGCCTGCTGGTCGGAGAGATTATCGCCGGTGTTGACCACGAGGTCCGGCTCCAAGGCATCGAGGGCCGATACCCAGGCGATCTTGGTTTCCTGTCCTGGGATCATGTGCAGGTCGGACAGGTGTAGCAGCCGAAATTCCGGCTTGCCGCGCAGCGTGCCCTTAGGCAGGAGGGGAAGCGTATATTCCTTGAGCTCGAATTTGGTCAGTTCGCTATAGCCCCATGCTGCGGCGCCCAGGCCGGCAGTGGTGAGGCCGCCAAGAATACGTAGAAGTTTCACGGCTACCACACTACCTGGCGTACATTGATAGGCATGAGCGAGCTAAAGCAAACCATTCGTGCAGATCTGAAAACCGCAATGAAGGCGAAGGAGAAGCAGCGTACCAGCGCTATCCGTGCCTTGCTGGCGGCCATCCAGGCCGAAGAGACCAATGGTTCCCGGCATGAGCTGGAAGACGCAGACATCTTGAAGGTAATTGCGCGCGAGATTAAAAAGCGCCGCGAGTCCGCCGAGGTTTATGAGGAAAACGGCCGTCCCGAGCTGGCAGAAGCAGAGCTTGCTGACGTCCCCTTTTTCGAGACCTACCAGCCCCGCCAGCTGGATGAGGCTGAGCTTAAGGCCTTGGTAGAAGAATCCATTGCCGAGGTCGAGGCTGAAAACGGCGAAGCACCCACCATGAAGCAGATGGGTGCAGTAATGAAGGTGGCCAATGCCAAGGCTGCCGGCCAGGCGGACGGCAAGCGCCTGTCCGCAGAGGTCAAGGAGCAGCTCAGCTAGATTGAGTGCGTCCTCGACAGGCAAGGCCTAGCGGCCGAGCAGGCTGCGGACATCATTGGCAAAGTTGTCGATGTCTTCTTGGCGGATACCAAAGTCTTCCGGCTTGAATCCGCCACCGCCCGTGTCCGTACCACCCGTGCCGCCAGTTGAGCGGCCCGGGCTAGCAGCACCGTCGGCATTTCCGCCGGCGGTGCTATCTTGTGCGCCGGTGGAATTAGCATCGGCCACGCCGGAGGAGGGGGACTGGGAGGCCGCGGAGCCGTCGGAAAGCTGCAGCGTGATTTCCGCGCCCTTCTTCTTCCCGTCCTTGCCGGTAATGGCGCGCACCACACGGCCATAGGGAACGTTGCCGCCGATGACGCGGGAAGTCTTGACCACGTAGCCCTTCGACTCCAATGCCTGGCGGGCTTCCGCCTCGGATTTGCCGCGCAGGCCGTCGAGCGTGCTATCGGCCGTAGTGCCGTTATCGTACTTCTTATTGTAATTTGGCAGTCTGGCCTTGGTAGCTATCGGCAGCTGCGAAGCCATGCTGAAAAATGTCTGCGCCGGTTCCAAACCACCATAGAGGTTGCCCCAGCCCGCGCACTGGCGCACCGGACCGGTACATAGCGGGACGGTGGAGGTGCCGTCATTATAAATATAAGGCGCGGCGGAAATGCCCTTGTTGAATCCCAAGAATGCAGAGGACTGGTTGGACTCGGTAGTACCGGTCTTGGCCGCGATAGGGCTGGAAAAGCCGGCTGCCTGGGCGGCATTTTTGGCAGTGCCCTGCTTGGCGTCCTCGGACAGTGCATTGGTCATCGCGCGGGCGACGTCCTTATCCACCGCCTGCTCGCACGGGGTTTCCTTGAGGTAGACCTCGTTGCTGTCCTTGTCCGTGACCTGGGTGATGGGGTTGGGCTCGCACCATTTGCCATCGGAGGCTAGCGTGGCACCAACATTGGAAAGCTCCAGCGGGTTGACCTGATCCGGGCCGAGGGTAAAGGAGCCGGAGTTAGCGTCCTTGGTGTGCTGGGCAATGGAAGTGTCCTTATCAAAGCTGCCCTTGTCATCGTAGGAGCGCAGGCCTAAGCGCACGGCCATATCGACGATGGGAGCCACGCCTACCTGCTCGGTGAGCTTGATAAAGGGAGTATTCGGGGAGTGCGCTAGCGCTTCCTGCAGGGTCATTGTGGCCTTATAGGAGCCGGCGTTTTCCACGCAGTAGCGGTCCGCCGGACAGCCGTCGGCACCGCCATGTCCGAGCCCTTCCGCCTCGTAACGGGTGGGTACGTCCACGGTATTTTTTATGCCGTAGCCCGCCTCGAGCGCGGCCGCGGCCGTAAAGACCTTGAAGACGGACCCTGCGCCATTGCCCACCAAGGAGTAGGGCTGCGGCAGGATGGTCTCATTTTTATCCAGCTCGAGGCCGTAGTCGCGGGAGGAGACCATGGCTAGGACCTTGCGGTCCGATTTACCGGGCTTGATGACATCCATGACCTCGGCCACGCCTTGGGCGTCCGGATTAGTGTGATCTTGCACCGACTGGAGGGCCTTATCCTGCACGGTCGGGTCCAAAGTAGTCTTGATGGTGTAACCGCCGCGGGCCAGCTGTTCCTCGCTAATACCCTTTTTATCTAGGTACTTGAGCACATAATCGCAGAAGAAACCGCGGTCGCCTGCGCCGATGCAGCCATTGGCCAGTGTTTTAGGCTTCTTGCCGACGCCCAGCTTCTCCCCCTTATACTTACCCGCTTCCTGCTGGCTGATATGGCCGTTATCCGCCATGGATTGCAGGACCAGGTTGCGCCGGTCGGTTACTTCCTCGGCGTTGGTATAGGGGTTGAGGCGCTCGGAGGACTGGACCATGCCGGCGAGCATCGCTGCTTGCGGCACCGTCAGTTCGGAGGCGTGGGTACCAAAATAGGTCCGAGCTGCCGCTTCGACGCCGTAGGCATGGTTGCCAAAGGAGACCAAGTTGAGATAGTTGGTGAGGATGTCATCTTTGTCCAATTCCTCATTCATCTTGGTAGCCATGCGCATCTCGCGCAGTTTGCGGGCAACGGATTGCTCGGTGGCTGCGGCACGCTCTTCATCCGTGGTGGCAGAAACCAGCAGCAGGTAGTTTTTAACGTATTGCTGATCGATGGTCGAAGCGCCTTGGGAGACGCCGCCGGAGGTTAGGTTGGTCCACAGGGCACGGAAATTGCCTTGGAAGTCCACGCCCTCGTGCTCGTAGAAGCGCTCATCCTCAATGGAGACGATAGCGTCTTTCATGGCATTCGAAATCTTCTTGCTCTCCACCGGATGGCGGCGCTGGCTGAAGACGTAGGCTATATTTTTGCCCTTGGCATCCTTGATCGTGGTTACGCCAGGGATATTGCCGGCAGTCAGATCTTGCAGGTCAGATTGCATGGTTTCATTGGTGCGGGCAATCGCCACGCCAGAAATGCCCGCAAAGGGGGCAAGGGCTAGGGCGATGAGCGCGCCTACCAAGACCGTAGACAGGGCTATCTTGGCCAGAGATTTGATGACAGTCACGTCCCATACCCTACGTGGTTGCCCCTATTAGGCGGAAGATCACTCGCACCCCCTAAAGTGTGACGTGTTAGACAATATTCTACCTCGGTGAATAGACTCGGCTGTGTTACATAGTATTCCGTCTGGGAAGGAGCACACTCACCCATGACCGTTCGTGTGAAGACAGCTGGCATGTCTAATACAGCCCGAAATCCCGAGCGTGGTGAGTGGGTCACCCAGGCTAAATGCCGCAAGGGTGACCCGGATGCCTTATTTGTGCGTGGCGCAGAGCAGCGCAAGGCGGCCGTGATTTGCCGCCATTGCCCAGTGTTGACCGAGTGCCGCGCCGACGCCCTAGATAACCGCGTCGAGTTTGGTGTGTGGGGCGGATTGACCGAGCGTCAGCGCCGTGCCCTGCTGCGCAAGAACCCCCACATCACAAACTGGGCCCACTACTTGGCCCAGGGCGGCGAGCTTGTCGGCATTTAAATATTTCGACGGCATAGTGCGTATTTAATAGTTAGAATGGGCCCATGACTAAATGGGAATACGCAACCGCACCTGTCCTTACCCACGCCACCAAGCAGATCCTCGATTCCTGGGGAGAAGATGGCTGGGAACTCGTCTCTGTCACCCCGGGCCCAAACCCGGAAAACGTCGTGGCCTACTTCAAGCGTGAGGTGGCAGAGTAAATGGGCTTTCATGCTCGCTTGCGGGAGCTGGGATACGAGCTGCCGAGCGTCGCCAAGCCGCTAGCTTCCTATGTGCCTGCCGTACGTGTGGGTGACCAAGTTTGGACCTCGGGCCAGCTTCCCCTCGTGGAGGGGTTTTTGTCGCTGACGGGCAAGGTCGGTGCTGATCTGACAACGGACCAGGCCCAAGAGCAGGCCCGCATCGCAGCGCTCAATGCACTGGCCGCCGTTGATGAGGAAGTAGGTCTGGATAATGTCGCCCGCGTGGTTAAGGTCGTGGGTTTCGTGGCCTCTGCCCCAGACTATGAAGATCAGCCAGTAGTTATTAATGGTGCTTCCGATTTCATCGGTGAGGTTTTTGGGGATGCCGGAACGCATGCTCGCTCCGCTGTGGGCGTGGCCGCGTTGCCTAAAAACGCGCCGGTAGAGATCGAACTAATCGTAGAAATCGCTGCTTGATCGGATAGGCTAGGAACTATGGAGCACCCCGCATATAGTCAATTGCGTCCCGTTAGCCAATCCGTTGGCGTAGTACTTTGTGATAATCCCAGCTACACCGCCCTGGAGGGCACGAATACCTGGATTATTCGCGCCGCTGAAGATTCACGAGCCATCGTCGTGGATCCGGGTCCTGAGGATGAAGGCCATCTCAACGTTGTGCACCGCAACGCAGGTGAGGTGGCTTTGATTTTGCTTACCCACCGCCACGATGACCATGCGTCGGGCGCGCAACGCCTGCGGCAAAAGACCGGCGCCCCCATCCGTGCCTTTGATCCGAGCTACTGCAATGGCGCCGAAGCGCTGCAGGACGGCGAGCATATTTCCCTCGATGGCATCACCCCGCGCCTCGAGGTCGTGCACACGCCGGGCCATACCGCGGATTCCACCTGCTTTTTCGTGTGGAGCGGTGAGGTAGAAAACTCCCGCCTCGAAGGCATTGTCTCTGGTGATACCATCGCCGGCCGCCACACCGTTCTCCTTTCGGAGACGGACGGCAACTTGGCCGATTATTTGCAGACCTTGGATACCTTGGAGGAACGCGGTGAGGATATCGCGCTGTTTCCAGGGCACGGCCCAGACTTGGATGATACGTCCCAGGTGGCTCGCAAATATATTGACCGCCGCCACTATCGTCTCAACCAAATCAAGGAAATCCGCTCCCGCTTGGGTGAGGATGTAGATTTGAATACGCTGGTCAATGAGATGTATGACGATGTGGATCCGGTGCTGCGTCACGCGGCCGAGCAGTCCACACGCACCGCGCTAAAGTACTTGGACGGCACTGCTAAATAAGCTTTTCTCCATCTGCCCCTCTTTCTTCGCGGGAAGAGGGGCGTAATTTTTAGGCGCAGTGGTGTGTGGGGGCTGCCGCTGGGCTGAAGGGGCAACTTATGGCCACACTCTCGGCGGATATCGGAGGGAAACGGCGCATAACGTGGCCATAAGTGATCGTGGGGTCGGCCTTAGCCGGCACTGGTCAAGGGGAGGGTGCGAAAACGGCGAAACCCCGCCGAAGCGGGGTCGTGAGCTGGCGCGTTGTTAGCGAGCTCGGCGGGCGAGGTGCTCGGTATCCACGATGAGCACGGACTTGCCCTCGAGGCGGATCCAACCGCGGTGGGCGAAGGTAGCCAGCGCCTTGTTGACGGTCTCGCGGGAAGCGCCGACCAGTTGGGCAATCTCTTCCTGGGTGAGGTCGTGGTTCACACGCAGGGCGCTGCCTTCCTGGACGCCGAAGCGGTTGGCCAGCTGCAGCAAGGTCTTTGCCACGCGGCCTGGCACGTCAGTGAAGATGAGGTCGGCCAGGTTGGCATTGGTGCGGCGTAGGCGACGGGCCAGCACGCGCAGCAGCTGTTGCGCGATTTCGGGGTGGTCGCCTACCCACTTCTTGAGTAGCTCGGAGTTCATGGTGGCTGCCTGGACCTCGGTTACGCACACTGCGGAGGAGGTGCGTGGGCCCGGATCGAAGATGGACAGTTCGCCGAACATATCGGACGGGCCCATGACGGTGAGGAGGTTTTCGCGGCCATCCGGGGCGTGGCGGGCGAGCTTAATCTTGCCCGAGGTGATGATGTACAAGCGGTCACCAGGCTCGCCCTCATCAAAGATGGTGGTTCCGCGCGGGAAGCGCACGGTCTCCATCTGTTCGATTAGGTTCTGCACTGCAACGGGATCAACGCCTTGGAAGATTCCGGCGCGGGAGAGAATGTCCTGTACGCCTTCCACGTTTTACTCCTTGGATGTCGACTACGAAAGTCCATAGATGAGCTTGCGCCACATCTGGGTGCGGTCTTTCATGCACTCGACAATGCGGAACAAGCAGGGTCACTGTGTAACGCGTTTCATCTTACAGTGTAATTGGTCACTTTTGGTACTTCAGTGAAAATTTGGTCACATTATAGAAACTCAAATCGTGCTAGTGCAGGAGTCTGGCCAGCGGGTTTACAGCCTAGTCAGCAAAAACGACTGCTTCGAGCTTTTCCATCAAAAGGGCAAAAAGGGCGATGGCAAGCGGTACCAGAATCACGAGTGAAATCATGTTTTCCTAGTCTACTAAGCTTAAGCCCATGAATTCAGCACTGTCAGCGGCCAGCGCGCCGGAGCTTAGGGCGCCGGAGATCAATCGGCGCTTGACACGGAAGTACCCGGATGCGCGTTGCGCGTTGGACTATGATTCCCCGCTGCAGCTATTGGTGGCCACGGTTCTTTCTGCCCAGTGCACGGATGAGCGCGTGAATTCGGTGACCCCAGAGCTTTTCGCCCGCTACCCAGAGGCTGCGGATTATGCAGCGGCGCAGCGGGCTGATCTGGAAGGCATCCTGCGGCCGCTGGGCTTTCAGCGCGCCAAAGCGGGGCACCTCTTGGGCATCGGGGAGAAGCTGGTGGCAGATTTTGAAGGTGAGGTCCCACGCACGGTAAAGGAACTCACCAGCCTGCCCGGCGTAGGCCGGAAGACGGCGCTGGTGGTGCTAGGTAATGCCTTCGGGATTCCCGGGCTGACGGTGGACACCCACTTCGGCCGCCTCATGCAGCGACTTGGCCTGACGGGGGAGAAGACGCCGGTAAAGATTGAGCGGGACATCGCTAAGCTGCTGCCGGAAGAAGAATGGACGATGTTTTCGCACCGCGTGATCTTTCATGGGCGTCAGGTATGCCATGCGCGCACGCCGGCATGTGGTGCGTGCGTGCTGCGGGATATGTGTCCAGCAGCTAGTGGGCGCTAGGCTAACGGTATGAAGAAATACGTCCTTGGCACGGTGATTGCCGCGATCCTCATTGCCGTTATTGCGGTAGCGGGGGTTTCGCAGTTGCGGGGTGGGGACGCAGATAAGGAGGCGTCGTCAAGCGAGGCTGTTCCGCAAGAAGTCCCCCAGCGTCCGGACTGCCCAGCCGGCACCGTGGCAGGGGTAGAGTTGGACTGCCTGGGTGGGCAAGCCGCCGGAAAGCGTGCTGATGAAGGCGTGACCGTGGTCAATGTTTGGGCATGGTGGTGCGAGCCATGCCGCGCGGAGCTGCCCTACCTGCAGCACGTGGCGGACAAGCACCCACAGTGGCAGGTGGTGGGCGTGCACGCGGATAAGAATGCGGGCAACGGCGCGGCCTTCTTGAATGATTTGGGGGTGGATTTGCCGAGCTTCCAAGACCCGGATAATAGCTTTGCCGGTGAACTGGGCCTGCCGGGGGTGGTACCGGTAACCGTGGTGCTCGAGGACGGCGAGGTACGCAAGCAATTTGCGCAGCCATTTAGCTCCGCAGCGGAAATTGAGCATGCCGTGGAGGAGGCGCTAGCGGCATGAGCCAACTCCTTCCTGAGCGCGCGCCTGCCTGGCTCAAGCCGGCGCTGGGGGTAGACCCTAGCCAGGTGCAAGAACTCATTGGCAACCGCCAAGCCTCGTCCCTCAATGGCACCAATATCCAGGTACCGGTCAAGCGGGAGGCCGCCGTGCTCATGCTCCTAAGCGGCAAGAGCTCAGAGGACGGCAGCATTTTGCTTACACACCGCTCGCCGTCCATGCGTTCGCATTCGGGTCAGATTGCCTTCCCCGGCGGCAGGCGGGACCCCGCGGATACCTCGCTGGTGGATACTGCGCTGCGAGAAGCTTGGGAAGAAACGGATCTGCAGCGCAACTCGGTCACCCCGCTGGAGCAGTGGGATCAGTTGCATATTCGCGCCACCGGCAACCCCGTAAGCCCGATTTTGGCGCATTGGACCCAGCCGGGGGAGGTCTATCCCGCCAGCCCCGATGAAACCGATGATGTCTTTTTCGTTCCCATCCGGGAGTTAGCCGATCCGCACAATCGCTTTGTGGTGGGCTTTCGGAAATGGCAAGGGCCAGCGTTTCACGCCAATGGCTACGTCATCTGGGGCTTTACCGCCGGGGTGCTTTCAGCGCTCTTGCAGCATTCTGGGTGGAGCGTGCCGTGGGATACTAATTCGGTCATGGACCTGCGTGACTCCCTTAAAAACTCCCGAAATAATGAGAAGATGTCCTAACCGCTTGTACCGCGGTACGTGTACGACTCACCACAAATAGAAAGAACCCCCTCCCATGACTCCTGCGCTCATTGTTGACGGCCTGATTGTGCTTGCCGTCCTGCTGGCGCTGCTGAGCGGGTGGCGCAATGGCGCCCTCGCGGCGGTACTGGCTTCCATTGGCGTGGGCGCCGGGGTGGTCTTGGGCATCGCTGTGGCACCGGCCGCGCTGCGCTTGGTGGATCAGCCCTCATTGCGCTTGCTGCTGCTGGTTGGAATCCTGGTGCTTTTTGTGGGCATCGGCCAGCTTATCGGTTCCTCGCTGGGCGGCAGTGTGCGCGATCGCATGAAGGCGAGAAAGACGCAGCGCCTCGACTCCGTGGTGGGCGCGGTATTCCAAGCCTTTGCCGCCCTAGTGGTGATCTGGTTAATTTCCATCCCCGTGGCCACCAATCTGGGCGGAGCCGCTGGCCAAGGCCTGCGTGATTCGCGCATCTTGAGCAACCTCAACTCGGCCGCGCCGGCGCAGGTAGCGTCGCTGCCCAATGGCGTGGCAGCTATGCTCAATGAGTCCGGCCTGCCGCCGCTGGTCTCGCCATGGCAAAATTCCATCAGCACCGAGGAAGTAGAAGAGCCGGATCCGGACGTACAGGATCCAGAGCTGGTGCGGCGCATGCGGCCGTCCATCATTCACGTGCTTGGCGACGCCGAAGAGTGTTCCCGCCGCCTCATGGGCTCAGGCTTTGTGGCAGCCGATGACTACGTGATCACCAATGCCCACGTGGTAGCCGGCACGCAGACCGTGCGCCTAGATACCAAGCTGGGGCTAAAAGATGCCACCGTGGTTTATTACAACCCCGATGTGGATGTGGCGGTGCTGCATTCGCGTGACCTCGGCATTGATCCGTTGCCGTGGGCGCAAGACCCAGCGCAGACGGGTGATGACGCCATGGTGATGGGCTTTCCGTACTCCGGGCCTTTCGACGCCGAGATGGCGCGCGTGCGCGACCGCATCACCATTTCCGGGCCGGATATTTATTCTCATGGCCATGTGGAACGCGATTCCTATACCGTGCGTGGCAGCATCCAGCAGGGAAATTCGGGCGGACCGCTGGTCAATACCGCCGGCGAGGTCTTAGGCGTGGTTTTTGGTGCCTCCGTGGATGACGCCGAGACCGGTTATGCGCTAACTGCCGATGAAGTCAATGGCCAGATCGGAGACCTCACGCAGCTAACCTACCCGGTTGATACCGGCGAGTGCGTCGCCCACTAACTATTTTCCTGCAGCCACGCTGCCAGCGCGGAGACAAATTCCTTAGGGGCTTCCAGATGCGGGAGGTTCTTCGCGCCGGGGATGGTGGTGGCGGTAAAGCCGCGGCGGGCGCGCAGGGCGGCGCGGCGGACAACGGGGTGCCAGAGGCGCTGTTGGGCGTGTATGAAAAGCACGGGCCGCTCCACGGCTAGCTCCACCCAGGTAAAAGGAACGACGGCGGTGCGCATGCGGTGGTTCCACAAGATTCCGCGGCGCACGCTGCCGATTTGGGAGGCGCGCAGGCGAAGGTCGAGGATGCGGTCTAGGGCGGCGTCGCCAAGCGAAGGCCCCGTATCTAGCTCCAGCTCCTTGCGGTAGGCGCGCGGGCTGAGCAAAAGGTTGTGTGCGCGGGTGACGCGCGGCAGCCGGCACAGCAGTGAGCGCAGGTTGATCCAGCCAAAATCCCACGGCCGGGCAGCAATTGCGCGGCGCAGATCTACCGGGTGGGCGGCGGAAATAGAAGCCAGGCCGCGCACCCGAGCGGGGCGCTCGGCGGCCAAGCACCAAGCCACGGCGCCGCCGGTATCGGCGCCCACCACAAAGGCATCGTCGTGGCCCAAAGCCTGGATGAGCCCGCTGATATCCCCCACCAAGGTGCGGATATCTTGTCCTGCATCAATGGGCGGCTTATCGGACATGCCAAAGCCGCGCATATCTACCGCCGCGACGTGGAAACCGCGCTGCGCGAGCGGCGCAATGACGTCCTGGAAATCGAACCATCCGCCAAAGGCCCCGTGAATGAGCAGAACAAGCGGCCGCGAGCTATCGCCCGCCGTGGCTACGTGCAAGCGGATGCCGCGGGTGTGAACGAATTCATGCGCGTACGGGCCCTCCAGCTCCACCGTTGAGGGAGGCAGGGGTGCAAAGGCCATGGTGCCGCCTTTCTATAGTCGGGGCCGAAACGGTAGAGAAAAGGATAAAGTACAGAAAAACCGCCCCAGGCTAGCTAGGGCGGGGATAGGGTACACGACCGCGTGGCGTGGTTCGTGCGTGTGGCGGGATGCCGGTTTAGGTGTAGAGGCCGTGGGTATTCTTCCGGTTCAGGGACTTCTGTGCCTTGCCCGGAACCAGGTTCTTCAACTCCTTGGTGGAGTCAATTGTCTTCTGCGGTGCCTTAACCTGCTTGACATTCTTCAAGCCCACGAATGCCAAGATGCCGGCGAGGACGATCATGATCAAGAAGACGATCAGGAACGCAGCCCAGCGGTCCAGCCAGATGGCGAGGAGCTCTGCCAAGAAGAAGAAAAAGAAGAAGGAGCTATACAGCGCGATGGTGCCGGCGCCACCAAAGAGGCCAGCACCGATGCCGCCCTTCTTTGCGGACTCTGCCAGCTCGGTCTTTGCCAGCTCCACCTCGGAGCGCACGAGCTGGGACATCTGCTCGGTGGCATTAGAGACCAGCTGGCCCACCGAGGTCTCGGACGAGGATGTATCCACGTCACTCAAAGGAATTGAGTTCACTTTCGGTGCGAATCGATCGGTACCGTCAGTAAAAAGTCCATCGTTGCTCACGAATATTTCTCCTCGCGTTTATCTAAACCTTGTAATGTCCCCAATAATAATGGAATCATTATTATCCCATGGTGCCACGCATGCTTAGGGACTTCCACGGCTATCCTAATGGATATGTCAGAAAATGACGCGTTATCCCCGTTATTTCGCCTGCCGGGGGTGAAAGAAAGTGCAGAGAACGCCGCCGCCACCATCGCTCGGGCACACCGCCGACCTGCAGGATTGCGCAAGTATGAGGTTATCTCCGCGGAGTCCCTCATGCGCGGCGCTCGCGCCAGCGTGGCCCTCGACGGCCATGCCATTCCCCGGCAACCGAGCCCGGAAGATATAGAAGAAGGCCCGCTTGCCAGCGCCATCAGCGCCTATTCCGTAGCCGCGCCGGAGCTCCTGGATGCCACGGTGCGTTCCTTTGCCCGGGCACCGCTGCAGGTGCTGGCGCGCATCGACGTCGCTGCCGGAGGCACCGGCATTCCTGCCGGCGAGAGTGCGCGCCTGCAGGGAATTGCCCGACTCATTGCGCAAGGCAGTGGCCCCGCCTTCGATCTCTTATTGCCCAGCGTGGTTCATGCGGAAATAGCCGCCGGCCAGTTCTTCGGACCCCGCAGCGGCCTTGTGGCCCGCGTAGCTGCCCGCCTCACTGCGGTGCATACGGGCTTTGACCCGCGTGGTTTCGCCGTCCCCGAGGTCTACTACACCCGCCACCGCGCCGAGTACGCTGCCGCTGTGGACAATTACCGCACCGCGCTTGCCGACACCCTCGCAACCCACCTCGCCGCCTGGACCGCTGGCGGCAAAGAGGCGGATGCGATCGCCCGAGCGGCCTAGGACGCGCGCCGTGGACCCCGCTTAGGCGGGCCAGGGCGGCCCGGATGCTGTGCTAGCCACAGCCCGGCACCGATTACCGCCGCAGTGCCTGCCAAGACGGAGGCGCCGATCCCAATTTCCTTGGCGGTGGGAGCAGGCAGGAGCGGTACGGGGTCCTTAAAGGAGCGGATTTCCCACTCGTGGGCGAGGGCGTGGCGCTTTAGTTGCCGGTCTGGGTTGACCGCTACTGGGTGGCTCACCTTTTCCAGCATGGGGATATCCGTAGCGGAATCCGAGTAGGCGTAGCTGGTGCGCATATCGATATCTTCTGCGGCCGCGGTGCGCTCCAGTGCGACTGCTTTGTTCTGGCCCTTGCAATAAAAGAGCACCTCGCCGGTAAAACGCCCGTCTTCTTCTGCTAATTCCGTGGCGATGACGTGCTCGACTCCGAGTTCCTCCGCGATGATATCCACCAACACGGCGGCCGAGGCAGAGACGATGACCACGTGGTGTCCAGCGGCGCGGTGGGCACGGATAAGCTCGCGGGCCTCGGCATAAATGGAGGGGGTGACCACGTGGTGCATGGTCTCTCGGGCAATGCTGCGTACCTCGTCCACAGACCAGCCGGTGACCATCGCGGTGAGCTGATCTCGGGTAGTGTCCATGCCTTCGCTAGAGAGGCCAGAGAACATATAGCTGGCCTTGGCCAACGAGAGCTGGAGAGCCTCTGCCGGGGAGATGAGCCCATTGTGTAGGAATTCGCGGCCAAAAGCATAGGCCGAGGAGGTAGCGATGATGGTTTTATCGAGATCGAAAAACGCCGCGGTGCGTGATTGGTCGCCGCCGGCGCGGGTAGGGCGGGAGGCGCCGGCGGGGTGGGGGCCAAGTGACACGCAGGAATCAGTCATGATGTGCTGCCGAGTGTAGCCGTCTTGCGCGCCCAATGGTGTAGAAGTGGCTGCCGTTAAGGGTGGTTTGTACGTCAATGATGCGGGATTAGGTGTCTGTGTGGGAGTCTAATCTAGTGAACACGTATTCGGTGCAGGTCAGCGCGGTGACTGCGGAAATCTGCAAGTAGCTGTTGTGATTGGGTAGCGAACGTGTCATAATGATGCGTGCAAGGCCCCGATATACCGAGCGGCCTGCCCCGGCTCACCCCCCGAGGCCGGGTTACTGACGGCCCGCGCGCACACCCCCCGATGCGCGGGCCGTCACCTATATCTACCGCCGTGCGGTGCCGGTTAATGGGATATCCACAGATTTTTGGTTGAAATGGCAACCAAACGGCGTCCACATGGTGACTTTGGGGGAGTTATCCACAGCACTGCCAGAGAGCCCTCGCTGCGGTTGCGCGGATGCTTCAGGCTATGAGGCATGAACGCACTACAACCTGAATCCGCCGCCATCGTGGTCGCCGTTGGTGATGAAGCGCTGCGCGCCGAGGCCGTCCATGCCGCGGCCGCCACCAGCCACGATGTGCTGACCGTAACCGATCCCCGCGATATCCCGCGCAGCCTACCGGGCGCTTATGCCGTGCTGGTTGATTCCCTCATGGCCCGCGTAGTGGCGGCCGCGCAGCGCACCCACACGGCGCCCGTGCCGGTGCTCTTCCTCGCCGCGGACCCCGGACCGATTGACTACGAGGCGGCGTTGGCCTGCCACGCGGACAGCGCCTTCCTAATCCCCGCCCAGGTCAAGGAGCTGCTGGCGAGCATCGCCGCGGCGGGCACCCCACAGGAAGCGCGGCCCGGCAGCGCCACCATCGCCGTGGTTGGTACCAGCGGCGGGGTGGGGGCTTCTACCTTTGCCGCCGCGTTGGCGCGCACCAAGTGTTCTGACGATGGGCGTGCCCTGCTTATCGACGCCACCCCGTCCTCCGGTGGCCTCGACCTCCTGCTCGGCATAGAAGCGGAACCGGGGGCACGCTGGCCGGAGCTTACCGTGGGCGATGGCAGCATCGATGCCGCTGACCTCTACCGCGCGCTGCCGAGCACACGGGACGGGGTAGCGGTACTTTCGGCCGCGCGCAGCACCGTCGCGGACCCGTTCCGCCTAGACAAGGATCTACTCGCGCGGGTGGTGGGCGCGGCCGATACGGGCGAAGGATTATGCGTGGTGGATTGCACCCCAGATGCCATCCCGGATGCGTGCACCCACGTGGTCATCCTCGTGGCTGCGGAGGTGCGGTCGGCCGCGTCGGCCGCGCAACTTATTGTGCGCCTGGAAGCCGCACGGTGCAGATACGTAGTGGTGCTGCGGCAACGCCAGTGGGCGTCGCTAAGCGCGGCGGAAGTAGAAACCATCATCCACAGCCCAGTGCTGGCAGAGCTGCCAACGGTGCGGGGGCTGACGCGCACGGTGGAAATCGGTGGTCTGCCACAGCGCCTTCCCACTCCCTTGCGCAAGGCTGCGAGTGCGGTCCTGCAGGAGGTGGGCGCATGAGCGAGCAGGTGGCAGCGCAGGAAACACTCGAAAAGATGCAGCGCATTATCGCCGCCGAGCCTGATTTGGTGCAGGATGCCGCGGCACTGGCGCGGCGCATCCGCGCGGAGGCTGGGGTGATTAGTGATGTCGCGGTGCTCGATCTCTTGCGCCGCCTGCGCCAGGACGCCACCGGGATGGGGCCACTGGATGCGCTGTTGGGGCGCGAGGGGGTTACCGACGTCGTGGTTAACGGGCCGCATGCGGTATTCATGGACCGCGGCGAGGGTTTGGAGCGAACCGACATCACCTTCCGGGATGATGCCGAAGTCCGCCAGCTGGCCAGTAGGCTCGTGGCCGCGTCTGGGACACGACTTGATGATGCACAGCCTTTTGCCGATGGCCGCGTCACCCGCCCCGATGGTGCAGTGCTGCGCGTGCACGCGCTGCTAAGCCCGCCCGCGGTGGCAGGCACCTGCCTGAGCCTGCGCGTACTGCGCCAAGCACAGACCACCTTGCCCCAGCTAGTGGACAACGGCACGGTCCCAGAAGACATTGCGACGCTGCTGCGCGCCGTGGTGGACAAGCGCATCTCGTTCTTGGTTATCGGCGGCACCGGTTCCGGCAAAACTACCTTGCTATCCGCGCTGCTAGGAACCGTCTCTGAGCGCGAACGCATCCTCGTCATCGAGGACACCGCCGAGCTTGCACCCCACCACCCGCACTGCGTCAGTATGGTCTCACGCCGAGCCAACGCCGAGGGCAGCGGTGAAGTGACGATGTCGCAGCTTTTGCGCCAAGCGCTGCGCATGCGGCCGGACCGCATCGTAGTGGGCGAGATCCGCGGCAGCGAAGTGGTCGATCTCCTGGCCGCGCTCAATACTGGCCACGATGGCGGCGCCGGTACGCTACACGCCAATTCGCTCTTCGAGGTCCCCGCCCGCATGGAAGCCCTCGCCGCCCTCGGCGGCTTGGACCGCGCGGCGCTGCACTCGCAATTGGCAGCAGCCGTACACATGGTTCTTACGATGGAGCGCACTTCGCAGGGCCGCCGCCTCGCCCACATCGGCCTGCTGGAGGGAAACCCGGTGACCCCGCGCATCATTTGGAGCGCCGAACATGGCCCAACAGACGGGTTTGCGGACTTCTCCGCGCAGGTACTGGGCCAGCACGTCGAGGGGGTTAGCCATGCTTAGCTTCCTCCTGCTCGCCGCCGCACTACTCGCGCCCGCGCCTTCAATCGCTGGCCGCCTGGCGTCCGCCACGCGCCGGGTTCATGCCAGCTCGGTGGTCATCCTGGGCGCGGTATTTTGCGGCAGCCTAGTGTTCTACTCGGTGGGGCGCATCAGCATTGCCATCGCCGCCGCCATTATCGCATGGTGCGTGTCCTGGTACGCGAAGGATATTTTGGCCGCCCGGGCGGAGCGCCGCGGCCGCGATGGGCTGGCTGCCTACCTGGGCGTGGTCACTGCGGATTTGCGCGCTGGGGCAACGCTAGCCGGGGCACTTGCCCGCGGCGTGGAATCCCTCCCAGCTACCACCCCGCGCGAGGTATCCGCCGCACTAGAATCCACGGCCACCCTAGCCGCGCGTGGCGCACCACCACACATGGCGCTAAAGGATGCGGAGGGTGATAAGGCTCTGCCAGAGCTCTTTCGCCTCGGCCACTTGCTGGAGCTTTCCACCTACCACGGCATTGCGGTGGCCAGCTTGCTCGACCAGGCCCAAAGCCGCCTCGATGCCTCCCGACACCACCAGCAATCCACCTCCGCTACCCTGCAAGGCCCCCAAGCTACCGCCACGGTGCTTGCGTGCCTGCCCATAGCCGGTATCGCAATGGGAGGGGCCATGGGAGCCAATTCGCTTGGTTTCCTTTTCGGCGGCGGGCTGGGCGGCCTCCTCCTCGTGGTCGGCGTGGCACTGGCCTGCGGCGGGTTCGCCTGGTCGCGCGTCATCATCCGGAAGGCGGCCGCATGACCCCGCTCATTTTTGTGGCCCTAGCCGCCCTTGTTGGCCTTCCGTCGCACATTGGCCGGCTAGCCGCTGCGCACACCACCGAGGCCACCGCCAAGACCCCGCGCGATGGCCCGACCGCGCGCGGGGGACTGATAAGCAAACTCAAGCCCGCAGCACCGCTGGACCCACTGGCAGTAGCCGGCGACGTCGAACTTTTCGCAGCGTGCCTGGCCGCAGGGCTGTCCGTGCACGGCGCTACCTCCGCGGTAGCCCGCACCGCGGATACCCAGACTAAGGACCTGTGGGAGACCGTCTCCGCCCTGCTTGGCGTGGGAGTTCCCATGCACTCCGCGTGGGGTCACATGAAGGGTCACGCGGGGCTGGGGGATTTAGCGCAGCTTGTCATCATGTCGGGCCAATCCGGCGCCACCATCGCGGCCGGATGCCAACGAATCTGTACTTCTTTGCGCGCGGAAGCATCCGCTCACGCCACAGCGCAGGCGGAGCGCGCAGGAGTATTCATTGCCCTCCCGCTGGCGGTGTGCTTCCTGCCAGCATTCATCGTTCTAGGACTTGCGCCCGTAGTCATCAGTTTGGGCGCGCAACTTCTTTAAACATCATCAGAAAGGACAATAAACATGCACGCACTTAATAAGTATTCCCAGCTCATCCGCAATGACGAGGGGATGAGCACCATTGAATACGCTATGGGCTCTCTGGCGGCCGCTGCGCTTGCCGGGGTGCTCTACATGGTCATCAACGGCGGCGGGGTGGTCGACGCCATCGAGGGCATTATTACCGACGCCCTATCGAATACCCCGAGCTAGCGCTGCTCTCTAACCGCGGCCGGCGGGCCCAGCCTGCCGGCAGAAAGGAGGAATGATGCACAGGGTATTTGATGACGATGGCTCCGTGACCATCGAGGCCGCCTTGGCTTTAAGCTCCCTGGTCTTGGTTGCGGCGGGAATAGCGGGTGCCATTGCCACGATGGCGTCCTATATCGCCGCGGTGGACATGGCGGGCGCGGCCGCGCGTTCGCACGCCATCGGCGTCGAATACCACCCAGCACGCGAGGATGCCCAGGTCAGCGTGGAGGAAAATGGTGGGCTGGTGAGGGCGTCGGTAAGCGTGGATGCCCCCATAGGCACCATGCGCTCCGAGGCCGTATTTCCAGCCGAGGTGGGCGGAAATGAATAGGACGAGGCGCCTTGGCGAGGAAGGCTATGCCACCATTGCCGCGGCCGGCATCATCGTCGCGATTGTGAGCCTGCTGCTTATCGTGGCGGCAGTGGGCTCGCGCGTGGCCGCGCGACACGAGGCCCAAGTGGCGGCCGATCTCGCGGCGGTGGCCGGTGCCTGGGCCCTCGCCACCGGCGAGGATGCCTGCACTGTTGCAAGCGATACCGCCGTGCTCAACGGCGCCACCTTAGAAACCTGCGCCGAATCCGGCCGCGACGTCATCGTCACCGCCACGGTCCGTGGCCGGTCCACTCAGGCGAAGGCCGGTCCGGTCTGAGCTGGCAGGAGGCAATGGTGCGGCTTATTCCTACCGTAGTGGCGGCTGTGGCGGGCTTCATTGCTTGGCGGGAATATCGCCGAAAGGTACGGGAAGAAATCAAATCGGATCGTAGGCGGGAAAAAGATAGATGGTGGGGAATTGCGCAGTGGTGTATCGATCTTTATCAACACACTGTGGGATTTGGCCCCAGAGTTTAAAGAGGGCGAGCTCGACAAATCAGCCCCGAAAGAAGAAAAAGGAAAAATTGCTTAAGTCGCGGCTAACCCTGCGTCATGGTGACCAGTGCGCCGAGTAGTTTGATGGAGCCATCTTTGCTCAGCGGGTTATTTCCGTTACCGCACTTGGGCGATTGCACGCACGACGGGCACCCGGATTCACAAGGGCAGGAGCGCACCGCCTCGAAGGTGGCCTCGATCCATTCGGGGAAGCGGCGAAAGCCCTCCTCGGCAAAACCGGCGCCGCCGGGGTGGCCGTCGTAGACAAAGACGGTAGGCAATTGCGTATCGGGGTGCAGCGCGGTGGAAACGCCGCCGATATCCCAGCGGTCACAGGTGGCGATAAGCGGCAGCAGGCCAATGGCGGCGTGCTCGGCCGCGTGCAGCGTGCCAGGAGTATCGGAGGCCGTCACACCCATGGCGGAAAGCGCCATTGGGTCGATGGTATAGGCCACTGCCCGGGTGACCAGGCGTTGCTCGGGGAGATCGAGGGGGATATCGTCGCCAATGGTGCCGTCGGCAAGCCGCACCTGGTAGCCGGTGACGCGGTCGGTGACCTCTACTTCCACGTCCGCTACCCACAGCCCCGGGGAGTAATTGACCAGGTTATCGGCCTCGCGCAGGACGCGGATATCCGTGGTGGAGCGCGGAGTCGTGGAATAAGCCGGTGCCTCGGGGCGGGCCAGCGCCAGGTAATCGCTGAGGATGAGCTCCTCAATGACAAAACTCTCGCCTTGGTGCAGGTACACCGCGCCGGGGTGGACCTGGTTGGTGGCGCGGGTGGCATCGATGGTGCCGAGCAGTCGGCCGTCGGAAGAATCCACGATCATTACTTCTTCGCCCGCCCCGCCGCGCAGCGAAACCGCAGTATGTGCCGTCTCCGGGGAGAGCTCCTCCGGCGAATGCGCAGGGATGGGCACGGCGAACCAGCCGCGCTCGCGGCGGCGCAGCAGGCCAGACTCGGCCAGCTGGTAAACCACATCCTGGGCGCCCCAGGCGGCAATCGTGGCATCATCCAGCGGCTTTTCTACCGCGGCGCAATAGACATGGCCGAAGAGGATATACGGATTGGCCGGGTTGAATACGCTGGCCTCCACGGGCCGACCCAGCAGTGCCTCCGGGTGGTGCACCAGGTAGGTATCCATCGGCTCGTCGCGGGCGATGAGCACTACGAGCGAGCCCTGCCCGCGGCGGCCGGCGCGCCCTGCCTGCTGCCAAAAGCTTGCGACGGTCCCCGGGAAACCGGCCGTGACCACGGCATCGAGACCTCCGACGTCGATGCCCAACTCGAGGGCGGAGGTGGTGGCGACACCGAGCAAGGAGGCGTCATCAAGCGCGCGCTCCAACTTGCGGCGGTCCTCGGCCAGGTAACCAGCGCGATAGGCGGCGATGCGCTGGGCAAAATCGGGCCGGCCAAGGCTACCGGAGAGCACCTCGGCCGCACGCATGGCCACGACCTCGGCCGAGCGGCGCGAACGCACAAAGGTCATGGTGCGCGCGCCCTCGGCGATGAAGGAGGCCATCATCTCGGCCGCCTCGGTGGTGGCGGCGCGGCGCACCGGAGCCCCGTGCTCGCCCTCGGCCCCCTCGATAAAACCCGGTTCCCATAGCGCCACGGTGCGCGCGCCGGTGGGGGCGGTGTCCTCCGTAATCGCGCGGGCGCGCCGGCCGGTAAGGCGCTGCGCATGCCGGCCCGGGTCCTTCATAGTGGCCGAGGCATAAATTACCGTCGGCCGCGAGCCATAGTGCGCGCACAAGCGCAGCAGGCGCCGCAGCACCAGCGCCACGTTCGCGCCAAATACGCCCCGGTAGGAATGGCATTCATCGATGACAATGAACTCCAGGTGCCGCAGCAGTCTCGCCCACCGCGCATGCGCCGCAAGCAGCGACATATGCACCATATCCGGATTGGAGAAAATGAACCGCGAATGATCGCGCACGCCCGCGCGGGATTCTTGCGGCGTATCGCCGTCATAGGGCGAGGGCACCACACCCTTGAGCGCCGGAATGCCCCGGCACAGCTCGAGCACCGCCTGCAGCTGGTCCGATCCCAGCGCCTTGGTGGGGGTGAGATACAGCGCGCAGGCGGTCGACTCCTGCGCCAGTCGGCTCAAAATGGGCAGCTGGTAGCCCAGGGACTTTCCCGAGGACGTACCGGTAGAAATCACCGCATCCTCGCCGGCCCAGGCCGCCTGCGCCAGCTCCGCTTGGTGGCTATACAGCTTGCCGACGCCCCCTTCTACCAGCTTTTCCCGCAACTGCGGCAGCACCCACTCGGGCCACCCGGCATACTGCGCACGCTGCGGCGGCAGGGTGGTCTGAAATGTGAGAGTGGACTCATCGAGGCGGCGCTGGATGAACTCGAGGAGCTCTTCTCCCAAGGGATTATCCGTTTCCGGGTGAGTCAATTTTTACCCCCTCGTGAGTTTGGTCTATCGCTTTGGCGTGGAACGTGTCACACTGATATGAGGCCAATGATGTCTTGGTGCGGTGTTTACACTTTAAGGTACTGCTAAAGGACGCATTTACCGAAACCTCCCTTGGTGCGGAATCGCCGCACCGATAATCAAGAAAAGGACTGCACACCATGGCACAAGGAACCGTTAAGTGGTTTAACTCTGAAAAGGGCTACGGCTTTATCGAGCGCGCGGACGGCGAGGGCGATATTTTCGTCCACTACTCCGAGATTCAGGGCAGCGGCTTCCGTACTCTGGAAGAAAACCAGCAGGTCACCTTCGAAGTAGGATCCGGCCCGAAGGGCGAGCAGGCCCAGTCCGTGTCCGTAATCTAGGCGGTCGGCTCCCTCGCTAAGGCGTTTCTGCGTAGCCGCGGCGGGTATCCCACCATTCGGTGAACTTATTCTGCAGCTTTTGCAGCCCCACGCCGATGATGACCGCGGCGATGATGCTGACCACCACGGCGAGCACCGGCGAATTGGAAAAGGCCTTGCCGCCGAGGTAGCCAATGGCCAGCGCTTGGGCAGCCCAGAGCGCAACACCAATGGTGTCGAAGAAAACAAAGACGATCCAAGGGAACCGCATTGATCCCAGCAGGATGGTCATAAACAGGCGCGCGGAAGGAATGAATCGGGCAATAATAATGGCCGCGCCGCCACCGCGGCGCATATTGCGCCTTACCCAGTTCAGCCCCTCGTAGGCCTTAGAACCTTTAGGCACGCGCTTGAGCAGGGGCATAAACCGTGTGCCTAGCAGGAAGCAGAGATTATCGCCCATCATGGCGGCAATCAGCGCCACGAAAAACATGGTGGGCAGGTGGGGAAAGCCTTGGGAGCCGGACCAAGCGCCGGCCATATTGAGCGGGATTTCAGACGGCAGGACGGGGAAGAAGCAGTCACCAAAGATCAGCACGCCGACCAGCGGGTAGATCCACTCTGTGGACATGACGGTTTCGATCCACATAGTGATGGTGTCAACCATGAATCCTCCCCGGGCGTCGTCTTGGGTGTGCTATCGTGCCCCACAATGCTTTCACAGCTACTGGGCGTTCTAAGTAGGCCAGTATAGACGCGTTCCGTGGGGGTACATAGTGCCCCTGAAAACGGCCTTTTGGCAGAACCGCGTATATGGTGCGAGAAAGGAAACGCAGATCAACTGTGTACGCTAGGGGCGATTGCTGAAAGCGTGCATACCTTATTGTTCGCATCATCGAAAGGGATGAAGTCGAAGTGGCAGAAGCAGCCGGGCCGGGAAAGACCTTGGTGATCGTCGAGTCGGCGACGAAGGCGAAGAAGATTCAGCCTTACCTCGGAGATAACTACATCGTGGAGGCCTCCGTGGGCCATATCCGCGATCTTCCCCGCGGCGCTGCGGACGTGCCGGCTAAGTATAAGAAGGAATCTTGGGCGCGCCTCGGCGTGAACCCGGAGGATGACTTCGCCCCGCTGTATGTGGTTAGCCCCGATAAGAAGAAAAAGGTCGCAGACCTAAAATCCAAGCTGAAGCAGTGCGATCAGCTCTACCTCGCAACAGACCCCGACCGCGAGGGCGAGGCCATCGCCTGGCACCTGCTGGAGGTCCTAAAGCCCAAGGTGCCGGTGCGCCGCATGGTGTTCAATGAGATCACCAAGTCCGCCATCTTGGAGGCCGCGGACAATACCCGCGATCTGGATTACAACCTTATCGACGCCCAGGAAACCCGCCGCATCCTCGACCGCCTCTACGGCTACGAGGTTTCCCCGGTGCTGTGGAAGAAGGTCATGCCGCGGCTTTCTGCCGGCCGCGTGCAGTCGGTGGCCACCCGCGTCATCGTCGAGCGCGAGCGCGAGCGCATGGCGTTCATCCCGGCCGACTACTGGGATCTGGCCGCCACCTTGGATACCGGCGCTGCGGATGCGGATAACCCCGCTACTTTCGACGCCCGCCTCACGGCCGTCAATAGCAAGCGCGTGGCCTTGGGCCGCGACTTTGATGATCGCGGAAACGTCAAGAGCAAAGACGTCACTGTCATTACCGAGCCGCAGGCCAAGGCCTTGGAGTCTGCGCTCCAAGGCGCGGGCATGGAAGTCGCCGGGGTGGAACACAAGCCCTATACGCGCAAGCCCTATGCGCCGTTTATGACCTCCACGCTGCAGCAGGAGGCCGGCCGCCGCCTGCACTTTACCTCCGAACGCACCATGCGCATTGCGCAGCGCTTGTACGAAAACGGCCACATTACTTATATGCGTACGGACTCGACCTCGCTGTCCAAGCAGGGCTTGGCCGCCGCGCGCAACTCCGCCACCAGCATCTACGGCGCAGAATACGTTTCCGATTCCCCGCGCGTGTATGACCGCAAGGTCAAAAACTCGCAAGAAGCTCACGAGGCCATCCGCCCGGCCGGCGAGTCCTTCGCCACCCCAGGCCAGCTCTCCGGCCAGTTGGATGCGGAGGAGTTTAAGCTCTATGACCTGATTTGGAAGCGCACCGTCGCCTCCCAGATGGCTGATGCCAAGGGAACCTCCATGAAGGTCACCGTGGCGGGCAACGCCACTACGGATAACGGCAGCTATGACGTGGAATTATCCGCCACCGGCCGCACCATTACCTTCCCCGGCTTCTTGAAGGCCTACGGCGCGGACGATGCCAAGGGTGACAAGAAGGGCGGTACCCGCCTGCCGCACTTGGAGGAGGGACGCGCTCTGACCGCCAAGGAGGTTTCCGCTGAGGGTCATTCCACCAACCCGCCGGCGCGCTATACCGAAGCCAGCCTGGTCAAGAAGATGGAGGACCTAGGCATCGGCCGCCCGTCCACCTACGCGTCCATCATCAAGACCATCCAGGACCGCGGTTATGTGGTCTCGCGCGGCAATGCGCTGGTGCCCTCCTGGGTTGCCTTCGCCGTCGTAGGCCTGTTGGAGGAGAACTTCACCGAGCTGGTGGACTATGACTTCACCTCTTCCATGGAAGACGAGCTAGACCAGATTGCCACCGGTATCGAAGATGGCACCGCTTGGCTCAATGGCTTTTACTTTGGCAACGCCGAGGCCAACGAGCAGAAGGCGGCCTCCATTGCCCGCCATGGTGGCTTGAAATCGCTTATCGACGTCAACCTGGAGGCCATCGATGCCCGCAAGGTCAACTCGCTACTGCTTTATACCGACGCCGAAGGTCGCGATGTCTTCGTGCGCGTAGGCCGCTACGGCCCGTATATCGAGCGCGCCGTTGGCACTAACGACGACGGCAGCATCGAGTATCAGCGCGCTAACCTGTCCGAAACCGTCACCCCAGACGGCCTGAACGAGGAGCTGGCGGAAAAGCTCTTCGCCACTCCGCAGGGCGGCCGCGAGCTGGGCGAGAACCCGGAAAACGGCCGCATGATCGTGGCCAAGGAGGGCCGCTTCGGCCCGTATGTCACCGAAATCGTCCGCGACGATGAGCGGGAGAAGGCCGAGGGTGAGGCCGAGGAGGTCGTCGCCAAGGAGCGCGCCGAGGAAGACAAGCAGCGCGCCGAGGAAGGCAAGCGCGCCAAGAATTGGGAAACCAAGACGGCCGCAAAGCAAAAGGAAAAGCGCGTCAAGGAGTACATCGAAAACAAACTCAAGCCGGGTACGGCCTCGCTGTTTAGCTCGATGGAGCCTTCTACGGTCACCCTCGAAGAGGCCCTTAAATTGCTTTCCCTACCGCGCGAGGTGGGCGAGGACGATGGTGTGATGATCACCGCACAGAACGGCCGCTATGGCCCGTACCTGAAGAAGGGAAATGACTCGCGTTCCTTGGCCAAGGAAGAGCAGATTTTCACCGTCACCTTGGACGAGGCCCGCCGCATCTATGCTGAACCGAAGCGTCGCGGCCGCGCCGCGGCTCAGCCGCCGATCAAGCAGCTGGGCGATAACGACGTCTCCGGCAAGCCCATGACCGTCAAGGACGGCCGCTTCGGCCCCTATGTCACCGACGGCACCACCAATGCCTCCCTGCGCCGCGGCGATGACCCAGAGCAGCTTACCGACGCCCGCGCGAACGAGCTCCTTTCCGAGCGCCGCGCCAAGGAAGCTTCCGGCGAGACCAAGAAGAAGTCCACCAAGAAGTCCTCTAAAAAGACGACGAAGAAGAAGGCGACCAAGAAGGCCACCAAAAAGTCCACGAAGAAGGCTGGCAAGAAGGCGACCAAGAAACCTTCGCCCGGCACGAAGAACGTGGTGAAGGCCGGCTCGCGCAAGAAATAGCCGCGTAAGGTGGCGGGCATGAACGATTTTCTTGCCCGCACCCAGGAAGGCGCCTCGGCCCTGTGCCGCGCCGCCACCGATATCAGCGCGCGGCCGCAGCTTTTAGCCTCGGTTCGTGAAGAGCCCGCCGTTGGCGCCGGAGTCCTAGCCGCAGCTATTGGCCAGGTGGAAAAGGTACGCACCCTGACCCGTCCTTCGGTGCACGGCGTGGCGGCCGTAACGGCGAACCACGCTGCCTATGCGTGGAGCCTATATCGCCGCGGCGCGCGCAATGATGCCCTGGGCTGGGGCCTGCGCGCGGCCGTATGGGGCGCGGGCGTTGCCGCGACTCGCAAGGAGCCGACGGCCGCAGCCGTGGCGGTGGGCGGCGCGGCCGTGCTCAGCACCTCTGCGTTGGCGGGGGATCCGGCGCTGCGCACTGACGCCGGCAAGGGCATCAGCCACGGCGCTAACTTGCTGGTCGCGGCTGAGGGGCTGACGGCCCTGCGCGCGGAGCTCGCCCAGCGAAAGTGCGGAACGCGGAAGCACGCGGTGAAAAAGCAAGGGGCGCGTCTGGTGGGCGCGGCCGAGGCGGGTGCCCTAGCGGTCGGCCATCTGCTGCTTCTCGATGGCCTGCGCCGCACCCGGTAACTGCGGCTGCATCGTCGGGCCGTAGGACAGGCGGCGGTGCACGGCCTCAAAAGGTCCGCGGCGGTCGAAGGCTTCCAGCATGCAGGCGAAGATGAGCGTGACCAGCCACACCGCGAATGCCAGAGCGGCTTGGCCAAAGGCGCCCAGTTCGTGGCCGAAGTTCAGCGTAAACGGGTGCACGAGGCAGAAAAAGAGGAGGGACTGGCCCACATAGCCGCTCATGGAGCGCTTGCCCAGCGCCGCGAAGGGCCACAGTACCGCGGGCAGCGGTGCGCCGGCCGAGAGCCGCTCCTGTACCGGCTGCAACACCAGCGCGAGCCCGGCCAGGATGCCGGGGCCGGTAAAGACGCCGATGAAGGAGTTGGCATTATCGGCCGCACTGGCCCAGCGTTGCTCGATGACCCCGAGCGTGCTCAAAGACCACAAGGTACCGATAACCACGGTAATGACCACCGCGACGGCGACCCAGCGCAGGAGGGTGGGGCGGTGAGAGGGGACGTCGGCAAGCACTCCCTGGCGCGCCCACACAAAGCCCACCAGCATGACGGGCAGGTACATCAATAAAATGATCGGCGTGGCCAAGGCCTGGCTGCCTAGGGTGACAAGCTGGCTGAGCAGCAAATCGGGGTAGGAATCGATGGTGCCGATGCCTTCCGTAGCCACCACGCCGAGGGGATCCATAGCGCCGGAAATGAAGGCCACGATCCCACCCAGCGCGCACAGTGCGAACAGAATATAGGCCACGCGCATAAGGGTAGAATCCCGCTTGCGCAGCAGGAATGCAATCACGATTCCGGCCGCGCCATAGAAGAACATGATGTCGCCCCAAAACAGCAGCGTCATGTGCACCGCACCCATCACTGCTAAGAAGGCATAGCGCTTGGCGATGACCCTGCGCGCCGCCTGCACCGGAAACCCACGCCGCCACAGACTCAACGCGATGAGCCCCACGCCAAAGCCCAGCAGCGTAGAAAACATGGGCAGGCCGCGGTTGTGGACAAAGAAGGCGCCGAAGACGACGGCGGCCTTGTCCCACGCGCTGCCGTCGATGATGCCGCCGAAATAACTTGCTGGCCGGTCGGTGGTGATAATCCACGCCGTGGTCATATTGGCCATGGCGATGCCTAATAGGGCCATGCCGCGTGCCACATCGGGCACGATCATGCGGGGCCGGGGAGCTGAACTCACTTAAAAACCTCGTTATACCTCGGAACGTTCTGCCAGGGTAGCGCGGATAGGGCGAGCCAGCTGGGTCATGCGGTGACGCCCACGCAGCTCAATGGATTTCATCATAGTCCAGCGGGCCTGCTCGGCCTCATTGGCGGTCTTAAGTGTGGCGGCATTGGTGAGCACCTGGCCCGGGGTGTCCTTGGCCAGCTCGGTCAGGCGCGCGGTCTCGTTTACGGCATCACCGATGACGGTGTACTCGAAGCGATCTGCGCCACCTATGTGCCCGGCGACGACGTGCCCCGCCGCCACGCCAATGCCGGCCTGCAGCTCCAGCCCGCGCAACTCGCCGCGCAGCTCGCGGGCGGCCTGCAGCGCCATGGAGGTGGAATCATAAACATTCAGGGGTGCGCCAAAAACGGCGAGGGCGGCATCGCCTTGGAACTTATTAATGATGCCTTTATTGCGGTGCACCACCTTGACGACGTGCTCGAAGAACTTATTGAGTTCCTCCACTACCTCCTCGGGGGAGTGATTGACGGCGAAGGTGGTAGAGCCGATGACGTCAATAAAAAGCACCGCTACCTTGCGGTCCTCGCCGCCTAGTTCGGGGCGCTCCTCCAAGGCGCGCTGGGCCACCTCGCTACCGACGTAGCGGCCGAAAATATCGCGCACGCGATTGCGCTCGCGCAGGCCACGCATCATTTCGTTGAAGCCGGCCTGCAGCACGCCTAGCTCGGAACCATCATAGATATCGACCTCTGCATTAGTATCGCCGCGGCGCACCCGATTGATGGCGTCCTGCAGCTCCACAATCGGGTCCACCACGCTCATCACCGCAAAGCTAGTACCGATAAACCCGGTGGCCAGGGCGGTTAGCGCCAAGGCGGTGATGGCGGGTACAAGGTCACCGGCGTTGCCGGGAAAAAGGCCGGTGCGTTGGGCAATCAGTACTAATAAGACGCCCACCAGGGGCACACCGGAGGTCATCAGCCAGGTGGAAATCAGCCGGTACTTGATGGGCGGCTCCAAAGTGGCATCCTCGAAGCGGCGCGCCACCGCCTGGGCGGCAACCGGTCGGACGAGGCGCTCGGCTTGCAAGTAGGTCAGAATGATCACCACTAGGCCGGCCAGGGTGGCAGATACGCCAACGACTAGCCCCAGGCGGCCGGATTCCTGCCCGGAAATCACCACGGCCAAGATGATGCCGATGAGCCACACCGCGGCCGCCACCGCGGATTGGTAGACGGGGATGCGCAGCACCAAGTTGCGCACCATATTCGGATCATGCTCGTCTGGGTTGCGCTGCCAGTCCAGCACTGGGCGGAAAAGCAGCAGGGTCACGGCGATGCCGATGACCACGGCAAACATGAGGTACACCGCGGCAACGCCCATCAGGCTGGGCAGTTCGGAGGCAAAGTCCTTGATCTCCGGCATGGGCAGGAAATAAAGGACAAAGGTCATGATCGCTATGGCGCCGATGAGGTTCGCGCCGAGGACTAAGGCGGCGTAGACCGGCCATTGGGTACCCATGAGCCATCGTGCGCCGCGCAGTAGTCTGTTCATGCCTTAATACTTTAGTAAGACCAGTAGGCTAGGGCGAGTGAATACCGGAAGCGTTGCGCAAAGATTGGCAGATACCCCAGGTGTGGCCCGCACCATCCTGGGCGCCGCTCGGGCGGCCCGGGGGATGCCAGGGGCAGACCCGCGGGCGATGAGCCATTCCTGGCTATTTACCGGCCCGCCGGGATCCGGACGTTCCCTGGCCGCGATCGATTTTGCGGCCGCGCTCATGTGCACGGACCCCGAGGAGCCGGGCTGCGGCCGCTGCGAGGCTTGCCGCGCGGTGCTGGAGACCAAGCAGCACACCGATTTGGTGCTCGTGGATCCGCAGGAGGTTATCATCCCCGTGGATACGGTGCGCGAGGTGATCGGCCGCGCCGCGAGCCTGCCCACGGTGGCGCCGTGGCGCGTGGTGATCTTCAATAATGCCGACCGACTCAACAACAACGGTGCGAATGCCCTGCTGAAGACGGTAGAGGAGCCGCCGGCGCGCACCGTAATTATCATGTGTGCGCCTTCCGACGCCCCCGAGGACTTCTCCCAAACCCTCCGCTCGCGCTGCCGCCATCTCTACATCCCCTCCCCGTCGGTAAAGAGCATTACCTCCCAGTTGGTCAGCGAGGGCGCCTCGGATCACGACGCCCACTTGGCCGCCCTCACCTCCCTCCGCCACGTCGGCAGGGCGCGGCGCCTAGTCAACGATCCGGCCGTGCAAAAGCGCCGCGCGGTGGCCATCAATTTGGCAGAAGAGGTCTTCCACGGCTCTCAGGGCTTCCAGGCGGTGACCTCGTTGCTGAAGATGGTGGACGCGGAGGCGAAGGACTCGCACAAGGAACAAGAAGAGGCTGAGCTGGCGAAGTTGGAACAAACCCTCGGCGTGGGCGCGAAGGGCAAGGGCGCCGCCAAGGCGCAGCGCGACGCCCGCTCGGTCATTAAAGACTTACAGGATCAGCACAAGAAGAGAGCCAAGCGCCGGGTTATCGACAACCTGGATTTGGTGCTTATCGATCTCTCCGGTGTGTACCGCGATGCGCTCATGCAGAAGGTGGGCGCGCAGGTGGATCTGACCCACCCGGACTTCGCCGGTCTTTCTGGTGAGCTCGCGCAGCGCGTGAGCGAGGAAGGCCTGCTGGACTGCCAAGCGGCCATCACGCTGTGCCGCGAGCAGCTGACCCAAAACGTCGGCACGCAGATTGCTTTCGATGGGCTGGTGGGCCGCCTGCGCCGCGCGTGTCTCTAGGCGGGGTTAGGTGGGACGCGCACGGTCGGGACCCGATTTCTATTCCGCGGCGCCCCTAGGTTAAACTCTCTCTTGCTGCACTGGCACATGCCGAGCAGCGCGCCGCCTTAGCTCAGTCGGTAGAGCATTTCACTCGTAATGAAAAGGTCGCGAGTTCGATTCTCGCAGGCGGCTCCACGTAGTACCAACCCCCTGCGGCCAATAATAATGACTGCAGGGGGTTGGTCTAGCTACTATTGGTCCTGTCTTGTTTCTTCCCTAGGAAAGGATCTCCCTGCATGGATATCCTCATCCGATCCACCCCTGCTGAGGTCGCCCTCGCGGCCGCCGATATCTTTACGCGCTACGCCAACGACGGCGCCACCCTGGGCCTAGCGACGGGCTCGACGCCGGTAGCGATGTATCAAGAACTCATCGCCCGCTATGAGCGCGGCGAGGTCAGCTTTGCCCAAAGCCGCGCCTTCCTCCTTGATGAGTACTTGGGCCTAGCCCCCGATCACGAGCAGTCCTATTACTCGGACAACCGGCGCGAGTTCACCAGCCACGTGGATTTTGTCGATGCCCTGGTAAAAAGCCCCGCTGGCGACGCCGCGGATCCCGCCCGTGCAGCCGAGTCCTATGATGCGGCTATTCGGCAGGCCGGCGGAGTGGATATCCAGCTGCTGGGGATCGGGGCAAACGGGCACATCGGCTTCAATGAGCCTTCTAGCTCCTTGCGCTCGCGCACACACGTGACGACGCTGCACCCACAAACCGTGCGGGACAATGCGCGCTTTTTCGATAAAGAGCAGGATGTGCCGCGCCACGCAATCACCCAAGGATTGGGCACGATTAGCGAGGCCCGCCACCTCCTGCTGCTGGCCACCGGCGCCAATAAGGCCAGCGCGGTAAAGGCCCTGGTTGAAGGTCCGCTTTCGGCGCGGTGCCCGGCCTCCATTCTGCAGCTACACCACAGCGCCACGGTCATCGTTGATGAGGCCGCGGCCGCCGGGCTCGAGGACCGCGAATACTACCTTTTCGCGGACCAGAATCGGGTGCTCTAGCCGCGGGTGCCAGGGAAGGAAGGGAAGAACTAGCCCTGCGCCCCCAACAGGCGCGGCACCACCTTGCCGGTGGCGTTGCGCGGGAGCTTGGCCAGGAAGTGCACGTCGCGCGGCACGGAGTGATCGGCGAGCTTGGTGCGGACCCAGTCGCGGATGGCGTCGGCGGTGAGGGCCTTTCCGGCGGCGTCGGCAGTAGGCACCGCCCACACGGCGATGCGTTGGAAGGTCTCGCTATCCTTTACGCCGCCAGCATGAACCTCGTGGATGCCGGGCATGGCCTCGAGGACCTCGGTGACGGACTGCGGGTGGACGTTTTCGCCGCCGACGATGATCATGTCATCGGCGCGGCCGACCACGTGCAGGAAGTCGTGCTCGTCGATGTAGCCCAAATCGCCGATGGAAATGAGCCCGTCCACCTTATTCAGGCGCAGGTTCGGGTTGGTATAGCCGGTCATTGCGGTGGAGTTGGTGAGGTAAATCTCGCCCACCTCGCCACGCGGAACCGGGTGGCCCTCCTCATCTAGGATGCGCAGCTTCGTGCCCGAGGCCACGCGGCCGGCGATGGTGGGGTTGGCGGCCACCTGATCCATAGTCGCGGTCGTCGCCAGTGCGAGTTCGGTGGAGCCGTACACGTTGCAGAGGATGGCGCCGAAGCGCTCATTGGTTTCCTTGACCACCTCCGGGGTCAGTGCGTTGCCGGCCGAGGCAATGAATTTCAGGCTCGAGGTATCGAACTCGCCGGCCGGGTCGCGCTCCACCAAGCGCTTAAAGAAGATGGGGGAGGAAATCATGCCATCGAGGCGGTAGCGCTGGACATCGTCAAGCACCTGCTCCGCATCGAATACGCGGCGGGTGACGATGGTATTGCGCAGGCCAAGGGCAATATTGATGCAGGCCCAGCCCCAGGTGTGAAAAATGGACGCGGTAAGCTGCAGGCGCTGGTCCGCGCGCCACGGAATCGTATCCACGATGGAGGCCAGCACCACCGGCAGGGTCGGCTCCGGCCGCATAATGCCCTTCGGAATGCCCGTGGTACCGGAGGACATGAGGACTATCGGGCCGTGCTTGGGAAAACGCGGCAGCTCCACGGCCGGTGGATTTTTCACGATCTTGTCCAGCTTCGGCAGCTCGCTTGCCCCAGTATCGTGCGCGATGATGACCGGGATATCGGTGTCCACGCGGTCGATGAACTCATCATCCACAACGAGCACGTTGATGCCATTTTCCTCGATGCAGCCGGCCAGCTGTTCCGGCGAAGAACCCACGTTGAGCAGGTAAATAGAAGCACCCGCATAGCCCTTGGCGCCGAGCGGAATGATGATGCCGCGGCCGTTGCGCGCCATCACGCCGAGGCGGATCTCGGGCAGGTCCAGCGAGCGGAGGTAGCGGGCAAAGCCTTGGGCGTGGGTGCGCAGCTGGCGGTAGGTGAGGGTGCCGTCGTCGTCGATAAGCGCTAGGCGCTCTGGGCAAGTGAGGTAGCCCTGCTCGATTTCGCGCGCGGTGGTGAAGCGGTAGCGAGCCAGATTGGGCAGCATGCTGAGCTGGGCCTTCGCGCCCCCTTGGGTACTGACGATTCCGGCATTTAGAAGCGCCGGAACGAACCGGCCGAGGGCTGCGGCATGGAATTTGAAATCAGAGAAATTCACGGTTGGGATAGCTCCAAATAGGCGAAGATAACAAAAAAGTGACCATGGACGATATCGTGAGAGAGGCGCGCGGTGTTGCCGCCAACTCGAATTATGTTACAGAAGTGACTACAGTTATCTGAAGTTACTGGTGTTTCTAGAAAAGGATCTCATGAAATCTCTGCAGCTGAAAGTTCTCTCCGTGGTGGCTTCCGCGCTGACCGTGCTGGGTGCGGTGGCCGCGCCGCAGGCCACCGCCGCGGAGCGCAACCTAGTAGCCTTCGGTGATTCCGTCCTCGCGGATCCAGATGCTGGCTCCTATTTTGCCCACCGCTACGACCGCTCCAAGGGCGTTGGCGTAGACTGCCCGACCTCCAATAACTATGCCAAGCGCGCGGGCGCGAAGCTGCGCCTTCCCGTACGGGACTTCTCCTGCTCCGGCGCCGTGTCCATGTCCCATGGTCCGCAGATTTTCCAGCAGGTGGATGCGGCCCTGCGCACTGGTGCGCTAACCCCGGCCACTAACCGCGTGGTCATCACCACTGGCTTTAATGACACCTACAATCACCGCGATCTCAACCTGCCGCAAATTCGCAAGCAGTTTGTGGATCACACTGCGCCGCAGATCGAGCGCATCAAGCGCGCCGCCCCGAATGCGCGCATTCAGATCGTTGGCTACCCCACCATCGGTTCCGGCCCGTACTACTGCCTATTCCACTTCGGTCCGCGTCCGGCCGATTCCACCTTCCTACCGCCAATCCAGGACTTTGAGAATAAGGCCCAGTGGATGCAGGTGGACCTGGCGGCACGCACCGGCGTGCAGTTCTTGGATATGAAGCCCTCCACCCGAAATAACGGCATGTGCGCCGATGCAAACCAGCGCATGTGGGCTGGTCTGGTGGACTTTACCGCAGGCGACGGCAACCTGCCCATCCACATGAACCAGCGCGGCCACGAGCATGCGGCCAACGTCATCGCCCGCTCCTAAAAAGGGTTTTCAGTAATGCGCCGGTTTTGAAAATATCGGTACGCTCGGGCGCATGACTGTAAAAGCTGTTATTGCCCGCTCCCAGGGCGCGGAAGTCGAAACCGTCAATATTCTCGTTCCTGACCCCGGCCCCAATGACGTCATCGTGCGCGTGCAGGCCTGCGGCGTTTGCCACACCGACCTTGCCTACCGCGATGGCGATATTGAAGACGCCTTCCCCTTCCTGCTCGGCCACGAGGCCGCAGGCGTGGTAGAAACCGTAGGTTCTGCGGTTACCCACGTGGAGGAGGGCGACTTCGTCATTTTGAACTGGCGCGCCGTGTGCGGCGAGTGCCGCGCCTGCAAGAAGGGTGAGCCAAAGTACTGCTTTAATACGCACAACGCCTCCAAGAAGATGACCCTCGAGGACGGCACCGAGCTCACCCCCGCCCTGGGCATCGGTTCCTTTGCAGAGAAGACCCTGGTCCACGAGGGCCAGTGCACCAAGGTGGAAGACACCGACCCGGCTGCCGCTGGCCTGCTGGGCTGCGGCATCATGGCGGGCCTCGGCGCTGCCGTGAATACCGGCGATATCCAGCTCGGCGAGTCCGTTGCCGTCTTTGGCTGCGGCGGCGTCGGCATGGCGGCCATTGCGGGCGCCAAGCTGGCGAGCGCGGCCAAGATCATTGCTGTGGATATCGACGAAGGGAAGCTGGAGACCGCCCGCGAATTCGGCGCAACCGATACCATCTGCTCTAAGGATCTCTCGGAGCAGGAGGTTATTGACGCCGTGCGCGAGCTCACCGGCGGCTTCGGCACCGATGTCTCCATCGACGCCGTGGGCATCCAGCCCACCTGGCGCCAGGCCTTCTACTCTCGCGACCACGCCGGCCGCATGGTCATGGTGGGCGTGCCGAACCTCACCGACCACGTGGATATCCCGGCCATCGACCTCTACGGCCGCGGCGGTTCCATCAAGCCTGCGTGGTACGGCGATTGCCTCCCCGAGCGCGATTTCCCCGCTTACGTAGCGCTGTCCAAGGCCGGCAACTTCCCGCTGGACAAGTTCGTCACCGAGCGCATTGCGCTTGACGACGTCGAGCAGGCCTTCACCACCATGAAGTCCGGCAAGGTTCTACGTTCGGTGGTGGAGTTCTAATGCGCATTGATAGCACCATTACCTCTGGCAAGTTCCGCCTCGATGGCGGCGAGTGGGATGTGGACAATAACGTCTACGTCGTGGGCGATGACTCCAGCGTCTACGTGGTGGACCCCTCTCATAATTTGGATGCGGTAGCAGAGCTCGTAGGCGATCGCCGTGTGGAGGGCATTCTTTTGACCCACGGGCACAATGATCACTGCGAGCTGGCCCCCGAGGCCGCCAAGCGCTTCGATACCGAGGTCTATCTGCACCCAGACGATGACATGCTGTGGCAGGAGTCCAATGGCGATGCTCCGTACACGCCATTGGCGGATCGCGGTCAATTCGATATCGGCGGCGAGAAGATTACGGTCTACCACACTCCGGGACACTCGCCGGGCTGCGTGGTGCTGCATGTGGGCGAGACGCTGCTGTCGGGCGATACGCTCTTCAACGGCGGCCCAGGCGCCACCGGCCGCAAGTACTCCGACTTCGATGTGATCATCGAGTCGCTGAAGAACGTCGTCTTCACCCTGCCGGAGGACACCAAGGTCCTACCAGGGCATGGCGATGCCACCACGGTGGGCGCAGAGGCCGCGCGCATCGACGAATATATCGAGCGCGGCTACTAGCCTCTAAAACGCCCGCAGGTACTCGCCGTAGCCGGACTTGAGCAGCGGCTCGGCGAGTGCTTCTAGCTGGACGCGGTCGATGAAGCCGGCTTCGAAGGCGGCGACCTCGGGCGAGCCGATAACGATTCCGGTGCGCTTTTGCAGTACCTCGACGTAGGCGGAGGCCTCGCTCATCGAGTCCACCGTTCCCGTATCGAGCCACACGCTGCCGCGGTGCAGCCGCTGGACATTCAGCTCGCCGCGGTGCAGGTACTCCTCGTTTACCGCCGTGATCTCCAGTTCGCCGCGGCCGCTGGGTTCGATGCCCTTGGCTATTTCCACCACGGAGTTGTCATAAAAGTACAAGCCCACCACAGCGTGGTTAGACCGCGGGACCTCCGGCTTTTCCTCGATGCTGAGCGCATGGCCTGCGGCGTCGAATTCCACCACGCCGTAGCGCTGCGGATCCGAGACCTCGTAGGCGAAAATGATGCCGCCCTCCGGATCCTGGCAGTGGGCGAGCTCGCCGCCGAAGCCGTGGAAGATATTATCGCCGAGCACGAGTGCGACGCTGTCATCGCCAATGAAATCCTCGCCAATCAAGAAGGCCTGTGCGAGCCCCTCCGGCCGCGGCTGGACCGCGTAATCGATCATGAGCCCGAGCTGGGAGCCATCACCAAAGAGGCGCTGGAAGGCGCCTGCATCTTCAGGGGTAGTGATGATGAGGATCTCCCGAATGCCCGCCTGGATGAGCGTGGTTAGCGGGTAGTAAATCATCGGCTTGTCATAAATGGGCATGAGCTGCTTCGAGATGCCCTTGGTAATCGGGTAGAGCCGCGTGCCGGAACCGCCGGCCAGGATGATGCCTTTCATTTAATCCTCCGGGTACAGCGCCAGGTACAGGGCAAGCGCCGCGCGCCAATTCTGCGGCTTGAACCCAGTGGCTTCGATTTTATCCAGCGCGAACGTAGATTCCTTGGGGCGCGGCGCCTCGGGCCCCGCGATGTCGCGGTACTGCTCGGTGCTCACCGGCGTGACCTCGGCCGGATCGTGGCCGAGTCCGATGAATACGGCCATGGCAATCTCATCGCGGCCCACGGTATCGCCCGAGTTGGACAGGTTATACACGCCGTACTCCGCTCCGGATTTGAGCAGGTGCACGATGCCTTTGGCAAGATCCTCGGCAAACGTGGGCCGCCCGCGCTGGTCATGGATAACCTTCGGCTCCACGCCCCTATTGGCCAAGCGGCGCATGGTGGACATGAAATTCTCGCCCTCGCCAAATACCCACGAGGTGCGGATGACGTAGTGCTGTGGCGCGGTCTGCGCGGCGGTATCGCCCGCGGCTTTCGACGCCCCATACGCACTCAATGGCGACGGTAGCTCCTCCTCGGTATGGACCTCGTTAGCTCCATCGAAGATATAGTCGCTCGAGACGTGTACCAGCGTGATCTGGTTTTCCGCGGCGATGCGCGCCAGCTTTGCAGGCCCTTCCGCGTTGACAGCCCAAGCGGCGGCGCGGTCGCTTTCGGCGCCGTTGACGTCGTTATACGCCGCGCAGTTAATGATGGCGGAGTACTGCTTCCAATTCCGTGCGGGTGGGTTGGTGATGTCGAATTCGGCGTGGGTGCAAAATTCGGCGTCGGCAAGCAGACGCTTCAACGCCCGCCCCAACTGCCCATTCGCGCCCGTGACAAGGATGCGGCGGGCGGGCATCGGGCTCACGTCTTCGAGGGCGGGGTGCTGCTTGTCCTTCTTCGAAATCTCGGTGGGTTCTAGGGGCCAGTCTATGATGTTGAGGTTCACCGCGGAATAGAGCGCCTCGGCCGACCAATGCTCATTGACAAGGTAGCAGTAGGAGGTTTCCTCCAGGGCCTGAAAGCCATTGGCGACGCCCCGCGGCACAAACACCGCAGTCTCCGGTCCCACCTCGTGGGTGACGACCTCGCCAAAGCTCTCCGAGCCCTCGCGCAAATCGCACCACGCGCCGAAGATTTTGCCCTGCGCCACCGAGACCAGCTTGTCCCACGGCTCGGCGTGCAGGCCGCGGGTGGCTCCGGCGTGGTTATAAGAAATATTGTTCTGCACTGGCTGGAAGCTTGCGAGTTCGGGCGCGAGCTCGGTGAGTTTTTCGCGCTGCCAATTCTCCTTGAACCAGCCGCGGTTGTCCCCGTGTACGTCGAGGCCGATAATGAGCAGTCCCGGGATGGCGGTTTCAGTTATGTGCATATTTACTGTCCTTGCTGCTTATAGCGGGTTTCGACGTCTTCCTTCTCGGGTTTCCACCAATCTTCGTTTTCGCGGTACCAGGCGATGGTGTCTTCGAGACCGGCGCGGATATCCGTGAACCGCGGGGTCCATCCCAGTTCGCGGCGCAGCTTGGCGGCGTCCATGGCATAACGCTGGTCATGGCCGGGTCGGTCCGCAACATGCTCATAGAGGGCGTGTCCATCGCGGGTGTGGCCCATGATCTCGCAGATAAGCTCGATGACCTGCTTATTATTAATATCTTTCTGGTCCGCCCCGATATTGTAGGTCTCACCAATCTGGCCACGCTCGACGATGGCGAGCACTGCGTCGTTGTGGTCATCGACGTGGATCCAATCGCGCACCTGCTCGCCCGTGCCATAAAGCTTGGGGGTGTGGCCGGAGAGAATATTGGTGATCTGGCGGGGGATGAACTTCTCAATGTGCTGGTATGGCCCGTAATTATTGGAGCAGTTCGAGATGGTGGCGCGCAGCCCGAAGGAACGCACCCATGCGCGCACGAGGTGGTCAGAACCCGCCTTGGTTGCCGAATACGGGCTGGAGGGAGCGTAGGCGGTGTGCTCGCTAAACTTGGTGTCAGCCCCAATCTCGAGGTCGCCGAAAACCTCGTCGGTAGAGACATGATGGAAGCGGGTATCGTGCTTCCGGCAGGCCTCTAGGAGAGTGAATGTGCCCACGACATTCGTGTAAAGAAAGGGCGAGGGATCCCGCAAAGAATTGTCGTTATGGGATTCGGCGGCGAAGTGAACGACCGCATCGGCGGCGGCGACGAGCGGTTCCACCGTTGCGGGATCGGCGATATCGCCCTCCACGAAGTCGATATCCAGCCCGGCGAGGTTGGCGCAGTTTCCGGCGTAAGTGAGCTTGTCCAGCACCGTAACGCGGGTATCGGGGCGCGCCTGGCACATTAGGCGCACGAAATTGGCGCCGATAAAACCGGCGCCGCCAGTAACGAGCATCGTTTGCATGGTTATCCAGTGTAGGGCAGTCGGGTGCGCGGCTGTGGCAGGCCGCGAGCCCCGGTCAGGCCGCGCCCGGGGGTGACGGCGGTGGCGAAGGCGGATCGGTGAGCCTGCGGGCCGGGGCTTGTTCCGCGGCGGGGTGTTCGTTGACCTCCACGGTGGGCGATAGCCCGCTGGTGTGGGCGGCTCGGTATCCTACCCGGCTCGTGTCGCGGTCTCGTTCGGCGTGTCCCATTCCGTTGCGGCCATCGCGGTAGTCGTTATTGTCCACGTGGTGTCGGCGGCACAACAGCGTGAGATTCTTGAGGTCGGTGGCACCGCCGTGGGACCAGGCTTGGAGGTGGTGGACGTCGCAATCCTGCCAAGGGCGGTGGCACTCGGGGTGGGTGCAGACGAGCTCGGAGGCCGCTAGGGCAAGCTTCTGCCAGAGGGAAGCGGTGCGCTTGGTGCGGCCAAGCTCGAGTGGGAAGCCTTTCTCATCCACGGCGCAGAAGAAATCGTGCTGTGCACCGCCCAGGCGGAGGAGGTCGAGCGGGGTGAGCTCGATGCCGGTGCTGGTGGCGAAGCGGGTATCGCCGCCCATTGCCTCCAGTTCCTCCAAGGTGGTGGCAACGAAGAAGGAACCGAGGCCGTCGGAGTTCTTTTGGGTGGCGGAAAGGTAGCTCGACAGGGCGGCGGTTAATTGGTCCGCCATGCGCTGGGCGTAGGTGCGGGTATCATCCTCGGCGCTGAGATCTGCGCTGCCCTTATTTTTCGCGGGAGCAAAGGCGCTGGCGAGGATGGCGGCCGCAGATGCGTCCAGGTATCCGGAGATATGCACGCCGCCGTCGGCGTCTTGGCGGGAGATGCTAAAGCGGCGTTTGCGGGTAGCGGCGTGTGGGTCGGGCTCGCCAGCTGGGTTGAGGGCGTGCTTATTCGCCTTGCGGATGGCCTTGCGAAGCCACTCGCGCAGGGAATCGAAGGAGCGACGCTTGGCCTGCTCGAGGGCTTGGTTGCGCAGCTCGCTCGGGCCGGGGGTGGCGTACTTGCTGAGGCTACGCAGTTCGTTCTCGATGAGGTTGAGGATGCGTTCGGGGATGGGCTCTTCTTCGAAAAGCTTCTTGCGGCGCTTTTCCTCCTCGCGGCGCTCGCGGTCGGCGCGGCGGCGGGCTTCCTCTTCGGTCTTCGCGCGTGCAGCCGCATCGGCATCGGGGTCCGCAGGGGGAGTGGGCTCCGGATCAGGGATGGGCGCGAAGAGGTTCTTGCCATTGCGCAGGCGGGCGGCGGCCTCGGCATCAGTAAGACCTAGGCGCGTGGTCAGGTAGTCCTTGGCCTTGGAAGAGCCTACGCGGCGGCCGGCGTCATCGCGCTCTGCAATGAAAGCAAAAGCGGCGTCGATGGTGGACTTATTTCCTAGTGCTCGCTCCAGGTGTTCGAAATGGGGGTGAAGAAGCTCGAAGGAAAGATCGGAAGGATCCTGCATGAGGCTGCGCAGCTGGGTTAGCCCAGTGGCAACCTGCGCGATGGCGGAGTCTATCTCCGCATGCTTGGTGGTCTGCATGATCCCTCCCTTCCTTTTCGTTTACATGTTCTATTCTACCCAGATAAAACACCCCGTCAACAGGAAAGAAGGGATTGGTCAATGGATTAGGCATTCCCCAAGCAAACGCAGATTAAACCCCGCGAAACGGGGTCAAAACCACTAACTCGGGAAGGAGGGGAGATCCTTCTGGTTGAGCCAGGTATCTACGGTGGCGTCGAAAAGCGCGGCGTCAGGAGCGGCGGCGCGGAAGGCATCCAACAACATGGCAGGCTCTACCACCGAATGCTGGTGTTCGGTGAGGTAGCTGCGGAGGGTGGTAAAGAAGGCATCGCCAAGCAGGCGGTGAATGGCATGCACAGCCAAGGCGCCGCGCTTATACACGCGGTCATCGAACATATCGCGCGCACCTGGATCAGAAACGGTGAGGTCCTGTGCCTTGCGTCCCAAGACATGGTAGTGGGAACGCGCCGCCTCGTGCGCGGTGGTCTCACCCTTGTGCTCGGCCCATAGCCACTCGCTGTAGCAGGCAAAGCCCTCGTTGAGCCAGATATCCTTCCACTCGCCCAGGCCCACGGAATTGCCAAACCATTGGTGGGAAAGCTCGTGCGCGATAAGGCGCTCGAAGGCGTGGTCGCCCTTAATGTGGTTGGAGCCAAAAATGGACAGGCCTTGCGCCTCCAGCGGTATTTCCAGCTCATCTTCCGTGATGACCACCTGGTAATCCGCAAACGGGTAAGGGCCGTAAATGGAGGCGAAGAAGTCCACCATTTCTTGCTGCTGGGCAAACTCATCCAGCACGCGTTCGCGCAACTCGGCTGGCGCCCAGGCGCGCGTGGAAGGCCCCAAAGCAAAATTAGAGAACTCGCCTACCTGGACCGTCGCCAGATAGGTAGCCATGGGCTCGCGGGTGCGGTAGTGCCACTGCGTGGTGGAGCCGCCCGCCCGGCGGGAGAGGAGGTCACCATTGGATACCACGATGAAGGGATCATCGGCCGTGATGATGATGTCATAGAGCGCCTTTTCAGACGGCGTATCGTCGCAGGGGAACCAGCTCGGCGCGCCATTGGGCTGGCTGGCCACCAGCGAACCGGACTCGGTTTCTTCCCAGCCAATCTCGCCCCAGGTGGTGCGGATCGGCCGCGGGCTGCCGCCATAGCGAATGACCAGATCAAATTCCGTACCAGCGGCAATCTCCTCAGCAAAACGCAGGCGCAGCTTGCCGGAAGACTGGCGGAACTTAGCCACCCGCGGCGCGCTCTTTGCGGTCACGCGCCGGGCCACCATTGCCCCGCCCAAGTCTAGGGTCAGGGACGTTAAATCTTCGTCGGCCCGGATAGTCAAAGTAGCCTCGCCTTGGAGCAGGTTGGGCTCCACGCGATAGGTCAGATCCAGCGTGTAGTGCAAGACCTCAAAACCGAGGTTAAAATCCACGCCGGTATAAGGGTCAGTGTGAGTACGCGAAAGGGCGGTAGGAAGCAACTTCATAATGCTGCAAGCCTACCGCCCTTTCAGCCGCGGAAAGAAACGAGCTTATTTATTGAAAGCGCGCTCGAAGACCGGCCAGGAGTCCTTAAGGTCCGCAATCCAGTGCGGCCAAGAGTGGGTGCCGGTATTGCGGAAGTTATAGGTGGCCGGGATGCCAGCCTGGTCCAGCTTGGCCTTGAAATTGTGGGTGCAGTAATTCACACCTGCCTCGATGGCGCCGCCCTCCACCTGCAACTGAGCGGAGCCCAAAGCAGCGGTAGCAGGGTTATAGCCCTTAGCCACGTTATAGGAGAAAGTATCCTCCTTGCCGGCCAGGCCGGAACCGGAAGAGATGTACAGCTCCGTGCCGCGCAGCTTTTCGTGGTTCATCATTGCATCGTTATAGCGGTTGGTGGGAGAGCCGAACGGGCCCCACATCTGCTCCGTGGTAGCGCCGCCGCGGTTGACGGTAAGCTCAACGGCCTTGTGCTCTACCGGGTAAGCGGTGGCCGCGCAGCCGGCGTAGGAACCGACGGCGTCATAGAAGCCCTGGTTGTGCTCTGCCAGCAGCAGGGAGGAGGTCGCGGACATGGACATGCCCGCGATGGCACGGTGATTATCGGCCTTGATATGGCCCTCGATGGCGCCCGGCAGTTCCTTGGTGAGGAAGGTTTCCCACTTCTGTGGCCCCTTGAGGTACTTGGAGTTCGGCTCGGAGACCCAGTCGGTGTAGTAGGAGAAAGCACCGGCCTGCGGGATAACCACGTTGACGTTCTTGGAGTGGTAGAAATCAACGGCATCGGAAAGCTTCAGCCAGTCCATGTCCTGCTCCGCGCCGCCTGCGCCATTGAGCAGGTAGATGGTCGGGCGGTTCTCATCCGTCGCGCGAATGACGGCCAGCGGAATCTCGCGGCCGTTCATGGCAGGGGAGGTGGCCTGCAGCTTTTCGACGCGCGGATCGTCCTTGTACTTCTGGTACCAGGTCTGCTGCTCCAGTTCTGGGGTGACCTCCAGCGGGGCCAAGGTGGACTGGGTGGCGTTGCCTGCCACCTGCTGTGGGGTGAGCTGTGCGGCACCCGCGATTGGGGTGCAAGCTAGGCCTGCGCACACGACGGTGGCGGCAAGGATGGAGCTAAGACGCTTCATAGTGCTTCTTTCCTGTAGTTAATGAACTCGCTGATTATACTTCCGCGCTACCTATTCCGCAGCGCCGACGGCCTCTGGGGCTCCAGCAGCCTCGGTACCCTCAGCGCCCATGTCCTCAACAAAATCCTTATCCGGGGACTGCTCAGCGGCACTCGGGGCATCCTTGACCTGCGCATCTTGCTCCGCCTGCGGAGCATCAACGGAAAGCTCATTAGCCTCTACCGCTGGTGCGGCCGGTGCCTCAGCAGCGTCCTTGGCAAAGCCGCGCTCGAAGGTCTTCCACGAGGAGAAAATGTCATCGCGCCAGCCCGGCCAGGAGTGGGTGCCGGTATTGCGGAAGTTCCAGTCCGCCTTCATACCCTGGGAATCCATCTTGGCCTTGAGGTCATGGGTGCAAGAGCTCATTGCGGCCTCGATGACACCGCCTTCAACCAGCAGCGTGGAAGACCCCGGAACACCCCAGTCATTGGCGCCGCCTAGGCCGCTGTTCACGGAGACATAGGTCTCGGATGGGCCCAAGTTTTTCGGAGTGGCGTTGACAAGAGCGTCGTTGTACACGTTGTAGTCGCTGCCCATAGCGCCCCACATCTGATCGGCCGAGCCGCCACCCCGATTGACGGTCAGCTGGGTGTACAGGCGCGGCAGTGGGCGGGAGGTTGCGGCGCAGCCGGAGAAGGAGCCCACGGCGTTGTAGAAGCCTGGGTTGTGCTCTGCTAGTAGCAGGGAGGAGGTCGCGGACATGGACATGCCGGCGATGCCGCGCTTGCCGTTGCCGCCGATTTGAGATTCCAATGCGCCCGGCAGTTCCTTAGTGAGGAAGGTTTCCCACTTCTGCGGGCCCTTGAGGTAGCCATTATTCGGGGTGTCTACCCAGTCGGTGTAGTAGGAGAAGGCGCCGGCCTGGGGAATGACTACATTGACGTCCTTGGACGTGTAGAAATCCACCATGTCCTGCACGCCCTCTTGCTCGGGGTTGACGTCGCTCTTCGCGGTGGCAGTGATCCAGTCCATGCCCTGCTCAGCGCCACCGGCGCCGTTGAGCAGGTACAAGGTGGGGCGCTTCTTTTCAAAGTTGCCGTCCGGGGTGATGACTGCAAGCGGGACCTCGCGGCCGCCCATGGCGTCAGACGTTGCGGTCATGACCTTGACGTGGTCGCCGTAGTGGTTGCCGGCCTTGCTTTTATGGCCGAAGGCATAGCCCTTCCACTTGTCCTTATCTTTCAGCTCGGCAATATCCACCACGCGGTTTTCACCTTCGGTGGTGATGGCGTAATTGATGTTTTCCGGATCCGCCGGGTTGGTGAGGTTTACCTCGCGGATGGTGGACAGGGTAGCGTCGCCCTGAATTTCGGCCGGCTCGACGGCGGAGGCGATGGGGGCGGAGAGGACTCCTGCCGCGATGGCGATGCCTGCGACGCTGGAGCCGATAGAGCGCAAAGTATGCATATTTTTAGCTTCCTCGAGTTAAGAGAATCTTCTCAATAGGTATCGTTCCGCAAAGCGGGAGTGTTAGCAAGATCCTATGTCTTAATAGCCCTTTTAATGTAGCAAAACCTGTGACGCATGTGGTTTGTGTGTCATAATTCTGAACGCAGCGCGTAAGTATGTAACGGTGGCGCTACAATCTCCGCTAGTACTAAACGTGTGAATAATGCGGTCCCCAACCGCGGGCCCATCCCTCGCTCTAGGTAAGTAAAAACACAGAAAGAAGCATAATGAACGTTTTCGATTCCATCCTCGTATCCATCAACGAAGTTCTGGGCCAGTTCCTGCACACCGGTTCCTCCATGTCCTCCACCGCCGCACTGGCTCTCGGCCTGTTCTAAAACACCGAGCCCATAGCCCTGCGTGGGGGGCGTCGCGCGCTTGCCGACGCCACCGTGCAGGGCCTTTGTGCGTTTTACCCCCGAAGCGTGGGGTACTCGGGCAAGGGAGTGTGGCCCAATGCGCGACATGGAGGGGAAAGTTACGTATCCTAAAGGGCGTGACTAATGAACATTATGACGTAGTAGTACTCGGCGCGGGCCCTGGCGGCTACGTGGCCGCCATCCGTGCAGCTCAGCTTGGTAAGAAAGTTGCCGTAATCGAGAAGCAGTACTGGGGCGGTGTCTGCCTCAACGTAGGTTGCATCCCTTCCAAGTCGCTGCTGAAGAACGCTGAGGTTGCCCACACCTTTAACCATGAGGCCAAGGACTTTGGCATCTCCGGCGATGTCTCCTTCGACTTCGGTGCTGCCCACAAGCGTTCCCGCAAGGTTTCCGCGGGCATCGTCAAGGGCGTTCATTACCTGATGAAGAAGAATAAGATCACCGAGATCAACGGTCTGGGCTCCTTCAAGGACGATAAAACCATCGAAATCACCGAGGGCGATGACAAGGGCAAGACCGTCACTTTCGATGACTGCATCATCGCTACCGGTTCCGTGGTCAAGTCCTTGCCGGGCGTGGAGCTGGGCGGCAACATCGTCTCCTACGAGGAGCAGATCCTCAACGATGAGGCCCCAAAGTCCATGGTTATCGTCGGTGCCGGCGCCATCGGCATGGAGTTTGCCTACGTGCTGGCAAACTACGGCGTGGACGTCACCATCGTGGAGTTCATGGACCGCGTCCTGCCGAATGAGGACAAGGATGTTTCCAAGGCCATTGCCAAGGAATACAAGAAGCTGGGGGTCAAGCTGCTGACCGGCTACAAGACCACCTCCGTGAAGGACAATGGCGGTGACGTCACCGTTGAGGTCGAGTCCAAGGACGGCTCCAAGCAGGATACCCTTACCGTGGACCGTGCCATGATTTCCATCGGCTTCGCCCCGCGCACCGAGGGCTTTGGCCTAGAGAACACCGGCGTTGAGCTCACCGAGCGCGGCGCCATCGCCATCGATGACACCATGCGCACCAACGTCGACCACATCTACGCCATCGGTGACGTCACCGCGAAGCTGCAGCTCGCCCACGTTGCTGAGGCCCAGGGCGTTGTGGCTGCAGAGACCATCGCCGGCGTGGAGACCCAGCTTTTGGGCGACTACATGAATATGCCGCGCGCTACCTTCTGCAACCCGCAGGTCGCTTCCTTCGGCTACACCGAAGAGGCTGCCAAGGAGAAGTTCGCGGACCGCGACATTAAGGTCGCTACCTTCCCGTTCTCCGCTAATGGCAAGGCTGCCGGCCTGAACGAGACCGCGGGCTTTGTCAAGCTCATCGCGGACGGCGAATACGGCGAGCTCATCGGCGGCCACATGGTGGGCTCCAACGTTTCCGAGCTGCTGCCAGAGCTGACCCTGGCGCAGCGCTTCGACCTCACCGCTGAGGAAATCGGCCGCAACGTTCACACCCACCCGACCCTCTCTGAGGCCATGAAGGAAGCTGCCGAGGGTATTGGCGGCCACATGATTAACCTCTAAGCAGGGCTGCTTGCCGACGTCGCCTTTGAGTGCGACGCCAGCGGCACCGCACCGTTCGCCCCTCGTTGGAGGGAGGCGGGCCGCGGTGCCGCTTTTTTATGTGCATTCCACCGGGGTGGCAGCGTTAGTACGGTGCCACGGCGGAGCGGTGGGCATCGACGTTGATGACCTCGTTGATGGGTGGGAAGGCGCGTTGCGCGCAGTTCTCGCGCGGGCACGTGCGGCAGCCGGAGCCGATGGGGGTGGCCGAGGAGAGATCGCTGAGATCGAGCCCCTCGGCGTAGACGGTGCGGTCGGCGTGGCGGGCTTCGCAGCCTAGGCCAATGGCGAAGAGCTTATCGGTATCGCCAAAACGCCCCTGGTGGTGCTGGACGGCACGTGAAATCCACAGGTAGTTGCGGCCATCGGGCATTTGGGCCAGCTGGCGGGAGATAATGCCGGGCTGGGTGAAGGTCTCGTAGACATTCCACAGCGGGCAGGTGCCGCCATTATTGGAAAAGTGCACGCCGGTGGCGGATTGGCGCTTGGACATGTTTCCGGCGCGGTCGACGCGGACAAAGGTAAAAGGAATGCCGCGCAGGTTATCGCGCTGCAGGGTGGACAGGCGGGAGGCGACGGATTCATAGCCCACGCCGAAGACCTGGCAGAGGTATTCTACGTCGTAGCCCGAGCGCTCGGCTTCGGAATGCATCAGTGCATAGGGCATTACGGTGGCGGCGGCGAAGTAGCTGGCCAATCCGCGTCGGGCCAGGTTACGCGAGGCGTCCGAGGTAAACGGCTCCTCCTCCACTAGGGCGGCGATGTCCTCCCCGGCCTCAAGGAAGCTCAGCTCCGCGGCCATGCGGAAGGCGCGCTGGCCTTCGCTCAAGCGCGAGGCGAGCCGGAACTCGCGGGTCTCGCGGTCAAAGCTGTGCAACGTGCCATCCATTTGTGAAGTGATGTGGATATCAACATTGTGGCGATCGCGCAGGCGCTGGGCCAGGGCGTGTTCGGTGTCGCGGATGCCGAATTGGGTGACCGAGAGGGCGTCGGCAAGCTGCTCTGCATGGTGGTCCAAATCGTCCAAGTAGTTTTGGCGAGCGTAGAAGAAGTCGCGCACCTCGTCGTGCGGCATGGATAGGGCCTGGGTGGCCTCGGTGGTGCGGCGGGCATCGGTGGCCAGCGAGAGCTTATCGCGCACATTGCGGTAGCGGCGGTGGACGTCTACCAGCGTGCGGGCCACGGTGGGGTGGTTATAGACCAGCTCGGAGAGCTCCTGCAGCTCGACAGGGGAGGGGCAGAGCTCCTTGTCCTGGATGACGTCCTGGATCTCGGCAAGAAGGCGGGAGTCATCGTCACGGGAGAAGAAGGTGGCATCGACGCCGAAGACTTCCGTGATGCGCAGGAGCACCGGGACAGTGAGCGGGCGGACGTCGTGCTCGATCTGATTGACGTAGCTGGCAGAGAGCCCCAGCGTCGCAGCAAGGGAAGCCTGACTGAGATCGCGCTCACGGCGAAGCTGGCGAAGGCGGGATCCCACATACGTCTTACTCATGCCGGCAAGGTTACTGGCTGGCCTGCGGGTGTGCACCCTAATCGCAAAGATCTTGCAAAGAATGTTCACCTCCTTGTGTGCTGCATGTGGGTTTCATGCGAAAGTTTGACGCATAAAGGGGTAAGGCGGTCACTCCAGTAACACCGGGTGGCCAAGTTCACAATTGCGGAGGAAATTACGCAACGTCAATATTGCGGAATTCCGAGCAGCCAAGGTAGTGACGTTTTGCCCCGAGGCTTTTAAGGCAACCCTTGCCTAAAAGAACTCTGACTTTAACCGTACCGCCGTACCGTTAGGTGAAACACCGCCGGAATTGACTGGTAACCAGCGGTTAAGCCCGGTTAAGGTGAGGACGACAATGGAGGTGTCATGACTTTAAGAAATCCCGACCGTGAGGCAGTAGCTCACGGCCACATTACTAACGAACCAATCCGTCAGAAGCCGGGAGTGCCCTCCTGGGTTCTGAAGCTCATCATGGCCGTCACTGGCCTGCTTTTCGCCCTCTTCGTTGTTGGCCACATGGCCGGCAACCTGAAGTTGTACTTGCCGGCGCACGGCGGCGAAGAGGCGCTGGATGAATACGGTGCATTCCTGCGCTCCATGGGCGAGCCGTTGTTCCCGCATGAGGGCGCATTGTGGATCATTCGCGCCGTCCTGCTGGTTGCCATCATCGCCCATATCTACGGCGCGATCGCTTTGACTGCCCGCTCCAAGGCGTCCCGCGGCAAGTTCCGCCGCAGCAACCTCATGGGTGGCCTAGATTCCTTCGCCACCAAGACCATGCTGGTCTCCGGCATCGTCTTGCTGCTGTTCATCATCTTCCACCTGCTGGACCTGACTATGGGCGTGCAGCCTTTCGCCCCCGGCGACTTTGCAGAGGGCGCGGTGAAGGCCAATATGATCGCCACCTTCAGCCGCTGGCCGGTCACCATCGTGTACGTGATCGCTATGTGCTTCCTGTTCCTGCACCTCACCCACGGCATTCGCCTTGCCGCCTCTGACCTGGGTATCACCGGTGCGAAGTGGCGTCAGACCTTCCTAATCCTGGCGTACGTCATCCCGGCCGTTGTCTGCATCGGCAACATCGTTATGCCTTTATCCGTTGCCCTGGGCTTGGTCAGCTAAAGGAGTTAGAGACCAATGACTAATACTGAACTCAAGCGCGAGCACCCAAATTTCTCGCACCCACAGTCCGTTGTTCCGGGCGTCACCGCCGGCAAGATCCTCGAATCTAAAGAGCCGCACGGCGTGCCGATGAAGGATATGTGGTCCCACCAGAAGGACCACATGCAGCTGGTTTCCCCGCTGAACCGCCGCAAGTTTGAAGTCCTCGTGGTTGGTACCGGCCTATCCGCCGGCTCCGCTGCGGCCGCGCTGGGCGAGCTGGGCTACAAGGTGAAGGTCTTCACCTTCCATGACTCCCCGCGTCGTGCGCACTCTGTCGCCGCACAGGGTGGTGTTAACTCCTCCCGTGCCAAGAAGGTGGACAATGACTCCGCCTACCGCCACACCAAGGACACCGTGAAGGGCGGCGACTACCGCTGCCGCGAGTCCGATTGCTGGCGCTTGGCCAACGAGTCCGTGCGCGTGATTGACCACATGAACGCCATCGGCGCCCCATTCGCCCGCGAGTACGGCGGCACCCTGGCTACCCGTTCCTTCGGCGGTGTGCAGGTCTCCCGTACCTATTACACGCGTGGCCAAACAGGCCAGCAGCTGCAGCTGTCCACCACTTCTGCGCTCTACCGCCAGATCGGCTTGGGCAATGTGGAGCTTTTCGCTCACCACGACCTGCAGGAAATCATCACCTATAACGATGGCGGTAAGAAGCGTGCGGGCGGCATCGTCACCCGCAACCTGATTAACGGTGAGCTCACCGCCTTCACCGGGCACGCCGTCATCCTGGGTACTGGCGGCTACGGCAACGTGTTCCACATGTCCACGTTGGCTAAAAACTCCAATGCTGGCGGCATGATGCGTGCGTATGAAAACGGCGCGTACCTGGCTTCCCCGGCATTCATCCAGTTCCACCCAACGGGTCTTCCGGTCAACTCCGATTGGCAGTCCAAGACCATCCTTATGTCGGAGTCCCTGCGTAACGATGGCCGTATCTGGTCTCCGATTAAGCCGGAAGATGACCGCCCGGCTAATGAGATTCCGGAAGAGGAGCGCGACTACTTCTTGGAGCGCCGCTACCCGGCATTCGGCAACCTGGTCCCGCGTGACGTTGCTTCCCGCGCCATCTCCCAGCAGATCAACAAGGGCTTGGGCGTGGGCCCGCTGCACAACTCGGTGTACCTGGACTTCCGTGACGCCATCGAGCGTCTGGGCAAGGATAAGATCCGTGAGCGCTACTCCAACCTCATCGAGATGTACGAAGAGGCCATTGGCGAGTCCGCCTACGAGACTCCGATGCGCATCGCTCCGACTTGTCACTTCACCATGGGTGGTCTGTGGACCGACTTCAACGAGATGACCGCTATCGACGGCCTATTTGCCGCCGGTGAGTGCTCCTGGACCTACCACGGTGCAAACCGTCTGGGTGCTAACTCCCTGCTGTCGGCTTCTGTGGATGGCTGGTTCACCCTGCCGTTTACCATCCCGAACTACTTGGCCGATCACCTTGGTGAGGAGAAGCTTGCTGAGGACTCCCAGGAAGCACAGGCTGCAGTGGCACAGGCACAGGAGCGTATTGACCGCCTGATGGGCGTGCGTGGCGAGGACCCGCACGGTCCGGCCTACTACCACCGCCAGCTGGGCGATATCCTCTACTGGGGTTGCGGTGTGTCCCGTAACGTCGAGGATCTCAAGGTCGCCATCGACAAGGTTCGCGCATTGCGCGAGGACTTCTGGGCTAATGTCCGCATTCCGGGCGAGGCCAACGACATGAACCAGGTGCTGGAATACGGCCTGCGCGTTGCTGACTACCTGGATCTGGGCGAGCTCATGTGTGTCGACGCTTTGGACCGCGATGAGTCCTGTGGCGCCCACTTCCGTGAGGACCACCTGACCGAAGACGGCGAGGCAGAACGCGACGACGAGAACTGGTGCTTTGTTTCCGCCTGGGAGCCAGGTGCTAATAAGAACGAGTTCATCCGTCACGCCGAGCCGCTGTACTTTGATTCGATCCCGCTGATGACAAGGAACTACAAGTAATGAAACTGACACTTGAGATCTGGCGTCAAGCCGGACCGACCCAAGAAGGCCACTTCGAGACCGTCCAGGTGGATGATGCCTCTGAGCAGATGTCCATCCTGGAGCTGCTGGACCACGTCAATGAGGGCTACATTGAGCGTGGCGAAGAGCCCTTTGCCTTCGCTTCCGACTGCCGTGAGGGCATCTGTGGCACCTGTGGCCTGACCGTCAATGGCCGCCCGCACGGCCCTGGCCAGAACACCCCGGCCTGCCAGCAGCGCCTGTTCAACTTCACGGACGGCCAGACCATCAAGCTGGAGCCTTTCCGCTCCGCTGCCTACCCCGTCATCAAGGACATGATCGTGGACCGCGCGGCCCTGGATCACGTGATGGAGCAGGGCGGTTACGTCTCCATGGATGCTGGTACCGCTCCGGATGCGGATACCATGCACATCAACCATGAGACCTCCGAATACTCGCTGGACCACGCTGCCTGCATTGGCTGCGGTGCCTGCGTTGCTGCCTGCCCGAACGGTGCGGCTCACCTGTTTACCGGCGCAAAGCTGGTGCACCTCTCCCTCATGCCGCTGGGCAAGGAAGAGCGTGGCCGCCGTGCCCGCAACATGGTCGATGATCTGGAAGCCAACTTTGGTCACTGCTCCCTCTACGGTGAGTGTGCTGACGTTTGCCCGGCCGGCGTTCCGCTGACCGCGGTTTCCGCGGTTACCCGCGAACGTGCACGTGCTGCTTTCCGTGGCAAGGACGACTAAGCTAAGGTTATTCCGTAGGAATACTAGGAACGAGAGAAAGACAGAAAGACTCCGCCATGAGCGATAACACCCATGCAGTCGCTGACTACACCAGCGAGACCTACCCGGAGTTCTCCGGCAAGATTCAGGACACCTACATTGAGGGCTACGATCCCGTGTCCTTCGGTGCTCCTCACTCTTCCCTCCTGCGCACCTCCACCTGGGTGGGCATGGGTCTGATGATGTCTTGCCTCCCGGCTGCCGGCATCATCATTTGGGGCCTTGGCGTGTGGGATACTCCGCTGGGCACCGCAGGCGAGAGTGACTACACCCTGACCATGATCATCGGCATCATCGCCCTAGTCATTGTGGCCATCGCTGCGGTAGGCTCCGTCCACTACGGCCGCCGCTACTACCGCAAGTACCGCAAGGAAACCGGCCGCGTTAACTAGTATTCGCTCTTAGGCCAAGCACCCAACAACCCCCGCTCCCCACAGCATGCACGCCATGCAAGGAAGCGGGGGTTGTTGCATATCGACCGCCAAAGACCCAAGAAGGCGCCAACATTTCATTGCTTTAAACAGCACTTGCCGACGCCCCCTCCTCACTGTTGTTTTGATTGCTGCTCTTGGGGCCGTGCAAGTGTGGGTGGACAAGCAGGAGGCCAGGCGAAATAGCAGGGTGAATGGTCTGTGTACTGCATTTTTCGCAGGCTATTCACAGCCCCCTGCGGTAGGGAAGTGGTCCAAAGCGCCTGCCTTGGCAGGCATTAGATGCGTGGGCTTATATGCTTTATGGTTATGGCCCCTACGACTGTTTTTGACCGCGCTACCATTCGCCACAATCTCACCGAGTTCAAACTCCGGTGGCTTGACCGCATTAAGCAATGGGAGGCGGAAAACCGTCCTGCGACCGAGTCGAGTCACGACCAACAGTTCTGGGGCGATCTGCTCGACTGCTTTGGTGTCAACGCCCGCGATCTGTACCTGTACCAACGCAGCGCTAAACGCGCCTCAACGGGGCGCACCGGCAAGATCGACATGTTCATGCCCGGCAAAGTCATAGGCTAGGCCAAGTTCCTCGGCGTCCCGCTCGACGACGCCCACGCCCAGGCCCCTCGATTACCTGTTGGGCGGTACTATCGCGAACTCGCACATGCCGGCCTATGTTGTCTGCTCCAACTTCGAGACCCTGCGGGGTACCCGTCTTAACCGCAACTATGTAGGCGATAGTGCCGACTGGGATATTACGTTTCCCTTAGAGGAGATTGACGAGCACGTCGACCAGCTTGCTTTCCTCGCCGACTACGAAACCACCGCCTACCGGGAAGAAGAAAAGGCGTCCCTGGAAGCTTCCCGGCTAATGGTGGAGCTCTTCCGTGCTATGAACGGCGACGACGTGGACGAAGCCGTCGGTGATGAGGCTCCCACCACGCCGGAGGAAGAAGACGAGCGCGTCATGCGCACCTCTATCTACCTCACCCGTATCCTCTTCCTTCTCTTCGGCGATGACGCAGGGCTCTGGGATACTCCGCATTTGTTTGCGGACTTTGTGCGCAATGAAACCACCCCAGAGTCTCTCGGCCCGCAGCTCAATGAGCTATTTAGCGTACTCAATACCGCCCCGGAGAAGCGGGCTAAGCGTTTGCCGTCAACGTTGGCGAAGTTCCCGTATGTCAATGGTGCTTTGTTTGCTGAGCCGTTGGCCTCAGAATACTTCGACTACCAGATGCGTAAAGCCCTGCTTGCTGCCTGCGACTTCGATTGGTCGACTATCGACGTCTCCGTCTTTGGTTCCTTGTTCCAATTGGTTAAGTCGAAGGAGGCTCGCCGCAGCGACGGCGAACACTACACGTCTAAGGCCAACATAATGAAGACCATCGGTCCGCTTTTCCTAGACGAGCTTCGAGCGGAGGCGGACAAACTGGTGTCTTCTCCGTCGACGTCAGTAGCCGCATTAGAGCGCTTCCGCGACTCCCTGTCTGAGCTGGTGTTCTGTGACCCGGCCTGTGGTTCTGGCAACTTCCTCCTGCTGGTTTACCGCGAATTGCGGCGGATTGAAACAGATGTGATTGTCGCTATCCGCCAGCGCCGCGGTGAAACAGGCCTGTCGCTGAATATTGAGTGGGAGCAGAAGCTATCCATCGGCCAGTTCTACGGCTTTGAGTTGAACTGGTGGCCTGCCAAGATTGCTGAGACTGCCATGTTCCTTGTAGACCATCAGGCCAACAAGGAGCTGGCTAATGCTGTGGGTAGGCCTCCTGAGCGGTTGCCGATTAAGATTACTGCCCACATTGTCCACGGCAATGCCCTGCAACTTGATTGGGCAGACATACTCCCGGATTCTGCTACCAAGACCTATATCTTCGGCAACCCGCTGTTTATTGGCCAGTACACCAAGACTGCAGAGCAGACGGCGGATATGAAGCAGGTCTGGGGCAAAGACTACGACGGATACCTTGATTACGTCACCGGCTGGCATGCGAAGGAATAAGACCTTCTTGCCGACCGTTCTGGCGAATTTGCTTACGTGACTACCAACTCGGTTACTCAAGGCCAGCCAGTCCCAGCATTGTTTGGGCCTTTGTTCCGGGAGGGGTGGCGGATTAAGTTCGCCCACCGCACCTTCAAGTGGGACTCTGAGGCACCGGGCAAGGCTGCTGTTCACTGCGTCGTTGTTGGTTTCACCCGCGATAGCAAGGCTAAGCCTCGCTTGTGGGACTACCTAGATGTGAAAGGCGGAGCCGTTGGGCAGCCTGTAGGTCAAGGAATTAATGCCTACTTGATAGATGGGTCAAGCATACTGGTCACCAAGCGGATGAAGCCTCTAAGTGGTGAACTTCCACGGGCGCTGTTTGGGTCAAAACCAGTAGATGGCGGGAACCTAATTGTAGAAAAAGGTGACTATGCAGAAGTAGCAGCAGCCCCCATCGCAGCGAAGTATCTCCGCCCTTTCCGCATGGGCAGGGAACTGGTGCGCGGTCTTGACCGCTGGTGTTTATGGATGGGAGACGATGATTTCAATCCTGCGGATATTTCTAAATCGTCAGTGCTAAAAAAGCGGGTAGAAGCAGTACGCGAAATGCGCCTTGGGAGTAAAAAGAAAGCCACACAGCGGTCAGCTGATACTCCCTATCTTTTCCAAGAAGACCACCAACCAGACTGTGCTTACGTGGGGATTCCTCGTGTGGTCTCGGAAACTCGAAAATTCTACACCGCTGCTCATTTAGATCCTGACGTTATTGCTGGTGACAAGGTCTATGTTGCAGTTGACCCCGAGGGGCTTTTATTTGGGTTAATTTCTTCCTCCATGTTTATTACGTGGCAACGAGCCGTTGGCGGAAGGCTCAAGTCTGATCTTAATTTTGCTAACACTTTGACGTGGAATACTTTCCCCGTGCCAGAACTCGACGAGAAGACGCGACAGCGCATTATTAAGGCAGGCAAGAAGGTGCTCGATGCCCGCGCGCTGCACCCAGAACGCTCGCTGGCCGAGCACTACAACCCGCTCGCGATGGATCCGGCTCTCGTGAAAGCCCACGACGCGCTCGACCGTGAAGTGGATAAGGCATTTGGTGCGCCTCGCAAGCTCACTACGGAGCGTCAGCGCCAAGAGCTGTTGTTTGCCAACTACGAAAATCTCATCTCACACCAGCCCAAAAACACCGGATATGGCTTGCCATATGGCAAGCCATATATTTCGCCCTGTGCTTTAAGATAAGGCCGCCTGCTTGGACTAACGAAGTTTGTGCTGGTGGGGTCTATCTTCTCTTACAGAACAAAACCTGGGGCACTTCAGTTCAGATTCTTTGGTGTCCATAAACTTAATTGCTGAAGGCAGAGGTCGAGTGCTTTTAAGTACGCACTAGTCTTAATGGCCGAAGCCCGAATACATCTTCACAATCCCAAGGAGAACTCATGACGCACCGCGCGGACGAAGGCCTCGAAACGGATACGGCATCGGCACCGGAGCCGACATCGTCGGGTGCCGCTTCCGTGCCGCAGGCCGGTAACCAGGAGGCCCGGCGGGCGGACCTGCGCCGGTGGAAGGCGATTGCGCTGTCGTTCCTGATTGGTGCGGCGGTGATCTTTTTGGGGTGTTCGTGGTGGCAGGCGTCGGAAAGCGGGGCACCTGTGTGGGTGGGCTACGTCCGAGCGGCGGCAGAAGCCGGCATGGTGGGCGGGCTGGCGGACTGGTTTGCGGTCACCGCGCTCTTCCGCCGGCCCATGGGACTGCCCATCCCACATACGGCGCTGATTCCGAATAATAAGGACCGCGTGGGCGATGCCTTGAAGGACTTTGTGGAGGAGAACTTCCTTACCGCGGATGCGCTTAGCGCCAAGGTGCGGGAGGCGGAGTTGCCGCTATGGCTGGCGCGCCAAGGGGTGGAGCCCGGCAAGGCGGAGGAGGTGTCCGCATGGATTGGAGAGCGTGCCGCCAGCGTGGTGTCGGATTTGGACCCCGAAGAAGCAGAGCAATTCATCCGCACCCAAGTCATGGACCGCCTAGCCGAGCCGGAATGGGGCCCGCCGCTGGGCAGGTTGCTGGAGGGCTATATTGAAGATGGCAAGGCCCGTCCGTTGGAGGATGACCTCATCGAGTGGGCGCACGGCAAGATTCTGAGCATGGAGCCCACAGTGGTCACCGCCATCGATGAGCGCATGCCGGGCTGGGCGCCGCGCTTTGCCCGCGAGATGGTGGGGGAGAAGGTCTATACCGAGCTCGTGGAATTCGCCGATGAGGTGCGCCGCAATGGTAACCACGAGGCCCGCTTGGCCATTCGCCGCAACCTGTCCAAACTAGCCTCAGACCTGCAGTGGGATGCGGACATGCGCGGGCGCATCGAGGGAATCAAGCAAGAAATGCTCGCCTCCGACCAAGCCCAGCAGGCACCGGCGGCCATGTGGCGCACGGTCTCTACCACGCTCATTGACCAGCTCAATGACCGGGAGTCGTTCCTGCGGCAGAAGATTACGGCGAAGGTAAAGGAGTTGGCGCACCGTCTGCTCGAGGACTCCGAATTCTTGGCCCAGGGCAATGCGCTCGTGGATAAGGCCGCGCGCTACGCGGTGGAGAAATTCGCGCCGGAAATTATCGCTATTATCCCGGAGACCATCAAGCGCTGGGATGCGGAGGAAGCCTCCCAAAATATCGAGCTCATGGTGGGCAAGGACCTGCAATTTATTCGTTTGAACGGCACTATCGTCGGTTCCCTGGCAGGATTGGTGATATTCGCGATCAATCACCTCATCTTTGGTGCTTAGACATAAGGAGTAATGAGCAATGAGCGATAATAAGAAGATTTTCGATTCCCTGAAGGATGCCGGCAGCGCTGCTTTTGAGGTAGCCAAGGACTTCGGTGGCCGCCTGCAAGAAGAACACACCCAGCACGCTAATGGCGCGCAGGCTGAGAGCCCCTATGGCAACACTGGCAAGGACGGCCTAGTAGATAAAGCCGCCACCACCGCGAAGGAATTTGGTGCTTCCTTGAAGAAGGCCGCCGATGGCACCCGTGAGTCCGCTGCTTTCGACGCCGCTAAGGGCAAGTTCTCCACCGCTTATAACGAGACCCGCGAGGGCGTGATGGACGCCTATAATTCCGCGCAGGCCCGCCGTGCGGAAAAGAAGAATGCGGCGCGCCCTGGCCAGGATTCGGCTCCTTCGCAGGGCGATAATATTATCGATGGCGAAGTAATCGACACCGACGACCCACAGAATTAATCTGCATGTATTTACTTTTGGAAATTGCGTACAACTTGGATGCCTATATTTTGCGCATCCTCGCCCTGACCGCCATTATCGGCGCGATTCTCGCCGCTACCACCCGTGAGGATGCCTTCCGGGCCGGCGACCGTAAGGATAAATGGGTGTGGGTAGGTTTGCTGGCGGGTTCGGCGGTAGCGATGGCAACCGGCATGACCTTTCTGTCTTGGATCGGCGCGGTCATTACCGGCGTGTACTGGTTTGATGTGCGCCCGCAGCTCAAGGCCATCATCAACGGTGATTATAGCTACTAATGCTTAATCTGCTTGCTGCCCCAGCCGCGATGGTCAAGGACCGCGCTGCCGATAACACCGTCCTCGTCTCCCCGCACCATGTTTCCCTTGCCGCAGGCGCGGGCACGGCCGATATTATCTCCGTCGCCGGTTATCCCACCGGCCGCCACCACACGCTCATCAAGGCCTCTGAGGCGCGTCTAGCCATCCAATCGGGTGCCAGCGAGGTGTGGGTCAGCCTCGATGAGACCGTGACGGATGCCAATGCCGTGCTCTCCGAGCTCATCGCCATCCGCGAGGCCTGCCCCGATCCGGCCCGCTTGGGCCTCATCGTGCCGGGGGCTGTGGGCACAGATGCGGCCGATGCGGCCGATGCGGCCGATGCCGCAGCTGCCGCAGTTACGGCTGCACAGCAGGCCGGCTATCAGCGCCTCATTGTGCGCAGCTCTGAGGCCGTAGACAACGAAGAATCCGGTGCCGGGGAAGAGGACATGAAAAAAGGACCGGCGTTGGCCGCTGCCACACTTCCGGTCCTCGAGTTTCCCGCTCCCGCGGTTTAGGCGGCTTTCTTCTGCGCGTCCTGTTGCGGCGCGCCATTATTAGTGCCGCCGTTGTTGTTGTCGTTGGCGCCACCGCCGCCAGCCAGCTTGTCCATATCGTTCATCGGGACGTCGGTGCCGGTGATGGTGAGCTTGAGCTCGCCATCGAGCACCTCTACGGAATCGACGTTCATGTCAGAACCCACGAATTGATCCGACATGCCGTTCTGCAGTGCGGAGGAGATGGCTTCGGTGGCCTGATCCGGCAGCTCAAGGCCAAAGATGGAGGCCTCGGTGGCGCGGATATCGAGCTTTCCATCGTGGGTCGTGGGCTCTAGCGAAAGGTTGGCTAGGCCGCCGGCGAACTTCACGTCCAGCACGTGGTCTTGCTCGTTGGCGGTGATCTCCGTGACCACCATATTGCCCACTTTGTCGCTGCCTGCCTGCTCGGAAATGCCTTTCTGGAAGGACGCCAGCAGGTAGTCATCCGGCACGGTGGTAGAAGCGCGTAGCTTGCCGGCCACCGGATTCTCCTGGTCAGTGCTCATGTCTTCTACGTGGATCTCGGAGGCGGGCTGGCCCTTGATCTCGGTGCCGTCGATTTGCAGGGTGGACGGCGTGGTCATATCCATCTGGGAAATGGAGCCGCTAAATAGGCCCAATAGCAGTGGGCTGCCGCCGAAGCTGACGGAGGGGTCTTCTTTGACTTGGATACCTTCTTCTTCGGCGGCCTGGTTAAATTGCGAGGTCATCTGGTGGCCGATGAACCAGCGCAGGCCGAACTCGGCCAGCAGGATGAGCACGAGCAGTGCTACGAGGATGCCAATGATGATTTTCCAGGCGAGTGAACCCGCCGATTTCTTCGAAGCCATGCGTACCAGTGTGGCGCATGAGACGGCGTGGGGCAAAGTCTGCGGGAGCCTTCGGACACATTGCTAGGCACTTCACAGCTGCGCCGCATCGTCACGCCAACGCGGGGAAATTAGCTCTGCGGCGCCACCGATTCCCAGTCCACGGTGAGCACATTATCGCGCAGGCGCCGGCGGACGGCGTGGATATTAAAGGGGGCGTCGGCAAGCGCGGCTCTTGCCATGCGCCAGCGCACGCGCGGGCCGTAGGGCGCCCACCCCGCCGCGTGGTCCCAAGCCTTGTCGGCGGCCTTAAGCAACTCGTGGATGGGCTCGCCGGGCACATTACGGTGGATGAGGATTTTGGGCAAGCGCTCGGCAATATCAGAGGGGCGCGCCACATCGAACGGGTCCCACGCCAGGGTGAGTGTCCGCGGACCGTGGGCATCCAGCAGCAACCAGGCCGCGCGCCGGCCGAGCTCATCGCAAGTGCCCTCCACAAAGAAGCCGCCCGGGGCGAGCCGGGAGCACACCGTCTGCCAGGCCTCTTCCACCTGGTCCACGTCATACTGGCGCAGCACATTGAATGCTCGGACCAGCTGCGGCCGGTAGCCGGCCAGCTCGAAACCGCCCAGCTCGAAGCGCACGCCATCGCGCGGCGGCAGCACCCGATCCGGGTGGATCTCTAACCCGCGCACGTCTACCTGTGGATTCACCCGGCGCAGCCACCCCGCCCACTCCACGGTGGTCGCATGCGAGGCCCCGTAGCCCACGTCGAGCGCCAGCGGGGTATCTACATGCCGCAGCAGCGCGGAAATCTCCGGGTGCGCGAGCATCCACCTATCGCAGCGGCGCAGCCGGTTGTGGTTGGTGGTACCGCGCGTAATAACGCCAAAAGGCCGACCCGCAGCTGCGCTGGCGCGCAGATTATGTGCGTGGTCGGCCATAGATTTCGGTTCTGTAGAACTTAGGCGTTCTCAGAAATCCACTGCTCAGTGAGCTTGCCCTCGTTATCGAAGAGCTCAGCCAGGGACTCGCCTACCTTCGGCTCGATGGCGGCGCCCATCATCGGGATATTGACGGAAATCTCGTTGACGTAGGACAGCTTGGTCATCTCGCCCTCGCCAGCCAGGGAGATATCGCCCTTGAAGTCCACCGGGGTGCCCTTAACATCCGCGGTGTAGTTAACATCAGCGGCCTCACCGTTGAGCTCGCCTACGGTGACCATGCGCTTGACCTTGAGATCCTGGGAGACCATGGCGCGCACTGCCTCCGGCAGCAGGGTGGTAGGAAGAACCTCGAAAAGGGTGGCAACGTTATCGCTGAAGTCGTGCACCTGGCCCGCCTCAGGGGAGAGGTTGGCCACGATGAACTCCCAGTATTCCTTGGTGAGCAGCGCCTGGTGGACCTTTTCGATGGGCTGATTAATCGTTACGGTGTTTTCACTACGGGTTGACATGCCTAACAGACTACCTTGGTAGGCGTGCTTGATAAATCTTTGACGCAACAGCTCACAGCGATCGAGGGCGTGGAACTGGATTCCACCGCCACCTTTGCGGATCTGACTACGCTGCGTGTGGGCGGAAAACCGCAGGCCGCGCTGCGCTGCTCGCAGCCCGAAGCCGCCGTGGACGTCATCCGTGCCCTAGATCGGGCCGAGGTGAAGATCATAGTCGTCGGCGGCGGCTCCAACCTCCTGGTGGCCGATGGTGCCGTGGACCTCGTCGCGGTCATCCTTGACTTTGACGAGGTCTCCATGGACACCGACACTGGCGTGGTGCGCGCGCAGGCGGGCGCCGTCTGGGATGACGTGGTGGCCCGTTCCGTGCAGCTCGGCCTGGGTGGCATCGAGTGCCTCTCTGGTATCCCCGGCACCGTGGGCGCGGTCCCCGTGCAGAATGTGGGTGCCTATGGCGCGGAGATCTCTGAGGTCCTTACCCGCGTGCGCCTTTATAACCGCCGCACCGATAGCGATGAATGGGTTCCCGCCTCCGATCTGGAGCTGGCGTATCGCTATTCCAACCTGAAATTCACCGGCCGCGCCGTGGTCCTTGAGGTGGAGCTGCAGCTCGATACCGAGGGCCTTTCCCGCCCGCTGCGCTTTGGCCAGCTCACCCAGAATCCGGGCGAGCGCCGCCCCGTGGCCGAGGTCCGCGAGGAGGTCTTAAAGCTCCGCCGCGGCAAGGGGATGGTGCTCGACCCCACCGACCATGACACCTGGTCCGCCGGCTCTTTCTTTACCAATCCGGTGGTGGACTCCGCTCTTGCCGACGCCGTCCAGACCAAGGTCCGTGCCACGCTTGGCAACGCCACCGCAGACTCCATGCCCCGCCACCCCTCTGCCGAGACTGGCCGGGAAAAGTTGTCCGCTGCCTGGCTCATTGACCGCGCCGGGTTTGCTAAGGGCTACCCGGGCTCTGGCCGTGCCACGCTCTCGACGAAGCACACGCTGGCGCTGACCAACCGCGGCGAGGCCACGGCCGCCGATATCGTGGACCTTGCGCGCACCATCCGCGACGGCGTTCGTGAGGCCTTCGGCGTGGAGCTCGTGCCCGAACCCGTGTGGATCGGTCTCGCCCTCGACGAGTAGCGCGCGACCGCGCCTTTGCACAGGCCTAAAACCCACAAGGTAGCCACGATAACGCCCTAAACCGCGTGGTTTTCGGGGCTATCGTGGCTGCCTTTCAGTTGCTCGTCTCTCGCGCCGGCGAATGCGTTCGCTTAGGCCGCCATGACCTGGAGCCACTCATCCTTAGCGCCGAGGAAGGCGCGGGCTGCTTCCTGTGCGCCCTCCAGGCTGTGGTGCGCACCCCAGCCGCACTGCTCTTCGTTGGCTGCGGGTACCTCGGTAGCGGTGAGGATATCGTTGAGCGCGCCTTCCACCGCGCGCAGCAGCTCGTCTTGCTCCATGCCGTTAGTAATGGCATAGAAGCCGGTGCGGCAGCCCATCGGGGCGAAACCGATGAGCTTATCGGTGTAATTGCGCATGAAGTTTGCCATCATGTGCTCCACCGAGTGCAGAGCTTTGGTATCCAGATGATCCTGGTTCGGCTGGCAGAAGCGCAGATCGTACTTAATGATTTCGACGCCGCCGCCCAAGTCCGTGCGGTCGGCCACGCGGATATACGGGGCGCTAACTAGGCGGTGGTCGAGTTCGAAGGACTTAACGTTGAGCTTCTTTTCATTCTGGTCAGTCATGCCTCCCCAGTGTAATCACAGCTGAGTGTCACTTCCTGAAATAGATTCTTTACCGCATACGCTGGGATAATATGAGCACACTGGACGATTCCGCCGAGGTCCCTGGCGCCGCGAACACCGCGGACGCTGCGGGTGCCGAGCCTGCCGGCACTCAGTCTGTCGGCGCCCAGCCTGCGGGCGATCTGCCTTCCGGCGAACCCCCAACCGGCCAGCAGTCAACCGGCCAGCAGTCAATCGGCGAATACCCGAGCGGCGAGCAGCCGAGCGCTGCGGCGACTCCGGTGGGCACATCCGTCTATGAGGGTGCGGATAAAATCGTGCCGAGTTCTGCGCCCACCGTGGTCAGGGTTAAAGGCCACACCGATAATGTAGATCCTTTGGCTCGTGGCAATCGCCTGCGCAAGGAAAGCTGGGGGCTGGTTATCCGCCGCGTGTGGGCGGACTTCTTCCACGATGCCCTGTTGGATCGCGCCGCCACGATGACGTATTTCACGCTCATGGCCTTTGCCCCAACGGTGCTCGCGGCCTATTCGATTGCCACGCTCATCTTCTCCTCCCGGCAGGCCGAAGTACATAAGCTAACCTCGCAGTTTATTGCAGATTATGTGCCGGGCTCCATGACGGAGCAGGCCGAAAAATTGGTCGGCTCCATTATCGGTTCCACGGCTCAAGGCGCCTTTGCGCTGGTGGTATCCGTGCTGGTTTCGCTCTTTGCGGCCTCGGCTTATGTGCGCGCATTCTCGCGCACTGCTAATACCGTTTACGGGCGAGTAGAAGGTCGCGGGATTATCCGTACCTGGGCGCTGATGTGGGGGCTGACCATCGTCTTAGTCATCGGCGCGGTCATCGTGCTTTTTGCCAATTTGCTGCGCGATACCATCGTGAGCGGTGTTGTCGAACCGCTGGCCGGCAAGCTGGAGATGCAAGGCACCGCGGACTTTTTGGGCGGAATCTTTATGCCGGTGTGGAATTGGCTGCGCTTCCCGCTCACCGTGGTGGTAGTGCTGACGTTGATTGCCGTCTTGTACCACTTTTCGCCGAATGTGCGGCCGGCGCGCTTTCGGTGGATAACTCTAGGCTCCGTGGTGGCGCTCGGCACCAACGTCGTGGTGTGGGGAGCATTCGCCCTTTATACCCAGCGCTTTGCCGGTGCCAGCGTGTATGGCGCCTTCAGCCTCATCATGGCGGTATTCATGGCCGTGTGGCTATCTAATACGATGCTCATTTTAGGCATCAAACTCGATGCGGAAATCCTGCGCGCCAAAGAGCTGCAACTAGGCCTGCTCGCCGCGCGGCATATCCAAGCCCCGCCGCGTTCCGACGCCGCCGCCAAAGCCCAAGCTCGTGCCCAGCGGGACTTAGAGGAACGATCCGAGCGCATCTATGAAAAGGCGGTGCGCCGGAAAGAGTATGACGAGAGCTAGCCCTGGTTGAGTAGGGCGAGGAGATCGCGCTGGACTTCGCGGCGGCGCAGCTTGCCTAGTTGATCACCGGCGAGCTCATCCATGGCAAAGAAGCGCTGCGGGACCTTATAGCGCGCCAGCAGGCCGCGGCAGTGTGCGCGCAAGGCAGGCTCGTCGAGCCGTGCGCCGGGGGCAAGGACCACGCAGGCGGCGACGTCCTCAGAACCATCGGAGCGAGGAACGCCCACGACCGCAGCCTGGGCGATATCGGGATGGGAGGTTAAAGCCTCCTCAACCTCGCCGGGATAGACATTGAAGCCACCGGTGATGATAATTTCCTTGATCCGGCCCACCAGCCGGATATGGCCATCGGGCTCGCGCACGCCCATGTCCCCGGTGCGGAACCAGCCGTCGTGGAAGGCGGCGGCGGAGGCGGGGGCGTCGGCAAGGTAGCCGCCAAAGACCTGCGGTCCGCGGGCGAGGATCTCGCCGGCCTCGCCATCCGGCTGGGTGCGGCTGAGGTCGTGGGGATCGCCGAGGCGCAGCTGCGTATCCGGAAGCGGCAGGCCGATGGTGCCGGCGCGCCGGGTGTCATCGAGGGGATTGATGGTCAGCACGGGAGAGGTTTCCGTAAGTCCATAGCCTTCCACCAGCATGCCGCCGGTGCGTGCTTCCCAGGGATCGATGATGCGCGAGGGGAGCGAGGCCGCGCCCGAGATGGAATAGCGCACCCCGCCAAGATCCGTGGGGGCGGCTGAACTAGCGGCGACAGGTGCGGCCGCCATGGCCCGCTCGTAGATGGTCGGCACGCCCGGCATCCAGGTGGGGCGGCGCGCGGCAAGGGCCGCGGTCACCGCGTCGGTGTGTGGGGCAGCAAGCAGGATGATCTCGGCCGCGCAGCGTACCGCGAGCAGCACGCTCATCGTCAGACCATAGGAATGAAACATGGGCAGCGCGGCCAGGAAGCGCTCGTGGCCGGCGCGCAGCGGGGCCTGGGTTTCTAGCTGCAGGCAGTTCGCCGCGAGGTTGCCGTGGGTTAAGACCACGCCCTTGGGGCGGGCGGTGGTGCCGGAGGTGTAGAGGATAAGGGCGGCATCGGCAAGCGTGGCAGGGTGCGGTTCCACCGGGGCACCGGAAAGGGGAAGTGGCTCGGTGAGTGAGACGGAGATAGTGGTCTCTACCTGCGCGGAGACAGTGGGAGCGATGTCCTCCCAGGCAATCGCCACGCGGGCGCCATGGTGGGCGAGCAGCGGGGTGAGCTCGTGCGCGGTATAGCGCGGGTTATGCTCCACCACCACCGCGCCCAAGCGCAGGATGGCGAAGAATACCACCACATGCTGCGGGCAATTAGGCAGCAGAATCGCCACGCGGTCGCCGGGCCGCACGCCCATCTCGCGCAGGGCCCCAGCCGCGGCTGCCACCTGGGCATCGAGTTCGCTATAGGTCAGCGTCTGGCCGGCGAAGTAAGTGGCGGGGCGCTGCGGAAACCTCGCGACAGCCGCCGCGAGGAAATCCGTCAAGGTAGCGCCGTAGTGAATATCTGCCATAGCCGCTAAGTTTAGGCCTTTGCCTCCAGCAGCTCGAGCAGGTCCTTGCGCACTTGGTGGCGGCGAATCTTGCCCAGATTGTCGCGCGCTAGATCCTCAAAGTGATAGAACGTGCGCGGGACCTTATAGCGAGTCAGCCGCTCGCGGCAGAATTCCTTTAAACCCTCGGGATCGAGCACGGCGCCATCGCGCAAGGTAACGCAGCCGACAACGTCCTCCGAGCCGTCCTGGCGCGGGCGGCCTACGGCGGCGACGTCCACCACGTCGGGGTGCTGGGCAATCGCCTCTTCTACCTCAGCGGGGTAGACGTTGAAGCCGCCGGTGATGATGATTTCTTTGATGCGGCTGACCAGCTTGATATAGCCATCCGGCTCCATGAGAGCCATATCGCCGGTGCGGAACCAGCCATTGTGGAAGGTCTTTTCGGTGGCGGCCGCATTGCCAAAGTAGCCTTGGAAAATTTGCGGGCCGCGCGCGAGCATTTCACCCGGCTGGCCATCGGGCTGGGTTTCATCCAGGTTTTCGGGGTTAGCAATGCGCACCTGCGTATCCGGGAAGGGTACGCCCACATAGCCGGGGCGGTGCTTGCCGTTCATGGGGTTAGCTGTAAGGACCGGGGAGGTCTCCGTCATACCGAATCCTTCCACGAGCCGGCCGCCAGTCATGGTTTCCCAGCGCTCCACAATTTCTACGGGCAGCGTGGCGGCGCCGGAGAAGGCATTGCGGATGCCGCTTAGGTCCACGTCCTTTTCTTCCGCCGCGTCCATGATCTTCTGATAGAGGGTGGGCACGCCCGGCAGCCAGGTAGGCGTGCGTTTTTTCACGACGTCCAGGATGAGCGGCATGTGTGGGGAAGGGACAAGGATGAGCTCGGCGCCGAGGTAGATGCTGAAGACGCACAGCGTGGTCATGCCGTAGGCATGGAAGATGGGCAGCGCTGCGAGGAAGCGCTCTTGTTGCTTGCCCATCTGTGGCACCCAGGCCTTACCTTGGATGGCGTTGGCAATGAGGTTGCCGTGTGAGAGCAGGGCGCCCTTGGGCTTTCCGGTGGTGCCGGAGGTGTAGAGGATGAGCGCAATATCGTCCTGGGAGATCTCAGGGACATCGAGGTCCGAGCCATCGCCGCCGATGGCCGAGCCGATGAGGGTGGACCACTCCACGGTATTGGGCGCGGGGCTGGTGAGCTGCTCGCGCTTGGCGGCCAGCGGCGGGATGGGCAGACGCAGCGCGAGGCGCTTGAGCGGTGGCATGGCATCGACCATGTTGACGGAGACGATGGTCTCTAGCGGCGTCGTTGAGCGCAGCCTTTCCAGTGTGGAGGAGGTTTTATCCCAGGAGATAGCCACGCGCGCGCCATGGTCATTGAGCAGCCCTTCCAGCTCCGGGGCGGTGTAGAGCGGGTTGTGCTCGACCACGGTGGCACCAAGTAGCTGCACCGCATAGAACGCGGCGACGTGCTGGGGACAGTTGGGCAGGACGATGGCCACCTTGTCACCCGGGCGAATGCCAAAGGCCTTGAGCCCGGCCGCAGCGGCGCGCACCTGGGCATCAAGCTCCGCGTAGGTTTGCGTGCGGCCGAAGAAGTAGGTGGCGGATTTATTGGCGTTGGCCCGCAGGTTATCGCGGTAGTAGTCGACGATGGTCTTATCGCCGTAGTCCAGCGTGTGTGGGGTCCAGTCGCTGTAGTGCTCGAGCCAGGCTCGGGAGGTGGAAGCGGACACGCGAAAAACCTTTCGTTTGGCTACAAAAACTATTTCTGAGGGGATAGCATATCCCAAACGCGAAGAAGCTCTCTAGTTTTCTTCCAGTGTCAGCAAAAATCGTTTGGCATCTAGCCCACCCGCGTAGCCGCCGAGCCCGCCATCGCTGCGCAGCACACGATGGCACGGCCGCACGATGAGCAGGGGATTGGTCCCGCACGCACTGCCCACGGCCCGCGTCGCGCCGGGCCGGCCGAGCATCTTGGCGACGTCGCGGTAGGTGACGGTCTCCCCATAGCCAATCTCCGCCAGCAGCGCGTGCACCGCGGCGCGGAATGCCGTCGTCTCAGGCAGGTCTAGGGGCAGTTCAAAGGCGCGGCGCCGGCCGGCGAAATACTCCGCGAGCTGCGCCTGGGTGGCATCGAGTACGTCGCCCCCTTCGTCCACACTGACTGCCGCCTCCTGCGGGGGGGGCTGGCTGCGGCGATTTCGACGCGGGAAAGCCCCCGCGGGCTCGCCTGCAGGCGCAGGGGTCCGAGGGGGCTATCGATCAGGCGGAACATGCTAGTTCTGTTCGGCCTCGAGGCGGCGGATGAGGTCTGCCTGGACCTCGCGGCGGCGGATCTTGCCCATCTGATCCTTGGCCAGCTCCTCAAAGTGATAGAAGGTGCGCGGGACCTTGTAGCGGGTCAGGCGCTCGCGACAGTAGTCCTTGAGGCCCTCCGGGTCGAGGGCTGCGCCATCGGCGAGGTCCAAGCACGCCACGACGTCCTCGGAGCCATCCTCGCGCGGGCGGCCCACCACGGCGACGTCATCGATGCTTGGGTGCTCGCGCAGGATTTCTTCCACCTCGCCCGGGTACACGTTGAAGCCGCCGGTAATGATGATCTCCTTGATGCGGCTGACCAGGCGGATAAAGCCATCTTCTTCCATGACGCCCATATCGCCGGTGCGGAACCATTCACCGTGGAAGGCGGCCTCGGTGGCCTCCTCGTTATTGAGGTATCCCTTGAAAATCTGTGGCCCACGCGCCAAAACTTCACCCTCGGTGCCATCGGGCTGGGTTTCATCGAGGTTATCCGGGTTGGCGATGCGCACCTGAGTATCCGGGAAGGGAATGCCCACGTAGCCGGGGCGGCGGTCGGTGCTCATGGGGTTGCCCACGATAATCGGTGAGCACTCGGTGAGGCCGTAGCCTTCCACCAAGAGGCCGCCAGTGTAATTTTCCCACTTTTGCACGGTGTCCGAAGGCAGGGTAGAAGCACCGGAGAAGGCCGCGCGCACGCCCTTGATCGGAATTTGCTGCTCCTCGGCGGCCTTGACGATGCGCTCGTAGAGCGTCGGCACGCCCGGAACCCAGGTCGGGGTGTGCTTCTTCATCAACTGCATGATGAGCGATATATCCGGCTTCGGCAGGATAACCAGCTCGCCGCCGATGAACTGCGCCAAGGTCACGTTCATGGTCAGGCCATAAGCGTGGAAGAAGGGGAGGGCGGCCAGCATGCGCTCTGGCTTATCGCCTAGGCCTGGCACCCACGCCTTGCCCTGCATCAGGTTGGAAAAGAGGTTGCCGTGCGAGAGCATGGCGCCCTTTGGGGCGCCGGTGGTGCCAGAGGTGTACATGATAAGCGCGATGGTGTCCTTGTCCACGTCCTGCGGCGTGGTGATATCGCTGCCATCGCCGCCGATGGCGTTGCCCACTAGGGTCTCCCACGGCACGGTATTAGGCGCCGGAGCAGAAAGCTGCTCGCGCTTGGACTTCAGTGGCGGGATAGGTAAGCGCAAGGCGGCGCGCTGCAGGGTTGGCATGGCGTTGATCATGTTGATGGCCACGACCGTTTCCAGGTTGGTGGTCGCGCGCAGCTTCTCCAGGGTGGGCGCAGCCTTGTCCCAGGCGATGGCGATGCGCGCGCCGTGGTCCTGGAAAAGACCTTCCAGTTCGTGGGCGGTATACAGCGGGTTGTGCAGTACCACCTGGGCGCCCAGCTTCAAGATGGCATAAAACGCCGCGATGTACTGCGGCGAGTTGGGCGCGACGATGGCTACGCGGTCACCGGGGCGCACACCGAAGGCCTTCAGGCCGGCGGCCGCAGCGCGAACCTGCCGGTCCAGTTCCGCATACGTTTGGGTGCGTCCGAAGAAGTAGGTGGCTGGCTTATCGCCGTTAACCTCAAGATTATTGTCGTAAATGTCCAGCAGCGTGGTCTCGCCATACTCGAGGTGGTGCGGTGTCCATTCCGGGTAATACTGGAGCCAAGCCTGTGATTCGTATGCGGACAAAACTATACCTTTCGGTAGCGTAGGTTTCTGGCAGGGGCCAGTATAGCGCCGCTAGAATAGAGCGCCATGCGCACCGCAATGATCTCTATGCATACGTCCCCCATCGAGCAACCTGGCTCGGGGGATGCGGGCGGAATGAACGTCTACGTCCTCAATATCGCCCGCCAACTAGCCCGCCGGGGAATCGAGGTAGACGTCTATACGCGCGCCACCCGGCCGAGCCAGGGCGAAATCATTGCGGTCGAGCCCGGCCTGCGCGTTATCAATATTGTCGCGGGCCCATATGAGGGCCTGGACAAGGAGGACCTGCCCACCCAGCTAGCCGCCTTCGCCGGCGGCATGGTGCAATTTGCCAAATGGCAGGGCAAAAAATATGACCTCATCCACTCCCATTACTGGCTATCCGGACAGGTGGGCTGGCTACTGCGGGATCTCTGGGGCATCCCGCTCATCCACACGGCCCATACCCTGGCCGCGGTAAAAAACGCCTCTCGGACGGCGGATGACACCTTAGAGTCCGAGGCCCGCCGCATCTGCGAACAGCAGCTGGTAGATAATGCAGACCTGCTCGTGGTCAATACCAAGCAAGAAGCCCGCGACTTGGCCGAGCACTACGACGCCGAGTGTGGCATCATTCGCGTGGTCTCGCCCGGCGCCGACGTCGAGCTTTTTACCCCTGGCACGGACCGTAATACCGAGCGTTCCCGCCGCGAGCTGGGTATTCCGCTGCACACCAAGGTGGTGGCCTTTGTGGGCCGCCTGCAAAAATTCAAGGGGCCAGAGGTCCTCATCCGCGCTACGGCCGAGCTTTTCCGCCGTGAACCGGCCCGCAACTTGCGCGTAGTCATTTGCGGTGGCCCGTCGGGTGCCAATACGGCGCCGGAGGTCTATAGGGAGTTGGCGCGCGAGTTGGGCGTCGATAAGCGCGTGCGCTTTCTGGGTGCCCGCCCGCCAGAGGAGCTGGTAGGGGTCTACCGCGCAGCCGATATTGTGGCGGTGCCCAGCTATAACGAGTCCTTCGGTTTAGTGTCGCTAGAGGCCCAGGCCTCTGGCACGCCGGTAGTTGCCGCGGCCGTCGGCGGGCTGCCCATCGCCGTGGCGGACGAGGAGACCGGCTTGCTGGTGCACTCGCACGACCCAGCCGATTGGGCCGATGCTTTGGCCCGCCTGCTTGACGACGACCCCATGCGCATCGCCATGGGCGAAGCCGCCGTGGCCCACGCCGCGCGCTTTAGCTGGGCTGGCTCCGCCGCCGCGCTCGCAGAAATCTATGACGAAGCCAGCCGTATCGAGGTCCCGGACTGCCACCAACGGCGGGCGATTGGGGATTAAACTCTTACGCCCGTGGCCGTTTCGTGGCATGCTGGAGACATGACTAACGGAAAATTGATTCTCCTTCGCCATGGCCAATCTAAGTGGAACGAGTCCAACCAGTTCACTGGCTGGGTTGATGTAGATCTGACCGAAAAGGGTGAGGCAGAAGCCAAGCGCGGCGGTGAGCTGCTCGCACAGGAAGGCGTTCTGCCAGACGTCCTGTATACCTCCCTGTTGCGTCGCGCTATCCGTACCGCAAATATCGCTCTCAACGCCGCCGACCGCCACTGGATCCCAGTGGTACGTAACTGGCGCCTCAACGAGCGCCACTACGGCGCCCTGCAGGGCCTGAACAAGGCCGAAACCAAGGAAGAATACGGTGAGGAAAAGTTCATGGCATGGCGCCGCTCCTATGACACGCGCCCGCCAGAGCTGGCCGATGACTCCGAGTATTCCCAGGCCAATGACCCCCGCTACGCGGACCTGGATAAGGTCCCGCAGACCGAGTGCCTGAAGGACGTTGTCGCTCGCTTCGTGCCTTACTTCGAGGAGGAAATCCTTCCGCGCGCCAAGAAGGGCGAGACCGTGCTTATCGCCGCGCACGGCAACTCCCTGCGTGCACTGGTCAAGCACCTAGACAATATCTCCGATGATGATATTGCTGGCCTGAATATCCCGACCGGTATCCCGCTGGTATACGAGATCACGGAGGATGGCTCCGTGGTCAATCCGGGCGGCACCTACCTGGATCCGGAAGCCGCTGCGGCCGGTGCCGCCGCCGTTGCTGCGCAGGGCGGCAAGTAACTTTCTGCGCCTCAGTCCCCGGGGAGTATTCCCTGGGGACTTTGTGATGGATAGGCTAGACACGTGGAATTGATTCTTTCCTTTGCCGCCGGCGTGGTGGCCTGCGGGCTGGCTCTGCCTGCCATCTCTTGGCTGCGGGGCCGCATTGCCAGCTACCGCCAATCCACCGATGCCGAGGCCAACCAGGTCACGACGGTCAGCCAGGTGCTGCACTTGGCCGTGCAAGGCTCGCCGACGGCCCTGACAGTGCTAGACCGCAGTCAAGAGATCGTCATGTCTAACCCGGCCGCGCACGAGATGTCCTTGGTGCATGACCGCGCCGTTAACCCGGAGGTATGGGAGACCGCGCAGCATGTCTTCGAGGACAAGGAGACGCGCACCGTCGATATTGCTATTCCTAAGCGCCGCACTGGCCACCGCGTCACGCAGGTCAAGGCGGTAATTAAGCCGCTGACGCTTAACGACGGCCGCTTTGTCATCATCTACGGCGCCGATGAGAGCGAAAACGTCCGCATGGAGTCCGCCCGCCGTGACTTTGTGGCCAACGTCTCCCATGAGCTCAAGACGCCCGTGGGCGGCATCGCTTTGCTGGCCGAGGCCCTGCTGCAAGACGCCGGTGACCAGGAAACCGTGGAGTACTTTGGCAATAAGGTCTACAAGGAAGCCAGCCGCATGGCCGATATGGTCAGCGAACTTATCTCTTTGTCCAAGCTGCAGGGTGCCGAGGCCCTGCCGGAGATGGAACCGTTGGCTGTAGATGATCTCGTCGATGAAGCCCTCTCACGCAACCACCTTGCCGCCGAGGCCCGTTCCATCGAGCTCAACCGCGGCGCCTCCGTCGGCGTGCAGGTCAAAGGCGATAGATCCCTGCTGGTTACCGCCCTGTCCAACCTGGTATCCAACGCGATTAACTACTCGCCGGAGAAAATGCCGGTATCGGTCTCCCAAAAAGTGGTAGATGGCGGGGTTGTGCTCATCCGCGTCACGGATCGCGGCATCGGAATCGCGCCGGATGATCAGAAGCGCGTTTTTGAACGCTTCTTCCGCGTAGACCAAGCCCGGTCGCGGCAGACCGGAGGCACTGGCCTAGGATTAGCAATTGTTAAACACGTGGTGGCCAACCATGGCGGCAACATCAAACTGTGGTCCCGGCCGGGCACGGGTTCTACATTCACCATTGAGTTGCCCATCTACAGGGAAGAAAAGCCGGCGCAGGAAGCTGGCATGAAGGATAATGAGAATCAGGAAGCCGTCGATGCGGCGGCGCCTGGGCTCCCGCGTGCAGTAGCACGCGTTGCAGCACATCGAAAGGATAAAGCACAATGACCACCATCCTCATCGTTGAAGATGAAGAGTCGCTGGCAGATCCGCTGGCATTCCTCCTGCGTAAGGAGGGCTTCGAGCCGATTATCGCGCACGACGGCCCCACCGCGCTGGAAAGGTTTGCCGCTAACGACATCGATATCGTCCTTCTAGACCTCATGCTGCCCGGCATGTCTGGCACCGAGGTGTGCAAGCAGCTGCGCTCCACTTCTTCCGTGCCCGTCATCATGGTCACCGCGCGCGATTCCGAGATTGATAAGGTCGTCGGCCTCGAGCTAGGCGCCGATGATTATGTGACCAAGCCTTATTCCTCCCGCGAGCTCATCGCCCGCATCCGCGCGGTGCTACGCCGCGGCCACGATTCCGGCGCTGGGGCCGATGCCGATGCGTCCGAGGAGGTGGCCGAGCAGATTCTGGAGGGCGGCCGCGTCAAGATGGATGTGGAACGCCATACCGTAACCGTTGCGGATGAGCCGGTATCCATGCCGCTCAAAGAGTTCGACCTCTTGGAGTACCTGCTGCGCAACGCCGGGCGCGTGCTCACCCGCGGCCAGCTCATTGACCGCATCTGGGGCGCCGATTATGTTGGCGATACTAAGACGCTCGACGTCCACGTCAAGCGCCTGCGCTCCAAGATTGAGGAGCAACCTTCCCGCCCGAAGCACCTCGTTACGGTGCGCGGGCTGGGCTATAAATTCGAGCTTTAGCTTTCCGCCTGCTGGGTTTCTGCCCGCAGGCTGCCGGCTTTTACGCTGGCTGGGTGCTGCGTGAGCTGGACGCCATGTTCGGCCGCCGCCGCGCGGGCCTTGCAGTGCGCGGCCAAAATTTCATAGGACTCGCGGCCCATGAGCGCTACCAGCTCGTCCTCATGCGATTGCCACATCGGTAGCGGGTTGGCATGGCAGGCAGAATCGGCCGAGCAATACCAATCAAAATCCTCGCCGCCATTTCCCCAACCGCGGCGGTCATACTCGCCGATCTGGGTGCGCAAAATCTCCTGCCCATCTGGGCGTTCCTCATAATCTTCGTACCGGCGCAGCGGCAGCTGCCAGCACACCTCCGGCTTGACCACTGTGAGCTCCTCGCCGGCGTCGACCGCCCACTGGTGCAGCGCGCAGCCAGTGCCCGTAGCCCAGCCGGCGCGGTTAGCAAAAATGCACGCGCCATCCACAATCGGCGTTTTCAACGCCGGTTCCGGTTCGTCGTCCTCGCCATCGAGTTCGTCCCACTCCAGCCACGGCTCTAACTCGTCCGTAGCGTCCTGCGCGAGGAACTCATCTACCCCCGCTGGGCGCAGCTGCCAATATTTGGCGGGCATGCGCGAGACGGCGTCGTAAAGCTGATCGCGGTCTTCCTCATCGGCCATATAGGCGCCATGCACGCAGCAACCCACCTCGGGCTGGCGCTTATCGATGCCTCGGCACGCCGACGTCCCAAATTGGCAGCTGTAGTGCGATTCCACCCAAGTCAGGTCGATAGAAAAGACGTGGTGCGGATCGTTCGGGTTGGTAAATTCAAACCACTCCCGCGGGAAATCGGGGGCCTCTTCGCGGCCCGCTCTTATCGACGCCGCCGCGGGCGAGCTCGCGGGAAAACCTAGATATACCGTGTCAGATTCTGGGCGATTCACACCTAACCACGGTAGACCTACTACGCTATTAGTGTGCGATTAGGTGTATTAGACGTCGGAAGCAATACCGTCCACCTCGTTGCGGTCGACGCCGCGACGGGCGGACGGCCCACTCCGATGAGCGATTGGAAGACCCCGCTCCGGCTGGTCGAGCAGCTGGACAAGAAGGGGAACATCCATGAAAAGGGTGTAAAGAAGCTGGTCAGCGCCGTAAAGGAAGCTAGCGAGCTGGGGGAGAAGCTCGGCTGCGCGGAATTTATCGCCTTCGCGACCTCGGCGGTGCGCTCCGCTCCCAATTCGGAAGCCGTGCTCGATGAAGTAGAAAAGAAAACCGGCGTACGCCTGCAAATCCTCTCCGGCGTGGAAGAAGCCCGGCTGACCTTCCTCTCCGCTCGCCGCTGGTACGGCTGGTCTGCCGGCCGCATCACCAACCTAGACATCGGCGGCGGCTCGCTGGAGCTATCCACCGGTACCGACGAGCACCCTGACCTCGCCTTCTCCCTTGACCTAGGCGCCGGCCGGTTGACACATAATTGGTTCGACACCGACCCACCAGAGAAAAAGAAGGTCAGCGCGCTGCGCGATTATATAGATGCGGAGCTAGAAGACGTTGCCCAACAGATGAAGGCGATGGGCCCGGCTGGCCTCGCCGTGGGTACCTCCAAAACCTTCCGCACACTGGCACGCCTGACAGGTGCCGCACCCTCGTCTGCCGGCCCATATGTCAAGCGCACGCTGACCGCGCCGGGGCTGCGGCAGTTAATTTCATTCATCTCTCGCATGACTGCAGCAGACAGAGCGGACCTAGAGGGTGTAAGTTCTAACCGATCGCACCAAATCGTTGCCGGCGCTCTGGTGGCCGAGGCATCCATGCGAGCCTTGGAAATCGAGAAGCTGGAAATCTGCCCGTGGGCGCTGCGTGAGGGCGTCATTTTGCGCCGGACCGACAAGGGATTGGAATAGGAAGAGATCATGGCTGACAAAAACCAGTTGACCGTGGCGGAGCTGCTGGCTCGCAATAAGAAGGCCCGCGGCGAAAAGGACGGCAAGGACGAGAAGCGTTCGCGCCGCCATCGCCGCAGTCTGGAGGAGGGCGGCATCTCCGTTGCGGAGCTGACCGGCAACCTCAAGAAGGTCAAGGCAGCTCCTGTCGAGGCCAAGCACACCTCCGTCTCCATCGACGAGGATGCCCCCGTCATCCGCGCTCCCAAGCCCGAGGAGAAGGCCGACTCCGCCTCGGCGAAGAAACCCGCCGCCAAGCCAGCCGAGAAGGCCGCAGAAAAGGCGGCAGAAAAGCCCGTGGCAAAACCTGCCGACAAGCCAGCGCAACCGGCTGCGGCCAAGGCTGCAGAAAAGCCCGCCGCTAAGGCGGCGCAGCCAGCTGCGAAGGATGCTGCGAAGAAGAACCAGCCTTCCGCCGATGACACCGCGGTAATCCAGCGCGTGGATAAGAAAAAGGCGGACGAGGCCGAGGCCGCCGCCGCGCGACCGGCCGCTGGCAAGGCTGCGACTGGCAAGGCCACGGCTGAGAAGCCCGCTGCGGAGAAGGAGCGCGCTGAGAAGGGCACCAAGGCCAAGGGTGCGGCGGCAGGCGCTGGAGCCGCCGCAGCTGGCGGAGCCACGGCTGCGGCGGTGCCGGCGTCGAAGAAGGCGGGCGTCGCTAAGAATGCCGAGGAAACCGGCAACCTACCCAAGGTGGAAGACGACGAAGACTGGGTCGAAGAAGAGCACGAGAAGCTCAACCCAGTATCCATCCTGCTGATGATTGTTGCGGGCATCCTGCTGGCGATTGTCATCTTCAAGGGCTTTGAAATTCTGTGGGATAGCTTCCCACGCCTCGTCGTTGCCGTCCTGGCGGTGTGCGTGACCGCAATTATGGTCGGCGTGACCCACGCGCTGCGCACCGCGCGTGACGGGTTCTCCATGTTCCTAGCCGGCTTTACCGGCCTCATCCTGACTTTTGGTCCGCTGCTTTTGGTCATGCTTTAAGCCCCGCTTGCCGATGCCCCGGTTACCCCACGAGGTAGCCGGGGTTACGCATTTTTGGCATGGTGGAGGCTATGACAAAGATTGCAATTTTAGGCGGCGGACAGATCGGTGAGGCTTTGACCTCGGGACTTGTGGCATCGGGCTTTGCGGGCTCGGATATCACGGTCACCAATCGCACCGAATCGCGCAGCCAGGAACTCAAAGAGACTTATGGCGTCAACGTCACCAGCGATAATGCGGCGGCGGTGGACGGCGCGGACTATATCTTCGCCTGTGTGAAGCCTTATGCCATCCTCGACCTGCTCGAGGGTCTTAAGCCGGCAAAGGACGCCGTGGTAGTTTCCATGGCCGCAGGCCTGACGTTGGAGCAGCTGGAGGGCGCTGCGGGCGAAGGCGTGCCGGTGGTGCGCGTTATGCCTAATACCCCCATGTTGGTGCGCCGCGGCATGTGCACCTGCGCGGCCGGCGAGCACGTGAGCGATGCCCAGATGGACGGCGTGCGCGAGCTGCTCGAGGCCGTAGGCGAGGTCGCGGTCATTCCGGAGAAGAATATTGACGCTGCCACCGCGCTGGCGGGTTCCTCCCCGGCTTATTTCTTCCTTGTGGCAGAGGCGCTTGTCGACGCCGGCGTACAGCTCGGCCTTCCCCGCGACGTCGCCGAGAAGCTCGCCGCCCAGGCGGCGGCCGGCTCCGGTGAGATGCTGGCTAGCTCCGGGCGTTCGGCCACCCAGCTGCGCGCCGGGGTGACCTCGCCGGGCGGTACCACTGCTGCCGCCGTCCGCGAGCTGGAGGAGTCCGGCCTGCGCGGTGCGTTCTACCGCGCCGCAGAAGCGTGCGCTGACAAGGCCAAGGAGCTCGGCTAGCGGCGTTGGCTGCGACCTCCCCGTGGTGGGGGTGTACCCACCCGGGAGCGCTGGGGAGGGTGTTAAGCAGCGCTTTTAGGGGTAACCCTAATGAATGCTGTGAAAAAATTTGGCACTTGGGTCGCATTAGTCACATGTTTCACGATAGGCTAGGGCAAGCACGTGCGTGAAGTCCTGTGGGAGGGGAAGCCTACAGCGCGTAACGAGCTGAAGGGTTAGATATATATGGCAAATGAAGAAAAGGGAACCTTTCTGACGATCGCGGAGGTCGCCGAGATTATGCGCGTCTCCAAGATGACCGTCTACCGTTTGGTTCACGCAGGCGAAATGCCGGCTGTTCGCGTCGGACGCTCCTTCCGCGTTCACGAGTCCGCCGTCAACGAGTACCTGGAGGCATCCGTTTACGGAGCCTAGGCAACTCGCGCCGCATAGACAGCGCCCACCTCTGTTGGCCCTCGTGGTCAGCGGTGGTGGGCGCTGTCGTTTCTTAGGGGCGCTTTTGGTCACGGGCTGGGTGCTGGGTAAGATGGTGTGCATTCGTGTCGGCTCGCTGATGTGGCCCGCGGTCCGTGAGGCCAAGGCGGCAAGAGTGCACCTTCGCCGTTTTAGCGCTGACAAGTTTGACAGTACGTACTAAACGAAAGTGAGGACTCCATGGGTTCCGTTATTAAGAAGCGCCGCAAGCGCATGGCCAAGAAGAAGCACCGCAAGATGCTGCGCCGTACCCGCGTGCAGCGTCGTAAGCTGGGCAAGTAAACCCAGCCCGCTTCTTGCCCTCCGCCTTAGCGCGGAGGGTTTTTGCATGCTTGGCGGCACCGCACGCGCCCGCTACTTCCGGTAGTAGCGCCAGCCGCCATAGGAAAAGGCGGCGGTGGCCAGCGCCGGCAGGCCATAGGTGCGGATGGCGCGGCGCACGGAGCGGTAGTCCCGCACCAGCCAGCCGCGGTCGCCGGCGATATCGCGCAGCTTGCGGTCCGGGTTAATGGCTACGGCGGTGCCGACCATGGACAGCATGGGCACGTCATTGGCGGAATCCGAATAGGCGGTGCAGCGTGAAAGATCCAAGCCTTCGATGGTCGCGAGCGCGGCCACAGCGTGCTTTTTGCCGGGGCCGTGCAGGATATCGCCGACCAGCCGGCCGGTGAACTTGCCATCTTTGACTTCCGCGACGGTGCCAAGCGCGCCCGTGAACCCGAAGCGCTGCGCAAGCACCTGCGCCAGCTGGACCGGGGTGGCCGTTACCAGCCACACCTGCTGACCGGCGGCTAGGTGCATCTCCGCTAGCTGCGTAGTGCCGGGGTAGGCGCGGCGGGCGAGCGAGGCGTCCACGATCTCCTCGCATAGCTCCACCAGCTCGTCGACGCTGCGGCCCTTGACAAACTCCAATGCCTGCGCACGGCCGGCGGCCACGTCCTTGGCATTCTCGCTGCCGGAGACGCGGAATTTGAGCTGCTTCCACGCAATCGGCAGGATTTCGGAAAGACGGAAGTAGCGCTTGCGTGCCAGCCCGAAGGCGAACTCTACGAGGGAAGAACCTTGGATGAGGGTGTTGTCGACGTCGAAAAACGCCGCCGCGCCCACATCCACCGGCACGTCCGGATCCTGGGCCGTGATGCGCTGCGCGCCGGCCGCATCATAGGAGCCGGTTACCGAATCCACGCCGGAGGCGAAATCTTCCAACTCCAGCCCAAATTCCTCCAACGCCGCAGTAGCCGCGGCCTTGCCCGCGGTGCGCTGGGATTCCTCATCCAGCGGGGCGAGCGCCTGGTTTTCTAAAAAATTACGCAGATTGCCGCGCGAGGCGGTCCAATTGGCCAAGAATTCACGGGGAGATTCGGGGAAGCCTGGGGGAGTGGTAGCGGACACGAGTGAGACAAACAGCTTTCGCAAACGCGGGGTGGACTAACGTGTCCATAGTAATGGTTTCGACCGCCGTCGTCCTTGTGAGAAGAATATGTCTCAGCATCTCGTCGAGCTCATGGTGCGCACCACCTGCGGTTCTTGTGCGCGCGTGAGGGAGCAGATCACCCCCGTCGTCAAGCAGGCAGGCGCAGAGCTTGCCGTGCGCAACGTGGATGAGGATGCGGAGCTCACCATGGAGTTCGGCGATCGCGTGCCCGTCGTGGTCATCGACGGCGAGGAGTTTGCCTGCTGGGAAGTAGATAACAAGGAGCTGGCGGCCGAATTAGCCGGATGATTCGGGATCCATGACACCGACGGGTAGTCTTTTGGAGGATTAAAATCAATCAAAGGGTTGAGGAGTGTTGTGCATGAGCGTGCTCGTCGTGGGCATGTCCCACCAGTCGGCGCCAGTGGCGCTGCTGGAGAAGCTGAGCATGGATAGTGCGGTCCAGGATTCCGCCTGCGGGCAATTAGTAGCGGCCGAGTCGCTATCAGAGGCGATGATCATCTCCACCTGCAACCGCATGGAGGTCTACACCGTCACCAACTCCTTCCACGCCGGCGTGCAAGAAGTCGTGCGCGTGCTCACCCAGGTATCGGGTGTGAGCGAGCAGGAGCTGCGCAACTACCTCTACGTGCGCTATGCCGACGCCGCGGCCGAGCACCTCATGTCCGTGACCTCCGGCCTGGATTCCATGGTGGTGGGCGAGCAGCAGATCATCGGCCAGGTGCGCAGCGCCTACCAGTCCGCCTCGGAGCAGGGCACGGTCGGCCCGCGCATCCACGCGCTGGCGCAGGCCGCGCTGCGGGCCGGCAAGCGCGTGCACTCCGAGACCGATATCGACGAGGCCGGCGCGTCCATGGTGTCCTTCGCCTTCGACCAGGCCTTGCAGCGCCTCGACACCGAAGACCTAGCCGGCAAGACCGCGCTCGTCCTTGGCGCGGGCGCCATGGCGTCGCTCGCCGCCACCCACGCCGGCCGGCTGGGCATCAAGGAGCTGGTGTTGGCCAACCGCACCCGCGAGCGCGCCGAGCGCCTGGCCAGCCACGCCGAGGAGGCGGGCGTTGCCACCCGCGTTGTGGACTTTTCCGAGCGCGCCGACGCGCTTTCCGACGTCGACCTTGCCATCTCCGCCACCGGTGCCGATAACTTCACCATCGCGGCCGCCGATATCCCCGCCGGCCGCGAGCTCATGCTCATCGATCTCTCCCTGCCGCGCGATATCGACGATGCCGCCGCCGCGGCCGAAGGCGTGGATCTGGTCAATATCGAGCGCCTGAGCAAGTCGCTCTCGGCCGCCGATACCGATATCGCGGCCGGCACCAGCCCCCACGCCCAGGCCCGCCGCATCGTCGACGAAGAGCTGGCTGCCTATACCTCGGCCCAGCGCGTGCGCGACGTCGCCCCGGCCGTAGGCGCCCTGCACCGCCGCGCGGCCGACCTCGTCGAGTGCGAGGCCGCGCGCCTGCAGCACAAGCACCCCGAGCTCGCGGGCAAGCAGCTCGAGGACGTTCAGCGCGCGCTCAAGCGCGTGGCCGATAAGCTGCTGCATGAGCCGACGGTTCGGGCGAAGAAGCTGGCGGCGTCGGAAAGCAGTGTCAGCAGCGAGAACGCCCTGCAGGAACTCTTTGGCCTGCAGCTGGAAGGCTCCGGTGTGTCCGTGGCCGTCAATGAATTGCCCACCATAACTAAGGAGGCCTAAATGTTTCAGATTGGTACCCGCGGCTCGAAGCTCGCCACCACCCAGGCGGGCCATGTGCGCGACTGGCTTATCGACGCCGGCTTTGACTCCCAACTCCACATCGTCACTACCGCCGGCGACGTCAACATGGCGCCGGTCGAGCGCATCGGCGTCGGCGTATTTACCCAGGCGCTGCGCGAGGCGCTCTATGCCGGCGAGTGCGATATTGCCGTGCACTCCTTCAAGGACCTGCCCACCGCACCCGATGAACGCTTCCGCCTCGTGGTGCCGCAGCGCCAGGATTCCCGCGAAGCGCTCGTCGCCCGCGATGGTTTGAGCCTGGAGCAGCTGCCGCAGGGCGCGCGCGTGGGCACCTCCGCCCCGCGCCGCATCTCCCAGCTGGCTGCCCTCCGCCCGGACCTGGAGATTCGCCCGCTGCGCGGCAATATCGATACCCGCATGTCCAAGGTCACTGACGGCGAGCTCGACGCCGTCCTACTCGCCTACGCCGGCCTGCTGCGCGGCGGTTACGCGGAGCGCGCCACCGAAATCTTTGAGCCTACCGTCTTCATGCCGGCGCCGGCCCAGGGCGCACTCGCCATCGAGGCCGTGGCCGGAACCGAGGCTGCTGCGGCCCTCGATGCCATCGCGGACGAGCGTGCCTCGGCCGCCGCTGCCGGTGAGCGCGCCGTACTGGCCCGCCTCGAGGCCGGCTGCACCGCACCGGTCGCCGCGACCTCCCGTTGGGACGGCGACCAGCTCACCGTGCGCGGTGGCGTCTTCGCGCTCGACGGATCCCGCCAGCTCACCGCCACCGCTTCCGGCCCTGCGGCCGAGGCTGCCGAGCTCGGCGCGCGCATTTCGGACGAGCTTTTCGCCGGTGGCGCGGCCGAGCTGCTGGGGAAGTAATTTCGCCTTTAGGCGCTAATAATTTAAGGTGTAGATACCACAGATCATTGTCCCGCAATGATCCGGCCCCCTTTAAGGGAATCCCAGGACGCAAGGCCTGGGATTTTGGCCGTTATGACCGTGTCATCCACCGCCGGCGCGGGGACCCACACCGCATGCGATCATGTCCGTGCGCGGTGCCGCGCGCCCGATTTTAGAAAAGAACTTTATGAGCAATGCCGCGCCAGACACCCAATTGGGCAAGATCGTCTTTGTGGGCGCAGGTCCAGGTAATCCCGACCTGCTGACCGTCCGCGCCCGCGAGGTTCTGGCAAATAGTGCCATCGCCGTGACCGATCCGCAGGTCATGCAGGGCGTGCGTGATGCCGTTGCCGCCGCGCTGCCCGTTCCGCAAGAACTTCTCGACGCCGCCGAGGCCGAATACGCCCAAATGTGCGCCGATGCCAAGGCCAAGGGTGCGCGCCGCAAACCGCCTCGCCCCGCGCCGCCGACGGCCGCAGTGTTGTACGAGCCGGCCGAAGACATCGTCGGCCAGCTGCGCGAGTGCCTGGTTGAGGCCGATGGCGAGGATGTCATTCGCCTCGTTACCGGCAACCCGCTGCACCGCGAGTCCATCAAGGCCGAAATCAACGCCGTGGCGTCTGCCGGCCTGGAGTTCCAGGTGGTGCCGGGCATGTCCCTGCCGTCTACCGTGCCGTCCTTTGCCGGCATTGCGCTCGGCTCGACCTATACCGAAGCCGACGTCACCGACGGCGCCGATTGGGACGCGCTGGCCAATGCCACCCAGCCCATCGTCCTGCAGGCCACGAAGGAAGACCTGCCGGTTATCTCTGACGAGTTGCAAAAGCGCGGCATGCCGGCCGAGACCGAAGCTTTTGTCACCGTCCACGGCACCACCCGCCTGCAGCGCACCTACGAGACCACGCTGGGTACCATGGGCAAGCTCGACGCGGACCTTTCCGGCCCGCTCGTCGTTACCCTCGGCCGCAGCATCGACGACCGCACCAAGTACTCGTGGTGGGAAAACCGCCCGCTTTACGGCTGGCGCGTGCTCGTCCCGCGCACCAAGGAACAAGCCGGCCCGATGTCCGCACGGCTGGCCGGCTACGGCGCCATCCCGCAAAACGTGCCCACCATCTCCATCGAGCCGCCGCGTAACCCGGCGCAGATGGACCGCGCCATCAAGGGCATCGTCGAGGGCCGCTACAAGTGGATTGTCTTTACCTCCGTCAACGCCGTGACCGCGGTATGGGAGAAGATCGCCCAACTCGGCCTCGACGCTCGCGATTTCGCCGGCGTCCACCTCGCGGCCGTGGGCACCAAAACGGCGGCCGCCATCCGCGCCAAGGGCATGGTCCCGGAGCTCTTGCCGCACAAGAAAAAGCAGAACGCCGAAGGCCTGCTTGAAGTCTTTCCCAATTACGTCGAAGATATCGACGCCGTCGGCCGTGTCCTGCTCCCGCGCGCCGATATCGCGGCCGATACCCTGGTTGACGGTCTCAAGGCCCTCGACTGGGAAGTCGATGACGTCGTGGCCTACCGCACCGTCCGCGCCGCCCCGCCTTCGGCCGAGATCCGAGACATGATCAAGACCGGCGGCTTCGACGCCGTCGCCTTCACCTCCGGATCCACCGTGCGCAATCTGGTGGGCATTGCGGGCAAACCGCACCAGCGGACGATCATTGCGTGTATCGGGCCGTCGGCAAGAGCGGCCGCGGAAGAGATGGGCCTGCGCGTCGATGTCGTGCCCGAGGTCGCAGACGTGCCCTCGCTTGTCGACGCCCTGGCAGACCACGTCGCCGCCCTCCGCGCCGCCGGAAACCTGCCCGCGCCGCGCAAGAAACGCCGCTCGCGTAAGAAGGCTACTAAGGTCGACAAAGCATAAGTTTTAGTCTCGCTCTAAGGAGTACCCAATGAGCACCTTCCCAGCCCGCCGCCCACGCCGCCTGCGCACCACCCCGCAGATGCGCAACCTTGTGGCCGAAACCCAGGTCCGCCCCTCGGACTTGATTTTGCCCATGTTCATCGTGGACGGTCTCGACGCCCCGCGCGAGATTCCTTCCATGCCGGGTGTCTATCAGCACACCTTCGACTCGCTGCGCCGCGCGGCCGAGGAGGCGCTGGAGGCCGGCGTGACCTGCGTCGACCTCTTCGGCGTGCCGCTGGAGGAAGAAAAGGATGACACCGGCTCCGTCGCCTGGGACCCGCAGGGCATTTTGAACCGCGGCATTTCCTGCCTGCGCGAGGAATTCGGCGATGACCTCCTCATCATGGCCGATACCTGCCTCGACGAGTTCACCTCCCACGGCCACTGTGGCGTGCTGGATGACAAGGGCCGCGTGCTTAACGACGAAACCGTCAAGCTCTACCAAGACATGGCCCGCTCCCAAGTCCGCGCTGGCGCCCACATCGTTTCCCCGTCCGGCATGATGGACGGCCAGGTTGCCGCCATCCGCGCCGATCTCGACGAGGCCGGCCACGAGGATGTGGCCATCATGGCTTATTCCGCCAAGTACGCCTCCGCCTTCTTCGGCCCGTTCCGCGATGCCGTCGGCTCCTCCCTCGAGGGTGACCGCCGCACCTACCAGCAGGATCCGCGCAACTTCCGCGAATCCCTGCTCGAGGCCGAGCTCGACATCGAAGAGGGCGCAGACTTCGTCATGGTCAAGCCCGGCCTGCCCTATTTGGATGTGCTTTCGGCCGTGGCGGAGACTTCTCCCGTGCCGGTTGCGGTCTACCAGGTCTCCGGCGAGTACGCGATGGTCAAGGCCGCGGCCGCCAACGGGTGGATTGACGGTGAGGCCATCATGCTCGAGTCGCTGACCGCATTCAAGCGTGCCGGAGCCGATCAGATTCTCACCTACTTCGCTACCGAAGCCGCCCGCCTGCTCAAGTAAAGGATCCCTGTGACTGCTACGCCCCCGTCGCCCGCCCCTGCCCCGCGCCCGCAGCAGCCGCGTTCACAGCGCGAACCCATGCCGGAATATGCCCCGCTCGGTCCGCGTGACTCGGACGCCCCGAAGGGCCAGCGCGCTCCTCGGGGTCCACACCACCAGCAGCAAACGGCGCCGAAAAAAACGCGGCCGGAGTCCGTGACGTACATGCTGTGGCTGTGGCTGGGCGCGCTGTGCGGCGAGGCCGTGCACCAGGTGCTCAACGTGGTGCTCACGCTGCTCAACCACGACGTACTCATGTCACAGGCCAAGGAGATGGCAAAGTCCGCACCGGCCGGCGTGGATGAAGCCCAGCTTTCCGACGCCTTCCTCCGCACCGCTGCCTACGGCTCCGTCGCTCTTTCGGCTGCCATATCCCTGGCGATTATCGTGCTGTTGGCCTTCCTGTTGCGGTCCCTTGCTAACCGCAGCAAGCGGGCCGGCACCTCGCGCCGCGTGTGGTTCGCCTTCTCCCTCTACTTCGGATTCCGCATCCTGCTGACCTTTATGGTCACCCCAGCCGGCACAGACGTGCCCGATTGGCTCTTTGCCGCCGATGGCATGGTGCAAATTCTCGTCGGCGTCGCGGCGGTGCTCGGCCTGATTTTCTCCGTGCGGGCCGATACCCTGGATTACACCGGCGAGCTCGAGCAGATGCGCGAGCTGGAAAAAGAACTCGAGCAAGCGCAGCGCGAGAAGAAACGCGCCGAGGAAGAGCGCAAGCGTTCCAAGCGCGACCAGCGCAGCAAGCGCGACGGCACCAAGCGCGACCGCGCTGACCGGACCGACCGGGAGGATGAGCGATGAGCAATACCGATCGGCCCGGGCCCCGGGACTATAACCGGGCGGCCCGAAACTCCTCCGCCAACCAGAACCTCGACGCATGGCCGCGGCCCCTGCGTTGGGCATATTGGGTACTCGTCGTCAGCGCCGTGATCATGCTGGTGAGCGGCATGGTGGGCATCTTCGGCTCGGGCGGGCCACAGGCAGAGCCGCAGAATGCGCAGGTCGCGGAGTACCTCCATTCCAATCGCCTTTTTGTCGCGGTGACCAATGCCGTCGGCGCCATCCTGCTCGCGCTTTTTGCCGCGCAACTGGCCGGCGGGTCCAAGTGGGCACGCCGCATCATTACCGTGGTCATCGCGTTCGCGCTTTTTACCAATATCGCCGCCCTCGCACTTGGCATCGGCGGGCTCGGGCTGCTGATTATCCCCATCACCTTGATCGTCGCCCTCGCGCTGCTTTTCCAGCCGCAGTCCAACCGCTTCATCAAGGACCGCAGCTTGCGTGGCTAATTAGCCCTCACTCCAACTTTTGATTCATAATTGGGACATGTCTCGACTCAATCGTGCCCCGCTTATCGACACCGCCCTCGGCCGCACCCCCTCCCGCCCCCCAGTTTGGTTCATGCGCCAGGCCGGCCGCTCGCTGCCGGAGTACCGCGCCGCCCGCGAGGGGATTAGCATGCTCGATTCTTGCTTCATGCCTGAGCTGCTGGCCGAGATTACACTGCAGCCGGTGCGCCGCCACGACGTCGACGCCGCCATTTTATTCTCCGATATCGTCGTCCCGCTTAAGGCCGCGGGCGTCAAGGTCGATATCGTGCCGGGTCGCGGGCCGGTGATGGAGCAGGCGGTAAGGAGTAGGGAGGACGTCGGCAAGCTGCCGCAGCTAGAGACCGACGTCCCCGAGGTCACCGAAGGCATTGCCCGCATCCTGGCCGAGCTCACCGACACCCAAGCACTCATCGGCTTCGTTGGCGCGCCGTTCACGCTGGCCAGCTACCTCATCGAGGGCGGGCCATCCAAGAACCACGAGCGCACCAAGGCCCTCATGCATGCCGATCCGGAGACCTGGCACATGCTCATGCGCCGCCTAGTGCCGACCATCACCCGCTTCCTGCAGGTGCAGGTCGACGCCGGCATCGATGCCATGCAACTCTTTGATTCCTGGGCCGGATACCTCAACGAGCGCGACTACCGCGAGTTCGTACTGCCGTACTCGCGGGAAATCCTGGCCGGCGTGGAGATTCCACGCATCCACTTCGGCGTCGGCACCGGCGAGCTACTGCCGGCCATGTCGGAGGCGGGGTCGGAAGTAATGGGCGTCGATTATCGCGTGCCCATGGACGCCGCGGCCGAGCGCGTGAGTGCCCGCGTGCTGCAGGGCAACCTCGACCCGGCCATGCTTTTTGCCGGCAACGACGCCGTGCGCCAGGCCGTGCGCACCATCCGCAGCGAGGTCGATAGGGCCCGCGAGCGCGGCGATATCGACGGCCATATCTGGAACCTTGGCCACGGGGTCCTGCCAACTACCGACGCGGAGGCAATCACCCGCGCCGTATCCATCATCCACGAGGAGGGCTAAATGCGTATTGCCATTATTGGCGCCGGCCTGGCGGGCTTGACGGCCGCCTACGAGCTGCGCGATCAAGACGTAGAGGTTTTCGAGGCCGCCGGCCGTATCGGCGGCAAGCTGTACTCCGTGCCGTTTAATGACGGCCCGACCGACATGGGGGCAGAGGCCTTCCTCGCCCGCCGCCGCGACGCCGTGGAATTTATCGAATCCCTCGGCCTAGGCGGCAGCTTGGTCGAGCCCTCCGGCCTGCATTCGCTGGTGTACTCCGGCGAGCTTAAGCCACTGCCGCGCGGCGGGATGATGGGCATTCCTTCGCATTCGGAGCCTGTCGCTCACTTGGTCTCGGCCGAGACCACCCGCCGCATCGACAACGAGGAGCCCTTCGAGTGGACGGCCGGCAGCGACGTCTCCGTGGGCCGTCTAGTGCGCCGGCAGTTTGGCGACGACCTTGTAGACCACGTCATCTCCGCCCTCCTCGGCGGCGTGTACTCCTGCTCGGCTGATGAACTGGGGTTACGCGCGACCATCCCAGCGCTGGCCGAGACCCTCGACGCGCTCTCCGAGCGCGGCCCAGTCACCCTCTCGGCCGCGGTTCGCTCGTTGGAAGAGGCCCGCGCGGCCAAGCCGAGCAGCGGCGGCCCCGTCTTCCAGACCTTCCGCGGTGGATACGCAGAACTTTATGAGGCACTGGCCGAGCAATCCCGCGCCAAAATCTACCTCGATACCTTCATCTCCGGCATCACTCGCGAGGGCGAAAAATTCTGCCTAGCCGGCGCACCCGGCGACACCGCTCCCTTTGACCGCGTCCTGGTGGCCACCCCGGCACCGACCGCAGCGCGGTTGCTACCCAAGGTTGCCCCGCAGGCGGCGGAGCGGCTGAAAGGGGTGAAGCTGGCGGCGTCGGCAGTTGTGGGCCTGAAATTCGAGTCTGACACGGACCCGGCCGGCAACGCGTTGCCGCAGAACTCCGGCATCCTCGTCGCCACCGACCAAGACGACGTTCATGCCAAGGCCTTCACCCTGTCCTCGCGCAAGTGGCCGCACTTGGCAGGGCGCGGCGGGGCTCTCGTGCGCGCCTCCTTCGGCCGCTTTGGCGATGATGTCATCGTCCGCGCCGAGGAGGATGACCTCGTCGACTACGCCCTCGACGACCTCCAGCGACTCACCGGCTTCGACGGCCGTGCCGCGGGCGTCGCCGAGATTTTTACCCAACGTTGGTTCGGCGGTTTGCCGCGCTACGACGCCGGCCACCTCGAAACCGTGGCCGGCGTGCGCGGTGCGCTCGCAGCGACGCCGGGTATCGATGCCACCGGTGCCTGGGCCGGCGGGGTTGGCGTCCCTAACGTCATCGCGGATGCCCGCGCTGCCGCCGGGCGTATCGTCCGCTAGCGGTGCCTGCTAGCCGTATCCACTAGCAATCGCAGCCCGCCTGTCACGGCATCGTACGCCGTGCGCCGTCCGATCCGCGCTGCGGCTTGGTGCGGGCACGCCAAAGAGGCAGCAGGGCTACCTGCTGCCTTGCGGCGAGGCTGGGGATTAGAGCTGGGGATCCGCCGGGGCCGGCGGAACGGGCGCATCCGGGCTGGGAGCCGGTGCGGGATCGGCCCATGGTGGCTGCCACACCACGCGACCTCGGCGCCGCACGAGACGCCCGCGGATCGGCGGGGCATTTGGATCGTCGTCGTTGACGCCGTCGTGGTACGGGCAGCAGGTGGCGAGGTTTGCCATATTGGTATTGCCGCCGTGCCGCCACGCCTGCAAGTGGTGCACTTGGCATTTATCCGCCGGGTAGTTGCACTCCAGCCACGGGCACACCGGATTTTCGGCAGCAGCCATGAGCCGCTGTTTTTCGCTGGCCATGCGCTCCGTGCGATAGAGGTTGACTGCGCCCTCGAAGGGGTGAACGAGGGTGATAAGGCCGCGCTCTGCCAGCGTGCGCGAGACGAGTTCCGTGCCGGTGATGCGGGCACCGTTGGTGAGCTGGATGGTGATTTCTTCGCCGTCGCCGTCGATGATGCGGTCGAGCTCGTCGAGCGTGATGATCGCATTCGTCGTAATGGTCGGACGGGAGACTGGGGCGGCGCCGGAAGGGGAGAAGAGCTCCGCAACGGAGTCGAGGGGCGCGTCCTCGTCCAGGCTGGATTCCAGGTCAGCGATGAGCGAGGATGGCCCGGTAATCGCGAGGGTCCACGGCGCGTCCTTGCGGCGGCGGATGCGCACGCCGGGGCGCGGCGGGGCTGGGGGATTGAGCTCGCGCAGCTTCTTGCGCGCCAGCTTTTCCATCTCATCGGTATCGGCGGCGGTGCGGCATAGCTCCACGCGCAGGCGCCAGGCATCGCGCTTGGTCTTGGCGCGGGAAGCGTAGCGCTCGATGACCTCCAGCGTGGGCAGTGGGTGGGCGCGGTCGCGGGCGGCGGTAACCGCCTGGCGTTGGAGGCGGGTAAAGGAGGTGGGGGCAAAGAGGGCGTCGGCAAGCGTGAGCAAGGTGCGGGCCGTCTTATTGGGCGCCCCGGCGGCGCGCAGCTGGTCTTCAGACATGCCGACGCACCCGGCAACGATGTCGATGCCGGGCGCCAAGGCCGCGAGATAAGTCTGAAGAGCTGTCATGCCCCGCAGCCTAAGCTACGGCGCGCAACCCGCGCGAGGACGAGCGCGCAAACCTGTGGATAACTAGGGCCGAAAGGGAGAATTTCGGCCCGCACGCCCGGCGGACCTGTGGATAACTAGCCTTTATTGCGGAAGACGAAGATGGAGGAGAAGTCCTGATTGCCGTGGCCCATGGCCTGCATCTCTTCGAAGCGGCCGATGGCGGCGGTAAGGGCGGGCAGCGGCTTGGTAGAGGTCATCTCCATGAGCTTGGCGTCCTTGGCCAGGGCGTCGACGGTGAAATCGCCCGGGTCGGTATTGCGCTCGCCGGTGATAAACGGCGCCTTCATATTGGCGATGAAGGACAGGCCGGTGATATCGAGCATCTGCAGCACCACCTCGGAGTCCAGGCCCTCGGACTCGCCGAGCTGTAGGGCTTCGAGCAGGCCCTCGGCGGTGACGGCGAGCGCGAGGTTCGCCAGCAGCTTTCCGATGGCCGCCGTGGCCGCCGCCTCCACTCCGATGAGCTTGTCTTCGCCCGCCCAGGACTCGGCGAGGGACATGGCTTGCTCACGGCGGGCGTCGGCGGGCGTGCCCACATAGACGCCGAGCTTGCCCTCGCGGGCCGGGCCGAGCGTGCCGACGACCGGGGCGTGGACGTAGGTCTCCACGGCGGCGGCGAACTCGCGGGCATCGTTGGGCGAGACGGTGGTGGTATCGATCCACGTCACGCCCGCGGGGATGAGTTGCGGCTCGATGATGACCTCGCGGACATCGTCGGGCCCGAAGAGCGAGGTGATAATGACGTCGGCGTTCGCTACGGCGTCGGTGGGCGTGGCGGCGAGCTCGGCGCCTTCTTCCACGAGTGGCTGGGCGCGTTCGGCGGTGCGGTTCCAGACGGTCATCTCGATGTCGTCCTGCTCATTGAGCAGGCGGCGGGCTAGTTCGGTTCCCATGCGGCCAGTTCCAAGAAATGCAATCCTCATGCTTTCCCAGTGTGCCATCATTGGGTGCAGGCTCGCCGCCTTTTGTGCGGGCCCCGGACGAGGGAGCCGTACCCGGCGACGCGAAAAGACGGCCAGGAAGCAGCTATGGCGTGGTTTATCTTGATTTTCTCCGGCGCATTCGAGGCCGTGTGGGCGGCGGCGCTGGATAAGTCCGCTGGTTTTACTCGCCTGTGGCCCTCGCTCATTTTCCTCGTGGCTTGCGCGATTTCCATGGGCGGGCTGGCGTGGGCGATGCGCAGCATCCCGGTGGGCACGGCCTATGCGGTGTGGGCGGGCGTTGGCGCCTCGGTGGCGGTTATTTATTCCTTCGCCGCTGGACACGAGGCCGCCACGGCGTGGAAGGTGTTATTCCTCGTCATGATCATCGGCGGCATCGTGGGGCTGAAAGCGGTGAGCTAGCGGCCCGGAATGCGCGGCGCGGGCGGCAGCGGCAACTCCGGCGGGGCGGGCGCAGGCACGGCGGGCACATCAGGCACCGCGTCCTCGATGCGCCCGCGGACCTCGTGAGGCGGGATATTCAGGTTTGGCAGGCCGCTTTTATCCCGCGCGGGCGGGCGCGGAGCCGGCGCCGCAGGTTGCGGGCGGGGTGCCGGTGCAGGTGCAGGTGCGGGCCGCTGCTGGGGTGCGGGCGTCGGGCCAGGATGCGAAGCAGGTCCGGGCGCGGGAGCAGGCGCCGCGTCCGTCGACGAAGGCTCCGCGGCCGGAGGCGGAGGAGGGGACGGGTCCTTACTCGGCAGATCGCGCGGGGTGAGCGGACGGGGAGGGGGTTGCCACGAGGGGGCGTCGGCAAGCGGTGTGGCACCCACCGAGGTAGGCAGCGGCCGCTCGGGATGGGCGCAGCCGGCGAGGCAGAAAGCGGCCAGGATGGCGAAAATGAGAGTGCGCTGCATGGAAAATCCCCCCGAATTGAAAAGTGCAACGCCCCGAAGTTTAGCGGCTCACTGTGAATCGCGCAGTCCAACTTTTGTATAGCGCGCGAATCGCTAGAATGTCAGACATGCCTAATACTTCCCAGTCGCAACAGTGGTTTGAGCGTTCCTCCAAGGTGATTCCGGGCGGGGTGAACTCGCCGGTGCGCGCGTTTGGCTCCGTGGGTGGTCAGGCCCGCGTGATTGAGCGCGGCGCGGGCTCGCGCCTGTGGGACGTTGACGGCCATGAGTACGTTGACCTGGTCAGTTCCTATGGCCCGATGATTCACGGCAACGCCCACCCGGAGATTGTGGAGGCCGTGCAGAAGGCGGCTGCGGGCGGTTTGAGCTTTGGCTCGCCCACCGAGGGTGAGGCTTTGCTTGCGGAGGCCATTGTGTCGCGCACCGCGGCCGATAAGGTGCGCATGGTCAACTCCGGCACCGAGGCCACCATGTCTGCGGTGCGCCTGGCCCGCGGCTACACCGGCCGCGCCAAGGTGCTGAAGTTTGAGGGTTGCTACCACGGCCATGTGGATGCGCTTTTGGCCTCGGCCGGTTCCGGTGTGGCGACCTTTGCGCTGCCGGATTCTCCGGGCGTGACGGGTGCGACGGCGGCCGATACTATCGTTGTTCCTTATAACGATATCGAGGCCGTGCGCGAGGCATTTGCGCAGAACCCCGGCGAGATTGCCTGCATTATTGCGGAGGCCTCGGCCGGCAATATGGGTACCGTGGCTCCGGCGGAGGGCTTCAACGCCGCGCTTGCCGACGTCGCCCATGAAGACGGCGCCCTCCTTATCCTCGACGAGGTCATGACCGGCTTCCGCACCTCTTATAAGGGCTGGTACGGCGTCGACGGCGTGGCGGCGGACCTGGTGACCTTTGGCAAGGTCGTCTCCGGTGGCCTGCCGGCCGCTGCCTTCGGTGGCCGCGCCGAAGTCATGGACTACCTTGCGCCGGAAGGGCCGGTCTATCAGGCAGGTACGCTATCCGGAAACCCGGTGGCAATGGCCTCCGGCTTGAAGTCTTTGGAGCTGGCCGATGAATCGCTCTACGAGCGCCTGCAGGCCAACGCGGACCGCTTGACCGGCATGATATCCTCCGCGCTGTCGGCCGAGGGCGTAGCGCACCATATCCAGCGCGCGTCCTCGATGTTCTCCATCCGCTTTGCCGAGGGCGAGGGCCGCAACTTTGCCGATATGCAGGCGGCCGAGACCTTCCGCTTCACCCCGTTCTTCCACGCCCTGCTGGATAACGGCATCTACGTCGCGCCGAGCCCATTTGAGACCTGGTTTGTCTCGGATGCGCTTAACGACGCCGACTTTGAACTCATCGAAGCCGCCCTCAAACCCGCCGCCCAGGCTGCGGCCGCCGCGCGTCCCGCACACTAAGGAGAGACATGACACGCACCATCGTTCACCTCGTGCGTCACGGCGAGGTCCACAACCCAGAGAAGATCCTCTACGGACGCATCCCGGGCTATCACCTGTCCTCGCGCGGGCATTCCATGGCGGCGCGCACCGCGGAGTCCTTCCGTGATCATGACGTGACCTACCTGGCGGCCTCGCCGCTGCAGCGCGCCCAGGAAACCGCGCAGCCGATTGCGGAGGTAACGGGGCTGGACGTGGACGTCGATAAGACGCTCATCGAGTCCGGCAACCGCTTCGAGGGCCTGCGCACCAAGGGCCTGCGCTCCGCGCTGTGGAACCCGCGCCGCTGGCCGCTGCTGGTCAATCCGCTGGAGCCATCGTGGGGCGAGTCCTATGAGCAGATTGCCGAGCGCATGCTGGGCTCCATCGAGCGCGCCCGCACCGCCGCGGCCGGCCACGAGGCAATCTTGGTGAGCCACCAGCTGCCCATCGTGATGGTGCAGCGCACCGTACTGGGCCAGCGCTTGCCGCACGCGCCGTGGAACCGCGAATGCGATCTGGCCTCGGTCACCTCGCTGCTTTTCGAGGACAACCAGGTCACCGATATTTTCTACTCCTCGCCGGCGCAGGAGATTTAATGGCACTACAACGCAGACGCGCAGTCGGCGCAGTGCTAGCGGCAGCGGCCGTCGCCCTGCCGCTAGCTGGTTGCTCGCAGGATTCCGATAACGCGCAAAACGCGGTGGCTACCGGCGGCAACTTCGAGTTCATTACGCCCGGCGGCGAAAAGGTCATCAACTACGAGGAATCCGAGCGCAAGCCGCTGCGCACGTTCTCCGGCGATAATGTGCGCGATACGGATAAGACCATCTCCTTGGAGGACTATGACGGAGAAATCGTCGTGCTCAACTCCTGGGGCCAGTGGTGCGCGCCCTGCCGTTCCGAGGCCGATGATCTCCAAGAGATTCACTCCGAGGTCCAAAAGCGGAAAATCGGCACCGTCTTGGGCATCAATGTGCGCGACTATAACCCGCAGGTTTCCAATGATTTCCTCGAAGACAACGGGCTGGAGTATCCCTCCATCTATGATCCACCGTTTAAGACCGCTGCGGCCCTGGGTGGTGTGCCCACCTCTGTGGTTCCGACCACCATCGTCTTGGATAAACAGCACCGCCCGGCTACGGTCTTTTTGCGGTCCATCACCGCTAAAGATGTGATGGACGTAGTGGATAAGTTAGAAAAGGAATAAATGGACAACGCAGCGAGCATCGGCACTACCTTTGCCGAGGCCGCGACCTCCGGCCCACTTATTTTGGGCCTGCTCGCGGCCGCCCTGGCGGGGTTGGTGAGCTTCGCCAGCCCATGCGTGATCCCGCTGGTGCCCGGCTATATTTCCTACCTGGCCGGCGTGGTGGGCGGCGAGGTTACGTTTGACGGTGAGTTGGGAGTGGGCGTCGGCAAGCGCAGGCAATGGGCCGTTGTCCTTGCATCCGCACTGTTTATCCTAGGCTTCACCGTGGTTTTCCTGCTGGCGACGGTCTCCGTATTCGGCGCAATTTCCGCGCTCCGGCTCAATGAGGAAATGCTCATGCGCATCGGCGGCGGCGTGACCATCCTGATGGGCGTGGTCTTCTTGGGCGCGATTCCGGCGCTGCAGAAGGACACCCGCATGGCTCCGAAGCGCTGGACTACTTGGCTGGGTGCGCCCCTGCTTGGCGGGATATTCGCGCTGGGCTGGACGCCGTGCCTGGGGCCAACGCTGGCCGCCATTATGTCCGTATCGGCCGGCACCGAGGGAATGACGGCCGCGCGCGGCGTGCTGCTCATCATCTTTTATTGCCTGGGCTTGGGCCTGCCGTTCCTTCTGGTGGCGCTGGGGTCTGCGCGGGCGATGCGCACGATTTCGTGGGCGCGCAAGCACTCGCATACCATCCAGATAATCGGCGGCGTGGCCATGATCCTCGTCGGCTTGGCCCTGGTAACCGGCCTGTGGGGCGAGTTCATCAGCCTCATCCGCCAGTGGACAGGCAACTTTGGCGCAACCCTGATTTAGGAGAGACGTGAAATACTTCCGCAAAGCCTGGCATTGGCTGACCAGCATGCGCACGGCACTGGCGCTGCTTTTCTTGCTGGCGCTGGCCGCGATTCCTGGTTCCTTGCTGCCGCAGCGCGACCTCAACGAGCAGAACGTGCAGGACTTCATCGAGTCCAACGGCAACGTAGCGAAGATCTACGACAAGCTGCAGCTTTTCGACGTCTTTTCTTCCGTCTGGTTCCAGGCCATCTTCGTCCTCTTGGCCATTTCCCTGGTGGGCTGCATCCTGCCGCGTTCCTGGAATCACTATAAGGCATGGAAGACCCCGCCCACGCGCGCGCCGAAGTATCTCCACAAGCTGCCACTGGCGGCCGAGGGGCACTCGGAAAAGAACGAGGAGGAGTTGTCCGCGGAAATCCAGAAGCGCTTAAAAAAGTGGCGCGTGGCCGAGTACTCCCCAGAAGAGGACCGCGCCGGCGTGCACACGTTTTCCGCGGAGCGCGGCTATGGTCGCGAGCTGGCCAACCTCATCTTCCACGTGGCGCTGGTGGCCATCTTGGTTACCGTCGCGGCCGGCAAGCTAGTCAACTACGAGGGCCAGGTCATCGTGGTCACAGAGTCCGGCTCCCAGGGCGGCGGCCAGACCCTGGACCAGTCCACGGAGTTCTGCAATACCTCCACGTCTAACTTTGATTCCTTCCGCGCCGGCCCGCTTTTCGACGGCACCGGGCTCCACCCCTTCTGCCTCATAGCCCACGACTTCGCGGCGGAATACCTGCCCAACGGTCAAGCGGAGATGTTTACTTCCAACGTCTCCTATGCGGAGGGCGAGGATATCTACAAGGATGACTCCGAGTGGAAGGATTATGAGCTTAAGGTCAACCACCCGCTGCGCTTGGCGCACAACCGCGTCTACTTGCAGGGCCACGGCTATGCGCCGACGGTTACGGTGGAATGGCCCAATGGCGAAAAGCGCACCCAGACTATTCAGTTCCAGCCGAATGACACGACCTTCTTCTTGTCATCCGGCGCGATGCGCTTTGACCCGCCGGCTGGCATGCATCCAGATCTCTATGACCGCCGTCAGAACCAGATCGCCATCCAGGGCCTCTTCGCGCCCACGGCCGAGTGGTCCGGCGAGAACGGCAAGCTGCTGCAGTCCTCGTATCCGGGCCTGAATGATCCGGCGATGGCCATCGATATCTACCGCGGTGATGCCGGCCTGGACACCGGCACGCCGCAGTCCTTCTTCTCGCTGGACCCGAACCTGGTGCAGTCCGGCCAGCTACAAAAGATTGACCGCGTGAACCTCAACCAGGGCGAGGACGTAACCCTGGACGATGGCACGAAGATCACCTTCGACGGCGCCAGCGAGTTCGCCAACTACCAGGTTTCTTATGATCCTTTCCAGAAGTGGGTGCTGGCCTCCGCGCTGGTGATGCTCATTTCCTTGGTGGGATCGCTGATAATTAAGCGCCGCCGCGTCTACATCCGCCTGCGGCCGAACGCGGCCGGCGGCACCGACGTGGAGATGGGCGGCCTCGCCCGCACCGATCGCGCCGGTTGGTCCGAGGAGTTCCACGAGCTGCACCGGGCGCTGTTGGAGTTGCCGGACCCAGACGAAGTCGAAGAAGACGAGCTTTATACCGATGATTAGTACGCCGGCCTAGTCCAACAAAAGTTGGATTAGGCTGTTTCGCTGAGTAAGGTAATCAGCACTTACCCCCACACGTGTGAAGGCTAGGAGCATTCATGCAGATCGATCAGAATCTGTCTAATTTCTCAGATATCGCGGTACAGACCGCCTTTGTGGTGTACTGCGTCGCGCTCTTTTTGTCGCTGTTTTACTACGGACGCATGCAGGGCATTATTGAGGGCCGCCGCGCCGTGAAGTCCCAAGCCGCGAAGGTCTTGGTGGGTGCGGGCGCTGGGGGCGTCGACAAGCAAAGCTATGAGGGTGAGGTTGCCCAGTCCTCTTCCGGAATCACGGCCGATGAGCTGAAGGAAAAGGAGCGCAAGGCCGATAAGCTCGGCGGCATGACCAGCGCGCTGATGTGGGTAGGTATTGCGCTGCACGCCGCGGCGATTGTGCTGCGCGGCCTGGCTACCGGCCGCTTCCCATTTGGCAACCTGTACGAGTACGTGTTGATGGTGAGCTTCGGTGTGCTGCTGGTGGGCAATATGGCCATGCAGCGCAAGGAGTGGCGCACCGTGTGGCCATGGCTGCTCACCCCGGTGCTGGCGCTAATGTTTTATGGATCCACCAAGCTCTATGCCGAGTCTGCCCCGGTGGTGCCGGCGCTGCAGTCGCACTGGCTGCCTATCCACGTCACCGTGGTTTCCTTGGGCGCGTCCATCGGTATTATCTCCGGCATTGTCTCGCTGCTGACTCTTTTGCGTATGGCACAGCCAAAGCATGCCGAGCATGGCCTCCTCGGTGCTGTAGCCCGCCCGTTGCCTTCTGCCGCGAAGATTGACCAGCTGGCCTACCGCCTGGCTGTTATCACCCTGCCGACCTTGGGTCTGGGCATCATCTTGGGTGCCATCTGGGCCGAGTCCGCCTGGGGCCGCTTCTGGGGCTGGGACCCGAAGGAGACCGTGTCCTTTGCCACCTGGATCCTGTATGCCGCATACCTGCATGCGCGTGCGACGCCGGCCTTCCGCAAGGCGGCGCCGTGGATCAACGTCATGGCGATGGCGCTGATGGTCTTCAACCTCTTCTTCATTAACATGGTGGTCTCCGGCCTGCACTCCTACGCGGGGCTGAATTAGATGGCGGAGCATACGAGCCCGCGTCATAAGCAGGGAAAGCCGGCTGGCGATAATGCGGTGATTTTGGGGCTGGGCGCACAATTTGCCGAGCGCCGCCGCGAGTTGGGCATTTTGCAGCAGCAGCTTGCCGACGCCGCCGGTATCTCCCGCTCCACCCTCCACACCATCGAGCACGGTGGAGCGGGCGTGCGGTGGGAAAAGATTACCGCCGTGGCCGAGGCCCTCGGCTTGGAGATGCGCTTCGTGCCGAAGGATTCCTAGTCCTTGTCGCCGTCGGTGCCGCGATTGCGGCGCTGGCGGCGTTTTTCTTCCTCCGCCTCCTGTGCGCGGCGCTGCTTGAAGCGCTCCTTTTCTAAGTTCCAGAGGAATTCCTCGTCATCGTCGGGGCCTTTGATAGCGCGGGGTTGTTCCACCTCGCGCTTTTTCCATGTGGAGGGCCCGAAGGCCTTCCACACCAAGTAGGCGGCGAGGACAAAGAGTAAGAGGAGGATAATTCGGCCCATGCGTGCGATCCTACCTGCACCGCGTACAATCAACCCCCATGACGCATAACCCTGAGCCACCCAAGCCGGATCCGGAACTGCGCCGTCGTTCGCGCGCGGCGCTGTGGAAGTATGGGCTCGCCCGTGTAGTGCTTTTTATCGCTTTGACCGCGGTGATCGAGATTTTGGCCATCGCCATCGGTTTTCCCATTCCAGTGCTCGTCGCGGCGCTGTTGGCGCTTTTTGTGGCGCTGCCGCTATCGATGCTGATCTTTAAAAAGTGGCGCATCGAGGCCACCCAAACGCTGGCCGAGTATTCCGCTCAGCGCAAGGCCCACAAGCGCTGGGTGCAGGCGGAGCTGGAAGGCCGCGCCGCGCAGGATTAGACGATGATAAGCGCTGCGGCCTCGATAACGGCCCACATGAGCATCGCGCGGCCGGTCAGGCCGAGCACGGGGATGAGCTCGGGGCCTTGGGCGCCGCGGTTGACGGTGCGGATGGCGCGCAGCGCGAAGGGGAAGTAGACCAAGCCGGCGAGCGCGAGCCAGCTGCTAAAGGCGATGCCGATAGTCAGCAAGAAGGGTAGCAGGAGTAGCACCGTGAAGAGCAGGCGAGCCTTGTCATTGCCAAGCCGTACGGCGAGGGTAATCTTGCCGGTTTCGGCGTCGGAGGGAATATCGCGGATATTGTTGACCAAGTTGACGCCGGAGCTCATCGTGCCGATGCCCACGGCTAGCGCGAGGCCCGACCACGACAGGCGGCCGGCCTGGGTGAATTCGGTGCCGAGCACGGCGACGAGCCCGAAGAAGACGAACACGGCGACCTCGCCGAGCCCGCGGTAGCCATACGGATTCTTGCCGCCGGTATAAAACCACGCGCCGGCGATGCACAGCGCGCCGATCAGGATGAGCCACCACGCGTGCGCCGCGAGGGAGAGCGCGAAGCCGGCCATCCCGGCCACGGCGAAGGCGGCAAAGGCCGCGAGCTTTACGTGCTGCGGGCGGGCCAGACCGCCGCCGGTGAGGCGCTGTGGGCCGGTGCGGTCGTCGTCGGTGCCGCGGATGCCGTCGGAGTAGTCATTGGCATAGTTCACGCCGATGATAAGCGCCCATGCCACGATGAGTGCGAGGAGCGCGCGGACCACGTGGCCGCCGCCGATGCCAAAGGCTGCGCCGGTGCCCGCAACGACGGGCGCAAAAGCGTTGGCCCAGGTATGCGGGCGTGCGCCCTCGAGCCAATCCTGGGCAGTGGCGGAGAAACGGCCGGCGGAATGGTCCTTGGAATGCGGGGCAGACTTGGAGGCAGACATAGCCACTATTGTGCCACTGCGGCACGCGCGGGCGGCAATTAGCCAAGGTAGGCGCGACGGCGCAGCCGATAGGCAGCTAGTGCCGCGAAGAAAAGAGTGGCATTGGTGACCGTCATCGCGGCGGAGGTGGCCGCATCAAGCCAATAGGCCAGCCAGAATCCTGCGACTGCGCTGAGTGCCGCGATGCCGCAAGCGGCGAGCATTAGGGTAGGCACGCGGCGGGTGAAAAGCCGCGCGGTCATGGTGGGAAAGACCATCAAGGCGATCACCAGCATGGCGCCGACGGCGTGGAAAGCGGCAGTAGCCGTGCAGGCAACGACCGCCATAAACGTTGTCTGTACAGCACGGGAGTGGACCCCGCGCACGGTGCAGAACGCGGCGTCAAAAGATATAGCAGCAAGACGCGGCAGGGAAAGGACGAAAAAGATCGCATTCGCGGCGAGCACGGCGGCCATGACATAGCAGTAGTGGGGATTGGAAAAGGCGGCGAGGTTAACATCGCCAACCAAGACGGCGTGGACATCGATATGTACGTGGCTCATTCGGGTAGAGATGAGGATGACACCGGCGGCAAAGAGGGCGGGGAAGATGAGGCCTAGGGCGGCGTCGGCAGTAACCAGCGCGCTGCGCTGCAGCCACCGCGTGCCGAGTGCGACGGCCAGGGCACCGGCCGCGGCGGCGATAAGCAGCAGTGGGGAGTCGATATCGGAGGTTAAAAGGTAGCCCACGGCGATGCCGGGGAGGACGGCGTGGCCGATGCCGTCGATAAGCATGGCCTGTCCCTGTAGAACTACAAAAGTGCCGGGCAGCGCGCATGCTACGGCGGTAAGGACGGCGAGCAGGCAAGCGGTAGCGGCAAGGGTCATGGTCGAAGCTTTCTGGTGATGAGGCTGAACGCTACGGTGGCGGCTTGCACCAGCACGATGATGGGGCCGGTAGGCAGCGGGCCAAAGGCGATGGAAAGGTAGCAACCCACGGCGGCAGTAAGCGCGCCTAGGAAGCCGGCTAGTGCAATGAAGGGAAGCAGGCGGTGAACCCAGGGGCGGGCGGCCGCGGCCGGGCTGATGACTACGGCCACCATGAGGACCACGCCGACCACCTTGACGCCTATAACCGTGACGGCGGTTAAGGAGAGGAAGCTGAGGGCATTTAAGGCGGTGGTGCGAATGCCGGCTACGCGGGCAAAGGGGGCGTCAAAGGCGACGGTGGCTTGCCGAGTGTGTACCGAAGAAAGAATTAGCAAGACGCCGCCGCCAATGACGAGCGCAGAACTCACATCGGCGCGCGTGAGCGTGGACGCGTTTCCCAGCAGGTAATCCTGGATGCCGGCCTTGCCGGGCAAGGGCTGGCGGGAAATATGCTGCATGAGCAGCATGCCGATGGAGAAGAATGTGGTAAGCGTAGCGGCCATCGCGGTGGTCGGGCCGAGCGGGGCCAGCCGTGGAATCAGGTGAATACAGCCGACGGCCAGTGTGCCGGTGAGGATGGCGCCGGCAGAAAGCAGCCAGATATTGCGGCCGTCCCACCCTAAGGCCGTAGCCACGACGAAGGCGACCAGCAGGCCAGGCAGGGAGGAATGCGAGATGGCATCAGCGAGCAGGCTGGTGCGGCGCACATAGACCAGCGGGCCGAGCGCGCCGGCGCAGGCTCCGATGAGTACCGTCCCCAAAAGCGCCTGCGTATAGGTGAAATCCTGAAAGAGTTCTAGTGGGTTCATGAGGGCAGGCAAAACATGTCGGCGATGGCGGATTCGGTGAGCACCTGCTTAGTAGGCCCGGCCGCGATGAGGCGGCCTTGGCCTACCATGAGGACCTCATCACAGAAATCGGCGACTTCTGCCAAGTTGTGATGGACCAGCAGGATGGTGGCGCCATCGGCGCGCAGATTCTGCAGTACCTCCATGATGGCGCGCTGGCTTGCGGCGTCGACCCCAGCAAAGGGCTCATCCAAGATAATGAGCTCGGGATCGCTCACGAGCGTGCGAGCGAGTAAGACACGCTGGCGCTGGCCGCCGGACAAGGCCGAAATGGGCAGGTGCGAGTGCTCTTGCATTCCGGTGCGGGCGAGCGCGTCGTGAGCGGCGCGCTTATCGACGCGGCTCGGCCACTGCCACCAGCGCAGGCCGGCGGTGCGGCCCATAAGCGCGACGTCGAAGGCCGTGGCCGGAAAATCCCAATCGATATCCGCGTGCTGCGGCATGTAACCGAGCCGATGGCGGAAATGGGCAAGGTTGGTGCCATCAAAGGTGAGCGATTCGCAGTTAAGCGGTGGAAGCAAGCCCACCAAGGTGCGCACAAGGGTGGACTTGCCGGAGCCGTTGGCGCCCACGAGGCCGGTGATGGTGGCGGGAGTGAGGGCAAAGGTGGCGTCGGCAAGCAGGGGCGTGCGCGGATAGCCTGCGGTGAGGTGGGTGGCGCGCAGCATTAGCTTAAGGCCTTTGCCACGGTGTGTGCGTTGTGCTCGAAAGCCCCGAGGTAGGTATCGGTGGGCGCGTCGGGTCCGAGGGTATCGGCGAAGAGCTCCTCGTCCGAGACGGTAACCTTCCAGCCGCGGGACTCCACGGCCTGCTGCAGCGAGGTGATGGCCTGTGGGTTGGCTTGATTGTCCTTGAAGATGACGGGGACCTTCTTATCGGCGATGGTATCGGCCAGAGCGGAAATCTCGGTGGCGGATTTTGTGGCCTCGGTGGTCACGAAATCGGTGGCGTGGATGTCAAAGTCGAAGGTCTTGCCAAAGTAGTTGAAAGCATCATGGCCGGTGATGAGCACCCGGGGCTTCGCAGTAGCGAGTTCCTTCTTAGCCTTGTCCTGCGCAGCGGCGATCTGGCTTTCGTAGTTATCGGCGGCAGTGGAGTAGTCCGTGGCGTGCTCGGAATCGATATCGCCAAGTTTGTCGCCGATTCTCTCAACGGCCTGGCTCCACAGCTTGGGGCTATTCCAGATATGCGGATCATAGAGTTGCTCGCCGCCCTTTCCTTGTTCCGGCCAGGGCAGGAGATCTTGTTCATCGAGCTGATCGCCCACCGCGAGCTGCTTTTCTCTCAGAGACTTGAGCTGGTCCACCATCTGGGCCTCGAGGTGGAGGCCATTCCAAAGTACGAGGTCGGCGTCCTTCATAGCCTCGATATCGTGCGTGGTGGGCTGGTAGGTGTGCGGATCACCGCCGGGGCCGACCATGGTGGTGATATCGGCTTCGGGGGCGAGGTTGGCTGCGGCATCGGCCAAGTAGCCGGTGGTGGCGAAGATTTTTAGGCTATCTCCGTGGTTGTCATCGCCGCTTGAGCAGGCCGTTAGCGTAGTAGCGGCGAGCAGTACGGCCAGGGGAAGTGCGGTGGTTTTCTGCAACGAAAAGTCCTTAAATTAGAAATGAATACCAAAGTTCAATGTAGTGAACTTCTAGAAACATACATATTGAAACTCATGGAAGCAATAGGATGAACTATGATGGGGTGAATGCACGTAAGCGAGCTGCCCGAACGCACCCAGGACTACCTCAAGATTTTGTGGAACCATGAGGAAAAGGCGGGACGCGATACCGCCATGCCGCTTGGTGATCTGGCTAAGGCTGTCGGCCAGAAGCTGCCCACCACCTCCGAGGCCGTCAAGCGCCTCGCAGCCAAGGGACTCGTGGAACACGAGCGTTACTTTGGCGTCCGGCTGGTCAGGGAAGGTCGCGAATTGGCCGTGGCCATGGTGCGCCGCCACCGCCTGCTCGAGACCTTTTTGGTACGCATCTTGGGCTATACCTGGGACGAGGTGCATGAGGAAGCCGAAATGCTAGAGCATGCGACCTCCGATAGGTTTGTCGAGCGCATCGATGCTTTCCTCGGCGCCCCTGCGCGCGATCCCCACGGCGATCCCATTCCGGCGGCCGATGGCACGGCTGAGCCGCTCTCGCGCATTACGCTTGCCGACGTCCCACCCAACTCTCCCGTCACTATGGAACAGGTCAATGACGCCGATGGCGAATTCCTGCGCTACTTGGACAAACACGGGGTTCGGCCGGGCGTGCGGCTGACCGTCGTTGCCCCGCCGGTAGCCGGCCTCCTAGAGGTCAGCGTGGATAATGGAGCCAGTTTTTCCCTCGGTGAATCCGCGGCGCGCGATATCGCGGTGCGCGACGTGGAAGGTGGCTAAGCGCCGAAGATGCGCGCCACCGCCCGGCGGTCTATTTTGCCTGGCCCGGCCGTGGGAAATTCCGCGAGGCGCTTGATGTCTTTGGGAATCTGCCAGCGGGGAAGCTCGGCGTCTTCGAGGGCTTCGAGGATATCGCCGATATCGGCCCAGCCGGTATACGCCGCCATAATCGCCTGGCCGAGGCGTGGGTGTGGGACGCCGACCACGCAGGCATGGTCCACGCCCTTGACCTTGAGGATTTCGGTTTCTAGCGCCTCGGGGTGAAGCTTGAGACCGCCGGAGTCGATGACGTTATCCAGCCGGCCGGTGACGGTGAGGGTGCCGGCGTCGATAAAGCCGCCGTCGGACGTGGCAAACCAACCCGGTTGGCGGAATGCCTCGTGCTCGGGCGCATTGCGGTATCCCTGGGCGATGGTGGGCCCGCCTAAGAGGATGCGGCCGTCCTGGACGCGCACCTGGGCTCCGGGAATCGGCCTACCATCGTAGACGCAGCCACCGGCGGTTTCGGAGGATCCATACGTCGCCACTACTGCAATGCCCAGCTCCTCGGCCGCTGTGCGCAGGCGCGGGTTGATGGCCGCGCCGCCGACCAGGATGGCATCGAAAGTGCGCAGGGCGTCAATGCCTTCGACCGAATCCATGGCCTTGGCCAGTTGCAGCGGGGTCAGCGCGGTATAGGTGCGGTCCCCGGTGCGGTCGAGCTCTGCGGCCGCGCGGGCAAAGGTAGGGATATCGAAGCCCTCGCTGAGATCCATGCATAGCGGATCGACGCCCGCCACCAGCGAGCGCACCAATACCTGGATGCCGGCGATGTGGTGGGCCGGCATGGCCAGCAGCCACTGGCCGGTGCCGCCGAGCACCTGGTGGGTGGCATCCGCGCTAGCTACGAGGTTTGCCGGGGTAAGCTGCGCGCCTTTCGGCGTGCCGGTGGAGCCAGAGGTGGACATCACCAGGGCGATGCTGGGATCGATGGGCTCGCCGGCGCGTTGGGTATTGCGCAGGAGGGTGGCGCGGGTGGCGTCGGCAAGCGGGAGCGGCAAAAAGCAGCCTTGGCCAGCAATGGCGGCCTCCAAATCCGGGAGGATAGCGGCCGGGGCGTGCGGATCAACCGGAAGCGGGGAGAGGATAGTCACGGAGGCGATTTTAACCGTCGAAGGGGCGGGTTTCGTCTTTTTCCGCCTTGCGTATGCCGCGCAGCAACACAATGCGCCCGGCCACGAGCGCACCCGTGGCAACGACGGCAATGCCGATACAAAAAGCGATAAGCATTAGTAGTAGTACGGGAAGCTATCCCAGTTGGGCTCGCGCTTTTCTAGGAAGGACTCCTTGCCCTCGACGGCCTCGTCGGTCATATACGCCAAGCGGGTGGCCTCGCCGGCGAAGACCTGCTGGCCCATAAGCCCATCATCGGTGAGGTTGAAGGCGAACTTCAGCATGCGCTGGGCAGTGGGGGACTTCATGTTGATCTCTTGACCCATGCGGATCGCGGCATCTTCGAGCTCGCCGTGGTCCGCGACCTCATTGACCGCGCCCATCTCGTACATGCGTTGGGCATCGTAGGTGCGGCCCAAGAAGAAGATCTCGCGGGCGAATTTCTGGCCCACCATCTTGGCCAGATACGCCGAGCCATAGCCCGCATCAAAAGATCCCACGTCCGCGTCCGTCTGCTTGAAGCGCGCCTCTTGGCGGGAGGCGACCGTCATATCGCAGACCACGTGCAGCGAGTGTCCGCCGCCGGCGGCCCAACCATTGACCACGGCGATAACTACCTTGGGCATGGTGCGGATAAGGCGCTGGACCTCGAGGATATGCAAGCGACCGCCCTCCACCTTCTCGCGGGCGGTGTCGACCGTGGATTCATCCGCGGTGGCGTCATCATGGGCGTGCTCAGTGGCGTAGCGGTATCCGGAGCGGCCGCGAATGCGCTGGTCGCCGCCGGAACAAAACGCCCAGCCGCCATCCTTTTCGGACGGGCCATTGCCGGTGAGCAAGATCGTGCCCACATCCGGCGTGCGGCGGGCGTGATCCAAGGTGCGGTAGAGCTCATCTACGGTATGCGGGCGAAACGCATTTCGTACCTCCGGGCGGTCGAAGGCGATGCGCACGATGCCGTTCTTGCGGCCCTCGCCGTTGAGCCGGTGATAGGTGATATCCGTAAGGTCCTCAAAACCTTCTACGGAATGCCACAACTCCGGCTGGAACGGATTATCGGTGCTATATTTTCTCTGCTCGCTCATAAAGGCCAGCTTAGTGGCAAAAGAAGAATAGTCCCCATTCCCAACCCTCACCCACACACACTGCCCAGCAGGCTGGTAATAATCAATGCGCGATACTGCGAGGTTATTACCCCGCAAAATACCCGTGTACGCCATACCAGCGCGGTACTCCATGCCATGGGGAGACTCGAACTCCCCGCCCCTTAAAGCGCTAAAGGGGGCCTGTGTCCCAGGATTTTCCCCTCCAGGGTGGGGGCCTGCTCGCTGCAGGTGTGTGGGCTACCATCGCGCGCTTTATGCCGCGCGCGATATGACTATCCGTTTTTCAGTTCGGTATTCCAGTTCAGCTGCTGAATGCGGGTATCCAGCTCGCGGTACTGCTTAGATAGATCGTCGACACGCTTGCGCATATCCGCCACCGGGATGGTGGAGACAAACTTAATCTCGTTGCGGGAATAACGATCCGAACGCGTGCCCGCCCGCTGCGCTAGGTCGTGGTAGATGCGGCGCTTGCGCAAGAGGCCGTCGCGAAGCGCGAGGGCCTCCATCAAGTTCCTCTTCTCATCAAAGGCGGTGGCAATATTCGTCGCATTGATGGCCTGGACCAGCTCATCGATGCGCCCGGCCACGCCATCGAGCTCGCGCAGCAGCTCCTGCGGATCCTCCTCCGGGGTATCACCCTCCTGCACGCGAACCACGGTGAGCAGCCGCTCATGCAGGCTATTGAGACGCTCCTGCGCCTGGGCGCGCTCCGCCAATGCCTCAGCTAGCAGCATAATTCCTCCTTTATCGGTATAGGCTCTCAAAATAGCGCAGAGTGGGGGAGGGGTCAATGGTTTCCGGGCTAAGGTTCAGTTCTCATTCCCCCTGCTAGACTTCGAGGTAGCCCCCTAAAACGACGAAAAGAGCTGGGGTTCAGTTCTCATTACCCCTGATAGACTTCCCGCGCGAATTGGATCATCTTCCAACGAGCTGGGGTTCAGTTCTCATTACCCCTGATAGACTTCTCGCCACCTGAACAACAGCATTATCCCGGCTGGGGTTCAGTTCTCATTACCCCTGATAGACTTCTTGCTTGGCACCTGCCGTTGGTGGGATTGCTGGGGTTCAGTTCTCATTACCCCTGATAGACTTCACCTACAACACCGACGAGCTCACCCGCAGCTGGGGTTCAGTTCTCATTACCCCTGATAGACTTCCACTAATGATGTTCTTACCGGCGTTAACGCTGGGGTTCAGTTCTCATTACCCCTGATAGACTTCAACCGGCCGGTATGTTCCCGTTACTACTGCTGGGGTTCAGTTCTCATTACCCCTGATAGACTTCGACGCCAATTCGCCGGCCGAACGCGCTGGCTGGGGTTCAGTTCTCATTACCCCTGATAGACTTCATGTTCCGACACATCCTCAAACTCAACCGCTGGGGTTCAGTTCTCATTACCCCTGATAGACTTCGGAATCGTCGCCGGGGCGGCAAAAGTGCGCTGGGGTTCAGTTCTCATTACCCCTGATAGACTTCTCATCAAAGAGCTAGTTGCATCAACAACAGCTGGGGTTCAGTTCTCATTACCCCTGATAGACTTCACTTATCGCCTGTGGAGTTATCACTGCCGCTGGGGTTCAGTTCTCATTACCCCTGATAGACTTCTTGGGGCCTTTTGGGTTGCAGCTTATGGCTGGGGTTCAGTTCTCATTACCCCTGATAGACTTCCTGGTGTTGTTCAGGCGTGGCTGGAAAAGCTGGGGTTCAGTTCTCATTACCCCTGATAGACTTCACCGCGGGCGACCGCCGTAAGCCAATTGGCTGGGGTTCAGTTCTCATTACCCCTGATAGACTTCACGCGGGCACAGACTTGTACCCCGAGTTGCTGGGGTTCAGTTCTCATTACCCCTGATAGACTTCTGTCCACCGACGCCGCATAGCCACAGCAGCTGGGGTTCAGTTCTCATTACCCCTGATAGACTTCTTGTTTCCGTTGTTAATGTCCCGGCCTAGCTGGGGTTCAGTTCTCATTACCCCTGATAGACTTCTCTGGTGTTCCTCTGGCCGGAGGATAAGCTGGGGTTCAGTTCTCATTACCCCTGATAGACTTCAGTGCGGCCAAAATATGGCCGTTTAGCTGGGGTTTATTCGGTGATCTCGCCTAAAAAATTACGAGTTGAGAGGGCATTTCTTCCACGGGTGCAGGCTCAGACTTGGAAAATCTGATGGCTTTTGCCCATTGATTGTCAGTGATTGAGATGATCCTGACGTCGCCACCGTCCGGTAGATCCGTTTTAATTTGTTTTACGGTTGCTGCGATGCGAGAGGCCAACGGAAAGTATTGAACGTAAACGCTTAATTGAGAGCGGCAGAAACCGAGGTCAAGTAAGTGATTACGAAATCTGTTAGCTTCTCTTGACTGCTTCTTGGACTTTACCGGGAGATCAAACATCACAACGCACCACATGGGCTCACTATCCTTTGCTGGCATCGAGGATTCCTTCCCATCTGGGGACGCTAAGGTCGCGAACCTTCCCTTCAACATATAATCCGTATTGCTGTCCGAATTCATTAAACGCTGTCGTCAGGGACCTTCCTGTTTCGTCGAAAGCGCTATTCATTCTTGAAGAGATCGCTGCTTTTTGGGAAGCTTCGAGGGGCTCACCATAAGTAATATGTGTAAACACGATCTGGTCCACCATCGGTCGGAACGGCTCCATAAGATCATCCACAAGTGCCCAGTTATTGCCACGGCCGTGATGGAAGACCCCAAGTGCACCTGTTAAACCAGCACCTGAAATAGCGCGAATTCCATAGCCTCTCAAAAGGGTATAGCCGTAATCAAGAGCTGAGTTCCAACCGGGGTCGCCTGCTCCGGGAAGACGAGAGAAGCTCTCATTGTGAGAAATAAATGACCAGTACTTTCGGGCTGCCTGCGCTTCCTTATTCTCCGGATCTCCCGATTTAATAGACCGCGACATTCTCATCAGTTCATCGGCGCCAGGCTTTTCTAAAGCACGTAGGACCGCAGCTTGACCGTGGATTTTTGATGCTACGATCCGCGTCCAAGCTTGCTTCTTTTTTGGGATTGGAAGTTGAGCTTGCGCTTGTTTGCGTGCACCAGTTCGTGAATGCTGATTCCAAGGGTAGGCTCCCGATACTGGGACATTGCGCCAATCGCATACAAGAAGAGAGATATCGTATTCGCTAAATTTTTGGAGGATGGCGCCGCTAACTGAGCTCTTAACTCCAATCAGTACGACTGCTATCTGTGAGAGAGGTAAAGCGACATCGGGCGAGTCGTCACGCTGGATGACTAACTGCCCTCTCGAATACTTCAGGGATCCATTGAGATTGAGGCAATCAACAACCCGCCATCCAGCGTTCATCAACTACTCAGCCTTCCAAGTAATAGGCAGGTGTGCAGCACTGTTGAGCCGAACTCTTCCAAGTGAATCGCGTCTTATCACCGTGACTTTTCCTTCGCTAAAGAGCTTATTGATTGCCGAACGCCAGCCTGGCATGTCGATGATTTTCCTAGAACCCTCGGAAACCGATTCGCTGAGGCCTTCCGCACTAAATTGCAAAGGACGCAACCGGAGTTTTGAATTTGAATCGAAGCCATCAACTCTCCAGCGCTTAACCTGGCCAAACTCACTTTGCATCTCGGAGATCTGGCCTGTGGCAAACTGTGACGTATCCACGATTAGCTCGTCATCTACAACGATCCAACCCAAATACTCGGCGGTTCCGGCTGCTAAGGCTTTGCGCAGCTTGGGCTCAGCCTGCCGGACAGACATTGTCTGCGGCTTTAAATCAACTGCGAAGAGATCCTCGTGACGGTGCTTGTTCAGATCAGTGGTGTAAACGCGCAGCATGCAATAGGTAGGCTTCTTCTTGCCAGGGATCTTAAAAATGCGCGCGTGATGGAAACGACTTAGCTTTGCGTAGCCTCCTCTTAGCTTGATTGCGCCGGCACCTACAGGGAATATTTCTATCTCATCCTCTGCTTCAAACCAGGTTCCGTTAACCCGAATTCTGCGCTGAGGGTTTGCCGGCAGCCCCTTTTTCTCGTCAAAGTCTTCTTCTCGGGTGAGCGCACACCAGAGTGCTTCCGTAGCAGCACGGTCAATGTCCGTTGCGGAAATTGCTTCGCCCACTCGGAGCTTTTTTAGTTCGCCGATGGTGTCTTCGTGCGCGCGGCCGTTGCCAAGGCGAAGGCGGATATTGGAGGTAACGACAATTCTGTCCTCATCCAATGCAGCTTGGAGAAGTACAGCGAGCTTCTGCATTTTAGGAAGCCATGCATTCCAAGCAGAACGGTGTGCTTCGTCAGCCCCTGTGAACTCTTTCCATTGCGGGGCGGCCTGCAGCAGTTGTGCTTCTCGCTTCTTATTGCTGCGAATGGCAAGCGTCTCCGCCACGTAGTTTTGTGTAAAAGCGACTACTGCAGCGTCGACGGCGTGGTGGCGACGGTCAAGCCGTGACTTTCCAGGACCGTCGATGAATCGAAGTTTGTTGGAGATCCCGGCGGCACGGCGAGCTTCAGCAGTCAGAGCGCCGCGATAGACGTTTACTTTTGTATCTTGACCGGAGAAACGCTGCGCGACCCGTCCGCGTAGTTCGTTGGCCATCCATGCCACAGACTCCATTGAACGTGCATCAATTGGTTCGTCTACGGTAGTGCGCTTGAGACGGTCGGACACACTTTTGCGGAACTTTTTAAAGTCTTTGGCAGACATGCCCGCATCTTCGGACCAATGACGCGTGCGTTCTAAGGCTTCTTTTACGCTGACCCCGGGAATGTTGGTTTTCGAAGCCCATGCTGCAAACGGAATGTTTTTCTTAGACAAGTTACAGCGATGACATACAGCAACGAGGTTGTCTCGTGTGTTTGTGGAACCTTCACCTGCCCTAGGAACGATATGGTCCATCTCGCATGTGGAGTAGGTAATTGGGGAACCACAGTAGGCACATTGGCAGTTTTGGCGCTGCACTGATTGGAATCGCCATAGCTCCGAGCTGCGGACTGGGCCGTCGATACCGAGCTTCTCTTGCATTTCTTGGAAAAGCTTACGGTTTCGTCGGTGTCGAGCATTGTTTTCACGGTCGATTTCGTTTGCTTTAGCCTTGCTTACAAAACCATCACGTACATGCTCAATTACCACAGACTTCGGGGCACCCCATTCATCAGCAGCCGCCTCTAGCCAGCGAGCAACGCCCTTGAGAACACGATCCACGGCGGGGTTGCCTACAGGCTCGCCAATTCTCGGTGCGGGAGGTACCCAGTCTTTGTCTATGTTGAATTCTGCGAGACGAGCTTCGTAAAGGTCTACGTTGTCATCCAACATACGGGTAGTGAGTCGTGTGAGAGTGTTCTCGCTGTAAGCGGCACGTCCTATCGGAAGGTGCAGGGCGTCGAGCTTTTCGTGTTCGGTTTCATCTAACTCGGCGAAGAATGCATGTACTTGTGCACCAGCTGGAGAGTCTGGATCTTCGACGTCTGCATTAGAAAGCGACTTCAACATTGCTGCACGCTCATCATCGGATGCGCCTTCCCACCATTGGGACAGAGGTTTCACTTTGCAGCCAAAAATAGTCCGGTTGGTGTCGTGGACTGGAGGCTTAGCTCCGGCACGCTCACCGTCATCTGTCATTGTTGCCGTACCGCGTAGTTGTCCGCGGTCAATGTGCAAGATATCCGCTATACCCAACCATGACGCTTCGGTTTTATGATCAAGGTTGACCAAATAGTTGAAGACAATGAGGCGCTCTTCGTGGGTTAGCCGTTCATTGTGACCGTCACGGTGGATCCGAAGGTTTCCGGTTAGTGCTGCAATGCGATAACGCTGAAAAGCATCCGTTGCCTTGAGCGCCCGGTCGAGGCGCGGTTGCAGTGGATCTTTACCCACTCGGCCCAACTGTGCGCCTTTCGGAGACTCCGCAGCGAACACTAAATCAAGGATGCGTTTCCGCAGCGAATCGTCAATCCTTTGGACGCGACAGATTTCGTTAATTTCACGTGCATGGTCGATTTGATGCAGGCGTGCGGAGATGACGGCCTGCTTTACCTCGCTTTGTGGCTTGTTTTTATCTTTTTGTTTCCCGCCTCCCCGAAGTCGATCCTTGCCAAACTGTGCGAAAGAAATGAGCTGGCCGACAGTGCTGTCAGTTGGAATCTCATGTCCTGTAGCCGACTCTAATTCAGCCCGAACCTGTTCGAATGCTTCGCTTGGGCCACCTGGTGAATAGAGGCTTGAGACTTTCCAATAAGGGTTCCGCCACCCGCGGTGGTTGGCAATGTGGCGCAGTGCAACTGATAAATACCGGTCTCGCTGGGCCGGATCCTCGACATAGCCGTTGACCAAAGCGACGCGGGCTTTCCAAGGAAAATATGGGTCGGAGTAGCGTTCGAAGGGAAGAGTTTCCCACCCTTGTTCCTTGAGGAACTTTTCCAGCTTAATTATGCGGTGGCGGCGGCGTCGGTAAAGGCGTCGGGTACGCCGCGCAACGCCGGATGAGGCGAGTCTAGTTACTGCCCGCTTTTGCTGATCCGGATCTAGGCCGGAATCGTGGATAAGTGATACTGCGCTAAGGATTCTTACCGGTTGATCGTTTTCATCAATTTCAATTGCGGAGCACCCAAGAGAAAAGGTTCCGACATCGATTCCTACGCGATAGGGGACGGACACAGGAATAGTTCCTTTCGGGTAAAAAGAAAGCCGAACCCGGAGGTTCGGCTGGAGCATTCAACGCCGGAAACGAGCCGACGCTTACTGAGGTTCAATTCTCAGGTCATACTTTAGCCCTTCCAAGAACCAATGTCTCCAATAAAAAATAGATTTTCACCCATAAGGGGGACGTCTTTAGGTATTCAGGTAGTTGATACCGTAACTATTTATGGCCCTTGCGACGATACGGTGAGGGATCGATGGATATCGTTGCCGAAATGGCGTCAATAGTTTCTTGCGACAGGGGCGCTACCATGAAAGCCATGCATATCGATGACGTCCTCGACCGCGCTCACGTAGTCTCCCTCCCACTCGCCGTGCGTTTCCGCGGCATCACCACCAGGGAGGCCCTGCTTATCGATGGCCCGGCCGGCTGGGGCGAATTCGCGCCCTTCCTGGAGTACGGACCGGCCGAGTCCGCCGCTTGGCTACGCGCCGGGCTCGAGGCCGCATACGAGGGCTTCCCGGAGCCGGTGCGCGATTCCATCGAGGTCAACGCCACCATCCCGGCCGTGCCCGCCAGCGAGGTCCCGGCCGTGGTGGAGCGCTATCCCGGCTGCCGCACCTTCAAAATCAAGGTGGCGGAAAAGGGTCACACGCTTGCCGACGACGCCGCTCGCGTCCGCGCCGTCCGCGACGCCGTCACCCAACGCGGCGAAATCCCTATCCTGCGCGTGGACGCCAACGGCGGCTGGAGCGTCGATGAGGCGGTCGAGGCCGCGCAGATGATGATGCCGCTGGATTATATGGAACAGCCGTGTGCCACCACCGAAGAGCTCGCCCAGGTCCGTGGCCGACTTATGCGTGCCGGCCTTTTTGTGCGCGTTGCCGCCGATGAATCCATCCGCAAGGTCGCGGACCCTTATCGCGTGGCCGAGTTGCAGGCCGCGGACGTCGCCGTGGTCAAGCCCGCCCCGCTAGGCGGCGTGCGCCGCGTCCTCGAGGTGGCTCAGCACCTGCGCCAGCGTCATATGGATATCACGGTAGCCTCCGCGCTCGATACCTCCATAGGCATCAATATGGGCCTTGCGGCCGTCGCCGCACTCCCGCGCATCTACGACGACGAGGACATCGACGTCACCCCGGCCGCCGCCGGTCTTGCCACCGGCTCCCTTTTCGAAGAAGACGTCACCGCCCCGCGCCCGCTTATCGACGGCCATCTTTCCGCCGATATCCTCGCCCCCGACCCAGACCGTCTCGCTGCGCTCGCCGCGCCCGCCGACCGCCGCGACTGGTGGTTCGACCGCCTTCGCGCCTGCTGGCAGCACCTTGCTAAATAGGGTCTAAAGCAAGCTTTGGTGAAACCTCCACACTGGAGCAGTCAATGCTCGCTGTCCAGCCCGCCACCTGTGCGTACGCTAGAGGACATGTCTACTATCAAGGTCCGCGATGCCCACCTGCACAATCTGCGCAACGTCGACGTCGATATGCCCCGCGGTAAGCTCGTCGCGGTCACGGGAGTGTCTGGTTCGGGCAAGTCTTCGCTGGCATTCGGCACGATTCACGGCGAGGGCCAGCGTCGCTACCTCGAATCAGTAGCACCCTTCGCCCGCCGCCTCATTAGCTCGGCCGTCGACCCGCAGGTCAGCCAGGTGGAGGGCCTGCCACCGACGGTCGCGCTGCAGCAATCTACCTCCGGCGGCGGTGCGCGCTCCACGGTCGGCACGGTCTCCGCGCTTTCGAATAGCGTGCGCCTGCTCTATTCGCGCGCCGGTGATAACCCGGAGGGCCTGTACTCGGATTCTTTCTCACCCAATACCCCGGAGGGCATGTGCCCGCAGTGCCACGGCACGGGCGTGGTGCATGAGCCCACCGAGGAGTCCATGGTCCCAGATCCCACCCTCTCCATCGAGGAAGGCGCCATCCAAGCATGGCCTGGTGCCTGGGCCGGCAAGAACTTCCACGACATTTTGATGAACCTAGGCTATGACCTGGATTCGCCATGGCAGGACCTGCCGCAAGAAGACCGCGACTGGATCCTCTTCACGGAAGAGCGCCCCGTTGTCACGGTCAAACCTCTGCGCGGCAAGGACCAGATTCAGCGCAATTACGAGGGCACGTGGCGCTCGGTGGCTAGCTACTTGAATAAGACGCTGGCGGAGACCCAATCGGATACGCTGCGCAAGCGCACTCTGTCCTATATGGAATCCCGTGAGTGCGAGACCTGTGGCGGCCGCCGCCTCAACCCGGCCGCACTAAAGGTGACCTATGCGGGCATGCCCATCGATGAGCTGGGCGCGCTGCCGCTGGATAGGGTTCACGCGGTGCTCAGCAAGCAAAACCCGGAGGAGAACTCGGCCGAGGATTTGCTGCTCAAACAGATTCTTCCCGCCTTGACCTCGGCGCTTGAGCTCGGCTTGGCCCACCTGAGTTTGGATCGGCCGACGCAGAGCCTGTCCGGCGGCGAGATGCAGCGCATCCGTTTGGCCGCGCAGCTGCGCTCCGGTCTCTTCGGCGTGGCGTACGTGCTCGACGAACCCTCTGCCGGACTGCACCCAGATGAGCGCGACGCGGTCATGGAGATGTGCCGCCGCTTCATCGCGGCCGGCAACTCCGTGCTCTTGGTGGAACATGACATGGATTTGGTCGCGCAGGCGGATTGGCTCGTTGACGTCGGCCCGCTGGCCGGCGAGCGCGGCGGCAACGTCGTTTATTCGGGCCCGGTCTCAGATTACGACGCGGATACCCCCACCGCCCGCGCCTTGTCTAACCGCACGCTCGTGCTTGCCGACGACCCCCGCACCCCCTCCTCCCACCTCGCCCTCCACGGCATCAACGCACGCAGCATCGACAACTTGGATGCGGACTTTGGCCTGGGCCAATTCACGGCGGTCGCCGGTGTCTCCGGCTCGGGTAAATCCACCCTGGTCAGCACGGTGCTGGCTGGGCTGTTGCGACAGTCCGCTACGGCCGTTTCCGATGAGGAAGAGACCGAGGATAAGGGCTGGTCCGTGGAGAGCACGGAGGGCTTTGAACGAGTCAAGCGCGTCGTGCAGATTACCCAGAAGCCCATTGGCCGCACCCCGCGTTCCACGCTGGCAACCTATACCGGGCTTTTCGATAATGTCCGCAAGCTCTTCGCTTCCACCGACGAGGCCAAGCAGCGCAAGTGGACGGTCTCGCGCTTTTCTTACAACGTGAAGCAAGGCCAGTGCCCCACCTGCGGCGGCGCGGGCAAGATCGAGGTGGAGCTGGTCTTCTTGCCGGGCTCGTACACCACCTGCCCAGAGTGCGGCGGCGCCCGCTTCAACGACGAGACCCTCGAGGTGGCCTGGCAGGGTCGCACCATCGCGGATATTTTGGAGCTCACCGTCGACGAAGCAGCAGAGGTCTTCGCCGAAGAGGACAAGATTTACCGCGCCATCGCCACCCTGCAGGCCGTTGGTTTGGGCTATCTCCGCCTCGGCCAAGGCGCGCCTGAGCTCTCCGGCGGCGAAGCCCAGCGCATTAAGCTGGCCACCGAGCTGCAGCGCTCGCGCAACTCTCGCCGCGGCCACACGGTCTACTTGCTCGATGAGCCCACCACGGGCTTGCACCCGGCTGATATCGACCTGCTTAATGCTGAGCTGCACAAGCTGGCGGATGCGGGGCATACGGTGGTCGTCGTCGAGCATGATCTTTCGGTGATGGCGAATGCGGACCGCATCATTGAGATGGGCCCAGGCGCCGGTGAAGACGGCGGTCAGGTCATCGCGGATGCCACCCCGGCGCAGCTAGCCAAGGAAAATACCGCCACCGGCCGCGCCTTGCGCGCGCGGCAGGAGAACAAAGCGGCCAGCATCATCTGCCCGTAAGCTATCGGAGAACTCTCTGGGATCTCACAGCTAAATGGGGTAGAGGTAGAATGTATGACTACTAAAGGCCCTCAAGGCGGAAACCATGGCGATAATAATGAAACCCGCAGCTGGTCCAGCCCGGCGGATGATGCCACGCGCCAGATAGGCCGCGTGCCCGATAAAGCCGCTGGTCCCAGCCGTAACCAGCAGCGCCGCGAGCACCCCAAGCAGTACTTCCCGGGCGAGCAGCAGCCGCAGAATGAGACTCGTCAATTCGATGCTGCCGGTGACTACCAGCAAGGCTACGGCCAGAGCTACCAGCCACAGGGCGGTCAGAGGCAGGGGCAGGCCTACGGTCAGCAATATAACCAGCAGTACGCGCAGCAGCCAGAATACGAGCCGGTCCCGTCGGACTATGACCCAGACCAGCCGGAGAAGCGCAAGAAGAAGGGAAGCGGAGGCGGCGCCATTGCTGGCGTCTTTGCAGCCATCGCTGTGCTTGCTGTCTTGGCTGCGGCCGTGCTGTTTTTCCTGTGGCGCAACGCCGCGGACGAGGCAGATAAGCCGGATCCAGAGCCGGTGACGGAGACGCTGACAACGGAAGTGCCCACCACCGTGACACAGACCGATGAACCGGATACGCAGGATGAGAATTCCAATATGCTGCCAAAGCTGCCGGACTTCCAGAATGACCTGCCTTCCGATATCCCGACCGAGCTGCCACCCGAGGTGCAAGACCAGCTGGATAGTGGCAGCGACGTGAACATAGAGGACCTCCTCAACGATCTCTTGGGCGGCGGCGAGCAGCCGGCCGACCAGCAGGGCGCTTAGAACTAGGCACCAAGCACCTGCCCGGTAAGGGAAATGGTGCGCGGGGAGGTAAAATCGGGCGGCATGAATGAATCGATGCAGTTGGCTGAGAAGGTAGCCGCCCAGCTGGCCCGGCACCTTACGGATGTGGTCCTGTGCCCCGGCTCGCGCAACGCACCACTTTCGCTGGCCCTGTTGGCCCGCGATGATATCCGCGTACACACCCGCCTCGACGAGCGCGGGGGAGCGTTTACCGCCTTGGGCATGGCGCGGGTGCAGCGCCGCCACGTGGGCGTGGTGATGACCTCGGGAACTGCGGTGGCCAATACCTTGCCGGCCGTGGTGGAGGCGCATTATTCCCATACGCCGCTGGCCATTATCAGCGCGGATCGGCCGGAACGTTTGGTGGGTACGGGGGCTTCCCAGACCATCGAGCAGCAAGGCATCTTTGGCGTCTATGCGGAGACCACCCAGGTCACCGGTGTGGACGATATCGCGGCGATGGCTCAGCGCTTCCGCGAGGAGCTGCAGGTACACATCAACGTGGCTTTTGATGCCCCGCTTGTCGATGCCACTTTGCCCGCCCACACCTCCGGCGACGGCGCGCGCGAGTCAGCACCGAAATTTGTCGACCACGGCGAGGTGGCCGTGGACTTGAGCAAGAATACTTTGGTTATCGCCGGCGATGAGGCCTGGGAGGTAGAAGGCCTGCAGGATGTGCCGACCATCGCGGAGCCGAGCGCGCCGGGCCCGTACCATCCGGTGCATCCAGCGGCGGCGCATATCTTCCGCAAAGCGCAGGTCTCCGCGAATGACTATGTGGTCAATACCAAGGTCGAGCAGGTCATCGTCGTGGGGCACCCAACGCTGCACCGTGGCGTGCTAGCGCTGATGAATGATCCGGATATTGAGCTGGTGGTGCTCTCTCGCACCAAGGACTTCACCAACCAGCGCGGCGAAGACGCCCGGCTCGGCACTACCGTCAAGGTCACCGGCGAGCCGAGCCGCGAGTGGATGAAGATCTGCGAGGGCGCAACCGATATGGCCGGGCAAGCTGTGCGCGAGACCCTCGAGGATGAGGAACTGGGATTTACCGGGCTGCATGTCGCGGCCGCGGTGGGCGATACGCTCGCCGTCAACGACACCCTGGTGCTGGGAGCCTCGAACCCAGTGCGCGATGCAGCCTTGGTAGGCCTGCCCTTCGACGGTGTCGATACGTACTCGCCGCGCGGGGCAGCTGGCATTGACGGAACCATCGCCCAGGCCATCGGCATTTCCCTGGCCACGCAATCGCTGGATCCCACCAACTGGCGCGCCCCACGAGTTATGGCGCTCATGGGAGATGTCACCTTTTTGCACGATGCTAATAGCCTGCTCATCCCAGAAGACCAACCGCGGCCGGAAAACCTCACCATCGTGGTGGCCAATGACAACGGCGGCGGTATCTTCGAGACCCTCGAGCAGGGTGCCGATGCGCTGCGCGAGTCCTTCGAGCCGGCGTTTGGAACGCCGCATGGGGTGGACGTCGGCAAGCTGGCAGAAGCCTATGAGGCAGACTACCGCGAAGTTACCACCCCGCAGGAGCTCCTGGATACGTTGGCGGAGCTGAAGGAATACTCCACCGGTATTTCCGTCGTGGAGGCAAAAACCACCCGTGCTACGCGCCGGGCGCTCAATGAAAAGCTCACCGCAAAGGTGGGCCAGTAAGTGGCTCCGCCGCAGCATAAGCCGCACGCGGCCGTGGTGCCGCGCTATACGCCCACGGTCTATCGCCGCCGCCTGCACCAGCTGACGCTGGCGCTGTATCTGGCCGCGCTGGTGGGTGTGGTGGGCATGGTCATCGGGCCGGCGCTGAATGACCACGCCATCGCCAGCCACCCCGCGCGCGCTTTGGCCACGGTCAAGGATGTGGGCATGCTGCGCACTACGGTGGATTTCCAAGACAGTGAAGGGATTTACCACACTCCACAGCACGGGCTGCTCTATCCCAGTGGGCTGGGCGAGGGCCAGCAGGTGTGGGTGCAATACGCCCAGGACAACCCCGACCTAGTAAAAGTGGAGGGCCGCGAATGGACGCTGGCCATCATCCCGGCGCTCTCGGTAGGGGTGGTTGCCACGCTCATCGCGGGGTTGATGTGGAAGCTGATTAGCTTCTTTACCCGCCGCGCGGAGAAATAATTAACCAAGATTTTCCGCTGGCTTCACCATAAACTTAAGAAAATGGGCCATGATGGTGGCATGCGTGTTGCGATCGTGGCTGAATCCTTCCTCCCCAATGTCAATGGTGTGACTAACTCCGTGCTGCGCGTTTTAGAGCACCTGTACGAGACCGGCCAAGAGGCGATCGTCATCGCGCCGGGTGCCCGTGAGGGACAAGAAGAAATCCCGGACTACCTAGGGTTCCCCATCTACCGTGTGCCCACGGTGCGCGTGCCGCTGGTGGATTCGCTGCCGGTGGGCGTTCCCACCACGGCGGTGGATGAGGCTCTGCGCGATTTCAAGCCGGATATCATCCATCTAGCCAGCCCCTTCGTACTTGGCGCGGCAGGCGCCTTCTCCGCCCGTCAGCAACGTGTGCCGGCTGTGGCGTTGTACCAGACCGATGTTGCCGGCTTTGCCACCAAGTACCATGCTTCCGCGCTGGCCTATGGCGTGTGGGAGTGGTTGCGCACGATTCATAACTCTTGCCAGATGACCCTGGCGCCGTCCTCGCTGACCATTCGGGATCTAGAAAAGCACCACATTAAGAATGTGCGCCATTGGGGCCGCGGCGTGAACGCGGAACTTTTCCACCCGTCTAAGCGCTCTGACGAGCTGCGCCGCAGCTGGGATCCGAGCGGCACCAAGAATGTGGTTGGATTCGTCGGCCGCCTCGCCGCGGAAAAGGGCGTGCACCGGCTATCGGCACTCAACGGCCGCGAGGATATCCAGCTGGTCATCGTGGGTGATGGGCCGGAGCGGCCGCTATTGGAGGCCCAGCTTCCCGGCGCCGTCTTTACCGGCGCCCTTTCCGGCGAGGAACTCGCAGCGGCCTATGCATCTTTGGATGCCTTCGTCCACGCCGGCGAGTTCGAGACCTTCTGCCAGTCCATTCAAGAGGCGCAGGCCTCCGGCGTGCCAACCATTGGGCCGCGTGCCGGTGGCCCAGTAGACCTCATCGAGGAAGGCTACAACGGGCTGCTTTTGGACGTGAAGACCTTTGTGGAAGACCTTCCCAACGCGGTGGATGCTCTGCTTAATCCGGAGATTCACCAAGAGATGCGGGACAATGCCCGCGAGTCCATTTCTTCCAAGACGTGGAAGGCGCTGTGCGAGCAGCTTATGGGCTATTACGAAGAGGTATTGGAGGATATCCGCCGGGTGCCGCTGACCATTCTGGGCCAGCGTCCCGAGCTGCCGCGGTGGGCGGCTCGTGCCCTTGGCGCCCGCGTGGCCTAGACTGATCATTTGTGTCTAAGGCAGATCTGGATAAAAAGCCCTTCGATGTGGCGCGCATGTTTGACGCCGTGGGCGAGAAGTATGACCTCACCAATACCGTGCTGTCCTTCGGGCAGGACGCGCATTGGCGCAAGCGCACACGCGAGCGGCTAAACCTACAGCCGGGGGAGAAGGTTCTCGATCTCGCTGCCGGTACCGCCGTGTCCACCGTGGAACTATCCAAGTCCGGTGCGTGGTGTGTGGCGTGTGATTTCTCCCGCGGCATGCTGGCCGCCGGCAGTGAGCGCGACGTGCCTAAGGTGGCTGGCGATGGCATGAAGTTGCCTTTTGCGGATAATACTTTTGATGCGGTGACCATCTCTTATGGCCTGCGCAATATCCACGATTATGAGCTCGGTCTGCGCGAGATGGCGCGTGTCACCAAGCCGGGTGGGCGCCTTGCGGTGGCGGAATTTTCCACCCCGGTGATCCCGATTTTTGGCACCGTGTACAAGGAATACTTGATGCGCCTGCTCCCGCCGGTAGCGCGCGTGGTCTCCTCTAATCCAGATGCTTATATCTACCTCGCGGAGTCCATCCGCGCGTGGCCCGGCCAGGAAGAGCTCGCGGCGGTAATCAATCGCAATGGTTGGGCCGAGGCCGGCTGGCAGAACCTCACCTTTGGCATTGTGGCGCTGCATTCAGCGGTGAAACCGGCCTAAGCTGCGGTCGAATCCCAGAGGGGAGTATCGCGGCGGAGGGAGGAGACGGTGCGGCCGGCGGCGCGCCAGGTGCGCGCGATGAGGTCGTGGTCATCATCAGTAATGAGATTGCCCATCAGACGCGCGGCGGCGGGCATCAGCATGCGGCCGATAGGCCCGCGCAGGGCGAGTGGTCCGGCCAGCGGTAGGAACTGCGGGTAGGTCAAAAGGCGTGCGGCCGTGCGGGCTAGGAGGAAGGATTCGCCGTAGTGCTCGCGCAGGACGGCCGGCCAGGCCAGGGTGAAATCCTTCGGGCTGAGCAGATCTACGGCCAGTGCGGCCGTTTCCAAGCCATAATCGATACCCTCGCCGTTGAGGGGGTTGATGCAGGCGGCGGCATCGCCAATGATCATCCAATTGGCACCAGCCACGTTGGACACCGCGCCGCCCATGGGCAGCAGGGCAGAGGTAACGTGCTCGATGTCCCCGAGGCCCCACTCGGGGCGCTGTTGGGCGGCGTAAAATTCGAGCAGCTTCTTGGTGTTGATCTTGGCGGGGCGTTGCGCTGTTGAGAGAGCACCGAGGCCGATGTTGACCTGGCCTAGCTCGGGGCCGAGCGGGAAGATCCAACCGTAGCCGGGCTGTACCTCGCCTTCTTCGTCCTTGAGCTCAACGTGGGAGTGCATCCAGGCCTCATCGGCGTGCGTAGAGGAAGCATAGGAGCGTGCGGCGATGCCATAGACCTCCTCGCGGTGCCAGGTGCGGCCGAGCTTCTTGCCAAAGGTAGAGCGCACGCCATCGGCCACGATGACCCACTTGGCATGTACAGTGGCCTCGCCCACGCGGAAGGAAGTCACGCGGTTTCCCTCCATTACCGGAGCGGTGGCGGGGGTGCCGGTGAGGAGGGTGGCGCCGGCTTTGCGGGCGGCTTCGGCAAGCAGGGCATCGAAGCGAAAGCGCGGCAGGGCCGTTCCGACCTGGGAAGGGTAGGTCTCTGGCCAGGGCGCGGTAATGGAACCGCCGTAGCCGTGCAGCTTTAAGCCGCGATTGCGGTAGGAGGCGTTGACCGCAAGACCCAGCTCATCGAGCTGGTGCATCGCGCGCGGGGTGAGCCCGTCGCCGCAGGTTTTATCGCGGGGAAATGTCGCGGAATCAATAAGGAGGGTGTCATAACCGGCGCGTGCGGCATGAATCGCGGCGGCGGCTCCGGACGGCCCAGCGCCAATGATGGCGACCTCGACATAGGTTTGGGAATCGATCTGCTCCGACATGAGGACTATCATCGCATGAGTTCGACCCCTCGAGTGTGTTTAGGGGCGCAGTTTGGACTACGGTAGGTAATCGATTATCTCTGGCTTTTAGTTGCAAGGAACACTATTTAATGACTCACGGTCAATCGCATGCCACGCACGTGGATCTTGGTGATCCGCAGCTCAATGAGCGCATTGGTGCGGGCATGAAAGCAGTAGAAGACAAGCTGCGCAGTGAAATCGACCGCGGCCAGGACTTCTTAAAGGATAAGGTCAGCCACCTGTCTAAGGCCGGTGGCAAGCGCTTTCGCCCGATGATGGCGCTGCTGGCCTCCGAGTATGGTCCGCGGCCGGGCTGCGAAGAGGTTATTATGGCCGCCACCGTTGTAGAAATGGTGCACGTGGCCACCCTTTATCATGACGATGTCATGGATGAGGCGGACCGCCGCCGTGGCGTGGAGTCTGCCAATTCTCGGTGGAATAACTCCGTGGCCATCCTCGCCGGCGATGCGCTCTTGGCGCACGCGTCCCGCCTGATGAGCGAGCTGGATACCCACACTGTGGGCCACTTTGCCGATACCTTTGAGGAGCTCGTCACCGGCCAGATGCGCGAGACCATTGGCGCGGGTGAAGCCAATGCGGTGGAGCATTACACGGCAGTCATCCGTGAAAAGACCGCCGTGCTTATCGCTTCTGCGGGCTACCTGGGCGCCTACCATTCCGGCGCCCCGGCCGAGCACGCTGCGGCCTTGTACCGCATCGGTGGCGCCATCGGCATGATTTTCCAGATCGTTGATGATGTCATCGACATCTTCTCCGACCCGAAGGACTCCGGCAAGACCCCAGGCACGGACCTGCGCGAGGGCGTATTTACCCTCCCGGTGCTCTATGCCTTGGAGGAAGAGGGCGAAGTGGGCGATAAGCTGCGTGAGCTCCTTACCGGTCCGCTGCATTCTGATGCCGAGGTGGAGCGTGCCATCGAGCTTCTGCGCCAGTCTGGCGGCCGCGACAAGGCGTTAAAAGACATCAATGCCTACCTGCGCACGGTAGAAGAACAGCTTGCCGTGCTCCCAGAGAATGCGGTCAGCCAGGCCCTGTGCCAACTGGCGGATTACACGGTGCGCCGCGTGGGCTAGCTGCTTGGCGACGCCCTCCTTTCCCGCCCATTCTTCCCCCATGCGCTGGCGATTTGTAGGTGGGAGGGTGGTTCGTAGTAAAGTACTTACTCGCACCACACAGTGCATGCCAGGTTGCCCGAGCGGCCAAAGGGAGCGGACTGTAAATCCGCCGGCATTGCCTTCAGAAGTTCGAATCTTCTACCTGGCACAGAATGAACCCCCGCAAACAAAAGCTTGCGGGGGTTCAAGCGTACCTGCAGCTGTGGCCTAAACGACAGAATGTGTTGTTTTGCGGCGTGTCAGGCTAAACGACATTTTGTGTTGGTGGGGTTAGCGTATGTGGCCTTTGCGTATTCCCATAGAGTGGTTGTAGGCAGTGTCGATGGCACTGTCGTAGGTTGCTGGTCGGCCGTCTTCGTGGCCACTGGTGGCTTGTTTTTCCTGGTTGGCTAGGGTTTGTGCTTTGGCGAGTGCGTCCTGGCCCCAGTTTTGCTGCCTGGCGATCTCTACAGGGTCGTCAGGCAGTTGCGTGTGGAGGTATAACCACCAGTCGCAGGCGATGCGCTGTTGTTCGTCGCGCAGTCCGCGGTGGGTGTGCATAAGTTGCTTAATTTGTGAGTTCACCCCGCCTTCTAGCTTGTTGGTCGTGCGTTCAAACCGTTGGCCTTCTTCGGCTTCGGTGAGGTAGGCAAAGAGGTGTCCTTGTTGGCTCATTTTCTTTAGCTGCAGGTAGATTCCGCGGTGAGTGTAGTGGGTGTACCACCACTTTTTGTTCCGGCGCTTGGACTTTGGAATCTGGTCGAAAGGAACGTCTTTGACGTAGGTTTTGGCTTTGAGCTGGGTGCTAAATACGGTGCCGAACTGTTGTAGTTTTACGGTCCATTCGGCTGCTTTATCCAGGTTGTCGACGGCGAGTAGTTCAAAGGAAAGTCGTTGTAATGCTTTGCCCATAGCGGAAGTGGGATGAAGGCCGGTGGCGCGTTGGATATTGCGTTTGACGTGGACAATGCAGCGTTGAACCGGGGTATTAGGCCACAAGTGGTGCAGTGCTTTAAGGCCTCCGGCATCCCCATCGCAGGTCACCAATTGTGGTGGGGCTAGTGGGTCGAGCAGGCGCGTGTAGGACCACGAGGATTCTTTCGTGCACCAGAACCAATTGATGACATGGCTGGAGTCGGCAGCTACAACAAGGCACTTGGTGTTGAAGTAGGTGCCGTCGATGAAGACTTGATCGTAGATTCGCTGCTTATCAACGCTTCGGGGAGGTTGGATAAGCCAGAACGGTTTAAAGCGTCGTTGCAAAGTTCGCGGTGAAACACCGCAGGTTTTAGCTGTTTCTTCCAGGCTGTTGCTGGAGGTGAGCCAGAAAATGAAAAGGCGGAACCATTTGGCTTGCACAGCATCGTTATTCACGCGGGTGAAGGTGGCCTTGCAGGTGCGGCATCGCCATCGTTGGCGCCCAGCACTCGTTGTTCCGTGTTTCGTGCATGTCCCGCCGCAGACGGGGCATCGAGGATGATTTTTACTCATCCCCTCATCGTGAACCTAGGTGCCTAGCACACCGGCATGTCTTTGGCGGTATTTCATGGTTGAAGCTGGAATATCCCTTTGGATAAGTGAAATAGTCGTAATATCAGCACGCCAGACCGGCTAGCCGTACAACCTCACCAACACATCCTGTCGTTTAGGCCGCAGCTGTGAGGCGGGATCTACTGGCTGGGTTCCTGGGCGTGGGAGCTTTTAGCCTTGTGCCACACCGCATAGGCACTGGCGAGGAAAACAACTAAGAAAACCCCAGCGATCTTGAAGTAGAAAAAGCCATTTCCGAGCCTGCGAGAAAGGTCTGGCAAGGAGGTGGAATCCGATTCAGCTAGGGCCTTGGCAACGTACATCGCATTCAAACCGCCGATGAAGTAGCCGAGGCAGAACAAAAATAAAATAACGGTCGTAATCATTAGGAAAACTGCTAAGGATGAATGGTGGGACATTGTTCTCATCTAACTCCTCTCATCGCGGCTTAAAGGACCAGCAAAGTACGCCTTTCTAAGGCGCTTTGTACTAACAGGTTTGCTCTCCTGTCTTATCATCCCTCACGGGCTGCCATCAGAGGTCTTCACGAAGTCCGCCTGGTCGGCTGCGGCGGCTTGCCAGGCGAGGACAATGGGGCGCCGGAAAGAGCGGCGGGCTCGATGATGATCTTGACACCTTACCGGGGGTAGCATCGCGTGGGCCGGGAAACGCACGCGGGGTAGAGGTCTTTGGTGGAACGCTCTGTATGTGAGTGGCCGCCCTTTGTCCTGCACGATCTCTGCGCCTTTGGGGGTCGCCGCCGCAGGTGGGAGGAGCCGGCACTGCCAAGATCCGCCAGGGTGGAACCTAGGGGCGGGGTGGCGGTCACGCGAGCGTCCGCAAACGCAAAGCGCTTACACAGCTGGCTTATCCCTTTATCGGACTGCTCGCGCGGATCAGTAATGCTGATGGTGGCGAAGCCGGAGTTGTAATACAGCTTTGTGGCATCGCTGGATTGGCGATCCTCGTCATCCAACACGCCCTTCATTCAAGCACGTTTACATCGCGTAAAAAGAAGCTACTTGAGCTGTATATTTATGGGCTCTGACGTGGCGATTTGTGTAATACGTTTAAAGCGGGTTAGATTATTGGAGTCCGCAACGGAGAGCACAACGAAATAGCGATGTGTTCAACGCTAGGATGTGCCCCCTTAGCTCAGTCGGCAGAGCGTTTCCATGGTAAGGAAAAGGTCGACAGTTCGATTCTGTCAGGGGGCTCCATTCATGTTTGGAGGAAGATATTCTCCAGGGTGAATATGGCGGTGTAGCTCAGTGGTAGAGCAAGCGACTCATAATCGCTGTGTCGCGAGTTCAATTCTCGCCATCGCTACCGGGAAAGAAAGGCGCCCGTAGGGCGCTTTTTTATTACCGCGCTGAGGGCTTTGCTTGCCCCGCCTAGTTTCGGTTTCGAACTACGGCTCTGGTAAGGTCTTCAACGCTTGATGCTTAGGCATTGAGGAATAAAAGAATAGGGGCGTGGCGCAATTGGTAGCGCAACGGTCTCCAAAACCGTAGGTTGCAGGTTCGAGTCCTGTCGCCCCTGCATAGTGGACCCCGTCACTTGAGCTTTCAGGTGGCGGGGTTTCTGTATGCCATAAATTTCTTTGGATTAAGCGCGCCTGAATGTAGCCAAAGCCACGCCGCGCAAATGCCGTGGTCAGCTTTTCATGCTGTGCAAGTTTTGCTAGGGTTGACAAAGTTATGGAGGTGCGCGTTAAGCGCCCGATTAGTTTTAGTTCCCAAGGAGGGTTAGCTGTGAGCGATGAGCAGCAGCCGAAGAATTCGGGTGCACCGCGCCCGACCGGTAAGCGTCAGCTCTCTGGTGCGGCTACCACGTCCTCCGCTGACTACGCCGATAAGCACGTCGTCCGCGTAGAGGATAAGAACCACAATGACTCCCCAGGCGGCGGCGTAGCTGCTTTTCCTGGCGAGGTTGCAACCGAGATGAAGAAGGTGGTCTGGCCTACCGCTAAAGAGATGGTGCAGTACACCCTCATTACCTTCGCGTTCCTCATCGTCTTGACTGCTTTGGTCTGGGGCGTGGACACGCTGGCTGGCCTCGGAGTTGAGCAGGTTCTCTCTGATAAGTAAGATAGCTGCATAACCTTTTATCCCGCTGTTTCCGCTTCAAGGAACGGCGGGATACTTTTTGCCCATACGCGGGCGGGTAGGCTGGTCCTACACAACGCGCCGATGAATTTTTTGGAGTAAGAATCATGAGCGACGAGAACAACGTCGAAACCGTAGGCACCTCCCTCGAAGAGGCTATGCAGTCCAATGTTCAGGAGCAGGCGGCAGAGCACGCAAACTCCGTAGAGGAAGCGCAGCAGGAGGATGCTGGCCCAGCCGCTCCAGCAGCAGAGGAAGACGCCGCAGGCTCCACCAACGCTGACGCTGAGTCTGAGTCCGCAGAGACGGCCGAGGCTCCGGCGGCGGGCAATGCAGCTGAAACCGAGGGTGCAGCCGCAGAGTCCGGCGAGGAAGAGGAGTCTGAAGACGCCGCTTACCGCAAGCGCCTGCGCGCCTTTACCCGCGAGCTGAAGAAGCAGCCAGGCCAGTGGTACATCATCCAGTGCTACTCCGGCTACGAGAATAAGGTGAAGACCAACCTAGACATGCGCGCCCAGACCCTCGAGGTGGAGGATTCCATCTTCGAGGTCGTGGTTCCCATCGAGCAGGTACTGGAGAACAAGGACGGCAAGAAGAAGATTGTAAAGCGCAAGCTGCTGCCGGGCTACGTCCTAGTCCGCGCCGAGCTTAACGACGCCGCATGGTCCGTCATCCGCGAGACCCCTGGTGTGACCTCCTTCGTGGGCAACGAGGGCAACGCCACTCCGGTAAAGACCCGCGACGTGGCCAAGTTCCTGATGCCGAACGAGGCGCCATCCACCAAGGGCGATGCCGCCCCGAACCAGGCAGAAGGCGAGCAGGTTGTGGATATGCCGGAGAAGGAAGTAGCCAAGAAGTACGCGCATGACTTCGAGGTGGGCGAGGCCGTAACCATCCTTTCTGGTCCGCTGGCCGCCGTATCCGCCACCATTTCCGAGATCGACCCAGAGACCGGCAAGATGCAGGGCTTGGTATCCATCTTCGGCCGCGAGACCCCAGTGGAGTTGTCGCCGACCGAGATCGAGCGCATCTCCTAAAAAGTGATTTTGTGCAGGGCGCACGGTGTTCTAAACTGGAACGCCGTGCGCCTTTGGCGTGCGTAGAAGAAAACGTTTCATCCTCCGGTGGCCCACTGAAGGTGAGCATCCGGACGGGATCCCGTTATTCATCGTGGCGGATATCCCGGTAACACAGGAAAGAGGTAATTCGATGGCTCCTAAGAAGAAGGTATCCGGCTTCATCAAGCTGCAGATCGAGGCAGGCGCCGCTAACCCGGCACCGCCAGTTGGCCCGGCACTGGGTGCCCATGGCGTCAACATCATGGAGTTCTGCAAGGCTTATAACGCCGCTACCGAGAACCAGCGTGGCAACGTGGTTCCGGTTGAGATCACCGTCTACGAGGACCGTTCTTTCGACTTCAAGCTGAAGACCCCGCCGGCAGCTAAGCTGCTGCTCAAGGCCGCTGGCATCAACAAGGGCTCCGGCGTCCCACACACCGACAAGGTCGGCTCTGTGTCCTGGGATCAGTGCAAGGAAATCGCAGAAACCAAGTTTGCGGACCTGAACGCACGTGACATCGAGAACGGCGCCCGCATCATCGCCGGTACCGCCCGCTCCATGGGCATCACCGTTGATGGCGCACCGGAGAAGTAAAAACTTTATGTGGTAGGGCCAGCTGCGGCCCGCCAAACACCACACCAATCCAGAAAAGGAATTGTTAAATGAGCACCAAGTCTAAGGCTTATAAGGCCGCTGCGGAACTGGTAGATAAGTCCCGCCTGTACCGTCCAATCGAGGCCACCAAGCTGGCCAAGGAGACTTCCTCCAAGAACTTCGACGCCACCGTTGACGTTGTCTTCCGCTTGGGCGTTGACCCGCGCAAGGCTGATCAGCTGGTTCGCGGCACCGTTTCCCTGCCTAATGGCACCGGTAAGGACGTCCGCGTTGCTGTCTTCGCTGAGGGCGAGAAGGCTACCGCCGCTCAGGAAGCTGGCGCTGACATCGTTGGCACCGCTGAACTGATCGAGCAGATCAACGAGGGCAACATCGACTTCGACGTTGCTATCGCTACCCCGGATCAGATGGCCAAGGTTGGCCGCGTTGCCCGCGTCTTGGGCCCGCGTGGTCTGATGCCGAACCCGAAGACCGGCACCGTTACCGCAGACGTTGCTAAGGCAATCTCTGAGGTTAAGGGCGGCAAGATCTCCTTCCGCGTTGATAAGGCTGCTAACCTGCACGCCATCATCGGTAAGGCTTCCTTTGACGCGGAGAAGCTGGCTGAGAACTACGGCGCACTCATGGATGAGATCCAGCGCCTGAAGCCATCTTCTGCAAAGGGCATCTACATCAAGCGCGCTACTATCTCCACCACCTCCGGCCCGGGCATCCCGGTTGACGGCTCCGTGGTCAAGGATTACACCGCGTAAACAGTTCTAACGCACTGCGTTCAAAGTGAAAGGGCTTCGAGGATTGCCTCGAAGCCCTTTTTTCTATGCCTTAGCCCGCCTGCAGCTACGCGGCGTCAATATCATCTGCTACCCATTCGGAGCCATCAAAGTAGACATTTCGTGCCAAAGGGATCTGGTGGGAGGCAGACTCTAGGATGTGCATAAAGTATCCCGCCGTATTGGGAATGGCCAGGGTATCTCCCACGGCGATGCCGGCTGGGAAGTCTAGTTCGCGGCGCAAGATGACCTCATCTTCAATGCAGTAGGCGCCGACCACAAAGCCGGTGCGTGGCACGCGGTCTACTTCCCCTTCTGGTCCAGCAGTGGGGACAAGGAGAGGATCCAGAAGGATGTCATCGGCGGCCGTGCGGCACTGGGTGCGGTTTATCGCGGCACCAATTAGCGGCAGGCCATCGGAGCGCTCCTTCAAGAAGCTCACCTCGCTAAGGATGACACCGCAGCCATCGAGGAGGCTGCGGCCGGGCTCCAGATGCAGGGCGATATCGCGCTCGCGCAAGGCTTTGCCGGCTTGCCCGTAGCCGGTTACCTTGCCCGATAGCAGCAGGTCTAGCCACTCGCCGCGCGTAGGCTCCTGCCAGAAGGGATAGGTATTGGAGAGCGGATCCGATTTCCACGTGAACGGTTCACCGGTACCAGCGCGTTGAGAGGCGATGCACTCGAGGTAATTTTCCCACTGTTCGCGGGATTCGAGGTAGCTCATGGGCACCCCGCCACCGATATCAATGAATCCCGCCGGCTGGCCTACTGCGCGCAGGTGCTCGACTAACGAGATTGCCTCTGCAAGGGCGGTGCGCCTGTCTGCCTCGCTATAGCCGTGTAGGTGGACGTGGACGCCGGCAACAAGGAGGCTTTCCGGCCACTCGACCTGCCGCCACGCCCTGAGCTTTTCCCCGAAGCGTGTGGGCGGTAGGTGAGCTGGATCGGGGGCAAGGCGAGGTGCTACCCGCGCGGTGGTTCTTAAATCCTGCGCAATGGCGGCGATGCGGGCGGACTCTGCGCGCGAATCACAAGAAATAGTCACGCCCTGCGAGACGGCCAGGCGGAGAAGGCTTTCGGTTTTGATAGCCGCGCTGAGGATAATGCGTTCCGGCGCTACTTCGCGGCTAAGGACCTGGCGCAGCTCGTTTTCACTGGCTACATCCACGCCGAGCCCGGCCTCGCGGGCGGCATCGACAAAGCACAGCGCCTTATTGGCTTTGCGTGCGAAAAATACCTGGGTCTCCACGCCGTGGGAAGCACCAGCATCCAGTAGCTCTTGGGCATTGTGGCGCAGCGGTGCGGGATTGAGCGCATTGACCGGTGAGCCGTAGCGCGAGGTTAGCCCCGTGACCTGTTGCGGGCTCTCTATCAACTCGCGCATCCAGGACTCCCACCGCGCGCGCAGTGGGACGGTGCCATGGACGGGCAGCGGAGGGGTGGAATGGGTGGTCATGGGTTTCCTACTTTCTCAGCCCAGCGGGGAATGTCATCGTGCACGGAACGGTTTAAAGAGTCATGGCCGGGTAAGGAAAGCTCGTTCATTCGGCCAATTTCTACCACGCCAGGAACATCGTGGAAGGGAGAGGGTATAGCTTGGGGAGCCACGGTGGCATCGATAAGCACATCCACTCCGCCTTCTTCCCGCCAGGTATCAATCTGTTCAGGCGCGCGCAAAAACTGTGTATCTACCACGCCGACGTGGATGAGCTCGAGCAGGCGCCGAGCGGTGACCGGCGGCGGACCAAAAGCCACGCGCTCAAGGGTGCGGGAGAGCTCGCGGAATCCGGGCATGGGGCCATGCGCCCCGTGCCAATCGACGCATTCTTGGAAGACCCCACGAAACGCCGCCCCCACGGCCGCGGCTGGAGTAAGCGGGCCGGTACCTTCGGCCGCGCGCAGGGAAGCCTCGAGCTCAGCGATGGCATCACCAGTGAAATCCTGGCCGTCGATAACGGCGGCCAGGTCCGCAGTGGAAAACTCGCCGAACTCGCCCGCGGCCGCGATGAGTATCTCGCGCAGATCTGCGGCGGTGGAAACACGGGCACAAGCCTGCCGCCAGCGTTCCGGAACCTCCGGCAGCGGTGTATCTGGGGCGGGTTTTACCTCCATAAAGCGGCCACTGCGGCTGACCGGGTAAATGGTTGCTGCGGTATCGCCATACAGCATGCAGACATCGATGAAGCTCAAGGCCGCACCGCGCACGCCAATGCGCCGTGGGGCGCTAGGGAGATCGGCGCCGAAATAGAGACCGGTGACTGGAACTCGCGAGGGTTTGTGGACCAACGCTCCAGAGTGGAGGTGGTCGTGGCCGGTGCAGACGAGGACTACGTCGAAGGGGGCGCCGTCGACCATAAACCCGTCTCCGTCCGCGTTTACCTCGCTCACGCGGTGCGGCAGGTGGCGGATGAGTACGTGTGCCGGGGCGCGGTGCAGGGCAGCGGACCAGGTATCGGAAAGAAACTGGCCCACTTGTGCGCGCGGAGGGAAGGCATCTGCGGCGTCTTCCCCGCGGCGGGCGCGCCATGAGTCGAAGCTATCGTGCGCGGTGGTGACGATGTCGCAGTTGACGTTGAGGCGCCACTGCGGCGGTTGCTGCGGGCGATAGACCGCCCCCGCACCGGCGGGGTATGGGTCAAAGACGGTGACATCGAGTGGGATGCGGGCACGCTCGATGAGCTCTTCTACGGCCCATAGCCCGCGCGGGCCACCGCCGATAATCGCTACGCGGCGGGGATGGCTAAGGGAGGTCACTGCGGTGCCCCTTCGATGCGCGCGGCAAGTTCCGCAGGAGAGATATCAAAGTTCTCGCATACCCAGGAATCGTTGTAGATGGTGTCGAGGTAGGGCTGGCCGGTGTCGTGTAGCACGGCAACCACCTCGGCCCCCTCCGGCAGGGTGGGCGCGAGGCGCTGGAAGGCGGCGATGACGGCACCGCCGGAAGCGCCGGGAAGCAAGCCTTCGGTATGGGCGAGCCTGCGGGCGGCAATGATGGCATCAAGATCGGGCACGCGCTCGACGGAAGAGGGAGAAAACTTGGTGGAGAGGTCCGTTACTATTCCGGCGCCATAGCCGGGCAGCATGCGGGTGCCGCGTTCGCCTCCAAAGAGGACGGAGCCTTCCGCATCCACCCCAATGGTTTGGGTATCGGCGCCTAGTTCAGTGAGCTTGCGCACGCATCCGCCAAGCGTTCCTGTAGTGCTCATGGCCACCAGCAGATGGGTAGGTGCCTGGCCGAGCTGATCCAGGATCTCGGCCATGGTGCCCTCCGCGTGGGCGTGGAAGGCGGCTTCATTGGAATATTGGTTGAGGTTGAAAGAATCGGGAATCTCTTCCAAAAGTTCGGCTACGCGCGTGCGACGGGCGGTGAGCCAATCGCCCGTTTCGGGATCCGGGTGGTCGAGCAACTCCACGTGCGCGCCGTAGGCCCGCATGGTCGCTACCGTAGAAGCGTTGACGCGCGGATCCACCACGCAGTGGAACTTCATCCCCTGCAGTGGGGCCTGGCGAGCTAGAGCCATGCCGAGGTTGCCGGAGGAAGATTCCACCAACGTCGACCCTGGGTGGATATCGCCGGCTGCAAGGGCCACATGGATTAGCGCCCGGGCGGTGCGGTCCTTGGCAGAACCACCGAGGTTGAATTGTTCGAGTTTGAGATAGAGGTGGACATCCGGCCGGGGATTGATGGCCTCCACTCGCATGAGTGGGGTATTGCCAATAGGCGGGTGTTGTTGAGAATGAATCCGTGGGCTCATCATTGGCCCCATGGTAGACCTTAACTTCCGCCTTTTCTGCAGGCTTAGTCCTTGATCTCCGCGTAGGCATCGAGGGCGGCTTGGCGGGACTCCTTCAGATCAACAATGGGTGGGGCAGAAAGGGCCGGCGCCCAGCGGCGCACGTAGGCACCATCGGGGTCGAAGCGTTTGGCTTGGGTTTCTGGATTAAAGATGCGGAAGAAGGGTGCGGCATCATCGCCGCAGCCTGCCACCCACTGCCAGTTGAACGGGTTGGAGGCGGCATCGGCATCTACCAGCGTGTCCCAGAACCATTCCTCACCCAGGCGCCAGTGGATGCCTAGGTTCTTGGTGAGGAAGGAGCCCACCACCATGCGCACGCGGTTGTGCATATAGCCGGTGGCCCATAGTTCGCGCATTCCAGCATCGACGAGCGGAATTCCTGTATTCCCGGCCTGCCAGTCCTTGAGACGGGGATCATCCCAGGACCAATCGAAGCGGTCGAAGTTCTCCCTCACGTTCTCGGTAGCGAGGTTCGGCAGGTGGTAGAGGCGGTGCCAGGCAAAATCCCGCCACAGCAGTTCGGAGTGGAACTTTGCGGCTTTGGGCTCCTCGGCCGCGGCGAACCAGACCTCACGCGGGGACACCTCACCAAAGCGCAGGTGAGGCGAGAGCAGGGAGGTGGCATTGAGGGCGGGGATATCGCGCTCCTGGGCGTAGTTAGTTAGGTCTAGCTGCGCTAGTCGCTCCCGAGCGCCGGACTCGCCGGGCGTCCAGTGCTCGGCTAGGGATGCGGCCCACGCTGGTTCGGTGGGGCGGGGCCAGGTGCACGCAATGCTTGCCGACGCCCCCATCTCCGGCACTCCCACAGGCTCATCGCCCGCTACTTGAGAAGCTGCGGCCTTGGAAAAGGGAGTAAAGACTTTATAGGGCTGACCCTTTCCATTGGTGACCTCCCATGGCTCGACCAGGGTAAAGCCGAGCGAAGAGGTTGCAGTAATCCCCCGAGAGGTCAGGATTTCCTTGACTGCGGAGTCAACCTCCCGCAGCGGACCGTGGTAACGGCGCGTCCAGGTTACGGTGGTGGCGCCGAGCTCCGCGGCTAGGCGTGGGATTTCTGCGCGGGCATCGCCGGCGGCGCGAATGAGCTCTACGCCGTGGTCAGCGAGGTCGCGGGCGAGGGAATAAAGGGAGCGCTCGCGCCACCACGTGGTCGCGCCGCCCAGCGGGCGGGTGCCGGGATAGGCGGGCTCGTCGAGGACGACGGCGACCAAGGGGGCGTCGCCAAGCGAGGCGGCTTCGGCCGCGCGGCAAAGTGCCTGGTTATCGTGCAGGCGCAGGTCATCGCGGAACCACATGAGGCAGGTCATGGCGGCTATCCTACGCGGCGAAAACGGTGATTTGGAGAAACCGCGGATGGGGAGGTATGGTTTTCCACGAAGTTTGAACGGCCAGCTATGGCCGAGTCAAAGTTCACCGAAGACCGTTGGTCATCCATCTGGATCGAAGGTTCTCCATCCTAGGAGACGGCCCACGCAGGAGACACTTTGCGATTATTCGCGGCATTCTCTTATGTCGCGCGCCCTGTGCTCTTGCACGGGGCTTTTGTTGTTTCGGGAGACCGGAACAAGGAAGGTCCCGGCGGAATAATAAAAGAGATGTTTTGGAAGGAGGCGAGAGACAATGGCAAACCCAAAGAACACTGCAGACCTAGCAGAGCTGAAGGAGAAGCTGGCTGACGCTAACTCTGTCGTGCTGACCGAGTACCGCGGCCTGACTGTTTCCCAGCTGCAGGAACTGCGTAACGATCTGGGCTTTGACGTTGACTACTCCGTCGCCAAGAACACCCTTTTCAAGATCGCTGCCAAGGAAGCTGGCATCGAAGGTCTTGATGATTTGCTGACTGGCCCGACCGCAATTGCGTTCATCAAGGGCGAGGCAGTGGATGCTGCGAAGGCCATCACCAAGTTTGCTGATGACAACAAGGCACTCGTCATCAAGGGTGGCTACATGGACGGCGACGCACTGTCTGCCGACCAGGTTGAGGCCATCGCCAAGCTGGACAACCGCGAGACCACCCTCGCAAAGCTGGCTGGCGCTATGAAGGGTTCTATGGCGAAGGCAGCTGCTCTCTTCAACGCTCCTGCAACCAAGGCTGTACGCACCGTCGCAGCCCTGCAGGACAAGAAGGAAGCAGAAGCTTAAGTCGTCACAAAAGACGCACAATTACAACACCGTGTGCGCTGCTTAACTTACGCGCAGCGCACACACAACACAGAAAGGACTTGCCATCATGGCTAAGCTCACCAAGGACGAGCTCATTGAAGCTTTCAAGGAAATGACCCTCATCGAACTGTCCGAGTTCGTTAAGGAATTTGAAGAGGTATTCGACGTTGAGGCTGCTGCTCCGGTTGCTGCTGTTGCAGCTGGCGCTCCGGCTGAGGGCGGCGCTGCTGCCGCTGAGGAGAAGACCGAGTTCGACGTCGTTCTGACCGACGCTGGCGCTAAGAAGATTGGCGTTATTAAGGCTGTCCGCGAGATCGTCTCCGGCCTGGGCCTGAAGGAAGCTAAGGAAATGGTCGAGGGTGCTCCTAAGGCTATCCTCGAGGGCGCTTCCAAGGACGACGCTGAGGCTGCTAAGACCAAGCTGGAAGAGGCTGGCGCTTCCGTCGAGCTCAAGTAATTTCACTGAGCTTTACGCTTTCAAACCCCCACTTTTGCCGCTCTACGCGGTGGAAGCTGGGGGTTTCCTCGTTTTGTGTTTGCGAGCGCAGTGCGTGGAGTGCAGCAATGACCAATAGTGTCAAAGTATGACACCATGGCGTTGTGGAGTTTAGGAGGGATAGCTTAGAGCGCTTTCACACAGATGGTAAGGCGCTAAAGTACGTACCCCCTGAACTGCGGAAGATCCTGCGCCGCAAACTCATCATGATTGACCGGTCCGTTTCCTTAACCGATTTAAGGATTCCACCCGCAAATCGCTTGGAGAGGAAGACTCGGATATCATTTCCGTTCCACACCCTGGGGAGGTCCTGCGCGAGGAGTTTCTGGCACCGCTCGGATTTAGTCAATACCGCTTAGCAAGGGATATTGTTAGCTCCAAATCCCAAATTTCAAAGCTGGTCCGTGGGCGCATTGGGATTAGTGCGGAAATGGCGCTTCGTCTTTCTGCCTATTTTGGCAATTCGGCAGAGTTCTGGCTGGGACTGCAGGAAGAGTTTGATCTTTGGTGCGCGCGCCAAACCACGGATACGAGCAGCATCGTTGCTTGGAATAAGCACACAGCTTAAAAATCAATCCGGCGTAGCGGGGCCTGTAGAAACAAGGAATTTCTGCCAAGGGCTGTAGAATTAGCCCCCATGCTGCCCAAATCCCGCATTTTTTCCGTACTGCTTTTAGGCCTCGGCGTCGCGCTTATCGCCGCCGGCATTGTGGCGCCGGCGTTTTTGGATTTCTCCCCGCGACTGCCTCTCAACCTGAACAACAGCACGTGGACCCTGCACGATGACTCCGCGGATTCGCAGCAGCTGTCCAAGGACGGCACACAGCCGTATTCGGGCCCCATGACCTACCAGATCAACATGGATATCCAAGAACCTTCGGACGAGGAGAAGGCCACCTTGCGCATTGGCGAAACCCGCATGCGTGGCGACGGTGAGGGTCTCAATGACCTAAGTCAGGCCCAGGTGTGGAGCTACCCGGTGGACCGCTTGAGTGGTGAGGCTCTGGGGGAGGCGTCGCTTAGCCATACGCTTGCTACGCCTTCGGACAAAGTAACGGTGGATGGCTACTGGCTTAAGTTCCCGTCTGATGCGGAAAAGACCAACTATCCGGTCTTTGACCCGACCCTGCGCAAGGCCGTTGATGCCGTCTTTGAGGAAGAGACCACGATGGATGACCGCACGGTCTACCGCTATCACCAGGAAATCGAACCGACCAACGTAGCGCAGCTCTATGCGGCAGATGGCAATACCACGAGCCTGCCCAAGGAAGGCGGCGGGGAAGAGCAGGGATACCTGACCCACTCCGGCAGCCGCGACTTCTACGTGGATCAGGAGACTGGCCTGGTGGTGGGCATGGATATGGACATCGATGACTACTACGCGGACCGCGAGGGCGTGGGCCGCGAGCGTGCCTTCGTCTTTAATGGTTCCACCTCCGAAGAAGATCAAAAGGAGCTGCTGAAGGAGGCGAAGGAGTTCCCGCGCGACCGCGTGGCGGAAATCATCCGCTGGGTAGTCATCGGTGTGGGTGCGCTTCTGACGTTGCTGGGAATCATTGGTGCGCTGGGGCTATTGAGCGGAAAGAATAAGCACGTCCGCTCACGTCACAACCAAGGGCGCATCGGTGGAAGCGCGGTGCCGGCGAGCAGGTAAAAGCGTAGATGGAAAACAAAATCGCCGCCGGGGTTGCGGTGTATTGAGATTTTAATGGTAGGGTGCTCGGTGGCTGCCGCGCTCGGTGCTGCGGCATGATCGCGTTAGCGTCGCGGCGAGCACGAGCTTGCCCCCTAGCGTGGTAGCGACACTCCCCAGTAGTGGTATGTCTTTACATGGCAGGTCTTTTCCTATAAGCTGTTTCGTTGCGCTGGAATCTGGATCTTCGGTGCACATTTAGCCTTTCAGGCCGGTGATGGCAAAACCGACTTGACAAGGTGATTTTGTGCATTCTGAACCCAGACACTCCACAGCAGACCGAATGCTAGAATTACCAGCGGTTTTGCGGCTCGTCGGCCAGGGCGAGCAGGCAATCCGCGTGAGGTGCTGGAAGGACCCATCTTGGCAGTCTCCCGCCAGACCAAGTCAGTGGCCAATATCCCCGGAGCCCCGAAGCGATACTCGTTTGCAAAAATTAGCGAGCCTATCGCCCTGCCGGGTCTCCTTGACGTACAACTTGATTCCTTTGATTGGCTCGTCGGCGCGCCGGAGTGGCGCGAGCGCGAGCAGGCTGAGCGCGGCGATGACGCCCGCGTGACGAGTGGTCTCGAGGATATCCTTGAAGAGCTCTCGCCGATTGAGGACTACTCGGGCAATATGTCCCTGTCCCTTTCGGAGCCGCGCTTTGAGCCGGTGAAGAACACCGTTGATGAGTGCAAGGAAAAGGACATCAATTACTCCGCGCCGCTGTACGTGACCGCAGAGTTTATTAATAACGACACCCAGGAGATTAAGTCGCAGACCGTCTTTATCGGTGATTTCCCGATTATGACGGATATGGGTACGTTCATCGTGAACGGTACCGAGCGCGTCGTCGTCTCCCAGCTGGTGCGCTCCCCGGGTGTGTACTTCGATCGTTCGATCGATAAGTCCACCGAGCGTCCGCTGCACTCCGTGAAGGTTATTCCTTCTCGCGGTGCATGGTTGGAGTTCGACGTCGACAAGCGCGATACCGTGGGCGTGCGCATTGACCGCAAGCGCCGCCAGCCGGTGACCGTGCTGCTGAAGGCCCTGGGCTGGAGCGAAGAGCAGATCAAGGATCGCTTTGGTTTCTCTGAGCTCATGATGTCCACCCTGGAGTCTGATGGTGTGTCCAACACCGATGAGGCACTGCTGGAGATCTACCGCAAGCAGCGCCCAGGCGAGCAGCCTACCCGCGAGCTGGCACAGTCCCTGCTGGATAACTCCTTCTTCCGTGCAAAGCGTTACGACCTGGCAAAGGTCGGCCGCTACAAAATCAACCGCAAGCTGGGTCTCGGCGGCGACCACGATGGTCTGATGACCCTGACCGAGGAAGACATTGCCGTCACCCTCGAGTACCTGGTCCGCCTGCACGTAGGCGAGCGCGAGATGAAGGCACCAAACGGTGAGATGATCGCCCTGCACACGGATGACATCGACCACTTTGGTAACCGCCGCCTGCGCACCGTAGGTGAGCTCATCCAGAACCAGGTCCGTGTGGGCCTGTCCCGCATGGAGCGCGTTGTGCGCGAGCGCATGACCACCCAGGATGCGGAGTCCATCACTCCGACCTCCCTGATTAACGTGCGCCCGGTCTCTGCTGCTATCCGCGAGTTCTTCGGTACCTCGCAGCTGTCCCAGTTCATGGACCACAACAACTCGTTGTCCGGCCTGACCCACAAGCGCCGCCTGTCTGCGCTGGGCCCGGGCGGTCTGTCCCGTGAGCGCGCCGGCATTGAGGTGCGAGACGTTCACGCTTCTCACTACGGCCGCATGTGCCCGATTGAGACTCCTGAGGGCCCGAACATTGGCTTGATTGGTGCGCTGGCGTCCTACGCCCGCGTAAACGCCTTCGGCTTCATTGAAACGCCGTACCGTAAGGTTGTAGACGGCAAGATTACCGACCAGGTGGAGTACCTCACCGCCGATGAAGAGGACCGCTTCGCTATTGCTCAGGCCGAGGTCGAGCAGGATGCGGAAGGCAACCTCACCGGTGAGCGCATTGAGGTCCGCTTGAAGGACGGCGATATCGGGCTTACCGATGCCTCCGGTGTCGACTACGTTGACGTCTCCCCGCGCCAGATGGTTTCCGTGGGTACCGCCATGATTCCGTTCTTGGAGCACGACGATGCTAACCGTGCCCTCATGGGTGCGAACATGCAGAAGCAGGCTGTGCCGCTGGTTCGCTCCGAGGCCCCACTGGTGGGTACCGGTATGGAGCAGCGGGCGGCGTACGACGCTGGCGACGTTGTCATCACCCCGAAGGCCGGTGTGGTAGAAAACGTCACCGCTGATGTCATCACCATCATGGATGATGAGGGCCAGCGTGATACCTACATCCTGCGCAAGTTCGAGCGCACTAACCAGGGCACCAACTACAACCAGACCCCGCTGGTGTCCATGGGCGAGCGCGTTGAGGCCGGCCAGGTTCTGGCCGATGGCCCTGGTACCCACAATGGCGAGATGTCCCTCGGCCGTAACCTGCTGGTTGCCTTTATGCCGTGGGAAGGCCACAACTACGAGGACGCCATCGTCCTCAACCAGCGCATCGTGGAAGAGGACATCCTGACCTCCGTCCACATCGAGGAGCATGAGATCGATGCTCGCGATACCAAGCTGGGCGCTGAGGAAATCACCCGCGAGATCCCGAACGTCTCTGAGGACGTCTTGAGCGACTTGGACGAACGCGGCATCATCCGCATCGGTGCGGACGTTCGCGCCGGCGACATCCTGGTGGGTAAGGTTACCCCGAAGGGCGAGACCGAGCTGACCCCGGAGGAGCGCCTGCTGCGCGCCATCTTCGGCGAGAAGGCCCGGGAGGTTCGCGATACCTCCATGAAGGTGCCGCACGGTGAGGTGGGCAAGGTCATTGGCGTTGCACGTTTCTCCCGCGACGATGATGACGATCTGGCCCCTGGCGTCAACGAGATGATTCGTGTCTACGTTGCCCAGAAGCGCAAGATCCAGGACGGCGATAAGATGGCCGGCCGCCACGGCAACAAGGGTGTGGTGGGCAAGATTCTGCCGCCAGAGGATATGCCGTTCATGGAAGACGGCACTCCGGTGGACATTCTGCTCAACACCCACGGTGTGCCGCGTCGTATGAACATCGGCCAGGTCCTCGAGGTGCACTTGGGCTGGCTGGCACACGCCGGTTGGAAGGTCGACACCGAGGATCCAAAGAACGCTGAGCTACTCAAGACCCTGCCGGAAGAGCTGTACGACGTTCCTGCGAATTCCTTGACCGCCACCCCGGTGTTCGACGGCGCTACCAACCACGAGATCGAGCGCCTGCTGGCTTCTTCCCGACCTAACCGCGACGGCGATGTGCTGGTGAATGAGCACGGCAAGGCTACGCTTTTCGACGGCCGCTCGGGCGAACCGTACAAGTACCCGATTTCGGTCGGTTACATGTACATGCTCAAGCTGCACCACTTGGTCGATGAGAAGATTCACGCCCGTTCCACCGGTCCTTACTCCATGATTACCCAGCAGCCGCTGGGTGGTAAGGCCCAGTTCGGTGGCCAGCGCTTCGGCGAGATGGAGGTATGGGCAATGCAGGCTTACGGCGCTGCCTACACCCTGCAGGAGCTGCTGACCATCAAGTCCGATGACGTCGTTGGCCGCGTGAAGGTCTACGAGGCCATTGTTAAGGGCGACAATATTCCAGATCCGGGCATCCCTGAGTCTTTCAAGGTGTTGCTCAAGGAGCTGCAGTCCCTGTGCCTGAACGTGGAGGTTCTCTCCACCGATGGCACGCCGATGGAGCTGTCTGGCTCTGATGACGATGACATGGATAGCCCATCGCTTGGCATTAACCTGTCCCGCGATGAGGGTTCCTCCGCTGACATCGTCTAATTAGTTTCTTGGTCCACCGCGGGGAAAATCCCCGCGGCTGGGCATAAACGTTTAATTCATAGAAAGCCATCAATTCCTCGACAACGAGGATGAAAGGGAGACATTACGTGTTTGACGTAAATCTCTTCGACGAGCTCCGCATCGGTCTGGCCACCGCAGACGATATTCGTCGCTGGTCCAAGGGCGAGGTCAAAAAGCCTGAGACCATTAACTACCGCACCCTGAAGCCGGAGAAGGACGGCCTCTTCTGCGAGCGCATTTTCGGCCCCACCCGTGACTGGGAGTGCGCTTGTGGCAAGTACAAGCGCGTCCGCTACAAGGGCATCATCTGTGAGCGCTGTGGCGTTGAGGTGACCAAGTCCAAGGTCCGCCGTGAGCGCATGGGCCACATTGAGCTAGCCGCTCCGGTAACCCACATCTGGTACTTCAAGGGCGTTCCTTCCCGCCTGGGCTACCTATTGGACCTGGCTCCAAAGGATCTCGAGCGCATCATCTACTTCGCAGCCAATATCATCACCTCCGTGGATGAAGAGGCTCGCCACAACGATCAGTCCACCCTGGAAGCAGAGATGCTCCTAGAGAAGAAGGACGTTGAGGACGATACCGAGTCCGAGATCGCAGAGCGCGCCTCCAAGTTGGAGTCTGATCTGGCCGAGCTGGAAGCAGCCGGTGCCAAGGCAGATGCCCGCAAGAAGGTGCAGAATGCTGCCGATAAGGAAATGCAGCACATCCGCGAGCGCGGCGAGCGCGAAATCGCCCGCCTCGATGAAATCTGGAATACTTTCATCAAGCTAGCTCCGAAGCAGATGATCATTGATGAGACCATCTACGAAGAGCTGGTGGACCGCTACGAGGATTACTTCACCGGCGGCATGGGTGCAGAGGCCATCCAGACCCTGGTCCGCAACTTCGACCTCGAGGCTGAGGCCGAGGAGCTGCGCGAGATCATCAACAACGGCAAGGGCCAGAAGAAGATGCGTGCCCTGAAGCGCTTGAAGGTTGTTGCGGCTTTCCTACGCTCCGGCAATGATCCGGCTGGCATGGTGCTGGATGCTGTCCCGGTTATTCCACCAGAGCTGCGCCCGATGGTGCAGCTGGACGGTGGCCGCTTCGCTACCTCCGACCTGAACGATCTCTACCGCCGCGTAATCAACCGCAATAACCGTTTGAAGCGCATGATCGACCTGGGTGCTCCAGAGATCATCGTGAATAACGAGAAGCGCATGCTGCAAGAGTCTGTGGACGCGCTCTTCGATAATGGCCGCCGCGGCCGTCCGGTCACCGGTCCGGGCAACCGTCCGCTCAAGTCCCTGTCTGACTTGCTCAAGGGCAAGCAGGGCCGCTTCCGCCAGAACCTGCTGGGTAAGCGCGTGGACTACTCCGGCCGTTCCGTTATTATCGTCGGCCCGCAGCTGAAGCTGCACGAGTGTGGTCTGCCGAAGCTCATGGCTCTCGAGCTCTTCAAGCCGTTCGTCATGAAGCGCTTGGTAGAAAATGACTATGCCCAGAACATCAAGTCCGCCAAGCGCATGGTTGAGCGCCAGCGCCCAGAGGTGTGGGACGTTCTGGAGCAGGCCATTTCTGAGCATCCTGTGATGCTTAACCGTGCACCTACGCTGCACCGCCTGGGTATTCAGGCCTTCGAGCCGAAGCTGGTTGAGGGTAAGGCTATTCAGCTGCACCCGCTGGCTTGTGAGGCGTTCAACGCTGACTTCGACGGTGACCAGATGGCAGTCCACCTGCCGCTGTCCGCTGAGGCTCAGGCTGAGGCCCGCGTCCTGATGCTGGCTTCCAATAACATTCTGTCCCCGGCATCCGGTAAGCCGCTGGCTATGCCGCGCCTAGATATGGTTACCGGCCTATACTACCTGACCATGGACAAGGCCGAGGACGAGACCGGTGGCAATGGCCGCTTCCGCGAGGCGGAAGATGACAAGCCAGCAACCGGCATCTTCTCCTCCTACGCCGAGGCCCTCATGGCCTACGACCGCGGCACCGTTGGCTTGCAGGCTCCGATCAAGGTTCGCATCGATCACCTTCGCCCGCCGAAGGAGATCGAGGAAGAGCAGTTCCCGGATGGCTGGTCCAAGGGCCAGGCATGGATGGGCTACACCACCATCGGCCGCGTCATGTTCAACGAGCTGCTGCCGTGGAACTACCCCTACCTCGAGGGCATCATGGTCCGTAAGGGCGGCGGCTCCGGCAATAAGGTTCTCATCGGTGACGTGGTCAATGACTTGGCCAATAAGTACCCGATGATCACCGTGGCTCAGGTGCTGGACAACATGAAGGATGCCGGCTTCTACTGGGCAACCCGTTCCGGCGTGACCATCACCATGTCTGACGTTCTGGTTCTGCCTAATAAGACCGAGGTGCTCGAGTCTTATGAGAAGGAAGCAGAGCGCATCGAGCGCAAGTACTGGGAGCAGGGCGCCCTGACCGAGCGTGAGCGCTACGATCGCCTGGTTGAGCTGTGGAAGGACGCTACCGACACCGTCGGTGAGGCCGTCGAGAACATGTACCCGGACCACAACCCAATTCCGATGATTGTGAAGTCCGGTGCTGCCGGTAACATGCGTCAGATCTGGACGCTGGCCGGTATGAAGGGCATGGTTGTGAACTCGCATGGTGATTACATCACCCGTCCGATTAAGACCTCCTTCCGAGAAGGCCTGTCCGTGCTGGAGTACTTCAATAACTCCCACGGTTCGCGTAAGGGTCTGGCCGATACCGCACTGCGTACCGCTGACTCCGGCTACCTCACCCGTCGTCTGGTGGACGTGGCCCAGGACGTCATCGTCCGTGAGGAGGACTGTGGCACCCGCCTAGGCGTCCAGGTGCCAATCGGCGAGGAGTCTGGCGACAAGGTTGTTCTCTCCGATCTGTGGGAGACCTCCGCGTCCGGCCGCGTGCTGGCTACCGATGTCAAGGGCGAGGACGGCGAAGTCGTGGCCGAGGCCGGCTCCGACCTCACCGAGGAGCTCACCCAGAAGTTGCTTGACGCTAAGGTCACCGATGTCAAGGTTCGCTCCGTGCTGACCTGCCAGACCCCGGCTGGCGTGTGTGCCAAGTGCTACGGCAAGTCCATGGCTTCCGGCCAGCTTGTCGATATCGGCGAGGCCGTCGGCATCGTGGCTGCACAGTCCATTGGTGAGCCGGGTACCCAGCTGACCATGCGTACGTTCCACCAGGGTGGTGTCGGTGGCGATATTACCGGCGGTCTGCCGCGTGTTCAGGAGCTCTTCGAGGCCCGTAACCCGAAGAACCGCGCTCCTATTGCCTCCGTTGACGGCACCGTCTCCCTGTCCGATGAGGGCAACTTCTGGACTCTGACCATCACCCCGGATGACGGCTCTGATGACGTGGTCTATGAGAAGCTCTCCAAGCGTCAGGGCCTGGCTCAGGTTCGCCGCCCAATGGAGTCCAACCCGGATGCAATGATCGAGCGATCCCTCAAGGACGGCGACCATGTTGAGACTGGTGACCGCCTGATGCGTGGTGCGGCTGACCCGCACGACGTGCTCGAGGTCCTCGGCCGCCGCGGCGTGGAGCAGCACCTCATTAATGAGGTTCAGGCTGTGTACCGTACCCAGGGTGTGGCTATCCACGATAAGCACATCGAGATCATCATCCGCCAGATGCTGCGCCGCGGTACCGTCATTGATGCGGGTACCACGGACCTGCTGCCGGGTAATCTCATCGACCTCTCTGAGGCTAAGCAGCTCAACGCTGCCCAGGTTGCAGAAGGTGGCGAACCGGCTCAGCTGCGCTCGGAGATTATGGGTATTACCAAGGCCTCCTTGGCTACCGAGTCCTGGCTGTCTGCTGCATCGTTCCAGGAGACCACGCGTGTGCTTACCGACGCCGCTATTAACAAGCGCTCCGATAAGCTCATCGGCCTCAAGGAGAACGTCATCATCGGTAAGCTCATCCCGGCCGGTACCGGTATCTCCCGCTACCGCAATATTTCCGTCAAGCCGACCGAAGCTGCACGCAACGCCGCATACTCGATTCCGACTTACGGCGATTCCATTTACGGCGACGACGGCTTCGGTGAGTTCACCGGCGCTTCCGTCCCGCTGGATGAGGACTTCACCTTCTAACGTGCAGTTCAATTTGCGTTAACGCGGGAAATAAATGGCCCCGCCTTCCTGAACGTAGGAAGGCGGGGCTGTTTCGATGTCTAGGGCGCACCGCTAAACTACTTTGCTAGTATGAATGCAGCTTTTGGCCAGCCACCTTTAAAGGAGTGCGGTCGAAGTAATTGAAAATTGCACAATTCACGGGTGCTTGCGCGCTGCTCTGTTTTGCAGCTGTGTCAGGCTGAGATGCCACAGATGTTGTGGCGAACCGTTGAACCTGATCCGGATAATGCCGGCGAGAGGGAGGAAATTATGACTACTAATACACGTGTGTCCGCTGCCCCGAAGCGCAGCCTGAATTGGCGCGTGGTCGATATTGTGGTGGCATCCGTGTTGGGAGTGGCCAGTGGCTTTGTGTTCCTAGGGTGGAATGCGGTGGGCTATGCCTGGTTTGAGGCCATGGATGCCGTAACACCGGGTCTGGGTGGTATTGCTACGGGTATTTGGCTTATCGGCGGTGTGCTTGGTGGCCTGATTATTCGCAAGCCAGGTGCGGCTGTCTATGTGGAGGTTCTCGCCGCAACCGTCTCTGCGGTGCTGGGCTCCCAGTGGGGCATTAGCACCCTGTACTCCGGCCTCGCACAAGGCATTGGTGTGGAGATTATCTTGGCAATTTTCCTCTACCGTAAGTTTGGTCTGGGGGTTTCTATCTTGGCCGGCATGGCTGCCGGTTGGGGTGCATTTGTTCTGGAGCTATTTCTCTCCGGCAACCTAGCGCGAAGCTTTGAGTTCAAGATTATTTACCTGTCTACACTGAGCGTCTCTGGTGCTATTTTGGCCGGTGCGTTGGGCTACTTTGTGGTCAAGGCGTTGGCGAAGACCGGTGCCTTGGATCGCTTTGCCGCAGGCCGTGAACAGCGCGCTTAGGGCGTGTTGTTTCGGTGTCTGATTTTTCGACGCTGGCGGGAAACGCCACCAAGATAACCGCCCGTGGCTTTGGGTGGACCCATGCAGGGCGAAAGCAGCCGGCCTTGGCCGATCTTGATTTGGTCATTGAGCCAGGCGAGCGGGTGCTGCTGTGTGGTGACTCGGGATCGGGTAAGTCTACTTTGCTGGCCGCGATAGCTGGAGTGCTCGGTTCCGATGAGGAGGGAACTCGCACGGGCGAGATTCTTCTTGAAGACTCCACCGGCATGGTGGAGGAACCGGGGCGCTCCATCCCGGTAGGGCTGGTGCTCCAGGACCCAGACTCGCAGGTGATCTCCGCGCGTGTAGGGGATGATATTGCTTTTGGCTGCGAGAACCTGGCCTACCCGCGTGAGGAAATTTGGCGTCGGGTAGCGGCTGCCAAGGATTTGGTGGGTCCTTTTGTACCGCTGGATTTCCCTACCGAGAGGCTTTCTGGTGGACAAAAACAGCGTCTGGCGTTGGCTGGTGTCATTGCGATGGGCGCGGGTGTCGTGCTGCTGGATGAGCCCACGGCCAACTTAGACCCCGATGGCGCGCGAGATGTGGTGCGCGCCGTGTCCGCGTTGGTGGAGCAAACCGGTGCGACGCTAGTGGTGGTAGAACACCAGCACGCGGCATGGAAAGGCGTGCTCGAGCGCGCGGTGGAGTTGGACCACGGGCGCATAGTCTCCGATGGTCCCTTCGCGGAGGTGGCCCAGCGACGCCAGGTTGAAGGATTACCGCAGGCACGCCGTTTGGGCGAGGCCGAACTGGCGGGGCGCCGAGCCGCGCTGTGGAGTACGGACCTAGTGACGCGGTATGGGCCGCCGCGCACGATTTCGCTGCCGGCGGGATCGTCGACCGTCATCACTGGGCCGAACGGCGCAGGTAAATCCACGTGGCTGATGACTATGGCCGGGTTATTGCCGGCGAAATCGGGCGAGATTGGTGTCGCCGAGTTCGTTCGTCGTGGGGTCATAGGGCCGCCGCTGCGGTGGAAATCGCGGGAGCTGGCGGACCGCATTGGATTTGTCTTTCAAAATCCGGAGCACCAATTCGTCGCCCGCACGGTGGCGGAGGAGTTGCGCGTGGCACCCAAGGTGATGCGGGTAGACCCGCCGGAGGAGAGGATTGCGCAGCTGGTGGAATCGCTGCGACTGGAGCATTTACTGGAAGCTAACCCGTTTACGCTCTCTGGTGGGGAGAAGCGCCGTTTGTCGGTGGCGACTGCGCTGGTGACCGCGCCGGAGGTGCTGCTTTTGGATGAGCCCACCTTTGGGCAGGATCCGCAGACCTTTGTGGAGTTAGTGCGCCTGTTGCGGCAGTTGGCCGATGATGGCACCACTATTGCTTCTATTACGCACGACCCGCTATTTATTCAAGCCCTGGGGGACCACCGAGTGGAGGTGCGCGGTGCCTAATCTTTTGCGCGGAGCCAATCCATTAAGCCGCATCTTTTTGATGTTCATTTGGGTCACCCCACTATTGGCCTCCATCGACTGGGTTTCGGCCGCGGTGTCGCTGGCGTTGACGCTAACAATCGCCCCGCTCTGCGGAGTGTCGTGGGTGCGGCTCTTTAAATCCGGGTGGTTCTTGTTTCTTATTGCGCCGATTTCCGGCATTTCCATGCTGTTATACGGCGAGCCAGGTGGCAAAGAGTATTTCAGTTGGTGGCTGGTGCAGGTTACCGAGAATTCCCTTACTCTGGCGATCGCCATTACGCTGCGCGTTTTTGCCGTGGCTCTTCCCATGGTGGTTCTCGCCCGCGATATTGATCCCACGGAGTTGGGGGATGCGCTTTCGCAGATTATGAAGCTGCCCTCGCGCTTTGTCATCGGTGCTGTAGCCGGTGTGCGTATGATGACGCTCTTTCAATCCGACTGGCACTCGTTGGCCATGGCACGCAGGGCTAGGGGGCTGACGGACGTCGGAAAGCTGCAGCATCTTGCGACCATGTCCTTCGGGCTTTTGGTGATTGCGCTGCGCCGCGGTGGCAAGCTGGCGACGGCCATGGAGGCTCGAGGATTTGGCCGCACTCCACCCGGCGGTGGGCAGCGCACCTGGGCACGCGAATCGCGGCTGCATGCTCGTGACATGTGGATAATGGCTCTAGGTCTCCTCCTAGCATTCCTACCGGTGGTAGTTTCGGTAGGGACTGGGGCCTGGAGATTCTTCGGCCTATAAAACCGCGAAAGCAGTGATGCACACATTATGGACTTTGATAGCGAGCAAGAACGCCTCTTAGAGGACGTCATCAAGCTGGCAGCATCGCGCAAGCGGGCATTTAAGCCCGTGACCGTGCTCATTGATGGACCTTCCGGTGCAGGCAAGACCTGGACCTCTGCGGCACTGGCAGAGCGCACCGACTGGCGGGTAGTACACCTCGATGAGTTCTACCCGGGCTGGCATGGGCTGGAGAAGGGCTCAGAAATGGTGCATGAACAGGTCCTGCGCACCATGAACCCCGGCTATTGGCGCTGGGATTGGGAGGCAGACGCCCCTGGAGACTGGGCTAGTCTGGACGTCCGCGATGACCTTATTGTCGAAGGCGTGGGCTCGGTAACCCCGGCCAATATCGCAGCAGCAAAGGAGAGGGGGGCGGTAATTAGCGTGCTTATCGACGGCCCCCGTGACCAGCGCCGCGAACGCGCCATCGCCCGCGAGCCCGACTATGAGCAGTGGTTTGAAACCTGGGAAGCACAGGAAAAGGACTACTTTGCTACCAAGGCTGCTGAGGCGGATTTAGTATGGGAATGGTCCTAGCAGGAGGAAGGAGCCGGTTGCGTTTTGTATCAAGCGCGATCGGTTTGCTACTCTAAACGTCAGTTCACTATGCGTGCCATCTTGGCGCGCGGTGAAGAGTCTGATCCTTTACAAGGCACCGGCCTTGGAAAGAGTTCTGGACATGCGGCAGCGCCCCGGGAAAGAGCGCCCATTTTTGCATGTTTGGTTCCTTTCTTTTGGTTTCGGTGCGATTCGACAGAAAGACTGTTAAATGCCAACAATTCAGCAGCTGGTCCGTAAGGGCCGCCACAGCAAGCGTTCTGAGGTGTCTACTGCTGCGCTGAAGGGTTCCCCGCAGCGTCGCGGTGTATGCACCCGCGTGTACACCACCACTCCTAAGAAGCCGAACTCCGCACTGCGTAAGGTTGCTCGTGTTCGCCTGACCACCGGTATTGAGGTTTCCGCCTACATTCCGGGTGAGGGCCACAACCTGCAGGAGCACTCCATGGTCCTCGTTCGCGGCGGCCGTGTGAAGGACCTTCCAGGTGTTCGTTACAAGATCGTCCGCGGCGCTCTGGATACACAGGGTGTCAAGGACCGTAAGCAGGCACGTTCCCGTTACGGCGCAAAGAAGGGACAGTAATAAACAATGCGTAAGAATGCTGCTCCGAAGCGTCCTGTAGTCAAGGACCCGGTATACAACTCCGAGCAGGTAACCATGCTCGTCAACAAGATCCTCCAGGACGGCAAGAAGTCCACCGCAGAACGCATCGTCTACGGCGCTCTCGAGGCTTGCCGTGAAAAGACCGGTACCGATCCGGTTGGCACCCTGGAAAAGGCACTGGGCAATATTCGCCCAGACCTCGAGGTTCGCTCCCGCCGCGTCGGTGGCGCTACCTACCAGGTGCCGGTTGAGGTTCGCCCTGACCGTGCTAACACCCTGGCACTGCGCTGGATGGTGACCTTCACCCGTCAGCGCCGTGAGAACTCCATGATCGAGCGTCTCGCAAACGAGATCCTGGATGCCTCCAACGGCCTCGGCGCTTCCGTAAAGCGTCGTGAGGATACTCACAAGATGGCAGAGGCCAACCGCGCCTTCGCCCACTACCGCTGGTAATTTCAGCACCCACACCAATGGCCCAAGCAACGAGAAACAAGTTTCGCGCTGGCCGTCGGCAGAAATGCTGCCGCGGCAACACAAAACTCCATATCTCTTGCTTGGGTTATTTTTTGCCCTAATGGGTGTGAATTCTGAGCGGTATGCCCGCCCAGTCCAGCGACATCGTGGACTGTCCAGTACACTGAAGCGATGGAAGTCTAGGGGCAGGATGCTCCGAGGACGGCCAAATAGTGGCAAAAATATACATGACCTTATCCATGCAGGCGTCATAGCCAGAAACCTGGTCACGGCGTCGACGACTATTAAGTTGGGGTATAAACGTGGCACAAGAAGTGCTTAAGGATCTGAACAAGGTCCGCAACATCGGCATCATGGCCCACATCGATGCTGGTAAGACGACGACCACCGAGCGTATTCTCTTCTACACCGGTATCAACCGTAAGGTGGGCGAGACCCACGACGGTGCTTCCACTACTGACTGGATGGCACAGGAGAAGGAACGCGGCATCACCATTACCTCCGCTGCCGTGACCTGCTTCTGGAACAATAACCAGATCAACATCATTGACACCCCGGGTCACGTTGACTTCACCGTTGAGGTTGAGCGTTCCCTCCGTGTTCTCGATGGTGCCGTTGCAGTCTTCGACGGTAAGGAAGGCGTTGAGCCGCAGTCCGAGCAGGTGTGGCGTCAGGCTGCTAAGTACGACGTTCCGCGTATCTGCTTCGTCAACAAGATGGACAAGCTGGGCGCAGACTTCTACTACACTGTATCCACCATTGAGGACCGCCTGGGCGCTAAGCCGCTGGTAATGCAGCTGCCTATTGGTGCTGAAGATGACTTCGACGGCATCGTTGATCTGCTGAACATGCAGGCACTGACCTGGCGCGGCAAGGTCGAGACCGGCGCAGAGCCTGTTGTAGAAGATATCCCTGAGGACCTCAAGGAGAAGGCTGCGGAGTACCGCGAGAAGCTGGTTGAGACCGTTGCTGAGTCCGATGAAGAGCTCATGGAAAAGTACTTCGGCGGCGAAGAGCTCACCATTGATGAGCTCAAGGCCGGCATCCGTAAGCTAACCATCAACTCTGAGGTTTACCCGGTTTACTGCGGTACCGCATACCGCAACAAGGGTGTGCAGCCACTGCTGGACGCTGTTGTTGACTTCCTGCCTAACCCGCTGGACGTCGGCGAGGTTATCGGCCACGAGGTGGGCAATGAGGATAGCCAGCTTACCCGTAAGCCTTCCGTGGAGTCTTCCTTCTCCGCACTGTCCTTCAAGATTGCAGCTCACCCGTTCTTCGGCCAGCTGAACTTCATCCGCGTGTACTCCGGCCAGGTAACCCCGGGCACCGAGGTTATGAACTCCACCAAGGGTAAGAAGGAGCGCATTGGTAAGCTCTTCCAGATGCACGCCAACAAGGAGAATCCTGTTGACCAGGCAGATGCCGGCAACATCTACGCAGTTGTTGGCCTGAAGGAGACCACCACCGGTGACACCCTGTGTGACAAGGATGACCAGATCATCCTCGAGTCTATGGACTTCCCGGATCCGGTTATCAAGGTGTCCATCGAGCCGAAGACCAAGGCTGACCAGGAGAAGCTGGGTAACGCCATTCAGAAGCTTGCCGGTGAGGACCCGACCTTCACCGTTGAGCTGGATGAAGAGACCGGCCAGACCGTTATCGGCGGCATGGGCGAGCTACACCTTGACGTGCTGGTTGACCGCATGAAGCGCGAGTTCAAGGTCGAGGCAAACATCGGTAACCCACAGGTTGCCTACCGTGAGACCATCCGCAAGAAGGTTGAGTCCATGGAATACACCCACAAGAAGCAGACCGGTGGTTCCGGCCAGTTCGCAAAGGTTATCTGCACCATCGAGCCGTACAACCCGGACCCGGAGACCCTGGAAGAGGGCGAGTCCGCAACCTACGTCTTCGAGAATGCCGTTACCGGTGGCCGCGTGCCGAAGGAATATATTCCTTCCGTTGACGCGGGTATCCAGGACGCCATGCAGTACGGCTACCTGGCAGGCTTCCCGATGGTCAATATTAAGGCCACCCTGGAAGACGGTCAGTACCACGACGTCGACTCCTCCGAGATGGCCTTCAAGCTGGCCGGCTCCCAGGTATTCAAGGAAGCTATGGCCAAGGCTAAGCCGGTTCTGCTGGAGCCGATGATGGCCGTTGAGGTTGTCACCCCTGAGGAGTACATGGGTACCGTGAACGGTGACATCTCCTCCCGCCGTGGCCAGGTCTTCGCTATGGAAGACCGCTCCGGTGCGAAGGTTGTTAAGGCTAAGGTGCCGCTGTCCGAGATGTTCGGTTACATCGGTGACCTGCGTTCTTCCACCGCAGGCCGCGCAAACTTCACCATGGTCTTCGATTCCTACGCTGAGGTTCCTTCCTCCGTGGCGCAGGAGATCATTGAAGAGCGCACCGGCGCTGCTAACTAAGAGTTAGCCCCGTCTCTTCCGCGGTTTGTTCGGGCTGGTAATCTTCGCCAGTAGATGCCAGACCCGCCGCGGGGCGGGAAACTGGACCAGGGTAGCGGCGGGCTGAGTTTGCAGCTTAGTTTTTAGGTTGTGAATTGAGCCGGCCGTTACCCTCCCAGGATCCATTAAAAGATTCTTGTCGAGGGAAATGGCCGCGATTTTTCGCGGGGTTACCTCCTATAATGGCGGTTTGAAAAAACTGCGACATAAATCTAGGATCGTGTAACTGGCACGTAAAGAAAGCGTCATTAGCGCTTTGTCCCACTGACTGTGGGTCGGGTGCCAATGACAACTGTCAACCACGTGGCTGCGAAGGTCGTAGCCACCATATAGTCCAGGAGGACATACAGTGGCAAAGGAGAAGTTCGAGCGTACGAAGCCGCATGTGAACATCGGCACCATCGGACACGTCGACCACGGCAAGACCACCACCACCGCAGCGATCACCAAGGTTCTGGCTGACCAGTACCCTGAGGAGAACGAAGCGTTCGCGTTCGACATGATCGACAAGGCTCCTGAGGAGAAGGAGCGCGGTATTACCATCAACATCTCCCACGTTGAGTACTCCACCCCGAAGCGCCACTACGCACACGTTGACGCTCCGGGCCACGCCGACTACATCAAGAACATGATTACCGGCGCTGCTCAGATGGACGGCGCTATCCTAGTTGTTGCTGCAACCGATGGCCCGATGCCACAGACCCGCGAGCACGTTCTGCTTGCTCGCCAGGTTGGCGTTCCTTACATCCTCGTTGCACTGAACAAGTGCGACATGGTTGATGATGAGGAAATCATCGAGCTCGTTGAGATGGAGATCCGTGAGCTGCTCGCAGAGCAGGACTACGATGAGGAAGCTCCTATCACTCACATTTCCGCTCTGAAGGCTCTTGAGGGCGATGACAAGTGGGTACAGTCCGTCGTTGACCTGATGGAAGCCTGCGACAACTCCATCCCGGATCCGCAGCGTGCTACCGACCAGCCGTTCCTGATGCCTATCGAGGACATCTTCACCATTACCGGCCGCGGTACCGTTGTTACCGGCCGTGTTGAGCGTGGCCGTCTGAACGTCAACGAGGACGTTGAGATCATCGGTATCCAGGACAAGTCCCAGAACACCACCGTTACCGGTATCGAGATGTTCCGTAAGATGATGGACTACACCGAGGCTGGCGACAACTGTGGTCTGCTTCTGCGTGGTACCAAGCGTGAGGACGTTGAGCGCGGCCAGGTTGTTATCAAGCCGGGCGCTTACACCCCGCACACCAAGTTCGAGGGTTCCGTCTACGTCCTGAAGAAGGACGAGGGCGGTCGCCACACCCCGTTCATGAACAACTACCGTCCGCAGTTCTACTTCCGTACCACGGACGTTACCGGTGTTGTTCACCTGCCAGAGGGCACCGAAATGGTTATGCCTGGCGACAACGTTGAGATGTCCGTTGAGCTCATCCAGCCGGTCGCTATGGACGAGGGCCTGCGCTTCGCTATCCGCGAGGGCTCCCGCACCGTCGGCGCTGGCCGCGTTACCAAGGTTATCGAGTAATCGATACCCCGTAACCGCTCAGTCGAGCTTTAGAAGAATCCGCTTCACCGCTGGTGGGGCGGATTTTTTGATCCTTCTTTCATGACCGCCCCATGTGTTGTTCCTGCCGTTCGTACGATTCTTCTGGGCTGCGATGGGCCCGGGATCCTTGGGCCGGTATAGTCTGTAGGGATATGGATGATCCCACCCGCATCGACCCCACCCTCGAGTCCCTCCGCCGCGCTTGGGAGGGCCAACCCGATCTGAGCCTTCCCACCTTCTTTGCCATGCTGGCTAATCGAGGAATCGGTTGGGGTGCTAGCGATACGGAGCTGGTAGCAGAATTGGAGCGCCAAGCGGCCGTCCACCCGCCCCTGCTACCTTTAGAAGGCGGCCGCGTTGCGGCGGGGGAGTGGCTCGTGCTTGCCGACGCCCCTGCTTACCGCATCACCGCTACTTCCACCCACATCATTGTGCGACGACCCGATACCCAGCCCGTGGTGTGGGCCTATGATTCCATTCGCCCTACCGGCCCCGGCCGCCCCTTCACCATTCGTGATACGGAGGGGTTTGAGCACCGATTCGGAGTAGTCTCCAGCCTCATGCGGCTCAATACCGAGCGCCCAGCCCTTGAAGGCCTCAAGCGGCAAGAGCTCGGTGATTATGTCTTTGTTCTTCGCTTTTCCGAAGCTATCGGGGTTCTCGACCACGGCCTGCACCTATTTGCCAAGGAGAGGCGACACGTGTCCCGCCAAGAATATCCTTGGCAATGCATAGAACAATGCCGCCCCGGCGAGGAACTGGAAATTATCCTCGGGGGCGGCAAGTCGGCCCGCCTTGGGGCCGTCAAGGATGTCTTGGTGGCAGAAACTCCGAATCCGCTATTCGGATAGGTCCTTCATTGGGCCTACCTTGCTGAACTGCAGCTTGTAGATAGTGTCCAAATCGGCGTCGGGAAATGCTGCGCGGAAATCGTGCTCATTGGTTTCCACCGCGCCGGTAAGCCGCTCCACGGGGGCGTCCGGATTCGCTGTCACCGTGAATTGCAGCGTGGGGCGTGCGCGGTCATAGGCCACGAGGCGTTCTACACGCTCTACGCCCTTCACGGCGTCTAGGTCCTGGGCTACCGCACCGGCGATAGCATTCATGGAGGTGGTAATGGAACCCTTATCATCTGACGCCGCAGACTCCACATGATTGAAGCGGCGGTGGCGCAGATTAGCCACGACGATCCACAGCCCCACGATGAGGAGCAGAGCTGAGCCGCCGGCTAGCGCCCAGACCCACCAATCATTGTCCGCCAAGCTCTTCCACGTATCGTGATCCACCCACAGGGCCAAATACTTGGCAAATTCCACGTCAAAATGGATGAGAAGGGGCCATACGCCCAAGGCAATCAGGATGATTCCGAGTAGACCGAGCAGGATGCGGTCAAAGGTCGCAAGCTTTCTAGACATTATTATCCAACTCCGGAATCTTCTCTACGGTGACGATGACCTGCGGCGGGTTCTGTAAGGGGGCCAAGCACTGCGTCACAGCGGTCTCCACCCGGTCTTGCAGCTCGGTGTCTTCGGTATCGCCGTGGACGGTGACCTTTGCAGTTTTGCTATCTGCCGAGGTTTGCGCGGAGGCAACGCCGGGTACGCGGCGAGCGGTGGCGGAGGACACGCGGGCAATATCCACCGGTCGCATCCACATCGAGGCGGTATCCGAAGCCAACTGGAGGTGCGTTGTCCGCCGCGTCTTGAGTGCGGCGATGACGAAGATGAGGCCTACGACGATCGAACCAACGCCGGCCCAAATCATCCAGGTTTGGAGGTCTTTGGTCGCAATGAGGTCTAGCACCGGCTTTACCCAAGACTGTGCATCGGAACCGGAACCCACCAGCCAGGTCTCGCGCACGCCGACGATGCCCGCGGCAATCAATAGCAGCCCTAAGATTACAGCCCAGGTGCGCACCGCCGGGGAAGCCTTGGGTTGTTGCCCAAAGTGCGTTGGCGCATGCTGATCAGCCATTATTGCCTCCTTGTGGGCGGTACGGGTTAATGGAAATGGCGCGCAACGGTTCAGGCCGTGGCGCATTTACATGTAGCGAGCGAGGATTGGCCGGGGTAATCTCGATGGGCTTGAGCGGTTGCAGCTGCGGCACATTTACCTCGCGTGGAGACACGGCTTTGGGCGCCTGCACGCGGCGAGGGGTCCATTCATGTCGAATCTCGACCTCTCGCAGCGGTAGTGGTCGCGGGGTAGATACCTTGGTTTTCTTTGCCAACGGGCGAACCTCACCACTAGGCAGCAGTTTGGCCGGGCGCGGAGCCTCGACGCTGCGCACACGCACCGGCTGCGGGGAAGAGATCTCGCGCAGCTGATGGTCGGGAAGATTGGCAGAAACGCTACGAACCTTAGCTTCGCGCGGGGTGGCAATAGAGCGCACGGCGATATCATCGCTCGGGGTAGCAATATGATGCACCGGTGACTCACGTGGGGTGGCAATGCTGCGCACGTCTACCGAGTCTGCAGTGACCGGCTGCCACACGGGCGAAGGCTTGATATGGGGCGCTACGGTAGCAGCAACTTGGCGCTTTTTTACCTGTGCCGCCGTGACGCGGGTACCGAGAACGGAACCGCCCACGGTGACGTTGACGCGCGTGGTGGAATATCCGGTGTGCGCGGCTATGGCCTCTGAGATGGCGGCGCGTGTGTGCTCTGCCACCGTGGTTACTGGGGAGGGCCAGACCACGCCGATGGTGGCGTTGACGGCAGCTACCTCGCGCTCGGGGTCCATTTGGACCGAGACCCGTGGAAAACCGCGGCCGCCGATGCCCGCTAGCTTGGCTTCTATAGCCTTGGTGCCGGGCACGCTAGCAATCGCGGCGGTAACGATGTGTTCCATGGTCCGCAGCGAGATACGCGTGTGGCCCTGAGTGGAACTATCTGTCATTAACCTTGGCCTTTCTCCTTACCAATGAGGCCATTCCACACAGAGGTGAGATCGATACGGCCATCAAAGTGTGCTCCCACAATGCCGCCAATGGCAGCAAGGAGTATGGCGAGCAAAGTAGGACCCCAGCCTAGGTATAAAAAGAAGGCAAGAATGAGGCCGGAAATGATGCCCAAAGTGGTGTAATTCTTCATTATCTATTCCTTCGATGGAGCAGCGGATAAGCCATCTACGGCGTCAGAAAACTCAACGTCAATGCGCTGCAGTTCGGGACAGGTCCCACGGGCGGCGGACCGAATATCTTCTGCCAAGGCATACAGGTCCGGCGCGGCGCTGATATCAACGCGGATATTGATCTGCAGGTGGCGGTCATCGCGTGGATTAGGCCGCCGCATGCCGGTGATGCGCTCGCCTGGAAAGTACAAGCTCACCGAACCAAACGAACCGCCGTCGAGCGCGGCGACACCGCGGACCTGCTGGACTGCCTCCGCAATAGCACGGGCGTGGCCTACCTCGAGCTCAAAACGTGCTCGGGGTTCAGACATTGGGCTTAAGCCTGACCCTGGTTCAAAGCGGCCTGATCCTCAGCCTCGGCCTCTTCCTTCGGCAGCTTGACGTCGTGGACAACAACGTCAACGCGCTCAACGCTCAAACCGGTCATGCGCTCTACCGCATTCATGATGTTGCGGCGGATAGCCTCAGCGAGCTCGTGGATGGCTACGCCGTACTCAGCGCTGATGGCGATCTCGATGCGAGCGGTGCCTTCAGTTACCTCTACGTCCACACCCTGGCGAACATCTTCGGAGGCACCAAAGGACTCGCGGATATTGCCGATCATGCGGGCGCCGCCACCGCCCAAGGAATCCACGCCGGAAACCTCGCGGGCAGCGATGCCGGCAATCTTGGAGACAACGACGTCATCGATGGTGGTGGTGCCGTACTGGGTCTCCAGGTTGTTATTGACCTCGCGCTCCTCGGAGGCAGGAACCTGATTTTCGGTGCTTTGTGCAGGAGTCTTGTTCTCAGACATGGGCGATTGCGCCTTTCTTTGTAGGATGGTGCATGAACGCGATATTTAGATATCTAGGCAGGACAAATTGTCCGAGGCCATTGCCTCCGAGCTTAGATACTTCTCCGGCAATCGTGGGGTGCGAGACAACAAAATTTTCCAAAACGTGATTTTTGGCACGGTTTCGTGTGCGGTTTGAAAAACTGCAGCCCAACGTGCTTAAATATATAGGTTGCTTTAACAGGGCAGCGAGAACCGAGATTCCGTGCTAACGGCGGACGTCGCCAAGCACACCCTCGGGGAGACGCTGAGCTGGTAAAGCGAACATGACACCTTCGTTGTCGCCATGCTTTAGGGAAACCTGAAGCATTGACTGGAAGGTCATCCGATCGGGCTAGGTCCGCGTTAGAGCAGTGACACCCCGAGAAGATGGACCGGAGAAGGGGCATGGCAAATAAACAGCGGCAGTAGACGAATGGGACACTCTCCACGTGTAATGCGTGAAAACCGTCCTCTTCACAATACTTTGACTTCGGGTCTTGTACCCCGTCGAGAGCACTGCGTTCTGGCACTTGCCATGTACCGCACCTCTTGGTCGTCATGACAGTCAGACCACTGGCGTTGTGTCAGGCCCCAAGCCCGGACAACGTTATAGAGAAATCGAGAAGCAATTTCCCACCGCTTCACGCCCCGGAAACGCCGGGAATGTGAAAGTGGGGAAGCGAGGAAGAGGATAAGCGTGGCGGGACAAAAAATCCGCATTCGGCTGAAGGCCTATGACCACGAGGCTATCGACGCTTCTGCAAAGAAGATCGTCGAGACCGTTACCCGTACCGGCGCTCGTGTAGTTGGCCCAGTGCCGCTCCCAACCGAGAAGAACGTATACGCAGTTATTCGTTCTCCGCACAAGTACAAGGACTCTCGCGAGCACTTCGAGATGCGCACTCACAAGCGCCTGATCGACATTCTCGACCCAACCCCGAAGACTGTTGATGCTCTTATGCGCATCGATCTTCCGGCAAGCGTCGACGTGAACATCCAGTAAGCGACTTTGGTGGAGAACAAATAATGAGTGAAAACGAGATCAAGGGCATTCTGGGCAAGAAGCTCGGCATGACCCAGGTCTTCGACGAGGACAACCGCGTTGTACCGGTTACCGTCGTCGAGGCAGGGCCATGCGTTGTCACCCAGATTCGCACCCCCGAAACCGATGGCTACAGCGCCATCCAGATCGCCTTTGGCGAAATCGACCCACGCAAGGCAAATAAGCCGGTTGGTGGACACTTCAAGAAGGCTGGCGTCACCCCGCGCCGTCACGTTGCGGAAATCCGCATGGACGACACCTCTGCATACGAGGTTGGCCAAGAGGTCAAGGTGGACATCTTCGAGGGTATCTCCTTCGTTGATGTCACCGGTAAGACCAAGGGCCACGGCTACGCCGGCGGCATGAAGCGCCACGGCTTTGCAGGCCAGGGCGCAGCTCACGGTAACCAGGCCGCTCACCGCCGCGTTGGCGGCATCGGCGGCGCTGCTACTCCGGGCCGCGTCTTCAAGGGCAAGCGCATGGCTGGCCGTATGGGCCACGACCGCGTGACCACCCAGAACCTGAAGATTCAGAAGATCGATGCCGAGTCCAACCTGCTGCTCATCAAGGGTGCTATCCCTGGTGCGCGCGGCGGCCTCGTCACCGTTAAGACCGCAGTGAAGGGCGGTGCACACGCATGAGCAACCTCAAGCTAGACGTCCACACTTCCGAGGGTAAGACCAACGGCTCTGTAGACCTGCCAGCTGAAATCTTTGACACCGAGGCATCCATTGCTTTGATGCACCAGGTTGTTAACGCTCAGCTTGCTGCTGCACGCCAGGGCACCCATGCAACCAAGACCCGCGGCGATGTCCGCGGTGGTGGTCGCAAGCCGTTCCGCCAGAAGGGTACCGGCCGTGCACGCCAGGGCTCCATCCGCGCACCGCACTACACCGGTGGCGGCACCGTCCATGGCCCACAGCCACGCGACTACGCACAGCGCACCCCTAAGAAGATGATCAAGGCTGCTCTCTTCGGTGCACTGTCTGACCGTGCTCGCAACGAGCGCATCCACGTCATCGAAGAGCTCGTACCGGGCCAGAAGCCGTCCACCAAGTCGGCCAAGGCCTTCCTCGAGTCCCTGACCGAGCGCAAGAACGTGCTGCTGGTCATCGGCCGCGAGGACATCAATGCTCGTCGTAGCGCTAATAACCTGCCTAACGTCCAGATCCTGGACGCTGGCCAGCTCAACACCTACGACGTTCTCTACTCCGATGACGTTGTGTTCTCCGTTGAGGCGCTACACACCTTCATCAACCGCGCAACCGGCGCGGATAAGGAGGAGAACTAATGGCTAAGATTTCTAACCCACGCGATATCATCATCGCCCCGGTTGTATCCGAGAAGTCCTACGGTCTGATGGAGCAGAACGTATACACGTTCTACGTCTCCACGGACTCCAACAAGTCCCAGATTAAAGATGCCGTAGAGCAGATCTTTGACGTTAAGGTTGACTCCGTGAACACCGTGAACCGTGCAGGTAAGCGCAAGCGCACCCGCACCGGTTACGGCCAGCGTAAGTCCACCAAGCGTGCATACGTGACGCTCCGTGAAGGCAGCGACTCCATCGACGTCTTCGGCGGCGGCGCTTAAGCGCCACCGGAGAGCCGAAAGGAAAAGGAAGAATTATGGCTATTCGCAAGTACAAGCCGACAACTCCGGGTCGCCGCGCATCCTCCGTTTCTGAGTTTGACGAGATCACTCGTTCTACTCCGGAGAAGTCCCTGCTGCGCCCGCTGAGCAAGACTGGCGGCCGTAACAACTACGGCCGCATCACCACCCGCCACATCGGCGGTGGCCACAAGCGCCGTTACCGTCTGATCGACTTCCGTCGTAACGACAAGGACGGCATTCCGGCAAAGGTCGCTCACATCGAGTACGACCCGAACCGCACCGCTAACATCGCACTGCTTCATTACGTTGATGGCGAGAAGCGCTACATCATCGCCCCGAAGGGCCTGAAGCAGGGCACTATCGTCGAGTCCGGTCCAAACGCAGATATCAAGGTTGGCAACAACCTGCCGCTGCGCAATATCCCGACCGGTTCCATCATCCACGCTGTTGAGCTCAAGCCGGGCGCCGGCGCTAAGCTGGCTCGCTCCGCTGGTGCTTCCATCCAGCTGCTGGGTAAGGAAGGCAAGTACGCAGTTCTGCGTATGCCGTCTTCTGAAATCCGCCGTGTGGACATCCGTTGCCGTGCCACCGTCGGTGAGGTTGGCAACGCTGAGCAGATGAACATCCGCTGGGGTAAGGCCGGCCGCATGCGCTGGAAGGGCGTACGCCCGACCGTCCGCGGTGTCGTTATGAACCCGGTTGACCACCCACACGGTGGTGGTGAGGGTAAGACCTCGGGTGGTCGCCACCCTGTGTCCCCATGGGGCCACAAGGAGGGTCGCACCCGCAACCCGAACCGTTACTCCAACAACATGATCGTGCGCCGTCGTCGCCCGAACAAGAAGCGCTAAGAGGAGGTAAACAATGCCACGCAGCCTTAAGAAGGGCCCGTTCGTCGATGAGCACCTCCTCAACAAGGTGGATGCTCAGAACGATGCAGGCACCAAGCAGGTCATCAAGACCTGGTCTCGCCGCTCGACCATTCTCCCCGATTTCATCGGTCACACTTTCGCCGTCCATGACGGCCGTAAGCACGTGCCGGTTTTCATCGAGGACTCCATGGTCGGCCACAAGCTGGGCGAGTTTGCACCAACCAAGACCTTTAAGGGTCACGTCAAGGATGACAAGAAGGGACGTCGATAAGCGATGAGTGAGACCATCACCTCCGCATCCGCCACGGCCCGCTACGTCCGCGTCACCCCGATGAAGGCACGTCGCGTGCTCGATCTGGTCCGCGGCAAGTCCGTAAGCGAAGCCCTGGCTATCCTGAAGTACGCACCGCAGGGTGCTTCCAAGCCAGTTGCCAAGGTCGTTGCTTCTGCAGCCGCTAACGCTGAGAACAACTTCGGCCTCGACCCGCGCACCTTGGTCATCTCCGAGGCTTATGCCAACGAGGGCCCGACTATGCGTCGTTTCCAGCCGCGTGCACAGGGTCGTGCATTCATGATTCGTAAGCGCACCAGCCACATCACCGTGGTTGTCGAAAGCCAGCAGGAAGGGGCCAAGTAATGGGCCAGAAGATCCATCCTCACGGCCTACGTTTGGGCATCACTTCCGACTGGAAGACCCACTGGTTCGCCGATAAGGACTACGCGAACTACGTAGCCGAAGACATCAAGATTCGTAACTACCTCAACAAGGGCCTCGAGCGCGCCGGCATTGCCGACGTCGTTATCGAGCGCACCCGCGACCGCGTCCGCGTGGACATTCACACCGCCCGCCCGGGCATCGTGATTGGCCGCCGCGGTGCTGAGGCTGACCGCATCCGCCGCTCGCTGGAAAAGCTGACCGGCAAGATGGTTGCCCTCAACATCCTCGAGGTCAAGCAGGTAGACGCAAACGCAACCCTGGTTGCTCACTCCATCGCGGAGCAGCTGGTCAACCGTGTCGCATTCCGTCGTGCAATGCGCAAGGCTATCCAGTCCGCCATGCGCCAGCCACAGGTTAAGGGCATCAAGATCCTGCTGTCCGGCCGCCTGGGCGGTGCAGAAATGTCCCGCGTTGAGCGCTACCACGAGGGTCGCGTTCCGCTGCACACTCTTCGCGCCGAAATCGATTACGGCACCGCAGAGGCCCACACCACCTTCGGCCGCATTGGTATCAAGGTGTGGATCTACAAGGGTGACGTCGTCGGTGGCGTACGCGAGTCCGAACTGAACGCTCCGGCACAGGGCCGTGGCCGTGACCGCAATGGTCGCTCCCGCCGCGGTGGCCAGCGTCGCCAGCGTGCACAGCAGAAGCAGGAGGGCTAATCCATGCTGATTCCTAAGCGTGTTAAGTACCGCCGTCAGCACCGCCCGAACCGTCGCGGCGTGTCCAAGGGCGGTAACCGCATCAACTTCGGCGATTACGCTATCCAGGCTCTTGAGCCGGCGTACATCACCAACCGTCAGATTGAGGCCGCACGTATTGCCATCAACCGCCACGTCAAGCGTGGTGGCAAGGTGTGGATCAACATCTTCCCGGACCGTCCGTTGACCCAGAAGCCGCTCGGCGTTCGTATGGGTTCCGGTAAGGGCCCGGTTGAGAAGTGGGTGGCTAACGTTAAGCCGGGCCGCGTGCTTTTCGAGATGAGCTATCCAAACGATGCCGTTGCAATTGAGGCTCTGCGCCGCGCTGGCCAGAAGCTTCCTTGCAAGGTCCGTATCATCAAGAAGGAGGACCAGTTCTAATGGCAACCGGTACCCCCGCCCACGAGTTCCGTGAGCTCGACAACGCTGAGCTGCAGTCCCGTCTGAAGGAGGCGAAGGAAGAACTGTTCAACCTTCGTTTCCAGAAGGCCACTGGCCAGCTGACCAACAACCGCCGCATCGGCACGGTTAAGCGCGACATTGCCCGCATCTACACCGTTCTGCGCGAGCGCGAGCTGGGCCTGTCCGTTGCTCCGGGAGCTGAGGCTTAATCATGAGTGAGGCTAACGTGACTGATTCCAAGAAGGCACCTACTCCGAAGAAGGAGAAGGTCAAGGGCGCTCCTAAGGTTCGCACCGGCTACGTAGTATCCGACAAGATGAGCAAGACCATCGTTGTCGAGCTGGAAGACCGCAAGCAGCACGCCCTGTACGGCAAGATCATGCGCTCTAACAAGAAGGTTAAGGTGCATGATGAGGAAGAAACCGCAGGCATCGGCGATCTCGTACGCATCGCTGAGACCCGCCCGCTGTCAAAGGACAAGCACTTCCGTCTCGTTGAGATTATCGAGAAGGCTAAGTAAAAATTAGCCAGCGCAGCCCCTGCTCCGAATCTTAGGGTTCGGGGCGGGGGCCTTCGCCGTTTTAGGACTTCTTTACGGCCGGGCCCTGCCATAAAACCAGTAGGGTACCCACGTGACGTCGGCGGTATCTAGGCCCCATTCATTCACCGCGAGGCCTCGCACGCTTTTTGCTAGCCTCCCCTCGCCGGAAGCCCATACGTACCTTGGCCCCGGCGCACCGGCATAGTCCGCTCTCAGGGCGGCAACGACAGCCTCCGCCTCCTCGTGGGGTTGGGTATGAATAATCCGCAGGCTGCGTACGCGCGCCTCCCAGCGAGCTGCGAGGCCTGGTTCTACCTCGTCGTTGCTGGTAACCACGGCCATAACGTCGGTGGCCCGAAGCACTTCCGGGTTATGGTCTTCTTGGTAGGCCAAAATGTGCCGCAGCGCGGGCAGGGCGGATGCGTCGGCGACTAGAAGTTGTGGCTTCTCGGTTGGCCGCCACAGGTCGTTGCAGGTGAAGAATCCCGCTGTATCCCCGGCTTGTGCGCGGCGAATCCACCGCGAGCCAGGTCCTGAATCACCGTGTGTCACCACGTCGACATCGACTGTGGCCGCCTCCGAGTGGAGCGCGCGGATGGTGTACCAGCGCAGGTCCGGCCGCCTCTCCTCGTCGATCGCGCTCACAGCCGAGCGGAGGTTTATGCCGTCGACGGGAAAGGGCGTAAATTCCTGTCCAGTTTGGGGCATGACGAGTCCAAAGAATTCATCGGGGCCGCAGAGGGTGTATGTCCGGAACGCCTCGGCATAGAACGTGAGCCGGTGCAAGCGCGGACGGATTCGTCTATTGGCGGTCAAAGTAACGGGGATGAGTTCGTGCGCAGACATGGGGCCGATTGTAGAGAAGGGTTCATGTGTCTAATAAATTACTATTTTAGTTTAGCCTTGCCTAATCGTCCCTATGCGTTATAGGGTAAGCAAGGCTATTTTCCTCCTTTATTGAAAGGCTTAACCTCATGAAGATTTTCGGCCGTCGCACCATGGGCGCAGTAGCAATGCTTTCCGCCGGAGCCGTAGCTTTAGGCGGTTGCTCGCGCGGTGAGGGCGATGAAACAGCTCAGGCGACCGACGCTGACAGCGAGCAGCGCGTGGCTAGCCTGGGTCTAGGTGATGCCGACACGCTGCTTGCCCTGGGGATCACTCCCGTAACGGTGGCGCCGTGGGGTGCTGAGGGCGATAGCGACCCTTCTGGCGTCGGCCCCTGGGCAGAGGAACTTTTGGGCGAGGCAAAGCCTGAGGTGATTTATAATACCGCAACTGGATTTACGGCGGATACCTTTGAGCAGGTCACCGCGGCTGACCCCACCCAGATCATTGCGGTGAACCAGGCGGTGGATGCACGCACGAAGGAATCCCTGGAAGAAATCGCGCCTACTACCGTCAAGCCGAACGGCTATGAAGACTGGCAGGTGCCCTGGGAAAAGCAAGTAGAGACCATCGCGGATGCGGTGGGCAAAGAAGACGAAGGCGATAAGCTTATCGATGACACCGAAAAGGCCTTCGAGGACTTCTGCCACGAGCACGCGGAATTGCAGGATAAGTCTGCGGCTATCGTCATGCCTTATGACGGCAAAATTGGCCTATACACCGAGGAGGATGGGCGTGGACAATTTATCGAGGACCTTGGCATGGAGATCCCCGATGCATTGCAGGGTGATGGCGGCAGCTTCTTCGTCGACATTGCCCCAGAAAACTACGCGAAGCTTAACCAGGTTGATTACCTTTTTGTCCTAGACTACGATGGCTCCTCCGCAGTCTTGAAGAAGGATAAGACCTTCCAAGGCCTCGACATTGTCAAGGATGGTCGCGTGCGCTACTTGGATACGGATACCGGCAATGCCATGAGTATGCCGAACCCGGTGACCATCCCCTGGGCAGTAGATAAATTTGAAGAGAAGCTGTAATTGTCAGCAACCACGATGGACGGCCAACAAATCCAGTCGGATTCCGCAGCAGATAGTCCTACGATCACCGGCACCCCCACACCGGTAGTGGCCCGGGCACAGAGTCATAAGATGCTCCTTGTCGCCTTCATCCTCGCCAGCCTGGTGTTGGCGGTGGCGTCTTTGGCGGTGGGATCCCGCTCGATTCCGCCCGGGGAGGTTATCGCTGCCCTGCACGGGGCAGGGGAGCAGGATATCCGCGATATCGTGTGGAACCTGCGCCTGCCGCGCACCTTCTTGGCTTATTTCGCCGGCGCGGCCCTTGCTGTGGCCGGTGTGCTGGCGCAATCGTGGACCAGAAACCCGCTAGCGGATCCAGGATTTATTGGCGTTACCGCAGGCGCGTCCTTCTTCGTTGCCTTAGGCACGGTCATTGGAATTGCTACCTCCACCACCATGCGGACTACCCTCGCGCTCGCTGGTGCGGGTATCACTACGTTGCTGGTCTTAGCCGTCTCGCGGCGGTTTGAGGATCCCCTGACGCTCATTCTGGTGGGCGCCGGCGTCTCCGCAGCCCTGGGATCGGGCGCGATGATCATCGGTCTATATTCCACGGACGTCCTCGATAGCATGCGACGGTGGACTATCGGCTCGACCTTTGGCCGCGGCCCAGAAGATGTCGCGATCGCGGGCATAGGGCTCGCTATCGGCGTGACGTGTGCGGCGATGGCGGCTAGACCCCTTGACCTTTTGGCCATGGGGGAGGAGTCCTCCCTCGCCTTGGGCGGATCACCCAGCACCGCACAGGTAGGTGCGGCGCTCAGCGTCGTGGTGCTGGCCGGCAGCGCAACGGCAGCAACGGGCCCCATTGCCTTCGTCGGCTTTGCCATTCCCCACATCGTGCGGCGAGTGGTGGGCCCTAGCGTTGCCACCTTGCTTTTGCCCTCCGCAATCTTGGGCGGTTGTTCTGTGCTTGCCGCCGATATCATTGGCCGTCTCATTGCGGGTAGCTCGGAGCTGGAGATGTCCATCGTTCTCGCGATAGTGGGCGCACCTTTCCTCATTTGGGGTGCTCACCGCGGCGTGGGCAGAGGGTGGGGCAATAACGTATGACCGCAATCAGTACTGCTTTAAAAGCGCAACAACGCCGCCGGCACGTGCGCGTTCTCGCTTCCACGCTGGCATTCATCCTCATCGCCCTTAGTGCGTACCTAGTGTTACTGGGGCAAGGTCCCATGGCATTGAGTCCGCGGCAGGTCATCGACGTCCTCACCGGAGGCGGCAGCAAGAACCACATCAGGGTGGTGTGGGACTTGCGCCTGCCGGTTGCCATCGCCACCGTCATCGTGGGCGCCGCCCTCGGCCTGGCCGGTTCTTGGACGCAAACCATGGCTCGTAACCCGCTGGCCTCGCCGGATATTTTAGGCGTTACCGGAGGGGCATCGGTGCTGGTGGTCTTGGGCACCGTGCATTCGCGTCCCAGTTTCGCCGAGGGTATCCCGGAGTTTTGGTGGCGGGCATGCTTGGCGACGATCGGCGCCCTCCTCGTTGTCATCCTCCTCGCCGTTTTGGGTGGCATCGGTACGAGTAACCGCATCGTCATCGTCGGTATCGCCTTATCGCTGATGTTTCAAGCCATCGTCGCGTATTTGATGCGCAGCGCCCAGATCCTGCGCGCTGCGGAGGCGCAAACTTGGCTCGCGGGATCGACTGGATTTGTGCACATGGAGGTCATCCTCCCCCTCCTGGCGGCATTAGCGCCGTTTCTCGCCATAGGCATCTGGTGCGCGCGGGAGCTGCCGCTGCTTGCCCATGATGATTCCTCCGCAACCACCCTGGGCGTGAACATCTCCCGCCAGCGCGCCCTCCTGCTTATTGCGGCAACCGGTATCAGCGCCGTGGTGGTCTCGGTGGTGGGACCCATTGGGTTCATCGCGCTGCTAGCGCCGCACCTGGCGCGGATGGTGGCGCGTACTCCGACGTCATCGCCGCTGGCATCGGCAGCCGCGGGTGCGGCATTGCTGACCGTGTGTGCTGTGATCGCTGGTGTTATCCCGGTAAATGCGCCGGTGGGTGCGGTTTCCTCGGTCATCGGCGGCTGCGCCTTGGTGATATTGGTGTGGAATGCGGCCGGGCGCAGCTAAACGTAGTACCCCGGCACAGCGGGGAAACGGACAAGTACGGCGCCGGATGGTGCTACATAGTCATACGTGGATGAAGGAAAAAATATGACGAATAATCAGCCGAAACAGCCCACGAGCCCGAAGCCTCGGTGCAGCCTCCAAGCCACCGGCATTCATGCTGGATATAAGGATGGCGGGGATATCCTTGCCGGCGTTGATCTGCACGCCCGCGCCGGCGAAGTCACCACGCTCATTGGGCCCAATGGCTGCGGCAAGTCCACGCTGCTGAAAACTCTCTCGAAAATCCTGGCCCCGCGGCGGGGCAGCGTCATGGTCGGGGAAGCTGACCTACATGCGATGTCCGCGAAAGATGCCGCGCAGCAGGTGGCGCTGCTGCCACAGCACCCCGTGGCCCCCAATGGGCTGCGAGTAGGCGAGCTGGTCGCACGCGGGCGTCATCCCCATCAAGGAAGGATGCGCGGCCTTTCCGCTACGGACCGGGAGATCATCGCGCAGGCCTGCGAGGCTACCGCAATTGTGGACTTCCTCGATCGTGATATCGCTTCGCTATCGGGTGGGCAACGCCAGCGCGTTTGGCTGGCGTTGGCGCTGGCACAAGATACGCCTGTGCTGCTTCTCGATGAACCCACTACTTTCCTCGACCCTGCTCATGCCATGAGCATGCTGGAGCTGGTTCGCGCGCAGGCGCAGGCGGGCAAAACGGTAGTAATAGTCCTGCACGATCTTATGCTGGCGGGCCACTATTCAGATTCCATGATGGTGATGAAAGCCGGCGATATCATCGCTCGCGGGGCGCCGAAACAAGCGCTATCTCCGAAGGTATTGGCGCAGGCCTACGGAATCGAAGCTGAGGTTTGGGACGATCCGGAGAGTGATGCCCCCATCATCGTTCCCCGACGCGTCGTAGCGGCGTAGTAGCGGAAACCTGCCGATAGTGGCTGTTTCCCAGACTCTCTAGCTGACCTTTCGTTGTAAATCTAGAAAGGAAATTGCCACTACAAAGAGGTTGAGCACACATCCCGCGCCGAGCAAAAAGGTGCCGATTCGATAGGAGCCTGTGCCGACGGCCGCCATATTGCCGTAGATATAGACCCAAATTCCCCAGCCGATGAGCAGCACGAGGCCGGTCAGACCAGAGAGTAGGCGGAGGCTACGAGGGGAAGTGGGGGCGAAGAATTTATAGGCGGCGTCGACAAGCACGCAGGCCGCAAGCCCCAGACTCAGCCCGCCGGTCAACCAGACGGGGAGTAGGGCGGCGGTACCAAAGACTACGGGCAGGATGAAGGCGAGAAACGCGAGGAGAAAGAGCGCGGCGTGCAGCCACAGGGTGCGCTTGATGTAAGTCATAGCGAAGACTCTACTTCCTCGCGCCGCGGTGGGTTGGCGCCCTTCCGGGAGACGGTGATTCCTGCAGCGGCCGCGGCGAAGGAAAGCAGTTCCTTCCACTCTGCAGCGCCCAGTTGGGCGAGCGCGGAGGAGTCGAGCCCCCGCTCGTCAATTTGGGTCAGCAATGCGGCCATGATGGTATCACCGGCGCCGATGGTATCGGTCACGGGAACCTGTGCGGCCGGCACGTTTAGCTTGGTCTCACCGGTCTGCACGCTAAGCCCCTCCCCGCCGCGGGTGACAATTACGACGGGAACCTGGGAGATGAGATCGGAGCCGAGGAAATCCACCTCTTCATCAGAAAGCTTAAGCAAGGTGACGTGAGGGAGCAGGTCCACTAAGAACGCGCGGTGCTCTGGGGTGGCGTAGAAGGGCCGGATATTCGGATCCAGGGCGACCAACGTGCCTTGGGCGGCAAAATCCTTCAGCAGTTGCGCATAGCGGGAGGCACCAGGTTCAAGGGCGAGGGAGACCGTGCCGAAGCACGCGATATCGGCCGGCACTAAACGTGGTTCGACCAAGCGGTCGGCCGTGCCCTCGATATAGAAGTTATAAGAGGCCGAGCCGTCCTCATGGATGGTGGTCACAGCCAAAGTGGTGGGCTCATCGCCGCGCTGCAGGTGAGTGGTGGTGACGCCCTCGGCCTCGAGGCGGGCGACGAGCTCCTGCCCAAAACCATCGGTGGAAATGCGGGATTGGAATTCTACGTCCGCCCCTAGCCGTGCCGCAGCGATGGCCACGTTAAATGGTCCGCCGCCCAGCGCCGGCGTGTGGTCGTTCAAGCTGCCTGGGGCCACGGGAACTAGGTCCACCAGGCATTCGCCGCACACATGAATAGTCATATTTTCATAGTATCGGTGATATGAAGGGCGATGAGGTCAAGCGGGGTGATGTTCTTGCCGAATGAGATATCGACGCCATCAAGGCCGCCGGCCTTCCGGTAACCACCCCGGTGGTGGTCTCCAACTCCAAGAAGACCGGCCCCGTTATTCCTACCGAGGCCTTCCGCCCCGGCGAGCTCATTGGCTCCGGCACCGATATCTTCACCGTGGACCCCAAGCCCGCCGTAGTACCGGTACAGACAGCCTCGCCGGCTTCCGAATCCGCGTCTTAATGCGCCGCATCCTTTACAAGTCAACGGTGGGCTCTCGAGCCCATTACATTAGGTCCATAGTGATCAGGCCGATCTGAGGAAAACTACTCCTCAGATCGGCCTTTTCTACCTCAATTAAGCCTGATCAGATCGGCCTTAACTCGGATGGGTCCTTGACCCTGCGTGACCGCAGTTTTAGTCAGGCATACAAAAAGCTGCGCCGGCCGGACCGAAGCCCGACCGGCGCAGCCAGTCTCAATTCAGTTTCCTACTTGGTAGGAAGGCTCTTGCTTAAGCGAAGAACTTGCGGCGTGCGGCGAATGCGCCAGCAGCAACCATCGCAGCTACAGCCAGTGCAGCCAGAGCCTGGGCAACGGAGTTGGAGCCCGTCTCAGCGGACATACCACGTGCGGAGTCTGCGGACTCGCCAGCAGCTGGGGCAGATGGAGCGGAAGGGGCGTCAGCCTGAGCAGCGTCGCCCTCAGCGAGCTGACCGCCCTGGGCGATAACTTCGTCCTTGTTGGCGTTCAGCATCTGCTCGGAAGCAGCCTTCTCCTCAGCGGTCGGCTGCTGGTTCTTGCGTGCCTCGTCCTTGACGTAGGTCTTGCCATCCTGGGACAGGTACCAGGTGATGCCACCGATGATCAATGCAGCTGGCAGTGCCAACCAAGCCAGCTTCTTCTTGTCGAAGCCTGGCTTCGGATCCTCAGACGGGAACGCCTTTGCGTAAGCGTCACGCATCTCGTCGGTGATCTCTTCGTTTACCAGAGCTGGGTCGTTAACGTAGATAGCCGGATCCTTCAGGCTCTGGTACCACTCGTTGCCCTCTGCGTCCTTCTTGGTGGCAGGAGCAGGAATTGTGGAGGTGTCCTGCTGCTCCTTCACGAACTCTTCTGCCTGCTCAGGAGTCAAGCGAACAGGATTGCCTGCGACCGGCTTGGACAGCCAAGAACCGTCTTCCTGCTTGAAGTACTCGACACCATCGACGGTAATCGGATCGGCAGCAACATCATGGCGTTCAATATCGCTGGTGCCCTCTTCAGCTGGGGTGTCTTCGGTAGCGGTATCTTCATCCGCAGACGGGGTAGGCATCTCGGTCAGGGGCTTGTCCTCTACCGGATCCGGAATTTGGGCCTGAGCAACAGCTGCGCCGCCAAAGGCGAGCGCGCCGGTCAGAACAGCAGCGGTCAGGGTCTGTGGCAAACGGTTCATGTGTTTCTCCTTCGGGAAATATAGGTACGCGCCAAAAAGCAGATGTCTTTCTTGACGCAAACCACACTAGTCACATCGCTCTCAATTGTCACCCCAAAAACTTGAGTTAACTGGAATTTTCATGTGTTACACGTGTGAAAGTTGAGAAAGTTTAGAACATGCGTGCTCGGAGATTTGCACCGCAAGACTTGAACGTGCGAGCTAAAGTCCCAGATAGAGCGATTAAATACGACGGGCGAGGAGAATTGACCTATTCGAAACAAGACTTTATGGGGGTATCCGGGGGTAATGCAGGGAATATTTTGGCGTTAGAGGGGGCGTCGGCAAGCAAAAGGTAGTGTTTTGGTATTGGTGTGCGCGTGTGGTTGAATGTATAGGTTGCAAAAGCTGGTCGGCCCGTAGTGGTGCGTTTCCGAACCGCCGGTCCGAGACCCTTCGGCACAGTCCGTTGTAAAGGCTTGAGCATCGCAAGTTTGTAGACCGCGTGCGGCAAGGACGGAAATCTTACCGCACATCAATCCAGGTCAGGAGACCCATAGTGATTCAGCAAGAATCGCGTCTGCGCGTCGCCGACAACTCTGGTGCACGTGAACTGCTGTGCATCCGCGTTCTCGGCGGCTCTGTCCGACGCTCCGCTGGCATCGGCGACGTCATCGTTGCGACTGTCAAGGACGCTGTCCCAGGTGGCAACGTTAAGGAAAACGAAATCGTAAAGGCGGTTATCGTCCGCGCGAAGAAGGAAACCCGTCGTCCAGACGGCTCCTATATTCGCTTTGACGAGAACGCTGCAGTTGTTCTCAAGGGCGATAGCGAGCCTCGTGGTACCCGTATCTTCGGGCCGGTTGCTCGCGAACTTCGTGACAAGCGTTTCATGAAGATCGTTTCTCTCGCACCGGAGGTGATCTAGTCTTATGAAGATCCATAAGGGAGATATGGTGATCGTCATTTCGGGCCCAGATAAGGGCGCGAAGGGCAAGGTCATCGAGGCATACCCAAAGCGTGACAAGGTCCTCGTTGAGGGCGTTAACCGCATCAAGAAGCACGTCGCAAACTCTGCTGCCGAGCGTGGCGCCGAGTCCGGCGGAATCGTTACCCAGGAAGCTCCGATCCACGTGTCCAACGTTGCGATCGTTGACTCCGAAGGCAACCCGACCCGCGTGGGCTACCGTTTCGACGAGAACGGCAAGAAGGTCCGTATCGCGCGTAGCAACGGGAAGGACATCTAAAAATGAGCGAGAACTACACCCCGCGTCTGAAGACTCGCTACCGCGAGGAAATCCGCAAGACCCTGAATGACGAGTTCAAGTACGACAACGTCATGCAGATCCCTGGTGTTACCAAGGTTGTTGTCAACATGGGTGTTGGCGAAGCCGCACGTGACTCCAAGGTCATCAACGGCGCACTCGAGGACCTGACCGCTATTACCGGTCAGAAGCCGCAGCTGCGTCGCGCTAAGAAGTCCATTGCGAACTTCAAGCTGCGTGAAGGCATGCCCATCGGTGCACGCGTTACCCTGCGCGGCGACCGCATGTGGGAGTTCTTGGACCGCCTGCTGACCATCGCGCTGCCACGTATTCGTGACTTCCGCGGTCTGTCTGATCAGCAGTTCGACGGCCACGGCAACTACACCTTCGGCCTGTCCGAGCAGTCCATGTTCTACGAGATTGACATCGACAAGATCGATCGCCCCCGTGGTATGGACATCACCGTCGTTACCACCGCTACTAACGACGACGAGGGCCGCAAGCTCCTGCGCGAGCTCGGCTTCCCATTCAAGTAAATAGAGCGCTAAGAAATCCCAACCCCCGGAAGGGGCGTTGGGATTTTCTAGTTTTACCGAGCACCTTGAGTTCAGAGGGTCGTTGCAACACTTTCCCTTAGGAGGGTGTTGTTGTGTCTGGGGTTGTTGGCCCGTTTCATTCGTTGTCTGAATCGGATCGTCGTGGCTTAGTTGCCTTGGTTGGCAGTGGGCGTAGTGTCCGTTCGGCGGCTGGTGAGCTTGGCTGTCATTACGGGCATGCTTTGAATTTTTGCCATGCCTTTGGATTGCCAGTCGTGTATAAAGCCAAACGAGTTGATCGCCGCGGCAGCCAGGCTGTCCAGCTTGTAGAGCTAGTCCGAAGCGGACTGTCGGTACGCCAAGCTGCTAAAAGATGTGGGATGCATCTTACCGCTGCGTATGCCGTAGCTACGGAAGCTGGGTGCCATATCCGGTTAAGTCAGTATGCTCGGAAAGTCCGCCAGACGCAGTTAAGAGTGGAATACCTGCGCCTTCGGCTGGCGAGCCTGCCTGGTGGTGATGCTGGCACGGCAGTAGGAATTGATCGTCGACTGCGTTTAGATTTCGAAAAAGGACTCACCAAATCCCAGGGTCGACGAGAAGAGTTCATACCCGTCGGCGAAGACGCCAGCACGTATAACAGACTTATGAAAGCGCTGCACCAACGCCATGATGTCATCGAATCCGGAAGGCTTGCCCCTCCCGCCTTACCTAGCGGGGTAGATCCGTATAAACGCATCAGCAATCGCTACATTTGCTTCGAAGAACGCGTCATTATCGCCGATCTTCTCCGCGAAGATGTGCCACTGCGTGAGATTGGGCGCCGTTTAGGGCGTAGTGCATCGTCAATTCAGCGTGAAGTGCGCAGAAACCACAGTGCTGAAGGCCCGTATCGTGCGGAAACAGCCCAGTTAAAGGCCTGTGCGCGGAGATTGCGGCCGAAAATACCGAAACTACTAGCCAACAAAAGGCTATGGGACTATGTATGCGCACAATTGCGGGCACAATGGTCACCTGAGGAGATTTCTAATCGCCTGCCCATCGACTACCCCACTGATAAGGACATGCGCATTAGTCACGAAACGATTTATGACGCCTTTTACCTGCAGGCCAAAGGAAGACTCAAAGACCTTGGCTTGGACTTGCCGACCGGTAGAAAGAAACGCAAGAAACGCCAATCACGCACCACCACAGCTTCCCAGCAACGCTTCGTCGACGACATGATCCTCATAGACGACCGGCCAGATGAGGTAAGTGAACGTATTTTGCCAGGCCACTGGGAAGGCGACCTCATCCTCGGTAAAAACAACCAATCAGCGGTAATCACGCTAGTAGAACGCGTTAGCCGATTTGTTGTCCTTGGCCACTTACCGGGAAGGCATACCAGCAAAGAAGTATTCACAGCCCTGCACAAGGCAGTTGCAGGAATCGATAAAGCTATCTGGTCATCAATTACCTGGGACCAAGGAAGCGAAATGGCTGGCCATAAAGCCTTTACCATGGCTACTGACATTCCCATCTACTTCTGCCATCCAGGATCGCCATGGGAACGCGGCAGCAACGAAAACACCAACGGCAGGCTGAGAAGAAACCTTCCTAAAAACAGCGACCTGTCCATCTACAGTGCCGAGGACTTGGAGATGATCGCCAACATTCACAACCACAAACCACGCAAAGCACTCAACTGGCGCACCCCAGCCGAAGTCATGACCAACGCCCTCACACAAACCGGTAGCATCAAACCAAACTAACCATCATCGTTGCAACGACCCCTAGAATCCAAGCACCTTGAATTCAATGGTGCGCAGGCGCCGGCTTGTGCGGCTGTGGCTTAGGCGCTTTCGGTCTCTGTGTGCGTGGTGCCCTCATACTGCCAGCCGACGACCGCGTTACGCACTGCCGGCTCCAAAGGGTTGGCAGGTTGAATGCAACTGATGGTGAGAAGGCGGCCGGGCATGGGGCCTTCGCCCCAAATAGAGGCGTCGTCAGAAAGCCCCTGTTTATCTGGGTCGTGTAAGTCGGTAGCCGTATAGATGAGCCAGTTCTGGCCGGAGTTCTGTGTGCGCACGTAGAGCTTGTCCCCCAGATGAACCTTGTGCTCATTCGCGGAACCATCGTAGAGGTTATTGAAAACGCCTGGCACGCCCGCACCGGTATGGCCGGCAATGACCACGATGTCCTGGGACGTCGTGCTCGGCAGAGAATAAGGGCGGTCTTCGGCAGTATAGGTGCAGGCCTTATTCATGGAGTCCGGATTGATGGCACCGTTTACTACGCGGCAGGAGCCGTCTTGAAAATCGGCATGAACCTCAATGGCTGGGATGAAGAGCTCGACTGCAGGTGAAGGGTCGATGGCAGGTGCCTCTTCTGCAGTGACTTCATTGGTCTCTAGACCCGCTGGTGGGTTGACCACCCGGTTAATCGTGCTGGCGAGTAGCACCGTGGCAACGATGCCGATAACCACGCGAAGGATGCCGGAGGACTTCCATACCTTTTTGATCCGCTCCCACAGCGTGGGTTTGCGGCGGTGTCGGGGAAGTGAGGTGTCCTCAACGCGGCGCGGTGGGCGGCGGCGCTGTTGTTGGCGGGTGCGCGTTTCGGTCTGGCGCCATTGGCGATCAGCATCTGTGCGGTCGGATCGCGATGGAACGCTGCGGCGCCCGTTAGCGGGAAGCCGATTCGGTTCCCTCCGCGGCCGGTAGTGGGAATCCATGCGACCTCCGAAGAGAAAATACGGGTAATAGGAAAGTTCTAGCTTACAACGCAGTGTTATGCATACCCGGAATTGACGCGGAATCAGGTGGTCAGGATAAGATTAGAAGGATTTAATACTCTTTGATTAATGAGGTAGAAATGTCTCTCAATGATGCCACCAAGGCGGCGGCCGTCAAGAAGGTCACCTTATTAGATGAATCCTTCGCTCGCTTTGCAGTTCGCGCTACCTTGGCCGGCGTGTACCTGTGCATCGGTACCGCCTTTGCCGGCGTGGTAGGCCAAGCTGTCAATGGTGTAGCGCCGGGTTTGGGTGCTGTGGCTTTCGCCCTGTTTTTCGGTGTCGGCCTATTCGCCATTCTGCTCTTGGGCGCCGATCTGGCTACCGGCAACATGATGTACATGGTCTATGCCGCCAGCAATAAGCATGTGGCGTGGGGCAAGGCCTTTTACTTGCTGCTTATTACCACCATTTTCAACCTGGTGGGGGCTATCATCTTTGCCGCCATTATGGCGATGTCCGCCAAATTTGCTGACCTAGATCCCTCGCACCTTCTGGTAACGGTTTCTGAAGGCAAGCTCATCAAGTCCCCGCAAGGAATGCTGGTAGAGGCCATTGCCGCGAACTTTGTGGTCAACATGGGCATCGTCGGTGCCATCTTCGCCAAGGATGCAGCTTCGAAGTTCTTTGTCATCATTCCGATCATTGGAGCTTTCGTGGCTTTAGGCCTAGAGCACGTTATCGCGAACTTCTGCCTGCTTAGCATCACGCTATTCGCCTCCGACCCGGTGCCGGCAGCTCTAACCGCCGGCAACGTGGCACTCAATTGGATCCTGGTGTGGATCGGCAACTTCATTGGCGGCGGCCTTTTGGTTGGCGGCGTCTACGCGTGGCTCAATCGCGGCCCGGAGGCCTACCGCGACTAAGCGAGCTCGCCGGAATAGAGGTTAAAACGGTCATCGCGGGCGAAGCCCACGAGCGCCATGCCAGTTTCGCGGGCCGTCTCTACCGCTAGGGAGGAGGCGGCGCTGACAGCAACGAGCATGCCGAATCCGGCCATAGCGGCTTTTTGGACGAGCTCAAAGCTGGCGCGCGAGCTCATGACCAGAATGAGGTCGTCCGCAGGAAGTCGGTTCTCTAGTAGTAAGTGGCCAATGACCTTATCCGCGGCGTTATGACGGCCGATATCTTCGCGGATGACCACCGGTTCTCCGTCTAGGGTGAAGGCGCCGGCGGCATGGATTCCGCCGGTCTTCTTAAATTCTTTTTGCTCAGCGCGCAGAGCTTCGGGAAGCTTGGCCACGACATAGGGATCTACCGGAACTTGGGGAATCGGGTAGCGCGTCTGCTTGGTTAATGCCTCTATAGAGGAGGTACCGCATACACCACAGGCGGAGGTTGTGGTGGTCAAGCGCAGATCGCTGAGGTCGAGCAAATTCTTTTTTGTAAGTTCGACGTCGAGCAAATTGTAGGTATTCATGCCATCGACGGTGGCGCCGGCGCAGTAGCGGGCCTCGGCGACGTCGCCAAGCGAAGCAATGTGGCCTTCCGAATGTAGGAAACCGTGCGCTAGCTCCACGTCATGGCCGGGAGTGCGCATGGTGGTGGTAATGGTCTGACCGCCCACGCGGATTTCGAGTGGCTCCTCGCCGGCGACCGTATCGGCGCGAGTATCGACCTGCAGGCCATCTCCCAGGCGGACCTTGGTGACGGCAAAGGTGGAGTTCTTGCGGCCGGCCATTACCGTAGCACCTCCTTCAGGGCGTCAATATTGCTACGGGCTTCATCCACGTTGCTGGAGGCAAGGCCCACGAGGAAAGCAGTAAGTGGGGCCGCGGGGCGGGACCGATTGTGCGCGACGTCCTTGGTGAGGTCCAGGATCTCGCGGGTGAGTGCGGTTGCCTCCTGAGGATCAAGGCCGAGGAGACGGGCGGCTTCTTCGAGCCACTCGTGTGCGGATTGGATGGGGTCCTCGTGCGTCTCGCTCATGACTAACTCCTTATATGCGTTCGTGCAGGTCCCGACTTTAATGAAGGAGTGGGACCATTTGGAAAACCGCAGGTTATGGCGTATCATAGTACCTCGTGCTTGCGCTGAGGCGTTGGCGTGCCTAAGTCATTGCGAATTTTGGTGCGCTGAGCTGCAGAAAGCGCCGAGCCGATGCAAGAACTGAACATCAACTTTGTTGTAGGCCCCTCGCCGTAGATAGCGGACCGTTGTCTGAATCAAAGGGTGGCGAGCGCCTCGCGGTATTGACCGTGGGGAGCGTGAGTAGCCCGAAATCACACGGAGAACGCTTTGGTGAGCACGGGAACCGCAACGAGAAAGGTACACGGTCACTCATATGACTATGACTGATCCTATTGCCGACATGCTGTCGCGCGTGCGCAACGCAAGTAATGCGCACCATGACACCGTGTCGATGCCTACCTCCAAGCTGAAGGCAAATATTGCTGACATCTTGAAGCAGGAAGGCTACATCGCTGACTACACCGTTGAGGGCCACACCCTGTCCCTCGAGCTGAAGTACAACAACCGCGAGCGCTCCCTGTCTGGCCTGCGTCGCGTGTCTAAGCCGGGTCTGCGTGTGTACGCAAAGTCCACCGAACTGCCACAGGTCTTGGGCGGCCTGGGCGTGGCTATCATCTCCACGTCCCACGGCGTGCTGACTGACCGTCAGGCTGAGGAGAAGGGCGTAGGCGGAGAAGTTCTCGCCTACGTCTGGTAAAGGGAGGTTTGACACATGTCTCGAGTCGGTCTAGCACCAATCGCCGTACCAAACGGCGTCGAAATCAAGATCAACGGCCAAGACGTTGAGGTTAAGGGCCCTAAGGGCACCCAGAGCGTTAACGTTCCAGAGCCTATCGCCATCAACCTGGAAGACGGCGTCCTGTCCGTCTCCCGCCCTGATGACCACCGCAAGCACCGTGCGCTGCACGGTCTGTCCCGCTCCCTGCTGAACAACGCCGTTGTTGGCGTGACCGAGGGCTACACCATCAAGATGGAAATCTTCGGTGTTGGCTACCGTGTTCAGCAGAAGGGTAAGGACCTGGAATTCAGCCTGGGCTACTCCCACCCGATCCTCATCGAGGCTCCGGAGGGAATTACCTTCGCAGTGGACGGCGCAACCAAGCTGTCCATTACCGGTATTGACAAGCAACTAGTCGGACAGATCGCCGCTAATATCCGCCGTCTGCGTAAGGACGATCCTTACAAGGGCAAGGGTATTCGCTACGAAGGCGAGCAGATCCGTCGCAAGGTCGGAAAGACGGGTAAGTAAGCAATGGCAAACACTGAAAACACCAAGCGCACTCCAGTCGGCAAGGACATCTCCTCCCGTCGTCGCGAAGCACGCGCACGCCGTCACTTCCGTATCCGTAAGACCCTGCGTGGCACCCCTGAGGCACCGCGGCTGGTTCTTCACCGCTCCTCCCGCCACATGCACGTCCAGGTCATCGATGACCTGGCAGGACACACCCTGGTCTCCGCATCCTCCATGGAGGCGGACGTTCGTGCACTCGAGGGCGATAAGAAGGCCAAGGCCGCCAAGGTAGGCGAGCTGGTTGCCGAGCGCGCAAAGGCCGCTGGCATCGAGCACGTCGTATTTGACCGCGCAGGCTACAAGTACCACGGCCGCGTCGCTGCGCTGGCTGACGCCGCACGTGAAGGTGGTCTGAAGTTCTAATGATCATCGTCAACGGAAACATCAACGGAAGGAACGCCTAATGTCGGACCGTGAAAAGCGTGACGGCGGACGCTCCGCCGAGAACAACAAGAACAACCGCGGTGGCAACGGCCGCCGCAACGATCGTCGTAACCATCAGGACAACGAGCGCGATAAGTACATCGAGCGCGTTGTGACCATTAACCGCGTCTCCAAGACCGTTAAGGGTGGCCGCAACATGTCCTTCACCGCCCTCGTCGTCGTCGGTGACGGCCAGGGTCAGGTTGGCGTTGGCTACGGCAAGGCCAAGGAAGTCCCGGCCGCAATCCAGAAGGGCGCTGAAGAGGCTCGCAAGAACTTCTTCCGCGTTCCAATGATTGCTGGCACCATCACCCACCCGGTTGAGGGTCGCGACGCAGCTGGCATCGTCATGATGAAGCCTGCCGCACCTGGTACCGGTGTTATCGCTGGTGGTGCTGCTCGTCCAGTGCTCGAATGCGCTGGCGTGCAGGACATCCTGTCGAAGTCTCTGGGCTCCGACAATGCACTCAACGTCGTCCGCGCTACCGTGGACGGCCTCAAGCAGCTGGTTCGCCCTGAAGAGGTTGCCGCACGCCGTGGCAAGTCCCTCGAAGAGGTCACCCCGGCCCGTATGCTGCGCAAGCGCGCAGGTCAGGAGGCATAAACAATGGCTCTGAAGATTACACAGGTAAAGGGCCTGGTGGGCACCAATCCGAACCACCGCAAGAACATTGAGGCTCTTGGCCTCAAGCGCATCGGTCAGTCCGTAGTGAAGCAGGACACCCCGATCGTTCGCGGTATGGTTCAGAAGGTTCGCCACCTGGTCACCGTCGAAGAAGTGGCAGGGGAGTAAACCATGGCTGATATCATCAAGCTGCACGACCTGCGCCCAACCGCAGGAGCAAATAAGCCTAAGACCCGCGTCGGTCGCGGTGAGGCTTCCAAGGGTAAGACCGCTGGTCGCGGTACCAAGGGCACCGGTGCTCGTAAGCAGGTACCTGCTGCTTTCGAGGGTGGCCAGATGCCGATCCACATGCGTCTGCCTAAGCTGAAGGGCTTCAAGAACCCGAACCACGTTGAGTACCAGGTAGTCAACGTTGCTGACCTTGCTGAGAAGTTCGCAGATGGCGGCGACATCACCGTTGCTGACATCGCAGCTGCTGGCCTGGTCCGCGCTAATAAGCCGGTCAAGGTTCTGGGCAACGGCGACATGAACGTTAAGTTGAACGTCACCGCTGATAAGTTCTCCAAGTCTGCTGTAGAGAAGATCGAGGCTGCTGGCGGATCCGCCAACACCAAGTAATCTCTTTCAAGTAGATTTTCGTCCCCCTCTCCGTATTAGCGGGGCAGGGGGATTTTTCATGCGCTTTTCTTGGGGGCGGACTCTAGTGATCGTGGAAACACTTCCTATGTTTTGGTTGTGTTTGGGTAGGGACCGCGGGTCAAATTGTCTGACAGGAGACCTTTATTGATTAATAGGGTTGCAGGTATGGCGATATATATTCATTGTCGTTACAGCCAATCTTAGTTTGCAATCATCTACATCTAAGGTGATTCTTATGTCGTCTATTTCTTCCCTGCTTGCTACCGCAGTCGCTGCAATCATGCCCTTCGCGGGTTCCACCGGCCCAGTCGATGCTCAAGATCAGTTGTCCCAGCCGGATCCGGCGGAGACTGCCCAGGCCGCATCGGCTGAGACCGGCCAGCAGTCCGCACCAGATCAGCAGCCGGGTGCCCATGCGGAAAACGGCCGCATCACCGGTTACAAGGAGATGTCATCAATGGTGGGACTGCAGAAGGCTCTGAAGAAGTCGATCCTGGTTTCAATGGTGGCAACCTGCAAAGCGGCAAGTTGGCTGTGCAACGCGAGCTGGCACTAGCTACCCAGGAGGTGGGCCACGAATTCATGAATATTGAGTTCAAGGATGACCACTCCGCTCACGTGACCTTCCCGGAGACCTATAACCCCAGAAAAGGATGAGGCGGCGGTTCAGCGCATCATGGATGCGCTGAAGATCAACGGTTATGACAACGTCACCGCTGCATACTAAGCAAAGCTTTATCCTGTAAAAGGAAAGAAGAAAAAGGGTGGAACGCTCGGGGAGGGCGTTCCACCCGTTGTGCTTTGCCTCGCCTCGTATCAGATGATGCGTTGACACCTGGAGGGATGGGGAAGGCTAGGCCTCGTCCACGGTCTTCTCATACAGGCCAGGGAAGCGGTCGCCTGGATCGGTAACCGCTTTGATGGTGGCGGGAAGATTGCCGCCGTAGAGTTTCTCGAACTTTTCCCGGGAATAGAAGGCCTCAGAGTAGAGGGACTTGTGTCCGCCAAGCTCATTGACCTTGGCTTCGATGACGCGGTTGAACGCGCCGTTATTTGGAGCGGAGGGATCCACGTGATCGCCGTCCACACCGGACCAAAAGCCAACGTTGACCCAGGTCTGCCCGGGGCGAAGTGGGTAGAGCGGCCAGGGGTCGCTCGAATTAGAGGCGATGTCGCCCGTGCCTACCAGCTCGTCCACACCACCGCGCAGTCGGATTGGACAGAGCCACACCGGCTGGATATCGGAAGCATTAAAGAACCAATGGAGGAATTCCGGCAGGTTTTCTGGAGTGACCTCGATATCTTGAACCACGCGTTCAGCACGTGGCTTGCCGTGGGGCTTTTTGATGAAGTTATATTCCAGCTCGTATTTGCGGTCGAGCCGGACCAATTTCCAATAAAAAGAGCTGCGGCGCAATTCGCGCGGCCACACCTTGCGCACCTTGGGGTTCTGCGCACCAAAGGCGCGCGAGCACCAGAACCAGTCGGTATCCCAGCGCCAGATATAATCGCGGATGGTCAGGCGGTCGCGCCGGATGCCAGAGACGTGCTGGAGGCTGCGGTAGTAGATCTTGTCCCGCGTGTAATCGGAGGTTGGGCCTTCCTCATCGGTAAAGCGCGCGAAGACCAAGTACGCCTCATCTTCGGAAAACACTACGCCGTCGAGGCCGTGTACCGGCTCGCCGCGGTGGGTGTGGGAAGAAGCGACGTCGGCAAGCACGCGGCTGGCTTCTTCCACGGTGTGGAAACGCTCCTCGCGCAATTCCACAAAGGCGGGCACGGGCTCCAGCTCGATCTTAAGGCGCACTGCATAGCCCAGCGAGCCATAAGAGTTAGGGAAGAGGCGGAAGAGATCCACATTCTCCTCGCGGGAGCAGGTCAGGATCTCACCCATGCCCGTAAGCACGTCCATCTCGAGGACGGACTCGTGCGGCAGGCCATTGCGAAAACTCGTGGATTCCACGCCCATGCCGGTGACCGCACCGCCGAGCGTAATGGTCTTGAGCTGCGGTACAACAAAGGGCATCAGGCCATGAGGAAGGGTGGCATCGACGAGGTCCTCATAGGTGCACATGCCTTGGACATCGGCCGTGCGGGCTACCGGGTCGACCTCGATGACGCCGCCGAGGCCCGAAACGTCTAGGCCCGCTTGCTCCTCGCTGCGGCCGCGGAAAAGGTTAGACGTCTTCTTAGCTAGGCGCACACGCTTATCGGACGGAACTGCACGGAAGCTGGCCAGCAGCTTATCGACGCCCTCATGATGCGCCGCCCACCCCACCGGCTCGATGGGCATGGCATCCACTGGCCGCGGTCGTGCGGCGGAGAGGCGTTCGCGCAAGTTATCAATGAGTGTCATGGAAGGCCTCCTTAAAAGCGGCTATCTTCCCACCAGCGGCGCTCAGGCACACCGGCGCGGGAGCCGGCCTCGCCCAGCTTTACGCCGAGGAAGTGATAAAGGTTGATAATATTTCGCTCAAAGCCCCATTCGGATCCGGCCATATAAATGCCGTAGAGGCGGGCGGTTGGCAGGCCCACGGTGGCGCAGGCCTCATCCCAATTTTCCTTCAGGTTCTCGCACCAATCGTGCAGCGTGCGCATGTAATCAAAGCGCAGAGACTCGGTGTGAATGACTTCAAAGCCATTGTCCTGCATGGCCTTGGTGACGTTGCCGGAACCGGTGAGCTCGCCGTCGGGGAAGATATAGCGGTCAATGAAGCCGCCCTTAGGCGTCTTGTGGTTATCCGGGTAGGTGATGTTGTGGTTGAGCATCAGGCCGCCGACTTTCAGCCTGCCGTGGAGGAACTTGAAGAAGTCGTTGTAATTCTTCACGCCAATGTGCTCGATAATGCCAATGGCGGAGATGGCATCGAAGCCCTCTTCGGTGATATCGCGGTAATCCATAAAGCGGACCTCCGCGAGGTCTTGCAGGCCTTCCTCTTCAATCTTGCGCTGGCCCCACTCGGCCTGCTCCTTGGACAGGGTTACGCCAACGGACTTCACGCCTCGGCGTGCCGCGTAGCGCACCATGCCGCCCCAGCCGCAGCCGACGTCTAGGTGGCGGTCGCCTTCCTTGAGGCGCAGCTTGTCAAAGATGAGGCGGTACTTATTCTCCTGCGCCTCCTCCAAGGTGGCGTCTGGGGAAGGGTAGTAGGCGCAGGTATAGGTCATGGAATCGCCCAAGAAGAGCTCGTAGAAGTCATTGCCCACGTCATAGTGGTCTGAAATGACGTCTGCATCGCGCTGCTTCGAGTGCTTAGAAAGGCCATCGTGCAATTTGCGGCGCAGCCAAGAGGCGCGCTCTACCTCGGGAACGGGCTGGATCTGGAAGGCACCCATGGACGCCAGTGAGCGCACCACGCGTGCCAGTGTCTTCGCATCCGGCTTTTCAAACTTGTCGTACATGGCATGCAGGGCGTCGAAAATGCCATAGGGGTGGGCCGGGTGATCGCCGTGCACCGTGATGCCGTCGGTGACATAGGCGCGGGCGAATCCCACATCGCCGGGATGGGTGGCTATAAAAGACAAGCCTTCAAGGCTATTGATGGTCACCTTGTACTGGGCATCTTCGGGTCCAGTAGCGGAACCATCGAAAGCTTCCCAGCGGAAGGGATTCGGACTAGGGATAAATACGTCGATGATCTCAGCAATGGTCATCGGCGTGAATTTCTTGCTCATCTGATCTTCTTTCGCAACATTAGGTTCACACCAATAACGGCCTCGTGGTGCAGGGACCCGCGAGGTCGGAGATTAAAAAGGGAATTGCGCGATGGCAATACCCCTTCATGGTAAACCCCGGATACCAAACGTGCGAAAGAAGAAGCAATCATGGTCACACTATTGGGTCTTAATGTGGCTATGCCGGGCAAGGCTGGTAGGGTGATGGGGTCATAAGTGTTCAACCGTTCCTGAAGGAAAGCTAATTTTCCCCTAAGCCATTTGGCTCAGGGGGTCCAGTTTCCTAGGGGCAGATGAGTTCCACCTCCGCGAATGGACGCGAAACCCTCCCTAGATTTCGCGTTCGGCAGCGGTAGGCCAGGAGGATTTTGTAGTGTCCGCCATTTTGCAGGCTTTCAAGGATGCCGACCTACGTAAAAAGATCATCTTCACCATCGTGATGATCATTGCGTACCGCGTCGGCGCACAGATTCCATCTCCGGGTGTTGACTATGCGTCCATTGCTGGGCGCTTGCGCCAGCTGACCGAACAGTCCGGAGATCTCTACTCCGTCATCAACCTCTTCTCGGGTGGCGCGTTGCTGCAGCTGTCGATCTTCGCCATCGGCATCATGCCGTACATTACGGCCTCGATTATTGTGCAGCTGCTGACCGTGGTCATTCCGCGCTTCGAGGAATTGAAGAAGGAAGGCCAGTCCGGACAGGCCAAGATGACCCAGTACACCCGCTACTTGACTCTGGCGTTGGCGCTGCTGCAATCCTCCGGCATCGTCGCGCTGGCAGACCGCGAGCAGTTGCTGGGCCAGGGTGTACCGGTCTTGGCAGAAGACCGTAACTTCTTTACCCTCATCGTCCTCGTGGTCACCATGACCTCTGGTGCCGTACTAGTGATGTGGATGGGCGAGCTCATTACTGAAAAGGGCATTGGCAACGGTATGTCCCTGCTCATCTTCGCCGGTATTGCCACCCGTCTGCCTACCGATGGTGTAAGCATTCTGCAGAACAATGGCGGCCTTGTCTTCGCTATGGTCGCCGCTGGCTTGGTCATCCTGGTCGTGGGCATTACCTTCATCGAGCAGGGCCAGCGCCGCATCCCGGTCCAGTACGCCAAGCGCATGGTGGGCCGCCGCCAGTACGGTGGTTCCTCCACCTACCTGCCGCTGAAGGTCAACCAGGCCGGCGTTATCCCGGTCATCTTCGCTTCCTCCCTCATCTACATGCCGGTGCTAATTACCCAGATTGTTAACTCTGGCTCCTCTGGCACCCCGGATAACTGGTGGCAGCGCAATGTCATCGCGCACCTGCAGGCGCCATCCTCCTGGCAGTACATTGTGCTGTACTTCGTCCTGACCATCTTCTTTGCTTATTTCTACGTTTCGGTGCAGTACGACCCGGCAGAGCAGGCGGATAATATGAAAAAGTACGGCGGCTTTATCCCCGGCATTCGCCCGGGCCGCCCGACCGCAGAGTACCTTGGTTATGTGATGAACCGACTGCTGTGCGTTGGCGCCCTGTACTTGGCGGTCATCGCCATCCTGCCGAATATCCTCTTGGACCTCGGTGTGGGTAGCTCGTCCGCCAGCGGTACTTCCGCCTTTGGCGGTACGGCCATCCTGATTATGGTCTCCGTCGCCTTGACTACGGTCAAGCAGATCGAGTCCCAGCTACTGCAATCTAACTACGAAGGACTACTTAAGTAATGCGTCTTGTACTTCTAGGACCTCCCGGTGCCGGCAAAGGCACCCAGGCAGCCATCCTCAGCGAGAAGTTGAACGTCCCGCACATTTCCACTGGCGACCTGTTCCGCGCCAATATCGGCGAGGGCACCCCGCTGGGTGTAGAGGCAAAGTCCTACATTGATGCAGGCAAGCTGGTGCCTACTGACGTCACCGCCCGCATGGTTGAGGATCGTTTGAATCAAGATGATGCCAAGAATGGCTTCCTGCTGGACGGCTTCCCACGCACGACCGAGCAGGCTAACATCTTGGAGGAGCTGCTGTCTAAGAAGGGCGAAAAGCTCGATGGCGTGCTCAACTTCGAGGTTTCTGAAGATGTTGTGGTCGAGCGCATGATGGCCCGGGGCCGCGCCGATGATAACGAGGAGACCATTCGCACCCGCCTCGGTGTGTACCGCGAGGAAACCTTCCCGCTCATCGAGCACTACGGCGATGCCATTATTCCCATCAAGGCCGAAGGCACCGTGGAAGAAATCAGTGCCCGTGCCATGGAAGCACTGGGTAAATAAGCATGGCTTTTCGACGCCGCAGCAAGCGCATCCCCGCCCGTACCCCGGGTGAGCTAGACGCCATGCAGGCTGCCGGCGAGATCGTCGGTAAGGCACTGCAGGAAGTCCGCGCTGCTGCGGCGTCTGGCGTATCTACCCTCGAGCTCGACGCAGTGGCAGAGCAGACCATCCGCGATGCCGGCGCCTATCCCACGTTTAAGGGCTACGAGGGCTTTCCTGGTTCCATTTGCGCCTCCGTCAATGACGTCATTGTTCACGGCATCCCCGATGAGGAGACCATCCTTGCTGAGGGGGATCTGGTTTCGATCGATTGCGGAGCTACCCTCGACGGCTGGGTGGGCGATAGCGCCTGGTCCTTTGCCGTAGGGGAGCTGGACCCCGATGTGGATGCCCTCAATAAAGCCACCGAATGGGTCCTCATGGAAGGCATCCAGGCTATGGTTCCAGGCAATCTGCTTACCGACGTCTCCCATGCCCTCGAACAGGCCACCCGCCACGCAGAGGAAAAGTTTGGCGTAGATCTTTTCATCGTTGACGGCTACGGCGGACACGGCATTGGCCGCACCATGCATGAGGATCCGTACTTGGCTAACGAAGGCCGGCCAGGCCGCGGCCCGCTGATTCAAGAAGGTTCTGTGCTGGCGATTGAACCCATGCTAACTTTGGGCACAGAGGATTCTGCCGTGCTGGAAGATGACTGGACGGTCGTCACCCTCGATGGCTCTTTTGCCGCTCACTGGGAGCATACGGTGGCCGCCACCGCCGATGGTCCTCGAATTCTCACTCGCCGCTACTAATACATATTCCCAAAATTGCCTGTTCAACTAGGCATATATCCCCGAAAGGTTTATACTCACAGCCATGTCGAAATTTAGCTTCCGCAAGATCCGCGCCACGGTTGCAGCGCCCGCTGTGGCTGGCGTTATGGCCTTGAGCGCCACCGTTGCAGCTCCTGCCGCTACCGCCCAGGAGATTCCTAACCTGGATCAGCTCAGCTCCAAGGCAAATTCCGATCTCCACCATCTCTCTTCTCAATCTGGCCTGGATAAGCTCACTGCTGACGCTAAGGCACAGCTGGACAATTTCTACGGCCAGACTCGCGAGCAGGCATGGAATACTCGCAACCAGGTTCTGGACCAGGCAGAGAAATTCTCCCCTGAACTGGCTCCTAGCGTCCAGACTGCAGTTGACGGTGCTGTAGAGTTCCTATTCCCAGGCCTGATCGCCCAGAAGAACGAGGAAGCACGCAAGGCCCGTGAAGCCGCTGCCCGCGCTAATGCCGAACGCGTTGCCGCGGAAAAGGCACGCTCTGAGGCAGCCGCCCGTAAGGCAGAAGCACAGCGTCGCGCTAACCAGTTCGACCGCGGCCCGTGCCCGGCCGATGCGAAGGTTTGTGTCGACCTCAATGGCCGTCGCACCTGGCTGCAGGATGGCGGCAAGGTTTCCTACGTCTCCCCGGCAATGTCCGCCGGCATGCGCGGTCAGGAAACCCCACGCGGCACCTTCCACGTCAGCCGCAAGGTAGAGAACGACATCTCCCGCGAGTTCAACAACGCGCCGATGCCGTACTCCATTTACTTCACCAATAACGGCCACGCTTTCCACTTGGATGACCCGGCCGTTGATTCCAATGGCTGCGTTCACCTGCCGCCAGACGCTGCAAAACGTTACTGGGATAACGTGCAGGTTGGCGATAAGGTCTTCATCTACTAAGACTTTGGCGCTACCGCGCTAACTGAGTCCCCCGTGCCGGTTCCTTGAAAAGGAAAGCCGGTGCGGGGGACTTTCGCTATTTATTTCTCCTCTTGGATTCTAGGGGTCGTTGCAACGATGATGGTTAGTTTGGTTTGATGCTACCGGTTTGTGTGAGGGCGTTGGTCATGACTTCGGCTGGGGTGCGCCAGTTGAGTGCTTTGCGTGGTTTGTGGTTGTGAATGTTGGCGATCATCTCCAAGTCCTCGGCACTGTAGATGGACAGGTCGCTGTTTTTAGGAAGGTTTCTTCTCAGCCTGCCGTTGGTGTTTTCGTTGCTGCCGCGTTCCCATGGCGATCCTGGATGGCAGAAGTAGATGGGAATGTCAGTAGCCATGGTAAAGGCTTTATGGCCAGCCATTTCGCTTCCTTGGTCCCAGGTAATTGATGACCAGATAGCTTTATCGATTCCTGCAACTGCCTTGTGCAGGGCTGTGAATACTTCTTTGCTGGTATGCCTTCCCGGTAAGTGGCCAAGGACAACAAATCGGCTAACGCGTTCTACTAGCGTGATTACCGCTGATTGGTTGTTTTTACCGAGGATGAGGTCGCCTTCCCAGTGGCCTGGCAAAATACGTTCACTTACCTCATCTGGCCGGTCGTCTATGAGGATCATGTCGTCGACGAAGCGTTGCTGGGAAGCTGTGGTGGTGCGTGATTGGCGTTTCTTGCGTTTCTTTCTACCGGTCGGCAAGTCCAAGCCAAGGTCTTTGAGTCTTCCTTTGGCCTGCAGGTAAAAGGCGTCATAAATCGTTTCGTGACTAATGCGCATGTCCTTATCAGTGGGGTAGTCGATGGGCAGGCGATTAGAAATCTCCTCAGGTGACCATTGTGCCCGCAATTGTGCGCATACATAGTCCCATAGCCTTTTGTTGGCTAGTAGTTTCGGTATTTTCGGCCGCAATCTCCGCGCACAGGCCTTTAACTGGGCTGTTTCCGCACGATACGGGCCTTCAGCACTGTGGTTTCTGCGCACTTCACGCTGAATTGACGATGCACTACGCCCTAAACGGCGCCCAATCTCACGCAGTGGCACATCTTCGCGGAGAAGATCGGCGATAATGACGCGTTCTTCGAAGCAAATGTAGCGATTGCTGATGCGTTTATACGGATCTACCCCGCTAGGTAAGGCGGGAGGGGCAAGCCTTCCGGATTCGATGACATCATGGCGTTGGTGCAGCGCTTTCATAAGTCTGTTATACGTGCTGGCGTCTTCGCCGACGGGTATGAACTCTTCTCGTCGACCCTGGGATTTGGTGAGTCCTTTTTCGAAATCTAAACGCAGTCGACGATCAATTCCTACTGCCGTGCCAGCATCACCACCAGGCAGGCTCGCCAGCCGAAGGCGCAGGTATTCCACTCTTAACTGCGTCTGGCGGACTTTCCGAGCATACTGACTTAACCGGATATGGCACCCAGCTTCCGTAGCTACGGCATACGCAGCGGTAAGATGCATCCCACATCTTTTAGCAGCTTGGCGTACCGACAGTCCGCTTCGGACTAGCTCTACAAGCTGGACAGCCTGGCTGCCGCGGCGATCAACTCGTTTGGCTTTATACACGACTGGCAATCCAAAGGCATGGCAAAAATTCAAAGCATGCCCGTAATGACAGCCAAGCTCACCAGCCGCCGAACGGACACTACGCCCACTGCCAACCAAGGCAACTAAGCCACGACGATCCGATTCAGACAACGAATGAAACGGGCCAACAACCCCAGACACAACAACACCCTCCTAAGGGAAAGTGTTGCAACGACCCTCTGAACTCAAGCCTCACAAATTTTCCTCCCTTCGGAAGGAAGGTGGGGGAGGGAAGTAGGTGGGCTCGGCGGTGGGCGTCGGAAAGCGCAGCGGTTTGGAAATCGTGTCGCTGCAGCGTATGCTGTTAAGTCGGTGTATAGCGTCAGCGAGGCTGGCGCCGATACGCCACCGCAGTAGACAACAAACATGCAGGTGACGGCACACTTGTCCGGCACCAGAAAAGTAGAGGTTATGGCTAAGGAAGGCGCAATCGAGGTAGAAGGCCGCATTATCGAGCCTTTGCCGAATGCAATGTTCCGTGTCGAGCTCGACAACGGACACAAGGTTCTTGCACACATTTCTGGCAAGATGCGTCAGCACTACATTCGCATCCTCCCAGAGGATCGCGTGGTTGTAGAGCTGTCTCCTTATGACCTTACCCGCGGACGCATCGTCTACCGCTACAAGTAAAGACAGTAAGCCTCCTCACCCAAGGGCGAACCCTAAGTTCGCCCTGTCCACCTCAGGCGACGGTGGCCTGAGCCCGCACTGATAAGCAACCCAAGGATCCCGGCACGGCCCGGGCGAAGCGTTGCATGGTGCGGGACGGATGGGGAGAAAACCGCCGTAACAACCCGAAAGGACACGCCATATGGCACGTCTAGCTGGTGTTGACCTCCCCCGCAATAAGCGCATGGAGGTCGCTCTCACCTACATCTACGGCATCGGTCCAACCCGTGCCAAGGAACTGCTAGAAAAGACTGGCATTTCTCCTGACCTGCGCACTGACAACCTGGATGATGACCAGCTGTCGGCGCTCCGTGACGCAATTGAGGCTACCTGGAAGGTTGAGGGTGACCTCCGCCGTCAGGTTCAGGCTGATATCCGCCGCAAGATTGAAATCGGTAGCTACAAGGGCCTGCGCCACCGCCGTGGCCTGCCTGTACGTGGCCAGCGCACCAAGACCAATGCGCGCACTCGTAAGGGTCCGAAGAAGACGATCGCAGGAAAGAAGAAGTAATTCATGCCTCCAAAGACTCGTTCCGGCGCGCGCCGTTCCGGCCGTCGCGTCGTAAAGAAGAATGTGGCCCTCGGCCACGCATACATCAAGTCCACCTTCAATAACACCATCGTCTCGATCACCGATCAGACCGGTGCTGTTATCTCTTGGGCATCCTCCGGCCACGTTGGCTTCAAGGGTTCCCGTAAGTCCACTCCGTTCGCCGCGCAGATGGCAGCCGAGAACGCTGCTCGCAAGGCAATGGATCATGGGATGAAGAAGGTTGACGTATTCGTCAAGGGTCCGGGCTCCGGCCGCGAGACCGCCATCCGTTCCCTGCAGGCTGCAGGCCTCGAGGTTTCCTCGATCACGGATGCAACCCCACAGCCGCACAACGGCTGCCGTCCGACCAAGCGCCGCAAGGTTTAAGGGAAAGGAAGAGGTAAGAAAATGGCTCGTTACACTGGCCCCGCTACCCGCGTATCCCGCCGTCTTCGCGTCGACTTGATCGGCGGAGATATGGCATTCGAGCGCCGCCCGTACCCACCGGGACAGGCTGGCCGCAACCGCATCAAGGAATCTGAGTACCTGCTGCAGCTCCAAGAGAAGCAGAAGGCAAAGTACACCTACGGTGTGCTGGAGCGTCAGTTCCGTCGTTACTACGCAGAGGCTAACCGCCTCCCAGGCAAGACCGGCGATAACCTGGTTATCCTGCTTGAGTCCCGCCTGGACAACGTAGTCTACCGTGCAGGTCTGGCACGCACCCGCCGCCAGGCTCGCCAGCTTGTCTCCCACGGTCACTTCACCGTGAATGGCAAGAACATCAACGTTCCTTCCTACAAGGTCACCCAGTACGACATCATTGATGTCCGTGACCGCTCCAAGAAGATGGAATGGTTCGAAGATGCTCAGGACGCCCTCGTCGATGCCAATGTGCCGGCATGGCTGCAGGTTGTTCCTGATACCCTGCGCATCCTCGTGCACCAGCTGCCCGAGCGCGCTCAGATCGACATTCCGCTGCAGGAGCAGCTCATCGTCGAGCTTTACTCGAAGTAAACTGTTATACCGCACGGCCTGTGATGGCTTGGCGGATAACCAGGAATCTTCGAACCCGAAGATTTTTACCCCTCTACCGGCGTCAAATAGCGGTCGCCGAAAAGGAGAATTTCAATGCTCATTTCCCAGCGTCCTCAGCTCACCGAGGAATTCATCGACTCGTCTCGTTCCAAGTTCGTCATCGAACCGCTCGAGCCGGGCTTTGGCTACACCCTCGGTAACTCGCTGCGTCGTACCCTGCTGTCCTCCATCCCGGGTGCAGCGGTAACCTCCATCAAGATCGATGGTGTTCTCCATGAGTTCACCACTATCAACGGTGTGAAGGAAGACGTTTCCGAGATCATCTTGAACATCAAGAGCATGGTGCTTTCTTCCGACTCCGATGAGCCGGTTGTTATGTACCTGAGCAAGGAAGGCCCAGGCGATGTCACCGCGGGCGATATCCAGCCGCCGGCTGGCGTGGAGATCCACAACCCGGATCTGCACATCGCTTCCCTGAATGACACCGCTAAGCTGGACATTGAGCTCGTCGTCGAGCGCGGCCGTGGCTACGTCCCAGCCGCTCCTACCTCCGGTGAGATCGGCCGCATCCCGGTCGACCAGATTTACTCCCCGGTTCTTAAGGTCTCCTACAAGGTCGAGGCAACTCGTGTTGAGCAGCGCACCGACTTTGACAAGCTGACCATCGACGTCGAAACCAAAAACTCGATTTCTGCCCGCGATGCCCTGGCTTCCGCCGGTGGCACCCTGGTCGAGCTCTTTGGCTTGGCTCGCGAGCTGAATAACGCCGCCGAAGGCATTGAGATCGGACCCTCTCCGCAGGAGACCGAGTACATCGCTGCTTATGGTATGCCGATCGAGGATCTGAACTTCTCCGTCCGCTCTTATAACTGCCTGAAGCGTCAGGAGATCCACACTGTGGGCGAGCTCGCTGAATGCACCGAGTCCGACCTGCTGGATATCCGCAACTTCGGCCAGAAGTCGATCAATGAGGTAAAGATCAAGCTGGCTAACCTGGGCCTGGCTCTTAAGGACACCCCTGAGGATTTCGACCCAACCCAGCTCGAGGGCTACGACGCAGAAACCGGTGACTTCAAGGATCCGGCTGCTGAGGATTCCGAGTAAAGAACCCCGCTGACTTGCGGCAATATTCATTCCTATTGCCGCGCGCTCAACTTTTACCGCATACGAGGAGTACACAATGCCAACCCCTAAGAAGGGTGCCCGTCTCGGCGGCTCCGCCAAGCAGCAGGCTCACATGCTGAGCAACTTGGCAGCCAGCCTGATCGAGCACGGCGCTATCAAGACCACCGATGCCAAGGCGAAGGTTCTTCGCCCGTACATCGAAAAGATCATCACCAAGGCTAAGTCCGGCACCGTTGCTGACCGCCGCGCAGTGCTGAAGCTCATCCCGCGCAAGGATGTCGTTTCCTACCTGTTCGACGAGGTCGCACCGAAGTTTGAGAACCGTGAGGGTGGCTACACCCGCACCATCAAGCTGGACAACCGCACTGGTGACAACGCCCCGATGTCCCAGATCTCCCTCGTTCTCGAGGAGACTGTGACCTCCGAGGCTAACCGCGCTACCCGCGCTGCCGCTTCCAAGGCCGCTGAGGCTGAGGAAGCTAAGGCAGACGAAGCTGCAGAGACCGAGGCACCTGCCGAGGAGACCGCAGCTGAGGAGTCCGAGGAGAAGTAATTCCTCTTCGGCCTTAGCGCTTAGCCGCCGCCTTTCCCACCTCTGGGAGGGCGGCGGCTTTTTCATGTTTACGCTTGGCGGGCCTTGCCTCCAGCGCCAGACCTAGCGTCGGCGAGCAGAAAACACTCCGGTAGCATGAAGCCCACCATGACTGTTGCAGCATCTACCACCCCAGAGGGGCCGGCGGACGGATTCGTTCGCCTGCGCTTGGACTTGGCCTATGACGGCACGGATTTCCACGGTTGGGCCAAGCAGAAGGGCGGTCTTCGTACCGTGCAAGGCGTGCTGGAAGAAAAGCTGGCGATGATTGCTCGCACAGAGGTCCCGCTTATGGTCGCTGGCCGGACGGATGCCGGTGTTCACGCTCGTGGCCAGGTGGCGCACGTGGACGTTCCTACAGAGATGCTGGATCAGCGCTCGGTGGCGGGGGAGCCGGGGAAGCTGGTGCGTCGGTTAGCAAAGCTCTTGCCAGAGGACGTGCGGGTGCATGGCTGCGAGTTTGCGCCTGCAGGCTTCGATGCGCGTTTTTCGGCGCTGCGGCGGCACTACGTGTACCGGATTACCACCAACCTGCGCGGCGCGCTGCCGACCCGTGCGCGGGATACGGCCGAGTGGATTAAGCCAGTGGATATCGATGCCATGCAGGAAGCCGCCACCGCGCTGGTGGGCCTGCATGACTTTGCGGCCTTTTGCAAAGCCAAGCCGAATGCCACGACCATCCGTGAATTGCAGGATTTTTCCTGGCGAGATGTTTCAACTCCAGAAGAACCAGAGCTTTTTGAAGCCCGCGTGAGCGCCGATGCTTTTTGCTGGTCGATGGTGCGCTCCTTGGTAGGGTGCTGCCTGCGTGTGGGGGAGGGGCGCCGCGGTGCTGACTTCGCCGCGTCGCTGCTCCAAGAGACGAAGCGTTCCTCGAGCATTCCTGTGGCCCCGGCAAAGGGGCTTTCGCTAGTTGCCGTTGATTACCCGGCGGCGGACCAGCTGGCGGCGCGCGCAGAAGTGACCCGCGAAAGGCGCAGCGCCGATTAGCGCCCAAGTGGCGGTGGGCTGCCACCTGGGTTAGCCTGTGTGCTGGGTGTACACAGACTTTTCGGGGGAAAATCATGGCACGTCCGCTGCCTACTACCAAGGCCCAGGTATCGGGCCATAAATTCTTGCGTCGCCGCGTCGAGCATGGGCTTGTGCTGGGCGATATCCGCATGATTCATGATCCTTTGGCTAGGCGCCGGAAAGCTCTACTTTTCGGTGGGGTCGGCGTCGCCTTCCTGGCGGTAGGGTCCGGTATGTTGGCATGGTTGCAACCAAGTCCGCAGCCAGGCGATGCGCCGATCGTTCGCTCGCAGCAAGGGCAGCTCTTTGTGGATGTCCACGACACCTACCACCCAGTATTCAACCTGGCGTCTGCGCGCATTATCGCCGGGCAGGCAGCGGAGGCGCAGACCATCGGAGATGAGCACCTGCAGGAAGCCTTATTGGGCTCGCCGGTGGGCATCGCGGATGCGCCGGGGTATCTTGCGGCCGAAGGCGAGTCCCCACAACAGCAGTGGACAGCTTGTTTGGCCGGCAAAGATGAGGCTCCCGCCGCGGAGAGCCCGACCAGTATTGGCGGCCAGCAGGTCGCTTCGCAGGAGGTCATTGTCCTAGCCGAGCCTGAGCAGGAAGGCTTGGGCCAAAAGCGAGCCGCATTAGTAGACTCTGAAGGCACGCAGTGGCTTATCACTCAGGAAGGTCGCGTAGCGTTGCCAGATCCCTCCAGCACTGAGGGGCGCGTGGTGCGGCGCGCCATCGGCGTGGAAGACAGCACCCACACCTGGCCCGTGCCTCCCGAGCTGCTCAATGCTTTTGAGGAGCTGCCACCGCTGAACTTTCCGGCCGATCCGCCCGAGGTTATCGACACCGGCCAAGGCTTATGGGCGCGCACAGCCAAGGGCGTAGCAGAGCTCACGCCCACCCAAGCGGAGATGCTTACGGGCCTAGGGGCCAAGGAATCGGCAGCTTCGCCGCAGGAGGTAGCCGCGCTTGCCGACGCCCCCTTAAACCTCAACCTTCCCTCCGCGTCGTTCCGTTTCTTAAACCCAGACGACGGCTGGATGTGCGCGGGCAACGAGGGCGGCGGGGTAGTGGTACCCGCCCAAGCAGGTACCGTTGCCTTGGCTGGCAAGGCGGTGGCACATCGCTTCGGTGGGCTCAATGCTGGTGGAGTAGGTGCGGACAGCGGCCATGGTTATCACGTGGTCTCACCCACGGGGCAGCGGCACGAGGTCAAGGATAAAGAGACCTTGGAAGCCCTGGGTACAGGCGTGGGCGCGCGAGTACCGTGGGAGATCCTGCGGCTGTTGCCGGAAGGTTCGGCGCTGAGTCGTGACCAAGCCTTGCAGGTCAGCTCTTAGGCCGCATCCCTCGCCAGGCTGCCCATGCAGCTAGTGAGAGTACCAAGCCGCCCAGCACCCAGGAACTGCGTTGGGGTGCACACGATGCGTTTTCTTCGGCGGGTTCGATGGCCATCGCCCTGGTGTCTGTTATGAGTCGCGACATGTTTGACAGATGAGTCGCGACATTGTTGACAAACCGGCATTCCAGTTGCTTTTTGTTCTGGAGTGCCGGTTTCTTTTATTTCGTGGCTTGGGGCGGGTCTCCTTGTTTCCAGTAGGGCCTTTGATAGTCGCGGGCTGTGTCGATGTAGTGCTCGGTGATCACTTCGCCGGTTTCGGCTAGTGATGTGATGACGTGATTGTCGGCTATGACCATGAGGACTTTTTGTCGCTTAAAGGCTCTACCGATGCCTAAGTGGAAAAGCTTGCCAGCGTAGCGCACAGTGACTTTGCCGTTGTCCCAGACAATGTCGTTTCTGGTGCGCCATTCTTGCTTTGGGTTATCACCTGGGCTGGCTTTGGGTCCTGTCGTGTAGCTGTGGTGCGGGCTGCGCCTGCCAAGCGCTCGGTGAGGGCGGTGAATGTTGTAGTAGTCGCGAAATTCATCTAGTTGTTCTTGCAGTTCACCTATAGTTTTCGCGGGTGGTCTGGCAGTGATCCATTTTTTGAGTGTTTGGTGGAATCTCTCAATTTTCCCTTGCGTTTGCGGGTGGCCTGGGCGGCCGTTTTTCTGCTGAATTTTGTACGTACTCAAGACTTTTTCAAAAGCATTTCGTCCGCCTTTACGCCCAGCTAAGCGGGCAGTAAAGACTAACCCGTTATCTGTAAGCGTCGATGCTGGCGGACCATAGGTTGTTATCAATCGAGTAAGCTCAGCAGCTACTTGTGGGCCTGTAAAAGAGCTGGCAGCGGTAATCGATAAAAGGTAGCGCGAGTGGTCATCGAGGAAATCTAGGACGTCAACCCTGGTGCCATCGGCTAGGAAGATATGGGTGATGTCTGCCTGCCAGCATTCATTGGGCATGGCTGCTTCAAAGCGGATAAATGAGCTTTTAGGCTTCTTTTTCGGCTCCGGGATGATAAGTCCCTCTTTGGCCAAGATGCGTCGAATCGTAGACGTAGACGGGCTGCGTTTTCCGTCTCTTTCAAGGTGAAAAGCAATAGTCTCGGGTCCTGCATCAAGCCCATGACGCGTTAGTTGACGACGGATAGTAACAATTTCTGCCCGCAACTTATCTGGCACGGCCTGTGGATGGGTGTGTGGGGCACGTGATTTCGGCGCGACAGCCTTGGCACCGCCGGCGTCGAAAGCGTTGAGGATTTGATAGACGCGCTGCCGGGAAATACCAAATTGCTTAGCTACCTTTGACGGGCTGCGCTTTTGCTCACGGACTGCTCGGACAATGGCCATATTGCGGTTAGGACTGTTCATAGTGTCAAACATGTCCCGACTCACCAGTCAAGCATCACCCGACACGGTAAGGTAGCCCTAAGCGTCAAATATGTCGCGGCTGATCTGTCAAGCATCACGACGGTTCCCTCAGGCACAGACTGTCAAATATGTCATGAACTCAGACACCATCGCCCTGGTGTCAATGCCCGAAGCTGATTCCACATGGGTGAGCACCGTAAGCGGGTCGATGAATCCGTGCCCCGGCTGCGCGGCGTCTTTCAATCGGTCGCGGAGCGCAGCCGGGCTATCGTTGGGAAAGCGCTGCGCCAGCAATGCAGCCGTGCCGCTGACCACCGGCGCAGCAAAGGACGTGCCATGGAACTGTGCAGTGCCATCAGCGCCCTCCTTGCCATCGGCCCAGCCTCCTGCGGGGTTTAGAGCAAGTGGCACAAATCCTTGCGCGGCAAGCTGGGGACCTTCGGCCGAATTCAGAGAGTAGTCAGCGAGTTCATGAGAATCCGCTTGGGCACTCACCGAAAGCACCGTAGGCGAATCCGCTGGAAAGACGCGGTCACCCATTTCACATCCGCCAGAAGAGGCATTGCCAGAAGCAGTAATGACCAGCGCTCCGGAGTTCTCCGCGTGCGCTAAGGCACCGTCCAACCGAGAGGTATCCACCTGCGCGGCCACATCCGGTGGGACGCAGGAAACCACAGAGACATTGATAATGCGGGCGCCGGCATCGGCGGCGTCATCAATCGCCTGGGCCAAGGTATCCAGCGAACCAGTGGTGCTTTCTTCTTTCTCTTTGCGGTAATGCGCGCTGGTCTGGCGCACGGCATAGATCTCTGCCCGCGGGGCGATTCCTATATCGTGGCCCGCAATGACACCGGCCACTACGGTTCCGTGCAAGTCGCAATCGCGGTGTGGTTCGGGATCCTCTGGGGCGACGAGGTCTGCGCCGCCGCTAAGATTCCGCAGTTGGTCGTGGGGCTCCACACCCGTATCGATCACGGCTACCTTTACGCCTTCACCAGTGGCAAAGGAATGGAGGCGAGCCCGGTAATCGCGCTGATCTTCGTTGGGCTGAGGCGATAGCGGTGAGGCATGCGCGGTCGCGCACTCGTGATCCGGTTCGCGGGCAGCAGCGTTCGGTGCGGAAGTAGCTACAGCCGCCAGCACGACACCAGGCAGCATCGCGGCGGCCGCGTAAACGGAGAGAGTACGACTTCGGCCTACGTGAACGGCAGGAAATCGGCAGCGTATCATCCCAACCCCCTAATAAGCACGAAGATACCCGCAAGGTGCAAGCCCAAGGGAAGACTAGCGGCAATGGCTAGCGATTCGATGCGTTCAAACCAAGCAATAGTGGTGGGCTCCAATTCAGCAACCTTGGGCGCCCACAGCGGGGCACTTATCATCGCTGCCAAGACCAGGCCGGAGACGAGAGCCGGTGCCCAAGAAGCCACAAGCCCCGAATCCGCCACGGCGTGGGTAGCGCACAAGCAGGTTGCAAGGCACGAGGCGATGGCAAGCAGCATCAGCGCCCAACTAGCCAGCGCACGACCGTGTCGAGCGGCGTGCATCACCACGGCCCCCGCGACGGTAACGCACAGCGCTTGGACGAATCCTAGGCCGGTGTGCTGGGTACCAAAGAGCACCGCAATGTATTCGGCGAGAGAATCAGGGGCACCGCTGGTCCGCGAAAGAGCCGCGCCACTACCCGTAAGCGAGAGGGCGAAAAGAGCCGGAATGAGGCAGAGCGCAAGGCCACAGCATATTCCCTCGTAGGCGCGCCCGGCCCGCTGCGCGCGGGTATCCACATCTGGTTGTAGGGCATCAGATACCGCGAGATCTTGGCCGGCGGTGGGCAATTGCGGGACCTTGAGACCGGCAGTGGCGATGCTTGCCGCTGGCGCTGTGGCCAACAGAATGATGCCTGCGATGATGGTGCACGCGGCGGCCGCCGTACCATGACTGGTGTGCAGCCCCGTACCGAGACCCGGCAGCAGATAGCCGAGGGTTGCAACCAATAAAAGCGCCGCTACGGTGAGCACTGCTGCGGTGGTGCGCACCGTACTCAACCTGGTGACGTGGCAGGCAAGCTGAACAAGGAGGAGGGTGGAGCTGGCAGTTAGGGCGGCGAAGGGGACGTCGCCAAGCGCGGGCGAAATTGCCACCCAACCGCACACCATGCCGGCCGCCAAGGTGAGGTGTACTAGCGAAAGCGCCCGAGTCCACAGCGCTAGCAAGAAGGCACCGACGGACAAAGCCGCCCAGGCTGCTATAGGCGGGGCTGAAGCCCGGGCCAAGATGAAAGCAGCAAGCAGCCCCGCCCATGCCCAGACGGTGGGAAGAGCGGCAGTAGAATCCTCTTCGGCCGCGGCGGCGAGGGATTCTGCGGCATCCCGGATTACGGGCGCGGGTCGGCGCTCACGCGGGCTCAGGACAAGAATTGCGCCTTCCGTGAGCGGAGTGGCGGCCAGCGGTGCGGTGAGATCGATGGCGCGGCCAGAAACAGTGCTGGCACGCCAAGGCTCGGAAATGGTGGGAGCGTCCACCAAGTCCGTGATTTCGGCCAAAAGCTCGCCCACGCTAGAACTTAGCGGCAGCGCCACGTCTGCTTCTTTGTGAAAAGTGCCGGCGTGTATGCGGATGGTAAGGCGCAGGTGGTGCGCCGTAGCAGTAGTCATGATTCCCCCGAACTTTGAATGGATTGTGGGCGTCCCCCTTGCCCAATGCCACATATTGTGGCTTACTAGAGGCGACGTGTCCACCGCAGCGCGGGGAATCTTGGCAGGGGGCCAAGGGCGCTTGGCGCGTGGCTCGGGGGAGGTATTAAGGCATGCTTGGGATCGGGGAGACCCGCGTGATCGAGCCGTTGACCATGCCGTTGCGGGATACAGCACCACCGCTGCCCACCGGCAGCATAGAGGCCGAGGAGGTTCCAGAGGCGGTGCGCCCGCAACCGGTGCCGCTGGTACGGTTGCTTCTTCCGGTGGTGATGATTGCGGCGATGCTCGGCATGGTAGCCCTTATGGTGCTGGGTGCGGGAAGCTCGCGCCAGATTAGCCCTATGGCCTTGATGTTTCCGCTGATGATGCTAGCGAGCATGGCCATGATGTTTGGGCCCAATAACGGCGGACAAGATCCGGATGAGACTCGGCGCACCTACCTGCGCCACATCAAAGCTCTGCGGGAAAAGGCGCTGCGGAATGCGGCCGCGCAGCGCGCGCATGAGACCTATCGCCACCCCGCACCGGGGGAGTTGAGCGTGATGGTGGGCTCGCGTCGCATGTGGGAGCGTGGACCCGATGATCCGGATGCCCTCGAAGTTCGCGTGGGAACTGGTCCCACCACCTTGTGCACGCCCATCAACGTGCCGGATTCTGGCGCGACTGAGGATCTGGATCCAGTGTGTGCGGTAAGCATGCGCCAGACCATCAAGGCGGTAGGCACCGTGCCCGATATGCCAGTAGTCATTCAACTACAGGCGTTTCGCTTCCTGTCCGTTTCCGGAAGCGCATGCGCGCGCAACAGCGAGTCTGAGGACCCCGCGCGCGATATGGTGCGCGCGATGGTGCTGCAGTTAGCCTTAGCCCATGGTCCAGAGACCTGCGGCATCGAAGCCACCGGCGGCCAGTGGGAGTGGCTGAAGTGGCTACCGCATGCCCGCGAGCCGGAAAAGGCGCGCTTTCGCATCCTCGTGGTCGATGGCGTATTGACCACCGGTACTGAGAATTTCTTTCACGATGATTCCTACACCACCATCATCGAGGTCGGCGGCGCGCCGTCTTCTGCCCTGGGAGTGCGCGCGGAGCACGAAGGCCTGTGCCTCGTAGCAGGACAAGAGCTGCAGGTGGCTACCGCAGCCGGCGTAGAAGTGCTCGGAGCCCCAGATGGCATGAGCGCGCCTTCCTCTACGTTGCTCGCGCGTAGCATGGCCGCTTTCCGACGCCCCGATAGCACCGCCGGCCGCCGCGGTACCGACCTCATGGGGCTTTTAGGCTACCGCGACGTAGAAGAACTGGCTGCTAGCGGAATGTGGCAGGGTCGAGAAGGATCGGCACGCCTCATGGTGCCCATTGGCATCGATACGGTAGGCCAGCCCGTCACGGTGGACCTAAAAGAATCCGCGCACGGCGGCATGGGTCCGCACGGCCTGTGCATTGGTGCGACGGGCAGCGGAAAATCTGAGTTGCTGCGCACCCTAGTGACCGCGCTTTCCGCCACTCATAGCCCAGACGAGCTCAACCTCGTATTGGTGGATTTCAAAGGCGGTGCGACCTTCTTAGGCTGTGATCGCCTGCCGCATACCTCCGCGGTGATTACCAACCTGGAGGAGGAATCTACTCTGGTAGAGCGCATGTATGATGCCATTTCCGGTGAAATGAACCGCCGGCAAGAGCTCCTGCGCACCGCCGGGAATTTTGCCAACGTTGGCGAATACAATGCCTCCGCCACCGCAGTGGATGAGCACGGGCCACTGCCAGCCTTAGTTATCGTCGTCGATGAGTTCTCGGAGCTTTTGGGCCAGCACCCAGACTTTGCGGAACTTTTCGTTGCCGTCGGCCGCTTGGGACGCAGTCTCCACGTGCACCTGCTTTTAGCCTCCCAAAGGCTCGAGGAAGGCCGATTGCGGGGGCTGGATTCCCACCTGTCTTACCGAATCGGCCTGAAAACCTTCTCCTCGGCGGAATCCCGCCAGGTGCTCGGCGTGACCGATGCTTACCATTTGCCCGGCCAACCCGGCGCGGGCTACCTCAAGTCCGATGCCGAAGCACTTACCCGCTTCCAAGCCTCATATGTTTCTGGTCCTTTGCCGCGCCGGGCGCTAGCCAGCGGTTCTTTAGACGGCCACAGTGCTTTGCCCAGTGGCCGTGTGCAGCTCTTTCATGGCTGGGCGCAAGAGGTAGAAGATGCCGGCTCGGAGGTGGTTCTCGATGAATCCACTACGGTGCTTTCTGAGGTCGTGCGTGCCGCCGCACAAGAAGCCCAGTTGCGCGGGCAGTCGGCCCACCGCATCTGGTTGCCGCCGCTACCGCCGGTCATTGAACTATCCGCGTTGCCGGGACTTTCTGCCGCGCATGACGCGCGTGCGCCCTCGACCGCAGCAGACCAAGGCCAGTTGCTCGCCCCCATCGGCATTATCGATAGGACGTACTACCAACGCCAGGATGAACTGATTATTGATTTCACCCAGCACGGCGGACATATGGCCCTGTGCGGTGGCCCGCAGTCCGGCAAATCGAGCGCGCTGCGCACCATCGTCTCCGCACTGGCGTTGCGGCATAGTCCCCGGGAGGCGCGCTTCTACGTCATCGATCTTGGCGGCGGACAGTTAGCGTCCTTGGACCGTTTGCCCCACGTATCGGGTGTAGCCGGGCGCGAGGAAGGCGAGAAGGTGCGCCGCATCGTGGACGAGGTAGCAGGGTTTATCCGCCGCCCAGAACAACGTGCAACCTTCCTCGTTATTGATGGTTGGCACCATATAGGAACCTCGAACGCAGAGTTTGAAGATCTTTCGGAGAAGGTCACCGAGATCGTTGCGGATGGCGCCTCCGCCCATGTGCATGTAGTTATTGCCACCTCGCGGTGGACCACGATGCGCCCCGCTATCCGCGATCTCATTGCCAACCGCCTCGAATTGCGCTTAGGCGAAGCCCTGGATTCGCTCATTGACCGCAAGCTGCAGCAAAAGCTCCCCAGCGCGCCAGGGCGCGGGCTCACTTCGGCAGGGGAGAACATGCTCTTGGCCCGCACTTCTAACCAAGACATCGCCCATATTTGTCGCGTCCATGCTGCGGCCGACCCAGTTCCGAGCTTGAAAATGCTGCCCGCAGTGCTCACCCCAGGCGCACTTGCAGCCCAAGGAGAGGTACTCGCTGGAGAGATTGCCTGGGGCATTGGTGGGCGTGACCTCGATACGCTGACGTGGAATCCGTCTCGCGAGCCGCACCTCGTGGCAATCGGCGCGCAGGGGTGTGGCAAATCCACCTTCCTGGCGCAGATCATGCGCGGGATTAGTGGCTTCGCGCGCAAAGACGCGCGCCTAGTGGTCATCGATCAGCGCCGCGCCCACTTGGGAACCTTGGACGAAGACATGGTGGCCGCCTACGCCGCAACACAGTCCAGCGTCCAGGAGACCATCCTAGATACCGTCCGCACGCTGGAATCCCGTCTTCCAGGTCCGGACATTACGCCAGCGCAGCTTGCCGCGCGGGATTGGTGGGAGGGCCCAGATATTTACCTGGTCATTGACGATGCTGATCTGTTGAGCGATATCGCCTTATCGCCTCTCCTGGAGCTGCTCCCTCACGCCCGCGACATCGGCCTGCATCTAGTCATCGCCCGCAAATCCGGCGGCATCGGGCGAGCACTCTTTGGCCAGTTCTTCTCCGCCGTGCGTGATCTTCAGCCAGCGTTGCTGCTTTTCGACGCCGACCGGGACGAAGGCACCATCTTTGGCTTAAAACCCAGCCATCAACCACCCGGCCGTGGCCAATGGAGCATCCGCGGCGAAAACCTCGGCATTGCCCAAGCAGTGTACACAGAAGGAGAGAAGTAAATGACCACCCACCTGAGCGCCGATCCGCACAGCGAGCCCCCTACCTCCAATGGAGATCTAGCCAGTGCAGAACCGATTACGGTTACTATCCTGGATGCGGCCACTATCTTTGAAGGTCCCGAAACGGTCTACCGCTATGACCTGCCGGGAACCGGCATTGTGGAAGGCTGGGCCTTAGGCCAAGTCATGGACCAGATATCCAAGATGGCTGGGCCATCCTGGCCGGAAGTAGAAGCTTGCGTGGTTGCAGATACTTCTGGCACCGATATCGCGCAAGAAGCCACAACCATCATCTGCCGGCAATTGGAGGTAACTGGGGTACGCCTTGTCGACCCAGAACCAGCTATCTCTCCGTTGGCTGCACGATACACAGCAGCTCCATCGCCGCATCCAACTGCCCAGTCCACTGACTCGGCTCCACCCACCACGGTGATGGAAGCACCTGTGCATGAAGAGCCAATTGCGCCTACTTGGTCTGATCGTCTGCGCGGTTGGCTCGGAGCTATCGATATCTTCCACGTGGCCATTGCAGTGGTCATCATTGCTGTAGCCGGGGCTTCCTGGTGGGCTATCGGCGCCCAAGCATCAAGCAACGACGATGCCGCTCCAGAGTCCTCGCGCCCGCAACCACGCGCGGCCGATCCCGGGCGCGATAGCACCCCAGAGTCCGCGCCCGCTTCGCTAGAATCCGAAACGCCAAGTGCACAGAAACCTGGCAGCGAAAAATTAAACCCAGGGGAGAAGCACCTCGACGTCGAGGGAATGTCCGTGGTTGTACCTAGCGGATTTCACACCAAGGTCGAAGATGGCCTAGTTACTGCCACCGGTGAGGATCCCAACCTGCGCATCCTTTTAGCAGCGGATGAAATGTTTAACGTTCCGGCTGATGCCCTTTTTAAAGAAATCCACGCTCAAGTGGACGAAGACCCAGACCTTCGCGAGGCCACCGAAAAGGCTGGCCGGCTGAGTTATACCGAAGATCCCGGAGACGGCTCATTGGTGGAGTGGACTACTTGGGAGGACCGCGGACATCAAATGTCCGTGGGCTGCCACACTCGCCACAATGCCAACGCTGTACAAAAGGCAGCCTGCCGCATGGCTACTGAAAGCTTAGTCAAAAAATAGTATTAAAAATTTTGCTTAAGCCGGGAACCGTTTGGCCGAAAACTCAGTCCAATAAAGGTGAGAAAGCACAGCTGCGAAACGCAGTTGCTTTTTCGGGGGAAACACTTACTATCTCACCCGCCCTAAGGAGGGGCGCACTCTTATGTCTCAGACTTTTAAGACACAAGCCGATGTCATGATTTCCACCGCCGGCAAGGTCGATAACACCAATGATGAAGTCCAAGGCGAGCTCACCCGCCTGCAGGGTGTTGTTGATTCCGTGCGCGGCAGTTGGGCCGGCCAGGCGCAGGTCTCCTTCGATGACCTGATGCAGCGCTATAACACCTCTGCACAGCAGTTGCGCGAGGCATTGGCCTCCATCTCCGACAATATCCGCAGCAATGCCCACAACTTCGACAACGTGGAAGCAGAAAACACCCAGGCCTTTTCCAACGTTGGCGGCGGCCTCGCCCTCTAAACCACACCGCATACTGCACCGTTCCACAGCCAAAACGCTATAGATTCACAGAAGGGAATCCACCACCACATGTCCGAGATCAAGTACGAATTCGGGGCCATTTCTTCCGCCGCTGCCGATATCAACGCCACCTCCGGTCGCATTAACAGCACCTTGGCAGACCTGAAGGCTCGTCTGCAGCCGATGGTGAGCACTTGGGAAGGCGAGTCCGCCGTGGCGTATAACCAGGCACAGGCCAAGTGGGATAAGGCATCCCAGGAGCTCAATACCGTGCTCGCCACCATCTCAAAGACCGTTTCCCAAGGCAATGACGCGATGAGCGACGTCAACCGCCGCGCCGCTGCCAGCTGGGGCTAAACCTCACCACTGCGAGTCCATTCCCGTATTTTCTCGGTCGGGACTGCGGTGCCACATGCCATATCCGGTTGGCAGGGGGCGGACGCGGCCGCAGCCGCGGCTGAGACTAGAGCGTGTACACGCTTTGTTATCTTTTCCTAGCTTTCAAGTCGTACTTCTTCTAGTCCACACCCACGAGCCGGCACCTTCCATTTGAACTGCGGAAGGTGCCGGTTTCGGTGTTTTGGTCTTTGGGCAGGTGAGCAAGTAGGGTAGGAGACCTATGTGTTCGCTCGTCGGCAAGCAGCTGGCGAAGAGCTCCCTGCAGGTCTCCACCGGCCGCTGTACGGGAGGGAATGGATGCTTAGCGCTGGCCGGCAGTTCCGAGACAGACTTTCAAGGAGTCAAATTGTCTACTTTCCACCCAAAGAGCGGTGACATCACCCGCAAGTGGTACGTCATCGACGCTACTGATGTGGTGCTGGGCAAGCTCGCTTCCACCGTTGCAGACCTCCTGCGCGGCAAGCACAAGCCACAGTTCGCACCGAACGTTGACACTGGTGACCACGTCATCATCATCAACGCTGACAAGATCCACGTTTCTTCCGTCAAGCGCGGCCGCGAGATGCGCTACCGTCACTCCGGTTACCCGGGCGGCCTGAAGTCCATGACCCTGGGTCAGTCTTTGGACGCCAACCCAGTCCGCGTTATCGAAGAATCCGTTGCCGGCATGATGCCGCACAACAAGCTCTCCCGCGCTTCCATCAAGAAGCTGCACGTCTTTGCAGGCGAAGAGCATCCGTACGCCGGCCAGAAGCCGGAAACCTTCGAGTTTAAGCAGGTGGCACAGTAATGTCTGAGCAGAACATCGACAACAACGTAGCCGACGCTGCTGACATCGCTGCAGCAAGCGCCGCTACCGAAGAGTTCACCAACACCATCGGTGATTCGTTGGCTAGCGCCAACGCGGAGACTGAGGCAGAGGTCGAGGCTGCCGCTCCGGTACACGAGGGTCCGATCCAGACCGTCGGCCGCCGTAAGCGCGCCGTCGCTCGTGTTCGCCTCGTTGCTGGCTCCGGCCAGATCGTGGTTAACGGCCGCGAGTTCGGCGAGTACTTCCCGAACAAGCTGCACCAGCAGGATATTCTCACTCCGCTGACCCTGCTGGAGCGCGAGAACCAGTTCGACCTTAAGGTCACCGTTAACGGCGGCGGCCCAACCGGTCAGGCTGGCGCCCTGCGTCTGGCTATCGCTCGTGCACTGAACATTTACAACCCGGCTGACCGCACCACCCTCAAGAAGGCTGGTCTGCTCACCCGAGATGCTCGTGCAGTTGAGCGTAAGAAGGCCGGTCTGCACAAGGCACGTCGCGCACCGCAGTACTCCAAGCGTTAATTTCGCTCTTATTGCGCGCGCAAGCGCTACGAAAGCCGCTGCTTCCTTTTGGAGGCGGCGGCTTTCGTCGTTTTATGGAAGCGCGAACGGAAGGAATATCGCTCAGTCCGTCGATAAACCAAAAGCTTGATTTCGCCTAAACCGCCCCAACATGCAATCGCTGGGCACAGACGTGCATAATTGACTGCATGACTCGACTTTTTGGAACCGATGGCGTTCGCGGCCTCGCGAACAAGAAGCTGACCCCGATTCTGGCTTTGCGACTCGGCCAGGCCGCTGCAGAGGTTTTTACCGCTAAGCGTGAATCCTATGAGCGCCAGCCGCTGGCCATCATCGGCCGCGACCCGCGTGTTTCTGGTGAGATGCTGGATGCGGCGATTGCGTCCGGTTTGGCCTCCCGCGGTGTCGACGTGGTCCGCGTGGGCGTGCTGCCGACCCCAGCAATTGCCTACCTGACGGATGACTACGGTGCGGATCTCGGCGTGATGATTTCCGCCTCCCATAATCCAATGCCGGACAATGGCATCAAGTTCTTCTCCGCCGGCGGAAAGAAGCTACCTGATGAGGTAGAAGACCAGATTCAGGCCACCATGGAAAACCTCACTGAGGACGGACCTACTGGCACCAAACTGGGACGTATCATCTCAGAGGCCCCAGACGGACGCGAGCGCTACCTCAATCACTTGAAGGAAGTGGTCTCTACGGATTTGAGCGGCATCAAGGTGGTCGTGGACACCGCCAATGGTGCGGCCTCCAAGGTCGCTCCTATCGCCTATGAGGCGGCCGGTGCTGAGGTTATTGCTATCCACAATAAGCCGAACGCCTTTAATATCAATGAGGACTGCGGTTCGACGCATATTGAAAAGGCACAGGCGGCCGTTGTCGAGCACGGCGCCGATTTGGGCCTCGCACACGACGGCGACGCTGACCGTTGCCTGGCCGTGGATGCCGAGGGCAATGTTATTGACGGCGACCAAATTATGGCGCTGTTGGCCGTGGGCATGAAGGACGATAATGACCTGCGCTATAACACCTTGGTAGCAACCGTGATGTCCAACTTGGGCCTGAAGCTGGCGATGCAGGAACAAGGCATTGAGGTGCGCCATACCGCGGTGGGTGACCGCTACGTCCTTGAAGAGCTCAACCGCGGAGACTTCTCCTTGGGCGGCGAGCAATCCGGCCACGTGGTGCTGCCGGATGATTGCACGACTGGCGACGGCACCCTTACCGGCCTGTCCATCATGGCGCGCATGGCAAAGTCTGGAAAGTCCCTCAAGGAATTGGCATCGGTGATGACCGTGCTACCGCAGGTGCTCATTAACGTGCCGGTTTCTGATAAGAGCGTCATCATGGATGCCCCCGAAGTACAAGAAGCCATCGCTCAGGCCGAGGAAGAACTTGGCGAGACCGGCCGCGTCTTGCTGCGCCCATCTGGCACAGAGGAAGTATTCCGCGTCATGGTAGAGGCAGCGGACAAGGAGCAAGCCCGTAAGGTTGCAGGGAGGCTTTCCGCCATCGTTTCTTCGGTCTAGAGGCACTGCTTGGTGCGGAAGATTTTTGTAATCCGAGGGAACCATTTGGCGCAATCCCCAGTCCAATGAAGGTGAGCACTTTTACCGCATATGGATTTGGGGGAATACACCAGTGTCTGAGGTCTTTCTTCGCCCCTCGGAGGCGATGTCCGCACTACGACAGGTCGTAGCCGATAACGACGAACAACGCGACGCCCACTGGGCTGAGGTGCCGAATTTTCCGGTGGCGGCGGCCGGACGTAGTTTTGGCGGCCACGGTGAGCGTATTCGCAATGTCTTGGCGCGCATCCATGAGCGTGGTGGGCAGCGGTTGGATAACTTATCTGCCACCGCCCACGCCGCTCATGAACAGGTGCGCGCCTTCGCCGATTTTGATGAGTCCTTTGGCAGCTCCTTTGCACGCGGCAGGGAGGCTGGCAGCAAGTGAGTACGCTGACAAAATCCCTGTTGGGGGACTACTCTAACGCTATTTCTCAATTTCAATTCGCCTGCCTGGGCAGCTACTCGGGCCCCAGCATGCCGATGAATCTGCTAGGCGAGTTAGTCGGTGCGGTTGATGGCATTGCGCCCGAAAATTTGGTGAAAAACACCGTTGCGGCCGTGGGCGGGAACCGTCCGAAAGGCGGCGGGGCTGGCCTAGCGGGTTACTTGCAGCAGGATGATTCCCAGATTGCGCAGGGCGCCATGCGCGAGCATCTGCGCGGTGTGCAGGATGATTTCGATGTTGACCGCCAGGATGCCGCACACCTGACCAGCTCGGCGGAGCAATGCTCGGGTGCTATTGCTGACGTCGTCGATGTCTCCGATACTGCCTTAACTGAGCTCATCTCAGCAGTCATCCCGTTGCTGAACATCTTGTCCATGGTTGCTACCAAACATCCGCTGGCTAGGTTTATTATTCCCATTCTTTCCACCATCGGTGGGCGCGTTATCGAAGAGACGAATCACAATATCGCCAGCACCTGTCGTGACCGCGATGATGCGATCGAGTTGTGCTATAGCGAGTTTGAATCGCGCTGCGAGTGCGTGTGTGAGCGCCCCATGCCGGAAGAATGCCCTGCGCCGGAGAAGCCCATGGATGATGCCTGCCCCGCACCCGTAGAGAAGTGCCCAGAGACTCCAACTCCCACGAAGCCGATGCCGGAGCCTGATTCCAAGCCGGAATCACACCACGCCACCTCCGTTCCACCACAACCGACGCCTCCTTCGCCACCGCCTACTCAACCTGAGGAATGTCGCGCACCGGAGCCAATCAGCACACCCGAGCCCGACCCCGAGCCCGATCCTGCAGCCAAGACAGAAATGCACACGGAGACCTCATCAGAGCACAGGGCTGAGTGCCATTGCCATGAATGCACTGAGCAATCAAGCACCGACCGACCAGTACAGTCGGAGCGCGAAGTAGAGACCACTAGGCCGGCGCAGGCGGAGATTATCCCGCCGCAGGAGGCACCGGAACAGCCGCAACCGGTAGAAGAGCCATGCCCGGAACCAGAATCTAATCCAGAGCCGAAGCCCAAGCCAGAAATGGATACCGAACCCGCCTCTGAATCGGCCACAAGCGAAGAACCACTGTGCCCAGAGAATACCGGGGAGAGTACTGAAGAATGTGTCGATACTACCCAGACCAGCTCAGAAGACTGTGAGATTGAATCCTCCTGTAGCGGTAGCCTCGGCCTGGTCGGTGCCGGAATCGCTTTGGTCGGCGTGGGCCTCATCATGGAAGGCGCCGCACAGTGTTTGGAGAATATGTCCGAAGTGGATTGTCCGGTGCAAGAACCCGAGCCAGTACCTGAGCCCGAACCGGAGCCATGCCCTGAGCCTAAGCCAGAGCCCGAACCGGAGCCTTGCCCTGAACCAGAACCAACCGGTGACGATGGTGTCATGACGCCACCTCCAGAGCTTTCTCAGGTAGAGGAGCCTACGCCGCCACCGGAGAAGGTGGCGCACCTTCAAGCCGCTGGTGCAGCGGAGACGCCAGCCCCAGCACCGGCAGCCGAACAGGCTCCTGCACCAGCGCCAGCACCTGCGCCGAGCCCGGAACCGGCCCCTGCACCGCAGCCTCAGGCAGCACCCCAGCCGGAGGCAGCGCCTCAGCCGGAGGCAGGTCCCGCGCCAGAAGAACCATCCATTAAGGCACGAAAGGCAGGTCAGTGGTAATGAAGAACGATTTTGCGGAGTTTGCGCAGGGCTTTCGGGAAAGGACGGCTAAACGCCTGCTGGAATTTGAAAAAACGCTAGCAAAAGCGCAAGACGAGCTTGAAAAATCCGCAGATAAGGCCATGCAGGAGGCGCGAAGGGAACGGGGACAGGTGGGACGTCGGCAAGCGGCAGCGCAAAGGCCTAGATATGGCGCTGCCCCGGCGCGCTCACGAAACGCGTCGGGGCAGGTGCAATCTGTGCTGCGGCGGGGCTAAAGCCTTAGGCGTCGCGGGTTACGCCGGCACGCTCGGCGAGGTCCTCGCCCACCAGGCTTTCTACCTTCTTTGCGCTTGCCTCTGGATCTGCAAAGGCGGCGTAGGTGGAATCGTCATTTAGGGTGGCTAGCAGGAAGCCGGTGACCAAACCGCGGGCGATTTCGGTGGGGCCGGACTGGAAAGCGGCGGTGCCGATTGCCAGCTTGCGCAGGCGATCCTCAGTAAAGCCGGCGTGGCTGCCTTTGTCGATGGCGCGGAAGCAGACCGGACCATTCCAATTATGGGCCAGCTTGGCGGGGTTGCCGGCGTTGAAAATGTCTTCCTTGCCAGCACCGATGACCAAGCCCGGGGTGTTGATACGACGGGCGGCTTGCACCGCGGAAGGCGCGGTGATGGAAGGATAAATGGCAGCGACGGCGGCGACCTTCTTATTGTCCAAAGCGCCAAGTACGGCCGTGCCACCGCCCATACCGTGGCCAATCATGCCGAGCTTGCCCGGAGAGACCGTAATATTGCCAGCGCCCAGCTTTACCCCAGCGGCAATCTGCAACGCGGATTCCATATCCGCAGCTAGGTTGCGGTGGTTGGGGAAGGGGCCAGTCTCAGAATCGGGGGCTACCACGACGATGCCCCAGCTAGCCAGGTGGCGCAGGGTGGCGTGATAATCCTTAATTTTGTGCATCCAGTCATGGCCAAAAGCCACGGCGGGCAGGCTCTGGCCCTCCGCGGGGGTATAAACCTTGCCGGTGATTCCGGCATAGTCAAGGTCGCCAACCAAAACTCGGTTGCGGCCACGCTTCGACAACGTTGCTAGATGTTTCTTCAAATTCGCAGACACGCATTCCAGGATAGATGAAGATTACCCGCTAGGCGGGAAAGGGTGCGGATTTAGCTGAGAAATGTCTGCGCATTATCCAGCTCAGTCGCGGGTGTGGCGGCAAGGCTTTACTAAGCCCCTCCTAACTTGCGCCCCTGTGCGTAGGGGAGTGCAATGTGTGGGCAACTACATACTCGTTCATTTCTGGGAAGGCAGGCTGCGGTACATGACTACCGGCGTCGTTGATGTGGAAGAACTTTCTACTCGTTATGGGATGGAAGTAAAGACCGAGGTCATTGATCGTGTGGCACATGCCTCCGATGCCTCGCACTACCTGTACACCCCCAAGGCAGTCATTGAAGCTCGCTCCGCCGAGCACGTGGCCGCCATCTTCCGTGCGGGCCGGCAGCAGAATATTCCGGTAACCCTGCGCTCCGGCGGCACTTCCCTTGCCGGCCAGGCTTCCGGTGATGGCTATCTGGTGGATGTGCGCAAGCACTTCCGCGGCATCGAAGTACTTGATGAGGGCAAGCGCGTGCGCGTCCAGCCTGGTGCGACGGTGCGTCAGGTCAACGCCCGTCTGGGGCTGCGCAACCGCAAGCTCGGCCCGGATCCGGCCAGCGAGTCTGCCTGCACCATCGGCGGCGTGGTGGCTAATAACTCCTCCGGCATGGCCTGCGGCACTGAGCTCAATACGTATAACACTCTGGAATCGTTGACCTTCGTGCTGCCTACCGGCACCGTAATCAACACTGCCGATCCGGACGCAGACCGACAGTTCCAAGAGCAGGAACCGGAGCTGGTGGAGACACTTCTCCGCCTGCAGCGCCGCGTGCGCGATAACCAGGAATCCGTGGATATTATCCGCCGCCACTTCCAGCTGAAAAACACGATGGGCTATGGTCTCAATTCCTTCCTCGACTTTGATAGCCCGGTCAAGCTCTTTGAGCACCTGCTTATCGGTTCGGAAGGAACCCTGGCCTTCATTGCGGAAGCGGTTTTCCGCACGGTGCCGATTTCCAAGCTGACCACCACCACGGTGGCCGTATTTAATGACCTCACCGCTGCCACCAAGTCCCTGCCGGCCCTGCTGGATACCGGGGCGGCCACCCTGGAGCTAATGGATTCCGCCTCTATTCGCGTGGGCCAAGGCTTTTATAAGGTGCCGCAGGCCATCACTGGTTTCGATGTGGACCAGCAGGCCGCGCTGCTCATTGAGTACCACGCGGATGCAGAAGAAGAATTGCGGGAGAAGGAAGGCAAAGGCTCGCAGCTGCTGCGCGAATTGCCGCTGCAGTCGCCGGCTGCCTTCTCAGCCGATGCTGCATCCCGCAATACCGCATGGAGCTTCCGCAAGGGGCTCTACGCCCAGGTGGCTGAGGCACGTCCATCCGGGACGACCGCCCTTTTGGAAGACATCGTGGTGCCCGTCGGCGATCTGGCGGATACGTGTTCTTCCCTGCAGGAACTCTTTGCCCGCTATGGCTATGACGACGCCGTTATCTTCGGGCACGCCAAAGACGGCAATATCCACTTCCTGCTCACGGACCGCTTTGAAGGAGATGACGCCATCGGCCGCTATAACGATTTCAACGAGGGCATGGTGGACTTGGTCCTCTCGGCCGAGGGTAACCTCAAGGCAGAACACGGCACCGGCCGCGCCATGGCACCATATGTGCGCCGCCAGTATGGCGACGAGCTCTATGAGGTTATGCAGGAACTCAAGCGTGCTTGCGATCCCACCAACACCATGAACCCAGGCGTCATCTTGGACGATGACCCGGACGCGCACATCAAAAACATCAAACTCAATCCCACCGTGGAAGAGGAGGTAGACCGCTGCGTGGAGTGCGGCTACTGCGAGCCGGTCTGCCCGTCGCGTGACCTCACGCTTACCCCACGCCAACGCATCGTGGTGCGCCGCGCCCGCAAGCGCGCGGAAGAAGCCGGCGATACCCAACTCGTGGCCGAGCTGGATGAGGCCTATGAATACATGGGTATTGAGACCTGCGCCGTGGACTCGATGTGCCGCACTGCTTGCCCAGTAGGCATCGATACCGGCAAGTTCATCAAGCGCCTGCGTCGCGAGGAGGCCCAACCAGCGCAGCAAAAGCTATGGGGCGCTGCCGCGAAAAATTGGCGGGTCGTTAGCCAGGGCGCTGGGCTAGCGCTGACCGGAGCGCATCTGCTGCCTACGGACCTAGTCAAGAAGGTCACCGATGTGGGTCGCAGCCTCATCGGCACCGATAACCTGCCGCAATACCAGCCGGAGTTGGGCAAAGGCGGCAAGTCCCGCGGCCGCTTGGCCGGGCGCGTGGGAGACCGCTACGCGCAGACCACCGGCATTTACCTGCCAGCCTGCGTAAACACCATGTTCGGCCCGCAAGGCGGCGGCAAGGGCGCTACCGATTCCTTCCTCGCCCTCTTGGAGCGCGCCGGGGTAGCGCTGGAGGTTCCGCAGGGCATCGACAAGCTCTGCTGTGGTACACCATGGTCTTCCAAGGGCATGCAGGCCGGCCACGATGCAATGGAGCAGCGCGTGCGCGATATCGTCATGGACGCTACTGATGGTGCGCGCCTGCCAGTTATCGTGGACGCCAGCAGCTGTACCGCCGGTTTCAAGGACATGCTGGAATCCGTGGGCATTACCGTCATTGACGCCATTAGCTTTACCGCCGATACCCTCCTGCCACAGCTCGATGTGCAGCACCCGGTCGCTTCCGTGACCGTGCACCCCACTTGCTCGTCTTTCCAGCTCGGCATGATGGAGGATTTAGAAACGGTAGCCCGCGCCGCGGCGACCGAGGTCCACATTCCTACCGACTGGAATTGCTGTGGTTATGCCGGCGATCGCGGCATGCTCCACCCGGAGCTTACAGAGGCTGCTACCCGCGCCGAGGCAGCGCAAGTCAAGGAAATCGGCGCGCAGTATCATGCCTCGACCAACCGCACCTGTGAGCTTGGCCTAACCCGCGCTACCGGCGAGGATTATCACCACATTTTGGAACTTTTGGAGCAGGCGACGCGCTAGTTTTCCCAGCGCATTAGCGGGTGGGGTGCCATGCCCCGCTTGCCGACGCCCCGCCCGCCTAGAGCTTTGCCCCTGGTGCTGTAAAATCAGCAACCATGTGTGGAATTGTTGGATATATTGGTCACGCTGGTGGTGACCGTGATTACTTCGCCCTCGACGTAGTTCTGGAAGGGCTGCGCCGTTTGGAATACCGCGGCTATGACTCCGCTGGCGTAGCGATGTACGCAGATGGAGAAATCAGCTGGCGCAAGAAGGCCGGAAAGGTCGCTGCGCTGGATTCTGAGATTGCAGCCCGCCCGTTGCCTGACTCCGTGTTGGGCATTGGCCATACCCGCTGGGCCACCCATGGTGGACCCACCGACCTGAATGCGCACCCGCACGTGGTCGATGGCGGCAAGCTGGCCGTGGTGCACAACGGCATCATCGAGAACTTTGCCGAGCTCAAGTCCGAGCTTTTGAATAAAGGCTATAACTTCGTCTCTGAGACCGATACCGAAGTTGCCGCTACGTTGTTGGGCGATGTCTTCCACAACGAGGCCGCTGGTGACCTGACCAAGGCGATGCAGCTGACCTGCGCACGCCTGGAGGGCGCATTTACCCTGCTGGCCATCCACGCCGAGCAGGCCGATCGCATCGTTGCCGCCCGCCGCGACTCCCCGCTAGTAATCGGCTTGGGCGAGGGCGAGAACTTCCTCGGCTCCGATGTATCCGGCTTTATTGATTACACCAAGTCCGCCGTGGAGATGGACAACGACCAGGTCGTAACCATCACCGCTGACGAGGTAGAGATCACCGATTATGAGGGCAACCCTGCGCAGGGCAAGCCTTTTGAAATCAAGTGGGATGCCGCCGCTGCTGAAAAGGGTGGCTTCGATTCCTTCATGGAAAAGGAAATCCACGATCAGCCCGCTGCTGTGCGCGATACCCTGCTCGGCCGTTTCGATGAACAGGGCCAGCTGACCCTCGATGATCTGCGCATCGATGAGACCGTGCTGAAGTCCATCGACAAGATCATCGTCATCGCCTGCGGCACCGCCGCTTACGCCGGTCACGTGGCACGCTACGCTATCGAGCACTGGTGCCGCATTCCTACCGAGGTTGAGCTCGCCCACGAGTTCCGCTACCGCGATCCCATCGTGAACGAGAAGACCCTCGTTGTCGCGTTGTCCCAGTCCGGCGAGACCATGGACACTCTGATGGCCGTGCGCCACGCCCGCCAGCAGGGCGCCAAGGTTATTGCTATCTGCAATACCCAGGGCTCGTCCATCCCGCGCGAATCTGATGCCGCGCTCTATACGCACGCCGGTCCGGAAATCGCCGTGGCCTCCACCAAGGCCTTCTTGGCGCAGATTACCGCCACCTACCTGCTTGGTCTCTACCTGGCCCAGCTGCGCGGCAATATGTTTGCCGATGAGATCCAGAGCGTTCTTGCGGAACTGCGCCATATGCCGGACAAGGTGCAGAACGTCATTGACGAGGAAGACCAAGTAGCCAACCTGGCCAACTCCATGAAGGACGCGGAATCCGTGCTCTTCTTGGGCCGCCACGTCGGCTTCCCCGTGGCTCTCGAGGGCGCACTAAAGCTAAAGGAAATTGCCTACCTGCACGCCGAGGGCTTTGCTGCCGGCGAGCTCAAGCACGGCCCAATTGCGCTTATTGAAGAAGGCCAGCCGGTCTTCGTTATCGTGCCATCCCCACGTGGCCGCGACTCCTTGCACTCCAAGGTTGTCTCCAATATCCAAGAGATCCGCGCCCGTGGTGCCATTACCATCGTGATCGCGGAAGAAGGCGATACCGCCGTGGAGGATTACGCTAACCACGTCATCCGCATCCCTAAGGCGCCAACCCTCATGCAGCCGCTGCTGGCTACCGTGCCGCTGCAGATCTTCGCCGCTCACGTAGCCAAGTCCAAGGGCTACGATGTGGACCAGCCGCGCAACTTGGCTAAGTCTGTAACCGTGGAGTAATCCACCCCAAGCGTCCGCCGTTAGGCCCCCTTACCTGCTGCGTTTCATGCGTGGTAGGAAAGGGGGCTTTGGCATTTCTTTGCAGCTTGAAGCTGTTATGCTTTTGAGAGCAATTGTTGTCGGTGAAAGGAGTAGGCAGTGCTCATCCGTCGTGTTTTCGCCTAAAACACCAAAGGAAGAACGGATTTAAGCATGCCTATTTTATTGAACGACCTTTCTCTAGTATGGCCCGATGGCACAACCTGCTTCAGTGGCCTAAACGGTGCCTTTTCTGGCCCTTTAACTGCACTAATTGGGGATAATGGTGCAGGGAAGACAACTCTATTAGACGTCATCCTTGGAAATATCTTGCCTACGGCCGGAACGGTGGAAAAGCCGGAATCGGTAGCTTACCTGCCACAAGACCTTGCTTGGAATAGAGATGACGTAGTAGCAGACATCTTCGGTGTAACCCAGGTGCTCGCGGCGATTTCCGCAGTCGAAGCTGGTGAGTATGACCCTGAACTCTATGAGTTAATTGGGGAGCAATGGGACGTCGGTGAGTGCATTACCGCTGCCCTTTCTGCCGCTGGATTGGATATCCCGTTGGACCGCCCTATCGAAAGCCTCTCTGGAGGGGAAGCGGTCCGCGTCGCTTTGGTGGCGGTGTTCTTGTCTGAGCCAGATTTCATTATCCTCGATGAACCGACCAATAACCTCGATGGAACTGCAAAGAAATATCTGAAAGATATGTTGGTAAATGCCGCGGCGCCGGTGTTAGTGGTAAGCCATGACAAAGACCTGTTGGATGTAGTTTCTGAGGTAGCGGAGTTAAGGGATGGGAACCTACGCTTCTTCCAAGGCAACTATTCCGACTACCTTGCCACGATTAATGCAGAACAGGAAGTAGCCCAAAAAGCAGTATCTACCGCCAAGGCGACTTATAAGCAGCAACTCCGCGAACGACAAGCAATGCAAACACGGATTGCGCGTGATGCGCGCCGTGGAAAGAAGTTCGCGGAGTCGAAGCGCAAACCAGGTATGACGATGAAGCTTGATAAGCAGCGATCCGAAAAGACGGCATCGCACAGAGCGCAGCTGCATTCAGGCGCAGTTGAAGCGGCTCAACACTCTTTAGCTCGAGCTGAGCGAAACATGCGAGATGATGATTCGGTGTATATCGAGCTGCCACAAACTGAGCTCCCGGAAGGAAAGCGGGTTATTTCGATTCCCGGGCTGACGATTGTCGGCCCAGAACGCGTGCGCTTGTCAGGACCAAATGGAAGTGGCAAGACCACGCTTTTAAACCGAATTCATTCCGGTGAAGTGGGCTACGTGATCGACAACTCGGGGTACTTACGTCAACGAATTGAATTAGATCCTTCTCTAAGCGTATGGGACGTGGTTTCTAACGCGAATCCGAGAGAGGATCCACAGTTTATCCGTGATCAGCTTGCTCAGTTGTTGTTTCAATCTGACTCGGTTCATGCGTTGACAAGGACCCTTTCGGGAGGCGAAAGGTTTAGGGCGGAATTCGCCAGAGTGCTTTTGGCGGATCCGGCGCCGCAATTGCTAATGCTCGATGAGCCGACCAACAACATTGATATTTCAACTGTTGATTGGCTGGTCTCGGTATTGAAAAAATATCGGGGCGCATTGCTGGTGGTGAGCCATGATGAAGATTTCTGCTCGCGGATAAAACTCACGAGGCAAGTTTCCATAGAGGACATTGGATGAGCTGACTCCTAGGTCGAGCTATCGCGGGTGAATGCGCCCCTACCCGCCCGAATTCAGCAAAAGGGTGAGCAGTGGCACAATGGTGGACATGCTGAAAACCACCATTGATCTCTCCGCCATCGCGCACAACGTCCGCCTCATCAAGGAAAAGGTAGGGCCTGAGGTCAAGCTCATGTGCGTGGTTAAGGCCGATGCCTATGGCCACGGCGCGGCTAAGGTTGTACCGGTGATGGCGCGCGCGGGCGCGGATTGCTTTGGCGTGGCCACCTTGCGGGAGGCCGTGGAGCTGCGCCGCGCGGGCGTGGATTCACCCATCGTGGCGTGGATCTGGCAGACGGAAGAAATCCTCGAAGAAGCGCTTGCCTGCGGCATTGAGGTGGCGGTCAACTCACTCGAGCAGGCGCATCAATTGGTCAAGTCCGAAATTCCCGCGGAGATTTACGTCAAGGTGGAAACCGGTATGCATCGCGCCGGCGTGGATGAGGACGATTGGGTAGAGACCTTTAAGGTGCTGCGCGACGCCCCACACATCAAGGTGCTCGGCCTCATGTCCCACTTTGCGTGTGCCGATGAGCCGGATAATCCGCACAATGACGCCCAGGAAGAGGTGTTCCGCACGGCCCTGCGTCTCGCGCGCGAGATTGGGCTGGAGTGCCCAGTCAATCACCTGGCCAATTCACCAGCTGTGCTGACGCGTCCTTCCTCCTATTTTGAGCAGGTACGTGTAGGCGCCGCCTGCTATGGTTTGGAGCCTATTGACGGCCGCGAGCATGGTCTGCGCCCAGCCATGACCTGGTCCGGGCAGATCTTTAACGTAAAGCCCATTCAACCAGGGGAAGGTACCTGCTATGGACTGACCTGGAAGGCGGATAAGCCGGGATTTTTAGCCACCGTGGATTGCGGCTACGCAGATGGCCTGCCGCGTGGTTATCAAGGCGATCTGCACGTGGGCATTGGCGGGCACCTGTATCCACAGGTAGGCCGAATCTGTATGGATCAGATTGTGGTGGACTTGGGCGACAACCCCCATGGCGTGGACACGGGTCAAGATGCCGTGATTTTCGGCAACGGGGGAGTATCGGCTACGGATCTCGCCGCGGCGGCAGGAACCATCAACTACGAGGTGGTCTGCTTGCCCGATGGCCGCACCGAACGCGAATACATAGGAGAAGAAGATGCGCAGTAGCTTTCCGGAATCCGGCAGCCGTGACCTATCCACGGTGGAAGAAACCTATGCCTTCGGCGCAGAGCTGGGTGCGGCCCTTGAAGCTGGCGATGTGGTGATCCTGGACGGGCCGTTGGGGGCTGGAAAAACGACGCTGACGCAGGGCGTCGCCAAGGGCATGCAGGTCAAGGGGCGGGTAACCTCGCCGACTTTCGTCATTGCCCGCGTGCACCGCTCAACCGTAGGTGGTCCGGACCTCGTTCATGTTGATGCTTACCGCCTGCTCGATGAAGGCGGTGCTAATTCCGGGGATCCGCTAGGGGAGCTCGATGCCTTGGACTTGGACACGGAGCTAGAAGACGCCGTGGTTATTGCCGAATGGGGCGGGGGACTAGTAGAGCAGATTGCGGAGCGCTATCTGTTTATCAGCATCGACCGCGAGCCGGCGGAATACGCGGATGCAGACCAGGATGTTCGCCGCTTTACGTGGTCGTGGCGGGGCGGCCTATAGCACACATGTCCGCCTAAAGTGTGGATAAGTGATGAATATCCTAGACGGAGAACTTGCCGCGGGTATAACCAGTACGTAATTCTATTGGGGTGTTGAATTTTCTCGCCTCTAGTCCTTTGCTATCTCTCTTCGTCATCATGGCGGTGGGTCTAGCGATTGGCAAGATCAAGATCTTCGGCATCTCCCTCGGTGCCGCGGCTGCGATGTTCGTAGCTTTGGGTCTATCTACCGCTAATCCTGATATCCAAATCCCGCCTTTGGTCTATCAATTTGGTTTAGCGATTTTCGTTTATGCCATTGGCCTAAGCTTCGGGCCCTCCTTCGTCCGCGAGTTCAAGACCCGCGGCTGGAAGCTCACCGTATTTATGTTGGGCATGCTGGTTATCTTGGTCGCGGTAGGCTATGGCCTCATCCGTGCCTTTGGCCTGAGCGCGCCAGAAGCCACCGGCATGTTTGCCGGTTCGCTCTCCTCCACGCCAGGTATGGCCGCCGTGGTAGAAATGGTGGGCGATTCCACCCCGGTTGTCGGATACTCCTTGGCCTACCCGGGTGCGGTTATCGGCGCGATTCTCGTCGCCGCCATCGGCGCTAAGGTGCTCAAGGTCAACCATGAAGAAGACGCCCGCGCAGAGGGCATGATTCCCGCTGAGCTCGTGGCCAAGGGCGTGCGCTTGACCAAGAACTTTAATGACACCGCGGGTCATATCTACCGCGTTACCGGCCAGACTGTCGTTGCTACTCGTATCATTTCTGACGAAGATCGCCACCGCCTCGCCGTCCCAGAAATGCCGCTATGCGAGGGCGAAGCATACCTCCTCAATGGCTCCGAAGAGGCCGTCGATAAGGCCATTGAGATTTTGGGTGAAGAATACCCGGTGGAGCTGACCGAGGAAGCCGGTCTAAAGTACGCCCGCGTTACCGTGTCTAACCCGGACATTGCGGGCAAATCGGTCCGCGAGATCAAGGGCCTAGACCACGGCTTTATCATCGCTCGTATTCGTAAGGGCGATAAGGACCTCGTTCCGCATCCAGATACGGTGCTTAACTATTCGGATCGTGTTCGCGTAGTAACCAGCCCGAGCCGCTTGTCTTATGTGCGCAAGTACCTCGGTGACTCTGAAGCTGCTTTGGGTAACGCGGACCTGCTGTCCATGGCTATCGGCCTGACGCTGGGCATGTTGCTTGGCCTCATTCCGATTCCGATGCCAGGCGGTTCCACCCTGCAGCTGGGCTTCGGTGGCGGCCCCGTGGTTGTCGGCCTGCTATTGGGCTACCTCAACCGCACCGGCCGGCTGAACTGGCAGATGCCATTCCAGACGCGTGAGACCTTGTCCAATATGGGCCTTACCCTGTTTCTCGCCGGCGTGGGCACCTCGGCCGGGGCTTCCTTCCGCGATGCCCTAACGGATCCGTCCTCGCTGACCATCATGGGCGTGGGTCTCGTTATTACCTTGACCTCCGCCATTCTCATCGGCGTTATTGGCATGCTGGTGCTGAAGCTGAAGTGGGACGAAGCCATGGGCTGTGCAGCTGGTATGACCACCAACCCGGCAGTCTTTGCCTATATTCGTGACCAAACCGGCACTGAGCTGGCCGGTCGTGGCTGGGCTACGGTGTATCCCACCACGATTATCGGCAAGATTATTGCCTCGCAGGTATTGCTCCTGCTGTTGCTATAGCGCCAATACTCCGCGTTAATTACTCACCCGCAGGGTCGCCCGCCTACACTGGCAGGCATAACCCTGTGGGTTTTGTGTTGCGGTTAACCAGGTAGCATCGGTTGCCAGAATTACCGCCGCCCGCCTGAAAGTTTAAATTCTTCAAGGAGCTTTACTCACCCCATGACAAAATTCGCTCGCAACCTCACCGCCGCCATCATCGCCATCTTTATCGTTGTCATGATGGTCCTCCTTGCTTCTTCTACGCTGCGCGAGGAAGACCACTTGGAGGGAAACCTCACCTCCACGCTGTCCAAGGCACCGAATAACTTGGAGGTTATGACCGTTATGCCTACCGATGTCTATGGCGAGGAGTACCCCGCCATTGGCTTCATCTGCCCGGGCATGCAGGAAGATAAGGTCGAAGAGGCACAGATCGATACCAAGGACATCACCTTTGAAGATGGCAAGGTCCCTGAAGGCAAGAGCTACGCGGTTGCCATCTCCCAGAGCACTGAGCCTTTCATCGAAGAGCTGGATCCGGAGAAGGTTGAGGTGTGCGAGATGATTGACATGCAGGTCAAGGCCATGGAGCAGCAGGGGCAGAGCCTCGATGGCGGCGTGCCCATGGTTCAGGGCACCCAGCCGCTGGGCTTCCAGCGCGAGGATGGCACGTGGAAGATGGTCGCCTAATGCGCGTCCTCGCGATCGACACGGCTACCACCGCGCTGGTGGCCGGGGTAGTGGATACCGCCGTTGGGCAGACTACCCAGCGCGTGCTCGAAGATACTCGTGCGCACAATGAGCTGCTTATCCCTACCATCGCCGATGTCCTCGCGGAGGCAGGAATGGAGTATTCCGATCTCGATGCGGTAGTCACCGGCATAGGTCCAGGCCCGTTTACCGGCCTGCGCGTGGGTATGGCGACTGCCTCCGCGCTTGCCGACGCCCTCTCCATTCCCCTCCACGGCGTATGTACCCACGATGCAATCGCTCATGCTGCCGGCCTCCACGCCAACCCTGCAGACGCGGGCAGTGAGGCCACCGCCTTCGTGGCTACCGATGCACGCCGCAAAGAGATCTATTGGGCGACCTACCGCGCCACCGACTCCGGTGTGCAGCGCATTTGTGGCCCCGAGGTAAATAAACCGGCAGAAATTGAGGTGGAACTCACCTCCACCGCTGAGGTCATCATCCCCGAGCGTCTGGCCACACAGCTACCAGAGAAGCTGACCATGCTGCCGCACCGTGCCGCCCATCCCACCGCAGCAGCCCTAGTTGCTGTAGCTGACCTCAATGCAGAACCGGCCCCCGTCGCTCCGCTGTACCTGCGCCGTCCGGACGCGGTCCCGCCGAAGAAGCAACGGCTGTCTGCCGCCATCCCCAAGGTCGAACTGTGAAGTTGCGCGAGCTAACCCCGGCCGATGCACCCCGGTGCGCCGAGCTGGAAAAGATCCTTTTCCCCGGAGAAGCCCCCTGGTCCAGCAGAGTTTTCCACCAGGAAATGGCCCAGCCTTTCAACTTCTATTTCGGGGTGGAAGGCGCGATCGAGGAACCGGAACCCGTGGCGCTGCTAGGCTATGCGGGCATCGGCATGATGGGCCCGGCCGCGGACCCGGAATTTGAAATCCACACCATCGGCGTCGACCCCGCTGCGCAGCGCCGCGGCATTGCTCGGATGATGATGGATAATATCTGCCATATCGCAGATCTTAAGGATGCCCCGGTCTTCCTCGAAGTTCGCGTGGGCAATGATCCAGCCATTGGCCTGTATGAGCGCTTTGGCTTTGCCAAGCAGGGGATCCGCAAGAACTATTACCAACCTTCCGGGGCGGATGCGCACGTGATGGTGCGCCCGCGCCAGTCCGAGCGCCCTGAAGATTAAGGAGCAGTCATGAAGATCATGGGCATCGAGTCCTCCTGCGATGAAACCGGCGTGGGCATCGTCGAGCTTCGCGAGGACGGCCACATGGAAATCATCGCCAATGCTGTCGCTTCCTCCATGGAGCAGCACGCGCGTTTCGGCGGCGTAGTCCCGGAAATCGCCTCCCGCGCCCACCTTGAGGCCATGCCGCAGGTGATGCAGGCTGCGCTAGATGAGGCGGGCATAGCTAAGCCGGATGCCATCGCCGCTACCGTAGGGCCCGGCCTAGCTGGAGCACTGCTGGTAGGCGCCTCGGCTGCCAAGGCCTATGCTGCGGCCTGGGGCGTGCCTTTCTACGGCGTTAACCACCTTGGCGGCCACGTTGCCGTGGCCAACTTGGAAGGCGAAGAGCTGCCGCACTCGGTGGCCCTTCTGGTCTCGGGTGGGCATACGCAGTTGTTGGAGGTAGAGGCCGTCGGCAAGCCCATGCGCGAGCTGGGCTCTACGCTTGACGACGCCGCCGGTGAAGCCTACGACAAGGTCTCCCGTCTCCTTGGTTTGGGCTACCCCGGTGGCCCGGTGATTGATAAGCTCGCCGCCCGCGGCGAAGCCACCATCGATTTTCCGCGCGGCATGTCCCGCGCCGAGGATTTGCGCGGCCCGCACCGCCATGACTTCTCCTTCTCCGGGCTTAAGACCTCCGTGGCCCGCTACGTGGAGCGTGCCGAAAAAGCGGGGGAGACCATCAGCGTGGAAAATGTCTGTGCCAGCTTCCAAGAAGCCGTGGCCGATGTCCTGACCGCTAAGGCCGTGCGTGCCTGCGAGGATACCGGTGCCCGCGTGTTGCTGCTGGGAGGCGGGGTGGCCGCTAATTCCCGCCTGCGCGAGCTGGCCGCCGAGCGCTGCGCCGCCGCTGGGGTAGAGCTGCGAGTGCCGCGCTTTTCGCTGTGCACCGATAACGGGGTGATGATCGCGGCCATCGGCGCGCAACTCATCCATGAAGGTGCCCAGCCTTCTGGTCTCGACGTAGGCACCGATACCCAGATGGACGTGGAAGAGCCGCAGTTAACCTAAAGTTCTTCTCGCTCGCGCTGCAGGCGGGGCGCGGGGCCGGTACTCTAAAGGCGTTCATGCCCTCTTGGCTTTCTGAAGGAGCTTTCTCTCATGACCGTCGGTTTTCTTGTCAACCCTGATCTCACCCGCCGCAAGCTGGAGTTCGAGCTGGAGCATGCCAACCAGTTCTTGGGCGGCACCACCGAGGACCGCGTCTCCGTTGTATTCCAAGAAGATGGCACCACCTATGCGGCGCTCTACAACCCTGAAGCCAAGGCCGAAGGAGCCGAGCCTAACCCGGTAGCCTCTCTAGCACGCAACGCGGCCGCCACCGGCAACGCCGCCTTCCTGCAGGACCCCATCCGCTCCATCTGCGGCCCGGTCATTTTCGTCGATGCCGAGGGCGAAGATACCACCATCGATGCCGTCATCGAGTCCGTGGAACAGGGCATTCGCGCCGTCAAGAACTACCGCGAAGACAACCCGGAGGAATACACCCTCTGGCGCGCGGCCGTTATCAATTCCGATAAGAGCCTCTAAACCCCGCCTCTCACAGGAAGGGTTCAAGCGCTTTTTGCACGCCCGTAGTACGGTGTTCACATTCTTATGGTGTTCTAGGGAGCCGTACCGCTTCTTCTAAGACTCAAAAGGTGAAAACTGTATGCTCCGTTCATCGCGCTTCGTCGCCTCCTTCGTTACCGCCCTCGCCGTGGGTGGCGCCACCGCCCTCGTGCCCGCCACCCCAGCGCTGGCCGCTGATTCTCCTATCTACCGCACCATTCTGCAGCCGGGCGCGGATGAATCCCAGGTCATGGTCACTTGGCGCACGAAGTCCAAGGCAGACGAGGTCCTCGAGGTCACCGGCCCAGAAGGCACCAAGACCTTCCGCGCCGACGAGCGCGATTACGGCGCCCTGCTGTACAAGTCCCAGTTCGCCACCGCTACCGACCTGCAGCCGGATACCGAGTACTCCTACCGCGTAGGCTCCGAAGAAGGCGGCTGGTCCGAGCCAGAGACTTTTAACACTGGCTCCAATGGCGATGACTGGTCCTTCCTTACCGTCGCAGACCCGCAGATCGGCGTAGATCTCAAGGTGGATGACCAAGCCGAACAGTGGCGCAAGACCATCGGCCACGCGGCTTCCCATGTGCCGAATGCCAGCATGATCTGGTCCCTGGGTGACCAAGTTGAGGGGTGGGGCGCGCAGGTACCGCAGTACGATGCATACTTCTCCGCTCCGGAGATTCGCCACATCCCTACCAATACGGTCCCGGGCAACCACGAGACCTATAACCTCACCATGAAGCATCATGATGAGCACTTCTCCAACCCGCACCAGGCGGACGATATCCGCGACCACTACTTCGAGCGCAATAACGTGCTCTTCATCGGCTTGGATTCCAATGCTTCTTCCGACGCCGATATCGCCCGTCACGAGCAGTTCCTGCGCGAGGCTATCGAATCCCGCGGCGCGGATAATGACTGGATCGTCGTCGGCATGCACCACGGCCCGTACTCCCAGGGCACGCATTATTCTGATAGGGACGTCGCCAACCTGCGCGAGAAGCTCACCCCGGTGCTTTCTGAGCTCAATGTCGATGCCGTGCTTTCCGGCCACGACCACATCTACACCCGCAGCCACCTGATGAAGAACAATAAGCCGGTCCTGCCGGAAAAGAAGCCGCAGCGCGGCGACGTCCTCGAGCCCAAGGATGGCGAGGCGCTGTACCTGACCACCACCACCGCGGGTGGCGGCAAGTATTACGACTTCACCGATGTCAATAATAAAAAGCACAAGGGCGCGCGAATGGAGACCATCGATCCAAAGCTTGCTCACGAGTCCACCGCAATGTGGCGCCAGGACTACACCGAGGACTATATGCGCGTGGATGTCTCCGATGACAAGCTCACCTTCACCACCTTCAACGAAGCCGATAACACGCTGGTGGACAAGGTTTCGCTCAAGAAGAAGGACCGCGGCGCTACGCCTGCCGACGACGCCACCGACCCCGCCGACTCCACCGAGCCGGACGCCCCAGAGGCGCCCAAGGATCCAGAAGGCAGCAGCTCCCTGAGTTCCAGCGATATTTTCGGTGGGCTCAGCTCGAAGAAGTAACTAGCATCGTGCCCGGGTGTGGCTAGCGCTCGGTGTGGCGCAGCCACGCCAATACGGCCTTTACCCGCCGGTTGGAGTCCTCGGGCAGAAACCCGAGCTTTAAAAACACATTGGAGACATGTTTGCTTACCGCTCCGGCGGTGAGCACGAGCGTGTCTTCAATTTCTTTATTGCTCAATCCTTGGGCCATAAGTCCCAGTACCTCTCGCTCGCGGGCGGTGAGCTGGGTCAGGCCACTGCGCTTTGCAGAGAGCAGCGCAGTGACCACCTCGGGGTCCACCACGGTGCCGCCGTGCGCGACCTCGTCTAGCGTGTGCACGAATTCTTCCACATCAGAAACGCGTTCCTTGAGCAGGTATCCGAATCCGCCGTGCTCCAAGAGTCGGTCAAGGTAGCTTGCCGCTACGTATTGGCTCAGCACTACCACTGGCTGGGTGGGGTTGGCCGCTCGCAGGTCATGCACGGCGCGCAGGCCGTCGTCGGTCATGGTCGGTGGCATGCGCACATCGCTGATAATAAGGTCAAAATCTTCTTGCCCAGCAACGGCGCGTAGTTCTTCGGCATCCGTGGCCGCCGTAACGCTATGCCCCAGAGCGCTGAGTAGCTGCTCGAGCCCCGCGCGCAATAGCGCGGAATCTTCCGCCAGTAGTAGTTTCATTCCGCCTCCTTCAGCGGTAATTCGACCCGCAGCCGGCCGCCGCGTTCGCCGGCGGCAGCGTCATGAGCCGCGGCAAAGTTTACCGTGCCGCCCAGTGCGGCGGCGCGCTCGCGCAGCCCGGCGAGGCCGGTGCCCGTCCGAGCTTCTGCGTCCGAGATGGCCGTCTCAGCTGGCTCCTTGGCCGTGGGGCCCGTGCCGTTGTCAACGATGTCGAGGCGCAGCGTCTGCCCGAAAGCAACCGTTACCATCGCCTCAGTGGCCGCGCCATGTTTGGACCCATTGGTAAGCGCCTCGGCCACCGCATGGTAAGCCAGCAGGGCAGTGGTCTCATCCACCGAGCGCTCGACGCCTTCCACATGTAGTTCGGTCTCCAGCCCGGAGTGGGCGAGTAATTCGTCGAGGGCGGGGATTAATCCGGCGTCGAAAAGCACCTGCGGGGCAATGCCACGCACCGTCGCGCGCAGGGAGGCCAAGGCCAATGAGGCATTATGTTCCGCATCGGCCAAGGTCGGTTGCGCCTCAGGAGGGGCTTGCAATTTTGCGGCAGCCAAGTTGAGCTTGAGCGCGGTGAGGTACTGCTGTGGACCATCGTGCAGTTCGCGCTCGATGCGGCGGCGCTCGCCAGAGAAGGCATCGATAAGCGTCGCGCGCGAGGCCGCCAATTCCTCGGCCGAGGGGCTCAATGCCAGCCGAGTCAGCGAGGTCGATGCCAAGACCAAGAGGCGGTTGAGCCCCACTAATAAAGCCACCAGCAGCGAAGCGGTCAGCCAACAGGTTAAGAAAATCAGCGGCCGGTTGGAGGTAGACCACTCGCCAAAGGAGAATTCGGTCTTTGGCACGAATGGCGCAATTACCAGCACACCCGCTGTAAAGCCCAAGGCCGTCCACGCGGCAAAGCATGCAGCCGAAATCAAAAGTTGCAAGATAAGGTGATAAAACTGCTGCCAATCAAACCACCGGCCCGCACGCCGGGGTGGGATCTCTACGCCCATCCACTGCGCACCTAACCGGCCGACAAATTCCGCGGCGCGTCCCACCAGCGGAATCCACGGCAGCATCAGCACCGAAACCACCAACGCCGGGATAAATAGCGCGCCGAGGACGAGACTCCACGCGCAGGCTTTGAGGGTTCGCATAACCCATGAGCCTAGCCGCCTTACCCAGGGTGGGGCAGTAGAGCTAGCTCTACCATTTTCCGGGCAGCCCGCCCCATGTCTTTCTTTTGCATGGCCGAGTGGAATCAAAGGCATGTTAAAAGCAGACAACCTCAGCAAGCGCTACGGTCGCGCACTGTGCTCAATCGCGTCAATGTGGCCATCGCCCCGGGCGAATTCGTCGCCATCATGGGGCCCTCCGGAAGCGGCAAAACCACGCTCCTGAACCTGCTATCCGGGCTAGATAAGCCCACCTCCGGCCGAGTCAACGCGCCGGGGCGCAAGCAGCGTGCATTTGTATTCCAAGACTATAATCTCCTGGAATCCCTCAACGCGCAGCGCAATGCCACCTTGACCGCGCGCTTTTCCGGCCGGCGCCCTACACGCGGCCAGGTGGCAGAGGTCTTTGATTCGCTTGGCCTTGCTGGTTTAGAGCGCCGCCTACCCGCACAGCTTTCTGGCGGGCAGCAGCAACGCGTGGCCGTCGCCCGGGCACTGCTGGCTCAGGCGCCCTATATCTTCACTGACGAGCCTACGGGCGCGCTTGACGACGCCACCGCATCCACCGTCCTTTCCCACCTGCGCGCCGCCGCCCGCGATGGCGCCAGTGTGGTCATGGTGACTCACTCTCACCTCGCCGCGGAAGCAGCCAACCGGATCATTTCCTTAGAGGAGGTGGCCCATGCTGGTGTGGCTTAAGGACTTACAGTCCAATTGGCTATCGTGGCTGGCCGTGGCACTGACCTTGGTGGTCTCTTCCACCTCGTGCACCCTGGCGCTGGCCATGCTGGTGGCTTCCTCCGGGGCCGAAGAAGACCCCGCCGGCCCGCTGGGTGGCACGGTGTTGGGAATGGCCCTGTGCGTGGTGGTATTGGTGACGCTATCGCAGATGCGCCTTATCATTGCCGAGCGCGAGCCTATCTACCGCTCTTGGCGCATGGTGGGCATGCCCGGGGGGATGATCCTCGCTTTCATCCTGGGCCAAGTCGCAGTGGTCAGCGCGGCCGCCGGACTCCTCGGCGTGCTGCCAGCCCGCCCTCTGCTTGCCCCGTGCGTGCGCGCCCTGCGCAGCGACGGTATCCCCATGCCGGACATTGCCATAACCGGCCAGGTCGTTGTCATTGCGGTAGCCGTCTGCATGTCCGCGGCACTAGTCGGTGCGCTGCCTCCGCTGCGCCGCGTATTCCGGCCGCGCGCCGCCGCACACCCGGCGTGGCTCATGGTGAAATTCGTGCTTGCGGCCGCGGCTATCGGCGGTACAGCCTACGGGGGCCTGCAGATTGATGACCCTGGAGACCTGCTCTCGGCCGAGATGGGCTTAGTCATCCTCGTCGCGCTCTTTTTGCCCTGGCTTATGCCTGTCCTGGATCAATGGACCCGCGCGGCCGGCATCGCTGGGGCTAATGTGCGCGTGCGCCGGTGCTTTTCCACCCCGCACATCGTGCCATGGGTGCTCGTCGGCGGCTTTATCGTCGCCGTCGGCTCGGGCCTGCGCTTTGCAAGCGACGCAGGCGCCGGTGGAACCTTGTCCTCCTGGCAAGTCTTCGTCGCCCTTTTAGGGCCTGTCTTTGCTCCCAGCATCGTGGGCGCTGTGCTTACCTCGCTGCTGATGCACGGGCGCATCGCGGCCGATATCCGCGGCCTTACCCTGGCCGGCGCCACCCCCTCGGCCTGGACACGCGTGCAAGTGGGAGAAGCAGCTTGCCTCACCCTGACCGCGGCCGGCGTGGTCTGGGCGCTGTGCTTGGCGACGCTTCTCCCTCTCCACCACCTTCTTACCCCACAGGCTCCCCTCGGCCGGACGCTGATAGAGGAGTTGTGGTGGCCGTCCTTCGCCGTAATCTTTGGTGCCATGTTTATCGCACTGGGCGTCGTCAAGCTGACGCTTGCCGGATTCGTGCGCGCCGGGCAACGGGAGCGCTGAGGGGATCGCTGAGGGCGTAAAAATGTGGGCCGAGCCATTGTTGAGGGTTAGCAGTCACGAGGGTAGAGTGCTAATCAGGTTGTTTGACCCACAGTTGTTCACCCGCGACGACGGCTGTGCTGGACATCCACAACCGGCACGCGCGCGCCATACCGGTGCGCATACGAACACTACGGAGGAAACATCATGGCAAACATCAAGCCTCTCGAGGACCGCGTCCTCGTACAGATCGTAGAAGCTGAAACCACCACCGCTTCCGGCCTGGTCATCCCAGATTCTGCCAAGGAAAAGCCACAGGAAGCTACCGTCGTTGCAGTAGGCCCAGGCCGCACCAACGACAAGGGTGAGGTCACCCCGGTAGGCGTCAACGAAGGCGATACCGTGGTCTTTTCCAAGTACGGCGGCACCGAGCTGAAGTACAACGGCGAGGAATACCTGCTGCTGTCCTCCCGTGACCTGCTCGCCGTCATCGAGAAGTAGGCCCAAATATGGCAAAGCTTATTGCATTCGACCAAGAAGCCCGCGAGGGAATCCAGCGCGGCGTCGATACGCTGGCTGATGCCGTCAAGGTCACCCTCGGCCCGCGCGGCCGCAACGTCGTGCTGTCCAAGGCTTTCGGTGGCCCCACCGTCACCAATGACGGCGTGACCATCGCCCGCGATATCGACGTTGAGGAGCCCTTCGAGAACCTCGGCGCGCAGCTGGTCAAGTCCGTTGCGGTCAAGACCAATGACACCGCTGGTGACGGCACCACCACCGCTACCTTGCTGGCCCAGGCGCTCATCTTCGAAGGCCTGCGCAACGTAGCGGCCGGTGCCAACCCGGTCGAGCTCAACCGCGGCATCGCGGTGGCGGCCGAAAAGGCCGTCGAGGAGCTCAAGGCTCGGGCCACCGCGGTCAACTCCTCTTCCGAAATCGCGCAGGTAGCTACCGTCTCCTCCCGCGACCCGGAGGTCGGCGAGATGGTTGCTGGAGCAATGGACAAGGTGGGCAAGGACGGCGTTGTCACCGTCGAGGAATCCCAAACTATCGATTCCGCCGTCGATGTCACCGAGGGTATTTCCTTTGACAAGGGCTACCTTTCCCCGTACTTCGCTACGGAGGAAGAGACCTACCACGCCGTGCTGGACGACGCCGCAGTATTGCTCGTCCGCAACAAGATCTCCTCCCTGCCGGACTTCCTGCCACTGCTGGAAAAGATCGCCGAGACCAACCGCCCGACCCTCATCATTGCGGAAGACGTCGAGGGCGAGCCGCTGCAGGCGCTCGTCGTCAACTCCATCCGCAAGGTGCTCAAGGTCGCTGCCGTTAAGGCCCCGTACTTTGGCGAGCGCCGCAAGGGATTCATGGATGACTTGGCTGTCGTTACCGGCGCCACCGTCATCGACCCAGAGGTGGGTGTCAACCTCAACGAGGCTGGCCTCGACGTGCTGGGTTCTGCCCGCCGCGTGACCATCACCAAGGATGACACCGTCATCGTCGATGGTGGCGGCACCGCTGAGGCAGTAGAGGAACGCCGCGAGCAGATCCGTCGCGAGATCGAGCGCACCGATTCCACCTGGGATAAGGAAAAGCTCGAGGAGCGCCTGGCTAAGCTCTCCGGTGGCGTGGCCGTTATCCGCGTCGGCGCCGCTACCGAGACCGAGGTAAACGAGCGCAAGCTGCGCGTTGAAGACGCCATCAACGCGGCCCGCGCGGCCGTCGAAGAGGGCGTCATCGCCGGCGGCGGTTCGGTGCTGGTCCAGATTTCTAAGGAACTCGAGTCCTTTGCCGAGGGCTTCGAGGGTGAGGCTAAGGTCGGCGTTCTCGCCGTCGCCCGCGCGCTGACCCGCCCGGCGTTCTGGATCGCCGAAAACGCTGGCCTCGACGGCGCCGTCGTCGTTTCCCGCGTTGCCGAGATGTCCAACGGTGAGGGCTTCAATGCCAATACCCTGGAGTACGGCAACCTCATCGATAACGGCATTATCGATCCGGTGAAGGTCACCCACTCCGCCGTGGTCAACGCCACCTCCGTGGCCCGCATGGTTCTTACTACCGAGGCCTCCGTGGTGGAAAAGCCACAGGAAGAGCAGCCTGCTGACGCCGGTCACGGCCACCAGCACTAAACCTTCCCAACATCGCCCGCCCCGCTTTCCGCGCGGCGGGTTTTGTTGTGCCTAGACTAGGGCCGTGGAATACATCAAGGTCGCCGCTGATACCGACCCCATTCGCAAGGCCTTCGCCAAGGCCAATGGCGTCAAACCCGCACTCTTTTCCGCGCATTCCGAGGGTGCCTGCCCCAAGCGCAGCGGTGCGGGTGTGGTCTACGTGGAGCAGGGCGTGATGAGCGGGTGGACTCCGGCCACACCGTCATCTGCATCGATCACAACTTGGCCGTACTCGCGCATGCGGATCACGTCATCGACTTGGGCCCTGGCGCCGGTTCAGCCGGTGGCCAGCTGGTCTATGGTAGCTCACCAGTTGACTTGGCACAGCAGCGTGATTCGGTGACAGGGCGCTTTCTTGCCGACGCCCTCGTCTCCCCCTAGTTTCCCGTCCTAAGCGTTGACAGGGGCAGTGGCGCGGCGGCGCTGGCGAAGCTCTACGACGCGTTCGGATTCGCTCATTCCGCCCCATACACCATAGGGCTCGGCGGATTGCAAGGCATGCTCGCGGCACAAATCAATGACCGGGCAAGAATTGCAGATGGCTTTGGCGCGATTCTCGCGCTGGGCGCGGGCGCGGCCGCGCTCGCCATCCGGGTGATAAAACACATCTGAGTTTTCTCCGCGGCAGGCGCCTTGTAGCTGCCAATCCCACAAGTCAGCGGTGGGACCGGGAAGCAAATGAGGCTGAGACACGTTACTAAGCTCCTTTGTAAGGGCGAGAATTCTTGTGTGGCTTCCGCAGTGTCGCGGAAAGCAACCTCACGTAGTGTTTCGCGCGTGGGTAAACGGTGGGTTACCGATTTTTGACTTTTAAGTATTGTTCTCGCAATTCCTCTTCCTACACCACGGTTTACCAGCGCAAACGTCGAAGGTTAACGGTTTGTGAATTTTCTATCTCTCAGCTTGCGTAGGTAATGGGGCTGCGCGTTGCCTTTGCATAAACTTCCCGTGTGCCAATATGGTTAGTTACCGGTCGAAAACATCTCAGAGGGTGCATACGTGAGCGATAGGGAACAGGAGCTAGCGGATCTCGTCCCGCATGCCGTCGACGGCAGTCGGCGGGCGCTGCAAAAAGTCCTGCGGATCATTCACCCGCAGGTGCTGCGTTACTGCCGCGCCCGCATTGGCGGCGGACGCCAGCCCACCGCGGAAGACGTGGCCCAAGAGATTTGCCTTGCAGTTGCCACCTCTATTGGTTCCTATGAAGACAAGGGTCGCCCGTTTATGGCCTACGTCTATGGCATCGCCTTTAATAAGGTCACTGATGCTCACCGCGCCATGGGCCGCGATAAGTCCACACCTACCGAGGAAATCCCGGAAGATTCCGCGCGAGAAGCCACCCCCGAAGAATGGGCGTTGCAGGCCGACGGTAGTAACAGAATGCGCGCCTTGCTCGATACATTAAGTGACAAGGCGAAAAACATCGTTATTCTGCGTGTGTTCAATGGTTTGTCGGCAGAAGAGACCGCGGAAATTGTGGGTTCCACCCCAGGTGCGGTTCGTGTCGCACAGCACCGAGCACTCGCTCAATTGCGAAAGACTCTCCAAGCCGCACAGGAAACTGCGCACTAAGGGTCTACTTGCCCTACTCACAGCGGATATCTCATAACAGAAAGGAAGGGGGAGAGACACCATCATGGCACCGAAGCACCACGGCGATAATGACGGCCTCGCGGATCAGCTCCAGCCCTTGGTAGATGATGATGCATTCCTCACCGAGCTTTCGAAGGGAACCGACCCTTCCGATGGCCAGGATGACCTGGCGGAGCTGCTGCTGGAGTTAAAGGGGGACGTTGACAAGCAGATGCCCCCAGCACCGCTGGTAGAAGGCGCCGACGCTGAGCCTGAGGTCATTGACTTAGGCCAAGCCCGCAAACGTCGCCGCGGCGGCCCCATTGTGCATGGGCTCATCGGCGCTGCCGCCGCAACCCTAGTCATCGCTGGAGCCGGTGGTGCGATGTTGCACGCTGGAACCTTTGATAACGGCGATAAGACCCGCAACGTTGAACTGGCCGGCACGCTGGAAGAGATGGAATCTCGCGCGGCCGAAGGCGATATTGAAGGCGCTCGCGAATTGATGAAGGACGCCCGCGCCAAGTTGGACGAGGCCGAAGGCAAGGAAGAAAAGGCCATCGCCGCCAACCGCGAGGCGGAACAAAAGCGCTCTGCGCAACCGAAGCCCACCCCGCACACCGTGACGGAGACTGCCACCGAAACCGTGGCGGAAGAAGCTTCGCAACCGGAGCAGCAGCCGGAGCAGGTCACCGTGACCGAAACTCAGTACGCCACCGGAACCGTGGTGGTCACGGAACAGGGGCAGCCAAACCCGCAGCCCAATCCCAACCTTGAGGATGAGCCGACGACCACCATCGAGTTGGGCCAGCAGCAGTAGAAGCTAGCGGCCCTCTAGGCCATCCAAGTAACCCAAGGCGTAGTCCCAAGGCACGTAGCGGGAGGGATCTGGCTCGGCGCCCGGCTCATGCACCGGCGCTAGCTCGCCTTCAAGTGTGGCGCGCATATTGGCGGCCATAATATCCCACTCATAGAAGTGGTTTTCCTGGCAATCCTCGCACAGGAAGAAGATGCCATCGATGCCGCGTGGGCCGAGGATGGACGCGAATTTCTGCACCAGCGCGAGGTCGTGGATGATGGCGATCCGGTCGTCGTCGGTAAGCGGCATGACCTGCTCATCCTCCTCCAAGAAGGAGGCTGGGTCATTCGGATCGTCGGCGAAAGGATCGCGGGGCATATTGGCGAAGAAGTTCACGCCTGCGAGCCTATTGAACTTGCTCGCCCGAGGCAATTTACCCCTGCCCAAATGGTGTCTTCGGCCGGCAACGCACTACAGTTGGGTTAGCCGCTAAACCTGTTAAGGAGAGACCTCGATGAGCGAGAATCGTATTCATACTGGTGGAGATGACCCGAACAAGGTAGCCCTGCGCGGCCTGACCTTTGACGATGTGCTCCTTTTGCCCGCCGAATCCAATATCGTGCCCTCCGAGGTTGATACCGGCGCGCAATTTACCCGCAATATCCGCCTCGGTGTTCCGCTTGCCTCGGCCGCCATGGATACCGTGACCGAGGCCCGCATGGCCATTGCCATGGCCCGCCAGGGTGGTATCGGCGTGTTGCACCGCAACCTGTCCACCGAGGACCAGGCCGAGCAGGTAGAGATTGTGAAGCGCTCCGAGTCCGGCATGGTCACCGACCCCATCACTGCCCGCCCGGATATGACCATCGGGGAAGTAGACGCGTTGTGCGCCCGCTTCCGCATCTCTGGCCTGCCGGTGGTAGACGAGGATGGCGCCCTGGTGGGCATTTGCACCAACCGCGATATGCGCTTCGAGCCTGATTTTGACCGCAAGGTCAGCGAAGTCATGACGGCCATGCCGCTCGTCGTTGCGCGCGAGGGCGTATCCAAAAAGGAAGCCCTCGAACTTCTCTCGGCCAATAAGGTGGAAAAGCTGCCCATCGTCGATGCGAACAATAAGCTCACCGGTCTGATTACCGTCAAGGACTTTGTCAAGACCGAGCAGTATCCCAACGCGTCCAAGGACTCGGCCGGCCGCCTGTTGGTTGCGGCCGGCATCGGTACCGGGGAAGAGTCCTACCAGCGCGCCGCCGCGCTTGTCGACGCCGGCGTGGACGCCCTCGTCGTCGACTCCGCCCACGCTCACAACAACCGCGTGCTGGAAATGGTCGCCCGCGTCCAGAAGGATTTCGGTTCCAAGGTCGATGTCATCGGCGGTAACCTCGCCACCCGCGAGGCCGCCCAGGCGATGATCGATGCCGGCGCCGACGCCATCAAGGTCGGCATCGGCCCGGGCTCCATTTGCACCACCCGCGTCGTCGCCGGCGTGGGCGCGCCGCAAATTACCGCCCTGATGGAAGCTGCCGCAGTAGCTGGCCCGGCCGGTGTGCCGATTATCGGCGATGGTGGCATGCAGTACTCCGGCGACGTCGCCAAGGCTTTGGCGGCCGGTGCCGATACTGTCATGCTGGGTTCCATGTTTGCCGGCACCACCGAAGCCCCCGGCGACATCGTGGTCTACCAGGGCAAGCAGTACAAGCGCTACCGCGGCATGGGCTCCATGGGCGCCATGCAGGGCCGCGGACTTTCCGGCGAGAAGCGCTCCTACTCCAAGGACCGCTATTTCCAGGCCGACGTCCGCAGCGAAGACAAGCTGGTTCCGGAAGGCGTCGAGGGTCGCGTGCCCTTCCGCGGCGATATCGATGCCATCGTGCACCAGATTATCGGCGGTCTGCGCGCTTCCATGGGCTATACCGGCTCCGCCACCTTGGCCGAGCTAAAGACCAAGCGCTTCGTCCAAATCACCGCCGCAGGCCTGAAGGAATCCCACCCGCACCACCTGCAGCAAATCGCAGAAGCACCAAACTACCGCTAGGAATATCATGCGTGAATACGCCGAAATCGGCATCGGCCGCGAGGCCCGCCGCACCTTCGATCTAGAGCAACTATCCATCGTGCCGCAGCGCCGCACCCGTTCCTCCAAGGACGCGGACACCACCTGGCACATCGACGCCTATACCTTCGACATCCCCTTCGTGTCCCACCCCACTGATGCGCTCGCCACCCCCGAGTTCATCATCGAGATGGGCAAGCAAGGCGGCCTCGGTGTCATCAATGCCGAGGGCCTGTGGGGCCGCCACAAGGACCTCGAGGGAGCTTTAGCCCGCATTTACTCGCAGCCGGGTGATAGCTCCATCATTCAGGAACTACACGCTGCCCCGCTTGACGACGCCCTCCTTACCGAACGCATCTCCCAAGTCCGCGACTCCGGCGTCACTGTAGCTGTGCGTGTCTCGCCGCAGCACGCCCGCGAGATGGCTCCGAAGGTCATCGCGGCCGGCGCCGAGTTGCTGATTATTCAGGGCACCTTGGTTTCGGCCGAGCACGTGGCTACCGGCGGTGAGCCATTGAACCTCAAGGAGTTTATCGGCTCGCTGGATGTTCCCGTCATCGCCGGCGGAGTCACCGACTACACCACCGCGCTACACCTGATGCGCACCGGTGCGGCCGGCGTCATTGTAGGCGCGGGCGTGACCACCAACGCCGAGACCGTCGGCATCGACTCGGCCATGGGCACTGCGATTGCCGACGCCGCCGCAGCCCGCCGCGACTACCTCGATGAGACCGGCGGCCGCTACGTGCACATCATCGCCGATACCGAGTTTGAAAACTCCGGCAATATCGCCAAGGCTTTTGCGTGCGGCGCCGACGGCGTTGTCCTAGGGCCGCTGCTTGCTCAGGCCCGCGAGGCCGGTGGTAAAGGCTGGTACTGGCCCGCCACGGCCGGACACCCGCGCTTCCCGCGAGGCTTCGTTCAGTTCTCCGGTGCCGATACCGACCTGGACGTGGATTTTCTCACCACCGGCACCCCGGCCGAAGCTGCAGAAGATTCCGCGGCCCCCTCGCTTGAAACCGTGTTGCACGGTCCCTCTAGCGAGCCCTTCGGCCGCACCAATCTCGTCGGTGCGCTGCGCCGCTCTATGGCCAAGTGCGGATATACCGACCTGAAGTCCTTCCAAAAGGTCAAACTCGCTGTTCGCTACTAATTCCGATCGAATCCCTCAACGCGGCTGTGCCTTTTGGTACAGCCTCGTGTTGTGCTTCGGCTTCTTTTCCGCATTCCGCTGATTAGCTGATGAACACCTGCAGACTAGGAGAGTGGTTGGGAGACTAGCTGCCAACCACCTTCGCGCCTCCATGTGGTCTGCTTTGTCATCGGCCGCCAGTGCCCTGCATTTTGTACCGGGCACACGCGTGCTCTCGTGGGATTGAGCTCTACTACCTTTTTCTCCGCGGCCGCACGCAGCACCACCGAATTATGCGCCACATCTGAGTGTCCCACGCGCTCTGCCTGCCGCGGACCACACAGTGGGACCCACTCATCCCACTGGTCTCCAAAGATCTCTGCGGCCGAGAGCGTTACTTGCTGTGGGCCTTGTTCGTCCAGCGCAGACGTCACCGCGGCCGTGGTTGGTGTGGTATCGCAACCGCACATTAAGAGCCCCGAGGCGAGCACAACAGTCAAGCGCTTCATAGGTCATTAGTCTAGTGGGTTAGACTATGGGACGTGACTAAGCCAAATACTACCCCGCGCCCCGTCCTCGTTGTGGACTTTGGCGCTCAGTACGCGCAGCTTATTGCCCGCCGCGTGCGCGAGGCCAAGATTTACTCCGAGGTTGTCCCCAACTCCGCTTCTGTAGAGGAAATTAAAGCAAAGGACCCAGCCGCTCTCATTTTGTCGGGCGGACCATCTTCCGTATATGCCGATGGCGCCCCGGCCCTTAAGCCGGAGCTACTTGAGCTCGGCATTCCGGTTTTCGGCATTTGCTACGGCTTCCAGGCCATGAACCATGCGCTTGGTGGCACTGTCTCTTCCACCGGCGAGCGTGAGTACGGCCGCACCGATATAGACGTTAAGGGCGGTGTGCTTCACGCTGGCCTAGAGTCCACCCACAAGGTGTGGATGTCTCACGGTGATGCCGTTTCTTCTGCACCTGAAGGCTTTGAGGTTACTGCCACCTCGGCCGGTGCTCCCGTTGCCGCTATGGAGTGCCCAGCCAAGCAGATGGCCGGCGTGCAGTACCACCCTGAGGTGCTCCACTCGCCGTACGGCCAGGAGGTGCTTACCCGTTTCCTTACCGAGATTGCTGGCCTAGAGCAGAATTGGACGGCCGATAATATCGCCGAGCAGCTCATCGCGGATGTCCGCGCGCAGGTGGGCGAGGAAGGCCGCGCTATTTGCGGCCTGTCCGGCGGTGTGGACTCCGCTGTGGCGGCCGCGCTGGTGCAGCGTGCCATTGGCGATCGCCTCACCTGTGTCTTTGTTGACCACGGCCTGCTGCGTGCCGGCGAGCGTGAGCAGGTAGAAAAGGACTTCGTTGCCTCCACCGGCGCGAAGCTGGTGACTGCAGATGAGCGTGCCGCCTTCCTGGATAAGTTGGCGGGAGTTAGCGACCCGGAAGCCAAGCGCAAGGCCATCGGTGCGGAGTTTATCCGTTCCTTTGAGCGCGCGGTTGCAGGCGTGCTTGACGACGCCCCGGCAGGTTCCACCATCGACTACCTCGTCCAGGGAACGCTGTACCCGGACGTCGTCGAGTCTGGCGGCGGTGATGGCACGGCGAATATTAAGTCTCACCATAATGTTGGCGGTTTGCCAGATGATGTGGAGTTCGAACTGGTCGAGCCGTTGCGCCTGCTGTTTAAGGACGAGGTGCGTGCCGTCGGCCGCGAGCTGGGCTTGCCAGAAGAGATCGTTAGCCGTCAGCCATTCCCTGGCCCAGGATTGGGTATCCGCATTATCGGTGAAGTAACCGAAGAGCGCTTGGAAACCCTGCGCGAGGCAGACCTCATTGCCCGCACAGAGCTGACCAATGCCGGCCTAGATGATCAGATTTGGCAGTGCCCGGTAGTACTGTTGGCCGATGTCCGCTCCGTTGGCGTGCAGGGCGATGGCCGCACCTACGGCCATCCGATCGTGCTGCGCCCGGTGTCCTCGGAAGACGCCATGACCGCGGACTGGACCCGCCTGCCGTACGAGGTGCTAGAGAAGATTTCTACCCGCATCACCAACGAGGTAAAGGACGTCAACCGCGTGGTCTTGGACTGCACCTCCAAGCCACCGGGAACCATCGAGTGGGAGTAAAACGGCATGCGTAGAAGGCGCTCAGGCTATTGCTGGGCGCCTTTTCGCTCGTTTTAGTGGCGGCGCTTACTCGCGCGGGGTAAACGGTGGCCGCCACACAATGTGTCCGCCCACCCGCTCGAGGCGGCCGCGCCGAGGTGGGGCGTTGGGGTCATCGTCGTTGACGCCATTATGGTAAGCGCAGCACATGACCAGGTTTTTCATATTCGTCTCGCCGCCGTTGCTCCACGCTTTAAGGTGGTGGACTTGGGAGAGATCGGCCGGCTGGTTACAGCCCGGCCAGGCGCAGCGTGGATTTTCTGCAGCGGCCATAATGCGCTGCTTGTCATTGGCCACGCGTGCGGTCCGGTACAAGTTGACTGGGCCTTCTTCGGGGTGCACGAGCGTGACGTAGCCGGTTTCTTTGTCGCCAGAAAAGTCGACGTCGTTGAGCACGCGGCGCAGATATTCGGTGCCGGTGATGGTGGCGCCGTTGGTCAGATCGAGTTCGATATCATCGCCGCGGCCGTCGCGGATGCGGATGAATTTTTCCAGCGGCACGATGGCATTGGTCACCACTTCTGCCCGGGCGGCCGCTGCTTGGTCAAAGAAGATCTTTTCTACCGCCTCGAGCGATTGCTTTCCGGTCGCGGCCAGCGCGGCGTTAAGATCCGCGATGAAACTAGAGGTTCCGGTGATGGCCAGCGTCCAGTAGTCATTGGGGCGTCGGTAAGTGCGCACGCCTGGGCTTACAGTGTTGTCTTTCATTTCGCGCAGGCGTCGGCGGGCGTGTTTAAGGAGGTGGCTCATCGAGCCGGTCATCGCGCAGCATTCTGCGCGCAGTTGCCAGGCCTGCTTCTTGCTGGGCGCGCGGTTAACAATGCGCTCTAGGGCGGTAAGCGTGGCGATGGAATGGGTGTTGCGGCGGGCGTCGGCAATAGAGCGGCGCTGCAGGCGCGTAAATTTGGTGCGGCCGAAGTAGCTTTCGCACAAAAGCAGTAGGTCGGCGGCGATGGCATCGGGCGCGCCGCGGTCCATAAGCTCGGACCCAGACATGCCGTGGCACCCGGCGATGATGTCCATGCCGGGGCCCAAGGCGGTGAGGTAAGTCTCGAGTGCGTTCATGCCTGCAACGCTACGGCGCGCACCTACACCGGTGCACGGCCGGCGCAACCGCTACAGCGGATTCTGTGGATAACCCGCCCCACACCCGGCACTAGGGCCGGAAAAGCTGTGGATAACCCCGAAAAGTGTCGTATAGATTAGGCAAACGCGAGCCGGCGCGTGCCATCCACGTGAGGGAAGACGAAAAAGCTAAGTCCAAAGACCACTAGCCACACTAGGCCGGCGCCCCATGCGGGCAGGGCCACGATGGGCGCGAGCATCACCATAAGCCACAAGATCATAAGCGGTACGAGCTGTGCGATGGTGGGAACCAGAGTGACGTTGCGCTTGTCGGCATAAGCGCGCATCGCGCCGCGGTAGGGGTGGGCAAAGACGAGAACGAAGGCCGCCACAAGGCATACGAGCGCCCCAACCAGTGCGGCAAAGATATGCGCGCGGCTTGCCAAGAGTGCCACGGCCGCACCGATGAGGATGGACGAGCCCAAGCGCACCCATGCCGGAGTGGGGATGGGGGTGGTGTGCTCGCGCATGGCACCGTAGGCCGCATTGAAGTTCATGCCACTAAGGTTACCATTCGAACATACACTTGCATGTGTCCGGGGGAGAGTTCATACTATTCAGGTGAGTCAAACGAGCGTTCGCCTAGAAAAAGCGGTGGCCGGGCTAAGTAGGTCGGACCGTGTGGCGATGCTGCGTACCCGCATGCGCGCTATGGAGCGTGGCCCGGAAGAAGAGCTGGTAGATACACTTCCTGACCTGGCGCGCTTGCTTCCTGCAGGTGGCTTGGCGCGCCGGCAGGTGGTGCACTGTGCGAACTGTCCAGCGCTGGTGGTGGAGCTTATCTGCCACCTCACTGCCAGCGGTGGGCATGTAGGCGTGGTGGGGTGGCCAGATCTTCTACTCGCACAAGTGGCCGATAAAGGTGATATCGAACGTGTGGTGATCGTGCCGGAACCGGGCCTGGAATCCTGGATGGTGACGGGAGTATTGGCGGAGGGGTTGGACCTCGTCATCCACCATGGGCCACCCGGCGAGGTGAGTCCTACCAAGGCTCGGCCGGTGCTGGCGAAGGTGCGCGGAGGGCGCGCGGCGGTGCTGACGGTCGGCACCCGGTTGCCGGGCACGGCGGTGGGGATAGGGGCTCGGGTGAGTGCCTATCGGGGCGTCGGCAAGGGCAGCGGGCGTATTCGCGGTGTGGACATGGAGGTGGAGGTGACCTCGAAGCAGGCTACCTCGCGCGGGGTGCTCACGGTGGGTGAGCGCCGCCGGTTGGAGGCCGTATGAGGGTAGCGGCGGTGTGGTTTCCGGATTGGCCCATCCAGGCTGCCGGTGGTCAGAGGCCGATGGTTATTGCGCGCAACCACGCGGTGGCGGTGTGTGATAGGGCGGCGCGCCGGGCGGGCGTTCGGCGCGGGATGCGCCTGCGCCAGGCCCAAGCGCTGTGCCCTGAGGCGACGGTGGTGGAGGCCAATCCGGACCGGGATGGCGCGGCGTTTGCGGAGGTTGCGGCCGGCTTAGATGCGGTGGCGTCCTCGGTGGAGGTGCTGCGCCCGGGCCTGGCGATTGTGGACGCGGGCGCGGCGCTGCGCTACCACGGGGAGAAAGCACTAGAGATGCTTGTCGACGCCTCTTCGTACGCCGGCTTCGACTCCACCCTCGGCGTCGCCGATGAGATTGCCACAGCCGTCATCGCGGCCCGGCATCGTGGTGTGGGCGCAGTGGTGCCAGAGGGCGGCTCGCGGGAGTTTTTGGCTACCCAGCCCGTAGGCGTGCTGGCGGCCGATGAGGCTTTGGGCTTTGATGCTGGGTTTATCGCGCAGCTGGATAAGCTAGGCGTGCGGCGGCTGGGTGACTTGGCTGCGCTGCCGTTTAAGCAGGTAGCTACCCGTTTCGGCGAGCCGGGCCGTCGCGCACATGAGCTGGCCCAGGCCCGTGCGGATAGGCGTGTGGCACCAGAGCTGGCGCGCCCAGACCTGGCCGTGGAAATGGAAGAGCGCATCGAGCGCGTGGACGCGGCGGCCTTCGCGGCCCGCCAACTCGCGGCTCGGCTGCATGCCCGCTTGGAGGAGGCCGGCAAGGTGTGCCTGCGGCTGCGCGTGGTGGCGGAGTTTGACACCGGCGAGGAGCTGGCGCGGGTATGGCGCACGCAGGAGGCGCTGACGGAGCAAGCTACCGCGGACCGCGTGCGCTGGCAGCTCGATGGTTGGCTCACGCGCGCTACTGGTGAGGGCGCGGCCATTCGCCGCCTAGCGTTGGAGCCGGTGGAGGTTGCCGCCCCAGCCGCCGCTGGCCTCTGGGGCGGGGAGGGTTCGCAGGAACAGGTCAAGCGCGTGATCGCCCGCGTGCAATCACAGCTGGGGATTGACCGCGTGCTGCAGCCGCGGGCAGTGGGTGGCCGTGGGGTGGCCGAGCGCATCGAGTACGTGCCCTATGGTGAGCAGCGTGACGCACCGCCGCAGGGCGAGTGGCCTGGCCGCATTCCCGCGCCCCTGCCTGCACGGCTGGGCGGTGGTCCGAATCATCCGGCCGCACGCATTCGGCTTATCGACGCCGCCGGGCGCCCCGTCTTCGTTACTGCCGAAGCCCTCCTCTCCAGCGTGCCGGTGACCTTGGGTTGGGGTGCGAACCGCTTCCGCGTGCTGGGGTGGGCAGGACCGTGGCCGGTGGATACGCAGTGGTGGACCGATAGCCCGCAGCATGTGGCGCGCCTGCAGGCGGTGGGGCAAGCCGAGCACGAAGAGCATCAGCGGGCTTGGCTCTTGGTATGGTCCGGCGGCCGCTGGCGGGTTGAGGCGACCTATTAATCGCGAATATCGACCACGAGGCGGGTGGGGTTATCGAGCACCTGCACGGAGTAAGGCTTGCGGGCGTTCATGCCGATGACGAACTGGCGGCGGCCTTCAAAGGTGCCGCCGTTGACCACTTGGGTGACAATTCCCTCCGTGGGCGCATCTACTACGCCGATGCGGGGGTCGTCCTTGCCGGCTTCGAAGGGGTAGACCACGCCGTCAATATTGACATTGAGCGCGGTATCGCCGGAGTGGTCAATAGTCTTGCCAGAACCCTGCTGCGTAGGCGTGTCAGCGTAGTCCACGAACCATCCGGGCGTGCCACCGCCGTCGAGTTCAAAGACGACGCGCTCGAAGCCTTCGTGCTGGCCGATGCGCACATCGGTCACCGTTAGTTCGGACGGCGCCTTTGGGCGCAGGGTTTTCATCTCCATATTGGCCTGGCCCAACGGGTTGATTTGGGAGTTTTCTGCGGATGCGGCCATGGTGGTGCGGTCCGTCTCTTGGGCGGCGCAACCGCTGAGGAAAGCTGCGACGAGAAGCGTTGCGGCGAGACGGACTTTCAACATGTCCCCTAGGTTATATTTTCGGCCGTGAAGTGTATAGCTGAGGGGGTGCTTCGTGGCTGAATTGTTGCCAAGGGTGTGAGCTGAAATGCAGAAAGGTTAGGCTTAGGTATATGACCGAGTTCTGTTCAGATATCCAGGTAGAGCCGCTGCCGGGCACGGCGAAGAAGGAATCCGTCTATGTGCTTTTTGAGTGGCCGGGCGGATGGTCGCGCGACGTGCTGGACGGCGATACCTTTGGGCCGGACCTTACGGCGCAGCTCAAGGCCAAATTGAAGGGAGCGGCGGGGCTGCAGCTTATTCGCCGGCCGGGCCGCGATGGCCGACAAGTAGGCAAGATGCACCGCTGCTACCTGGTGTGGGCCGAACAGGGAGTTATGGAGCTCGTGCTATTGACAGGGCCGGAGAAGATCCTTGATTTAGATCTGACCGGTCCTGGCCGCAATGGGGGCGGTGCGCTGGAGAGGCCGCTGGTGCTGGTGTGCACGCATGCGAAGCGCGATACTTGTTGCGCGGTCAAAGGCCGGCCGCTGGCGGCAGAGCTGGTGGCGGATTACCCGGATTTGGTGTGGGAGACCTCGCACACCAAGGGCCACCGGTTCGCACCATCGGTCATGCTCATGCCGTGGGGCTATTCCTTTGGCCGTATGAATAAAGAAGCCGCCGCGCAGATGATTGCGGCGGCGGCGAAGGGGAAGTATTTCTACCCGGCGAATCGCGGGCGCGGGATTTTCGGCCCGCGCGGCCAGGTGGCGGAGTTGGCAGTGGCCCGCTCGCTTATCGACGTCGGCGAGGACCTCGCTTACGGCCAGCTCATCGCCGCAGATGACGGCGTGGTCAGCCACGCTGACGGCCGGCGCTGGCGCGTGGCGCTCGAGGAGCGCGAGGTAGAAGGCGTGGTCTCTTCGTGCGGCGATGCGCCGAAGAAAGGCCAAGCCATCGTAGCGACCGGCGTGGAGCCGGTCGCGGAGTAGGCCGCGCGGGGCGGGGGCGGCGTCGGCAAGCGGGGTCTAGCGGCGCATGACCTTGGAGGATAGCCAGTTGCCGAAGAACTGCGCGGCCTGCACCAGCACGATGATGATGAGCGTAGCCACGACAGTGACTTCCCACTCGAAGGCGCGGTAGCCGTAGACGATGGCAAAGTCACCCAAGCCGCCGCCGCCGACGTAGCCGGCCATAGCGGACATGTCCACGATGGCGATGAACAAGAAGGTGTAGCCCAGAATCAGCGGGCCGAGGGCCTCCGGAACGATCACGGAGGTGATGATCTTCCACGGCGAGGCTCCCATGGAGCGAGCGGCTTCGATAACACCGGGGTCGATGGCCACGAGGTTTTGCTCCACCACGCGGGCCACGGAGAAGGTTGCGGCGATCACCATGACGAAGGTGGCTGGGCCGCGGCCGATGGAACCGCCCATTACAGCGACGGTCAACGGCTGGGCAAAGGCCAGCAAAATGATGAACGGGATGGGGCGGACGAAGTTCACCAGCAGGTTAACAATGACGTAGACAAACCTGTTTTGCAGGATGCCGCCCGTGCGGGTGGTGTAGAGCAGCATGCCCAGACCAAGGCCGAGGATGCCGGAAATGATCAGGGTGGTCGAGACCATGATGAGGGTGTCGACGATGGCATCGGCGAGCGAGGGGCCAAGGCGGTCCCAGTCGGCTTGGGCGAGGTTGGTGACGGTCATCGTGCAATCTCCTCAATCTGGGTGGTGGTAGAAAGCGTGCGGTAGAACTCCTCGATGGCGTTATTATCGCCGCTAAGCCGCACGGTCAGCTTGCCAAAGGAATGTTGCTGCAGCGTGGTGATGCCGCCGTGGACGACGGCGATGGATACGCCGGCCTCCTTGAGGCGAGCGGCAGCGGTAAAGAAGCCGGATTCCTCGGTGAGGTTGATGGTAAACAGACGGCCTTCGTGCGCGAGCAGGTCATCGGTTTCTACGACGTCGGGCTCGTTGCGCAGCGAGGTAGCCACGAACTTGGCGGCCACGGAGGTCTGCGGGTTGGAGAAGACCTCGTAGACACTGCCTTGTTCCACTACGCGGCCGTTTTCCATCACGGCGACCTTATCGGCGATGGAGCGAACGACTTCCATCTCGTGGGTAATAACCACAATGGTGATGCCGAATTCCTTGTTTACCCGGCGCAGCAGGTCGAGGACTTCCTGCGTGGTGGTGGGGTCGAGGGCGGAAGTGGCTTCGTCGGCAAGCAGCAGCGAAGGGTTGGTGGCCAGCGCACGGGCAATGCCAACGCGCTGCTTCTGGCCGCCGGAAAGCTGCTCCGGGTAGCTCTTGCCCTTGTCTCCCAGGCCGACGAATTCCAGTAGCTCCTGCACGCGCTGGGTGCGCTCCTGCTTGCCGACGCCCTGCAGCTGCAGCGGGTATTCAATATTGCCCGCCGCGGTGCGCGAGTTCATCAGGTTGAACTGCTGGAAGATCATGCCAATATTGCGGCGAATGCCGCGCAGCTTCTTCTCGGACATGCCGACGATATTGGTGTCATCAAGCAGTAGCTCGCCCGCGGACGGGGTGTCCAAACCGTTGATCATGCGCACGAGGGTGGACTTGCCGGCGCCGGAATAGCCAATGATGCCGACGATTTCGCCGGGCTCGATGGTCATGGAGACATTGTCGAGGGCCTTGACTCGTGCCTTTTTCTGTTTAAAGACCTTGGTGATCTCGCGGAACTCGATGCGGGTGCCGCGTTGAGTGGAATCTGCCACGTGTTTGCGTCCTTAGCTAGGAAAGTGCCAAACCCCGCCGGGGGCTCCGGCGGGGTAAAGCAAGGGTGATTAGTCCAGATCTGCTTCGAGCTTATCTAGGATCTTCTGCAGATCCTCCTGGCTGCGCTCCACCTGGACGGAGGTGCCGGCGGAGTCTTCGTCGACGCCCTTTTGAACGGCGTCGGTGTGCCATAGCTCGGCGAGCTTCTTGATGTCTTCGTTGTCTGCGTCTTCCTCGCGGACGGCAAAGACGTTGATGTACGGCTCTGCCTCTTCGGAGTTCGGATCGTCCTGGAAGATGGCAGTGGCTGGGTCGATGCCGGCGCGCTCCAGGAAGGAGTTATTGATAATCGCCGGGGTGCCTTCGCCATGTGCGGACGTGGTCTGCGCAGCGTCTACCGGGGTGACCTTGACCTTGGACTTCTTCTCGTCGATATCCAGCGGGGTCGGCTCCAGGTTGTTCTTGTCCTTCAGGGTGATAAGGCCGGCTTGGACCAGCACGTTGATGGCGCGAGCCTGGTTGGTGGAGTCGTTCGGGATGGCGACCTCTTCGCCCTCGATGCCGTCGAGGGAGTCGTGGTCCTTCCAGAACAGTGCCAGCGGCACGATCTCGGTGGCCACGATAGGCACCAGGTTGGTGTCATTGCCGTGGTTATATTCCGCCAGGAACTTCAGATGCTGGAAGTTATTGGTATCCAGCTCGCCCTGGTCCAGAGCCTGGTTCGGGGTGTTGTAGTCCGAGAAAGGCGTGATGTCAATGTCGTAGCCTGCGTTCTTTGCTTCCTGTTCGAACGCTACCCACGCCTGCTTAGCATCGTCGGTGGTGCCGACCTTGAGGGACTTGGAGTCATCGGAGGAGCAGGCCACCAGGCTGGTGGCGGCGATGGTTACGGCGGCGGTAGCAGCCACTACGCGACGGATCTGCATGGGGAATCCCCTTCTTGTAGGAGTTGAAATAAATTGACTGTTTAGCAACTTAGCAATCAGCGAACCGCTTTGTCTATTGCGGGCATCACGTCCTGCCGGGTTGTATAGAACAATAATTCGACATTACGCTGTGTGGGGTGAAATTTAATGGCGGAAAGGCACTATCGTGGTCGCGGGTGGAGCGCATCCTCTCCGGCCGTGAATCTGCTGCACCCGTGCCGGTTAATCACCTTCACGGGCCAACGGTTCCTACCCGGCGCGGGCATTCCGTCGTACCCTTTGCGGAGCTGCACGCGGTAAGTTCGTATAGCTTCCTCGACGGCGCCGCCGAGCCGGAGGAGCTGGTGGCTCGGGCCGTGGAGCTAGGGCTCGAAGGGTTGGCTATCGTGGATCGCGATGGCTTTTACGGTCTGATGAAATTTGCCGAATCCGCTGCTAGAACAGGGCTTCCGGCCATATATGGAGCGGAGTTATCCCTCGTGGAGGCTCCGGTGACCGTGCTGGCGCGCACGCCGGAGGGTTATCGCCGCCTATCGAGACTCATTGCCCGCGCCCGGATGGAGGCGGGGGAGAAGGGGCAAGTGGCTTACCCGCCCTTGGATGAGGTGGCGCGCGAACTAGAAGATGAATGCTTCTTCCTAGTAGGGCCGGAAGCATTGGTGGCAATCGATAACTTGCTCGAAAGAATAAAAATAGACAGCATAGTTCTCGAATATTCGTGCAGCATGTCCCCCGAAGATGCGGATCGGCACCATTTTCTTGATAGGTACAATAACCTGCGGGCTATCGCAACCGCACGGCCTGCGGCCGCGACCCGCGACCAAGCTCGGCTCGCCGCCGCCAAGCGCGCCTTAGCCCGCCGCGAATCCCTCGCTGCCGCCGCCCCGCATGCCCACCCCATGGGGGCCGGCTGGCTGCGGTCCGGCGAGCAAATGGCTCAGCTCTTACCCGATCGGCCGGAGCTTATTGCCGAAACCGTGCGCCTAGCTCGCGAATGCTCCTTTACCTGGGATGCACTCGCACCCAACTTGCCGCATTTCCCGGTGCCGGAGGGGCATACCGAAATGAGTTGGCTGGAGTACGAGGTCTGGCGCCGCGCCAAGGAGCGCTATGCTTCGCGCCCGGTCGAGATCAGGCAGGCGGCGCGCAAGCAGATTCGGCATGAGTTGGGCGTCATCAAACAGCTGGGCTTCCCCGGCTACTTTCTGATCGTGTGCGACCTGGTGGATTTTTGCCGCCGCGAGAATATCCTGTGCCAAGGCCGCGGCTCGGCCGCCAATTCTGCGGTGTGCTTCGCGCTGGGCATTACCAATGCCGAGCCCATCTCTGCGCAGCTGCTTTTCGAGCGTTTTCTCTCCCCGGACCGTGATGGGCCGCCCGATATTGATATCGACATCGAGTCCGGCCGCCGCGAAGAAGTTATCCAGTACGCGTATCGCACCCACGGCCGGGAACGCGCGGCGCAAGTGGCTAATGTCATTACCTATCGCCGCAAGGGGGCGACCCGCGATGCCGCGCGTGCGCTGGGCTACCCGCAGGGCTCGGCCGATGCGTGGTCGAAAGGTACCTCCGAGCCGCCTGCCGACGTCTCCTCTTTGGCCGAGCAATTCCTCGGCCAGCCCCGCCACCTAGGAATTCATTCCGGCGGCATGGTGCTGTGCGATCGGCCCATTGCGGACGTCGTGCCCATGGAATGGGCGCGCATGGAAAATCGTTCCGTGCTGCAGTGGGATAAGGACGATTGTGCGGCCGCTGGCCTGGTGAAATTCGACCTTTTGGGCCTCGGCATGTTGGAGGCGCTGCACCACATGATTGATGCCGTGCGCGCCACCACCGGCCGTGAGGTGCACCTGTGGGAGCTCGATCTAGCCGAGCCGGAGGTCTATGACATGCTCTGCCGTGCCGATGCGGTGGGTGTCTTCCAGGTGGAATCCCGCGCGCAGCTAGCCACGCTGCCGCGCCTGAAACCGCGCCGCTTCTTTGACCTGGTGGTCGAGGTCGCGCTCATTCGACCTGGCCCCATCCAAGGCGGATCCGTGCACCCCTACCTGCGCCGCCGCGATGGTTTAGAGGAGGTGACCTATGACCACCCGGTGCTGGAAAAGTCCCTGGGTAAGACGCTGGGCATCCCGCTCTTCCAGGAGCAGTTGATGCAGATCGCGGTCGACGCCGCCGGCTTCACCGGTGCCGAGGCTGATGATCTGCGCCGCGCCATGGGGTCGAAGCGCTCCCCGGAAAAGATGGCCGCGCTGCGCAGTCGTTTTTATGCCGGTCTGCGCGAGACCAATGGTATCGAGGGTGAGGTAGCGGATAAGCTGTGGACCAAAATTGTGGCCTTTGCAGCCTATGGCTTCCCGGAATCGCACTCGCAGTCCTTTGCCTCGTTAGTGTATTTTTCCGCGTGGTTTAAATACCACTACCCGGCGGAGTTTTGCGTGGGCCTGCTGCGCGCGCAGCCGATGGGCTTTTATTCCCCGCAGTCGCTCATCCAAGATGCCCGGCGCCACGGCGTGCGAGTGCTGCCGGTAAGCATTAATGACTCCGGCGCCCAGGCCCGCGCGACGGCCTCGGCCGAGATTCGCTTGGGCCTTAACCTCATCAAGGGGTTGGGGGAGTCCGCCGCCGAGCGTGTAGAGGCGGCCGCGCCTTTTACTAGCGTGTCTGATCTTTCGCGCCGGGCGGATCTCAGCGTGGAGCAGGTGGAAGCGTTGGCCACTGCCGGGGCGTTGGAGTGCCTTGGGCTGGACCGTCGCCAGGCGTTGTGGCAGGCCGGCGTTGCTGCCACCGAGCGCGAGGGCATGTTGCCCGGCACGTCCGCCCTGGCCTCGCCGCACCTGCCCGGCATGTCTGCCTTCGAGCTTATGGCTACCGACGTCGCCGCCACCGGCGTAACGCATAACCAGCAGCCGATGGAGCTGGTGCGTGCCTCGCTTGCCGACGTCCTCCCTGCCTCCCAACTTCCCCATATCCCCGATGGCATCCGCGTGCGCATCGCCGGCATTATTACTCACCGCCAGCGCCCGCGTACTGCGTCTGGCTTGACCTTTTTGGGTGTAGAGGATGAAACCGGCCTGATGAACGTGATGGTCTCACCCGGATTGTGGTCGCGGCATAAGGTGTTGGCCCGCACCGCCCGTGCAATGATCATTCGCGGCATCGTACAAAACGCCACCGGCGCGGTCAGCGTGGTCGCGGATAAGCTCGAGCCGCTGGACTTTGGCGAATTCCTCTCCCGCGGCTCCCGCGATTTCCGCTAGTTTCCTCCGCTGCGCAGCTCGTCCGCGTTGAGCTTATTGGCCAATTCCTTGGCTACCGCAAAAGGGATCCACAGCAGTTGGGTATAGATGAGCTTGGCAAAGAAGATGGCGATACTAGCCCCCGAGGTCGCCTCCTCCACTGCAACCTGCTCCGCCCCGAGAAAGCGCAGGCCGAATGCGGTGGTGACGGCGACGAGGAAGAGCACTATAGAAATAACCACTGCGGTCTTAAGTCCTGTGTCGCGGGCGTCGGTATGCAGGCGCAGTTCGTACTCATCCATCTCCGTGGTGGGTTCATCGAGGCGACGGATGGACTGCCGGAGCGACGTGGTGTAGATGGTGGCCGCGATACCGGCAATCGGCCATAGCAAGTTAGACAAGCTGAGCGTGAAGAAGTGCAGGGCCGCAGCTACGATGGCCAGGCCGAGGAAAATGTCGCCGGCCAGGACAAGGCGCTTGCGGCGAGAAACAGAGGCAGGAATTGCGTTAGCCATTAGGAATTCTTCCTATAGATTTCAGTGGACATAGGGGCAAATTCCTGGCGGGAAAAGATAGCCTCCACGGGGAGGTCAAAGACCTCGCAGACGCGGAAGGCTAAGTCCAGGCTGGGGGAGTGGTCGCCGCGCTCAAGTGCACCGACGGTCTGGGGGTTAACATCGATGGCCTCAGCTAGTTGTGCGCGCGACATGTCCCGCTCGGCGCGCAGCACACGTACCCGGTTATAAATGGGTGCGGAGGGCTTCTTCTTTGGGGACATAAGTCAAAGTATTGCATAAACCCAACACCCTGGCAAGGGTTGCTACTCGACGCCGAAGATATCCCCTGGCTGGCAGTCCAGTGCCGCGCATAGTGCTGCCAGAGTGCTAAAGCGTACGGCTTTGGCGCGATTATTCTTTAGAACGGAGAGGTTAACTGGGGTGATGCCCACCTCTTTGGCCAGGGCTGCACCGGTGATGCCGCGCTCTTTCATGATTCGGTCGAGGTGGCAGACTACTTGGGGTTCTTGTGGCTTAGACAAGGCCGTCCACCTCTTCTTCTAGCTTGCAGCCGCGCTTGATGGCGGCCGAGAAGAGCTGCAAGGTGCAGACAAAAAGGTAGAGCAGCGCAAGCTCGCCTAATGAGGATCCGTTCTGGCTGGCCCACCAGTCAATTCCGAGCTGCGAGGAGGCCCAGTTATTGCCCATGCCTTCGAGTGGGAAGCGTCCGATGAACCAGATAAGGATTCCGATGGTCATTCCGTTTAGGAGGCGGATATTTTTCGCATTAAAAACCTGCCCGCGAAGCATCGGCTTAACCAGGCGATAGGCAAAGAACGCGATAACCAAGATTGCTGCAATCTTGACGACGAGCGCCGCAGTGAGCATCCAGAATGGCCCGCCGTCGAGGTTGTGCTTGCTCAGGCCTTCCGGAATAGCCGCGCTCAGTGCGGTGGAAAAGCGGCCGGTGGCAAGGTCGCGTAGGTAGGTAGGGCCGAGGATGATGATGGTGAGGAGGGCGATGCCGGCCGCCGCGTTAATTTCGCGACGCTCAGCCTTGGAGGTGGGTTGTGGGGTGGTCATGACAATCCTTTCCGCCGATTTCTTATCGACTTTCGATGTTGTCGTAATTCGATAATATCGATTAACGATAAGTGACGCAAGGGGATGGCCCGATTGATACTGTCAATAGCTATGAGCGAAGAAATGAATCCCGTCTCGCCGCGTCTGGTCACCTCGCGCTATATCCACCACCTGAGCTGGATGGCCCTCCTTGCCGCGGCCGCCGCTGCGGCAGGCTTTTGGTGGACCCCGTGGTTCTATTGGGCGGCCGGACTGTTCGTCGCCCTTTTCTTCTGGCTGCTCTGGCTCATCCCAGCCCAAGTGCGCAACATGGGCTGGCTCGAAACCGACGACGAGCTACTTATCACCCGCGGCAAGCTCTGGTACACCTTTACCGTCGTGCCCTATGGCCGCATCCAATTCGTCGATGTCACCTCCGGGCCCATCGACCGCGCGCTCGGGCTGAAAAAGTTGCAGCTCCACACGGCGTCGGCCAGCACGGACGCCACCATCAAGGGCCTAGAAGCCCCGCTTGCCGACACCCTCCGCACCCGCCTTGCCCACCAAGCCCGCGAACGGATGAGCGGCCTATGAGTACCCAGCCGAGCTTCCGTCGCGTCCACCGCCTTACCCCGCTGCTGCACCTGTGGTCGGTCATCTTGGCCCTCATCGCGGCCTTCGCCCTCAACGTCAACATGGAGGCCCTGAGCGATATATTCGCCTTTATCACTGGCGAACACCGCGGCGAGGCCCTGCGCGATACCGCTTTAGCTCTCGCCGGTTTCATTGTGGTCTGCGCGGTCGTGTGGCTCGCTTCCGGCCTGTGGTGGCGCCGCATGGGCTACCAGCTCGGCGCGGAAGAACTTTCCCTGCACCGCGGCCTCTTTTCAACCCAATTGCGCACCGCACGGTATGACCGCACGCAGGCCGTCGACGTCGTCGAGCCCGTCATCGCACGCCTTTTCCGGCTAGCGGCTGTGCGCGTGGAAACCGCCGGCGGCCAATCTTCCGTCATCGAAATCGCCTACCTCAAAAAGGCCGATGCCGAGGCCCTGCGCGATGACATCCTCGCCCGCGTTCACGGTGCTCCCATCTCCCAAACCGGGACACCAGCCGAGGAATCGGCTGCAGAACTGGCCGAAGAACCGGCCCTCGTGCCCGAAATCCCCATCGCCCGCTCCCTGATTGCGGCCGCGTTGCGTACGTCCACGCTTTTCCTCGTCGGCTTCCTCATCGTCGTCGTGGTCACCCGGCTGCCGCTGTCGACCGCGCTGCCCATCCTCGTCGGCGCGATACCCAACGTCTGGAACGTGCTCGATTCATCCTGGCGCTACACCGCCCGCACCGACGGCGAGGTCCTCAACATCACTTACGGCCTGGCCGATCGCCGCCGCCAAAGCATCCGCCTCGACCGCATCCACGCTGTACAAATTACCCAGCCGTTCCTGTGGCGGCCGTTGGGCTGGTATGAGGTGAGGGTTTCGGTGGCGGGATATGGGGCGTCGGCAAGCGGCAAGGCTTCTGGCTCCACCCGCATCCTGCCGGTGGGCACCCTCGCCCAAGCCCGGCAATTCCTCCCGGCCGACGCCGCCCCCACCTACGCCTCGCCGGCCCGCGCCAAATGGGTCTCCCCGCTGGATTACCGCCAGCAAACCGTCGCGCTCACCGGCGACTACGTCATCGTGCGCAACGGCCGGCTCAACCGCCGCGTCAAGGCCATCCACACCTCCCATATCCAGGAGCTAACCTACCGCCGCGGGCCGATTTCCCAGGCGCTCGGCCTAGCCACCGTCGACCTTGACTTGGTCCAAGGGCCGGTGCGCATGGCCGCGCGCAACCTCACGCTTGCCGACGCCACCGCACTCCTTGCCCGCCTGCGCTCCCGCCAACTGCCGGGACTTAAACCGCCCCGTTAAAGCCCAGCTGGCGCCACGCCTCGAATACGGCCGTCGACGCCGAATTCGACAGGTTCATCGAGCGCCTGGCCGGCACCATCGGAATGCGCACACGATCCGTCACGCGCGGATGGTTAATATGCTCCTCCGGCAGGCCAGTCGGCTCCGTGCCGAAGAGCAAGACATCGCCCTCCTGGTATTCGATATCCGTAAACCACTTATCCGTATGCGTGGTAAACGCGAAGACGCGCGCCCCCGGCAGCGCATCCATGCAGGCCTGAAAATCCTTGTGAATCTGCACATCGGCCAGATCGTGATAATCCAGCCCGGCGCGCTTTAAGTGCTTATCGTCGAAATTAAAGCCCAGCGGCTCAATCAGGTGCAGGCTCGCGCCTGTTACCGCGGCCGTGCGGATGGCGTTGCCCGTATTAGTAGGAATGACCGGGTTATCAAAGACAATGTGCAGCTGGCTCATGCCTTCAGTCTAGGATGGTGGCTATGAGCGCTACCAAACTAGATGGCACACTGTACCGCGACGAGATTTTCGCCGACCTCGCCCAGCGCGTGGCCGCGCTGAAAGACAAGGGGATTACGCCCGGCCTCGCCACCGTCCTGGTCGGCGAAGACCCCGGCTCCCAGTCCTATGTGAAGATGAAGCACCGCGACTGTGAAAAGCTCGGCATCAACTCCATCCGCAAGGACCTGCCGGCCGACATCACGCAGGAAGAGCTCGAGGCCGTCATCGATGAGCTCAACGCCGATGACGCCTGCACCGGCTACATCGTCCAGCTCCCGCTGCCCAAGCACCTAGATGAAAACGCCATCCTCGAGCGAATCGACCCCGCCAAGGATGCCGATGGCCTGCACCCGGTCAATCTGGGCAAGCTCGTGCTCAACGAGGACGCACCCCTGCCGTGTACCCCGAATGGCTGCTTGCACTTGCTGCGCCGCTTCGGCGTTGAGCTTGACGGCGCCAAGACCGTGGTCATCGGCCGCGGCGTTACCGTGGGTCGCCCCATCGGCCTGATGCTTACCCGCCGCAGCGAGAATTCCACCGTCACGCTCTGCCACACCGGCACCAAAGACCTGGCCGCTGAGACCCGCGAGGCCGATATCGTCATTGCCGCTGCCGGCCAGCCCCACATGCTCACTGCGAACATGATTAAGGAAGGCGCCGCGCTTCTCGACGTCGGAGTTTCCCGCGTCGACGGCAAGCTCACCGGCGACATCCACCCAGACTGCTGGGACAAGGCCGGATTCGTCTCGCCGAACCCGGGCGGCGTCGGCCCGCTGACCCGTGCCTTCTTGGTGCGCAATATCGTCGAGCGCGCGGAAAAGTTGGCGTGAATCTAGACAATCCGCACGACGCCGGCCTCGCGCCCTCCCCGCTGCCGCCCGCCGCGCAGTGGGCGGCCATCGGCATCTTCGTGGCGGGCGTGGTTGTCTCTGGCGGCTACGCGGCATTCGAGTACTGGCGCCGGGCCACGTTCCTCCTTGGCCTCGCTCTGCTGTGGCTCACCGTGGTTCGCCTTACCTGTGATTCCCGCCGCGTCGGCGTGCTCGCCGTGCGCTCGCGCCGCTTCGATGCCTGCTTTACTGGCCTACTCGGCGCCGTGATGGCCTTTCTGGCCTTCTCCGTGGACTCGCTCGGCAGCTAGTTATCCACAGGCTTTTTGTAGAACCATCACCCATCTCGGCCCTAAAAGGTGTATTTCCGGCGGTTATCCACAGACCACCGCTCGCCGACGCGCGTCGGGTAGCACGGCCGACTTAGGCTCGGGGCCATGATTTCGAACTACCTGACAGCCGTGAACTCCCCGATGGTGCTCATCGAGGAGTGTGCTGGGCTGTCGGTAGAAGAGCTCGTCGATAAGGGCTTTAGCGATCGCGAGGCCGCCGAGTTCGCCCGCCTTGCCGATACCTACTTCGGCCGAACCTCCTTTCGCGCCAAGCAGCGCACCGCCCGCCGCACCACGCTGCCGCTCGACGCGCTAAAAATCATCGAGCACTACGCCCAGAAGATGAAAACCCAGCGTGCGGCCTGGGCGCTGCGCGAGGAACTCTGCGCCCTGCGCGTTGCTAGCAGCGAGATTGAAAAGCGCGCCCGCCGCCTGGTGCGCGAGGAGCGTACCACCAAGCGCTCTGAGGGCGTGCGCCTAACCCGCCGCCGCGACGACCTGTGGACGCTGACCATTACCGCCGAGTCCGAACTGGTGGCAGAGATTAACAACCATGTCTCCACCGTCGCCGATGCTCGCCGCGTCTTTTCCCAGGGTGCCGCCGCCTCCACAATCACCACCAATGTGGTGCTTACCCTCAATGAGATGGTCAAAGTTACCCACGGCGAGGACGTCACCCTGCAGCTGACCAATGGCGCGCAAATCTCCGGTGCGGACCTTGCCCGCCGCGCGCTTTCCGACGTCGGCCTTATCACCCTCATCCACCCCGTCACCGGCCCCGTAAACCTCTATCAATCGCGGCGCCGGGCTACATGGAAGCAACGCCAGATGGCGATGGCGGAAAATCCTGTATGTCCGTGGCCCGACTGCCATACGCCGGCGGATGAATGCCAAGTCCACCACCTCACCCCGTGGCTGCTCGGCGGGGACACGAATCCCGAGAACCTCACCATGGCCTGCAAGTATCACAACGGGGTCAATGATGATGACCCCAATGCGCCGCCGCGCCGCGGCCGGCTTGAGCGCCGCCCCGGCGAAGGTATCGTCTGGCGCCCGCCCTGGGCCTCACCGCCCGAAGACGGCTGAGCCCCGTCCCGTCTCTGCTTGCCACGACTGGCCATAGGACCAGCGCAGCGTGCCGCACGCCTTATCGATGGTGCGCGCTGCGCAGCTTCGGCGATTGCAGATGCAGCGAGCACTTAGATCGAATACTCCGTGGGATCGCCTGCCGCAGAATCGATGCTCGGGTCCGGTTGGGAAAGGGTGAGGAAGTTTCGCAAGATGCGATCCATCTGGCGTGACTCGGTAAGGAAAGCGTCGTGGCCTACCGGGGAGACAACCTTCGCCATCGCAAGCAGGTTGCCAAGGTTGCGCGAGATGTGTTCCTGCTGGTGATACGGGTACAAGATATCCGTGTCCACGCCGACGACCATGGTTGGCACCTCCGATGAGCCCAGCGCGCGGTTGAGGCCGCCGCGGCCGCGGCCGATATCGTGGCGGTTGAGCGCCTCGGTGAGGGTGACGTAGGAGCCGGCGTCAAAGCGGTCGGCCAGCTTGATGCCCTGATAGTCCAGGTAGGAGTTGACGGCAAAGCGCTCATTGCGGCGGCGGTAGGGCCCGAGTGGGTTCTCGCCGGTCCGGGCCTGGACGCCGAAGCGCTCGTCGATTTCCTGCTCGCCGCGATACGTCAGGTGTGCAATGCGACGCGCGGCCGCCAGCCCCTCGCGCGGGCGCTGCGCGGAGGCGTAGTAATCGCCGCCGTGCCAGAAGGAATCCTGCTCGATGGCCGCGATTTGCGCCGACTGGATGCCAATCTGCCAGGCGGAAGCGCGGGCCGATACGGCAATGACGCAAGCCGCATCAACGGCCTCGGGGTGCATCAGCGTCCACTCCAGCGTGCGCGCGCCGCCCATCGAGCCGCCAATGATGGCGTGGACGTGGGTGATGCCGAGCTCGCGGAGCGCGGCGCGCTCGGCCGCGACGAGGTCGCGCACCGAAAGCGCAGGGAAGCGCGAGCCCCAGGCGCAGCCGTCGTCTGGGTGCGGGGAGGCGGGGCCGGTGGAGCCGGAGCAGCCGCCCAGTGCGTTGGTGGCGATAACGCACCACTTCGTCGTATCTAGCGCCTTGCCAGGGCCGACCAGATCAGCCCACCATTCGGCCACATTCGAGTCACCGGTCAGGGCGTGTTCAACCACAATGACGTTATTGCGGCCGTGGGGATCGCCGAGGAGGTGGCCGAAGCGGTGGTAGGCAATGTGGGCGTCGGCAAGCGTGGCGCCGGCTTCGGTGTGAAAGTTGCCGATGCTAACTAGCTTCATGCCAACGCGTTAAAACCCAGGTCGAGATCCGCGATGATGTCATCGATGTGCTCGATGCCCACGGATAGGCGGATGGTGGACTGGGTGATGCCGGCCGCTGCCAGCGCAGGCTCGTCGGACTGCGAGTGCGTGGTGGTCGCCGGGTGCACGGCCAGGGAGCGGGTATCGCCGATATTGGCGAGGTTGGAGTGGAGCTTGAGGGCGTCGATAAACGCCCAGGCTTCTTCGCGGCCGCCATCGATATCGAAAGAGAGCACGGAACCGGTATAGGCATAGCCGAGCTTTTCCTTGGTGGCCTTGTACGGCGAAGAATCCAGGCCGGCGTAGTTGACCTTGGTGACCTTGGCGTGGCCTTCCAGGTATTCGGCGACGGCCTGGGCGTTGGCATTGTGCTTTTCGACGCGCAGCCCCACCGTCTCTATTCCGTTCAGCGTCAGCCAGGCGTTGAAGGGGGAGATGGCGGCGCCGGTATCGCGCAGCAGGCCGGCGCGGGCCTTGAGCGCGAAGGCTGGGGCGCCGAGATCGGCGTATTTCAGGCCGTGGTAGGCCTCATCTGGAGTGATGAAGTAGGGGAAGACGGGCTCGCCGTTGCGGGTGACGGTCCAGTCGAAGGAGCCGCCGTCGATAATCGCGCCGCCCATGGCCGAGCCATTGCCGGTGTAGAACTTGGTGGTGGAGACCACGACGATATCCGCGCCGAGGTCCAGCGGCCGGGCGAGGGCGGCGGTGGCGGTGGTGTTATCCACGATGAACGGGACCTGGTTGTTGTGGGCGACCTCGGCGATGGCCGGGATATCGAGGACATCGGCCACGGGGTTGCCGAAGGTCTCGCCGTAGAAGGCCTTGGTATTTGGCTGGACGGCGTCCTGCCAGGACTGCGGGTCATCCGGGTTCTCGACGAGGGTGACGTCGATGCCTAGGCGCTTGAGCGTGACGGTGAAGAGTGTTGAGGTACCGCCGTAGAGGCGCGGGGAGGTCACGATGTGGTCGCCGGCCGAGGCGAGGTTCAAAATGGCCGCGGTTTCGGCGGCCTGGCCGGAGGCGAAGGCAACGGCCGCGACGCCGCCCTCGAGGGAGGCGAGGCGTTCTTCCAGCGCGTCCTGGGTGGGGTTGGTCAGGCGGGTGTAGATGGGGCCAGCATCGGAAAGGTTGAAGCGGTTGGCCGCGTGCTCGGCGTCGTTAAAAACGTAGGAAGTGGTCTGGTAAATCGGCACGTTGCGGGCGTTGTGGTGCCCGTCGAGGTTTTGGCCCGCGTGTACGGAGCGGGTAGCGAAGGACCAGTTGGAATTGGAGTTATCGTATTTCGTCGTCATGCTTGGCAAGACTAGACCAAGCTGTATATCTGACGAACGGATCTTGGAAAACTCGCTGGCAGAACCGAGAATAAAAATAGACCAAGCGGTCGGTGTGTGCTTGGTCTGGTGGGGTGCCTTGCTTAGCGGTGGCGGTCTTGTTTCTCGAGCTGATCAGCAATGCGGCGGGTGTTAGTGCGAGTTTCGTTGCTATTGCGTACGAGCTTGACCACGATGGCGATGATTCCGGCGAGGATAAGAAACGGAATGAGTATGAGTAGGAATTCAAGCGGGCCGAGGGACATGCATTACCTTTCTTTTATGTTCCTTGGGGTTACGGTATCACTCGCGTAAGGCGGCCGCGACCGCGGAGAGGCTCGTGCGCAGCTCGGTGTCGCTAAGGTGGCCGAAACCGAGGACGACGCCGTCTTCGGCGTCGGCGCCGCCCCAATAATCGCGCAGCGGGGTGAGCTTGATGCCGCGGGCGGCGGCGCGGGGGACCACGGCTGGGTCACACAGCAGTACCGCGTGGAGACCACCGTGGATGGGCAGGAGCTGGGCGCCATCGATGGCGCCCAGCGTTTCGGCCACTAGGTTGCGGCGGCGTTTATAGGTGCGGCGCATGCGGCCGGTGTGGCGTCGTAAAGCGCCGCTGGCAAGGTAGTGGGCGAGCGCGGCCTGGGGGATGGCGCCGACGGGTTGGCCGAAGACCTCGCGCACGCGGTCCACGGCCGGGCGCAGGCGCGGCGGGACGACGAGGTAGCCGCAGGCAATCGACGGGGAGATGACCGAGGAGAAGGTGCCCAGCAGCACGGTGTGTTCCGGGGCGAGTGCGGCTAGGGCGGGCAGCGGCTGGCCGACGTAGCGCAGTTCGGAATCAAAGTCATCCTCGATGAGGAAGGCGTCGTGTGCGCGGGCCCATTCGACGAGTTCGGCGCGCCGGGCTGCGGGCAGCGAGCCACCGTAGGGGTATTGGTGGCTGGGGGTGACAATGAGGGCGTCGAGATCGGCTGTGGGAACGGTGACGCCTTCGGGGCCGGTGGGGATTTCCACCAACGTATGGCCGAGGGCATGAGGTACGCGGCGCAGGCTGGGGTAGCCGGGGGATTCCACGCCCACGCGCAGCCGGCGGCCGAGGGCGCGCAGGAGCACGGAGAGGCCGTCGCGGGCGCCGGCCGTGATGAGGATGTAGGCCGGGTCCACGGTGAGCCCGCGCATGTGACGCAGGTGTGCTGCGACCTCGTGGGGCAGATCGCCGGAGGGGTCGACAGCCGCGGCGCGCCACGCGGCCCTCCATTCAGGGGTGAGGATGCCGGCGGTGTCGGGCAGGCCGGGGGTCAGTGACACTAGTTCGGGCTCGGCGGCCGGTGTGGGGGCTGGCTCCGGCCGGGGGGCACGTGCGTGGGGGAGGCGCGGGTTGATGACGGTGCCCGACCCGACCTCTGCGGTGAGGTAGCCCTCGGCTGTGAGTTGGTCGTAGGCGGTGACCACGCTGCCTCGGGAAACGCTGAGCTGCGAAGCCAAGTTGCGGGTCGAGGGAACGCGCTCGCCGGGCAGGAGGACTCCGGCGGCGACCTGGGCGCGCAGGGCCGCGGCGATTTGCACGGGTAGCGGCCGCGTATCAGAGGGATCGAGGCGAAGGGGCACGGGCCCATCATAAGTGGTCTAATCCAACACGCTAAAAATGGCTCTTGTCTTGTACCACTTGTGTGGGCCACTATGTGACCTATGACTGAACAGGTAAATGCACAAGGACGCGCTACCACGCGCGTGAAGCGAGGACTAGCCGATATGTTGAAGGGCGGCGTCATCATGGACGTCGTCACGCCGGAGCAGGCGCGTATTGCGGAGGACGCGGGCGCATCGGCCGTGATGGCGCTGGAGCGCGTGCCGGCCGATATCCGCGCGCAAGGCGGCGTGGCCCGCATGTCGGACCCGGAGCTTATCGAGGGCATCGTCGAGGCCGTCGACATCCCCGTCATGGCCAAGGCCCGTATCGGCCACTTTGTAGAGGCGCAGATTTTAGGCGAGCTGGGCGTAGACTTCATCGACGAGTCCGAGGTGCTCAGCCCGGCCGATTACGTCAACCACATCAATAAGTGGGACTTCGACGTGCCGTTCGTGTGCGGCGCCACCAACCTGGGTGAGGCGCTGCGCCGCATCACCGAGGGAGCGGCCATGATTCGCTCCAAGGGCGAGGCCGGCACCGGCGATGTCTCCGAGGCAGTGAAGCACTTGCGCACGATTAAGGCCGAGATTGCGCGCCTGCGCCACCTGGACCGAGACGAGCTTTATGTTGCGGCCAAGGAGCTGCAGGCACCGTATGACCTGGTCGCCGAGGTTGCGGAGACCGGCAAGCTCCCGGTTGTGCTCTTTGTTGCCGGTGGCGTGGCCACGCCTGCCGACGCCGCCCTTGTCCGCCAGATGGGCGCCGAAGGCGTCTTTGTTGGCTCCGGTATCTTCAAGTCCGGCAACCCGGCGGCGCGTGCGGAAGCCATCGTGAAGGCCGCCACGCTTTACGACGACCCCGCCGAACTAGCCAAGCTTTCCCGCGGCCTAGGCGAGGCCATGGTAGGCATCAACGTCAACGACGTGCCCGCACCGCACCGCCTGGCCGAGCGCGGATGGTAAAAACGATCGGTGTCCTGGCGCTGCAGGGCGGCGTCGAGGAGCACCTGCGCATTCTCGATGGGCTCGGTGTGGCTACGCGCCGGGTGCGGGTGCCGCGGGACCTAGAAGGACTCGACGGGCTGGTGATTCCGGGCGGCGAGTCGAGTGTCATCGACAAGCTGGCGCGCAGCTTCGGGCTGGCCCACCCGTTGCGCGACGCCGCAGCTGCAGGCCTGCCGGTGCTCGCGACCTGCGCGGGACTCATCTACTGCGCCCGCGAGCTCGATAACCCCGCGCCGGGGCAACAAACCCTAGGGCTAGTGGACGTGACCGTGCGCCGCAATGCCTTTGGCAACCAGCGCTTTTCCGAGGAACGTACCGTGCCCGTCGCGATGGGGGAGGACACGCTCGACATTGAGGCGAGCTTTATCCGTGCGCCCATCGTGACCCGCGTTGGCGACGGCGTCGAGAACATCGCGACGGTGCCGGGCGAGAACGGCGACGCGGTGGTCGGCGTGCGCCAAGGCCGAGTGACGGCGCTGAGCTTTCACCCAGAAGAAAACGGCGACGCCCGCGTGCACGCCGCCTGGCTCGACAGCTTCTAAGCACGCAGACACACCAAAGCCGCCCCGCAGCGTTCATTGTGAACTGCTCCCCATTAGTTGGACTGAGAAATCAGTTGCCAACAACTAGTGGGGAGCATTTTCTTTGAGAGCACGTAGTTCGCTGAGTGAAGTTCAGCGTGAGCAGTTAGTGGAGCTTTTCGAGCAGGGAATGGGTTGCCGAGCCGCTGCTCGTGTTGTCGGTGTCTCGAGAGACGCAACGCGTAGACTTTATCGTCGTTTCCAACTGCGTGGCAGACTATGTCTCGTGGAGAAACCAAACAAGCAGCACTACTCCTTCGAGGCGAAGAAGGAGGTTGTAGAACGTCATCTTGCGGGTGAGTCGATGATGGATCTTGCCCGAGAGTTCAATCTTTCATCCGACCACCTCGTCAAGGACTGGGTGGCTAAGTGGCGCAGAGGCGGCGACGAGGCTCTGCGCCCGAAGCCGAAGGGCAGGCCCAAAGGATCGGCTGGGCCGAAACGCCTCACGGAAGAGGAAAAGCTTCGCCGCCAGGTTGAGCGGCTGGAAGCGGAAAACGCCTACTTAAAAAATTGCGAGACTTGAGGAACCAGGGACACGCCTGAAAGCCCAGGCAATCGTCATCCTCAAGTCACACCACCGCTTGGACTACCTCCTGGATGCGGCCGGCATGGCACGCTCGACATTCTTCTACCACCAAAAACGACTCACCGCACCGGATAAACATGCCGAGCTCAAACAAGCGATCCGGGACAGTTTTCAGCGCAACAAACACCGCTACGGCTACCGGCGGGTACTGCTCGACCTGCGTAACCAGGGCTGGGTGGTCAACCACAAACTTGTCTACAAGCTCATGTGCGCCATGGGCTTGAAAGCCAAGATCCGCCAGCGCAGGCCCTACATCTCCTACACTGGCACAATCAGCTACATCGCTGAGAACACACTCGAGCGCAACTTCACCCCCGATAGGCTCAACACTGTCTTCGTCAGCGACGTCACCGAGTTCAAAGTCGCTGGCCGCAAGGTGTATCTCTCACCGGTGATGGACCTGTTCGACCGCTCAATCGTCGCCCACACAGTGGCCACATCGCCGTCTACAGCGTTTACCTCGGCTTCGTTGGCGCAGGCGATCAAAGCGTGTGCTCCAGAGCCGGGCTGGATGATCCACACCGATCAAGGATTCCAATACCAGCACTCATCATGGCGCACCCTGATTAGCCAGCACCAGGGAGTCCAATCGATGTCACGCAAAGGCAACTGCTACGACAACGCGGTCATGGAGAACTTCTTCGGCCACCTGAAAACCGAGATGTACCACGGAGAAGCCTTCGACACCGTCGCAGAGTTCAACCAGGCAATCGACGAGTACATCCGGTGGTACAACACCGAACGCATCCAACAACGACTCAAGGGTCTAACCCCGATGCAATATCGAAATCAGACCCTTGAAGCCCTAACCGCCTAGAATTAAACCAGTCCAACTTTCGGGGGCCAGTTCATTGCTTCGCTGCGGGGCGGCTTTTACCTGGGAAGAATTACTTCTTCAGGCCGTCGATGATCTCGTTGAACTGAGCAACTGGGCGCATGACAGCAGAGGTCTTCTCGTCATTCGGCCAGTAGTAGCCGCCGAGGTCGGCTGGGCTGCCCTGGGCGTCGACAAGCGCCTGGGCAATCTCGTCTGCCTGGGAGGACAGCTGGGAAGCCACGTCCTTGAACGCAGCGGCGAGATCGGCATCATCGCTCTGGTTAGCCAGCTCCTCGGCCCAGAAGGTAGCCAGGAAGAAGTGGGAACCGCGGTTATCGATTTCACCAGCCTTGCGGGACGGGGACTTGCCCTCATTGAGCAGGCGCTCGGTGGCCTTATCCAAGGTGGCGGCCAGAACGCCGGCCTTCTCGTTGCCGTTGGTCTGCTTCTCGTGGCGGAAGGACTCAGCCAGGGCCAAGAACTCACCGAGGGAATCCCAGCGCAGGTGGTTTTCTTCTTCTACCTGCTGGACGTGCTTCGGGGCGGAGCCGCCCGCACCGGTCTCGAAGAGGCCGCCGCCAGCCATGAGTGGAACCACAGACAGCATCTTGGCGGAGGTACCCAGCTCGAGGATGGGGAAGAGGTCCGTGTTGTAGTCACGCAGCACGTTGCCGGTAACGGAGATGGTGTCTTCGCCGCGGCGGATGCGCTCGATGGAGGTCTTGGTAGCGGTGACCGGATCCTCGATGGAGATATCCAGGCCCTCGGTGTCGTGGTCCTTAAGGTACTTCTCCACCAGGGACTTGATATTGCGGTCGTGGCCGCGCTCCGGGTCGAGCCAGAAGATGGTCTTCATGCCGGACAGGCGAGCGCGGTTGACGGCGAGCTTGACCCAGTCCTGAATCGGGGCGTCCTTGGTCTGGCAGGCGCGCCAGATATCGCCTTCTTCCACGTCGTGGGAGATGAGGACCTCGCCCTTGGAGTTGCGGACCTCAACGGTGCCCGCGGCCGGGATTTTGAAGGTCTTATTGTGGGAGCCGTACTCCTCGGCCTTCTGCGCCATGAGGCCGACGTTCGGCACGGTACCCATGGTGGTCGGGTCGAAGGCGCCGTTTTCCTTGCAGTCCTCGATAACGGCCTGGTAGACGCCGGCGTAGGAGGAATCCGGGATAACGGCGAGGGTGTCCTGCTCCTCATCGTTCTTATTCCACATGTGGCCGGAGGTACGGATCATGGCAGGCATGGAGGCGTCAATAATGACGTCGGAAGGCACGTGCAGGTTGGTGATGCCCTTGTGGGAGTTGACCATGGCGAGGTCGGGGCCGTCGGAAAGCGCAGCATCGAAAGCAGCCTTGATTTCCTCGCCCTTATCCAGGTTCTTTAGGCCCTCGTAGATAGCGCCCAAGCCGTTCTCGCCGTTGAGGCCGGCAGCCAGCAGCTCCTCGCCGTACTTGTCATAAACATCGGCGAAGAAGGCACGGACGACGTGGCCAAAGAGGATGGGGTCAGAGACCTTCATCATGGTGGCCTTCAGGTGGGTGGAAAAGAGCACGCCCTCTTCCTTGGCGCGCTTGACCTGTGCGATGAGGAACTCATCCAGGGCCTTGGCGGACATAAAGGTGCCATCGATGACCTCACCCTTGAGAACCGGAAGCTCCGGCAGCAGGGTCTGCTCGCCATCGGCGGTCTTGAGGACGATGGACAGGGTGTCCTCGTTGTCCAGAATGACGGACTTCTCATTGTGGCGGAAGTCGTTGTCCGCCATGGTGGCAACGTTGGTCTTGGAGTCCTTGGACCACTCGCCCATACGGTGCGGGTGCTTCTTCACAAAGTTCTTCACGGCCTCCGGTGCGCGGCGGTCGGAGTTGCCCTCACGCAGCACAGGGTTAACAGCGGAACCCTTAACGGAATCGTAGCGGGCGGCGATGTCCTTTTCTTCCTCGGTGGAAGGATTATCCGGGTAATCAGGCAGGTCGTAGCCGGCAGCCTGCAGCTCGGCGATGGCCTTTTTCAGCTGCACCAGGGAAGCGGAAATATTCGGCAGCTTGATGATATTTGCTTCCGGGGTCTTGGCCATCTTGCCCAGCTCCGCTAGGGCGTCTTCGACCTTCTGCTCCTCGGTCAGGCGCTCCGGGAACTGCGCGGCGATGCGGGCGGCCAGCGAGATATCGCGGGTTTCCACGTCGATGCCCGCGGTGGAAGCGAAGGCCTCCACGATGGGCTTGAGGGAGTAGGTCGCCAGCAGCGGCGCCTCATCGGTACGGGTCCACGTAATCTTTGCCATGATTCTCCTATATAACGTTGGAAAATTGTTCAAGTGCCCAGATTACCGATTTTGTGGGAAGCATGTGGGCCAGTTTGCTGATAGTGATCCCCCATTTGCCGCCCCTTGAAAAGGGCTGCGTGGCTATCATCACCCATGCGCAGGTGGGGTGGAGATATTCACGACCACCCGCTGCAGGCATGCTACCGGAGGACACGGGGTGTACCCTCACTCTCCATGAAAATCATCGATGAGCTAAGCCCGCGCAGCGCACACGAACACCGCATTCGCCGCCGTCCGCTGCCGTTGCAAACGGAGATTACCGCCCGCCGCCGCGCCATCGTCATGGTCGCCATGGCCCTGGGCGCGTTTGCCATCGGCACGACGGAGTTTGTGTCTATGGGTCTCCTGCCGCTTATTGCAGATGATTTTGGCATTTCGGAAGAAAATGCCTCGACGCTTATCACTATCTATGCGATGGGCGTGGTGGTCGGCGCCCCGCTGATTGCGGCCTTTACCGGCAAGCTGCCGCGCCGCCGCCTGATCTTGCTGCTCATCGGCTTCCTCGTGGTGGGCAACCTCCTCTCGGTCTTGGCACCGAATTACGCCATCCTCATGATTGCGCGCTTTATCGCCGGCATGCCCCACGGCGCTTATTTCTCCGTAGCAAACCTTTCTGCCGCATCCATGGCGCCCCCAGGCGGCCGCGGCAAGGCCATGGCTTATGTGGGCATGGGCCTGGCCATCGCCACGGTCATTGGTGTGCCGGCTGCGCAGGCGCTCGGCTCCGCGCTGGGCTGGCAGGCTGCCTACCTAGTGGTCGTGGCCTTGGGCGTCATTACCGCTATTGCGTTGTTCTTCCTGATGCCGCACATGACGGAGATGAAGCAGACCGATATCCGCACGGAGTTTGGGGCGTTCAAAAATAGCCAGGTGTGGTTCACCGTCATCATGGGCGTGGTCGGCTTTGGCGGCATGTTCTCCGTCTATACCTATATTTCGTGGACCATGACCGAGGTCGCCGGCATGGACCAGAGCCTCATCTGGGTGGTGCTCATGGCCTATGGCATCGGCATGACCATCGGCAACGCCTTCGGCGGCTGGCTTGCTGACCGCAACCTGGAGTTTGGCATCATCTTTGCCTTGGCTTGCCTGATCGTGATTTTGACGGCCTTTTATTTCCTCTCCGGCCATGCCATCCCCGCTACCTTGTGCTTTGGCTGCGTGGCGTTTATGGGCTCCACCTTGGTTCCTTCGCTGCAGCTGCGTTTGGTGCATGTGGCTGGCGACGCCCAGACTTTGGCCGCAGCTCTCAACCAGTCCGCGCTCAACATTGCGAACGCGGCGGGTGCGACCATCGGCGGTGCCGTTGTGGGTGCTGGACTGGGCTACTCCGCTCCGGCGCTGGCGGGTGCCGGCCTGGCGGCTGCGGGTTGCCTGGTGTGGGCTGCGACGATGTGGGATAAAAAGCGCCTTGCTCGCCGCGCCTAGGCGGACCGATATGCTGTTGGCATGACCCTTACCATCGCGAGCGTAAACATCAATGGAATCCGCGCTGCGTGCAAGCAGCGCAATGAAAATAACCCTGGAATGAATGCCTGGTTAGCGGAGACTTCGGCCGATATCGTGCTCATGCAAGAAGTGCGCGCTACCCCGGAGCAAGCCGAAAAGGCCCTAGCCCCAGCATTGGAGATGGGCTGGCATTTGGCTCTTGCCGACGCCGCCGCAAAGGGCCGTGCCGGCGTCGGCATCTTGTCCCGCACCCCGCTTGCCGATGTCGAAGTAGGCTTCGGCTCCTTTAGCGATGCCGGCCGCTGGATTGCCGCCACCACCCGCGATATTCGCGTTGCCTCTCTGTACCTGCCCTCTGGCGATACCGGTTCGCCGAAGCTGGATGAAAAGTACCGCTTCTTGGACGAGTTTCAGGACATTCTGGCCGATAACGCCGCGCGGACGAACCCCGATGGCAGCCCGGCCGACATGGTCATCGGCGGCGACTGGAATATCTGCCACCGCGCCCAGGACCTGAAAAATAATAAGGCCAACGAAAAGAAGGCCGGCCACCTGCCGGAGGAGCGCGCCTTTATGGATCACGTCTTTGGCGCGTTCCCAGATGATGAGCCGCAGGAGAAGAAGAACCTGGGCCAGTGGCAGGGCGTTGTCGAGTACGCTGGCGGCGAGCCGTGGTCCCCGGCCGCAGATCCGCAGTGGTTCGACGTCGCCCGCCGCCTGCACCCAGAAGAAGATGGTCCCTATACCTGGTGGACCTACCGCGGCCAGGCATTTAATAACAACGCCGGGTGGCGCATCGATTACCAGGCGGCCACCCGCCCAATGCTGGAGCGGGCGCAGCGTACCTGGGTGGAAAAGGCTCCTACCGTAGAGCAGCGCTGGTCCGATCATTCCCCGCTGCTGGTGGAGTACAGCTGATGACGCCGCTATTTAGCGTCCTCTATGTAGTCGGTATTACCGCCGAGTCCATGACCGCCGCATTGTCCGCCGGCCGCCAAAAACTCGATCTTTTTGGCGTCACCATGATCGCGTCCATGACGGCGCTGGGCGGTGGCACGGTGCGCGATATGATTCTTGATGACCCTCCATTTACCTGGGTAGAACACCCCATCTACTTGGTAATCGTCATCGTGGCGGCCGTGGTGACGGTGGGCATGTCCTTCCTCATGCACTACTTCCGCCACCTCTTCCTCATCTTGGATGCGCTGGGCCTCGCGGTCTTTTCGGTGCTCGGCACCCAAATCGCGGTCCACTTGGGGCACGGGTTCATTATTGTCTCGGTCTCTGCGGTGATTTCCGGCGTCTTTGGTGGAGTGCTGCGTGACCTGCTTTCGGATCGTATCCCGCTGGTGTTTTCCGGCGAGTATTATGCCGCCATCTCGCTGCTGGCCGCGGCGCTTTTTATGGCGCTCTACCACGGCGGTCTGGCCGAAGAACCGGCCGCTATCATTACCGCCTCCGTGTGCTTTATCGCCCGCTTGGCCGCGATCTACTTCAAGAAGGGATTGCCCGTCTTTGAGTATCGCGATGCCGAGCAGCAGATGGATCCGCGCCTGCGTTTGTCCGCGCGCATCGTGCGCGATGGCGCCCGCAAGGCCAAGCGCAAGGCGGGCGCGGCCACGCGCTATGCCAGCCCCATCACGCGCCCGCTGACCCGGCCGCTGAGCCGTCCACTGGGGCGCACGTTTAAGAACAAGTCACGAGAGTTTTCTAACGCGGCGGAGGGCACCGACTACAGCGATATTTCGAGCAATCGCATCGCGCGTCGCCCGAAGCGGCAGTCGATTACCCGGCCGAGTGGCCGGCACTCGCCAGGAGCGAGGGGAGTAGACGTGGAGCAGCAGTGGAGCTTTAATAAGGGGGACGTCGGCAAGCGTAAAGCCCCCAAGCACAAGCAGTAGTGCTAGTATAAGTAGGTCAAAAAATTCAGTTATCTGCAACGGAGAAAGTTCATGGCTCGCGCAATTATTTCTTTCGTCCTCGGCGCTGTAATCCTCGGCCTAAGCATCTGGTGGTGGACCGCTGTTGGTCCGTCCTTCGCTTTCCTCGGCCCCATCGTTCTGATGGGCGTGGGCGGCGCGCTGATGGTATCCGGTTGGGCCATCCTGATGGACGTGGTTAGCCCCACCTCCCGCAAGCTCTAAAATCCTGGCGCCGCATCCCTTGCCCTATAGGGGCAGGGGATTTTTGGTCCCTGGGTAAGGCAGTTCCGGGGAAGGATGTGAACCGCGCGGCGAGGCTAGGGGGTAGGATAAGGCACCATGACTGCAGACAATTCCACCGTTTCCCGCGTCCTGTCCGGTATCCAACCCACCGCTGATTCCTATCACCTGGGTAATTACTTGGGAGCGCTCAAGCAGTGGATTGACCTGCAGGACAGCTATGATGCCTTCTACTTCATTCCGGACCTGCACGCGATTACCGTTGAGCAAAATCCCGAGGAGCTGCGCAACCGCACCATCGCGGGTGCCGCCCAGCTTATTGCCTTGGGCATCGACCCGGAAAAGTCCACGCTCTTCGTGCAGTCCCACGTGCCCGCCCACGCGGAGCTGACCTGGGTTTTGCAGTGCCTGACCGGCTTTGGTGAGGCCTCCCGCATGACTCAGTTCAAGGATAAGTCCGCTAAGCAGGGCTCGGACCGCACCTCAGTGGGCCTATTTACCTACCCAATCCTTATGGCCGCCGATATTTTGCTCTACTCGCCGGATTATGTGCCGGTGGGAGAGGATCAGCGCCAGCACTTGGAGCTGACCCGCAACTTGGCCGAGCGCTTTAACAATAAGTACGGCGAGACCTTCAAGGTTCCGGAGCCTTTCATCCCCGAGGGCGCGGCAAAGATTTATGACCTGCAGGAGCCGACGTCCAAGATGTCCAAGTCTGGCGCCAACCCCAAGGGTTTGGTCAATCTCTTGGACGCACCGAAGACCTCAGCCAAGCGCATTAAATCCGCCGTGACGGATGACTTGGGTTCGGTAGCTTTTGACCGCGAAAACCAGCCGGGTGTGTCCAACCTATTGGTCATCCAGTCCGCGCTGACTGGGGAGTCCATCGATTCCTTGGTAGAGAAATACGCCGGCCAGGGCTATGGCCACCTCAAGGTGGATACCGCAGAGGCGCTGCAGGAATTTACCACCCCGCTTAAGGCACGCTATGAGGAGTTGATGGCGGACCGCGGCGAGCTCGAGCGCATCCTGGCCAAGGGGGCGGAGACTGCACAGGAGATTGCACAGCCGCTTGTCGACGCCGTCTATGAAAAGGTCGGCTTCCTTCCTCGCCTGCGCAAGTAGCAAGGGGGCTGCTTCCCCCGTGCTCCACCCCACAAAGGGACAACAGGGCATTTGCCAGTTACTCTAGGTGGGATAAAAATTTTGTGAGCAAGAAGGGAAGCACGTGCCAACCACCACGCAATCCTCCTCGAAGAAGACGGACCACTATGGCATTGAGCGCGCTAATGCCGATGAACCGGGTGCGGTAGATAAGGTTCGCGAGAAGTCAGGCCTTGTTGACCACCTGATGCGCATGAATGAGCGCTACGGTGCCGAAGGCGGCAACCAGTTTGCCGCCGGCATCACCTATTACTCGGTGCTGTCCATCTTCCCGCTCGCCATGCTGATTGTAGCCACGGTCGCTGCCGTCTTGGCTAACCGCGAGGACTTGCTCAATGATTTGCAGTCCCAGATCACCAGTTCCCTTGATGGCGATATGGGCGATACGGTCAACGAGATCCTCGATACCGCCATTGAGCAGCGCGGCGCCATGTTCGGCATCGGTGGTTTGACCACCCTGTGGTCGGGCCTAGGCTGGATGAATAACCTGCGCATCGGTATCTCGGCCATGTGGGGCATTGATGCCACCGAGGGCGGTTCCTTCCTGAAGAAGAAGCTGTCTGACTTGGTGGGTCTTATCGGCCTAATCGTCGCATTCCTCATTGCTTTTGGCGTGACCGCTGCCGGTTCTTCCGGACTTACCCAGAAGATTTTTGAGTGGGTAGGAATTGAGTCCTTCCCGGGCATGGACTTTGTGATTTTCTTTGTCGGCTTGGCGGTGGGCCTGTTGGCGAACTTCATCGTTATGTGGTGGCTCATCATGATCCTGCCGCGCACCAAGGTGCCGAAGAAGTCTGGCCTTATCGGCGCGGCCATCGGCGCTGTAGCCTTTGAGGTGCTCAAGCAGCTGTCTACAATCATTATGTCTTCTGCTACCGGCAGCCCGGCCGGCGCGGTCTTTGGTCCGGTCATCGTGCTCATGGTGGTCATGTACCTAATCTGGCGCGTGGTGCTGTATATCTCCGCGTGGACCGCCACCACTAAGGAATCCCTGAAGTACACCCACCCGCCAGTCCCAGAACCAGCCGTTATCCGCGTGCGCAATGAGGTCAAGGAGGGCGCGCCTGCTGGTGCAACCTTCGGCGTCGGTGCCGCATTGGGCGCTGCGGCCGTGGGCGCGTGGAGCCTGTTGCGGCGAAAGTAAATCTCCCCCTTAGGGGTGAGGACGCCCCTGCCATTGGGCTTTAAAATAGGACATTATGAACGCCAATGACATCGCACCGAATCTTTATGAGGAGTGGGGACTAGACCGCCGCGACGGCGCACACGAGCTTTTAGTCTTGTTGGAGTCCAAGGATCTGCAGTTCCAGCAGCAAGGCCAAGAGGCCGAGGAGCCGCGGCGCGCGCAATTGCGCATCGCCGCCAGCGTCTTGGGCTCTGCCAGGAAACGGGCGGAATATGATAATGCGTGTGCGGCAGGGCTGCGCCCCACCTGGGGTGATTTAGGGCAGTTGGGTGCAGTAGGCCAGTGGAACCCGCGGCCGCAGCAACCGCAGCAGCAGGTTCAGTTTTCCCAGTTCGGTCAGGCCGCGGGGCCAGGGCCCCAAGTTAAGCAGGAGCCACAATTTGCGCAGACCGCTAGCCCCTATGGGTCACCGTATTCGCGCAATCCCTTCGCCCCTCAGTCCAATCCGTTCCCACCAGCAGCGGCGGCGAACGCGGCTGTCCCCGCGCCGTTGGTACAACAATCAGTGGCTGAAATTAGTCAGCGCGCTGGTCAAGATGCGCGCATCGGCATGGCGATCTTGGACCTATTCTTTTTCTCGCTTATCAGCGGTAGTTTCGGTGGCGCGTTGCTTTCCGGCGGCGTGGATGAGCTTTCGACGTTCATTGGCGGTGGCATCATTATGCTGCTTTACGTCTTGGGCACCGAGTGTTGGCTCGGCGCCAGCCCGGCCAAGCTGCTGATGGGCTACACGGTGCGCGATGTCGATACTAAAGAGCGGCTTAGCCTCACCCAGTCCGCAAAGCGTCAGTGGTGGCGCCTGGTAAATATCGTGCCTGGGCCCGGTACTTTCGCTAGTTGGCTGGGCGCCGGCGTGCATGCCTGCACCATTTCGGAGAAGAATAACCGGCGCGGCACCCATGATGAGTGGGCTAACGCCGAAGTAGTGAAGAAGCACCCACGCAAATAGCCAGCAAAGCTACAGTGCCGGCGATAACCCAGCCGAGCCACCCCTGCACCCCAGCTAAAGAGGAGCTCGCAGATTGCGCCCGGGAATCGGGCGCCGGTGTGGGTGTGGGGGAAGTGGGGGAGGCGGCGTCGGCAAGCAGCTGGCCTACGCCATCGCCAGGGGAAACCTTATAAGCCTCGTGCAAAAGCTTTTGAGCCTGCTCCCAGGCACGCGGGCCGTGCTCCACGGTGGTATCGAGTAAGACCGCCTGCAAGCGGTGGCCGTGGCGGTCGAGCGCGCCGACGAAGGTATGGTGCGCATCATCGGTAAAACCCGTCTTGCCACCGATGCCGTCCGGGTCGTAGAGGAAAAGCCCGTTATCATTTCCTAGTTGGTAGCCTTCATAATCTTCCCAGCCCGGAAAATCTACGGACTCCGTATCCACAATGCGCGCGAAGGTCGGGTCATGGAAGGCCGCGCGGTAAATGCGGGAAATATCCTCGGCCGAGGTAGACATGCCAGGGGCATCGAGCCCGGAGTAGCTGGCCGCGTAAGTGGAATTCGTACCGATTTCAGCCGCCTTCTCGTTAACCTTGCGCAAAGTGGCCTCGTCGCCGCCCAATTCCTGCGCCAGCGCATGCGCAGCGTCGTTGCCCGAAGCCATGAGCAAGCCCTGCAAAAGCTGCTCCACCGTGTAATCGCCGCCGGGGCCAATGCCCACCGCGGAACCATCGATTTGCGCCGATTCTTCGCTTACATCCACCTTCTTGTGCAGGTCCAACTCGTCGATGACTACGAGCGCTAGCAACGCCTTAATGATGGAGGCCGGCCGGTACCGGCCGTTAGGGTCCTTCATCGCGACGATCTCGCCGGTGTCGATATCGGAGACCATCCAGGCTGCGGCCACCACATCCTTATCCACTTTGAATCCTTCAGGCAGGGTGGTGCCGCAGGGCTCATCGCTGTCCACCGGAGGCAACGGGGTGGGGGAGGCCTGCCCAGGAGCGAGGCGCTCCGAGGTGGTGGTCGCCTTTTCCGGGCGTTCGGAGTGCGGGCATTTATCGGTATCCGGCGCGGCGGTACGCGTGGTGGTTGGAGCGGTCGGCGTTTCCGCCAGTGCTAGCGGCGGGCCGCTCGCCAGCACGGCGGCGAGAGAACAAGCGAGAATTCTTTTCATGACATGACACATCTTAGACCCGTGCCTACGATGGGACGCATGCATGACGCGCCATTGATTAGCCCCGAAAACAAGGACTCCGCCGCCGACGTGGTTGCCAAGCTTCCCAAGGTTTCCCTCTTTGAGACTATTTCTTCCACGGCCACCGCGCCGGAGGAACTAACGGCAACTATTCGCAAGCGCTATGAGGCTCTGGCAGCCGACGGCGTGGTCTACGCGGAACTGCACGTAGACCCGGCAGAGTTTGGCGTGGACGCCGCCACGCTTGCTGACGCCGCCGCAGCCGCCCGCATTCCTTCCCTTGACGCCCGCATCGTCCTCGCTGGTACTGCTCCCGAGACCGCAGTTTCCGATGACGCCCCAGTGGTGGGCTATAGCCTGCCGCAGGACCAAGCGAGCGCGGCCGCAGATTTCCGCGCGAATTTCCTGCCCACCCAGATCCTGGTGGGAGAGGACTTCGCAGAGGTAGAGCGTGCCGCCCGGGCTGGGGTGAATCGCCTCATCCACCCAATCAATATGATCGATGATTTCACTGCGAATATTGATGGCATCCTGCCGGGCAAGGCATCTGGATACATCCGCGATCGCCACATCCCACTTGTCTTTACTCCGCTGGAGGAGTCCGAGGACCTCAATGACCATCCGCTGCCGTTGCTGCAGCAGCTGGGTTTTACCTGCGCCATTTCCTCGGGCAAGACCACTCTGACAAACCAGTTCCTTGCTCTAAGTGAAACCTTTGGTTATGGACTCGAGGAGTTTTTCGATCTCACCGTCAAGGCGGTAGAAAATTCCTTTGCTGACGAGGAATCACGGCAGCATCTGCTAGAAACGGTTATCCTGCCAGCATACGAGGAACTATCAGACCCCGAGCTGGCAGGCCCAGACACTGAAGAGTCTTTGGCAGACACCGCTAAAGAAACTACTGACTAAAAGGAGAATTACATGCCTTCCGTACTTTTTGTTGTTACCGCTGCTGAGGAATGGACACTGGCCGATGGCACTAAGCGCCCTACCGGCTATTGGGCCGAGGAGCTTATTGCACCGCACCGCGTCTTCCAGGGCGCAGGCTGGGATATCCACTTCGCCACCCCCGGAGCAAAGGCTCCCGTGGTAGATGAGTACAGCCTTGAGGTACTGCCCGATAACGTGCGCATGGCGCAGGAAAATTACTTGGCAGAGTTGGGCGTGGCGCTAGAGAACCCGATGAACTTGGCTGAGGTCGATGAGGCGGATTATGACCTCATCTTCTACCCGGGAGGCCACGGTCCGATGGAGGATCTTGCCTACGATCAGGATTCTGCAAAGCTTATTCAGGCGCGTATGGATTCCGGCCGCGCGCTCGGCCTCGTTTGCCACGCCCCGGCCGCGCTATTGGCCTTGGATAACGAGAATTGGCCGTTCAAGGGCTACAAGATGACCGCCTTTAGCAATGCCGAGGAAGGCGAGGAGATGGTCGCCGCCGCTAAGTGGGCCTTGGAGACTCGCCTGCGCGAGCTCGGCGCGGACTATCAAGAAACCGACGCCATGTCCCCGAATGTCATCGTGGACCGCAACCTCTACACCGGCCAGAACCCCGCCTCTTCTGAGCCGCTGGCACAGCGCATTCTGCGCGACTTCTAAATGCACATACCGCGAGTTCTCAAGACCGGGGCAGCCCTAACCGGGGTTGCCGCGGCCGCGGGGGCGGTGGCGTATGCGCTCAGCCGCCGGCCGTACCTGCGCGAGGTGGCACCGGGCCTGCGCAGCCCGGTTCTGTACCTGCCAATGCATCTGCTTGCCGACGCCACCTTTGCCCGTGCCAGCCGCTTCTTCGCCACCATCGACTTTTCTCGGCCGATCCGGCACGCGGTAGACATCGCGGAGTTTTCTTCTTCCTTCGAGGGGCGCACTTTTAGCGCCCGCGTACTTACTCCACGCGGCGCTACCGCAGGGGCAGCCGCATCCGGACCGCGCCCCGTGGTGGTGTGGACGCACGGCGGCGGCCATCTCATTGGTGGTCCGGCCATGTATGACCCGCAAAATGCTCGCATGGCGGCCGAGCTGGGGGCCATCGTGGTAGCCCCGCGCTACCACAAGTCCACCCAGGAGCCGTTCCCAGCGGACCACGATGAATGCTATGCCGCGCTGCGCTGGGTACAAGAGCACGGCGATGCTTTGGGCGGGGATACCTCGCGCATCGCGGTCGCCGGTGATAGCGCCGGCGGCGGCCTCGCCGCGGGTCTGGTGCAGCGTGCCTTTGATGAGGGCCATCCGGTTCGCGCGCTCGGCTTGGTCTATCCCATGCTCGATCACCGCACCACAGATAGGACCGGTGCGGTGGGCCAATTCATTTGGACGGCGGGGCCGAACCGTGGCGCGTGGTCCATGTATTTGGGAAATGACCATTTGGATGTCGACGTGCCGCCCTATGCTTCGCCAGCCACGCGCAGTGATCTTTCTGGCCTGCCGCCGACGTGGATCGGGGTTGGTGGCATCGACCTTTTCTGCGATGAATGCGTGGCCTTTGCCCAAGCCCTCGATGCGGCCGGCGTGGATACGACCCTCGACGTGTGGGCCGGCGCCTATCACGGCTTCGACCAGATTAAACCCAAGGCGCCACAATCGCGTGAGCTTATCGACGCCCTCATTGACCACCTTCGTCGTCACCTCTAAAGTCACGTACTAAGGGAGGACGAGCGATGAAATACAACACGCACGTGTCGTGGATCGTATTTTTTAACAGCCTAATTGTTCTCGGTCTGATTCTGGGCGGCGTCTTTGGAATAGGAACTCTAGGCCGCTCCATTGTTGGACTCAGTGTGGGCATAGTGTGGCTGATTTTCGATAAATACATGCGCGACCGGAGCCGACGCCAAGAGCAAGAAGCACGCGGCGACTAGACGCACAAAGCCGCCCCCCTTCTCCTCCCATCTGCTGTGAGTGGGGAGGAAAGGCGAGGCGGCTGATGCCACGCGCGGCTGGGGCCGTGCGAACCGTGCGGGTTTAGAACTTGGAGAAGCGCTTGATGAGCATATCTTCCAAGCCCTTCCAAGACTCGGCGTGCTCGTTGTAGGGCTTGGAAGGCACATAGCCGGCGTGTTCGGTAGAGCCGAGCATGTAGCCCAAGTAGTCCTGCAGGCGCGGATTGGCCAGCATATAAGAGTTAATGGAATCGTCGCCGGCCCAGTCGGCGGCATCGGCGCATACCTCGTAGCAGCGCGCCATCTGATCGGAATCGACGGCCTCGGGCCCCTTTTCGATATCGCGCACGATGCCATTGAACGAGTACTGGTTATCCGGGTGGACCTGTACTTCCAATTCACCGGCATTGGCGGCGGCGACAACCTCTTCCCAAGTGGATACGCGGGCTAGATCGTGCTCATCGTTGTCCATGATCCAGCGCACTAGGATCTTCGGGGAATCGAAGGTGAAGATCTCGCCCCATTTGCCCAAGAAAATGGGCTTGCCGTCCAAGTAGGTGCGCAGGGTGTATACGGACTTAGATTGCGCGGTGATCTTGATGGGGTCGATGCCGGCGGCGGCCCACGGAGAATTATCGTAAGGGTCGGCGGCCTCGGCGGCAGCCTTGCGCTTTTCTTCGGCTTTCTTGGCCGCAGCGGCGTTGGCGGCGGCAGCCGAAGAGATGCGCTCCTTCGCATCAGAAACCTTGCCCGCGTCAAAGTCATCGCTGGAGACCACGCGGACGTGCTTATCCAAGTCCTCGATGACTGCCTTCCAATTGCCAGCGATGACGTGGCCCACGCCGGACCACTCGCTCATGCCTTGCTCGCCGGAATAGTGGTCAGCGCCGCGCGAAACGTTGCGCAGGATGGAGTGGGAGGCGAAGAAGATGGTGGTGTGCTCTGCACCGGCGACGTCAGCAAGCGCGGAGGCAATCTCCAAATTGCGGGCCACAGTGGAGACGTTTTGGTGGCTCGGGCGACCAGCCAGCGCTTCCGGCATGCCGATGAGGTCATACTCATCGCGCTTGGCTGGGGTAACGCGGTCCGCATCGCGGCCGGCGAACTGGTCCCACTGCGGGTGGTCCAGCAGATCGTGCTTGTTGCCGGATTCCACAAAGCACAGCAGCTCGGCTGGCGAGTTGAAGGCGAGGACGGACTCATCATCGCCCAAAAAGGCCTGCCACTCGGAGCCATTTTGGCGCCATTTGGGTGCCCAGAGGGTATAAAAATCGCCCTCGGTCAGCGAGAGCTTTACAGGTAGAATTGCGCGAGTGCTCATGGCGTTTAAGTCTACCCAACGCCCCAAGCAGCGCGCGAGAGTGCACCGGCCTTAGGCCGTGGGGCGCCAAAAGCCTTTGAATTGCATACCCATATTTGTAGTGCGCAGCGGGTTAGTTTGCACCGGATCGCCGGCTTCCACGATTTCCCCGTTGCCAGAATACATCGCTACGTGCCCGTCCCATACCACCAGGTCACCGGGCTGCAATTGATCCGCACTGACCTGCTGACCAACCGCCTGCTGGTCCGCCGTGCGCGGCAAGTCCACTCCGGCCTGTGAATATGCCCATTGGGTAAGGCCCGAGCAATCGAAGCCACCGTTTCCGGTGCCACCCCATACATAGGGCTGGCCCATTTGACTCTTCGCTGCGGCGACGGCTGCCTGGCCAGCGGCCGAACCTCCCTCGGCAGGGGCCTCCTCGGGTTCAGGCGAAGGTGAGGGCGCCTCTTGTACAGCGGCGTCGGTGCCAGCGCCCGCTGCGGATTGTCCTGGAAGGGCAGTGGAATGTTGGGCACCGGTGGGGTGGGCGGGGGCGTCGGCAAGCGCGGAGTGCACCGGACGCTGCGCTACCGGATGCAAGGACTGGGTGGCCGCGCTGAGATCACCCATCAGGCGCTGCACGCGGGCCGTGGCCATGCCTAGGTGCTGGGAGATAAGCGAACGCAGCTTGGCCATAGCGGCAGCACGCGCGGATGGATCCAGCGACAGGAAACCCAGCGCGTTGGGCAGGGCTTGGCGCACCAGCTGCGTGGCGATGCCCACCAGATCCCGGATAGTTTCCGAAACTAAACCGCGGGCCTGGCCGAGGGCAGCAGAGATGGTCTCATTATCGAGGTCGATGTTCTGTGCTGACTCGAGTAAACGCGCGGGATTGCCGTGGGCGATGGCCGCCAAGGGCTCGGCGGCGGAAAGGTCCGGTACGTGTGGTAGCTCTACCTCGGGAAGCTGGGTCGGTTGCAGGGTGGCTATTTGTTTGAGCGCGGTATCGAGCATCTATATCGCCGCCCCAAGGTGCTCGCCCAGTGTGGCGTCGGTGTCTTCTGCCTCGCGCGACATCTGAAAACCGGAATGGGCTACGTGCCCCATGTCGCTGCGCAGCACGTTCATGCGCGCACCTACATTATCGAGTGCGGCATGCACGGCCTCATTAAAAGCAGTAAAAGCGGAGTCATCGGGCAAAACGGGGTGGGGCGGATTCTCACCTTGGGACTGCGCGTGCAGGTCGCGGGCGAGGTGGCGGGCATAGTCGGTATCAATCGTGAAAGGTCTCATGTCCTATTGGACTGCCCAATGGCCCATTTGGTTCCCAAAAAGTTTAAAGTGGTGGGCATGGACATCCACGTAGTAGACCACCCACTTGCCGCCTCCCGCCTAACGCTAATGCGCGATGCGCGCAGCGATAACTCCGCTTTTCGCGCCGCTCTGAAAGACTTGGGCACCATGCTCGTGTATGAAGCATCCCGCAACCTTGTCGTGGAGAACTTCGACTGCGTCACCCCGGTGTCCACGGCGCAGGGCACCCGCCTGCAGGACCCGCCCATCATCGTGCCGATCATTCGCGCCGGTCTGGGCATGGTGGATCCTGCCCTGTCCATGATTCCGGATGCGCAGGTCGGCTTTATTGGTATGGCCCGCAATGAAGAGACGCACGAGCCGGTGCCGTACCTGGAAGCTCTTCCGGAAGACCTGACCGGCCGCACCGTCTTTGTAGTGGACCCGATGCTGGCCACCGGTGGTTCTTTGCTGCACGCTTTGCGCCTGCTCGCCGGCCGCGGCGCTACCGATATCACCGCCATTTGTATGGTCTCCGCCCAGCCGGGCGTGGATGCGCTGGCAGAATCCGACTTGCCGGTGCGCTTGGTTACCGCCGCTATTGATCCCTCCCTGAACGAGGATGCTTATATCGTGCCGGGCTTGGGTGATGCTGGCGACCGCCTCTACGGACCGCGCAATATCGACCTTTAGGGTAGTCTTCCCCTTGGAAAGGCGACCGCACTTTCCAGGGGGAGAATATGAGTTTCATTCATCTAATGTGGTCGAGCTACGGCCATGGATTTTCACAACAATTGCGGCGCGTGCGGAAACGTAGGGGGATTTCGCAACAGGCGCTCGCGGAGATTTCGGGGGTTTCCCGCAGCCAAATTTCCAATTTGGAGCGCAATGAAAATGGTGTGCACGCCATGGCCGATCCGCAGCTGTCTACGGTATATAAGCTGGCCTTGGCCCTAGAAATCCCGCCGTCGGTGCTGCTGCCGGCCGGCGGGGACGTGGTGGAAGGGCATTTGACCGATTCCGCGGTGGTCGTCGCCGAGGACGTCGCGCCCTTCCCACAAGGCTATGTGGACCGGCGTCGGTTTGCCGCCACGTGGAACGGCGCCTTGAGCTAGAGCACCCCGCATCACCACCTGAGTTACTGAACCGCATGGTCTAGTTGTAGACTTTTCACCCAGACGTATTTCAACAACAGGGAAGGCATGCGGATGATCTCGGAATTCATCAACGAGTGGTTCAATGCCCACCGTGCGGAGGTTATTGCGTGGCGGCGCCATATTCACCGCCATCCGGAAACCGCGAATCAAGAGGTAGAAACCACCAACTTCCTCGCCTCCATCCTGAAAGACTATGGCTTGGAGTCACAGCGCTTCCCACAGACTGGGCTTATGGTAGACATCGGCCCCGATACGGAGCTAGGCCGGCTGGCCTTCCGTGCCGATATCGATGCCCTGCCAGTCACCGAGGTCACCGGCCTGGAATATACCTCCGAAGTTCCCGGCAAGATGCATGCTTGCGGCCACGACGTACACACCACCGTGGCACTCGGTCTGGCTTGCGCATTGGCGGATTTCCAGCGCGTCCACGATCTTCCGCTGGGAATTCGCGTCATTTTCCAGCCGGCCGAAGAGGTATGGGTCGGCGGCGCAACCGATGTTATTGAATGGGGCGCGCTGGAGGGCGTGCATTCCATTTTTGCCATCCATGCCGAGCCCAAGTTGCGCGTGGGCCGCATAGGTATCCGAGCCGGGGCGATTACTTCCGCTACCGATGTAGTGGAGCTCAATATCAAAGGCCCAGGCGGGCATACCTCCCGTCCGCACCTTTCCGCTGACGTCATCTATGCCTTGGGCAAGGTCATCACCGAACTGCCCGCGCTGCTGTCGCGCCGGGTTGATCCGCGCACCGGCACCGTTTTGGTCTTTGGCCAGGTGAATTCGGGTTACGCGCCCAATGCCATTCCGGAGACCGGCAGCTTGACCGGTACCATGCGCACGGCCGATATTGGCATCTGGCGCAATATGCAAAACCTCTTTACGGAGTTGGTGGAGCAGATCCTCGCGCCGGTAGGCGTAGAACACGAGTTGACCTATAACCGCGGCGTACCACCGGTGCTTAACGATGACGTCGCAACCGCCCTACTCGCATCCGCTGCCCAATCCATCGATCCGCAGGCCGTTGTGCAAGCCCCGCAATCCTCCGGCGGCGAGGACTTCTCTTGGTACCTAGAAAAGGTCCCCGGTTCCATGGCGCGGCTTGGCTGTTGGTCCGGCGAGGGCGAGCAACATGACCTGCACATGGGCGACCTCATCGTGGACGAGCGGGCCATCGGCGTGGGCATCAAACTCTTTGGCGCCGTGGTTGAGCAGTTCATAGGCGAGAATGCGGAGACAGACTAACGCGCTTTAAGGTCCTACACGTTAGACTCGTAAGCGACTTTTAAAGTGGAGCCGATAAAGGAGCATGTGCGTGTTGAACCAGACCAAGCGAATCGTCATCATCGGCGGCGGCCCAGCCGGCTATGAGGCAGCGTTGGCAGGTGCTAAATATGGTGCAGAAATCACCATTATTGAAGACCAGGGCATGGGCGGCAACAGCGTTATCTTGGACTGTGTTCCTTCCAAGTCCTTCATCGCTGGTGCCAATATTAAAACCGACCTGCGCCGTGCCGAGGATATGGAACTTAACCAGGGCATTGGCCAGGCCCATCTTTCCTTGACCGCACTGAATAAGCGCGTGCAGGATCTGGCAAGCAAGCAGTCCTCCGATATCCGCGCCACCGTGGAATCCCTGGGCGCACGCGTTATCGATGGCCGCGGCTATTTCCCAGAGGACCAGGAAGCCGATGCCTTCGGCGGCCACAAGGTCACCGCCGTATTCAACGAGGACGGCCACGAGGAAACCATTAACGCAGATCTCGTCTTGGTAGCCACCGGCGCCACCCCTCGTATTCTCCCCGGCGCTCAGCCGGATGGCGAGCGCATCCTTACCTGGCAGCAGGTCTACAACCTCACCGAGCTGCCGGAGCACCTCATCGTCGTCGGTTCCGGCGTGACCGGCGCCGAGTTCGTCTCCGCCTTTGCAGAGCTGGGCGTCAAGGTCACCATGGTTGCCTCCCGTGACCGCATTTTGCCGCATGACGACGCCGACGCTGCTGACGTCCTTGAGACCGTCCTGGGTGAGCGCGGCGTTGAGCTGGAAAAGAACTGCCGTGTGGAAACCGTCAACCGCACCGAGGACGGCAACGTCTTGGTTACTACGCAGGATGGCCGCGAAATCACCGGCTCTCACGTCATCATGTCCATCGGCTCCATCCCGAATACCCAAGACCTCAAGCTGGAGAACGTGGGCGTAGAAACCGCCAAGTCCGGCCACATTCAGGTTGACCGCGTCTCCCGCACCAATATCGCCGGCATCTACGCCGCTGGCGACTGCTCTGACCTTTTCCCGCTGGCTTCCGTCGCCGCAATGCAGGGCCGGGTGGCTATGTACCACGCACTGGGTGAGGGTGTTTCCCCTCTGCGCCTGAAGACCGTAGCCAACGCCGTCTTTACCCGCCCGGAAATCGCAGCCGTTGGCTTCACGCAGGCGGAAATCGAGGCCGGTGAGGTCGCCGCCCGCACCATCACCATGCCGCTAAAGACCAACCCACGCGCCAAGATGCGGTCCCTACAGCACGGCTTTGTCAAGCTCTTTTGCCGTGCCACCTCCGGCCGCGTTATCGGCGGCGTCATCGTCGCGCCGACCGCCTCCGAGCTCATCCTGCCCATCGCCATGGCCGTAACCAACCAGCTCACCGTAAATCAGCTGGCCGATTCCTTCGCCGTGTACCCGTCCCTGTCCGGCACCATTACCGAGGCCGCCCGACGCCTCGTTGCCCACGACGATTTGGAGTAAACGCAAACTATTCCTTTCTGCGCGCCCGCACTCGATAATTAGTCGAGATCGGGCGCTTTTTCGTGTGTCGCTAAAAGGTGGAGTAGGAATGCTCGGCGGTGCGATTGAGTGAAACCTGGATGGGGCGATCTGCTTGTGGAAGGGCACGCTGGGGACAATGCTCGCGCGGGCAAGCGGTACAGCCAGGGCCTATTGGGGTGGCGGCGGATGTGTCTGGATTAAGCGCATCGGCGTAGACAATGCGGTCGGCCTCAGAGATATCGCAGCCTAAGCCCACGGCGAATTCTTTGCGAGGGGTTCCCCAAGATTTTGCGCTCCCTTGGACAAAGCGCCCTATCCACAGGTAGGCGTGGCCATCTGGCATCGCGGCTACCTGGCGGGTGATGCGGTTGGGCGTTTCAAAGGCGCGGTGAACTACCCACAGCGGGCAGGAACCACCCGAGCGGGCGAAGTGGAATGCGGTGGAGGATTGGCGCTTGGAGATATTCCCAGCGCGGTCAGTGCGGATGAAGGAAAAGGGCACGCCGGTCAGGCCTGGGCGCTGGAGGGTAGCCAAGCGTTGCGCGGTGGTTTCGAAACCGGTGCCAAAGTAGTTGCACAAAAGGTCGATATCGTAGCGGGTCTCCTCAGCCATCGACAGGAACGGTTGGTAGGGCATAGTGACCGCGGCCGCGAAGTACTGTGCGAGCCCTAAGGTAGCTAGTTCTTGCGCCTCGCCGGCAGGAAGCTCGGAGACGAGGTTATCGCAGACATCGCGGTAGGCGAGTAGGCAGTATTGGAGCGCCATTTCAAAGACCAATTGGGCTTCGGAAAGGCCGTCGCGAAGCGCAAGCTCCCGGGTGTCTGGATCGAAGTCGCGGCGTGGCCCTGGCCGGGAAAAGCGGACGGTAACGCCGAGATCCTCGTGCATGCGGGACGCTAAACGGCTGCGGCGTAGCACCCGGTCACCGAGCTGGCCGGCGAGCTCTTCAGCTAGGACATCGAGCTCGTGGATGTAGTTATGGGCATCGTAGAAAAAATCACGGACGAGCTCAAAGGGGGAGCGCTCCCGCGCCGGGGCGCGGGTGGCGACGTCGACGAAGCGGGGCATGAGCTCCGGAAAACGCGAGGCTAGGTCGGCCAAGGACTCTTCGGCGGCGTCGGGAAAGATGCGGCGCAGGTCGGTGATGGTGCGCGTATCGCGGTCGTCTGCGAAATATCCGGGATCCACGTTGAAGCGCTGGGTCAGCTGCATGAGCACGGTGACGGTAAGCGGGCGTTGATCGTTTTCGAGCTGGTTGAGGTAGCTGGTTGATAGTCCCAACTGTTTGGCCATCGCTACCTGTGTGAGCCTCCGCTGCTTGCGCAGTGCATGGATTCGTGCCCCCGCATAATGCTTGGTCATTGCTAGTTCGGTCACCTTTCACCGCCGTGAACAGTAGAAACCACAAGGTTTGCAGATTCCACTGAATCGTTCCGCTAGATTACACACACCCTACTTATAGCGCAGGGCACATTCAAGCATTTAGTGTGATTTGAAACGCACCTCAGAGTGAAGGAGGACCCATCTAGTGAAGAAGCACGAGGTACGCACCCATAAATCCGCCGAGGAATTTCCTTATGAGGAACACTTGGCATACAAGGTGGCAGAAGTAGCCGCGGACCCCGTGGAGGTCCCAGCCGAGACCACCGACATGATTATCAACCGCATCATTGATAATGCAGCCGTGGCCATGGCTTCCGTGGCACGGGGTCCTGTAACCTCCGCCCGCGTCATGGCCCAGGCGCACCCGGTAAGTAAGGGAGGCTCCACGGTATTTGGCGTGGATGGCACTTACTCGGCCGAATGGGCCGCGCTTGCCAACGGCACTGCTGTCCGCGAGCTGGATTATCACGATACTTTCTTAGCCGCCGAATACTCGCACCCCGGGGATAATATCCCGCCGCTGCTTGCTACCGCGCAGCACAAGAGGCTTAACGGGCGAGACCTTATCCGGGGCATCGCTACCGGCTATGAAATCCAGGTCAACCTGGTGAAAGGCATGTGCCTGCACGAGCACAAGATTGACCACGTGGCACACCTCGGTCCCTCCGTGGCCGCCGGTATCGGCACCATGCTCGGACTAGATAAGGACACCATCTACCAGGCGATAGGCCAGGCGCTGCACACGACTACCGCCACCCGGCAATCCCGTAAGGGGCTGATTTCCTCTTGGAAGGCCTACGCCCCAGCCTTCACAGGCAAGATGGCCATTGAAGCCGTTGACCGGACGATGCGCGGCGAAGGCGCGCCGGCGCCCATCTGGGAAGGCGAGGATGGGTTCATCGCGTGGATGCTGCATTCGCCGGAGCGCACCTACATGGTCCCCTTGCCAGAACCTGGCGAGGAAAAGCGCGCCATCTTGGATACCTATACCAAGGAACACTCGGCCGAATACCAGGCCCAAGCGCCCATCGATATGGCCTTTGCGCTAAAGAAAACCTTGGCAGAAAAGGGCTTGAAGACTGCGGACATCGAGTCCATCGTTCTGCACACCTCGCACCACACGCACTATGTCATCGGTACCGGTGCCAATGATCCACAAAAGATGGATCCCGCCGCCTCCCGCGAGACGCTGGATCACTCCATCATGTACATCTTTGCCGTCGCCCTCGAGGACGGCGCGTGGGACCACGAGGCTTCCTACGCTCCCGAGCGCGCCAACCGCCCGGAGACCATCGAACTTTGGCACAAGATTTCCACCGTCGAGGACCCCGAGTGGACCCGCCGTTATCATTCCAACGACCTTTCTGAAAAGGCCTTTGGCGGCAAGGCTGTGATCACTTTCAAAGATGGCACGGTGGTAGAAGATGAACGCGCAGTTGCTGATGCCCACCCGCTTGGTGCCCGCCCCTTTGCGCGCGAGCAATACATAGAGAAGTTCAGAAAACTCGCAAACGGCATCGTGGACGAAGCCGAACAAGAGCGCTTCCTCAACGCCGTCCAAAACTTGGAAAATCTCACTGACCTTACCGAGCTAAACGTGCGGGTGACCGATGCTCACCTCGCCGCTGTACCCCAGAAACCGGAAGGAATCTTCTAATGGCTGGACTATTTGGCTCTTTGAAAACTCCCGCGGAAAAGCGCCAGCAATTCCGCGCCGACCTTGAATCCGGCACCATTACCCGATTGCCGGGCGCGTTCAATCCCCTGACCGCGCGCCTAATCCAGGATATCGGTGGTTCCGGCGGCGTTTATGTCTCCGGCGCGGTGCTGGCCAATGATTTGGGCCTTCCCGATATAGGCCTGACCACTTTGACTGAGGTGGCACAGCGCTCGGGCCAGATTGCCCGCGCGACGGACCTGCCCGTGCTTGTCGACGCCGACACTGGCTTCGGCGAACCCATGTCCGCCGCCCGCACTATAGCCGCACTCGAAGACGCAGGCCTAGCCGGATGCCACCTTGAAGACCAGGTCAACCCGAAGCGCTGCGGCCACCTCGACGGCAAAGAAGTGGTGGACGCAGATATTATGCTCCGCCGTATTAGCGCCGCGGTCAACGAGCGGCGCGACCCTAACTTCATTATCTGTGCCCGCACCGATGCCGCAGGAGTCAACGGAATTGATGACGCTATCGACCGTGCGAAGGCTTACGTCGATGCCGGTGCGGACCTTATCTTCACTGAGGCGTTGTACCGGCCGGAAGATTTTGAGAAATTCCGCTCCGCTGTAGACACACCGCTGCTGGCAAATATGACCGAATTCGGCAAAACCGAGCTGCTCTCGGCGCAACAGCTAGAAGACCTTGGCTATAACGCAGTCATCTGGCCTGTCTCCACCTTCCGCGTGGCTATGGGCGCCACCGAGGATTTCCTGCGGGATATGCATGAAACCGGCTTGCAAACTGACTGGCTCGAGCGCATGCAACACCGTTCCCGCCTTTATGAGCTGGTGCGCTACGAGGAATACAACGATTTCGACCAAACCGTATTCACCTATTCCAAAGACACCTACCGACCTACCTTCGAAAGCTAAGGAGAATTTAGACCATGTCCGATAAGAATCAGACCCCCGAAATCCGCAAGGGCCTGTATGGCGTCGTCGTGGATGAGACTGCCGTGTCCAAGGTCGTCCCTGAGACCAACTCGCTGACCTACCGCGGCTATCCCGTCCAAGAGCTTGCCCGCTATTGCTCCTTCGAGGAAGTGGCCTATCTGCTGTGGAACGGCAAGCTTCCGGGACAGGAATCCCTTATCCGCTTCTCTGCCCGCGAGAAAGCCCTGCGCCACTTGGAGCGCCATGTCATTGACCTCATTATGTCCATGCCACTGTCGTGCCACCCAATGGACGTCCTGCGTACCGCCATTTCCTATATCGGTTCCCAAGACCCAGAGGAATACACCAAGGACTCTGAACATATCCGCCGTACCGCGCTTGAGCTAATGGCCAAGATTCCGACGATCATTGCTCTTGATATCCGACGCCGCCGCGGTGAAGGCTACATCCAGCCTTCTCGCAAGAAGGGCTTTGCGGAGAACTTTCTGTGGATGGTCTTCGGTGATGAGGAAGGCTCCCCAGCTGCCAACCGTGCCGATATCGAGGCCTTTGATAAGTCCCTCATCCTCTACGCTGAGCACTCTTTTAACGCTTCCACCTTCGCTGCCCGCGTGGTGACCTCGACCATGTCCGATACTTATTCCGCCATCGTCGCGGCTATCGGCGCTCTCAAGGGGCCATTGCATGGCGGTGCCAACGAGGCAGTTATGAAGAACTTCCTGGAGGTTGCCGATCCTGCCAAGGCAGAAGAGTGGACCAAGAAGAAGCTGGCTAACAAGGAATTGGTCATGGGATTTGGTCACCGCGTCTACAAAAACGGCGACTCCCGCGTGCCGACAATGGAGGCAGCGTTTAAGGAGCTGGCCGAACAGCACGACCAGACCCAGTGGGTTGAGATGTATGACGTCATGGCCAAGACGATGGAGGAAAACACCTCCATCAAGATCAAACCCAACCTCGACTTCCCGGCTGGACCTGCCTATCACATCCTGGGCTTTGACATTGAATTCTTCACGCCAATCTTTGTCATGGCCCGCATTACCGGTTGGACTGCGCACATCGTAGAGCAGAACGAGAATAACTCGCTTATCCGCCCGCTATCCGCTTATAACGGCGAGGAGCAGCGTTCGGTTCCACCTAAGTCCTTCTAAAACATGTCAGCTCCCCCAGACTCCGCCACCGTCAAGTTGGCCGGAGCGGGGGAGCCGACATTTCTGTCGTGGCTTTTCTGCAGTCGGGCTATGGCTGGATGCGCCGCGCCAGGAGGTGAATTGCTGCGGTGCAGATAAGGACAGCTAAACCAGCGAAGAAAAACATGCCGGGCCATGGGGCGCCGATTTCTACAGCTCCAAATGATTCAGCGAGAGTAATCACGATGCCATCCGCTAGGAATAAGCCGATGATGATGCCGGCGATTAGCAGGAGCCGAACGAATAGGGAGCTTTGGTTTGCGCTACTTACTACCACACCGATGAGTGCGCCAATGTATCCGGTTATGAGGTGACCACAGGCGAAGCTACCGAAGGTTGCCGCATAGCAAAACGGAAGGCTGGCTTCTACTGCGCCGGGGGTGATTGCCCACGAAGAATTCGCGTACGCACCCGATTGCAGCGCGATGTAGTAAGCGGTCCAGGCGACGGCTCCAAAAATGAGCGCGGCTAGCCACAGTGTCGCGTGCATGCTGCTAAGCCATTGCCGGGGTCGCATCCCCAGGCCACGCAAGGAACGGTATTCGGTTGCGGCGAAGGCGCAGTAGAGACCCCACATAAAGACTGCGAAGATTCCCCAGCCAGTCGGATTGGCACCGATGGCAGAGGGATCGCTGGGGACGGCATACGGGAGAACCCACAGCAAAATGACGATGATGCTAATAACGATGAGCGCTTTGGTGGCGTTGAGACTAAAGGTCTTCAGTAGGGACATTTTAGGACTCCTCTTGTGGGGTGCGGGCGGATTCGTGGGCGCGGGAGACAAGGGAATCAATGAGCTGGCCGTCATCGAGGTAGGAGACGGTGATTTGAGCGGCGTTCACGGTATCGTCCGGAAACGGTACTGGGGACCAAGCATTAACTTTGGTGGTCGAGCCAAGCGAGGATTGGTGGAGTGGGAGGGCGTCGGCAAGCGCGAGTGCTTGCTCGACGTCTTTGGCGCTGCCCGTGAGCACGGGGTAGTGCGGCCGTTGGGATTCAAGATCTGTGGGCTTATTGACTGTGCCATCGTGCACGGTAATGACCTGGTCAACCAAACCTACGAGGTCTTCCGCGCGGTGCGAAGAGAGCACGAGCAGCCAATCCGGGGTGGCCGCGGCATGGGCGATGATGAGATCACGCAGGCACGTGCGCGTCGGCGCATCCAAGCCATTGAAGGGCTCATCGAGGAGAGTGACCGGTGTGCGCGCTGCCAGGGCAGTGGCACAGGCAACCAGTTGGCGCTGGCCGGTGCTTAAAGAGCGGTTCTTGCTGCGCTTATCGACGCCCATCTTATCCAGCAGCTCCTCCGCATACCCCACGTCGAATCGCTCACGTACGTGCTCTGCGGCGCGCAGGTGCTGGAGCACAGTGGAACCGGAGAGCAAAATATCGGCGCCGGTGCGCGCGATCGCCACCTGTGGGGTATCGATGCTGCCCTTGGCAGGCAGGAACCCCGCTACCGTGCGCAAAAACGTGGTCTTGCCCGCGCCATTGGGGCCGATCAGCCCGTACATGCTGGCGTTGAGATCGAGGTGCGGCACATGCAGGCGGCGCTTGCAGGTAACGTTCTGCAACTTAAGGTGCGTCATGATGGTCTCCTTCGGCTTCGATGAGGTCGGCGATGTCGCTGGCGCTTAAGCCCAGCGCGGCTCCTTCTTTGAGAAGAGGCACGATGAAGTCTTCCCTGAGTGCCTTTTGGCGTTGGTGGCGGACCTTGTCGCACGCTCCTTCGCGCACGAACATGCCCAGGCCACGCCGCTTTTCTAACAGGCCTTCCTCGAAGAGGACGGTAAGTGCCTTGGCAGAGGTAGTGGGATTGACGGAGTGGAACGCGGAAAGCTCGTTGGTGCTGGGGGCGCGTTCTCCCTCAAGAAGTTCGCCGGAAATAATCATGTCCCTGATTCCTCCTGCCAGCTGCTGATAAATAGGCCGAGTATCGCTCATTGCGCAGCCCTCTGTGAACGTGGCATAGGATTCCCTTTCTAGTTTATGGGTTTACCACCTATGTGGGTAACCATAGAGGTGTTTATGTATTTGGTCAATACGAAGCGGGATGGTCTGGCAGGTGTCCCCGGTGCATATTTTCTTGAACCAAAAATTTACAAAATTTGCAGGAAGGCCAAGTGTGTTATTACTGGTCGGCCTGCAGAAATATCTCAGGAGTTGCTTTAATTGCTGGTCGGTGTGGCGAACTCCGCTTGAAAATAGGCAGACAAGAAAGGTTTCGATCTCTAAACTGAGATACGGATCACCCGAGTGGAGACGCTGTATTTCAGCGCCTTCCGAGCTGAAAGGAACACAGAAGTGGCTAATCCCGCGCTTCCATCGTTCAAAAAGATTCTGGTAGCCAACCGTGGCGAAATCGCCGTGCGTGCATTCCGTGCTGCCTTTGAGACTGGTGCTAAGACCGTCGCGGTCTATCCTCGCGAGGACCGGAACTCCTTCCACCGCGCGTTTGCGGATGAAGCCGTCCGCATCGGCAACGAGGGGCAGCCGGTCAAGGCATACCTGGATATTGATGAGATTATCCGCGCCGCCAAGAAGGCCGAAGCGGATGCCATTTACCCCGGCTATGGATTCCTTTCGGAGCGCGCGGATCTTGCTCGTGCGTGTGAGGACAATGGCATCAAGTTCATCGGTCCGACCCCAGCAACGCTGGATTTGACCGGTGATAAGGCTGCGGCAGTCAGTGCGGCGAAGGAAGCTGGGCTGCCGACGTTGAAGGACTCGGAGCCATCGACGGACGTCGATAAGCTGGTGGAATACTCCAAGGACTTTAACTTCCCTGTATTCGTTAAGGCTGTCGCCGGTGGCGGCGGGCGCGGCATGCGCTTCGTGGAATCTGAGGACCAGCTGCGCGAAAAGGCGGCCGAGGCCTCTCGTGAGGCAGAGGCGGCCTTTGGTGACGGCAGCGTGTACCTAGAGACCGCGGTAATTAAGCCGCAGCACATCGAGGTGCAGATTCTGGCCGATAGCCAGGGCAATGTGGTGCACCTTTTCGAGCGTGACTGCTCGGTGCAGCGCCGCCACCAGAAGGTGGTAGAGATTGCGCCAGCACCATCGCTGGATTCTGAGCTGCGTGACCGCATCTGCCAGGATGCGGTGAAGTTCTGTGAGCACATCAACTACGAGGGCGCGGGCACCGTGGAATTCCTCGTCGATGAGCGCGGAAATCACGTCTTTATTGAGATGAACCCGCGTGTGCAGGTGGAGCACACCGTGACTGAGGAAATCACCGGCGTGGATATCGTCAAGGCCCAAATGAATATCGCGGCCGGTGCCTCGCTGGAAGATATTCACCTCGCCCAAGACAAGATTTCCATCACCGGTTCTGCCCTGCAGTGCCGCATCACCACCGAGGACCCGAATAACGGTTTCCGCCCGGATACCGGCACGCTGACCGCGTATCGTTCGCCGGGCGGCGCCGGCGTGCGCCTGGACGGTGCAACAGCAGTAGGCGCAGAAGTTTCGCCGAACTTCGACTCCCTGCTGGTCAAGATGACCTGCCGCGGCGTCAACTTCGAGCAGGCCGTGCAGCGCGCCCAGCGTGCGCTCAACGAGTTCTATGTCTCCGGTGTGGCCACCAATATTGGCTTCCTGCGCGCCCTGCTGCGCGAGCCGGACTTCACCCAGACCCGCGTGGACACCGGATTCATCAACGCGCACCCGCACTTGCTCAAGGCACCGCCCGCAGTCGATGAGTCTGGTCGAATCCTCGAATACATCGCGGAGACCACAGTTAATAAGCCCAACGGTAAGCGCCCGACGGCTCTGCGCCCATTTGATAAGCTCCCCGAGCTAGACCTTTCCGAGCCGCTACCGCGCGGTTCCCGCGATGATTTGCTCGAGTTTGGACCACAGAAGTGGGCAGAAAAGATTCGCCAGCAGGATGCGCTGATGGTTACGGATACCACCTTCCGTGACGCCCACCAGTCCCTGTTGGCCACCCGCGTTCGTGGCACTGCTTTGGTTTCTGCGGCCGAGGCCGTAGCGCGCATGACTCCGAACCTCTTCTCCGTTGAGGCTTGGGGCGGTGCGACTTATGACGTCGCCATGCGCTTCCTCCACGAGGATCCGTGGGTCCGCTTGGACTTGCTGCGTGAGGCCATGCCGAACCAGAACATCCAGATGCTCCTGCGCGGCCGCAATACCGTGGGCTATACCCCGTACCCAGATTCGGTCTGCCGTGGCTTTGTCCAGGAAGCAGCCAAGTCCGGCGTGGACGTCTTCCGCATCTTCGACGCACTTAACGACGTCTCTCAGATGCGCCCCGCCATCGATGCCGTACTCGAGACCAATACCACCGTTGCTGAGGTGGCCATGGCGTACTCCGGTGACCTTGCCTCGCCGAAGGAGAACTTGTACACGCTGGATTACTACCTCAAGCTGGCCGAACAGATTGTGGAATCTGGCGCCCATATCCTCGCCATCAAGGATATGGCGGGTCTGCTTCGCCCTGAGGCTGCTTCCAAGCTGGTCATGGCGCTACGCAAGGAATTCGATCTGCCGGTGCACGTGCACACGCACGATACCGCCGGTGGACAGATGGCGACCTACTATGCGGCCGCCCTGTCTGGCGCAGACATTGTCGATGGCGCCTCCGCACCATTAGCCGGTACTACTTCGCAGCCATCGCTGTCGGCTCTTATTGCGGCTTTCTCCCAGTCCAAGCGCGATACCGGCATCGACCTGCAGGCCGTATCGGATCTCGAGCCCTACTGGGAGGCCGTGCGCCAGCTCTATGCCCCGTTTGAGAACGGTATCCCTGGCCCGACCGGTCGCGTTTACAAGCACGAAATTCCAGGCGGTCAGCTGTCCAACCTGCGTGCCCAAGCTGTTGCCCTTGGCTTGGCAGACCGCTTCGAGATCATTGAGGACACCTATGCTGCGGTCAACGAGATGCTCGGCCGCCCAACCAAGGTCACCCCGTCCTCCAAGGTTGTAGGCGATCTCGCCCTTCACCTTGTGGGTGCGGGCGTAGACCCTGATGACTTCGCTGCCAACCCGACCAAGTTCGATATTCCGGATTCGGTCAACCAGTTCCTCCGCGGCCAGCTCGGTACTCCTCCGGGCGGTTGGCCGGAGCTGCGCGATAAGGTGCTCGACGGTCGCGAGGAGACCGGTGCCCAAATCAGCGAAGTTCCTGCTGAGGAGCAGCCGCATCTCGAGTCCGATAATTCGGATGAACGCCGCGCTAGCTTGAACCGCCTGCTTTTCCCGAAGCAATTCGAGGAGTTCAATGAGTTCCGTCGTAAGTACGGCAACACCGAAGCGCTGACGGATACCACCTTCTTCTACGGTCTGACTGAAGGCGAAGAGAAGGTTGTCCACTACTTCCCTGAAGGCTCCACCGACCGTGCTGACCTCAAGCAGGTAGTGGTACGCCTCGATGCCGTGGGCGAGCCGGACGAAAAGGGTATGCGCAACGTGGTTCTTAACGTCAACGGCCAGATTCGTCCGATGAAGGTCCGCGATGAGAACGCCGAGTCCACCGTCGCCACCGTAGAAAAGGCTGACCCCTCCAACGAGGGCCACGTCGCCGCACCATTTGCTGGTGTGGTCAACCCGACCGCCAAGCCTGGCGATAAGGTAAAGGCCGGCGACCAAATCGCCGTCATCGAGGCGATGAAGATGGAAGCGTCCATCTCCGCCACCAAGGATGGCGTGGTCGAGCGCGTGGCCATTGGCCAAGCTACCAAGGTTGAAGGCGGCGACCTCATCGCCGTGATCAACTAACTTCTGCGCACCAGCGCCCCGTTTCCTTCGAGTAATCCTCTAGGAAGGGGGGCGCTGTACTGTTTGCAGGCGACTTTTCGCGATTTTCGTCCATCCAAAACACCAAAACCGTCGACGAAATTGGCGGTTTATATGGACAAAAATCGTGATCTAGGCTGAAGGTCAAAATTTTTAGCTGAGTATAAAAGGCAGCGTTATTGCGCCGACCAGGATCACAAGCGTAATGGCGAGGAAAGCTTTGGCCTGCCAGCGGGCGAAGTTAAACGACATGCCCGTACCAAAACGCTTATCCACTAGGACTGCCGGATCCTCCGGGTTGTAGTAGATCACACCCCACTTGTAGAGGTGGTCATTGTCTGGTGATTCTTTGTCTTCATCGGGAAAGCGGATTCCGCGCAGTTGCTCAGTTAATTGAGATTGTTTGTAGAGAAGAAGTGCAACAAGGCCGATACAGCCACCGATGGTGAGAATTAGCATCGCGATAATAGCGGCTCCATTGAACTGCTGAAATTGCGGTACGGGGCCGGTCACCTGCATGACGGCCATCCCGACGCTCATAAGCAGAGCGAGAACTCCCATTCCGGTGTTCGTAACTGCGAGGTTGGCGTCGTTGCGCAGGCGGGCTTTAACGCTGCGTTCTGAGCGTGGGGATGCCTCATTAAGTGCGATAAAGGAGCAGATAATGGCAAATAGGCCTAGCATTCCTAAAGCGACGAATGAGGAGAAAAATACGTTGCCGATATTCTTTTCGCTCCAGCTATCCGCTTCCATGGCGCCATTCCAGTGAACAGGAAGGGGGTCAGGAATATCGGACCAGTGGGAAGCGACGATGATGACACCGGCCGCGATGCATAGCAGGGAGGCGAGCATTGTGACCCACGGAAAAGTTGGCGTAGGGATGCCGCGGAATTCGGTTGAATCAAGAGCTTTGGTGGAAATACGGGCAGCGATGGTGGTTTCAACCTCATCGAACCAGCGGCCGGCCTTTTTAGCGGCGATGATGCGGCGGCGTTGGGAGAAATAGGCCCACATGCCACCGAGAGCCACCATGAGTGAAGGTATGGCGGCAAGGAGCGGTAGTTTCCAGGCAAAGAGGGACAGGGCCGTCGCTGCAATGCCACAGGTCCACGTGCGTACCTTGAATCCGGCGAGGGCGGAGGTAACTGCAGGATCGGAAAGGTAGGCCTTCGGTACGCGCACGCCGAGCGGTGTGCTGGGCGAGGCCAGGGAAGGTGTTTGGGCCATGATCCAAGTGATAGCAAGGGTGGTGGCGGCCATTAAAAGTGTGAAAATCATGACGATACTTCCAAGTTTTTAAGAGCGGAGTTGAGTCGAGTATGGAGCTCATCTGGACTAAAGCCTTGGGCGCGGGCGAGTGCGACTACGCGGCTTAATTGCTCATCCAGTTGTTTTTCTTGTGCGGCGGTGCGAGCGCCAGGCCTGACGATGGAGCCGGAGCGGCCGGCGGTTTCTACGAGGCCCTCGGAAACCAAGAGGTCGTAGGCCTTCTTTACGGTGGCAGGGTTAATGCCTATATCTTTGGCAACGCGGCGGACGGGATCTAGCTTGTCGCCATCAGAAAGCTGGCCGCGAGCGATGGCCACAACGATTTCATCGTGAATCTGTTGAAATACGGGGACGTCAGATTCGGGGTTGAGGGTAATGAACATCTGTCACCTCCAATCTCTTTTCTGTATTACTCACAGTAACACAAGCTGTATTCCTTTAGGTAATACAAAAAGAGGCCAAAAAGAATCCCAGGTATGTGTGACTTAAAGCAGTGACATACCTGGGGTGTTGAGGTGAGGAGGCTAGAGGAAAAGGACCATGACAATTGCGGCAATACCGTAGCCACCGCGCATGAAGTAGCCGAAGACCTCGGGAGAGAAGGAGGCGCCGAAACCCCCGGTATCGATGATATGCATGGTGGTCACGCGTGCGGGGCGGGAACGCTTAAAGGCGGCGTAGGTAAGCCCCACACAACACGCTGCGAGCGCGATCAAAGACAGCTTCCACACGAAGGCGATGAAAGTGGTGCCAAGAACTGCGGCACCTGCGGAAGCAGCCAAGGGCAGCCCCCGGTCGGGCCAGGCACCATCGATGAGGCGGCCGAAGGAGGCGGCGCGGCCGGTAGCGGCGCCGACAATGGTCCAGCCGGTAGCGAATCCAATGAGCACAAGGCTGCCAAGCTGTGGCGCTAGCCCTAGGGTTAGGCCCATGGCGGCGACCGCGCCGAGCGGGATATACCAGCGGCGGTACAAGCGCCGGAAAAAGAGGAGACGGGGTGACGCCGTGGCGCGCGAGCGCGGGCGTAGATGCGCGGACTGGGAGGCGATGGCATCGGCAGAAACCTCAGAATCCAGTAGCCCAAAGGAGGACGAACCGACGGCACGGGTGCGGCCCGCACGAAGGAGTGAGGCAAGACTGAAGGACCGCCAGCCGATGAGAAGACGCAGCAGGGGGAGGGCTATCGCCACATAGAGCGGAATGTGCAGCGATGTACACAGGGCTAGGCCTAGAAGGCTTAAGCCGGCGAGCTGGGCAAGGGACAGCTTATCGACGCCCCGCATGCGCCCCCGCGGCCTATCCGCATAGACCCAACGGCCGAGCGAAAGGCTACGCAGCGGGTAGAGCACCTCGAGGAGCACGATGAGCGCGAGGGAGCCGATCCCGGCACCAATGGTCGCGGTGGCGGGTAGAGAAGCAGCCGTGCGCTGCGCGAGCGAGGGCAAGACCTCGGCGGCATTGTGCCAAGCGTAGACGCTGACGCTCGCGATGAGCGCCGCGATAAAGGCGTAATAGATGGCCGAGGAAGCTGTGGACAGAAGCTTCATGAAATCTCCACTACCTCGTCGCAGGCATCAAAGATGGCCGGGGAATGGGAAGCGAGCACAACACAGCGGCCCTCGGCTGCGAGGTGGTGCAGCTCATCGGCCAAGAAGGCGGTCCAGGTGTGGTCAAGGTGGCGCTCGGGTTCGTCGATAAGCAGGGCCTTGGCCGGCTGATAAAGCTGGGCCGCGAGGTAGACGCGTTGGCGCTGGCCAGAAGAAAGGCTGCTGACAGCGGAGTTTAAAATGGCCTGATTAATGGCCCAGAGCTCGTGGACCTCGGCAAAGTCCACGCCGGTGCGGCGGGATAGCAAGCTAAAGTGCTCTCCCACGGTGAGATCGGGGAGGAAGACTGGGTCTCCGACGGAGATGACGGAGCCGGCCGCCGCAGCGCTACCCGGTGCGGCGCCGTCGATGGAAACGGTGCCCTCCAGTGGGGAAAGCTCACCGCTTAAAGTCTGTAGCAGCGTAGATTTACCCGCACCATTGGGGCCCTTCAAGCCGTATACGCGCCCGGCGTCGAAGGTGCGACTCAGTTGCCCCAAAGCGGTAGAATGTCCGTAAGTTGCATCTATTTTCAGCATCATAGCCAGGGTAGCAAGCGGACGGCCCTACCTAGGGTGGGCTAGAAGCGGCGGAAGAATTTACTGGGTGCGAGCTCTTCAAATCCTGGCAAGGGCTCAGCGGAAGAGATGCCGGGGGCAGTCTGCTCGGCCGCGAGGTCGATGGCGTTGGCAATAAGCAACTCGCGGGCGGCGGGGTCATCGCTGGAAACGACGAGTTCGGGAATGTCCTCGGGGTCGAAGGGGGTGAGCCAAGTGGCGTCGTCAAGCGGGTGGGCCGAGGGATCGCCTAAGAAAGCTGGGCCCTTGTCGGCGGCGGGGTAGTAGCGCAGGAGTGCGGCGCCGCGGGGAGGCACGGTGGGATCCTCATTCGCGGACATGGGCAGGGCGATGATCCCGCCGTCCACGATGGGGGACCAGTCCGCAATATAAGAAGGGAAGAGGCCCGCAAGAAAGACGCGGTCCTCTTCCTTGGCCAAGCGCACGCCGAGGGAAGAATCAGTCATTCTTCCAAGGCTAGCGGGATAGGTTACTTGATTTCCAGCAGTACGCTGCCCTTGGTGGTAGAAGAGCCGGCTTCTACTGCTAGGCCGGTAACAGTGCCGGCCTTATGGGCCTTGACTGGATTCTCCATCTTCATGGCCTCGAGTACGAGGAGAACCTCGCCTTCGGCAACCTCTTGGCCTTCTTCGACGTTGACCTTAATAACCGTGCCCTGCATTGGGGAGGTAACGGCGTCACCCGACACGGCGGCCTTCGCGCCAGAGCCCTTGCGCTTTTTCTTTTTGCGCGGGGTGCCGTTGGCGCCGAAGGAGGCGGGGAGGGCAACCTCGATGCGGCGGCCATCGATTTCCACGGTGTGCACTAGGGAAGGCTCCGCCTCGGCGGCCTCTGCATCGGTGGAGTCATCGTGGGCGGGCAGCTGGTTATCCCATTGCTCTTCGATCCACTTGGTGTAGACGCCGAAGTTGCCGTCTTCTGCGGCGAAGGCAGGGTCAGCAACGACAGCCTGGTCAAACGGGATAACGGTGGGCAGGCCCTCCACCGTGTACTCGGACAGGGCGCGGGCGGAGCGGCGCAGCGCGGTCTCGCGGTCTGGGCCCCAGACAATGAGTTTGGCCAGCATGGAATCGAATTGCCCGCCGATAACGGAGCCTTGAACAACGCCGGAATCCACACGCACGCCCGGACCGGCAGGCTCGGAGTATTTCACGATGGTGCCGGGGGCCGGCATGAAGTTTGCCGCGGCATCCTCACCATTGATACGGAATTCGAAGGCGTGGCCGCGCGGGGTGGGGTCTTCCTTCAAAGAGAGCTCGTAGCCCTCAGCAATGCGGAACTGTTCGCGCACGAGGTCGAGGCCGGTGGTTTCCTCGGAGACTGGATGCTCCACCTGCAGGCGGGTGTTGACCTCTAGGAAGGAAATCAGGCCATCGGCTCCTACCAGGTATTCCACGGTGCCGGCGCCGTAGTAGCCGGCCTCGCGGCAGATGCGCTTGGCGGACTCGTGGATGGAGGCGCGTTGCTCATCGGTGAGGAAGGGAGCCGGGGCCTCCTCCACCAGCTTTTGGAAGCGGCGCTGCAGGGAGCAATCGCGCGTGCCGACGACGATTACGTTGCCGTGCTTATCCGCCAGTACCTGGGCTTCCACGTGGCGGGCGCGGTCTAGATAGCGCTCCACGAAGCACTCGCCGCGACCGAAAGCGGAGGTAGCCTCGCGGGTGGCGGATTCAAAGAGCTCGGGGATTTCCTCTGCGGAGTAGGCTACCTTCATGCCGCGGCCGCCGCCGCCAAAGGCCGCCTTGATGGCCACGGGGAGGCCGTATTCCATGGCGAAGGACTGCACTTCATCTGCGCCGTCTACCGGATCCTTGGTACCTGGGGCCATAGGGGCCTCGGCGCGCTCGGCGATGTGCCGCGCGGTGACCTTATCCCCCAAGTCACGGATGGACTCGGGGGAGGGGCCAATCCAAGTCAGGCCGGCGTCGATGACGGCTTGGGCAAAGTCGGCGTTTTCAGACAAGAAGCCATAGCCGGGATGGATGGCATCGGCGCCGGATTTTTCTGCGGCATCCAGAATCTTGTCAAAGACAAGGTAGGACTCGGCGGATGTGGTGCCGCCGAGGGCAAAGGCTTCGTCGGCAAGCGAGGCGAAAGGCGCCTGGGCGTCTGGCTCGGCGTAGACGGCGACGGAGGCAATGCCAGCGTCACGGGCCGCGCGAATTACGCGAACGGCGATCTCACCGCGGTTCGCCACGAGAACCTTAGAGATCTTTTTGGTTTCTACTGCCACGGCAGCAACCTCCTGAACACACTAGGTTAAATACGCAATCTATTCTTGCACACAAAAGCATGAGTTAATTTTCACGCACGTGAGTGGGGATGTTTTTGGGCAAAAATAAACCCACATCCCTGCCGGATATGGGTTTATGTGGCGAAACCGAAAAAGTTAACGCTCAATCGGCATTTTCACCATATTGCCCCACTCAGACCACGAACCATCGTAGACCTGCGTCTTTGTGAATCCCAAAAGATGCGTCAACACAAACCACGTATGCGCGGCCTGCGCGCCCACGTGGGAATAGAGGATAGTTGTGGATTCAGGCTCCAACATTCCGTAGTTGACCTTAAGCTCCTCGGCTGAGCGGAAGCAGGAATTGGGATAATTAGAACGGTCCCACTCGAGGTTGATGGCGCCGGGAATATGGCCGTGGCGCATGGTGGTGCCGTACGCGGAATCGCCATTGGGGTCATGCTCAGTGGCCTCGCCGGCAAACTCTTCAGGGGAACGGGTATCTACAAGAGTGCCGTCGGTATCGCGAATCTGGTTAACGAAGGAACGCAGCACGGAGTCATCGCGGGTTACCTCGGGGTAATCGGAGACAGGGAAGTCCGGAACCATAAAGGATGTATCGCGCTCTTCCGCCATCCATGCATCGCGGCCACCATCGAGTAAGCGAACATCCTTGTGTCCAAAGAGGGTAAATACCCACAGGGCGTAGGCGGCCCACCAATTGGACTTATCGCCATAAAGAACAATCGTATCGTCGGCATTAATGCCTTTGTCGCGCATCAGGGCGGTGAACTCTTCCCCATCGATGAAATCGCGCGTGAGCGGGCTGAGCAATTCCGTGCGGAAATTTATACGGGTGGCGGTGGGGATATGGCCAATGTCATAGAGGAGCGAGTCTTCATCGACCTCAATGACGCGCAGGCCCTTAATGCCTAGGCGTGCGGACAACCACGGTGCGGACACGAGGCGCTCGGGGTGTGCGTATTCCTGAAATGGGGGATAGGGATCAACGTCAGCCACTGTCCGCCTGCCTTTCCTATAAGGGTTAGTAATTTGCTCCCACCACTTTAACCCGAATTTTCCCGTGGTGATCACCCGGGGATCATTCCTGTGGTGTGCGATACAGGGCTCGGCCGGGAAATAGGGGCGCCGGCCGGCGGGGTTAGACAGAGGGGGCAGTTGGCCGCGCGGGGGAGGAAAAGCTGGGATAAACTTGGGATATGGTGCGACAACGTGCTATGAACACCACCTAAGAAGGGAACTGCTAGTGCACAAGGCAATCGTTGTATTTGAGGTAGAGGGCGGCTCCGATAAAGGCGCAGATGGTCACCGTAAGGACACCATGCCGATCGTCAACGCGATCAAGGAACAAGGCTGGGATGCGGAGGTCATCTACTTCCACCCAGACAAGGCAGAGGAAATCTACGCCCAGGTTTCTGAAAACTTTGATGCTTATATCTCTCGCGTGAACCCAGGCAATATCCCCGGTGGCGAAAAGGGCTACTTCCAAATGCTCACCAAGCTGGCAGATGCCGGCCTGGTAGGCATGTCCACTCCGGCGGACATGATGGCCTACGGCGCCAAAGATGCACTGGTCAAGCTCAATGACACCCCGCTGGTACCGGAAGATACCGCCGCGTACTACGAGGTAGAAGAGCTGCATAACACTTTCCCCACCTCGCTGTCTTATGGTGAGCGGGTGCTCAAGCAAAACCGCGGTTCCACCGGTGAGGGCATCTGGCGCGTGCGCCTCGCGGACCAGGAGCTTGCCCAGTCCGTAGAACCGGGCACCGCGCTCCCGCTCGACACCGCCCTGAAGTGCACCGAGGCAGTAGACAATCAGACCCACGACTACAAGCTGGGCGCCTTCATGGACTTCTGTGACCAGTACATTGAGGGCGATAACGGCATGCTGGTGGACATGCGTTTTATGCCGCGCATTGTGGAGGGCGAAATCCGCATTCTCCTCGTGGGCGATGAGCCGGTATTCATCGTGCACAAGAAGCCAGCAGAAGGCGGCGACAACTTCTCTGCCACGCTCTTCTCCGGCGCAAAGTACACCTACGATAAGCCGGAGTCTTGGCCGGAGTTGCTCGAGATGTTCGAGAAGGCTCGCCCCGTTATCGCAGAAAAGCTCGGCGATACCAAGGACGTTCCGCTGATTTGGACCGCGGATTTCATGCTTGACGATGCCCCGGATGGCACCGACACCTATGTCCTCGGCGAGATCAACTGTTCCTGTGTTGGCTTCACTTCCGAGCTAGACATGGGCATCCAAGAAAAGGTTGCCGCCGAGGCGATTCGTCGCGTTCAGGACGCGAACGCCTAGCGCACGCTGTATTCTGCCAAGTGGCCCCACGGGTGACCGTGGGGCATTTTCCTACCATCCCCTAAAGCATTTTCTAAGGACCAGATTATGGCTGATAATGATTTCAACTCCGACGGGTTTCCGAAGGATTTTTCTCCGCGCGATTTTTCCGAGACCCCGCGTCACCACGCCGAGGACGCTGCGAAGAGCACCGAAGGCACCGGTGCCTCCGAGGTGAATGAGACCAAGGAATTCGGCTCTACCGATGCCAAGGAGACGAAGTCTTTCGGCCACACCGATAAGCCTGGTGAGTCTGGGCATTCGAGTGCTCTTTCCTCCCCGCAGCCGAGCGCGGAGGGCAACTCCTCTGACTTCTGGGCCTCCTCGAAGTCCTCCACCCCAAGCGAGGGCGCTGCCTCCCGTGCGCATAATCCATTTACGGATTCGGCACCGTCGGACGCTGCTGCGAACGGCAACCAATTCGGGTCTGCCCAGTCCGCTAGCGATCAGCCGGTTTTCGGCGGTTACACCCAACAGCAGGGCACGAGCCAGGGATTCGGACAGCTCCCGCAAGCAGGCGATGCTCCTGCCGATTCCGGCCAGACGCTTGGCGATAAGAAGAGCCAGAAGAGTGACGCCCTCAAAGGCTTGGGCAAGAAAGACGGTCTATTGGGTGGGCTCTTTGAGTTCGAGTTCAAGCACTTCCTGACACTCACCCACGTGAAGGAAATCTACAAGGTTGCCATGATTCTTGGCGGCATCATGTGGATCCTTCACCTCCTCGGCGCCTTCTTGTTCGCCACCGGCATGGGCATTTATGGCATTCGGGAAGATTCCGCGTCCGCCATCTTCGGAAGCATCTTTGCTTTCATCTTCCTGGCGGTACTGAGCACTGTCATTTACTACGCAATCATGGTCGCCATCAGGCTATTCCTGGAAGCCATGGTGGCTAACGTACGCATTGCGCAAAACACCGGCGATATCCTGGACAAGATGGACTAGCACTGTCATGAGCCGCTTGCGCAATTAAGCGAGCAACGACATGCGCCCCAGCGGGATTCCGCTGGGGCGCATTGTGTTGCCGGCATAGGTGATTAAGTGCCGGCCTAAAAGTTAGTCGTAGGTGCCAAGCTGGTAGCTGGGAAGGTCAACCCACATCTTGTTGAATTCCGCGACTTCACCGGATACCGGTTCGAGGGAATCGCCCTGTGCCCGCAGGCGCACGGTGTGGTGGGCGGTAATACCCTCTGCGGTGGAGCGGCTGCGTTCTCCCCACGTGAAATCGACCTCGTTGTCTGAGACCGAGGTGACGCTCTCTACCTTATCGAAGACGGACATGTCCTTGGCCGGAGCGCCATTGACGTAGAAGGCTATGCCATCAGCAATCGAGGCGCCGGTGCCTGCCGGGCCGTTCACATCGCCCATTGAGCCGCGGAAGATGATCCAGCTAATCGTGGCGCACGGGTCATAGGAATTGTCGATATCGGCGATCCAGTAATTGAAATCACTGCCGTCATCGGCGGGCATGCGCCCCGGGGCCGTGCCAGAGGCGTAGACCTCGCGCGGATCGTTGGGCAGCTCCGTGCACTCGCTGTCCTTGCCCTTTTCCTGCTGCTGCGTGGTTGCCTCCTCGCCCCCGTCGGTGGACTCAGACGGGGAGGGTGCTGCTGTGGAAGCCGTGTCGTTCCCGCCGGAGGATTCATCCTCGGCAGGTGCTTGGCTGGAAAAGACCGGCTCTTGGGAGGAAGAAGAATCATCTTGGGCACCGCAGGCGCTCAGCGCAAGCGGCACGGCAGCGGTGAGCACTACGGCGGCGGAGAAGCGGCGTAGGCAGCGGGGTGTCACGGCAGGCATGCGGAAATTCCAGGATTAGTCGAGGAGGGTGGCGACGGAGTCCGGGTCGGCGTCGGAAAGCATCTGGCGAATGCGGTCGTATTCGTCGTCCTCGCCGATGGCCTTGGCTGCATGGCCAAGCGCGGCGATGACGCGCAGGACTCCCTGGTTCGGCTCGTGAGAGAAGGGGACAGGGCCCCACCCCTTCCAACCATTGCCGCGCAGTCGGTCGAGGCTGCGGTGGTAACCCGTGCGCGCGTAGGCGTAGGCGGTGATAAAAGCGGATGGCTCAGAGCCCTCCTGTTGGTTGAGCTCCTGCTCCGCTAGGAGCGCCCACAGCAGCGGGGAATCGGGGTGGGCAACAATGCCGGCGGCGAGATCCGAGGTGGACTCTGCGCCGGGATCGGCTGGCAGCTCAATGGGTTTTGGGGCAAGCATGTCTTTCATTTCCATGCCACCCCACTGTAGCGACGCCGGCGCGCTGCTACCAGAAATCGGAGACGTTCAGGTCAAAGGCGTAGAGCGCGCGGCGCACCACCGGTAGCGATAGCCCGATAACGGAAGAAGGATCGCCTTCGATGCGGTCAATAAACCAGCCGCCCATGGCCTCCAAGGTGAAGGCGCCGGCGCAGTGGAGAGGCTCGCCGGAGTGGGCATAGGCGGCGATATCGGCCTCGCTGGCCTGGGCAAAGTGCACCGTGGTGGTGGACGTTTCCACATGGCGCTTATCACCAAAGATAAGGCAGTGACCGGTAAGCAGCTCGGCTGTGCGGCCGGCTTGCTGATGCCAGCGCTCAATTGTGGCTTCCTCAGTAAGGGGCTTGCCTTGGAGTTCGCCGTCAAGCAGCAGCATGGAATCGCCGCCGATGACGGGCTCGGCGGGGTAGCGCTCGGCCACCTTTTCAGCCTTGGCGGTGGCGAGGGCCGCCACGATATCGGCCGGCGGGTGGCCTGCGAGCGAGGCTTCGAGGGAGCGCTCGTCAATATCGGCCGGCTCCAATACGGGCTCCACGCCCGCGCCGCGCAGGATAGACGCGCGCGAGGGTGATTGGGAGGCGAGGATAAGCCGCATTAGAAGTACCGCACGGTGTGGAAGGCGGAGGGGTTGTAGACGCGCTGCGCGCCAAAGCGCTCGAAGCGCTCAGCCGGGTTGCCCCATTCATTGCGTTCTCCGGCAACGCCCGAGCGCTTGGCGCTCATCTGCGCCAATACGGTGCGCAGGGCCGCGAGCTCATCCTCGGTGGGATTGCCCTTGACTACCTTGATTTCCGGCGTAGACATTTCCCCTCCTAAACGGTTCCGTGCTTCTTCGGTACCTGGGCCACGGCCTTGCGCTCTAGCAGGCGCAGGCCTTCTACCAGGTAGTGGCGGGTTGCAGTTGGCTCGATAACATTATCTGCCAGCCCGCGCTCTGCTGCGGCATACGGGTGCAAGAAGAGCTCGTCCATCTCCTCTTCCTTGTCCTCCGAGCCATAAATGGCCAGGGAAGCTTGGGAGGCCTGGGTGACGGCAATTTCCGCGGTGGGCCATGCGTAGACCAGGTCCGCGCCGAGGTCCTTGGCACCCATAAATACGTAGGCCGGACCAATGGCCTTGCGGGTGATCACAGTAAGCTTGCCGACGCTCGCTTCAGCCTGCGCATAAGCAAACTTCGACGCCCTGCGCAGCAGGCCGGCCTTTTCCTCCTCCGGGGTAGGCACAAAGCCTGGGGAGTCCACGAATTCCACGATGGGAGTATTGAAGGCATCGCAGGTACGCACGAAACGTGCGGCCTTCTCTGCCGCGGCGGAGTCCAAGGCACCGGCCAGCGCCAGCGGCTGGTTGGCAACGATGCCGACGGCGCGGCCATCGATGTAGGCAAAGCCGGTAACGATGTTTTGTGCCGCCTCGGCAGAAAGCTCGAAGAAGGAGCCTTCATCGACGACAGCCTTGATGACCTCGCTCATGTCATAGGCCTGCGCGGCGGTATCCGGGATGACGCTATTGAGATCAAAGTCCGCGACGCTACCGGCCTCCACGCGCGGCGCCGCGGCGCGGTTATTGGCGGGGAAGTAGGCCAAAACGTCGCGCACGAGGGACAAAGCCTGCTTGTCGTCGCTGGCCACCAGGTGAGCAGTGCCAGACTCTGCGTGGGCTGCGGCACCGCCGAAGGTTTCTGGCTCCGCGCCGGCCACGTGGCTGGCGGCCTGGTGGAGGGCGGTGCCTTGGGTAACTACGAGGACATCGGCAAACGTCGGCGCGAACGCCGCAATGCCGCTGGTATTGCCCGCGACAACGGAAATCTGCGGAATGAGGCCCGAAGCCTGGGAGACACGCGCCATGAGGCGGGCGTATCCGGCCATGGTGACGATGCCCTCTTGCACACGCGGGCCGGTGGATTCATAGATGCCGATGATGGGCACGCCGGTCTTGATGGCGAGGTCATATACCTTGGTGAGCTTTTCGGCATAAACCTCACCCATCGTGCCGTCGAAGATTTCGCCGTCCTGGCTAAAGACGCACACGCGGCGGCCGTCGATAGTGCCGTAGCCGGTGACCACGCCATCGGTATAGGGGCGGTCATGCTCACGACCAAAGTCGGTAGAGCGGTGGCGGGCTAGCGCGTCCGTTTCCACGAAGGAGCCCTCATCGAGCAGCTGCGTTACGCGGGTGCGGGCGGCCGGCTCGCCTTCTCCCAGCGGCGCGCGGGACTCGGCGAGCTTGGCGTCCAGATCCTCGATCTTGCCGGCGGTGGTTTTCAGGTCAGTCATAGGCCCCCACACTACTAGGGCACCCCGGTCAATGCGGAATGGAACGCTGCAGGGGCGCGGAGTGGAAAACGATTGTGTGGTAAATGCCACTGCAACGTGGGCAGTGCATAGAACCTGGGAATTCCCTGGGTAACACCAGGCTGAAGAGCCCTAATCTGGGGGTAGGGTCTACTGTAAACATTTAACGGTGCTGGGCAGGTGAGCGCCCATTATTGCACCTCAAGGTGGGTAAAAGTATTAGAAAGAATTTCATTCAACTATTGATGTGCACCCCGTAAGCCCTTATGATTGCCTGAGTCTTCATGAATGTTTCCCCTGATTTTTAACGATCTATAAAGGACGGTCTTCTGGTGATTAAAAAGGGACTGCGTTTGCTCGCACCGCTCGCCGTAGCGGCTCTCTTCACGCCAGTGGCACATGCGGGAGATATTCCCCCGATGCCGCAGGCATATCCCATTTCCAACCTCTACAAGAGCTGCAGTGCTGCCGGTGATAATGCTGAGCGTGAATGGCGCTTTGCGGAAACCGGTCGCCGCTACATGAGCGACGGCACCCTGCAGTTCAAAAACACCACCAACCAAGAAGTGCCCTATACCGCCGAGGTAGAAACTGGTACCAATCACGAGATTGATGCCAATTCCAAGGCCAAGCTGCCTTCTGGTTGGGACACCACCGCCAAGTCCGATATCGGTCTGAAGATGACCAACGGTTGGCGCGATAAAGAAACCTTCGGCCCGGTGAAGCTGAAGCCGGGTGAGTCCTTCCGAGTCGAGTACGGCGTCATCGAAAAGGACTTCATCTCTATGTTTGTAGGCTGCAACGATGACCGCCTGGAAAACATCCCAGGTGCCAACGTTATCCGCGGTAAGGGTCCAGCCGAGCGCTACGCCTTTGCTTATATCATTAAGGCGGACGGCTCCGTGTCTGATCTAGCCATGGAGATTCCTTCCCGCTCTCCGGGGGCAAACTCCAAGCCGATCGAGGGCAATTACACCTCCGTATCCGGCCCGAGCCTAGAAAAGATCGCCGATCCGAAGAAGGATGAGATCATGCAGCCGGCTGCGGAACTGCAGCGCGATCCATCCTGGCCTAAGGAAGGCGATAAGTGTGAAGCCGGCGATACCTCCTGGTACCCGTTGGACATCACCGCGGTAAAACCGACCTACCGCAAGGCTGGTTACTCCACGGACTTCCTCAACTGGTCCAAGGGTGACTACGAGTTTGCACCGGTAACTGACTTCGTCGTTGGCGCCGAGCACGCCCCGTACACCAATTGGCAGGGCAACCGCGGCGATATTCCGAAGGGCTGGCTGGAGTCCGTCGGTGCCGTAAAGCGTGCCTACATGCCGGTCGGCACCGAGCTCAAGCACGTCGACCTCAAGCCAGGCGAGCGCGTGCGTGTCGAGTATGGCACCACCATGACCCGCATTAACTACCGCGAGATTCACTGCGGCAAGAGCGGAAACTACGACCTCACCTCTAACTACAAGCAGACCTCCGCCCCGAGCGGCTTCTGGGCCGAGGCCAAGATCACCGATAAGGCCGGCAATACCCGCACCGAGGACGTCACTCCAGACGAATTCCGCGACCTGCCGGTTTCCACCCAGACCATCTACTAAACACCACCCGCATCTACGCAAGGAGAAAGTTCCATGTTCAAGTCCAAGATTGCTTCTACCACCGCGGCTCTTGCCGTTGCTTCCGGCCTCATCCTCGCTCCGGCCGCTAACGCCCTGCCGCAGCGCGACCTCGGCCCGGCTAACCCGACCACCATCGGTGAGCGTTGCTCCAACCCGGGCGACACCGGCCAGACCGTTGACATCAAGCGCACCTACTTCGATGGCTCCGCCGGTTCCTGGACCGTGTCCAACTACAACGATGAGCTGTTGCCGGTAACCCGTTCCATCACCGAGACCAAGACCAAGACCTGGAATGTGTCCGCAGGCATTGACTTCAAGCTGATGGACCTCATCAACTTCACCTTCTCCTCCAGCTACACCGATAGCCAGTCCTACGAGGTAGGCGAGCAGGTTGGTCCGTACAACATTGCTCCGGGCAAGACCGCCGTCCTGCGCGCCGGCTGGGTTGTCTCTGACTTCGAAGGCCAGAAGACCGTGTGCGGCTCTGACCACAAGTGGCAGGCCAACGGCGGCACCTTCACCGCCACCCTGCCGAAGGAGCGCCACATCGAGGTCTCCACTCGCGATAACAACGATTGGGGCTAAACGTGAGCAAGACGTCCATCGCTAGCGCCCTCGCGGCGCTGAGCCTGGTGGCCGCTCCTGTTGCCCACGCCGCTGATTTCGGTGGGGACTTTGAGCTGCCCCAGCGCTGGAACGACGACTACAAGCCGGGCACGCATTGCTCGACGCCAGGTGAAAACGGCACCTACGTCACCGCAAAGCGCCGCTGGTTCAAGCAGACCGACGCCACCAGCGTGGCTAACCGCAACGCCGAGGAAGTACCGGTCAAGCACACCGTCACCCAGGCTCGCACCCAGACCATCGAGGTCTCCGGATCCGTTGAGGGCACCGGCGAGCTGGCCAAGGTGCTGACCAAAACCTATGGCTTCAACTACGTCAGCGAGCAGCACTGGAAGTTAAACCAGGTAGTTGGCCCGTACACCTTGCCTGCGAACTCGCAGGGCAAGCTGGTGTGGGGCTTTACCATGCTCGACACTGATGGTCAGGACGTGCGCTGCAACTCTGACCAGCAGTGGGAAGCCCAGGGCAAGCCATACTCGGCTTCTGTGCCAGAAGCGCGCTACTCCGAGCTGCGCCTCGAAGACGCGCCTGAGTGGAACTAGGCCACCACAACTATTAAGCGCCCTCTCGGTCCATTGAACTGCTCCCCATTAGTTGGACTGAGAAATCAGTTGCCAACAACTAGTGGGGAGCATTTTCTTTGAGAGCACGTAGTTCGCTGAGTGAAGTTCAGCGTGAGCAGTTAGTGGAGCTTTTCGAGCAGGGAATGGGTTGCCGAGCCGCTGCTCGTGTTGTCGGTGTCTCGAGAGACGCAACGCGTAGACTTTATCGTCGTTTCCAACTGCGTGGCAGACTATGTCTCGTGGAGAAACCAAACAAGCAGCACTACTCCTTCGAGGCGAAGAAGGAGGTTGTAGAACGTCATCTTGCGGGTGAGTCGATGATGGATCTTGCCCGAGAGTTCAATCTTTCATCCGACCACCTCGTCAAGGACTGGGTGGCTAAGTGGCGCAGAGGCGGCGACGAGGCTCTGCGCCCGAAGCCGAAGGGCAGGCCCAAAGGATCGGCTGGGCCGAAACGCCTCACGGAAGAGGAAAAGCTTCGCCGCCAGGTTGAGCGGCTGGAAGCGGAAAACGCCTACTTAAAAAAATTGCGAGACTTGAGGAACCAGGGACACGCCTGAAAGCCCAGGCAATCGTCATCCTCAAGTCACACCACCGCTTGGACTACCTCCTGGATGCGGCCGGCATGGCACGCTCGACATTCTTCTACCACCAAAAACGACTCACCGCACCGGATAAACATGCCGAGCTCAAACAAGCGATCCGGGACAGTTTTCAGCGCAACAAACACCGCTACGGCTACCGGCGGGTACTGCTCGACCTGCGTAACCAGGGCTGGGTGGTCAACCACAAACTTGTCTACAAGCTCATGTGCGCCATGGGCTTGAAAGCCAAGATCCGCCAGCGCAGGCCCTACATCTCCTACACTGGCACAATCAGCTACATCGCTGAGAACACACTCGAGCGCAACTTCACCCCCGATAGGCTCAACACTGTCTTCGTCAGCGACGTCACCGAGTTCAAAGTCGCTGGCCGCAAGGTGTATCTCTCACCGGTGATGGACCTGTTCGACCGCTCAATCGTCGCCCACACAGTGGCCACATCGCCGTCTACAGCGTTTACCTCGGCTTCGTTGGCGCAGGCGATCAAAGCGTGTGCTCCAGAGCCGGGCTGGATGATCCACACCGATCAAGGATTCCAATACCAGCACTCATCATGGCGCACCCTGATTAGCCAGCACCAGGGAGTCCAATCGATGTCACGCAAAGGCAACTGCTACGACAACGCGGTCATGGAGAACTTCTTCGGCCACCTGAAAACCGAGATGTACCACGGAGAAGCCTTCGACACCGTCGCAGAGTTCAACCAGGCAATCGACGAGTACATCCGGTGGTACAACACCGAACGCATCCAACAACGACTCAAGGGTCTAACCCCGATGCAATATCGAAATCAGACCCTTGAAGCCCTAACCGCCTAGAATTAAACCAGTCCAACTTTCGGGGGCCAGTTCACATAAGGACCGACGGGGCGCTTTTTTCTGTGGGTTGCGTAGTGCGCCGGTAGGAGAGGGGGCTGCGGCTGCGCGCTAAGTCTTAGGCCGGCAGCCAGGCGTAGCCATAAGGGCCAAGCTCCACCGGCCCGAGGTCGATGGAGCGATCGCTGAAGTTGTGCAGGCACAGCAGATCACCGCGTTGGTAGCCAAGGACAGCCTCTTCGCCGGTCTCGACCGGCTCACACGGCGCGGTACCGAGAGCAGGGTGGGCGTGGCGCTCGGCAATCATGGAACGGACAGTGTTGAGCAACGAAGTTGCGTCATCAAGCTGGGCGGCCACGGAGGTACCTCCCACAATCGGAAGGCGGGAAGGTGCGTTGGTGCTGAAACCAGAGTGCTCGGAATCGTCCCACTGCATTGGGGTGCGCACCGCATAGCGGTCCGGGAGCGTGGTGTCATCGAGCATGCCAATCTCATCGCCGTAGTAGATAAACGGTGCGCCCGGCAGGGTCATCAGCAGCGAGAACATGAGCTCCACCTTGCGGCGATCGCCGTTCATCAGCGGCATCAGCCGGCGGGCAATGCCCACATGAGCGCGCATTTTATCATCGGGGAGGAAAGCTTCATACATCAGCTCGCGCACATTATCGTCCACCATCTCCAGAGTGAGCTCATCGTGGTTGCGCAGGAAGGTACCCCATTGGCAGCCTTCCGGAAGCTGGGGTAGTTCGTCGAGGATGGAGTAGACCGGGGTGGCGTCGGCAAGCGCCAGTGCTTGGTACAACCGCGGCATAACCGGGAAGTTGAAGACCATGTGGAAGCGCTCGCCCTTGCCGTAGAACTGCATGGTCTGGGCCGGAGGCTGATTGGCCTCGGCGATGAGCACCGCATCCGGGTAGTGGGTGTCCATGAAGGAGCGAATCTTTTCCACAAACTCAATTGTTTCCGGCAGGGACTCGCCGCCTATACCATCGCGTTCAAATAGGTACGCAATGGCATCAAGGCGCAGGCCATCCAACCCCTTGTCCATCCAGAAGGACAAGATCTTGAATACTTCCTCCTGCACGGCCGGGTTATCGTAGTTCAAATCCGGCTGGTGGGAGTAGAAGCGGTGGAAGTAGTACTGGCCGCGCTGGTCATCCCAGGTCCAATTGGAGGTTTCCACGTCGGTGAAAATGACACGGATTTCGGGGTAGCGCTCTGGGTCATCGCCCCAAACATAGAAATCGCCATAGGGGCCGGTGGGATCGGTGCGGGAGGCCTGGAACCACGGGTGGTCGGAGCTGGTGTGATTGAGCGCCAAGTCCGTCATAATGCGCATGCCGCGGCGGTGCAGTTGCGCAATGAGCTCTTCAAAATCCTCCATCGTGCCATAATCTGGGTGGATGGAGTAATAGTCCGCGATATCGTAGCCATCATCGCGCAAGGGGCTGGCATAAAACGGCGAGAGCCACAGGCAGTCCACGCCGAGCCACTGGAGGTAATCCAGCTTATCGATGACCCCGCGCAGCGTGCCTACCTCCTTATCGCCATCGGCCTTAAAGGAGCCGACGAGCGCCTGATAGAAGACGGCATTGTGGTACCAGCTCATGAGAGGTCCTTTCTTTTCGCCCGCCAGGTCAGATAGGTAAGGAGGCACAGGGCGACAGCTAGGAGGCCGGGCCAGAGGGCGGGGGAGTCGTGGAAGAGATTGAGTACAGCTTGGATAACCGCGAGGACGCTAAAGAAACCGAGGAAACCCAGGGCGGTATCCCACAGCATGGCCCGGCGCATTAGGCCTTGACACCGCCCGCGGTCAGTCCGGCGACGATGCGGTGCTGGAAGATGAGCACCATGATGACCAACGGGATAGTCACCAATGCGCCGGCGGCCATGGTGGCGGCATAGGGGTACTCGAAAGCGGACGGGCCGGAAAATCGTGCGATGGCTACGGTCACCGGTTCGGTATCAGTGGTGGACAGCTGCTTGGCCAGCATGAACTCATTCCACGTGGTGATAAAAGCGATGATCGCGGTGGTAAATAGCGCCGGCGCCGCCAACGGCAATAGCACCAAGCGGAAAGCCTGGGAGCGCGAGGCACCATCCACCCGGGCTGCTTCTTCTAGTTCCCAAGGCAGCTGGCGGAAGAAGCTCAGCAGGGTGTAGACCGTAAGCGGTAGCGCGAAGGAAATATTGGGGATGATCATCGCGCGGTAGGTACCGATCCACTCCAGGTTGCCAAAGAGCTGGAAGAGCGGGGTGACCAAGGCAATGGCTGGGAACATGGAGGCGGCGAGGATAATGCCGGTGACGATTCCCTTACCAGGGAAGTCATAACGGGAGAGCGCATAGGCGGTAAAGACGCCGATGAGCACGGCTACCGCGGTGGTAATCAGTGAGATGAGCAGCGAGTTACCGAGGGCGGCCAGGAAGTCGTTTCCCTTATCGGTAGCCAGGGCATCGCGGAAATTATCCAGCGTGACGTGGGTGGGCCACGGGGTGGTATCGAAGGTGAATCGCTGATCTCGCAGCGCCGTCACCAGCATCCAGTAAAAGGGCGCCAAGCCCCAGAACATGATGAAAATGATGCCGGCGTAGTGTCCGAATTTACGCATTATTTAGCTGCCTTCCTGCCGGAGACATCCGCGCCGAGGAAGCGGATGAGGATAAAGGCGACGACGAAGATGAGGAGGAAAATCAGGGTGGACAGCGCGGAGGCGGAATTGAAGTTGCCTTGGCGCATATCCTCTACTACCAGCTGGGAAATGGTAGCGGTGGGCGAATTGGAGGAGCTAGAAATCATGATGACCGGGAGGTCATACATGCGCAGAGCATCTAGCGTACGGAAGAGCACCGCCACCATGAGTGCTGGGCGCACCAGCGGAAGGGTGATGCGGAAGAAAGTCTGGATACGGTTGGCGCCGTCCACGCGAGCGGCATCGTAGACGTCTTTCGGAATCATCTGCAGGCCGGCCAGGATGAGCAGCGCCATGAATGGTGCTGTCTTCCACACGTCCGCGATGATGACGGCGAGGCGGGCGTAGAACGGGTCCGTGGTCCAGGCAATGTGCGCACCAAGCAGCGAGTTAACGATGCCATCTGGGGCGAACATGAACTGCCAAAGCTTGGCCGTGACGGCCGTAGGAATGGCCCACGGGATAAGAACCGCTGCGCGCACGAGGCCGCGGCCACGGTAGTCACCATTCATGATGAGAGCCATCAGCATGCCGAGGATGGTCTCTAGGAGCACGGTAACGACGGTGAAAAAGAGCGTGATCTTAACCGCCGGCCAAAAGTCCGTAGCGATAACGCCCGGCGGACAGGCAGAAATTTGGCCCGTGCCGGAAACGCACCGGTTATTGATCCAGTACAGGTAATTTTCCAGCCCGGCAAAACCGCCCTCCTCAAAAAGCCCCGTCTGCGGGTTGAGTTGCCTATTGCCCTGAAAGGACAGGAAAATAGCACGGATGATGGGGTAGCCGATGATGACGGCGAGCACGATGAGCGCCGGAGCAATCAGCCCGGCCACGCGCCCATAATTCTTGCGATGGGGCTTCGGCGCGCTTGCTGACGCCCCCTTCGGCGCCCCCTTGGACGCAGTCGGCGAAGCTATAGCCACGCTGGACCGCCTTTCTGTTCAAGAAATGCTAAGTATTGGCTAGATTCTATCCCCATTAGGGGAGTGAAAACCACAAAGGGTGAGGCGGCGGTGTGCCCGCCTACCTCACCCGGATTGGGCGTTTAGCCCTGGGAGGCCGATTCGATGGCCGCCTTCATATCGGCGGTGGCATCATCGACCGACTTGCCATCCGTCAATGCGGCGTAGGCATTGTCTTGGATGGCCTTAGAAATCGCCGAGTAGAACGGGGAAACTGGGCGCGGTGCCGCGTTCTCCAGAGATTCCTTAAGTGCTGGCAGGTACGGGAATTCCTGCTGCAGCTGCGGATCATCGTAGATGGAAGCCAAGACCGGCGGGAAGGACTGCTCCGCAAAAGACTTCTGGTTGTCCTCGTTGATGATGAACTCCATGAAGTCGAGCGCGGTGCCCTTATTCTTGGAGTTGATATTGATGCCGTTGTTATAGCCACCCAGCGTGGAAACGCCTACGCCGTCCTTGCCCAGCGGGGCCTGGACCTCGACGTCGACGCCGGCGTCAACCGCATTGGAGTACATATACGGCCAGTTCATGGCGAAGGCGGTCTTGCCCTCAGTAAAGGCCATATTGGTTTCTTCCTCGGTGGCGGCGGTGGAGTCCTTGGAAATGGTCTCCTCCTTGTACGCATCCACCATGGCCTGCAGGCCGTCCTTAGCTTCCTTGGAATCCACGGTGACGTTGCCGTCCTTATCCAAGACGGAACCGCCCCAGCCTTCCACGAAGTCCGCGGTATTGAGCGCTAGGCCCTCGTACTGCTTGAGCTGGGTGGTCAGACAGTCCTTTTCCTTTTCCAAGGCCTTACACGCGGACTTAAGATCCGCGAACTTCTCTGGTGCCTTATCCGCGAGCTCGGTATTGCGGAAAAGCAGCTGTCCGTTGGTGTTTTGCGGCAGGGCGTAGAGCACATCGTTATAGGTGGCAGACTCCACGGTGGCCGGCAAAAGATCGTCCGTATTGGTTTCAAAGTCGCCATTGAGCGGCTGGAGCCACTGATTGGCGGCGAACTCCGCGGTCCACACCACATCAAGCGCCATGACATCGTAGTCATCGCTACCCGCCTGCAGGGACTGCACTAGGGTCTCGCGCTGTGCGTCGGCTTCGCCTGCCAACTCTTTGAGCGTGACCTTCTCGTCTGGGTGTTGCTCGTTCCACTTCTCGATGATGGGGGTCACCTTGTCCGTGTCATTTTTGCCCATGGCAAAGGTGATGGGGCCGCGCGCATCCGCGCCGCCCTCGGAGGAACCGCCCGCAGCGGAATCGGAGGAGGAGGAAGAAGAGCAGCCGGCCAGTGCCAAAACTGCGGTTGTCGCAACGGTGGTGCGAAGCAGGAATTTCTTCATGGAATTCACCTTTCGGAAAACTTTCGGTTCTTTAAACCTAAAATACGGAAACCAAAAGGTGGATAATTTTGGCCTATTTAACTCTAAATGGGGGTAGTAAAGGGGCGGCGGGAGGTTGGACTACGTACCTGCGGCGCAGTGGACCAGCGCGCTTCGCGGGCCTAGTCCTGGGCGATGCGGCGGCCCGTTTCTGGATCGAAGCGGTGGGCCTCGCGTGGATTGAAAGTCAGTACGACCTCTTCGCCGCGCTGCGGTGGGGTACTTTCGGCTCGGGCAACTAGGCGATTGTCACCGACGGTGACGTAGACATAGGACTCAGCTCCCAGCTCTTCCACAATATCCACCACGCCTTGGAAGCCCACCGGCCCCTTATTGATAAACATCTTTTCTGGGCGCACGCCTATGCGGGAACCGTTGTAGTCAAAGATATTCATGGCCGGCGAGCCGATGAAGCCGGCGACGAATTCGTTTGCGGGGGCGTCATAAAGCTCGCGCGGCGGAGCTACCTGCTGCAACTCGCCGTCCTTGAGTACCGCTACGCGGTCGCCCATGGTCATTGCCTCAACCTGGTCGTGGGTGACATACACCGTCGTCGTACCCAGGCGTTGCTGCAGGCTGGCCAGCTCGGCGCGGGTTTGCACGCGCAGTTTGGCATCCAGGTTGGATAGCGGCTCATCCATGAGGAAGGCCTTCGGCTCGCGCACAATAGCGCGGCCCATGGCCACTCGCTGACGCTGGCCGCCCGAAAGATCTTTGGGCTTGCGCTTGAGGTACTCGGTCAGGCCGAGCGTCTCCGCCGCCTGGTGTACCTTGGCCTTGATTTCGGCCTTGGGGAGCTTCGCCAGCTTCAAAGCAAAGCCCATGTTTTCCTCCACCGTCAGGTGCGGATAGAGGGCGTAGTTCTGGAAAACCATGGCGATATCGCGATCGCCCGGTTCCAGGTTGGTCACGTCCTTGCCATCGATAGTGATGCGGCCGCTGGATGTAGGTTCCAGCCCCGCTAAGGCCCGCAGCGTCGTGGACTTGCCGCAGCCCGAAGGGCCAACGAGTACCAGAAATTCGCCGTCCGCGATATCGAGGTCCAAGTCCTTTACCGTGGGCGCGCTCGCGCCGGGGTAGGTGATGTTGACCTTTTCAAAAGTGACCTTTGCCATGCGCAACACACTAGCACCATTGGTGGCCGGTATCCTTGAAGCTTATGACTGCACTTGATTTGGAACGCATTCGCACAGCGCTGGCGGACGATTTCACCACCATCGATTTCGTGGAAAAGACCGGCTCCACCAATACCGATTTGATGCAAGCCACCAACGTTGCGGATGGCACCGTGCTGCTTGCCGACGAACAGCTTTCCGGTAAGGGCCGCCTCGGCCGCTCCTGGACCGCGCCGGCCGGCTCCCAGGTCATTTTCTCCGTGCTCCTGCTCCCGGAATCCCTCGAGCACCTGGGCACCTTGCCGCTAGCCGCGGGCCTCGCGGTTACCGATTCGATCGAGGGGACCGTACTGAAGTGGCCGAATGATGTGCATATCGACGGCAATAAACTGTGCGGCATCCTTGCCGAGGCCGGTCCCGTGGGCCAAGCCTTCAAGGCCGCGCCGAAGACCGAGCTCACCAAGGTGGAGGTAGGCAAGGCCGAAGTCAACAAGGCAGAGGTTAATAAGGCAGTAGGTGGCGCCGCACCATCCGCGCGCGTCGTCGTGGGCATGGGCATCAATGTCACCCTGACGCGTGAGGACCTACCTATTGAAAAGGCGACCTCGCTCGAGCTCGAAGGCCGTGATACTGACCGAACCGAGCTGGCCATTACCGTGCTGAAGAACCTGCGCCGTCGCATCGTGCAGTGGGAGAACCAAGATCCGCAGCTCCTGCGCGACTACCGTGCGGTCTGTTCTTCGCTTGGCCAAGAGGTGCGCTTGGAAACCCCGTCCGGCGATGTCACCGGGCACGTCGATGACATCGGCGAGGACGGCCGCATCATGGTCGCCGGCGAGTACTACTCCGCGGGTGATGTCACGCACCTGCGCCCGCAGCAGTAGACCTACACGGTAGACACGCGAGGTAGCATCCATAGCTATGGGACTAATGAAGATGGGCCAAGGAGAGGTCAAACGTGCGGATGTCTCCGCGCCGTTTCGCGCGCTGATTTTCCCCTTCCTCGAGCTCATCCTCATCACCGGCCTGCTGTGGATTGCCATCGGCTGGTGCGATGTCCAAGCAGTAGACCCGATGCTGCGCAATGGCCTCGTCGCGGTGTGGGCGCTGCTGGGAATCTGGCGCTTTCTCATTCCTCTTTATAAGGCCCGCCGCAAGCGCTTCATCGTGACTAATAGGCGCGTCATCGCGCGCGAGGGCCGCAATATCGATTCGATTCCACTGCAGGATATCCGCGGCGCCCGCAAGCGCCGGGGCGGGGTGTCCCTAGCCATTCACGGCTGGGACCGAGCCATGTATTTTCCCAACGTGGCCAAACCCAAGCGCGTGGCCGAGATTATTAATGATCGCCCTTGGTTTTAACCTCGGTGGTGTGCAGCTGGCTATCCAGATCCTCAGGGGAGAGGTTGGCGCGCCCAAATTCCTGTGTCAGTGGCAGGCGCAGCTCTAGGTCGGAGGCGGGGCAGAGCTCAACCGTTGCCTTATCCACTATGTAGTCCAGCACGTGGCCGCCGGAGGTGCGGGCGGCGTCGATAAAGTGCACGTGGCAGCCCGGTACCGAGATTCCCTTTTCATACACGGGGGTGCGGAACCCACCGATGACACCCTCGACGTCCTTAAAATGCAGCTCCTTATCGCCACCAACGGCCTCGGACATCGGAGGATAGGGCTTTTCTTGCTTGACCACCGTGCGGGTGGTCACCTCCTTAAAGATGCCCACGATGCGCACCGCGTACATGTAGTTGGCGGAAGGCTCGAGCTTATCGATGAACGCGGAAAGCTGATCGCGGTGCAGGCCCGCGGGGGCGTCGGCAGTAATGCGTGGAACAAAATTGGTTGCTACCGCATAGGGCGTGCGCTGAGCCAAATCCGCAATCTGTGCGGAACCATCGCCACGCAGCTGGTAGCAGGTGCCGTCCAAGATGATCATTTCACCGTCGAGGCCATCAAAGGTGCCGAGGCCGAAGTTGCCCTTGCCTAGCAGCTCCGAAATGGTCATTTCGCCGTCATAGATGCCGTCAAGCAAAGCGGTCATGAGTGAGTTTTGGAAGATGGTATGACGAGTGAACATAGTATCCAGGCTAGTATTGAGGAACGTGAGTGACTTAAAACCTATTGTAACTGTTTGTGGCGACGGCCAGCTGGCCCGCATGATGCAGCCGGCCGCCGCGGAACTCGATATTCACCTGCGGATTCTGGCAAGCAAGCTGGATTCTTCCGCGGCGCAGGTTACCCCTGACGTGGTGCTGGGGGACTACACCTCCCTGGAGGAGTTGCGCGGCGCGGCTGAGGGCGCGGACGCCATTACTTTCGAGCATGAGCATGTGCCCAATAAGCACTCCGCTACGCTTATCGACGCCGGATTTAACGTCCAGCCCCAGCCCACCGCCCTCATCTACGCGCAGGACAAGCTGAAGATGCGCGAAAAGCTCGCCGCGCTGGGCGCTCCCGTGCCGCGCTTTGCCGCCATTGACTCGGTGGCCGATGCCCGCGCCTTTTTCGACGCCGTCGATGGCCGCGTGTGCCTTAAGGCCCGCCGTGGGGGATACGACGGCAAGGGCGTGTGGTTCCCTACGGCCGAAAATTGCTATGAGCTGGTCTCCGAGCTACTCGAGGCCGGAACCCCGCTGATGGCAGAGGAAAAGGTAGAACTTACCCGCGAGCTTTCCATCCTCGTTGCCCGTCGCCCTTCCGGCGAGGCTAAGGTGTGGCCGATTACCCAGTCCCGCCAGGAAAACGGCATTTGTGCCGAGGCTATCGCGCCCGCTCCCGGCCTCGCACCGGAACTTGCGCAGCGCGCTAGCGAGCTGGGGCTATCCATCGCCGAATCCCTCGGCGTGACCGGCGTGCTCGCCGTCGAGCTCTTTGCGTTCGACGGCCCGGAGGGCGAGGATATCTCCATCAACGAACTGGCCATGCGCCCGCATAACACCGGCCACTGGACCCAGGACGGCAGCGTTACCTCCCAGTTTGAGCAGCACCTGCGCGCGGTGCTCGACCTCCCGTTGGGTGCAGTCGACACGCTTGCACCCGTGACCGTGATGGCCAATGTCTTGGGCGCTGACGAAGATCCTGCTAAGCCTATGCCGGAGCGCGTCAGGGAAGTCATGGAGCGCTATCCGCAGGCCAAGATTCACCTCTACGGCAAGGACCACCGCCCTGGCCGCAAGATTGGTCACGTCAACGTCACCGGTGGCTCCACCGATGAAACCCTTTCCATTGCCCGCCAGGCCGCGCACTTCCTCGTGCACGCCACATGGGCTTAATTTCCTGCTTTAAGAAAGGACACTATGCAACCGCACGTAGGCATCATCATGGGCTCCGATTCCGATTGGCCCACCGTTGAACCCGCCGCTCAGGTCCTCGCGGACTTCGGCATCCCCTTCGAGGTCGGCGTGGTCAGCGCCCACCGCACCCCAGAAAAGATGCTCGCATATGCGAAAGAAGCCCATACTCGCGGCCTGAGAGCGATTATCGCCTGTGCCGGTGGCGCCGCTCACTTGCCCGGTATGGTTGCAGCAGCCACGCCGCTGCCGGTTATCGGTATCCCTCGCGCATTGAAAGATCTCGATGGTCTCGATTCCCTCCTATCCATCGTGCAGATGCCTAGCGGCGTGCCGGTTGCCACCGTCTCCATCGGTGGTGCGAAGAACGCCGGTCTGCTCGCTGCGCGCATTCTCGGGGCAGGTGACCCCGCCATCCAAGACAAGATGGTGGATTACCAAAAGCGCATGGCTGAAGAAGTCGAGCAGAAGGATAAGAACCTGCGCGATAAACTGCTCGGAGAGTAGCTCTCCGGAACAGGGGTGAATGAGGCAAGCAGGTTTTAGCCACAACCGCGGAGGTTTTCGGCAAGACGTGCTTGTTGTGTACTGGTGCATCCAGCGGGGTGGAGGAGAGAGCGCCTTAAACTTTCGGGCGGGGGAATTGCTTCAAATGGGGTAGGGCGCGGAAGAAGTTCTGGTCTTCCGCGCTGTAGCGTCGACGAATGCTAAAAGGGCACGCCGGAGCGCAAGATGACATTGGCAAACGGCGTGGTGGAACCGGTGCGCACGACGAAGGAGGTGCGGGCGGCCTCGCGCTTGAGGTCATCATGGGAGACCTCGGTAAGCGGTACCGCGGGAAGCAGGGAGCGCACCTCGGGCGGGGTGGTATCGGCGATGGTCCCGGCTTCGACCACAATCTCCTCAAGGAGGGCGGCCAGGGTATCGGCAAAGGTGGGGATGCCGAAGGTCAGCGTGAGGTCGATGACGGGCACATCGTGGGGGATGGGCAGGCCGCAATCGGCGATAACGAAGGTATCGGTGTGGCCAAGGCGTGCGACGGCGCTGGTGAGCGCGGGATTGAGCAGGCCGGATTTACGCATCGTCAACCTCCGGCAACTCGGATTCGGTGGTGGGATAGGACGGTTGTGCGCCGTTGCCGGTGGCGGCGAAGGCACCGACGCGGGCGGCAAAGGCGGCGGCATCGACAAGCGAGGCTCCACCGAGAAGCTGGGCGCAGAAGGCACCTGCGAAGGCATCGCCGGCGCCGGTGGTATCCACAGCGGTCACGCGCGGGGTGGGGATATCCGTGCCGTCATCCGGGGTGGCTACGTAGGCGCCGTGGGCGCCGAGGGTCAGCACGACAGAGCGGAAGCCGGCCTCTACCAGGCGGTGGGCGAGCTCGCGCGGGGCGTCTTCAGATGGTAGGCCGAGTTGGTCCAGGATGAGTCCTGCTTCATGTTCATTGGCCAGCAAAGGATCGGCCTGCAGAAGCGAGTCGCGGTCGACCTTGACCACGGGCGCGAGGTTAACCACCACTCGGCCCTGGGCCGCCTCGACCGCGGCCTGGAAACCGGAGGCGCGGATTTCGCCCTGGAGGAGGACTACATCGGCATCGCCGATGGTGGAGGCGCGGGAGGAGACAAAGGGGGCGTCGACAAGCGCGTTGGCGCCGGGGGAGATGACGATGGTGTTCTCGCCATCGGCCGAGACGGTGATGACGGCGAGGCCGGTGTTGGTATCGGCCTGTTCCACGGCGGCCAGATCTATGCCGGAGGTGCGCATATAGTGCATGGCAGGATCGGCATAAGGATCGGAGCCGACCGCGCCCACGAAGGCCACAGTGGCGCCCAGCTGTGCGGCCGCGACAGCCTGGTTAGCGCCCTTGCCTCCGGCCAAGATGTCGCCGCCGGAGCCTAGCAGGGTCTCGCCGGGCTGTGGGTGGCGCTCGGCGTGCACGATAAGATCGGCATTAATGGAACCGACGACGGTTAGCTTGCTCATTGGAAATCCTCCACATTGTCGCGGGTGACGGTGATGACCTCGACGGGGACGTTCTTCTCCGCTGCGCCACCGTGCAGGAGCGCTGCGGCTTGTTCGATGGCGCGGGCACCGAGCTCTGCGGGCTGCTGGGCGATGGTAGCTTCTAGCTTGCCATCTTTGACCGCCTTGAGGCCATCAAAGGTGCCATCAAAAGCCACCACCTTGACCTCAGTACCGGCGCGTGACCCCAAGGCTTCGACCGCGCCGAGCGCCATTTCATCGTTCTCCGCAAAGATGGCCTTGATACTAGGGTTGGCCTGCAGCAGGTTGGTGGCGACGTTGAGGCCTTCCGTGCGGTCGAAATTCGCCGATTGCTTGCCGACGACCCGAATGTCCTCATACTTCGCAATCTGCTCTTCAAAGCCCTTGCCGCGCTCGCGCGAGGCGGAGGTACCAGCAGTGCCCTGCAGGATGAGGATATCGCCCTTTTCCCCGATGGCCTCGGCGAGCTTATCTGCTGCCTGCGCGCCGCCGGCGACGTTATCGGAGGCCACCATGGAATCCAGCTCTACGCCGTTGACGTCGCGGTCCACGCCGATGACGGGCACGCCGTCATTTTTGATGCCGCGCACGGCTGGGGCCACGGCATCGGAATCGGTGGGGTTGACCACGACGACCTTGGCACCCATGGAAGTGGCATTGCCCAGCTGGTTCACCTGTTGGGCGGGGTCATCGGAGGCGTCCTGGATATCCAGCGGAACGCCGAGTTCCTTGGCCTTATCTTGTGCGCCGTGGCGCAGCTCGACGAAGAAGGGGTTGGTCTGTGTGGAGAGCGCTAGCGTGATGCGGTTGCGGTCTTCTTCTGAGCGATTGCAGGAGGCAAGGCCTAGCGCAAGGGCGGGCACGAGGAGAGCGGCGATGAGCTTTTTCATGGCGGGTGTTCCTTAGTTGGCCGTCTTATTGCGGATGACGTCGAAGCCTACGGCCAGCGCGATGACCAAGCCAATAACGATCTGCTGCCAGAAGGAGGAGACGTTGAGCAAGTTCAAACCATTGCGGATGACGGCCAAGAGAATCGCACCGACCAGCGTGCCGGTGGCCTTGCCTTGGCCGCCGGAGAGTGAGGCACCGCCGATGACGACGGCCGCGATGGCATCCAGTTCATAGCCGGTGCCGGCCTGCGGCTGTGCGGATTCGAGGCGGCCGGCCATAACCATGCCGGCCCAGGCGGCGAAGAAGCCGGAGAGTGCGAAGACGGCGATTTGAATGCGCTTGACCGGCAGGCCCGAGAGCCGGGCGGCCTCCAGGTTGCCGCCGATGGCATACATGGAACGGCCAAGTACCGTGCGCTCTAGGATGAACCAGCAGATGAGCCCGGCGATAACCATCATGATGATCGGCACTGGGAAGCCGGCGATATCGCCGCCAAAGGCGTTGACGGACGGGGCGGTTTCAATCGGCGAGCCCTGGGAGATGACCAGGGTGAGGCCGCGGGCGATGGACATCATGGCCAGCGTCGCGATGAAAGACGGGATCTTGCCCCACGCGGTGGCCATGCCGCAGATGGCTCCGGCCAGCGCGCCCACGAAAAGGCCGAGGAGCAGCGTAAGCCAGCCAGGCAGTCCCGCAGTGGAGAACATATAGGCAGAGACCATGGCGCCGAGCGCGGCGACCGAGCCCACCGAGAGGTCGATGCCGGCGGTGACGATGACAAAGGTCATGCCGAAGGCCAAGATGGCCACCGTGGCGGCCTGGATGCCGATATTGAGCAGGTTCGCCACGGTAAGGAAATAAGGCGTAGCGATAAACAGCGCGATGCACAGGGCAATGAGGCCGACGAGTGCGCCATTATTCATGGCCCAGTTAATTACTCGATTCTTGGTCATGCTTCATCCTTGGGGTTGGTGCCGGCAGGCGCGGCAGCAAAGGCAGAGGTAGCGGAGGTCACATTGGATACCGCGAAGGCCATGACCTCATCTTGGGTGGAGTCTTTGGGTAGCTGACCGGCGAGTTGTCCGCCGGACATGACGAGGATGCGGTCGGACATACCGAGCACCTCGGGCAGATCAGACGAGGCCATGAGCACGGCGCCGCCGGCAGCGGTGACTTCATTGATGATGTTGTAAATCTCCACCTTGGCGCCGACGTCGACGCCGCGGGTGGGCTCATCGAGGAGGAGGACCTTGGAACCGGCCAGTACCCAGCGGCCAAAGACCGCCTTTTGTTGGTTGCCGCCGGACAGGTTGCGGATGGGCTGGAAGAGATCGGCCATGCGGATGCGTAGCTTCTCAGCCACCTCACCGGCGCGGCGGCGCTGGCCGCTGCGGTCTGCAAGCCCAGCCTTGGCGGTGGGGTAGAGGGTGGCAAACCCCAAGTTATCGCCCACAGAAGCGTCAAGAACTAGCGCTTGGGACTTGCGGTCTTCGGGGATATGGCCCACGCCGGCACGGATGGCGGCACGGATATCGCCGCCGCGCAGCTGCGTGCCGCCGACGCGGATGGAGCCGGAATCGTAAGGATCGGCGCCCGCAATTGCGCGGATGATTTCGGTGCGGCCAGCTCCCACGAGCCCGGCGAGGCCGACGACTTCGCCGGCGTGGACGGTGAAGGTGACGTCGTGAAAGGCGCCTGCGGAAGTCAGCTCGGAGACCTCCAGCAGGGCTTCGCCGTGCTCGGGTGGGACCTCGCGCGGGTATTGATTTTCAATCTCGCGGCCGACCATGAGCCGCACCAGCTCGTCTTCGTCGGTATCGGCCGGGACCTCGGCGATGAAGGAGCCATCTCGTAGAACGCTGATAGTCTCGGCAATGCGCGCCAGCTCCTCCAAGTGGTGGCTGATAAAAACCATGGCCACACCCTTGGCCTTAAGTTCCTCCAGCACGGAGAAGAGCGCATCGACTTCCTTGCCAGTAAGCGCGGCTGTGGGCTCATCCAAGATAAGAATGCGAGCGTTCATAGAGAGAGCCTTGGCGATTTCAACCAGCTGCTGCTTGGCCACGCCTAGCTCACCCACTGGCATATCAAGGTCCACATCTAAGCCGATAAGGTGCAGCGCCGCTTGTGCCTGCGCCTTGAGGTGCTTGCGGTTTACCATCCCATAGCGGCGCGGGGTGCGGCCGAGCATGATATTTTCCGCTACCGACATCGTGGGAACGAGGTTTAATTCTTGGTGGATGGTAGCGACGCCGAGCGCTTCAGAGGTTTTAGTATCCGGGATCTTCACCTCCTGGCCATCTACAATGATGCGGCCGGAATCTGGCTCGTGTACACCGGCAATCATCTTGATGAGCGTAGATTTTCCGGCACCATTTTCACCCAATAGGGCTTGGACCTGCCCGCGGCGCACGGTGAGGTCGACGCCTTTAATAACTTCTACCGGGCCAAAGGATTTGGTGACGTTGTCCAGCCGCAATACGCATTCGCTCATGGCGTGGCCCCATGGAGTTGGTGGGCGGTGGACATGCGCGGGATATAGCGGGTTTCTATTACCTCGCCTTCCGGTGGGCGCTTATCGTTGATGGCCGCGATGAGCTTGGCCGTGGCGGTTTCGCCCATCCGAGCGACGTCTTGGTCCACCACCGAAATGGGGGAGGGCTGGAAGCGCAGGTAAATAAAATCATCGAAGCCAACGAGCGCGATTTCTTCCCCAATGCGTTTGCCGGCATTATGGCAGGCCTCGAGCGCGCCGGCCGTCATCATGGAATCGCCTGCGATAATAGCGGTGACACCTTTCTTTAGCAGCGCAATGGCCCCCTTATAGCCCTCGCGGTGGCGGTAGCTGCCGTGGTGAATGTGGGTGGGCATCCCGTGGGAGACGGCTTCGAATGCTTCAAGGCGCTGCCGGCCGGTGGACGTCTCCTGCGGACCGGAGAGGTAGCCGATGTGCGTGTGGCCCTTTTCTTTGAGCTGCTCTACGGCTTGGTTTATTCCCACGCAAGGATCAGACAGCACCGCAGGAAGCTCGCCCAAGGTGCGATCGATGAGTACGAGTGGTCGGTAGCTGCGTGCTTGCTCGAGCGCTTCCTCGGCTCCTTCAAGCGGTACGGCGATAATGCCGTCGACTTGGCGTTCCAACAGCGCGTTGAGACACTTGACCAGACGTTGCGGATCTTCCCCGCAGCTGGTGATCATCGTAGCTAGGCCTTGTTTTTCGGCGGCTTCTTCAATGGCTGCGGCCATCGCGGCGAAGTAGGCGTTGTCTAGGCTGGGAATGACTAGGCCGATGGCGTTCGAGCGGGAGTTGCGCAACGCTCGGGCTTGGGCATTCGGCCTATAATTGAGCTTGATGGCAATGTCCTTGACGCGTTGGCGCGTGGATTCAGAGATGGCTGGGTTGCCCGAGAGCGAGCGGGACGCAGTCGAAATGGATACTCCAGCAGCGGCGGCCACGTCCTTGAGGGTGATTCCGGCCATGCTGACCTCCTTGGTGGTTAAGGTGTACGGGCCAGCGTCTGGCCCTTTTTGAGTGCAAACGATTGCACATTTGAGTTAAACGTACGGCTTTTTCTGTCTTCCTGTCAAGGGCGGGCAAGTCTAAGCTGGTATCCATGTTTGACCCGCTCCTCGTTCTGGGCTCCCGTGTAACTCGTGGGTATCCCGGCGCCATGCTGCGCTCGCGCCTAGACAGGGCGCTGGATCTTTATTGTGGTCAGCAAATTATTGTCTCCGGCCGCGGTGAGGCGGGGCCAATGGCTACGTACCTTATTGAACGGGGCGTGCCGGCTGAGCGGGTTGTGGTGGAGCCGGATGCCACGAGTACCAATGAAAATCTAGAGAATGCCCACCGCTTGGCCCCGGATGCCGTATTGCACGTGGTGACCAATGATTTTCATGTCCTGCGCACAGCGTTGTGGGCTTGGCACTTGGGCATTGCCGTGCACCTGCATTCCGCGCGCACCCCGTGGCGGTTGATGCCGCGCAATTACCTGCGCGAAGTCTTGGCTACGCCACACTCCGCGGCGCGAATAGTGTGGCGGCGGATGCAGGGGTAGGGTTCCCGCCCGGTGTGGCGGCCCGCTGTCCACCGGCGCTTCCAACCCCGAAAGAGGTTAACTGGAGGTTAACTCAAGGGCGGTGAGCTGCTGAAACCGTGGGTTTGAGCCGACAGTTATGCAAACGATTGACCGACGCTTCGCAGTACTCCTAGGCTAAATCCAACGAAAGTTGTAGCCAGAAAGGTCTTTGTTATGACCAGTGGAGGAGCGGCTGGTTCTGACGCTGAATACCCCAGCGTCGCCATTTGCCATGGCGGTTATACGGCTGAGCTTGCTCTATTTGGTGGTGCGGTCAAGGCGTTGACCTATCGCGGCGCGCCCTTAGTAGAAAGCTACGAGGGCAAGCCGCCGCTGATGGCCGGCGTGGTGCTGGCGCCGTGGCCGAATCGCACCGAGGATGGCTGGTTCGAATGGCAGGGGACCGGACACCAGTTGGAGATCAACGAGCCGGAGCGCAATAACGCCATTCATGGATTCGCGGTGGATTGGTGGCGCATCAAGGAACGCTCGGCCAACCGGGTGGCTCTCGCCTTTGATATTGAGCCGCGCCAGGGCTGGCCGTGGGCGATTCAGCTAGAGGCCACCTACGCCCTCGATGAGCAGGGATTGCACCACCAGCTGAGCGCACGCACCACGGAGCCCGGCGAGGTTCCCTTCGCCTATGGGCTGCACCTCTACCTCTCCCCACAAGGGGCAGGGGCGAAGGAAGCGGTGCTCAGTGCGGACGTCGGCAAGCGCTACCTGCTAAGCGCCCGCAACCTGCCCACGGGAAAGACGGAGCAGGTGCGTATCACTAATCAGCCTATCGCCGAGGTGGACTGGGACGATTGCTTCCACGGCGAAGGCCCACTGACGGCCGTGTATTCGGCCGGTGGAAAGGGCGTGCGCTTGGAGATGGGCGAAGGCCTGAACTGGGTGCAGATGTTTACCCCGGCCGACTTCCCGCGGGCAGGCGGCCCCGGCAAGGCATTAGCCGTGGAGCCCATGAGCGCGCCGCCGAATGCGCTGCGCAGCGGTCAAGACCTCGTGCGCCTGAGCGCTCAGAAACCGCAGAGATTCACGCTGCGCCTTGCAGCAGAGAACAATAACTAGAAAGGTCAGCCATGGAGACTGCTGAATCCGTATTGAGGCTGGATGCCTCCTGGGTGGACTACTTCTTGGTAGCCATCTACTTCCTCTTCGTTCTAGGCATCGGCTGGGCCGCCAAGGCCCGAGTGTCTAGCTCCATCGACTTCTTCCTCTCCGGCCGGGGACTGCCCGCCTGGGTGACCGGCCTGGCCTTCGTCTCGGCCAACCTGGGCGCGGTGGAAATCATCGGTATGTCCGCCAATGGCGTGGAGTATGGCTTCCAAACCATGCACTACTTCTGGATTGGCGCCATCCCGGCCATGGTCTTTTTGGGCATTGTGATGATGCCGTTCTACTACGGCTCCAAGGTGCGTTCGGTGCCGGAGTTTATGCGCAAGCGCTTTGGCAACGCCGCGCACCTGGTCAACGCGATTTCTTTCGCCGTGGCCCAGCTGCTTATTGCCGGCGTGAACTTGTACTTGCTGGCCACCATCGTGGAAGCCCTGCTGGGCTGGCAGATGTGGGTATCGCTCTTGGTAGCCGGCCTCATCGTGCTGTCCTATATCACCTTGGGTGGCCTTTCGGCCGCTATCTATAACGAGGTGCTGCAATTCTTCGTCATCATCGCCGCCCTCGCCCCGCTGACCATCATTGGCCTGAACCGCGTTGGCGGTTGGAGCGGACTGAAGGACGCGGTGGCCCAGGACTCGCACTTCCACACCTGGCCGGGCACGGATATCTCTGGGTTTGAGAACCCAGTGTGGTCCGTCATCGGCATCGTGCTTGGCCTCGGCTTCGTGCTTTCCTTTGGTTACTGGACCACCAACTTCGTGGAAGTTCAGCGCGCCATGGCCTCGGATTCTATTTCCGCGGCCCGCAGGACCCCGATTATCGGCGCCTTCCCCAAGATGTTTGTGCCCTTCCTCGTCGTCATTCCGGGTATGGTCGCCTCCGTTTCGGTCGCCGATTTGATGGAAGAGCGCGCGGAGCCGAACGACGCCATCCTGCTGCTCATGCGCGACCTTTTGCCTAATGGCCTGCTAGGCGTGGCGATCGCCGGCCTGCTCGCTTCCTTCATGGCCGGCATGGCCGCGAATATCTCGGCCTTTAATACCGTCATCTCCTATGACATCTGGCAGACCTACGTGGTCAAGGACCGCGAGGATGACTACTACCTGAAGTTCGGCCGCGTCGCTACAGTTGTTGCCACCGCTATTGCCATTTTCACCGCGCTGCTTGCGCAGAACTTTGGCAATATCATGGACTACCTGCAAACGCTCTTCGGGTTCTTTAATGCGCCGCTGTTCGCCACCTTCATTCTGGGCATGTTCTGGAAGCGCATGACCCCGCACGCCGGTTGGTCCGGTCTTGTGGCCGGTACTGGTTCCGCCATCGCCTTTTGGTACGTCGCTTCCTTTACGGACATGATCAACTTGCCAGGGCAGGGCACCGCCTTTGTGGCGGCCGGTGTGGCCTTCGTGGTGGATATCCTAGTCTCCATCGTGGTTACCCTGTTCACCCAGCCCAAGCCGGATAGCGAGCTGGTTGGCTTCGTCTCTTCCGTGACCCCCAAGGACCACTTTGATGACTACACCGAAAAGTCCTTGCCGTGGTACCAGCAGACCGTCCCGCTGGGCATCATTTGCCTGGTGATGGCCGTAGCCCTCAACGTCATCTTCGCCTAAGGAGCACCTCATGTCTGAGAAAAAGCGCGCGGGAGCATTCGACCTGCGCAACGTCATCGCCGCACTCCTCGGCCTCTACGGCCTAGTTTTGCTCGGCTGCTATTTCTTCCTTGACCCAGGCATCAACCCGGATACCGGGCAGGCTAAGAACGCCAGCGATAACCTATGGGCAAGCCTTGCTTTGCTGGCCGTGGCCGCCGCCTTTGTGCTGTGGGCGCGCCTGAAGCCCATCACCATCCCAGGAGAAAACTAATGGTTGAGATTACCTCTGCCGCGCTTGCCGACGGCCGCGAGATCCTCTACTTCGACGACCAACCCCACCCCGATCGCGTGCTTGTCGACGCCCGCGACATCCCCACCGTAGCCCCCGCTTCCGAAATGCGCCGGGATCCCTTAACAGGGGATTGGGTGGCCTTTGCCGCCCACCGTATGAACCGCACCTTCTTGCCACCGGCCAACGAGAACCCACTTGCGCCCACACGCGAAGGCCAGCTGCCCACGGAGATCCCCAGCCCCAGCTATGACGTGGTGGTCTTTGAAAATCGCTTCCCGTCCTTTGCTACCGCCGCGGATATCGAGCACCCAGAGAAAGATAACCTGCTCGGCATGGTGCCGCGCCTTCCGGCGCGTGCCCGCTGCGAGGTGGTCTGCTTTACCGAGGACCCAGCCCTGTCCTTCAAGGACCTGCCCGAATCCCGCATCCGTACCGTGATCGAGGCCTGGGCTCACCGCACCGCTGCACTTTCGCAGATTGACGGCGTGCAGCAGGTATTCCCCTTTGAAAACCGCGGCGAAGAAATCGGCGTGACCCTCCAGCACCCGCACGGCCAGATCTATTCCTATCCATTCCTCTCGCCCCGCCTGCGTTCCATCGTGGATTCCGCCCGCGCCTATGACGGCGACCTCTTCCAGGATCTCCTCGATCGCGAGCGCGCCGCTGGCACCCGCATCATCGCCGAAACCGAGCACTTCACCGTCTTTGTTCCCGCCGCTGCCAAATGGCCGCTGGAAGCCATGGTTATGCCCAACGCGGAGGTCCCAGATTTCGCTGCGCTTAGCGAAGCCCAACGCGCCGACCTCGCGCCCCTGCTCAAAAAGCTTTACTTCGCGTTGGACCGGTTCTTTGATGGCGTGGAGAAGACTCCGTATATCGCCGGCTGGACCCAAGCGCCGGTTGATCCAGCACTGCGCCCCGGCATCCGCATGCACCTGCAGCTCTTTTCGCTTATGCGCTCGCCCGGACGCATGAAGTACCTCGCCGGTTCCGAGTCCTCGCAGGCGGTGTGGATCAATGACACCACCCCGGAGCGAATCGCCGCCCGCTTTAAGGAGATCTGGGATGCTTAACTGGATTGACACCCGCAGCGATGCGGAGCTAGCAGCCGCAGTCCGCGATCTCTTCGCCGCTGCCTTCCCGGACGCGCTCGAGCCCGCCGGCGTGTGGGCCGCACCCGGCCGCGTCAATCTCATCGGCGAGCACATCGATTACGCCGGCGGCGCCTCCATTCCCTTTGCGCTGGAGCAAAATACGGCTGTGGCCGTCGCACCCCGCACCGATGGCCTTCTCCGTATTGCCTCCGAGTATGACGGCGCAGTGGCCCACGCCTCCATCCCGCTCGCCGATGTCCGCCCCGGCTACCCTTCCGACTGGTCCGGCTACGTCGCCGGCACCATTTGGGCCGCTATTGTCGCGAACGCGTTGACCTGCAGCGGACTTGATATCGCCATTGTCTCCGATGTCCCCGTCGGCTCCGGTCTTTCTAGCTCCGCCGCGCTCGAGTGCTCCACCGCCGTGGCTGCGTATGAGCTCTGCCACGGCCACGCCCCCGATGACGCCGCCCGCGCCCAGCTGGCGCAGGCCTGCATTCGTGCCGAAAACGAGGTTGTCGGCGCTTCTACCGGTGGCTTGGACCAGAATGCCAGCCTCTTTGGCCAACGAGACAAGGCCCTCTTTTTGGACTTTTCCACCGGTGCGGTTGAGCGCGTTGCCTTCAACATCGCCGCCCAGGACATGGTGCTGCTTATCGCCGACACCAATGCCCCGCATACGCTTTCCGACGGCCAATATGCCTCCCGCCGCGGCATCATCGACGCCGTGCAGTCTGCCGCCGGCAGCACCATCCGCGAAATCCCGGATGCTGAGGCATTTGCTGCCACGGTCGACCCCGCCGACGCGGAACTCTACCGCCGTCGCGTGCGCCACGTGGTGGAAGAGACCAATCGCACCTTAGCCGCCGCTACCGCGCTCACCTCATCCGACCCGGCAGAGTTCCGCCGCCTCATGCGCGAAAGCCACATTTCCCTGCGCGACCTGTACGAAGTCACGACCCCCGAGCTTGACTCCGCTTTCACCGCGGCCGGCGAAATTGGCGCCCGCATGACTGGTGGTGGCTTCGGCGGCGCAGTCATCGCGCTCATCCCGCGCTCCGACGTCGAGTCCACCGCCCAGGCCATTTACGACGCCGCAGCATCCCGCAGCTTCCCAGAACCCACCTTCTTGGTGGCCCGCCCGGGAGATGGCGCCCGCCGCCTCGCCTAACTCTGCAGCCCGGCTCGGCTCAGTTGCGCCCCTCCCAGCGCGCCTATTGTCGTTAGGTCCATACTGATCAGGCTGATCTGAAGACCGAGCCGCCTCAGATCGGCCTTAACTCGCTCAATTCGGCCTGATCAGATCAGCCCCAAGGCCCTAAGCGTTCGGATCACAACGCCGAGAGGGCTTTCTGAATTCCCTCGCGCAGAGTCTCGCGAGACTGCTTCATCGGATGCGCAATCGCGCGCAACCCCATGTACGCAATCTGGTCGGCCGCCCGATTCAGCGGATCGCCCGCATGCCCGAGCACACGGCGAATGTCGACCTCGCATTGGCCTTGGATATCGCCCCAAGCTTGCTGGAATCGGGACCGCGCACCCGAAGACACCCCTCGCCACGTGCGCCCCGGCCGCGATGCTTTAGAGCCGCGTTTATGCACAATCTGCTCGACCGCCTCCAAAGCGGCTACGGAATCGGACTCAATAGCCGCCTTGCGCGCACCCACCTTGAGCAGGTATTTTAGCGCGAGCGTCAGTGCTTCGAGCTCGAGCTCATCCGTGCTCGCCTTGGTTTCTCGAGTTCGTAACCGGTAGTCGCCGTTGCCCGCAACGAAGCACATCGACCCCTTGAATACGGTATCCGAGGAAGCATCGGTGGCTATGCGAACCACCTCGCCCTCGGGCCACGAGGAGGCGCGCGAGAAGTTCGGCCACCAGTGTGCTTTCGGCGTCTCTGCCTGTGCCGCTTGCTTCTTTTTCGGTGCCTCACCCATCTTGCGCGCCTTCCGTGCGGTAAGGCCGGCTTGTTTTCGGCGCACGGAGCTCGCACTTTTCGAAGCCCTATTTTCTTCCGCAAAGCTTCCCGTCACCGTGAAACCGTCGGCCGTGAGTGCCGCTCGCAACGCATTCTGCCTGCGACCAGTGACAATCCACACCCGTCCGTCGAGTCCCTTGAGTGCGCGTTTGACCTCGCGCACGGCGATATCGACGATATCGCCCTTCTTCGTCTGGCCGCGGCGCACAAAACGCGTCTGCTTAGTATTGACTGCGACGACCCAACCTTCGATGGTGCCGTTGGGGGCGGAATCCCAGCGCTCGTCCCAGAGCGCGACCGCAACGTGGATTGGTGCCGAGACCATATCCGAGGTGATCTTGCGGGTGCCGTAGGTGCGCGATTGCGTACCGGTTAGTTCTGAGAGCTCGATGGGTTCCATTATCTCTAGTAAAGCACGGTTAACCGCGCTGCTGAATTATCCCCCACACCGCCGCTTTGAACTACTTCCCCTTAGGTCGAATGTGATCGAGCCGATCTGAGCACAACCCGCCCTCAATTCAGCCTCAACGCCCTCAATTCGGCCCGATCTCCTTGGACCTAAACTTCCGACCCCTACTCAAGGTTCTCGGAAGTTCACCTTCCTGAGCCTCATGACGCGTGCCCCGCCCCGCCAGACGCGAAGATGAAACCATGATTACAGAGCACTTCATCAACCTTCGTTACGCCGGAGCCGAAAGTCCGCACCATTTAGCCCTCCAGTGCGGTGAGCTCACCCAGATAGCGCCCTGGGTTGCCGTTCCCACGGCCACCTGGAGGCAATGGGTGCGCCATAAACAACAATTCGCCAAAGTAGTCGCTGCCGGGTGGAGCACTCACCGCGCCGTCCTCATCAGTAAATCGGCCGCGCGGCTGTGGGGAATATGGGTAATTTCCAGGAAAGGGGAGGAGGTGGAGCTAGCGGTACCTTCGGGAAGCGTTCCCCCACGCAGGCTCACCGCGAAAGGCTACCGGTACCGCCGGGTAAAGTCCCTCCAGGAATCCACGGTGCCGATAGCTGGTGTGCGCGCTACGAATCCCGCCCGCACCTGCCTCGAAATCGCCCGGCTACACGGCTTCCCAGATGGCCTGGTAGCTACCGATTCTGCGCTCAGGCAACACGACGTCACCACCTATGACTTGCGCGGAGAACTGGCAAAAATGCGGCGCACTAGGGGACAAGCAGCCATGCGTAAGGTTATCGAGCACGCGTATGGCGGATCGGAATCGCCCTATGAGTCTTATCTGCGAGCCCTCATTATTGAGCGTTTTCCGCAGGTGAAAATTGAGCCGCAGAAACCGCTGCTCGGGAAATATCGGGCGGATGTCTGTCTCGATGGCTGGCTGGTGCTCGAGGTCGATGGCGATGCCAAGTATGACGGTACCTATGGCGAGGCACCCGCCCACGTGGTCAAGCAGCAGATAAAGAGGCAGCGAGCGCTAGAAAACCGCGGATACGTGGTGCTGCGCTTTGGTTCCAGCGAGGTGAAAGCGGCGGACGAGGCATTGCGGATAATCTCTAGCCACCTGGGAAAACGCGGCAGGAAAGTTGCCTAGATTACCCCCGCGCCACCCCGTAGTACATAAAAGTTGTTGAACAAAAGGCATAGCAACCTTTAAGATGATGCGCATCACAAACTAATGCGACCTGCATCACGAAAGGTGAAATCTAGTGAGTGCTGAGACATCACACGCCACTCCGGCGCAGGCGGGGGACAAGACCCCGCCCAAAGGCCTCGGCGCCATGGCGGGTGCCATGTTCCTCATGGCCACCTCCGCCATCGGTCCGGGATTTTTGACCCAGACCTCGGTCTTTACCGTGCAGATGGGCGCATCCTTCGCGTTTGCGATTATGCTGTCCATCCTCGTTGACATCGCTATCCAGCTCAATGTGTGGCGAGTTCTCTGCGTGACCGGCATGCGCGCCAATACTTTGGGCAATACCGTGCTCCCTGGCCTGGGCTGGGTGCTTGCCGTATTCGTGTTTATCGGTGGCGCGGTCTTTAATATCGGCAATATCGCCGGTTCTGGCCTGGGTATTAACGCGATGCTGGGCATCGATTCGCGCATCGGCGGCGTCATTGCCGCGGCCATCGCGATCCTCATCTTCCTCTCCAAAAAGGCGGGTATGGCCCTCGACCGCCTCGTCGCGGTCCTGGGTGCGGTCATGATCTTGCTTATGCTCTACGTTGCGGTGGTCAGCCAGCCACCGGTGGGCGAGGCGCTAAAGAATACCGTCGCGCCGGGCGAGATCGACTTCTTCGTCATTACCACCATCATTGGTGGCACCGTGGGTGGTTATATCACCTTTGCCGGCGCGCACCGCCTCATCGATTCCGGCCACACCGGCGTGGAAAACGTCAAGAACATTACCTATACCTCGGTAAGCGGCATCGTGGTCACCGGCATCATGCGTATGCTCCTTTTCTTGGCCGTTCTCGGTGTGGTCGCCACCGGCGTGGCGCTTTCAGACGACAACACCGCGGCCGATGCGTTCTACCATGCCGCCGGCGAGTTTGGCCTGCGTGCCTTCGGCGTGGTCCTCTTTGCGGCCGGTTTGTCCTCGGTTATCGGCGCCGCCTATACCTCGGTATCCTTCGTAACCTCCCAGGACACCTCGACGCGCACCCGCAATATCCTCACCATTATCTTCATTGCGGTGTGCACGGTAGTCTTCGTAGTCATCAACTCCGCGCCACAGAAGTTGCTCATCTTCGCCGGCGCCATCAATGGCCTTATCCTGCCCATCGGTTTCGCCCTCGTGATGTGGGTGGCCTGGCGCCGCCGCGACCTCCTACAGGGCTATAAGTATCCCAAGTGGTTGCTGGTTATCGGCGCCTTGGCGTGGGTACTCACCATCTTCATCGGCTTCAAGGCTTTCTCCGGCATCACCGAACTGTGGGCATAATGCAGACTCCAGAGCAAGTGCGTGAGTATGCGCGCAGCCATGACATGGCCACCACCGCCGGGCATGCCCGCGGTTTCATGCAGGCTAACCTGCTGGCCGTGCCGCAGGAATACGCCTTTGATTTCTTGCTCTTTGCCCAGCGCAATCCCAAGCCATGCCCGATTGTGGGCGTACTGGAAGCTGGTCAGTACACCTCCGAGCTGCTGCCGGGTGGGGACATCCGCACCGATATTCCGGCCTACCGTGTCTTTGAAAACGGCGAGCATACAGCCACGCTTGCCGACGCCACCTCGTACTACACCCCAGACATGGTCAGCTTCCTCATCGGTTGCTCTTTTACCTTTGAGACTGCGCTGCAGGATAACGGCATTGAGGTCGCACACATTGCCCAGCAGTGCAACGTGCCGATGTTTAAAACCACGATTCCCACCACCCCGGCCGGTGTCTTTTCCGGGCCCATGGTGGTCTCCATGCGCCCGATTCCGGCCGCGCAAGTCTCCGATGCGGTGCGGATTACCTCCCGTTACCCATCAGTTCACGGCGCCCCGGTCCACGTGGGTGACCCGGCGGCCATTGGCATTGAGGACTTGAACCGCCCGGACTTTGGTGATCCGGGCGAAGTGCCGGAGGGCTGCCTTCCGGTCTTTTGGGCCTGCGGAGTGACCCCGCAGGCCATCGTGATGGAATCTAAGCCGCGCTTAGCTATTACGCACGCACCGGGCCAGATGCTCGTGACCAACGCCCGCGATCAAGATTTTCTCATTCCTTAATCGTCCAGCACGGCGAGGATCTTCTCGCAGGTATTCATGAGGCTGTCATGCGCAAGCGTGGCGGCCTCGAGGCGTTTTCCATCTGCGATAAGCGTGGCCAAGGTGATATTGCCTTGAATGTGGTCCGCATGAAGCTGCGGGTACCGCGGGATTGCTAGCAAGAAGGTGAGCCGCATGCGGGCGAGCAGATTATCCATCTGCTCATTCAAGGTAGGGGAGTCTAGCGCGGCGACCAGCGCGCGGTGGAAGCGCTGATTGGTGGCGGAGACTTCCTGGTGCTCGCCGCGTGCCGCGTAGTCGAAGGCAGAGGAGGTCAGGGTGACGAGCGAGGGGGCGTCGGCAAAAGCGCCCCAGCGCACCGCGGCCGGTTCAATGGCCGCGCGGGCGGCGAAGAGGTCGCGGATATAGTCTGCATCGGGCGTCGCAAGGAATACGCCTCGGTTGGGGATGCGCTCGACGATGCGCTCCGCGGCAAGCCTGGTGAAAGACTCGCGGAGGGTATTGCGCGAGCAGTGAAAGCGCTCGGCCGCCTTGACCTCGCTGAGCTGCTCGCCCGGCTGAAACTCGCCGGCGGAGATGGCCTCGCGCAACTCGGAGGCGACAGACTGGGAAAGCATGGCCACAACTGTACTAAAAAGTTATGCACCTCACATTGAAATGAGGTGCATAACGACGGGCACGAACGCTAATCGATGGTCGCGATGACCTTGGAGGAATCCAGACGGTCACCTTCTGCGGCCAGGAGCTTGATGGTGCCGCCGCGCGGAGCCTTGATGGCTGATTCCATCTTCATGGCCTCGACGGTGGCGATGGCATCGCCCTCGGCGACGGTATCGCCGTCCGCGACGTTCCAGGCCACGAGGTTGGCCTCGAACGGGGAGGTGACCGCGTTGTCATCGGTAGACTGTGCGCCGGCCGAAGATGGTGCGGTGGACGCGGAGCCACCGGCTGCGCCGGCGCCCGGTGCGGCGAGGAAGTCGACGGGGACGCCGACGTTGACCAGCTTGCCGTCGATTTCCACGGCCACAGTGCGGCGCTGGGTATAGATGGCTTCTACCTTTTCTACCTGGTTAGTAGCGGACGGACGGTAGTTGTGATCAACCCAGTCCGTAAACACGCCGATTTCGGAGGCGCCAGCGGCAGCGGTGTCCTCGGCCGGTGCGGCAGTGCCGATGAGTGCAGGCTCATCCATCATGTCGCGGTGGAACGGCAGTACGGTGCGCACGCCAGTAACGGTGAATTCGCGCAGAGCAAAGCGGGCGCGAGCCAGGGCGATCTCGCGGGTTGGGCCCCACACCACGAGCTTGGCAATCAGGGAGTCATAGTACGGCGGAATGATCGAGCCGGAGCGCACCGCGGAATCGACGCGGATGCCCGGGCCCGTGGGCGGCTCGAAGGAGACGATGGTGCCGGGGCACGGGGCGAAGCCATTGAGAATGTCCTCGGCGTTAATACGGAATTCAAAAGCGTGGCCGTGGGACTCCGGATCCGCATCGAAGGACAGCGGCTCGCCGGCCGCGATGCGGAATTGCTCGGCGATGATATCGGTGCCGGTGACTACCTCGGTAACTGGGTGCTCGACCTGGACGCGGGTATTGACCTCGAGGAAGGAAATGGTGCCGTCTTCGGAGACGATGTATTCCACGGTGCCGGCGCCGGTGTAGCCCACCTTGGAACAAATGGAGCGGGCGCCTTCGATGATGCCGTTGCGTTGGGCGTCGGAAAGCGCGGGCGCCGGAGCCTCCTCGATGAGCTTTTGGAAGCGGCGCTGGGTGGAGCAATCGCGGGTGCCGAGCACGCGCACATTGCCGTGCGTATCGGCCAATACTTGGGCCTCGACATGGCGCGGGTGGGTGAGAAACTTCTCCACGTAGCACTCGGCGCGGCCGAATGCCTCCATGGCCTCGCGGCCGGCAGAATTGAATGCACCCTCAATCTCTTCCATATTGTCCACGACCTTCAAGCCGCGTCCGCCACCGCCATAAGCGGCCTTGATGGCAATGGGCAGACCGTGTTCTTCGGCGAAGGCGCGGGCCTCCTGCCAGTCATCGATGGGATCGGAGGTACCCGGTGCTAGCGGCGCGCCCACCTCCTCGGCCACGCGGCGTGCAGCGATCTTGTCACCGAGCAACTCGATGGACTCCGGGGAAGGGCCAATCCAGATCATGCCGGCCTCGGTAACCGTGCGGGCAAAGTCGGCGTTTTCGGACAAGAAGCCGTAGCCCGGGTGGATGGCATCGGCACCGGCGCGCACCGCGATATCAAGCAGTGCGGGCACGTTCATGTAGGTATCGGCCGCGGTATTGCCCGGCAGCGCATAAGCTTCATCCGCTACTTGGGTATGCAAGGCACCAGCGTCCGCTTCGGAATAAATGGCGATGGACTTAATGCCCAAGTCGCGGGCGACGCGGGCGATACGTACGGCAATCTCGCCGCGGTTAGCAATGAGGACGGTTTTAATCTGCATTCTGTTCTCCAGTGTTCAAGGCTTGGGGTGCTACGAGTTCAAAGTTCACGCGCGCGCCGGGTGGCAGCTGCGCGGCAATATCAATATCTTCTTCCAAGACGGTGGCGATGACCGGGTAGCCGCCGGTCACGGCATGATCGCGCAGGAAGACCACGGGCTTGCCATTAGGTGGGATTTGGATGGAGCCGGCGACCATGCCCTCGGAGGGAAGCTCACCGTCCTTGACGCGTTCAATCGTCTCTTCGCCATCGAGGCGCAGGCCCACGCGGTTGGAATCCGAAGTGACGGTCCATTCGGTATCCAGGAAGGCGGAGACATTATCGCCAAACCAGTCATCGCGCGGTCCGAGCACGCAGCGCAAGGTGGCGCGGGTTTTGCCGTCGGAGCTTTCACGTACGCGCAGTGGGTTAGTCAGCTGGGCGTCGGTCATGCCGGTAGAGCGCGGCAGCACGCCGATGACATCGCCGGTGGTGACCGGGTCCGGGCCAAGGCCAGAAAGGACGTCGGTGGCCGCGGAGCCAAGCTCGGATTCAGCGATAATGCCGCCGCGGATGGCCACGTAATTGCGCATGCCTACCGTTGCAGGATCCACCGTGACGGTTTGCCCAGCCGTGACCAGCACGGGGCGAGCAAGGTGGACCGGCATCTCGCCGAGGCGCACACGCGCGGTCGCGCCGGTAACGCAAATGACGGTATCGGTGAGCGCGTGGAGCTTAATGCCGCCGATATTCTCCAGCACTGTTGCCTCGCGTGGATTGCCCACGGCCACATTGGCGGTCGCGGCGGCGGCGCGGTCGGCAGCACCGGAGGGGGTCACGCCGAGATCGCCCACACCGGGGCGGCCCAAATCTTGGTAGAGGGTGAGCAGGCCGGCATCGATAACCTCCATGCGCGGCAAGCGGGCAGGGGCGCGCTTCGAGCGGGCAGAGTGATCAACAAGCTCCGGCAGCTTATCCACGCTGCGATAGCGCACGCGGTCGCCCGGCTGTACCAGCGCCGGCGGGTTGGCATTGGAATCCCACATCGGCGTATTGGTGGTACCCAAAAGCTGCCAGCCGCCCGGGGAAACGCGCGGGTACACCGCGGAAAACTCGCCCGCGATACCTACGGCGCCGGCCGGCACCGCGGTACGGGGACTGGAGCGGCGTGGCACCGCACGCGCCAGGGAGGGGTCCGACGGCGCACAGTAGGTAAAGCCCGGGGCAAAGCCGCCGAACGCCGCGGTCCACTCGGTAGAGGTATGCCAGTTTATGAGCGCTTCGCGCGAAAGCCCCAGTAGGCCTGCGGCCTCGTCCACATCCTCGCCGTCATAGAGCACATCAATTTCTACCGTGCGGGCCTCCGCAGCCGTCGCGGAGGCAGGGGAGAAATCCTGCAGGAATTCGGCCGCATCGCGCGCCGAATCCGGTGCTTCAAACGTCAACAGCAGGGTGGTGGCGGCCGCGATGCAATCCACCTGATTCTTCAAAGGCTTGGCAGAAAGCGCCGCGTGCCAATCCATGACCTGGTTCAATCCATCCAGGTCAATGAGCAACGCGCGCGTGCCCACAAAATTAATGTGCATTAGATAAAGCTCCGAATCTCGATGCCTTCTGTACGCAGGCGCTCCACCACGCCGCGCAGTAGCTTCACCGCGCCAGGTGAATCACCGTGGGTGCATACGGATTGCGCATCCACCTCAAGCTTCGTGCCATCCACGGCCGTAATCGACCCGGTCTGTGCTACCTCCAGTACTCGCTGTACCACTTCATCGGCGCTGCCGAGCACCGCATTGGCTTCCTTGCGCGAGACCAGCGTGCCATCGGGGTTGTAGTTGCGGTCCGCAAAGGCCTCACGGATGACGGTAAGCCCGCTGTGCTTGGCGACGTCCACCGCTACACCCCCAGGCAGCAACATCACCGGCAAGTCTCCAAAGGCCTTAATACCCTTGATGACGGCTTCTGCCTGCGCCTTATCCTTCACAATCGCGTTATACATCGCACCGTGCGGTTTTACATAGGAGACCGTGGTTCCATTGGCGCGAGCCAAAGCATCAAGCGCGCCAATTTGGTAGGTCACCTCGTCTGCAAGCTCGTCCGGGTTGTAATCGATAAAGCGGCGGCCGAAACCTGCGGCGTCGTTATAACCCACGTGCGCGCCTACGGTCACGCCTGCTTCTGCGGCCGCCTTGAGCGTGCCGGCAATCGAGTGCGGGTCGCCCGCATGGAAGCCGGTGGCCACGTTTGCGGAGGACACCATTTCCAGCATCGCTGCGTCATCTGCGACCGGATTGCCCGCAGTGGTTTCTCCCAAATCCGCATTGAGATCGATATGGAGCGAGGACATTCAACACCGTCCTTAAGATTGTTGAACAATTCGAATGCCCTTTAGTGTAACCCTCGCCACTGTCATTTGTGAAGGCGGTTACGTTTCATTTACCCGCGTGTGCACCCCCACCCAGGCACGAGAAAACCGCCCCGTCCCGGGTGCGAGGTCCGGGAGGAGGCGGCATGGCCTGCTAGAGCCCAAAGGTTCGAAGGTTCTAGCTTGTGAAATCTTTAGCGGCCGTAGTTTTGGACAGCGTAGAGCTTGCCTTCAGAGTTAATGGCAACGCCGACTCCGATGGTCTTGGCGCGCGGGTCGAGCATGATCTTGCGGTGGCCCGGGGATTCGTACCAGAGCTTAACCAGCTGTGCATCGGAGTAGTCGCTCCACGCCTGCAGTACGTTCTCGCCGCCGGCCGGGATGTTGGAAGGGTAGTAGTTCCAGTGCTGCGGGCGGTGGCTGAGCTTATTGGCGCGAACCAGCTGGTTTGCCCAATCCTGAGCCAGTGCATTGAGTGCGGCGTTGGCGCGAACCGGGCGCAGGCCGTGTGCCTGGCGGTAAGCGTTGGTGTGATTGATGATGTTCTGTACGCGGTTGGAGGCCGGAGCAACCGGCTTTGCAGCGGCAGCCGGAGCGGCAGGCAGGTTGACGGATGGTGCTGGAAGGTTCACGCGGCCGAAGTTGCCGAAGGAGCTGGACGCCTCTGCAGGAGCTACGCCAACACCGAGGGCGACGGCTGCTGCCAGTGCCGGAGCGACGAACTTCTTAGCGGAGAAGTGAACTTTGGGGGTAAACATGGGCGGTACCTTTCTACTGGGACCTAGCAGGAATCTATAAGGTGGGGATCTAGGAGTGTTAACGGCTAACTTCCGTCCCCTTTCACTTAAAAGTTAATCAGTTCCGACCGGGTAGAATCCAGCTGACCAGCAAATATTAGGATTCATGAAGTTGATGTCGCGTAAAACTAATTTCCTCTTAGTTATTTCTCGATTTGAGCTAGGAAACCCCTAAATTCCCTCAGCGATGCCGCTCAGTTCCCCGCCCCCACGGGGGTAGATTTCAACCAATATCTCAGGTTCCCAGGGAAATGAGATTGTTTTAAGGTATGTGGCCCTTGTTTTAAGTTCGTTGCTGGCAAAACCGGTGCGATTCTTGGCAAACCCTATAAGGAACCTTGTGGTTTTCTGTCCGCCTAAGGAACGTAAGAGAGCGCCATGACGGGGCCTAGTCTCGCTTGTACCTGCCGCGCTACCGCTGCCCCTCCGCGACACCGCCCCATCCGCCCCATTCCTGCGCGGTGTGGGCATAAGAAAAGCGCCCAGCGGGACAATTGCTGAGCGCTTTCAGGTACAAGACAATTTAGGCCGGGGTGGTTGCGGCCGCCTTGTCAGTCGATGGTGCAGGGGAGAGCACCTTTGAAATGATGTCGGCGGCTTCCTTGCGCGTCTTCGCACCGTGGAGCTGTGCGCGGAAGTCCTCTTTCATGATGCTGCGGGCCAGCTTGGATAGCAGCTTGAGGTGCTGCTTTCCGGCGTTATCCGGAACGGCAATAAGGAAGGCCAAGGTGGTCGGGTCCTCACCCTCGGCCCACGTGACGCCGTGCGGAAGGCGCGCGAAGGCGAGAGTTGGTACCTTCACCCCGGCAGACCGAGCGTGCGGAATGGCCACGCCGTGACCCACACCAGTGGAACGGGTAGATTCGCGCTTCAATGCGGCGCTCGCGACTGCTTCCGCATCAGACATGCGCGCAGAGGTGAGCTTCACCATAGAGCGAATGACCTCTTCGCTAGAAGAACCCAGGTCTTTATCGAGGCTAATCGTATCGACAGCAACAAGCGGCTTATCCTTGCGCTGCGTCAATCCCACTAGCAGGAGAATAAGGCCAGCACAGACTGCGACACCGGCAAGCATGGCAATAAAGAATCCTGCGACATTGTCTACTGCGCCGAGCACCGCGACGATCGGGCCGCCGTGCATGACGTGGTCTCGTGCACCAAAAAGACCGGCGAGCGCACCGGCTACGGCACCACCGGCAACATTGGCGGGGATGACCTGTAGCGGGCGTGCGGCCGCGAGCGGAATGGCGCCCTCGGTGATGCCGAAGAATCCCATGAATAACGCGGCGATGCCCGCATCATTTTCGGCCTTGGTAAACCACCGGCGGCGCAGGAGCGTAGCTACACCAACGGCGAGAGGCGGTACGGCAATCGCGCATGCTGCCATGCCCATGGGTGCCGCATTGCCGGCCGCGATCATGCCGCCGGCAAAGAGGAAGGCTGTTTTATTAAAGGGACCACCCATATCGAAGGCGATCATGGCGCCCAGGATAAGACCCAGCACGATGACGGAGGAGCCCTGCATTCCAGCGAGATATTTGGTCATTGCCTCGAACGCGGCCGAAACTGGTGCGCCAATGAGCAAGATGAAGATGAGCCCCACGATCAGCGTGGTGAAAATCGGGATGACGATGATGGGCCAAATCGGTGCGATGAACTTGTGTACCGGAATCTTCTTAATGGCAAGAGCCACATAACCGGACAAAATACCGGTGACAATGCCGCCCAAGAATCCGGCACCTGCCTCAGAACCGTAAAGCGAGCCGGTGGTAGCGATGAGTCCGGTAATAAGGCCAGGGGCAAGGCCCGGGCGATCCGCGATGCCCACCGCAATATAGCCAGAGAGCACCGGAACCATCAGCGAAAACGCCAGTGCGCCAAGCTCATTAACGGTGTTCCAGAAGCTATCTTCCGGGATCGCCATGCCCTCAGGCGTTGGGGTACCACCGATAGAGAGGGCGACCGCGATGAGCAGACCACCGGTCACCACGAACGGGATCATGTGCGAGACGCCGTTCATCAGCGCCTTGTACAAGGTTTGACCAACGCTATTTTTACGCGGTGCCTCTTCTTCCGTTTTCTCGGAAGTGCCCTCCCAGCGCGAGGCGCTCAAGGACCTGCTGAGCAGTTCCTTCGGGTGTTTGATGGCCTCGTCCACACCGGCGGCCTCGAGGCGTTTGTCATGGAAGCGGTCTTTGGAAATTACAGTATCGGCACCGATGACAATGGCATCAGCCTCTTCTATATCTTGCTTGCTAAAGGTTCCTTCGACGCCGATGGAACCGTGAGTTTCAATCTTGATACGGTAGCCCAATTCTTGGGCTGCGGCCTCGAGGTTTTCGGCCGCCATGTAGGTATGCGCGATGCCCGTCGGACACGCCGTGATGGCGAGGATGAGGGGCGATGATTCTGAAGTGCTCATGACTCTCATTAAACGGCAAACGTTTGCGCTGGCACAAGAGGCAGTGATCCACTTCTTGGACTGTACGCTGGAAGCACTCCACTACAGAAAGGGAACGCTCGCCTGTGAGTAAAGCATCGCCGGATAATATTTTGCTCTACCTGCCGCAAAAGCAGGAAGACCAAGTACGCGAAATCTTTGCCGGCCTTGCCGAGCGCGGCTTTCCCGTCCAGCATCAACGCCCGCACATCACGATCACTTTCTCCCCGGAAATGCGGCCAGAGGTTGTGGACTTGGCCGCGCAGTTGCTGCCGCCTGTTATTCCGGCGGATTTTCGCCGGGTAGGAAACGTCATTTTTGGCACCAAGCGTAAACAGACGGTGGCCTGGCTGCTGGAGACTACCGACGAGTTAGAGACTGCCGCGCGAGAAATCAGCGCCGCAAACCCGGACGGGCGCGGGCCGCGCTGGACTCCGCACCTGACAATGGGTTTGCGCCTGCCGCGTGAAGAAGTTCCCGGCTATATCCAAGCGATGGACGAGCTCACCTCAGCGCACTTCAAGGAACTTACCGCCGTCGAGGCCGCCTATTGGCGGCCGCGCACGCAGGAAAAGACCCTTCTAGCAGGGGCTTAGAGCAGGGGCTGCAGGGCGCGGGCAACGCGCAGGACGGTCAGGTCCTCGCCCGGCTTGCCGACGACCTGCACCGCATCACCCACGCCTTCTTCCTCTTCGCCGCGCAGCGGCACCGTAATTGCCGGCCATCCGAGCACATTGAAAGGCTCGGTCCAGCGCCGCAGGCTCGCGGCCGATTCCGCGGTATTATCCGGGGTGATATCGGACCACTTGAGGGGGCCGGAATCGAGGGTAGGGGTGAGGATAATGGGGGCGTCGGCAAGCAGGGCAAGGGCTTCTTCGCGCAGCTTCTCTACGCCCCGTGCAGCCGCGTCGTAGTCCTCCTGGCTGATATTTTCCCCGCCCAGTACGCGCTGCAGGATCACGTCCTGGTACTTATCGCGCTGGTTCAGCAACGGCCGGTGGACGTCATAGACCTCCTTCAAGCGCATCGGCTCGTAGAGCTCGGCCGTGGCGGCGATGGTGTCTTCCAAGTCCGCACCTTCGGTGAGCTCAAAGTCTGATCGTTCCAGCCCCGCCAGAAGATCGACGAAGCGCTCGCCCTTGGCCCTAAGGGCCGTGACATCAACAGCAGAAACGTCCTGCGCCGCGGCCGGCTCCTCATCCGCAGTGGCAATAAAAGCCTGCTCAATCAGGTCAATCGAGCTGGCAAAGAAACCAATACAATCGAAGCTGGGGGAAAAGGGGAAGACCCCTTCTACCGGAATCAGCCCGAAGGTGGGCTTAAAGCCCAAAACGCCCTGGCAGGCGGCCGGTACGCGCACCGAGCCTGCGCTATCGGAACCAACTGTCAGGTCGAGCGCACCGCACGCCACTAAAGCGGCGGACCCGGAGCTAGACCCACCGCCGCATACTTCGGGATCGCGCGGGTTGATAACGCGTCCATACGCGGAGGCATCGCCTAAAATGCCATAGGAAAATTCCTGTAGATTCGCCTTCGCCACCGGCAGCGCGCCCTGGGCCGTGAGACGCTGTACCACTGGCGCGTCCTTTACCGGTGTGCGGACGGCTTTGACCTTGGAGCCACAGGTGGTTGCTATGTACGCCACATCCACAATGTCCTTGAACGCCACCGGCAGCCCCTTGAGGGTCGGTGAAAGATCCACCGCGTGTTCATCAAACGGGATGATGGTAATCACCGCATTATGATTCTGCTGGGCGCGGTTTAGGCGATCAGAAACAGTAGGCATACGGGGGCTAGGTCCTTTCAGCATCGGAGACTAGCGATGCTAGCGAGGTAGATAGAATATGCAGATGTTACTACCGTACAGCAGAAACCGGTGAACAATTTTCCAAGTCTAGGAAAACCGTCTGCGTGGTGTCACTTAGCAAAAATCCCCAGTGCATCCCACGCAAGCCAGCCTCCTTCGCGGAGAGTGAAAACCAGCTGGTTTTCTCCTTCCTTTAGGGTATCTTCGGCGAGATCAAACTCGATTGCTGTCGGGCGCAGCGGGGTCGGGTCCCCGCTGGCATCGCCTTGGCGCGAACCTTGCGTTGCACCCTGTGGGAGCTCTATTTGTTTATGAAAGTCATTAATCGTGATATCGAGAATGCCGCCGAGCTTGGTGGTATCAATGAGCCATAGCGCCAGTGCCGCCCTCGCGGTGGGCTTATCCAATTTCACCGTCCACTTCAGCGTGTAGGCCTTGCTTCCCGCCCACTTATCGCCGGGGCCGGGGAGGAGATAGGGGACGTCGGCAGGCTTAGCATCCGGTCCAACGGTGATTGTCTGGTCTGGGTGCGTGGTGACTATCTTTTTGTAGTCCTTGGGGGAGTACTGAAACTCTGTGCCTTTTCGGTCGAAGGAACCAATCGTGGCTAGCGCTGTGCCAGCAGTGACCGAAGGCAGGGAGGAAGACGTCGCTTTGCCGGAAGGAGAGGACTCGGTACCGGAAGCATCTACTACCTTGACGTAGTAGGACCACTTTTCACCGGCAACATCGCGCCGGGAGTGGCGGAAGAAGGGGAAGATGGTCTTGCCCAACAGCACGTCCACCCCGTTGGGATCGGTGCCGATGACGCGGTAGTGATCCAAAACAACGTCCCAGGAGGCGGGCTCCCAGGTGATGTAGTTTTCCATGAGCTGTGGCTCTGCCTGAATGCCGGTTACGGCCGGTGGAGCAGCAACCGCACTAGGAGCTGGGGTAGAGGAATCCTGGTCAGAAGAGTTCTTGCGGGAAGAACCGGGGCGAGAGGAAGAAGAGGAAAGCGAGCTAAAAAGTCCCATGATGAATTGTCCTTTCGGGGTTTAGAGGGAGCGCAGCGTGTGCTCGCCGGCATTGGTGCGGAAGGAGAAAGCAGTCTCACGCGGGGCGGTATCATCGCGCTCGATCCAGGGCACGACGACGAATTCGGAATCGAGGTGCTCGCGGGAAGCGCGCACCTTGATGTAGCCACGGCGCTTATCCATGGCCTTCACATATGGCTTTTCCAGCCATTCGGTGCTCTTGGAACCGGCGAAGCCATCGCCATCGGAAGCAATGGAGGTAGCGACCAATTCCACGCCTACGGGCTGGCCGGATTCGGATTGGATCTCGGCAGCGCAGTGTTGGTGAATATCGCCGGTGAAGACAACGGGATCGCTGACCTTGGATAAGGATTCGATAAGCCGGCGACGTGCTGCTGGGAAGCCGTCCCACTGGTCGGCGCTATCGGCGATCGGTACGACGACCACGCTATTGACCACCACGTTCCACTGTGCCGGGGAAGTGGCGAGCTTATCATTGAGCCACTGCTCCTGCTCCGCGCCCAAGATGCTGGCGTCTTCTGCAGATTCTTCGCGGTATTGGCGGGTATCGACCAGATTAAAACGCATTAGCGTGCCCACATCGAAGGAATCATAGATGCGGTTATTGGGGCCATCGGGAAGCGCGGGCGGGGCCACCGGAAGATTCTCATAAAATGCACGGTAGGCAGCTGCGCGCTGGTAGAGGAAGTGTTCGGCCTTGGTACCAACCTCGGACCAATTACCGGCGTAGTTATTTTCTACCTCGTGGTCATCCCACACAATCGCCATTGCGGCGCGTGCGTGCGCGGCCTGCAGGTGCTCATCGGATTTAAAGAGCGAGTAGCGCAGGCGATACTGTTCCAGAGTCTCCACCTTGGCCTTGAAAACATCGGGCACGCTTGCGCCTTGGCGCCACAAATTATCGCCTTCCACAATGCCGTATTCGTAGATGTAGTCACCCACGAAAATCGTCATATCCAGGTCCGGTTCCTGCGCAATGTGCTTCCACGGGGTGAAATAGCCGTGGTACCACGCCTGGCAGGAAGCTACGGTGAAGGTGAAATCATCCACCTTCGCGCCGGGCGCGGGCAGAGTTTTAAACCGACCTGCTGGGCTCACCTTGCCATCCACGCGGAAGCGATAAAAATACTCAGTTGCAGGCTCCAGCCCAGTCACCTGCGGGTGCACCGAGTGCGCCAGCTCGCGTTGGGCTAGGGCCTCGCCTTGCTTGACGACGTCTCCAAACCCCTCATCCTTCGCAACCTCCCAACCCACGCGAACATCGCCGCCGGTCATTCCACCATGACCATCCTCGGCCAGCGGTTCTGGGGCCAAGCGGGTCCACAAGATCATCGAATCGTGCCGCGGCGTGCCCGCAGCTACACCTAGTCCAAAAAGCTCCGAATCCTGCGGCAGTTCACCGCCTTGCGAGGATCCCCATGAACTCAGGCTCGACTGCGCACTCGCCTTCGCCGGCGCATTAATACCCGCAGCCACCGCTGCGGCCGAAACGCCTGCAATCTGCAGGAAGTTACGACGATTAAAAGAAGAACGACTATTTGAGTAAGGCATACAAAGCTCCACAAGAGGTTTAAAAGGAACTTTTCCAGCCTAAGTAGTCGGGGTGAATCGCTGGTTAAATCTAAAAGAAATATGGAGAAAGGGAGCATGCACTAAATTGGTAGCCATGACTTCCACCACCTCCGAGCCAGCTAAGCTCCAGCCCAGCTCCTATATTCCATTGATGTTTGCACTGCTTACGGCGGTGTTCGCTTTCCAGCTCAATGCGTCGATGCTCTCGCCTGCCTTGGCGACGATGGAAGATGAGCTGGGCGCCACCACCGCACAGATCGGCCTGACGCAAACGGCATTCTTTACGGCCGCGGCACTATTCTCACTATTTCTGCCGCGCTGGGGTGACCTCATCGGACGCAGAAAGGTCCTCGTCGGCATGATGGGCGTTGCTGCGCTGGGCTGCGTGGCTTCCGCCGTCGCACCGAACGTCGCCGTGCTGCTTATCGGCCGCATCATTCAGGGCGTGGCAGGACCTACGGTTCCGCTGTGCCTTATCATGCTGCGCCAGCAAGTGCTTAATGAACAGCAGTATGCCTTGCTGCTGGGAATTGTCACTTCCGTCAATGGTGGCATCGCTGGCGTGGATGCCCTGGCCGGCGGTTGGTTGGCAGGAAACTTTGGCTACCGCTCGGTCTTTTGGACCATGGCAGTACTGTGCGCCATCGCAGTAGTAGCGGTGCAGGTATTTACCAAGGAGTCCACGGCCACCGAAACCCCGCGCATGGACTGGGCGGGCGTGCTGCCCCTGGCCGTGGCGCTGGGGTGTGTTCTCACCGCATTCAACGAGGCGGGCAAGCTTGCCGAGGCCAATTGGTTCCTCGTCATCATCCTCATCCTCATTGGCGCAGCCGGCTTCTGGGCTTTCTGGAATGTGGAGAAGAAGGTCGCCGATCCGCTCGTGCCGGTGGCTTACCTGAAGCAGCGCCGCACGTGGGCACTGCTTGCTACCACGCTTTTGACCATGACCGGCGTCTTTGCCGTGATGAACGGTCTTATCCCGAACCTCGGCCAGGATGCAGAGGCCGGTGCTGGAATTTCTGCCAGCACCATTTCCTGGGTCACCCTTACTCCATACGCCCTTGCGGGCTTGGTCTTCGGCCCCATTGCCGGCTGGATGGCCTCCAAGCTGGGCTACAAATACGTCCTGCAAACCGGCCTCATTGGCACCGTCGTAGGCCTGATTATTGCCATCTTCGTGGTGGGCGTTCCGAACGCGTGGACCCTGCTTTTCGTCTCCATCTTCTTGGGCGTGACCTACGCCGGCATTGCCAATATCATGCTCAATGGCTTAGGAATTGTGCTCTCGCCGGCCGATAACCAGGGCTATCTTCCCGGCATGAACGCCGGCGCTTTCAACCTAGGCGCGGGCTTGTCCTTCGCGGTGCTCTTCGCGGTTTCTGGCTCCTTCGAGCATGGCTATCGCGCGGGCATGATCGCCGGTGTCATCATCCTGCTTGCGGCCCTAGCTTTGTCCTTCCTCATTCCGCGCCCGGAGTCCATCGATGACACCGTGGCGGCCGTCAACGCCCGAAAGTAGGCTCGTGACATGACGCGAAAAATTATTCTGGACTGCGACCCCGGCCACGATGATGCGGTGGCCCTGCTCCTAGCCCTGGGCAACCCCAACATCGACCTGCTGGGCATTACCACCGTGGGTGGCAACCAGATTTTGGACAAGGTCTCCCACAATGCCCGGGTGGTCAAGGAAATCGCTGGGCATCCTGAGGTTCCGGTTTATGCCGGCTGCGATCGCCCGCTCGTGCGCCCCGTTGAGGTTGCCGAGGCTATCCACGGTTCCACCGGCATGGACGTGGAAGGCGTCGAGCTTCCGGAGCCAAGCACCGCGCTTGCCGACGCCCACGCCATCGACTTCATCATCGACACCATCATGTCCCACGAGCCCGGCACCATCACCCTGGTGCCCACCGGCCCGCTTACCAATATCGCGATGGCCGCGCGCAAGGAGCCGCGCATCGTCGAGCGCGTCAAGGAAGTCGTCCTCATGGGCGGTGGCTATCACGAGGGCAATTGGTCTCCGGTTGCCGAGTTCAATATCAAGATCGATCCCGAGGCCGCCCACATCGTCTTCGAAGAGCCTTGGCCTGTGACCATGGTGGGCCTCGATCTCACTCACCAGGCGCTTGCCACCCCAGAGGTCGAAGCCGAAATCAAGGCGCTAAATACTCCGGTCTCCGAGTTCGTCGTGGGCCTCTTCGGTTTCTTCCGCAAGGCCTACCAGGCCAACCAGGGCTTTGATAACCCACCGGTCCACGACCCGTGCACCATCGCCTACCTCATCGATCCGGACATCGTCCAGACCCGCAAGGCACCGGTCCACGTCGAGCTTGCCGGTGCCCTTACCACCGGCATGACCGTCACCGATCTCCGCGAGCCTGCCGACGCCTCCTGTCACACCCAAGTTGCCACCACCCTTGACCACGCCGGTTTCTGGCGCCTTGTCACCGACGCCCTCAAAAACCTCGTCTAGGCCACGGTCGCTTCGCGTCCGCTGCGCGGGAACCCAACTTTCAGCCACGTTATAGCCCCTGCACCGCCGGTTTGGGGTAGAAACGCGGCTGTCTAGGTGGGATAGGGGGCGCCAGACAGAATCATTACGGGAATTCATTTAGGCGGCGAATCAACCCGACGACCGCACCATCCTTCATTTTCTTGTGGAAGTAACCTCTGCTGAGGTTCGTGGCCACTTTGATGAGTTGTGTCAAAACGGGCAGGACTTGGCCATCGCTCATCACAGATGACTTGGTGGTCGCAATGACACAAGTCGCACCGGTCATGGCAGGGATGAGAACGGCGCTAAATAGGTCAGCGCTGGGGTTCAGCCTAAACTCGAAGGGAACACCCCAACCCTAGGAGCCATCATGAATCAGCACAGTTTCCGCCACATTGTAGTTATGGGAGTATCAGGCTCGGGTAAGACAACGGTAGGGGAGACGCTGTCGCCTTTGGTAGGTCTGGAGTATCGCGATGGCGATGATATGCATCCGCAGTCCAATATCGACAAGATGGCGGCGGGAATACCTCTCAATGATGCGGACCGGGAGCCGTGGCTGAAACAGATTGGTCAGTGGTTGGCTGATAGGCCGGAAGGCGCGATGGTGGGGTGCAGTGCGCTGAAGCGACAATATCGAGATTTGATTCGGGAGTACTGCCCGAGCGTGGTATTTGTCCACGTGCACGGGGACTTTGACGTGCTGTATGAGCGCATGCAACACCGGCCGGGACACTTTATGCCGGCATCGCTCTTGCAATCGCAGTTCGATACTTTGGAACCGCTGGAAAATGACGAAACCGGTCGGGTCTTTGATGTGACACGGCCGGCGTCGGACATTGCGGGCGATGCCGCGGAATGGATTAAGACGGGAGCTTAAAGCTAGTGCTAGAAAGCGGCTGTCAGGCCGTACATGACTAGTACTAGGGCGAAGCCGATAACGGAGATGAGGACCTGGTTGACGGTCCAGGTCTTAAGCGTGGTAATTGTGTCCATGCCCATGAGGCGGCCGACGAGCCAGAATCCGGAGTCATTGACGTGGGAGCCAAAGACGGAACCAGCGGCGGTGGCTACGACGATAAGCGCGAGCTGTAGTTCGTTGAAGCCGCCTGCTTCCACGGCCGGGACCATAAGAGCGGCGGCTGTAGTGAGAGCAACGGTCGCCGAGCCTTGGGCCAGGCGCAGGGCCACAGCGATGAGGTAGCACGCCAGGATGACGGGGATGCCAAGGCCGGAGAGGGAATCAGCAAGCGCATCACCAATGCCAGAGGTGCGCAGCACGCCGCCGAACATGCCGCCGGCACCGGTGATGAGCACAACGGAACAGATGGGCCCGAGCGAGGAATCGACAAGCTTTTCCAGCGCGGTCTTTTCTACGCCACGGCGCAGGCCGAGGACCACGAGCGCGATGAGGAGGGTAATTAGCAGGGCAATAGGGGTCTGGCCCAGCATGACAAAGAACCGTACCCACGCGGCGTCGGCGTCAATGGTGCCATAGGAGGCCAAAGCATTGAGTCCGGTGTTGAAGAAGATGAGCACCATGGGGATAAGCAGGATGGAGATCACCGTGGCGGCAGAGGCGGGCTTATGGGGTTGTTCGTCATCCGCGAGGAGGGGACCGGCGATGGCATCAGTTACTTTGATGGGGAATTTTTTGCCGGAGAGCAAGCCAAAGCGATAGCCGGAGATATACCAGGTAGGCAGTGCAAGCAGCAGGCCAACGAGGAGGACGAGGCCAAGGTCGGCGCCGTAGAATTCGCTCGCTGCGACGGGACCCGGGTGCGGCGGCAGGTAGACGTGCATGACAGAAAACGCGCCGGCTGCCGGCAATCCATAGGCAAGGACGGGACCGTCCAAGCGGCGAGCGACGGCGAAGATGACCGGCAGCATCACAATCAGGCCGGCATCGAAGAAAATGGGAAAGCCCATAATCAGCGAGGCTAGGCCGAGCGCTAGGGGTGCTTTGGATTCGCCGAAGCGGCGGACCATGGCGTCGGCAAGCGATTTAGCGCCACCTGAAGCTTCCACCAGCCGGCCGATCATGGCGCCCAAGCCTACGAGCAGTGCCACCGAGCCTAGGGTGGAGCTAAAGCTTTCGGTCATGGTGGGCACGATTCCCTCGAGGGGAATGCCGGCAGCTAGCGCCGTGAGCGCCGAGACCACCAATAGCGTGAGGAAGGCGTGAAGCTTAAAGTAGATGACCAACACCAAGATTACGGCGATGGCGGCCACCGCAATGCCCAGCAGCGGGCCGGTGGATAGTGTTGGTTCCCACGTTTCCATAGAGAATTCCTTTTCCTTTGCAAACCTTTGAATAAAGGAAACGTTAGCAGTAGGCCTCTGTGCCGCCTAAAGCAATCGGTTAAATGCGACCTATCCAACACATTGCCGGGTGAAGGCAGAAAAAATCCCCTAGGCACGGTACTGGGCCTAGGGGAGAGGAGGCGATAGGCGTTTAGTCGAACTGTCCCTGGATAATGGCAGCCGCATCCAGCGCGGTCACGTGGTAGGAGATGGGATTCTGGTTAGCACCGGCCATGAGCGCGCCGGCGCAAGAGTGACCTGCACCCATCATGTGGCCCAGCTCGTGGGCGATGGTGCCCTGGACTGCCTCTGGGTACTGGGCATTAGGAATCTTGATGAAGACCATCTTGTGATCTGGGTAGGCAGAGCCCTGGACGTAGCCATTTGGGTCGGGCTTGAAGATGATGGCGATGGTGTCATCGTCTGCCTCGGAAGGCTTAACTTCCTTTAGCGAAGCCTTGCCGTCTAGTGCCTCGTTCCACTCCGCGACCGCGGCGTCGAGCTGCTTGCGGTAAGGGAAGTTATCTGCCACCTTGTACTCCAGCACGCCATCTTTGAAGTACGGCTTTACGGAATCCTCGTCATGGAGGATGGAAGGATCCGGAACAGGCTTGCCATCGTTAGCCAGCTTGGTGATGGTCTTGCAGGTGCCCGGATCAATAAGGGAGCGAACTGGGTCGCTCTTGGCGCTGGCGGCCGGTGCGGCGACGGTACCGAGGATTGCGGCAGCAGCCAGAGTGGCGGCAGAAAGCTTCTTGAAAGAAAGCATAGGCAGTAAGTTACCTTTCGGTTGATTTTAAGGTTCGCTGAGTGCGATATTCCCAGCAATATCCGTGGTAAACGGGACTACATGGGCGTCTTATGCGCGCGAGCATATATCAGTTTCTTATTGTCTGCAAAGGGAAAAATAAGAAACTGAAGAACTTACTGCCTTTTGACTGCCTTCTAGTTCAATCGCTCCCCAGTGGTGGTGCTAAACAAATGCACGCGGTCCGGGTCGGGGGAAACGTAGAAAGTATCGCCCACCGCATAGCGGCCGCGGGCATCGACCAAAATGCCGGTCTGGCCACCCATCCGGGTCGAGGACTTGAGCACGCCGTCGGCGGAGCTGTTGCCGGCGGCGTCGTCAAGCTCGCCATAGACATAGGTCTGGTTGCCCAGCTCCTCGACGTGCGCGACGGTGAACTTTGCCCCGCCATTGCCGGTATCGCTTAGCTGCCAGTCTTCCGGGCGGATGCCCACGGTAACGGTCTCAACGCCCTCAAAGTTGTAGTTAGCCAGATTGATGTGGGTAGAGCCGATGGTGAGCTCAGAGGAGTTATGGGTGAGGTCGTAGATATTCATCGCCGGGGAGCCAATGAATCCGGCGACGAAGACGTTCTGCGGGCGGTCATAAATGGTACGGGTGGTGTCCACCTGTTGCAGGACGCCAGCATTGAGGACGGCGACGCGGTCACCCATGGTCATCGCCTCAGTCTGGTCGTGGGTGACATAAACAGTGGTGGTACCAAGGCGGCGCTGCAGGTTAGATATCTGCGCGCGGGTGGATACGCGCAGCTTGGCATCCAGGTTGGACAGTGGCTCGTCCATACAGAATACGGCTGGCTCGCGGACGATGGCGCGTCCCATAGCTACGCGCTGGCGCTGACCACCGGATAAGTTAGCTGGTTTGCGGTCAAGTAGGTCTTCCATCTGCAAGATTTTTGCTGCTTCCTGCACGCGCGTCTTGATCTCGTTCTTGGGGACCTTACGGTTTTCTAGCGCGAAGGACATATTCTGCGCCACGGACATATTGGGATAGAGGGCATAGTTCTGAAAGACCATGGCCACGTCGCGGTCCGATGGGCTGACCCCGGTGACGTCCTTACCGCCGATGCGGATGGAGCCGCGGTCGGTGGGCTCAAGACCTGCCAGCATGCGCAGGCTGGTGGACTTGCCGCAGCCGGATGGGCCAACGAGGACCAAGAATTCGCCATCGGCAATGTCCAGGTTGAGGCGGTCAACGGCGGGGCGTTCCGCGTCCTTTGAGTAGATGCGGCTTGCGCCATCGAAGGTGACAGTAGCCATGGTTACCTTTCAGAATCTAGTGTGGGGGGGGGAGGTCGGCTGCGAGAGCCTACTTATTGATGACAGTCTTGACCTGGTTGTCGTAAATAGACTGCAGAGTCTTTTGCAGATCGGTAAGCACCTTGGTGACGTCATCGCGGTTGGTCACGATCTTTTCAAAAGCACCGCCGATTTCCTGGTCCGCGCCGGGGAGGAATACGCGGGCATTATCCTGCGGCCGGGTTTCTGGAAGCTGCTTGATAGCCGTTTCGAAGTTCGGGTTGTCCTTCATGAACTTCTTCTGGTCCTCGTTGTCCACCGCGGTGGAGCGCACCGGCATGTAGCCCACGTTCTGGGACCAGTAACAGGTGTTTTCCTCATTAGTGATGAAGTCAATGAGCTTGATAGCGGCCAGCTGGCGGTTCTTGCTGATGCCAGCCGGGATGGCCAGGCCAGCACCACCGGTGGGGCAGGCGCCGTCGCCAGTCGGGTTTGGCAGGAAGGCGGTGCCGAGCTCGAACTTGGCGGTATCGGTAAGACCTGCCAGGTCACCGGTGGACAGAACAGTGGCGGCAGCGCGACCGGTGCCGAACTCCATGGCCATATCGTTGCCCACGTAGGAGTAGCCCTTCTTTTCATCGGTGATGTTCTTGAGCCACTCGACGGCCTTGATCGTCTTGTCATCGGTGAACTTCAGGTCCCACTCATCGGAATAAGCGCCGCCCTTGGACCATAGTGGGCCTTGGAAGATCCACCCCAGGTAGTCCACGGCATCACCCCAACCAAAAGGCTTCATCTTGGAATCCGCCTCGGCCAGCTTCTTGGACCACTCATCCATCTCATCCCAGGACTTCGGGCCGCGGTCCGGCAGACCAGCCTTCTTCCAAGCATCCTTGTTGTAGTAGAACAGCGGCGTGGAGCGTGCGAAGGGGAGAGCAAAGTGTCCGCCATCGTAGTTGTAGTCCTCGTAGAGCGGCTGCACATAGGTAGACAGGTCGATGCCTGCTTCCTTAGCAAGGTCGTCCACGTTGGCAATCTGGCCATTGATGGCAAAGTTGTACCACCAGACGTCAGACAGCACCACGATGTCCGGCAGGTCCTGGCCGGTGAGCGCGGCGTTGAACTTCTGTGCTGCCTCTTCGTAGTTCTTGCCGGCATCAACGAGATTGACCTTGATGTCCGGGTTCTCCTTTTCAAAGCGGGAGATGATTTCTTTTTCAATGTCCTTAGAGGTGCCGGGGTGGTTGGACCACCAGGTCAGCTCAGTGACTTCACCGTCGCCGCCCTTGTCGTTGCCACCCTGTGAATTGGTGGATGAGGTGCCGGCACAAGCAGCGAGTGCGGTGGCAGAAGCGGCCGTGGAAGCTAGGGCGAGGAATTTGCGGCGTAGCATGTAGTTCTCCTTGTAGTGCCTGGTTGAAGGCGGAAAGTTAAGCGAGTGGAAACGGCGAGCGTGGGTGGGGAAGAATCCTTCTAGCCCTTCACGGCGCCAGTGGTCAGGCCTTGAATCATGTATTTTTGCAAGGCTAGGAAGATGATCACCATAGGGATGATGGTGAGGATGGTGGCGGCCATTACCGGCCCCCAGTTGGTCACACCATCGTTGTTTTGCAGCATGGTCAGACCCACCTGCAGCGGGGCGACGTCCTCTGTATCCGCCATGAGGAAGGGCCACAGGTAGGTATTCCATTCATTGACCATGGTGATGACGGAAAATGCGGTTAGCGTGGGCCATGAGACCGGTAGTAACACCTTGGTGAGCAGGCGGATGGGGCCGGCGCCGTCCATGCGGGCGGCTTCCACCAGCTCATAGGGCAGGGACAAAAAGTGGTTGCGCATCAAGAAGGTACCGAAAGCCACGCCGGCTAGCGGCACGATGATGCCCACAAACGTATTTCGCCAGCCCAAGGAATTGACTAGGGCGTAGTTGGAGATGACGGTGATTTCGCTCGGCACCATGAGTGAGGAAATCACCAACAGGAATACCAGGTGGCGGCCGGGGAAGCGCAGGATGGCCAGCGCATAGGCGGAGATGACACCCAGCACAATCTTGATGATGGAAAGCACCGCGGTTATCAGTACTGAGTTGCGCAGGTATGTCCAGAAAGGCACGCGCGTGGTGGCATCAGAGTAATTTCCGGTCTCCCACACTGGTGGTAGCCAGTTGACTGGATCTGTATAAATATCGCCCTTGGCTTTGAAAGACGTCATGAGGATCCAAAAGAGCGGTAGGCCAATAAGTAGTAGCACCGCGAGGATGCCTAGATAGCCACCAATAAGCTTGGCGCGGCGGGTGGTGGGGGATTCATCCGTGACCATGTGAAGGGTAGAAGTAGCCATGTGGATTAACCTCGCTTATCCATGATGCGGACTTGGATCAGGGTGATGATGAGCAAAATCAGGAACAAGATGGTGGCGGCAGTTGCACCATAGCCGGCACGGAAGTTCACAAAGGTCTCGTTATAGATCTGGAAGACCAAAGTTTGCGTGCCATTTCCTTGCGGGCCGCCACGGGTCATGACGTTGATGATGTCGAAGACCTGCACGGAATTGAGCAGCACCGTAATGGACAGGAAAAAGGTGGTATTGCGCAGCTGCGGCATCGTCACCCGCCAGAACTTACGCCAGCGCCTGGTGCCGTCGATAGCCGCGGCCTCATCCAGCTCTTTGTCTAGGCCCTGTAGTGCCGCCAAGTAGATGACAAAGGTATAGCCCAGGTTTTTCCACACAAAGGTGAAAGTCACCATGAACATTGCCCAGCCCGGCACGGCATAGAAGTTGGGGGAGTCTACGCCGAACCAGCCCAGTAGTTCCTGGATCAGGCCAAAGTTGGGGTCGAAGACGAATTGGAAGGCAATGCCAATGGCCGCGCCGGAGATGGCATAGGGGGCAAAGACCACCGAGCGCGCAAAGTTGCGGCCCTTAATGTTTTGGTTCAGCAGCAAGGCCAGCGCTAGGCCGATGACCATGGAGCCAATCACTGCAAAGAAGGTAAAGACCAGGGTGTTGAGCACGATGGTCTTCGTGTCATCGCGGCTAAACCACTCCACATAGTTATCTAGGCCCACGAAGGTCGAGGTGGGGCTAGAGATATTCCAATTGAAAAAGGAAAGGCGAATATTATCCAGCAGCGGCCGGTAGGTAAAGATGGCCAACAAGATAAGGTTCGGTGCCAAGAGCGCTGCGGCCAGCAACCATTCTTTATGGCGGTTGCGCTTGGCCTTGCGGACAAGCGCCGCGGAATCACCGGGGCTTTCCGTGCGTGCGGGAGAGGCGGTTGTAGTGCCGGAGTTGCTTGCACTGAGAGAGTCTTCCTGAAAAGTCACTCGGTCAATTTAGGACGGACAGGTGAAGTCCGGATACATGGAAAACAAACAATTGGTGAATTATAAAAGTCCGATTGGTTAAGAATGATTGCGTTATCGAACGCGTGACATAACCGCAGCTTAAGGGGGTATGGCCCGCATCGCACTATTATTGAATTATGGTAGACATTACACTTTTGACCATTTGTTGGTCCTGTCGAAGGGAAACACGAGGAGGAAATAATGACTGTTCGCAGTGTCTGTAGTAACTATGACTCCGTAAAGGTTTGGCAAGAGCCGCTGTATTAGGATCTGCACCAGCACCCAGAGCTTTCCATGCAGGAAGAGCGCACCCTCGGCGTCATTAAAGACAACCTCGCTGAGATTGGTTTTCAACAGGTAGAGGTCGGTGGCGGTGTGGTGGGCGTCTTAGAAAATGGTGCTGGGCCTACCGTTATGCTGCGCGCGGATTTTGATGGATTGCCGGTCGGGGAAGATACCGGATTGGACTATGCCTCTACGGACAGTGCGGTAGATTTTGAAGGAAAAACCGTGCCCGTCATGCATGCCTGTGGTCACGATTCACACGTGGCCAGCCTACTGGGAATGGGCGCACTCATGGCGCAGGCTACTGACCAGTGGACTGGTACTCTGCAGCTCATTTTCCAGCCGGGCGAGGAAATCGCCGCTGGTGCTCAGGCCATGGTGGATGACGGCCTCGTAGACAAGGTCGCCCCACCGGACGTAGTGCTAGGCCAACATGTCTTTGCCAGCCAATTTCCTGCCGGAACTGTCGCCTTGGCCTCGGGGCCATTCATGTCCACCGCCGTAAGCATGGATGTCAAGGTCTACGGCCAAGGAGCACACGGCTCCATGCCGCATCTCAGCGTGGATCCAGTGGTTCTGGCCAGCTCCATCGTCATGCGTTTGCAGACGGTCATCTCCCGCGAGCTCACTCCTTCCGAATTTGGCGTGCTCACCGTGGGAGCTATTAATGCTGGTTCGAAGGCCAATATTATTCCCTCCGAAGCCAGCTTAAAGATAAACGTACGAGCGTATAGCGAGCAGGTGCGCGATAAAATTACCTGCGCTATCGAACGCATCGTCAATGCAGAATGCCAAGCTGCCGGTAGCCCTAAGTCGGCGGAGTTTAGCTATCACGATTCCTGCCCGCTTACCAGCAATGATGAGACCACAACAGCACGGCTGAAGGAAACCTTCATCTCCCATTTTGGTGCCGACCGCGTCCTCGATGCAGGCCCTCTGACGGCTTCCGAAGATTTCTCCACCATTGCTCGCGCCTTCGGCGTTCCTTTCTGCTTTTGGGTATTTTCCGGCCGCGAAGAAGGAAAGGATGTGCCCAACCACAGCCCGCACTTTGCGCCGCTGCTCCAGCCCACGCTGCGTACCGGCACCGAAGCTTTGGTGGCCGCCGGTTTGAGCTACCTGGGTAATTCTGGCAGCGATTTCTAACTCTCTGTGGATGGATGATGTGATTGCACTTGGTGGGGAGAGACTCCGGAACTCCTCCTTGTCTCAGCCCGGATGGATAAAACGGCCTAAACGACAGGATGTGTTGGTGAGGTTGTACGGCTAGCCGGTCTGGCGTGCTGATATTACGACTATTTCACTTATCCAAAGGGATATTCCAGCTTCAACCATGAAATACCGCCAAAGACATGCCGGTGTGCTAGGCACCTAGGTTCACGATGAGGGGATGAGTAAAAATCATCCTCGATGCCCCGTCTGCGGCGGGACATGCACGAAACACGGAACAACGAGTGCTGGGCGCCAACGATGGCGATGCCGCACCTGCAAGGCCACCTTCACCCGCGTGAATAACGATGCTGTGCAAGCCAAATGGTTCCGCCTTTTCATTTTCTGGCTCACCTCCAGCAACAGCCTGGAAGAAACAGCTAAAACCTGCGGTGTTTCACCGCGAACTTTGCAACGACGCTTTAAACCGTTCTGGCTTATCCAACCTCCCCGAAGCGTTGATAAGCAGCGAATCTACGATCAAGTCTTCATCGACGGCACCTACTTCAACACCAAGTGCCTTGTTGTAGCTGCCGACTCCAGCCATGTCATCAATTGGTTCTGGTGCACGAAAGAATCCTCGTGGTCCTACACGCGCCTGCTCGACCCACTAGCCCCACCACAATTGGTGACCTGCGATGGGGATGCCGGAGGCCTTAAAGCACTGCACCACTTGTGGCCTAATACCCCGGTTCAACGCTGCATTGTCCACGTCAAACGCAATATCCAACGCGCCACCGGCCTTCATCCCACTTCCGCTATGGGCAAAGCATTACAACGACTTTCCTTTGAACTACTCGCCGTCGACAACCTGGATAAAGCAGCCGAATGGACCGTAAAACTACAACAGTTCGGCACCGTATTTAGCACCCAGCTCAAAGCCAAAACCTACGTCAAAGACGTTCCTTTCGACCAGATTCCAAAGTCCAAGCGCCGGAACAAAAAGTGGTGGTACACCCACTACACTCACCGCGGAATCTACCTGCAGCTAAAGAAAATGAGCCAACAAGGACACCTCTTTGCCTACCTCACCGAAGCCGAAGAAGGCCAACGGTTTGAACGCACGACCAACAAGCTAGAAGGCGGGGTGAACTCACAAATTAAGCAACTTATGCACACCCACCGCGGACTGCGCGACGAACAACAGCGCATCGCCTGCGACTGGTGGTTATACCTCCACACGCAACTGCCTGACGACCCTGTAGAGATCGCCAGGCAGCAAAACTGGGGCCAGGACGCACTCGCCAAAGCACAAACCCTAGCCAACCAGGAAAAACAAGCCACCAGTGGCCACGAAGACGGCCGACCAGCAACCTACGACAGTGCCATCGACACTGCCTACAACCACTCTATGGGAATACGCAAAGGCCACATACGCTAACCCCACCAACACAAAATGTCGTTTAGCCTGACACGCCGCAAAACAACACATTCTGTCGTTTAGGCCGATAAAACAGCTCCAGCGCCCGAGCCTCGCTTGGGGCCTTGGGCGCTGGAACTGGTTCTCTCTATCTCTCTCTTGCGTTCTCTCAAACGCATAAAGTTAATGTAACTTCCTAGGCTGCCATGAGCCTACATTTTACCTGTGAGTACCGTGGCAATGGTAGGGGAAATGGGCAAATGGCACATCAAACCAGCCTATGGGTGTGGAAAGCGATGGCCTTTGAATCAATGAGCATCATTTACAAGGGTGGGTCTCTACGTAGGATTCTAGGTGAACCACAAATGCGCTCTCGGGTTTCGGTTGGGGTCGAGAAGTCTTTAGATGAGCGCCAAGTGCTGTGCCAAAGGAGGAGATGTGTCACAACAATTTGATCCAGAAATGCACCGGCAAATGGGCGTGGAGGCAGACGTCGTATTGCGGGTGGGAATGCTTCTAATGGGTGCTGGCACTTCTGGTTATCGCGTACTGAGGGGGATGAAACGCAGTGCGCGAGCTTTGGGGTTTGATCACCTCGATGCCACAGTGGGTCTGACGCAGATTACCTGTACGTTTCACCGCGGAGAATACTTCCGGACGGTCATTGCTCGGCAACATTCTCCCGCGGTTGATGCCTCGCGGATTGAAGCCTTAGAAGATCTGACCCACAACCGCCTCTATGCAGGGATTACTGCCCAAGAATTGGCGGAGATGCTGGATTCCGTTGAGTTTGATATCAAAAAGCGCTGGAGCGGTTTAGTTCTATCCTTTGCCGCCGCGATCGCATGCGCGGCGTTTGCTTACCTTAACTTTTTCCCATTGGAAGCGGTGGGATTGGTTGCTTTAGCGGCGTTTGCGGGCCAGTTTGTTCGCTACACGGTGCTCCACCGGCACGTTCATCAAATCGGAGGAGTAGTTGCTGGCGGCGCAACGGCGAGCAGCGTTTTCTTCTTTTTGACGGAGATTTTTGGGGCCATAGGTTCGGTAGAGCCGAGTGAGTTGTCCTCGGGCTTTGTAGCAGCGGTTTTATTCTTAATCCCTGGGTTTCCCCTTTTCTCTGCATTGATTGACATAGCGCGCTTTGATTTCGATGCAGGCATTGTCAGGTTGGGGTATGCCTTTACTGTTATATTTACGGCGGCCTTCACGGTCTCTATGGTCAGCTGGCTGACCAAACTTAGCCCTGACCCGCCTGCACCTGCACAGGATATGCAGTGGTTTTTGTTGGCACCGGTGGCAAGTTTTCTGGGAATTGCTGGATTTGCCTTTCTTTTCAATTCTTCCCGTCGCATGGTCTTAGTGGCAGCGTGTGTGGGAACCGTGGCAAATGAGCTCCGTTTGGTTCTTATTCACGCGGGAACAACCATTTTCTTTGCGGCCTTCGTGGGTGGACTGCTCATTGGGTTATTAGGCGCGGTTGCTTCTAAAAAGGCGCGTCTTCCTCGTATTACAACGACCGTTCCGGCTGCGGTGATTATGATCCCGGGGGTGACAATGTTCCGGGCAGTGTTTTATTTGAACGATGGTCAGATGGATCAAGCTTTGGCCAACGTAGCAACTGGAATGATGGTAGTTGGATCTATTGGTGCCGGATTGGTGTTTTCTCGCCTGCTCACTGATAAAGATTGGGCGTTGGGCCGCCTCATTGATTTTGATAAAAGGCTTCCACAAAGGCCTTCTTCCACATAATGCCTAGGCTCTAGCTGGGAAAACGCCTGTGGCCCTCAGCTCCGGAAGGAACCGAGGGCCGCAGGCGTCTCTCTACAAGGTGTTTCCATGTATCGGCTTCAAGCCGCCCTCTGGAAATTGAGGGGTTCTCTCTATCTCTCTCGTATGCGCTCTCTCAAACGCATGATTTAAGTATGGGGTACTGGGCTGCTACCGCAATGGATTGTGGCTGATAGGTCCCTGCTAGTTGCTGTAAGTTTACTGTTAGCGCCTTCTCCACCTAGTAGTCATAACTTTCGGAAGTATTCGCATCAGCCCCAATGCGCTGCAAGTGGGTGCGGCGCTTTAGGCGAATGGCCGGACGGGCCGCCATGCCGAGGCTGCCGAGGAGGTAGAAGAAAGTGGCGATCATCGACAACCCAGCAAGCGTCAGCACCGAACCAAGGATAAAGACAACGGAGATGGCAATATCGTTGGCGATAGAGAAAGTCTCGTATTTGTTTTTGATTTTGACTTCGCTGTTATGCCCGAGCTTAATTGTGAGGTCGGGATCCTTTTCCTGTTCTGCCATGATGACTCCCACTCTGCCAGACAGGAAAATCCCTTGTCGAACCATGTTTTGTGGGATTATTGGAACATTCCCCAAATGGTGGCAAAGAGCACGATTAGGCCCATAATCGCCACGAAATAGTTGGTCTTCTTGCCTCGGAAGCGGGCTAGTGCCTCCACTCGGTAGATGACCCAAATAGGCAGCAGGTAGGTCATGAAGGCGAAGAAGACGCCGCCTACGACAGAAATCATGTCCAGGATCGAGGGGTTGAAAATTCCTACCAGAGACGTGGTGATGAAGATGAAGAGGTAGGTCCACAGGTCAAGCGTGCGCGCAGACATCTTCTTTGTGGCTTTCGGGGCGGCCAGGTTGAAGAGGTACTGGGTACCCTCGATGGTGCCAAGGGCGTGGCCGAAATAGGACGAAGCCACTGCGCAAATAACCACGATGGGCGCCATGTAGGCCATAAATGAGGTGTCGGTTTCGTTGGCGAAATAGGAAAGTACCGGCAGGTTCTTGTCATTTGCCTCTCGCATGCCGTTTGCACCCATGGCCAGGGCGCAGGACCAGACAAAGAACATGGTGAAGATGGTCAGCAAGATGGCGGAATTGCGGATAACCTTATCGGACTGTGCGTGGTGGTCCGCGCCGTATTCCTTTTCCATGCCCAACGAGAACTGGGAGATCGCAGCAACGAAGGAGAAGGAGAAAACCAATACGGGAAGGATAAGGATGATGGCCTTGATAACGCCGCCAGCGGTGTGATCGCCGGCCTCCATGAAGGACCCGAGGTCCCATTGCGGAATGAGGTAGAACGATACTGCTGCCAGCGCCACGATGAGCGGGTAAACCACGAACTGGGCAATCTTGAGCATGATGGCGTTGCCAAAGGCCAGCGCGAGTGTCATGAGGCCCACGCACAGCGGCGCCAGGATGTAGCGGGAGATTTCCGGCCCGTCCAGCTGGTTGACGATGAAGCTATCGACCGTATTGGTAATGGATACGCCGTAAATGAGCACCACCGGGAAGATGGTGAACCAGTAGATGATGGCCAGCACGATGCCGTTGCCGCGGCCAAAGAAGTGGGTAAGTACCGCGAGGACGTCTTCACCGTGCAGTGGCGAGTAGCTAATGATCCATGAGAAGGCGCGGTGGGCCAGGTAGGTCATCGGGAAAATGAGCAGAGTAGCTACCAGTAGCGGGATGAAGCCGAAGCTGCCCGCAGAAATCGGCAGGAAGAGAATACCTGCGCCCACGGCAGTGCCGAAGAGTGTGATGGCCCATTGGCTGTTGACGGCCTTATTGGTAGTCACCTGGCCAGTGGTGGCAGTTCTTTCATTGCCGGTCGTGGGTGGACCGGCTGGAGAAGCAGAAGAATCCGCAGTCTTCTGAGACATAAAATTCATCCTTGGTTGGTATGTGAACGGGATAACACATACAACCTATCCCACTGCAGTAGTAAACGAAAGCAATTTAGTGATCTAAGTTAAAGAAAACTGGAAGCCCGCTGCACCAAAATGGTGCAGCGGGCTTCTCTAATGGCAGGTTAGGAGGCTATGTTCCTAGCGGGGAAGGTCAGGCGTTCTTAGAACAGGCCTTCGTTCTTCTTTCCGAAGTCATTCACGGTGTGCTCGCGGGAGTCAACCCTCTGGTCGTTGTGCTTGGAGTCATCACCCTTGATTCGGGAGGTCTGGGTGACCTCGATGTTATTAATGAGGCGACCTTCCTTGGTGTTGCCGTCGCCGAAGTCCAGGTTTGCGATGCGAGCTTCTTCGCCAGCGTTAATCGGGTTAGCCAGGGTTACCTCGAAGGAGCGGGTGGAGGTCTTCTCGTTGAAGCCCAGGTCACGGATGTGAGCGCCGTTGGAGGAACGCGGGGTGATAAGGCGGTCGACGCCCTTCGGGCCCTTTGCGGTCTTCACGTCCACGCGGAACTGGGTAGCTGGGAACTCGCCGTAGTAGCGCTCGGAGCCAACGTTCTTGGCACCAACTGCAACGGTGCCTGCGAAGCCAGCGTGCTTAGCGCCGGAAACGGTCATATAAGGCTCAAGGTCAAGCTTGTGCTTGGAGTCTTTCTTGTTCTCCTTGGCGTCAACCTCTTCTTGTTCCTTCTTGTCAGCGGCCTCTTCGTTCTTGCCCTCTGCCTCAGAAACCTTCTCGGACTCTTCCTTGGCATTGCCCTCGGAGTTCTTGATTACCTCTGCGTCAGCCTCGAGGTTCTTGTCCTCTTCAACAACCTTCGGGTCGTTGACGTCGGTCGTGTTCTGAGCGTCCTTGTTAGGAGCGTAGGAGTCAGACAGCTTGTCGTACAGCTTGACGCGAACCTCGTTCTTTACCGGCTGCATTGCGTTCCAAGCAGTCGGGGTGGACCAGGTGCCGTTTGGCTTGCAGTACTGCTGGGTGCCGGTCATGTTCAGCACGCGGAAGCCGTAGGTAGCTTCACCGGTGTGGTTTGGCGGAACATCGTAAGGTCCGATGGACTGGCCAGCATCCCAAGACAAGGAGTAGGAAGCGCTAGCGCCAATCTTGGTGGCGATCTCGTGGGAGATGCCGAAGGAGCCTTCAGCGCCCTTCTTGGAGCCCTTGCCGCCCAGGTTCATGGACGTGGTCTCGGTGCGGTCACCGTTGACGGAAAGGGAGATCGACTGGGACTTGGACAGATCCTGCTGCAGCGGGATGTCCTTCTTAGTCTGGTTGGTGGTGGAGATGGTGCCGGCCGGCAGGAAGCGATCGGAGACCTTGTAGACCACGGTGCGGTGGTCCTCCCACGGGTTACATACCGGGCGAGGGTTCAGGATGTTCGCCTTCATGTGGTCGGAACCGTGGGTGGTGTGGATGATTGGCAGGTCCGGGTTCAGGGCCGGGGTCTCCGGGTATGACTCGGTCTGGGTAGCTGCGCCAGCCAGCGGTGCCGCGAATGCGGTGCCGGCGACGATGAGGCCGGCGGTCAGGCCGGTCATGCGACGACGAATCGACATATAGAACTTCTCCTAGGCAGGTAGAAAATGAATGAACTTATGAATGAAATCCAGCAACTCATACTGTTGCGCTAAGAAAACGCTAAAACAGGCTCAGAATTAAATCATCTCTTAGATGTCTATATATTTGCCACGCCGGCGGGTGGGTATTTTTATATAGGCCAAGCTGTTTATTGGTGTTTGTTTCCGCTAATCGGCTGTTAGTGAGTGAAAAAATATTGATGGATGATTGTCTATACAATGAAGAATCGGCACGAAGGGAATGGACCCCTATCTGGGGGTGTTTAGGTGGCCTCTGGGAGGGGTAGGGTTCTGTCGAAAAGTTGTGGACACGTCACAATATGCGTCGTACGCTGCATTTAAGCGGTTAGGGGAGGGTTATAAAATGCTTTGTCATGAATGTTACGTGACATAAGTTATAGGCGTTTACATGGCAGAGATTGGCGCAGTTCGCAACTGGAGCGCAGGCGAAAGTTCTGTATAGGGGTGGCGGACAGGGCTAGAAGACGGCAGATTCCACTATCAGCATGAGCGCCGCAGAAATAGCTACGATGAGGACAATGCGGTTGAGAAGGTTCCTATCTATAAATTGGTTGAGATGGTTGGCGGCGATGAGTCCAACGATGACCAAGGGCAAGTAGGCCGCTGCTGCGCCCATCTGGGTACTGCTGATTTGGCCACTAAAAGCCAGAATTATAAGAGAAACTAAGGTGCCAAGTACGAATGTGCCTGCTAGGGTGCCGCGGGTGCGGTCCGGATCGAAGCGCTTCATAATGAGCGCCATTGGCGGCCCGCCGATAGAGGTGGAAGTACCGAGAATCCCAGAGGCAACGCCAGCAATGAGTGTATTGAGGGTAGTGGGGCGCGGGCTCCACCCCAAACTGGACAGCGTCATGGCAAAAAGTACGGCGCAACCTATGAAGATGGAAAGGCCATTGGGGGAGAGGCTGGCAATCGCCCAAGCGCCCACTAGAGAACCGGGAATGCGGGCGAGGGAAGAGATGCCGACGACGCGCCAGGACGTCTCGTGGTAGGTGCGCGCGAGCGTATAGCTGGAAATGCACAGCGCGAGCAGCAGAATGAGCGTGGGTACGAGTTCGGGGCGGATGAGTGCGATGATTGGCGTGGCAATGGTGCCCAGGCCGAAGCCGATGGTGCCTTGCGTAATGGTGCCGGCGAGGATGAGCACGCCGATAAAGATATAGGACCATGCAGCGGCGGAAATTCCCAGAAACATAACTAGGTTTAAGTGTATCTGGGTCCCAGTGCGCAGCCTAAAACGACTAGAGGCGCGCGGTGGCCTTCTCGTTGGTGGCAATCTCCTCTAGGCGTTCGGCCGGACACATGCCAGCGACTACTACGGCGGAGCCGCCAGCGGCTAGGGGTTCGAGTACGGCGCGGGAGAAGGACTGGTTATCAGACCAGCCGGTAGATAGGAGGCGCTTGGCGGTAGCGGGGGCATCGACAAGCTGGGGCAGTGGGGTGGTTTCACCAAAGTATTGATCGCCGTAGAAGCGCACAGTGGGGCCGAAGTCGATGGCGCCGGTAGGTAGCTCGCCGCCTGATTCCACTATGCCGCGACCAAACGGATCTTCGCTGATAAGCACAATATCGGCTTGGGGTTGGCGCTCATGGGCGGCGGTATAGCGGGAAGGGGAGGTAAAGACGACGTCGGCAAGCGCGGGCGACTCGCCAAAGCAATAGGAAGGGCCTGAGGCGAGCGCGCCCAAGGCCACGACGGCCGCCTGCCACGAAGAGGGAAGGTCGATAGCAATCGTGGAATCGGGCTCCAAGTCGAGCTCCTCTTCCAGCATATTGGCGATTTTGGCTACCCAGTTGTCGAGCGTTTGCGCGGAAAAATCCATGCGCGCGCCGGTGGCTTCGTTATATACGGTAAGCCGCGGGGAGGCGGCATCAGCACGCAAAAGATGGGCGAGTAGTTCCATACCCGCCCATCGTAGGGGAGAAACGCTAGTTCACGCAGCGAGGGCCGTCGCCACCAGCGTCAATCTCCGGGGAGACCTTAGCGGTACCGAAGTCATCACCTGGGGTGCCTACCGGCTGGCGGGACTTTTCCACCTCTGGTTCTTGGGCGCTGGCTTCCTTATCGGACGGGCCTTGGTAGTCATCGGTAGCGACGACGATAAGGGTGTCATCGTCGAGCTGCGGGTTTTCTGCCACCGGCAGGCCACCCAACTTCTTAGCAAGGGCCTTGGCTTCCTTGCTAGTGGGATCTGCGGCGACAACCTGAGATTCACTGTAGATGCCTGGTTGCGCATTAGCGGAGCGCTCTACCGTGTAGCCTTTGCCCTCCAGCCATGAACCGATGCCGGAGGCCAAGCCATCAATATTGCCGGCGTTGAGGACATGAATATTGATATTCGGATCGACGTCCTTATCCTTTTCCGCCTTTTCCTGCTTGTCCTTATCTTGAGCCTTGGACTCGTCAGTTGCTTCATCGTGGGTTTTGGCCAGGTCATCCATAAAGCGGTGGACCTCGGAGGAATCGATGGTGACGATGGATTCGCCATAATCGCCCTGGCCATCGATAGAAGTTACCGGGATAGTGGTGAAGGTGACATTGCCGCCTGCTAGGCCCGCAAGTTGGGTGACAAAGCCCATGATGTCCCAGCCATCATCGATGACCACGGAGCGCTCCACGGCCTTGGCAATCTTGGAAAGCTTGGATGGGTTAGCCAGGGTGTCATTGTCCAGAATCTTATTGACCAGGGAAGCCATGAAGGCCTGCTGGCGCACGATGCGGTCCAGGTCGCCGCGCGGGAGGTTATAACGCTGGCGCACGAAAGCCAAGGCCTTGCCGCCATCGAGAGTCTGCTTGCCCTTACTGAATTTAGCGCCGGACATTTCGTCATCGACATCGGCATTAAGGCAGACGTCGACGCCATCGACGGCGTCCGTCAGCAGGGTAAAGCCCAACAGGCCCACCTCCGCGTAATGATCGATGGACACACCAGTCAAGGTGCGCACCATCGCCAGCAATCCTTCGCGCCCGGCTTCGACGCCCTGCTTTTCGATGTCCTTATCCGAGTGCGGCTTCTTTTTACCCTTAGCCTCCGCCTCGGCATTCTTCTGCTCGAGCTCTTCCACCTTGGCGTTCTTGTGGGAGGCGAAGACGGCGTTCATCTTCATATTGCCGTACTCCGGATCCTTGACATAGGTATCGCGCGGAATGGATACGGCGGTTGCGCGGGAACCGTCCTCCGGAACGCGGATGAGCATCATGGTATCGGTATTTTCCTCACCATCAGCTACACCGGCGTGTAGATCTGCCAACTCCTTATCGGAGAGCGGATCGCCCTTAGCGTCGGTGCGCGAATCCTTGCCCACCAGCAAGATATCTACCGCACCATCGAGCGAATCGCCAGAAAGGCCATTGCCGCCCAAGGACAGATCCTTGGCCGAGGACATGCCATTATCCAGCCGGCCCACGGTGGCATAACCCACGCCAGACACCACCAAGATTAGGGCGGAGATGAACGCCACGATCGTCTTGGTGGCCGTGGAACCTTTTTGCTTTACCGCACTAGCGGTAGAGGGCGCCGGCTGGATGGTGCGCGCCCGGCGAATGTTCTCAGAAGTCACAAGTGGAGGCTTTCTAGATTGGTGGGGATCTGGAGACAGTTTAGGGCAGAACGGCTAAAAATTAGTGATCCGTGTCCGATTTCGCGTGTTCGGGCAGTGTCCCTGCCGTGTGCTGGCAGCGGCTGTGACTAAGCTCGGAGCCATTGTGACTACACCAAATCAATCCCCGCTGGCCGTGATCACCGTGACCTATAGTCCCGGTGAATACCTCGGTAGTTTTTTAGACTCCTTGACGGGCGCCTGCGCCCGCGGCGTACGAGTTGTGCTTGCGGATAATGGCTCTATTGATGGCGTGCCCGAAGCGGCCGCGCGCGAACGTGCCAACGTGGACTTTGTAGATACCGGCGGCAATATCGGCTACGGTGCCGGAATGAATGCGGGAGCCCGCTTTGCCCGCGAACAGGGCGGCGTGGACGAGGAATTCTTCCTCATTTCTAATCCCGATGTCACCTTTACTCCTGAATCTATTGACCAGCTCATCGAGTGCGCACGCCAGTGGCCCGAAGCTGCGGCCGTGGGCCCTCGCATCGTAGAGCCGGATGGCACCAATTACCCGTCTGCCCGTGCCATACCCACCGTGGCCACTGGCATCGGCCACGCGCTCTTTTCTTCAATTTGGCCTTCTAACCCATGGTCGCGCGCTTACCGCAATGAATCTGATATGACCACGCAGCGCCCGGCCGGCTGGTTATCTGGTTCCTGCCTGCTCGTGCGCTGGGATGCCTTCGAAGCCATCGGCGGATTTGATGAGCGCTACTTCATGTATCTCGAGGACGTGGACTTAGGGGACCGCTTCACGCGCGCCGGCTACCAAAATATTTTTTGTCCGGAGGCTGTTATTAGCCACGCCAAGGGACATTCCACTCAGGCGCACGCCGGTGCCATGTTGCGCGCCCACCACGCGTCTGCCTACCGCTTTCAGGCGGACCGCCACCCGGCATGGTGGCAGGCCCCATTGCGAGGTGCGCTGTGGTTGGGCTTGCAGGTGCGTGGGCTTATCGCCTCGGCGTCGGCGTGTTCATAGGCCGCGGCGCGCGTGCCGTTGACCTAGTTTGTGCGCCATACGCTCTACACTGTCCCTCAGAAAATCACAGAATAGAACTGTCTGCATAAAAGGATGACTATGACTGAAGCAGCCACCACCCACGGTGCCAGCACGGATGCAGTGATTCTCGTCGGTGGCCGCGGCACACGCCTGCGCCCACTTACCATTGGCACGCCAAAGCCGATGCTGCCAACGGCGAACTACCCGTTCCTGCAGCACCTGCTTGCTCGTATAAAGGCCGCCGGAATCGAGCACGTGGTCATGTCTACCTCCTATAAGGCTGAGGTCTTTGAGGAGTACTTCGGGGACGGCTCCGATTTGGGCCTAGACATCGAGTACGTGGTGGAAGAGACTGCGCTGGGCACTGGTGGCGGCATCCGCAATGTCTATGACAAGCTGCGCAATGACACGGTCATGGTCTTCAATGGCGACGTGCTTTCCGGCATGGATCTGGAAGGGATCCTCACCACGCATCATGACAAGGATGCAGATGTAACGATGCACCTGCTCAACGTGGCCGATCCTCGCGCCTTTGGCTGTGTGCCGACCGATTCCAATGGTCGGGTTACCGCCTTCTTGGAAAAGACCGAGGATCCGCCCACAAACCAGATCAACGCCGGCTGCTACGTTTTCAAGCGCTCGGTCATCGAGTCGATTCCGGCCGATCGCGTCGTCTCCGTCGAGCGCGAGACTTTCCCTGGGCTGCTCGCTGATGGCCGCCTCGTTGTAGGCCACGTAGATAACTCGTACTGGCGTGACATGGGCCGCCCAGATGATTTCACTCGTGGCTCGTCCGATCTAGTGCGCGGCATTGCGCCTTCTCCGCTAATTGAAGGCCAGACCGGCGAGTCCTTGGTGGACCCGTCAGCCGGGATTGCCGGTGGTGTGTTGTTACTGTCCGGTACCGCCGTGGGCCGAGGATCCGAGGTGGGCGCCGGCTCCCGCCTCGAGGGCACCGTAGTTTTTGATGGCGTACGCATCGAGCCAGGTGCCATTATCCACAATTCGATTATCGCCTCTGGTGCACACATTGGTGCCAACGCGGTCATTGAAAACTGTGTCATCGGAGAGGGGGCTCACGTCGGTGCACGCTGCGAGCTTCTCGACGGCATGCGTGTTTTCCCTGGTGTTTCCATTCCGGATGCAGGAGTCCGTTTTAGTTCCGACGCTTAACCTTCCGCGCAGGGGGTGGTGGCACCACTCTAAGGCCGGAAGGCTTAGACCGAATTGAGGGAAATGACCTCAATTCGGTCTTTATTTATGGCGAACTGGTGGGCGTGATTTGCTCCTAGCTCCTTGACGGGGCACGTGATCCGCCCGTCCCAGGCGGTGCATGGATCCCTTCGGCGGTGGAGTGTGCGTGCGACACGCCGGGGTTTCCTGAAAATTGTTGACAGAAAAACCGGCCACCACTATATGTAGTACCCCCTACCTACACCCCCGGAGGGGACCAGTTGTTAAAGATGTGACGCATGGGGATCGTGTGCTGCGTTTTTGCCGGAAAGCTCGAAGAAGATGCCAATTCGGGTTGACGATATTTAGTGATCCGGTGTGAAATTACATCAGTGAAAGAAACGGCGGCCGACGCAGTTGCTTCCACAACATCCCAGTGGGGCTACCCAAGGGGGAGGTGGTGTACAGTCGGTCGCACTGATGAGAATTACCCAACCTCGGAGAAAGGAAAAGGCGTGGACAAAATGGCTAATAACAACGCCATTCTCCGTGGCGGTGCTGCTGCAGAGATGTCGCTCGATGAACTCTTCGGTGCCGTCGAGCAGGAGTGGCAGGATCAAGCGCTCTGTGCGCAGACGGACCCTGAGGCATTCTTCCCTGAGAAGGGAGGCTCTACCCGTGAGGCCAAGCGCATTTGCCAGGCGTGCGCGGTGCGAGACGAATGCTTGGAGTATGCGCTGGAGCACGATGAACGCTTCGGCATTTGGGGCGGACTGTCGGACCGTGAGCGCCGCCGCCTCAAGCGTGAGATTGGATGATTAAAGTGTTCGGAGGGCCCTTGGCTAGCGCGTAGCGTGCGGCCGGGGGCCTTTCTGCTGCGTTCCTCCTCGCTAGTGAGCTACCAGTTATATCGCGAATCCACTTCTTCAGGGTCCAAGTTGAGGTAGTTGGCCACCAGCGCGGTGATAACGGTGCCGAGGAGTTCAGCTCTCTCTGTCGAGGTAGTGGCGCGCTGTTCGATAGGCATGCGGAAGATGACCAGGCGGGCGCGCGTAGGGTGGCCGGCCGAGTCTACACCGGCAGGAACCACGCGGCCGAGGGGGACTGGACCATCAGCGATGATCTCATCCGGAAGCACGGTCATATCGGGCGAAAGCCGCATGCGGGGGATGGTGTCTACGGCTAGGTCGAGGCCGCGCAGCTGAGGGGCGAAAGCGTTTTGAATGGGGGCGTAGGCCTCGAGGACTGCCATATCGAAGTGCTCGCGCGCGCTGCGGTAGCGCGGGGCCTGCTGGGGTAGGAGAGGTCCGCGCATGCCGTGGCCGTGGCGGTCGCGAGCGGGGCGGATATGCGGGCGAGCAGTGGTCATAACCCCGATTTTAAGGCGACGACGGCTGGGGTTTAGCGGAGCCACGCCGGAGCGAGAACTATCTAAATCTCAACTAAGGGTTTAGACTTGTGTGCTGTGACTGTATCTCGCCATTGCTCCCGCCCAGGCTGCGGCCGTCCCGCCGTGGCGACATTAACCTACGCTTACGCGGACCAGACGGCCGTCGTCGGGCCGCTGGCGGAAGAGGAGAACCCGCACAGCTGGGATCTCTGCGCCACTCACCGCGATCGCATCTCCGCGCCGGTGGGATGGGAGTTGGTACGCGTGGACCGCATCGAGCTGGATGAAGAAGACGATCTAATGGCTCTGGCGGAGGCCGTTAAGGAGGACGGTCGCGTGACTACCGGCCTAGTCGATGACCGCAGCGCCGGCTCGGGTGCGGATCCGATCGATTATTCGGCCACCTTTGATGGCGCGGATCCCGCAAACTCGAATCATCCTGTCTTTCGCACCCGCCGGGTTGCCTATGCCAAAAAAGCTCGTCGCGCACATTTATCGGTGGTACCCGATAAACCAGCGCCGGAAGAACCAGAACAGGACTGACACGGACCCCATGGTGCGGTAGTTTCCCAGTGGGCGGGAGTACTATTGCGGGTTATGCGAACTCGTGAGCATCTTGATGCAGTAATTAAGGCCTATGACGTCCGTGGCGTGGTGGGCGAAGATATCGATGAGAACTTCGTGCGCGATACGGGCGCCGCTTTTGCCGCCATCCTGCGAGAGGAAGGCGAAAATACCGTGGCGGTGGGACACGATATGCGTCCGTCCTCGCCGTCTCTGGCGCGCGCTTTTGCTGAAGGCGTAACCTCACAAGGCCTGAACGTAACTCTATTGGGGCTGACTTCCACCGACGAGCTCTATTACGCCGCTGGTTCCTTAGAGTGTGCGGGCGCAATGTTTACCGCCTCCCATAACCCAGCCAAGTACAACGGTATTAAGCTCTGCCGCGCTGGCGCGGTGCCGGTGGGCCAGGAGACTGGCTTGGAACAGATTAAGCAGATGCTTATCGAAGGAACCCCGGAGTTTACCGGTACCGAAGGCGCGATTGCCGAACAGGAGATTCTCGCTGGCTACGCGGACTTCCTGTGCAAGCTGGTGCCGCTGGAGGATTCCAAGCCGCTGGTTGTGGCCGTTGATGCCGCTAACGGCATGGGTGGCCACACCGTTCCGGCCGTCTTCGATGGCCTGCCTTTCGACGTCCGGGATTTGTACTTCGAGCTCGATGGCACCTTCCCGAACCACGAGGCTAACCCCCTGGATCCGAAGAACCTCGTGGACCTGCAGAAGTTCACCGTGGACCAGAAGGCCGATATCGGATTGGCCTTTGATGGCGATGCGGACCGTTGCTTCGTGGTGGATGAAAAGGGCCAGCCGGTCTCCCCGTCTGCAATCTGTGCTCTGGTTGCAGAGCGCTATCTGGAGAAGTTCCCAGGCGCGACTATCATCCACAACCTGATTGCCTCCAAGACCGTGCCGGAGCTCATTAAGGAAAACGGCGGCACCCCGGTGCGTACTCGCGTGGGGCACTCTTTCATTAAGGCACAAATGGCCGAGCATAAGGCTGCCTTCGGGGGCGAGCATTCCGCGCACTATTACTTCCAAGAGTTCTGGAACGCCGATTCCGGCATGCTGGCTGCAATGCACGTTCTTGCCGCGCTGGGCCAGTCAGATAAGCCGCTGAGCGAGCTCATGGCGGAGTACTCCCGCTACGAAGCATCTGGCGAAATCAACTCCACCGTGGAGGACCAGAAGGCCGCTACCCAGGCGGTACTGGATGAGCTGGCCGATAAGATCGAATCCGTCGATGAGCTGGACGGCGTGACCGTCGAGCTCAAGGACACTGAGGCATGGTTCAACGTGCGTGCGTCCAATACGGAACCGCTGCTGCGTCTCAATGTAGAGGCGAAGACGGCCGACGAAGTTCAAGCCATCGTCGACGAAGTCCTCGCCATCATCCGCCGCTAAACCTCGGCGCGCGAGTGGGAGACCATGTCCTCCCACTCCACGAACTTCTTGCGTTCGCGGCCCTCGCGCTCGCCTAGTGCGCGCTCGGCAGCGTCCAAGCGCTGCCAGTCCTGCCACGTCAGGTAGTCGATGCCGCGCTCGGCAAAGACATCGGTGATATCTGCGGTGCTGGAGGGGGAGGGGAGGGCGCCAGAGGCGGCGTCGTCAAGCAGCATGCCAATCGTCTCCGTGGCATCGGACTTGGTATTGCCAATGAGCCCCACCGGTCCGCGCTTAATCCATCCAGTGGTGTAAAGGCCAGGCACCACTTCACCGGACTCATCAATGACATGGCCACCGTCATTATTGATGACGTTCCTCTCTTGGTTAAAGGGCACGCCATCGACCGCATCGGAGCGGTAGCCGGTGGCGAAGTAGACCGCTTGTACCGGCCATTCGGTGAATTTTCCGGTGCCGTGCACGCTGCCATCGCCGTTGAGCGCGGTTCGCTCGGTCTTGATGCCGGTAACATTGCCGTTCTCGCCCAAGATCTCTACCGGCTGCTCAAAGAGGTGGATCTGCAGGGTGTGCGGCGCCTTTTTGGGATCGCGGATGGCGTATTGCTCAAGGACTTGGCATACCAAGTCGGTGGACTTGCTTTCCTGACGCGCGGCGAGCGAAGCTTCGTCATAGTCAATGTCTTCCGGTGAGACCACAACGTTGATGGACTCGGAATGATCAAGTTCCTTGAGTTCCTGCGGGGTGAATTTGGCCTGCGCCGGGCCGCGGCGCCCGAAGACACGCACGGTCTCGGCCTGGTTCTTGGCCAAGGACTCGTAGACGTTATCGGGGATTTCGGTCACCTTGAGCTCATCGCCGGTTTTGGCCAAGATGCGGGAGACGTCAAGGCCCACATTGCCCACGCCGATGACTGCAACCTCCTTTGCTGAAAGATCCCAGTGGCGCTCGAAGCGCGGGTTGCCATCGTAGAAGCCTACGAATTCTCCGGCACCGTGCACGCCATTCAAATCTGCACCGGGAATCTCGCGATGGCGGTCGCCTACCGCCCCAGTAGCAAAGACCACGGCGTCGTAATGCTGTTGCAGCTCGTCGACGGTGATATCGCGCCCGATGTGTACGTTGGTCAGCAGGCGAATCTGCTCGGTATCGAGCACGCGGTGGAGGGACTTGATGATTCCCTTAATACGCGGATGATCCGGTGCTACGCCGTAACGGATGAGGCCGAAGGGCGCGGGCATCTGCTCTATGAGGTCAATCTGTACCTCGCTGCCGGTCTTTTTCACCAAGATATCGGAGGCGTAGATGCCGGCTGGTCCGGCGCCAATGACGGCTACTTTCAAGGGCTTATTCATTCTGTGGGGGTGCCTTTCTCTTTCCCGCGGGTCTAGACCGCTAGGTTCATTTCTTGTGAGTAATCTTTCTGGTAATTGAACCGTCTAGTCTAGTGTGCGGCAAGGTCTTGAATTAGATTCTAAAGTTGTCCTGTCTTTAGGCCAGTTCAGGGCGATTTCTCACTTGAAAATGAAAAAGACCGCTTTGTCTGCTCTATTTAGACGGGTAGGTTGTCTTTCAATACTTTGGAAAGGCAGGTTGAGATCTACACCATGACCACCGCGACTAATCCCAAGCGCAAGCACCGCGCCAAAAAGCCCGAAGGCCAATGGAAGATTGACGGCACCGAGCCCCTCAATAATGACGAGGTAATCAAGCAAGAAGATGGCGGGCTCTCTGCCAAGCAGCGCGTCATCGATATCTATTCTAAGCAGGGATTTTCTTCGATCCCCGCGGATGACTTAGCCCCGCGCTTTAAGTGGCTGGGCCTATATACCCAGCGTAATCAGAACTTGGGCGGCGAGATGACCGCCAAGCTTTCGAACGCCGAGCTGCAGGATGAGTACTTCATGATGCGCGTTCGCTTCGACGGCGGCCGCGCCGATCCTGCCAAGCTGCGCGCCGTTGGTGAAATCTCGCGCGATTATGCCCGCTCCACCGCGGACTTCACAGACCGCCAAAATATCCAGCTGCACTGGATTCAAATCGAGGATGTGCCCACCATTTGGGACAAGCTCGAGTCGGTAGGTTTGAGCACGCTCATGGGCTGCGGCGATGTGCCGCGCGTCATCTTGGGCTCGCCAGTCGCAGGTGTGGCAGAGGACGAGATTATCGATGCCACCCCAGCCCTCGAAGAGATCAAAAATAACTACCTGCCGCGCGAGGAATTCCATAACCTACCGCGCAAATTCAAAACCGCCATTTCCGGCAATGCTCGCCAGGACGTTACCCACGAGATTCAAGACGTTGCCTTCGTGGGCGTAAATCACCCTGAGCACGGGCCGGGATTCGACTGCTTCGTCGGTGGCGGCCTATCTACCAACCCGATGCTCTCGCAATCCCTCGGCGCTTGGGTCCCGTTGGAACGCGTACCCGAGGTCTGGGCCGGGGTGGTTGGTATCTTCCGTGACTATGGGTTCCGTCGCAATCGCAATCGTGCCCGCCTGAAGTTCTTGGTAGCCAAGTGGGGCATCGAAAAGTTCCGCCAAGTGCTGGAGGAAGAATACCTGGATAAGCCGCTACTGGATGGCATACCACTGGAGGTCGAGCCTGGCTCCCGTGATCACCTTGGCGTGCACCGCCAGAAAGACGGCAAGTTCTACGTCGGCGTAAAACCCACCGTGGGCCACGCCACCGGCGAGCAGCTCATCGCCATTGCGGACGTGGCCGAGAAATTCGGTATTAGCCGCATTCGCACCACTCCAATGAAGGAGCTACTTTTCCTCGATGTGGTGGAAGAAGACATTCCGGCGCTCTCCCGCGCGCTCGATGAGACCGGCCTATACTCCCAGCCGTCCGAATTCCGCCGTGGCGTCATCTCTTGTACCGGCCTGGAATTTTGCAAGCTCGCTCACGTGACCACCAAGGCCCGCGCCATTGAGCTGGTGGACATCCTGGAGGAAACCTTGGGTGATCTAGACGTGCCGATTTCCATCGCGCTCAACGGCTGCCCCAACGCTTGTGCGCGTTCGCAGGTATCGGACATCGGCCTGAAGGGTCAGATCGTCACCGATTCCGAGGGCAACCGCGTCGAAGGCTTCCAGGTTCACCTGGGCGGCGCGCTTGGCCTTTCTCCGGACTGGGGCCGCAAGCTGCGCGGCCATAAGGTCGTGGCCGATGAGGTGCCCGATTACGTCATTCGCCTGGTCAACAACTACAAGGAGCAGCGCGAGGAAGGCGAGCAATTCCGCCACTGGGTCTTGCGTGCTAAGGAGGAGGATTTGCAGTGAATTTTCGCCGCCAGCCGAACCCGAACCGCAACCATCCCAGCTTCTGCCCTTACTGCGCCGGCACCGACCTCTTCCCAGACGAGGAAGATGACTTTGCCTGGAAGTGCCAGGAATGCCTGCGGATTTTCTCCGTGCGGTTCCACGGCCAAGACGATGCCCCGGTAGCCCCTGCACCCGCCGTGTCTTCTAACGAGGCGCTGAAGCGTTCGCTTGCCCGCCGCGGCCATAGTACGGCCCCCAAGGCTTAAGGCTGTCCGATGACTGCGCTTATTACCCTGTCCCACGGCTCGCGCAAACCGGGTGCCGCGGCCGGCATTGAGCGACTTACCCAGGCCACCGGCGTGCGGCCCGCCCGTGCAGCGCACCTGGAATTCAACCGGCCCGACCTCACCACGGCCGCCCTCGAGCTCGCCCAGCTGGGGGAGACTGACGCCATTGTGGTTCCCTTGCTTTTTACCCAGGGCTACCACCAGCGCGTTGACGTCCCACGCGCGCTTGCCGACGCCTCCCAAGCGGCCCACCTTTCCCTTCATCTTACCGCAGGACTTGGCACCGGCGAGGATGTCGCTCGCGTGCTCGCGTCCCGTACCCGGCCGGGCGATTCCCATGTAGTCATCTACTCCGTAGGTTCTTCTGATACCGCGGCCAACGATGCCATCCGAGAGCTCGCCCACCGCACCTTCGCGCTCACCAGCGTGCCCACCACAGTGGAATTCGCTACCCGCGGTGGCCGCGAAGGGATTGTGTCCTTTTGCCGCGAATATTCGGATCCTGCACGTGTTCGGGTAATCCCGCTCTTTGTGACCGAGGGCCTGCTCCTGGATCGCTTGGCGGGCGTTTCCGCTACCGTCGACCGCCCGCTAGGAACTGACTTAGCTGGCCTCGTCGTTGACCGTTTCCGTCAGGCGCGCAATGCCGCGCAGGAGGTATTCGTGCCATGCTAACCCTGATCCTCATCGCGCTGGCAGGTGCGGCGGCCAACCTTGTGGACGGCGGCATTGGCATGGGTTTCGGCGTCACATCTACCACTATGTTGCTGCTAGCAGGCCTTGGGCCCGCCCAAGCCTCGGCCGTCGTACACACCGCCGAGCTTGGCACAACTGCTATCTCCGGATTAAGCCACGCGCGCTTTGGCAATGTGGACTGGAATACCGTCATCCGCCTCGGCGTGCCCGGTGGCATCGCCGCCTTCTTGGGTGCCACGCTGCTTTCCACTATCTCCACCGCCGCAGCCGCTCCCGTAACCGCGCTCATCTTGGTAGGCATCGGCGCCAACCTTATCTGGCGCTTCTCCCAGCCGCGCCGCCGCGGCTCCGCGTATAAGCGCACGCACTCCACACCATTTCTCGCTTGCCTTGGCCTAGTGGGCGGATTTATCGATTCCACCGGTGGCGGTGGCTGGGGACCCGTCTCGACCTCCACCCTCATGGCGATAGGCCGTGAGCAGCCACGCCGCATCGTAGGTACGGTCAATGCCGCCGAGTTCCTTGTAACCTTTGGGGCGACCGCGGGCTTCATCGTCGGGCTCTGGCACGAAATCGTCGCCAATCTCGCCGCAGTCATCGCGCTGCTCATCGGCGGCGCCATTACCGCGCCTATTGCAGCGTGGCTCATCTCCCGCATCAACCCAGTCCTGCTCGGCGGACTGGTGGGCACGGCCATCGTGGGGCTGAATATCAGTAAGGTCATCGGCGGCGCCGAGACGTACTTCGGCTGGTCGGTGCCGCCAGCAGTCACCTCGGTAGCCATCGCCGCCGTGGTCGCGGCTGGACTGGCTGCCACTATTCGAGGCGCGCTGCGCACCAGGCGCGAGCGTGCAGCGGAATTGGAAGCCGAAAATGCCGAGGAAGCAGCCCACGCCGATTTCCACGCACCGGATTTCCCAGATCGCGTTGCCGCCGCTCACCGCGTCCACGGTTCACGCAGCGCCCATGGCTCGCGCCGGACTGGCGTGACCATTGTCCAGGATGAGGCGCCCGAAGGCTCCACCGCGGATCTAACGTAGCCTTTTCACCGCGACTTTCGGCCACGCTATGGGTCCGAAGTCGGTTCTGGTGGGGTAGAATGCGGCCAGAAATTGGCTCGCGGGACTTGAGAATTCCCCGCTAGAGCCCTGCCACTTCACCGATGACGTAGACGGCCGGTGAGCTGATTTCCTGCTCGGTCATCGTCCGCGCCAGCGTATCCAGCGTGCAGTGGTAGGCGCGCTCGGTTGAAAGCGTCCCCTCTTGGATGATGGCGCAGGGGGTGGAAGGGGGGAGGGAGGCGTCGATAAGCGCGCTGGCTATGGACGGAGCATTTCTGACTCCCATGATTACCGCTAGCGTGGCGCCAGAGCGGGCGAGCGCTGCCCAGTCCACCAAGGACTTCTCATGGCCGGGCGGGAGGTGGCCGGAAACCACCGTGAACCCGTGGACGATGCCGCGCTGAGTTACCGGGATGCCCACGGCCGCGGGAACGGAAATGGCGGAGGTCACGCCCGGAATGACCGTGGCGGGAATAGACGCTTCCGCCAGCGCTTGCACCTCTTCAAAGCCGCGCCCAAAGACGAAGGGATCGCCCCCCTTAAGGCGGGCCACCTTGCGGCCGGCACGGGCGTGCTCGATAAGCAGCTCGTTGATCTTTTCCTGCGAGATTGACTTCTTATAGGGGAGCTTGGAGACGTCAATAAGCTCTTTGGAAGAAATATCACACAGCTTATCGAGCTGCGCCGTAGGTCCCAGGTGATCGGCAAGAATAACCTCTGCTTCCTGCAGGGCGCGCATGCCGCGCACGGTAATGAGGTCCCACGCGCCGGGTCCGCCGCCAATCAGGGGTACGGGATGGATCTGTGCGGAATTCATAGGACTTCATCTTAGTGGGTGCCCGACTATGCTTGGGCCACATGGATACCGGTAATTATGATGCCGAAACCGTGCGCTTTTTTGATGTGGCGCACGAAGGCGCCCAAATCCGCCTGATGGCCGGAGAAGTGGAGCGCTGGGGCGAGGCGCTCGGCGGGCTCAATCCCCGTTCGCTGGTCATTATCCCCACCGATGCGATTGCCCGCCAAGCATCCCACCTAGGCGTCGGCCTAGCCGAGCCGCTGCGAATCCCGATTGTGGTTACCGAATCGCTCCCACGGTATGTGGGGGCCTTGGACGTAGTCGTTGTAGTAGGCGAGACCGGCGAATGTGATTGGGCCTCCCGTGCCCTTATTGCCGCCAGCCAGCGTGGTGCTACCACCGTGCTCATCGGCCCAGCCCGTGGCCCTCTTGTTGAGGACTGCCCGGACGATACGCTCGTCGCTCCTTGTCTTCCAACGGCCGAAGGCAGCTCACCTGCGCGCAGCATCGCCGCGCTGCATGCACTTTGCTGTCTCCTATACCAAGATCCAGCTGCGGTAAAAGAGACCCTAGAAGAGCTTGCTGCGGCAGTAGACCGCGAGCTCGCGCAGCTTTCCCCTGAGCGCGACGCCACCACCAATTTAGGTCGCCAACTGCGCGAATTTATTGACGGCGCCCGTATCATCCATTCCTGCGTGCTCGATCCGTATTCCTATTCTGAGCGTCGCGAGCACGTGCAGCTCGATGCCCTCGTTGCCCGCATGGCCGCGACTATCTGGGCCGTTCACGGTCTGCCCAGCGCCTATGTGGATCCGGCGGAATTGCGCCGCGCGCTCGACCGTAATTCTGATAGCGGCGCGGCTGGCGATCTCTTCTATGACCCGTTCATTGATGGCGATGGTGCTGCGGGCGCTTTGGTACCCTTGAAGGTGGTTTTCTGGGGGCAGGAAGAAGCGAACCTGCCCAACTCACTTGCAGTCCGCAGTATCGACCCGGAACCGGGCCTAGGGCACCTCGCCCGCTCACTGCAGCTCATCACGCGGAGCTATGCCGCGACCGCCTACGAGATTTCTTAAGGATAAAGCCACATGCAGCTGTTGCACAGCGCCACCCGCAACTATTCCTGGGGTTCACGTACCCTCATTCCGCACCTGCAGGGCCAGCCAGACGCAGATAAGCCCATAGCCGAGCTTTGGTTTGGAGCCCACCCCGGCGACCCATCCACGGTGGATGGCCGCTTGCTCAATGAAGTGATTGCAGAGGATCCGGCGGGACAGCTAGGTAGCCGCGTGTCTGCCGAGTATGGCGAGCGCCTGCCCTTCCTCCTCAAGGTGCTTGCGGCCGAGGAACCGCTGTCCTTGCAAGCCCACCCGTCTAAGTCTCAAGCCGAAGAGGGGTTTGCCCGCGAAAACGCTTCCGGCATTGAGCTCACCGCGTCCAACCGTAACTACAAGGACGACAACCACAAGCCCGAATTAATCGTCGCACTTACGGATTTCTACGCCATGGCCGGCTTCCGCCCCTTGGCGCAGACCCGCGAGCTTTTTGCAGCCCTAGGCTGCCCCGAACTGGACCACTACGTTGCCATGCTTGACGACGATCCCTCGGCCGCCACCGAGTCCGCCAATCTCCGCGTCCTTTTCACCACGTGGATTACCATCCCATCTGCCAAGCGCAAGGAGCTTATTGGCGCCATCATCGCCGCCGGCGAACGCCTCATCTCCACAGACGCGGATGACTGGAAGTCCCGCGTGATGTCTACCGTGCTGGATCTCAACCAGCGCTACCCAGGCGATATTGGTGTTCTTGGCGCACTGTTGCTCAACCACATAGAACTGTCCCCCGGCGAGGCCGTCTACCTAGACGCCGGACAGCTGCACGCTTATGTTTCCGGCCTCGGCGTGGAGATCATGGCTAACTCCGATAACGTGCTGCGCGGTGGCCTTACCCCCAAGTTTGTTGACGTACCAGAGCTGGTCAAGGTCTTGACCTACGCCGCCGCCGAGGAGCCGCGCGTGCAGCAGCAGGATAAGTCCGCGCAGGACAATGTGCACGAAGCCGCAGCATGGTCTTACCCCGTTCCCATCGATGAGTTCTTGTTGGACCGCGTCGAGCTCACCGGATCTTCTTCCGTGGACCTTGACTACGACGGTCCGTCCATCGCCTTGTGTACCGCAGGCTCCGTTACCCTCACCGATGCCGCGGGCGAGACCGTGACTGCCACCCCAGGCCAGGCGGTTTGGCTGCCTGCCTCCGAGGACTTGGTTACTGCCGCGGCAGAATCCGACTCCGCCGACCTCTTCGTCGCCCGCGCCTAGTCCACGCTCGGCCCGCGCAAGCACGCTTCGCCGCCCTGAGGATTCAGCGAAGCGTGCTTTAGGGCTTAATTGCGGCCGCGTTGTGGCCTCCTCCGCCCATTTCCAGGGGAACATTGTGGCTGCTTCGTTGCTTCTGCGTTCCAGCGTATACAAATAAGCACGTTTTCCCGATTTTTGCCTTCAGAATCGGGGAAACGTGCTTATTATGTTTGGCTAAGCCGCGAGCCGGCTTAGGGCTAGCGAGTAGGAGCTGCTCTGCTTGGGGCCTGCTGGGCCGTGGCCGGTGCCTGCTCGGTGGGCACCAGGTCGGTCGGCTCTTGGTTCTGCTCGGCGGAATGCTGCTCCGCAGCGGCATGGCCGGTGAGCTTTTCTTCCTCTGCCTTTTCGGCCTCGTGTTGTTCAGTGCCAGCTTGTTCCTCGGCCGGGATGGGCTGTCGCTCGTCTGTGTTCTCACCCGCATTATCTTGCTCCGTAGGCTCTTCAGGGGAAGGTTGCGGGATAGACGGGGCAGTGGTGGTCTGTGGAGTGGTACCGCCATTGCCACTGTTGTCGCCCTGGTTGCCCTGTGGGGAACCAGTAGCCTGCGAGCCATTCTGATTGCTCGGGTAATCAGGCGTCAGGCGCTGATCGCCTTGGCCGGTACCTTGACCGCTCTGGGTGTTGTTATTGCCCTGCGAGGCGGTGCCTTGCGGGTAGATATTTTCAGGACGGTAGACCTTAGTGGGCTGAGTAGCTGCCTGTGGACGCATTACCGCATTGGGAGCGAGGTACGGATCATCGTTGTGAGGCTGGTGATGCTTCGAATTTCCGGATGAAGCAGTAGAGCTGGTCGGATGCGTGGAAGGCTTCTCCGAGGCGGGAGTGTCCTTGGAGGAAGTGGTTGCATCTTCAGCTGCGGTGTGGGTCGGGGAGACGGAGGTGGTCGCGGACTGATCCGCGGCGTTGGAATAGTTGGTGCTCGGCGAGCTCATGCGCCAGACAGCGAATCCGACGACGGCTGCGGTAATCAGTCCGGCCACAATGAACACGTATACACGGCGTGAATCTGACTTCATCGTGGCAGTCCTTTCTGCGAGGCAGGCCATGGCAGGCCCTCGGCGGGAGGGGTGGTGATGCACCCTGTAACAAGTTGGTAACGAGACTATCATGTTTGGGAAACACTGCGACGGCAGCGAGATTCTGTGATAAGTAAACAAAAAGGCAGTTCGCGGCCGTGAAGAACAGTGCAAACCTTTTCATTGCCGGCTTTTCGTGAATGGGAAAGCGTGTATAAATGGCGCTGAAAGGATCGAAGGAGTCAAAAAGTGAGTACTTGGGACGAAGATATTTTCACCACGGATCTCAACGTGGATTTTTTGGAAGAGATGACAAACCTCGACGAAGAAGGGGTAATTCGCGCAGTCGAGGACGCTTGCGAGGTGGCCCACAGTAAGCCAAAGCTCAGTGAGGAAGAGGAACAGAACGCGCAGGCGGCGGCGACCATCGCCGCTATTTGGGCTGGTGCACCATTCAGTGCGGGCGACGTTGTCGAAGATTACCCCTATATTAGGGAACTGGTGGGCTCCGGTAGCGAAACCTTGACGGAAAATGCGCTCGAGGTGCTGGAAAATGTTGAAGAAGAATATGACCTCGAGGCATTTATCGAGGCCCTGTCTTAAGTCACTTCCGTAGCCTGCACGAGCGGCCATGGTGACAAAGTAAAAGAAGGGAAGATACCCTACACCTATGCTCATAAGCATTGAAGGCATCGATGGTGCCGGCAAGAACACATTGGTCTCCAAGATTAAAGAGGCCATGGATCGGCCCGTGGAGGTTATGGCATTCCCACGTTATGGGGAATCGATCCACGCGCAGCTGGCTCAGAAGGCGCTGTACGGGAAAATGGGGGACCTGACGGATTCGGCCTATGCGATGGCGACGCTATTCGCGTTGGACCGCTTAGGCGCCAAAGATAGGCTCCAACAAGCCAAGCGGGCAGACACGGTGGTGCTACTGGATCGCTATATTGCCTCCAATGCGGCGTATTCGGCGGCGCGACTCGAAGACGATGCGGTCATGGACTGGGTCTATGAACTGGAGTTTGGAACCTTGGGGTTGCCGCAAGCGGACCTGCAGGTGTATTTGGATACGGCGGTAGGGGTGGCGTCGGAAAGAGCAAAGGTGAGAGCCCACGCCGATGCCAGCCGGGAGCGCGACCGATATGAGCGCGACGGCGGACTACAGGAGCGCACTGCTGCGGCTTACCGGCGGCTGGCGGAAAGGAACTGGGGTGGACGCTGGATCACCACCGCCGATGCGGATACTATTATTTCAGCGATAAAAGACCTTGTAGGAGAATAAAACGTGGCGCCCAAGATTTTGGTAGTCGATGACGATCCGGCTATCTCTGAGATGCTGACCATCGTCCTCGAGTCCGAGGGGCTCAAGCCCATCCCAGTCATGGATGGCAACGATGCTGTACCCGTCTTTGAAGAACACGAGCCTGACCTTATCCTGCTTGACCTGATGCTTCCGGGCATGAATGGGGTGGATATTTGCCGTGCCATCCGCCGCGAGTCCTCCGTGCCTATTGTGATGCTCACCGCCAAGACGGATACTGTCGACGTGGTCCTCGGCCTAGAATCCGGTGCGGACGATTACATCACCAAACCTTTTAAGCCTAAAGAGCTTATCGCGCGCATCCGTGCGCGCCTGCGCCGCTCCGATTCTTCGGAATCGGAGATTTTAGAGGTAGCGGATCTCATTATTGACGTGCCGGAGCACACCGTGCACCGCACTGATGGTACCGAGTTGAACTTGACGCCATTGGAATTTGACCTATTGCTGGAAATGGCGCGCCGTCCTGGACAGGTACATACGCGCGAGTCCCTGCTGGAATCCGTATGGGGGTACCGCAACGCTTCAGATACGCGGTTGGTAAACGTGCACGTGCAGCGCCTGCGCGCCAAAATCGAGCACGATCCGGAAGACCCGCAGATTGTGTTGACCGTGCGCGGCGTGGGGTATAAGACCGGCAAAGCCGGTGCCGGGGAGTAAACGACCATCGGCATCATTGAGCGTTTAAGGCGCATTCGAGACGCCTTCATTACAACGTGGCGCACCTCCTTGCAGGCGCGCGTTATTGGCATGATATTGGTGGCCTCCTCGGTGGTCATGACCATCCTGGCCTATGCGTTGGTGTCCGTGCTAACGCAGCGCCTAGTTAGCCAAAAGGAAGACGTGGCCCAGCAGGAATTGGAACGCGCCCGCATCGCTGTGGAGCAGCAGATTGATGCGACCAGTTCCGCTAACTCTGTCCAGGTGCGGATTAATTCCGCCCGTGCTGCATTGGGGCAGCTTTCAGCGCAGCAGGGCGATGCCCAGGCGGTCTATGAACCAATCATCGTGGTAGAAAACCAGGACGGCTCGGTTACTACCTCACCGGAGAATTTCCCCGTGCCGGATCAGCTGCGCGAAATGGTGGACCAAGGCCAGATCGCGCAGCAGTATTTCCCCGCTCCACGCGAAAACGGGGATTATTACAACGCCCTGATTGTTGGCACGCCCACCGATACGGATATCCCCAATACCCAGGTCTACTTGGCGTTGTCCATGGGGTCTGAGGAATCCACCATGGCGTTGATGCGCGGCCTCCTTTCAGCTGCCGGCGTGGTGGTTGTGGTGCTGCTAGTAGGCATTGCGTGGCTGGCCACCCAGCAGGTTATTACTCCGATTCGCTCCGCCTCGCGCATTGCACAGCGTTTGGCGGCCGGGCATCTCAAGGAGCGTATGGCAGTCGATAGCGATGACGAGATGGGTCGCTTGGCCGCTTCCTTTAATAACATGGCCGATAAGCTCTCGTCCCAGATTGCCCAGCTGGAGGAGTACGGCGATTTGCAGCGCCAGTTTACCTCTGACGTCTCCCATGAGCTACGCACTCCTTTGACCACCGTGCGCATGGCCGCGGACATGATCGAGGCCGAAAGCGATAGCCTGCCCCACGGGGCCCAGCGCGCTTCCCGCCTGATGTCTAGCGAGCTAGACCGGTTCGAGGAACTGCTTACAGATCTGCTTGAGATTTCGCGCCACGATGCAGGTGTGGCAGATTTGTCCACCGCGGCCATTGACCTGCGTTCCTGCGTGGAATCAGCCTATGGACAGGTTGAGCATCTAGCCCACGAGCTCGACGTGGACGTCCAATTCAACCTGCCGGATGAGCGCATTGCGGTAGAGGCCGATTCGCGCCGCATTGAGCGCATATTGCGCAACCTTTTGGCAAATGCGATAGACCACTCGGAGGGCAATCCGGTGGCCGTCGACGTCGCGACCACAGACACCGCGGTGGGTGTTACCGTAACTGACCATGGCGTGGGCTTGAAGCCGGGCCAAGAAGAATTGGTATTTAACCGTTTCTGGCGAGCGGACTCCTCCCGCAAGCGCCACTCCGGCGGCACCGGCTTGGGGTTGGCTATCGCCCGCGAGGATGCAGCCCTACACGGCGGCACGTTGGATGCTAATGGCTACGAGGGCTTTGGCTCCCGCTTCCGTCTCATTATTCCCCGCACCCCACATACAGAAGTAGGCGAGGCCCCTATTGCTCTAGAGATTCCGGGCGCTCCCGTGGAAAGCACGCAGGCAGACAGCGGCTTGCCGCCAGCCGGCACCAAGGACAGCCGTGGTGAGGACAAGGGCGACGCTGGTTCCTCTGCCGCTGCTGCTGGCTCCGCCTCTGCAACGCCTGCGATTTCTTCCGGAATGAGCTCGCCGCACATCGAGAAGAACGAGAAGGGCACAAAAGATGAAACAGAAGGAGATGGCATCCTGTGGCCATCGGAGCGGGAGCTTAACCGTGGTATAGACACACCTGATAGGCGAGCCTATAAGGCACCGGACTTTGAGGGGAGGAGGAAGTGAGCGTGTTTAAGTATAACTACCGCCGGTGGGCGGTTCTAAGCACCGCGGCAGCGGTGCTTTTCGCCGGCGGTTGCTCCACTTTGCCCAATAACACCGGTCCGCAGGTGGTAGGAACTTATCAGAAGCAGGACGATGGACCAGAAGAGGTTATTGCGCCGCAACCCGGCGATGACCCAGACCTGACCTTGCGCGATTTCTACCAAGCCTCGGCCGTGCCTGGCAATGACCACGAAGCAGCCCGTGGATTCCTTACTGATAATGCCCGCGGCGCCTGGGATGCCAGCGGCGAAGTAATGGTTGTCGATAGTTTGGACATCGTCACCGCCCCTGCCAATAAGCAAAGCTCGAAGGATAATGAGCGGGCCTTTACAGTGCGTGGAACCATTATCGGGCGACTTAAATCCGGCGGCGCTTATGTGCCCGAAAATGAGGGTTACGAGGCGGTTATCTATATGAAGATGCAAGACGATAGGTGGCGCATCGATGGCCTGCCGGCCGGCGTGGTCATGGAACGCAATGAGATGCGCAATCACTACACGCCCCAGTCGCTGTATTTTTATAAGCAGACCAATGATGTGCTGGTCCCGGATCGTCGCTGGCTGTATAAGGGCGGTGAACAATCGGAGTCGACGCTTATTACGTTGTTGATGGAGGGGCCATCGGCAAGCATTGCTCCTGCTACCCGTCGCGCGGCGGGGGAAAATGTCACCTACGCCGGCTATGACCGCGAAGCAGGTTACCAATTCGAAGGGCTAGTTGATCTTGATGCCCATGATCGCACGCTATTTGCCGCCCAGTTGGTGTGGACGCTATCTGAGGCCGGTCACGCCGGCCCCTTCAAGATCAAGGCCGATGGCGGTGACCTTGTAGAAGGCATGGACACCCTGAGTGTGGATGACTTCGCGGACTATAATCCGGAGGAAAGCAGCACCTCCTTGTCTAAACTCTATGCCCTCAATGAGGGGAATCTCCTAGAGGTGGATGATGGCGTGGCCGAGCCCGTCAAATCCACGCTGGGCAGCAGCGGCGACGTGCAATCTGTGGATGTGGCCGATAGTGGCCTCGTTGCGGCCGTACGCCGCAAATCAAATAAAGACTTCTCGCTGCAAATAGGTGAGATTGATGGTCAGCTGCAGGACTCGGTGGATGGTCCAACCTTGGCGCGGCCAACCTTTGAGTACAAAGGTCAAGCCGCATGGACCGTGGTGGATGGTGACCGTATCGTGCGCGTCGTGCGCTCCAAGACTACCGGACGAATTTCTGAGTCTGAGGTAGATGCGCGCAGCATCGACGATATTGATGGAGAGATCTCCGTTATCCGCTTGTCTCACAGCGGCGCGCGCGTAGCGATGATCATCGACGGCCACGTTTATATCGCGGCCGTGGCCCAATCCAGCAGTGGGGATAAGCGCATCGTCAACGCCCGCGAGGTAGGACCGGAAGTATCCGGTTCCGCGCTATCGCTGGATTGGAACGCAGATGGCTCGCTCATCGTGGGTACTTCCTCGAGTCAATCGCCGGTATGGCGCATTGAGCAAGATGGTTCTTCGGCGTCGACCATGCCCACAGGAAATATCACCGCCCCAGTGGTAGCAGTGGCTACCTCGCCCACCAAGCTCTTTATTACTGACTCCCATGCGATGTTCGAGCTTCCCTCCACGGTGATGGATGAAACTAACTGGCGCGAGGTCTCCGGACTGCAAGGACGGCGATCTTCACCTATCGTTTCTAATTAGCCGCTGGAAGAAACTGCGCGGCTTAAGGGGAGGCGACAGTGAGCTTGGGGGAGCTTATTTTTCCGAGCGCGTGCGCCGGATGCGACGCGCCGGGCGAAATTTTATGCCTACAGTGCCGTGAGCACTTGCGCCAACCTCCCTACCTGGTGGCCCGCCCTCGCCTGCTGGGAGCGCCCGTCTATGCCCTTGGCCCGTATTCCGATATTCGGCGCCGCATCATCATCGGTATGAAAGAGAGCGGCAATCGGCCGGTCCGTGAGTTTGTGGGAGCGGTCTTTGCGGCCGGTTTGGCACACTTAAGCGCACGGGGCGATATCCCACGCGAATTCACCCTCGTTCCTGCGCCGACTCGGCCGCGTTCAGCACGGGCGCGCGGTGGCGATCCGGTTGCCATGGCCTGTCATGCTGCGGCGCGGCGGCAGCGCGTGCGCGTCGGTGAGGTCCTCACTATGGGGCAGTATACCGCCGACCAATCCGAGCTTAATGCGCAGGATAGGTGGGCAAACCTGCAAGGGCGCGTCCGCGTGGGCAGGTTTGTGGGCCAGGCGCCTGCCCTGCTTGCCGACGACGTCATTACCACCGGCGCCACCTTGGCCGCGAGCATTTCTGCCCTGCAAGCTGCGGGGGTAGAAGTGTGCGGGGCATTGGTCTTTGCGGATGCCTAGATAAAGGCGGTAGCTACCCTCGAGGTAGGGGAATGCCAGAAGTCTTTACCTGCCAGGTCATAACCAGTGCTATCATGAGGAGTGTCACAGAGAGATAGTTGCTGTGATTGATTCTAGTCCCCACTATTCAAGGGAGGCATCTCAATGTCCCAGCCAACCAAAGCTCAGGTAACGATTACGGGCCGCAACGTCGAGGTTCCGGAACATTTCCAAGAGCGAGTCAATGACAAGCTGGCCAAGATTGAACGCCTTGACCCCACCCTGACCTTCTTCCACGTGGAGCTGCAGCACGAGCCGAATCCGCGCCGTGACTCCGAGGCGGAGCGCATCCAGATCACCGCTACGGGCAAGGGCCATATTGCCCGCGCAGAAGCCAAGGAAGATTCCTTCTACGCTGCACTTGAAACTGCCGTGGGCAAGATGGAGCGTTCTTTGCGCAAGGTGAAGGTGCGCCGCGAGAACGTCAAGAGCGGTCACCGCGCTCAGAAGGGCACCGGCGAAATTGCCGCCGAAATGGTGGCACAGGCTGAAGCGCAGCGCGCTAAGGAGGAGCGCTACGTTGACCCCTATGCTGAGACCGTTGAGGATGTTCGCCCGGGCCAAATTGTACGTACCAAGGAGCACCCAGCTACCCCAATGAGCGTGGATGATGCCTTGAGCGAGATGGAGCTAGTGGGCCACGATTTCTTCCTCTTTGTCAACGAGGAAAATAATAAGCCTTCCGTTGTCTACCGTCGCCACGCCTTCGACTACGGCATTATCTCCCTCTCGGAGGAAGCTGAAGCTTAAAGAACCCTGTCTTAAACTTCAGGAACCCCGCTGCGACCGTGTGGCGGGGTCGTTTTATGGCAGTAGGGAAATAAGGGGATTGTCGGCCGAGGTGTCGGCAAGCAGCGCTAGCGGCCGCGGTGAAGCCGGTTGGCTAGAGCCAGTGGCAGCTTTGCTAACGCATTTTGCGCTAGGCGGGAAGTGCTTTGTGAAAGCTAGTGAGTACAATAGCGACGAGTTAACTTTATTGTCGCGACTAGAAGGACTAACTAACCGTGTTTGGACTTTCCAAGCTGCTGCGCGCGGGCGAGGGCCGTACGGTCAAGCGCCTGGGCAAAATGGCAGACGATGTAATTGCCCTTGAGGATAAGTACGCGGAGCTTTCGGACGACGAACTTAAGGCAAAGACCGACGAGTTTAAGACCCGCCTGAAAGACGGCGAAGAGATGAATGACATCTTGCTCGAGGCTTTTGCTACCGTTCGCGAGGCTGCCTGGCGCGTCCTCGATCAGAAGCACTACCGCGTGCAGATCATGGGCGGTGCGGCCTTGCACTTCGGCAACGTTGCCGAGATGCGCACTGGTGAGGGCAAGACCTTGACTTCGCTGCTGCCGGCCTACCTCAACGCTCTTGACGGCAAGGGCGTGCACATCGTGACCGTTAACGACTACCTGGCCAAGCGCGATGCCGAAATGATGGGCCGTGTCCACCGCTGGCTCGGCCTGTCCGTGGGCGTTATCCTATCCGAGATGCGCCCACCAGAGCGCAAAGCTGCCTACGATTGCGACATTACTTACGGCACCAATAACGAGCTGGGATTTGACTACCTGCGCGATAACATGGTCCGTTCCCTTAATGATGTGGTTCAGCGCGGACACAACTACTGCATCGTGGACGAGGTCGACTCGATTCTTATCGATGAAGCCCGTACCCCGCTCATTATCTCCGGCCCGGTAGATGGTTCCTCCCAGTTCTACGGTGTCTTCGCTCAATTGGCACCGCGCATGCGTGAAGGTATCCACTACGAAGTGGATCACAAGAAGCGGACCATCGGTGTGCTGGAAGAGGGCGTGGAATTCGTTGAGGATCAGCTTGGCATCGATAACCTCTACGCCCCTGAACATTCTCAGTTGGTGTCCTACCTGAACAACGCCCTCAAGGCCAAGGAACTTTTCACCCGGGATAAGGACTATATTGTCCGCAACGGGGAAGTCATGATTGTGGATGGCTTTACCGGCCGCGTGCTGGCCGGCCGCCGCTACAACGAGGGCATGCACCAGGCCATTGAGGCCAAGGAGCAGGTGGAGATTAAAAACGAGAACCAGACGCTGGCTACCGTTACCCTGCAGAACTACTTCCGCCTATATGAAAAGATCTCCGGAATGACTGGTACCGCGGAGACCGAGGCCGCTGAGCTGCACTCCATCTATGACTTGGATGTGGTGTCGATTCCTACCAATAAGCCGAACCAGCGCGCGGATCACTCTGACCGCATCTATAAGACGCAGGAAGCCAAGTTTGCCGCGGTGGTAGACGATATTGCAGAGCACGTCGAATCCAAACAACCGGTGTTGGTTGGTACCACCTCCGTGGAACGCTCCGAGTACCTGTCTCAGCTGCTGTCCAAGCGTGGCATCAAGCACAATGTGCTCAACGCAAAGCACCATGAGGAAGAGGGGCAGATCATCGCTCGTGCCGGCCGCCCTGGCACCGTGACCGTGGCTACCAATATGGCTGGCCGTGGTACCGATATCGTGCTCGGTGGTAACCCTGAGGTCATCCTCGATGAAAAGCTACGCGAGCGCGGCCTAGATCCGTTTGAGGATGAAGAGAAGTACCAAGAGGCCTGGGAAGCTGAAATCGATGCGGAAAGGGAGCGATCCAAGAAGCTGGGCGACCAGGTGCGCGAGGCCGGTGGCCTATACGTGCTGGGTACCGAGCGTCACGAGTCTCGCCGTATTGATAATCAGCTGCGTGGCCGTACCGGCCGCCAGGGCGATCCGGGTGAAACCCGCTTCTACCTATCCATGCGTGATGAGCTGATGGTCCGCTTCGTTGGACAATCCATGGAAAACATGATGAACCGCCTCAATGTCCCAGACGATGTCCCCATCGAAGCCAAGATGGTGTCCAACTCCATCAAGGGTGCTCAGGCACAGGTGGAGAACCAAAACTTTGAAATGCGCAAGAACGTCCTCAAGTATGACGAGGTGCTCAATGAGCAGCGCAAGGTGGTTTATGCTACCCGCCACGACATCCTCGATGCCGGCGATATTCAAGACAATATCCGCGGCATGATTGATGACACCGTTTCTGCGTATGTAGCCGGCGCTACCGCCACCGGCTACGTGGAGGATTGGGATCTGGACGAGCTGTGGAACGCATTGGAGTCCCTGTATGGTCCAACCATTTCCCACGAGGAACTGGTGGAAGGCTCCGAGTATGGTTCCCCGGGTGAGCTTTCGGCCGAGCAACTTCGCGACGCCCTAGTTCAGGATGCCAATAACGAATACGACAAGTTGGAAGAGTCCGTTACCGCAATTGGTGGCGAGCAACAGATGCGCAACACCGAGCGCATGGTTATCCTGCCGATTATTGACCAGAAGTGGCGCGAGCACCTTTATGAGATGGACTACCTCAAGGAGGGCATTGGTCTGCGCGCAATGGCCCAGCGCGATCCGCTGGTGGAGTATCAGAAGGAGGGCGGCGAAATGTTCAATGCCATGAATGATGGCGTGAAAGAAGAGACCGTCCGCCAGCTGTTTATGCTGCGCAAGCAGTTCAAGCAGCAGGAAGAAGAGAAGGCCAGCGAATCTGCTGCTACTGCGACCGGCAACGGTGAAGGCACCGTGGAGGCCTAAGCGTTCGCCTGCTTAGTTGATACCCGCCCCGTACCCGCTTTAGTGAACTGGCCCCCGAAAGTTGGACTGGTTTAATTCTAGGCGGTTAGGGCTTCAAGGGTCTGATTTCGATATTGCATCGGGGTTAGACCCTTGAGTCGTTGTTGGATGCGTTCGGTGTTGTACCACCGGATGTACTCGTCGATTGCCTGGTTGAACTCTGCGACGGTGTCGAAGGCTTCTCCGTGGTACATCTCGGTTTTCAGGTGGCCGAAGAAGTTCTCCATGACCGCGTTGTCGTAGCAGTTGCCTTTGCGTGACATCGATTGGACTCCCTGGTGCTGGCTAATCAGGGTGCGCCATGATGAGTGCTGGTATTGGAATCCTTGATCGGTGTGGATCATCCAGCCCGGCTCTGGAGCACACGCTTTGATCGCCTGCGCCAACGAAGCCGAGGTAAACGCTGTAGACGGCGATGTGGCCACTGTGTGGGCGACGATTGAGCGGTCGAACAGGTCCATCACCGGTGAGAGATACACCTTGCGGCCAGCGACTTTGAACTCGGTGACGTCGCTGACGAAGACAGTGTTGAGCCTATCGGGGGTGAAGTTGCGCTCGAGTGTGTTCTCAGCGATGTAGCTGATTGTGCCAGTGTAGGAGATGTAGGGCCTGCGCTGGCGGATCTTGGCTTTCAAGCCCATGGCGCACATGAGCTTGTAGACAAGTTTGTGGTTGACCACCCAGCCCTGGTTACGCAGGTCGAGCAGTACCCGCCGGTAGCCGTAGCGGTGTTTGTTGCGCTGAAAACTGTCCCGGATCGCTTGTTTGAGCTCGGCATGTTTATCCGGTGCGGTGAGTCGTTTTTGGTGGTAGAAGAATGTCGAGCGTGCCATGCCGGCCGCATCCAGGAGGTAGTCCAAGCGGTGGTGTGACTTGAGGATGACGATTGCCTGGGCTTTCAGGCGTGTCCCTGGTTCCTCAAGTCTCGCAATTTTTTTAAGTAGGCGTTTTCCGCTTCCAGCCGCTCAACCTGGCGGCGAAGCTTTTCCTCTTCCGTGAGGCGTTTCGGCCCAGCCGATCCTTTGGGCCTGCCCTTCGGCTTCGGGCGCAGAGCCTCGTCGCCGCCTCTGCGCCACTTAGCCACCCAGTCCTTGACGAGGTGGTCGGATGAAAGATTGAACTCTCGGGCAAGATCCATCATCGACTCACCCGCAAGATGACGTTCTACAACCTCCTTCTTCGCCTCGAAGGAGTAGTGCTGCTTGTTTGGTTTCTCCACGAGACATAGTCTGCCACGCAGTTGGAAACGACGATAAAGTCTACGCGTTGCGTCTCTCGAGACACCGACAACACGAGCAGCGGCTCGGCAACCCATTCCCTGCTCGAAAAGCTCCACTAACTGCTCACGCTGAACTTCACTCAGCGAACTACGTGCTCTCAAAGAAAATGCTCCCCACTAGTTGTTGGCAACTGATTTCTCAGTCCAACTAATGGGGAGCAGTTCATAGCTTGCGGGAGCGGGGCGGGTTTCTTTTCAGGAAAAATGAGTAGAATATAAGAAACTTGCCCATTCTGCCCATTTCCTGTGAGGAGCTCCACTGACAATGCGCCGCCGCTCTTTGCGTCTCGGTATTACGACGCTTTTGTCTGCCACCTTGCTCGGTGGCGCTACGCCGGCCATTGCCTATGAAATGCAGCGTGACTCTGATTCCTCGTGCCGCATTAACTTGGACTCGGGCGAAAAGCTAGAACAGGACAATGCTGCCGCCGCCATTTTGGCTATTGCTACTCAGCGTAAGAATGCACTGGTAGATGATGGAATCCTCTCGCCGGAAAAGGCGGAGGCCGCCTTTGATTATTACTTTGGCAAGGCGCGGCTCAATACCGCGCGTACCGATGGGAATATCTATTCCACACCGCTTGAGTTCCCATGGGAACCAGAAAAGCGAACCCAATCCCAAGGTGGCAAGCAGTTCACCGAGGCAGCTGTCTTGGACTACCTCGACATGCTGGGGGCGAACTATGTGCAGGCGGTAATCCGCGCCGAGCTGGGCGAGTTCACCAAGGATCTGCCGCAGGTTTCCGCCGGCAAGGCTTCTACGCGCGCCGAGCTACCTACGACTGGTGAGACGGGGGCTACTTTTCCAGATGAGTTCCCAGACTATGCGGCGGCGCTGCGCGATATCCTTACCATTACCAAGCAGGTTAATGCACCCTTTGAGCAATCGGTTATCCCTCACGGCGGTGCGGACGCCACACGCGCAGGCGGAACCTCAGCGGAGAATTCTGGGCTATCCGCCCTTGAAGGCGGTCTGCTGACCACTGGCATCGCGGCTTTGGTCAGCGCGGCCAGCTTTGGGTGGTCCGCCTTGAACTGGTCCGAGATCCTCTCTCAGCTCGGTCAAATCTTTTCCTAAGTACCGCTAAATTACGGTTCCTTGCGCTAGAGCAGACGGAATGATGTTAAGCCTGTGCGGTCGGCGGCGCCGGTAAAGGCATGTTGCTGCCGGCCAAGGTAAGCGGAACCAAAATATTCGCCGTTCGGGCGCGCATGCAGGCTGGTCAACTGTAAACGCTCAGTGGCACATGGGCTCTCGCGGCGGCGTAGCCACGAGCCAATGTGCAGGCGGATAGCATCTGAATAGCGCGGGGAATTGAGGTGCGCCAACGGGCGATAGCCGGCTGCTACCTCCAGCACGAAGACTACCCAGGCTTGGATGCGGTGCTGGGCGGCGACTTCCGCGGACGTCGGCAAGCGGCCATAGCGCACGCGGTGTGGTGCAATGAAGAGTTTGAGGTGCGAGTAACCAGGAATGGGCTCGTACATGGTGGGGAAGTAGTGCTCCTTGCTTAGGGCAGGAGACGGACGCGTGATAATTGTCTCATGTCTGCCGTGTGGCCGCCATTTCTGAGGATTTCCTGAAAGCGGTGGGCGCGAATATACGCCTGGTTCGCTATACTCTCGGGGGTTAAAGAGAATTCGTTTAACAAAGGATTTAAGAACATGCGTGGTCTAATCGTTGACTATGTCGGCGTCCTTGATGGCACCGAAGAAGACAACCGCCGCTGGAAGGCACTGCTGGCCGCTGCAAAGGCCAATGGTGCGGCAACCGCCATTTTGTCCAATGACCCGGGCGGCCCTGGTGCTGAGCACATCCGCGAATGGGAATACCGCGGCAATGTGGATGCTGTGGTGCTCTCCGGGGAAGCCGGAGCGGAAAAGCCAGAGGTCGCAGCTTTCCAAGCGGCAGCGGATGCCCTTGAGTTGCCGCTCAATGACTGTGTCATGGTTGATGATTCCATTCTCAACGTTCGCGCGGCCGTAGAGGCAGGCATGGTCGGCTTCTTGTACACGAGCTTCGACCGCGTGTCCGTTGAAATTCAGGCAGTCTTCGATATTGAAGGTGAGTTTTAGTGGCTAAAGCCCGCGTCTACATCCCTGCTACGTATGCCATGCTGGCGGAGCTGGAAGAAACCGGCTCCCTTTCTGCGCGCTCTGGGTGGGGTTTCATGGTGACCCCAGCGCTGCGGGACTTTTATACCGAGGGCGATGAAGAAGAGATCGCCTACTCGGCGTTTCTAGAAGCCTCGATGGCCTCCATGCGTCTTTTGGCCATTGGCGATGAAGAGAAATTCCCCCACCGCCGCGTGGTTATCTCCGTGGACCTCGAGGACTCCGTCCTCACCCCGCGCCCGGATATGGGTGAGCCAGTAGTAGAACTCCAGCCGGCGCAGTTCAGCAAGGAAGATTTGGCGGCTATCCACGTAGACATCGCGGAATCTGAAGGAACCACCGCGAAAGCCATCGAGGCCATCGATACCGCAGACTTGGGCGATGAGGATGCGGAGCTGGCTGTAGGCGATGCACTGGATAAGTTCATGGCCTTTTATCACCCCACCGAGCTGCCTTTCCTCGTAGAATTGTTCTAAAACTTCAAGGAGAAAACATGACTCAGCGCTTCAAGAACCTCGCTGCAGCCACCGTTACCGCAGGCGCAGCCCTCAGTGCCGCGCCGGCAGCCCTGGCAGATACCACCCCAGCTGCGGATGCGGCTGCCGACGTCGTGCCCACCACCCCGTGGCTGGCGCTGCTAGAGACCTCGTCTCAGGGCACCTGGGGCCAAATCCTCGATGTGGTCTTTGGCATCATTGATGTGCTGCTCGGCTTTATAGCCGATACTGGCTTCCATCTTTAATTTTCCCACTCCACGTTGGTGCGCAGGGCCTCGAGTAGGCCGCGCACCGCGTCGCGCCGCCGCGCACTGGCGGTATCAGGAGAAATAAGCGCAGGGTCATCGAGGCCGCATTCTGGGTCCGCAGGCGGGCCCATATGCGTACAACCGCGGGGGCAGTCCTCGATGGCTGCGGCAAGGTCTTCAAAGACGCCTAGCACGTCATCGGCATCCACGTGTGCGAGGCCAAAGGAACGAATGCCTGGGGTATCGATAATCCAGCCGCCGGTGAATGCATCCTCGGCGGGGAGAGGGAGCGCCACCGATTGGGTGGAGGTATGCCTGCCCTTGCCGACGCCCGATACTTCCCCCGTCTCCCTACCTGCATCCGATACCAGTCGGTTGACTAGGGTGGATTTACCCACGCCGGAATGTCCGATGAGCGCGGTGACGTGGCCGTCGATGTGGTGGCGCACCGCCTCAAGTCCGTCTTCGACGCCGGCTTCCACCACCGTGACATCAAGATCGGCGAACTCTGCCGCGAAGGGGGCAGGATCCGTGAGATCGGTTTTGGTCAGGCACAGGATGGGGTGGATATTGCCCACAAACGCAGCAATGAGGGCGCGCTCGACAAACCCGGAGCGCGGTGGAGGATCGGCCACGGCGGTGACGATGAGCATCTGGTCCGCATTCGCCACCACGATGCGCTCATAAGGGTCGGTGTCATCGGCCGTGCGCCGGAGGACGGAGGTGCGCTCTTCGAGTTTCACTATGCGCGCTAGGGTGTCTTTCTTACCGGAGGTATCGCCTACGACGCCGACGCGGTCGCCCACCTCGATGGCGGTGCGGCCTAGCTGGCGGGCGCGCATTGCGGTAACGCGTGGGCCATCATCTAGCGCGACGCCCCAGCGCCCTCGGTCCTTGGTAACGACCATGCCAAACTTGGCATTCTTGTGCTTGGGGCGTTCTTTCGTGCGCGGCCGCGACCCCTTGCCGGGGCGCACGCGCACATCGGATTCATCAAAGGAACCAAAACGCCTAGCCATTGCTCTCCTGTTGCTCGGGGTTCAACATGGTCTCCCACATGCGGTCGAAGCCAGGCAGCGTCTTTGCGGTGGTAGATATATCCTCTATCTCTATGCCCGGCACCTTCAGGCCGATGATGGCTCCCGCGGTGGCCATGCGGTGGTCCGCGTAGCACGGCCACTCGCCGCCGTGGAGAGGTGCGGGGTCGATGTGCAGGCCGTCGGCAAGCTCGGCGACCTTGCCGCCTAGGGCATTGATATTATCCGCCAACGCCTTGAGACGGTCCGTTTCATGGCCGCGCAGGTGCGCAATGCCGGTGAGCGTAGAGGGGGTTTCTGCCAGGGCACAAAGCGCTGCGACGGTGGGGGTCAGCTCGCCGATATCACCCATATTGCGCGCGATGCCCTGCAGCGCGCCGCCCTTGGTGCCCTTTGCGGTGACAAAGCCCGGCTCTTGGGTGACCATGACGCCCATATCCACCAAAATATGGCGAATAGCGTCGCCCGGCTGAGTGGTATTCGCAGGCCAGCGTTTGACGGTCACACGACCGCCGGTGACGGCAGCGGCGGCAAGGAACGGTGTGGCATTGGACAGGTCCGGCTCGATTGCCCAATCCCGCCCGGCAATCGGGCCAGGATGCACGGTCCAGGTATTCTCGCCGGAATCTACGCGTACGCCGGCTTGCCGCAGCATGCCTACGGTCATCTCCACGTGCGGCATGGAGGGCAGGGGACCGCCCTCGTGGGTGACGGAAATGCCCTGTGCAAAGCGCGCACCGGCCAGCAAAAGTCCGGAGAGGAACTGCGAGGAGCCAGAGGCGTCGATAGTGACCTCGCCGCCTTCCGGCACTCCGTGCGAGCGCACGCTAAAAGGCAGACTATCGCCGTCTACCTCTACGCCCAGCTGGCGCAGCGCGTCCAGAGTGGTGGACATGGGGCGGGCGTAGGCCTGCTGGTCGCCGTCGACAAGCACGGCGCCGTCCGCCAAGGCAGCTACCGGTGGGATAAAGCGCATGACCGTGCCGGCCAAGCCGCAATCGACCGTGGCACCCTTAAGCGGGCCTGGGGTGACGTGGATATCCTCGCCATCGTGCTCGAAGCGCGCGCCCATAGACTCCAGCGCCTTTTCCATCAGCTGCGAATCGCGCGAGACGAGCGGCGCGCGCAGGGTAGAAGGGCCATCGGCCAACGCGGCCAGAATGAAGGCGCGGTTGGTAATAGACTTCGAGCCCGGCACGTGCTGGGCCCACGCAATGGGGCCTGCCGCTTGCGGGGCGGACCAAGGTTGAGACATATCGTCCATAATAGAGGGCATGTGCGGAAGATTCGTTCTTTTTACCGAGTCCCTTCTCGATGAAGTGGGAGCGCTGCCCGGAGTCACAGAGGTCCATGCCCCACAAGGCACTCCAGGCCCGCGCTATAATATCGCGCCCACACAGCCGGTGGCCATCGTGCGTGTGCGTGAAAGTCTCGCCCAAATCGACCCTGCGCGGTGGGCACTGCTGCCGCACTGGAAGAAGGACCTTGAGGGGCCGCCGCTGTTTAACGCCCGGGCGGAAACGGTGGCCACCAAACCCTCCTTCCGGCATGCCTTTAAAGGGCAGCGCTGCCTTATCCCCATGAACGGCTACTACGAATGGCACCAGGAAGAAGGCGGCAAGCAGCCCTATTTCGTCCGTGCGGAAGAGGGCCTGTTGTGGGCGGCAGGCCTGTGGGACACCGGCCTAGACCGCCTGTCTGCCACGATTGTCACCACTGCAGCTACGGAGGAAATGGAGTGGCTGCACCACCGCCTGCCACGCTTCTTGGCGGCCGAAGAAATGCGTACCTGGCTGGAGGGGAGCCCCGAAGAGGCTGCTGAGCTGCTCTTGCCTACGCCCCTGCGTGGCTTCCACACCCACCCCGCCGACAAGGCTGTGGGCAGCGTATCCAACGATTATCCGGAGCTACTCGGCGAGTAGATCGGCAAAGCTGGCAGAGCACAGTTCCGCGAGATCCTCCGCATTGAGTTCGATATCGAGACCGCGGCGCCCGCCGGAGATAAAGACGGTTTCAAAAAGCACGGCGGTTTCCTCAATGACCGTGGGCAGCGGGTTCTTCTGGCCCAGCGGGGAAATGCCGCCGGGAATATATCCGGATGACTTGGACGCGTCATGCGGATCCGCCATGGCGGCCTTAGAAACGCCGTGGGCGGCCGCGGCCTTCTTAAGGCTCAGGTGGTGGGTGGTAGGGAGTACGCACACCGCCAACTTCCGCTTGGCCCCTTTGTCTGCCGTTAAATCGATGACCAGGGTTTTGAGCACGCGTTCCGGCTCTACGTCCAAGGCTGCGGCGGCGTGATCTCCGAAGAGATCTGTGCCCGCCTCAAAGGTGTGCACGTGGTGTTTTACACCGGCGTCCTCTACGACCTTGAGCGCTGGGGTAGCTGCATGCGGGGACTTTTTAGACATGACTGGGATTCTAGCCCTACGCGTTAGGATGGAAATTGTGGCTAAAGAAACAAACAGCGAAAAGGAACTGCAGCGCCGCTTTGAATCGGAAGCGCTCCCCTTGGTTGACCAGCTTTATGGCGGAGCCTTGCGCATGACGCGCAATCCCCAAGATGCTGAGGATCTAGTGCAGGAGACCTATCTCAAGGCCTATAAGTCCTTTCATTCCTTTAAACAGGGGACGAATCTTAAGGCATGGCTGTATCGCATTATGACCAATAACTACATCAACTCTTACCGCAAGGCGAAGCGCCGACCCACGGAATCTTCGGCCGATGATTTGAGTGATTTTCAGCTTTATACCACCGCTGGCCACGATTCCACTGGTTTGGAATCCGCCGAGGTGGCTGCGCTTAAGGACATGCCGAATGACACCATTTCGGAGGCAATGAATGACTTGCCCGATGATTATCGGATGGTGGTCTATTACGCGGATGTTGAAGGCCTTGCCTATAAGGAGATTGCAGAAATCATGGATACTCCGCTGGGTACCGTGATGTCTCGTCTACATCGGGGAAGAAAACTGCTCCGGAAAGCGTTGAAAGACGTGGCACGAGAACAAGGCATTGGATTAGAACACCCAGACATGGAGGAGAAGTAATGGAACACGCAACGGAACACAACTGTGGTGCGTGTAGCTCCCCTGAGGTACAGGCACTCCTGTGCGAGCTTCTCGATGAATCCACCACCTATGCCCGCGCACTAGCCATCCGCGAGCACATCTCCCAGTGCGATTTCTGCCAAAAGCGCCTCGAGAGCGAAGAGATCGTCCGCTCATTAGTACGCAACTGCTGCAATGGGCAGGCAAAGGCGCCGCAGGCGCTGCGTCGCCGCATTTCAGTGGAAATCACTCGCATCGAAACGGCGTGGTAGGCACTGTTACTCACCCGCTGTGGTGGGGTCTGGTCTCATGATCTTTCAACTTTTTGTTTGAGTCCATACTGATCGGGCCGAATTGAGGGCGGAAGGGCCGAATTGAGACCCCAATGTGTTCAATTCGGCCCGATCACATTGGACTTAAGGCACGGAGAGGTCAAGCGGGGAGTTAGGAGACGACATCGATTTGCGTCTGACATAGCAAAAGCCCGGTTCTACGGTCGAAGTGACCGAGGGAACCGGGCTTTGAGTAATGCTGTGCGTTATGCGCCAGGACGCTTGCCGTGATTAGCGGACTTCTTGCGGCGATCCTTGCGCTTGCGACCACGCTTGCTCATTGCGCACTCCTTCGTTGAGGGTATCTGAACTTTATTCAACTGTAGCGGCTAAGGGCGTCGAAACGAAAATTGGGGGCCGCTTATTAACGCTTATTAAGCGGAAACGCGAGCGCGGCCACGGCCACGGTTGCGGCGACGCTTGAGGGCGCGGCGCTCCTCTTCAGACAGGCCGCCCCAGACACCGGCGTCCAGGCCGGATTCCAGCGCCCACTTCAGGCAGGAAGAGGCAACAGGGCAGCGGTTGCAGACCAGCTTGGCCTTAGCGATTTGGGTAAGTGCAGGACCAGAATTGCCTACTGGGAAGAACAGTTCGGGGTCTTCGTCGCGGCAAACAGCTTCGTGGCGCCAATCCATGATTGATATCTCCTAACAAAAATTCGACAGCAGTAAGCACAAGCGCTTTTCACGAAAATGAAAAGCAACCAATGCCAGGGTGGGTGGTTATGTGAACTGGTCTGCGTGCAGTGGGGCCCGGTCTCGAGGTCGGGCCAGCGTCGCCGCCGCCAATGGTTCACATTGTGGTTACTTGAAGTTTCCTTCAAGTTAAGAAGAGGTTTACGTCCTCTTTCTTTTTGCTACCCCAGAATCATGACATGTTTACTCAGGCTCCGCTAGGGGTAGAGGCGAAATTGTGGTCAACCTCACGTGTGCAAAACAGATGTGGGGGTCATTTAGCAGAGGATTTGAGTTGAAAGAAGCCTGTGAGAAACGCTCTGAACTGGCGCATTGTTCATAAATTCTTGAGTGTGCTGACTTAGGTACCGTCAAATCTGACCGGCTAGCCCCTGCCCCCGCGAAACCTGAGTGGCGCACAAGGAAATGGTGCTGGCCGGTTAGTAGACTGTGGGTTTGTGTCTAAGCAGAGGAAAAAGCAGGTAAACAAAAAGCAAAGTGCTGGATCTACGCGGCCCGTGCGTGGGGCGGAGAGGCAGAAGAGTGCGAATGGGCAAGCCTCCGGACAGGGCGCGCCTCAGCCCGTTCTCGTGGCCGCGGGACTTGCTGTGGTGCAGTCCATTGCGGTCATCTGCTTCGGAATCTTCCTTATTGTGCGAGAGCTGACTGGCGCGGAGAATGACTCGATGGTGTCGGATTCGGGCTCTGGAAGCTTCGTGGGGCTAGGTACCGCGCTGTTTATCTTTATCGTCTTCGGCTTCGTCATTGTCGGAGCTTGGGCCATGGTTAAGGGGAAGCGTTGGGGTAGGGGTGCCATTATCTTGGTGGAGCTCATTCTGGCGGCTAGCTCCTTCCAGATGTTTAGCGGTGGTTCACCGCTGCTAGGTGCCGTCACATTGTTAAGCGCCGCACTAGTCATCTTCCTGCTGATGTTCGTACGCTCCTCCACGGAGTGGGCAGCGGCGAGGTTCTAAACACGCTGTACGAAAAAGAAGCCGCGCTTTCCGGTTGGCCCGGGGCGCGGCTCTTTTGTAACGGGGGAGCGCGGTGCTAAGTAGCGCTGAGACCCACCACTTTATCGCCGCGGCTTTCAACGATGGTATTACCCGCCACGGTGAGGTAGACGGGGCCGTGATAGTCGCCGCGGTCTACCGCAATCGTGCGTTCGGTTTTGCCCGTAGACCAATTCATTACAGCAATGCCCTCTTGGGTAGGCACCAGCATGTGATCGGCAACGGCAATGGGCGTGCCGATGGCATCTTCCACGATTCGATCCACCGCGAGGTCACTTGGGGTGAAAAGGTAGAGCCGGGAACCGTCAAACCAGGTCATATGGTGCGGCAAGTCTGCCGTCGTCGGCGCAAACGGGGAGGCACCGGAGTCTATGGCCGGAGAAGGCTTTGCTGAGGAGGAGTCAAGCTTTTCGCCCTTATTGTTATATGACTCAATCGTGGGGTGGGGCCCTGGGCGGTATACGGCGGCGGCCTTTTGTCCCACGGCAACAAGCCGAGCCCCGTCGGTTGCTATATCCACATCGGCGGCGATATCCGGCTCACGGGAGTCATCTGGGGTCGTGTCTTGGAAACGCAGCCAGGTTGTGTCCGGTTTATCGGGGCAGGATTCAGTCAGAGCTAAGTTTTCGGTACGGGTGAGGGCAGAGCTCAACGTGCAGTCCTCATGCGGTTGTTTTTCCGGCTCCTGCTTTGCTTCTACGGCTCCGTACTCCACTGTGCGCACCATATCGGAGCGCCACAGGTCGATGCGGTCGGTAGAGACGGTTCCTACCCGGTCATTGGAAGAGATAGGAACGACCTTTTCCGAGTTTATTGCGCTGCGAGTGCCATCGTATTCGCCGGTGGCGGCGTTAATGGCCACGGTATCCCCGCAGCCCACACCAGTCTTATAGGAAGCTACGACCCTCCCCCATGCGGTAGACAACGAACATAGCTCGGCGTCCGTGCGCTCATAGCTCCAAGCCTTAGAACCGTCCGGATTAGTAGCGGTGAGCGTGTGATCCGCATGCGTGATGGTCAGGCCGTGCGCCGAAACCGCGCGGTACTGGCCGGGTACTGGTTGGTTGGGAAGGCTGAAAGACTCGTGGAGGCTTTCGGGGACGTCGGCAAGCACGGGCGCATCCTTTTCTCCAGGAACGGCCGCTTGGCTTAGATGGGCCTGATTGATACTAGCGGTAATTGCTGCTCCTCCAACCGCGATGGCGCAAATCGCGACGATAATACCGGTAGCCTTCCAATCGGCGGGAGTGGAGCGCAAAATGGGAGTCTTAGTCATCGGCGTCCTCCTCGCCGGCGCCGGGATCCGCCGCGGCGCGCGGTAGTGCGGGTAGAGGATTTCTCACGGACCGGAACTTGGCCCACGACCTTGGTCTCAGGCCCAACGGTCTCTTCTACGCCGGTTGGGATATCCAGTGCTTGAGCCAATTCAGGCGAGATGGAGAACCACTGCGGCGGTTCTGGCTCACCCAGGTCCAACTCATCGTTGATGACCTGCCATTTGGCCAGTTCATCGTAGCCCACCAAGGTGATAGCGGTACCGGTATGGCCGGCGCGCCCCGTGCGGCCAATGCGATGGACAAAGGTCATCGGATCATCCGGAACCTGGTAGTTGATGACGTGGGTGACATCATCCACATCGATGCCGCGGGCGGCAATATCGGTGGCGACCAAAATATCTACCTGGCCGGAGCGGAACGCGTGAAGTGATTTCTCGCGCGATTTTTGCCCCAGGTCGCCGTGGACGGCTCCCACGTGGAAGCCGCGCCGGGCTAGGTCATCGGCCAACTGGGCGGCCGCGCGCTTGGTACGGGTAAAAATGATGGTGCGCCCGCGGCCAGCGGCTTGGAGGGCATGTGCGACGACGGCAACCTTATCCATGCGGTGGGCCTGAAAGGTGACCTTGCGGGTAGAAGAGTGGGTGAAATCCTGCTCGCCAGACTCGGCGCGGATATGGATGGGTTTTTCCATAAACCGGCGGGCTAACGTCAAAATCGCGCCGGGCATCGTGGCGGAAAAGAGCATGGTCTGGTGTGCATTGCCATCCAAGGCCTGCAGGATAGCCTCCACCGAGGGCAAAAAGCCCAGATCCAGCATCTCGTCAGCCTCATCGAGCACCAAGATGGCCACGCGGTCTAGCTGCAGATTGCCACGCTCGTGAAGATCGATTAATCGCCCAGGCGTACCGATGACAACATCGACGCCCCTGTTGAGCTTTTTGATCTGCTCCTCGTAGGGACGGCCACCGTAGATGGAGGCTAGGCGTACCGGCAGATGGGCGGCGGCTACCTGCAGGTCTTCCGTGACTTGCTGGGCTAATTCCCGGGTGGGAACCACCACGAGGGCGCGCGGGGTGCCATCAAGCTCATCGATATCGGCATCATCAAAGACGCGATCCAAAAGCGGCACGCCAAAGCCATAGGTCTTGCCCATTCCGGTGCGCGCTTGGCCAATCAAGTCCTGACCGGAAAGCGCGATGGGCAGGGTTAATTCCTGGATTGCAAAAGTACGCGTGATGCCACGAGTAGTGAGACCATCACAGATTTCGGCAGCGACGCCTAGTTCCGCGAAGCTCGGTGGCTGGGATTTTATGTCAGACACACCTTGATAGTAGCCGGGATGGTTATAGTGGGGCCATTGACAATAAAACTCTAGCTAGAGGAGGAATCTTCATGGATATTAAGTTTGGCTTCGCAGATACCGCGCGCGAGCTGGTTATTAGCGCCGCTGGTGAACAAGCGGAGCTGACGCAGAAGATCAATAGTGCCTTGGCGGATAATTCCACCCTTGAACTCGAAGATGACAAGGGCCGCAAATACCTCGTGCGCACTGATCGTGTGGTCTACGTCGAGGTTGGCATTGCGAAGAAGCAGGCTGTGGGCTTCGCCGGTGCTTAAGGCGGGGCGCAAAGGATCGCTGATTCAGCTTTTTTAATTACAAACGGGTAGCCTAAAGCCCCATGGAAAATAGGGAGACTCGCCACGCTCACCGGGGCCAAGGCCACACGCCGGACCACCAGAATGCGGTGGTCCGGTTTGCGCGTCAATATGGCTGGTGGCGTGTGGTGGCTATCCCCCTCATGATCGCCTTGACCATCTGGTTCATCGTCGATATTGCTACTGCTTCTTCCTCAGAAGAGGAGGCGGCTGAAACTACTGCGGCCGCCCCTTCGAGCCAGGAAATGGTCGGACCTGATCCGGCCGATGCGGCAGCGGTGAAACGAGAAATGGATGAGATGCCGCCCGGCGGTGTGTTTACCAAGGAGGGGAAAGGCACTTTTCACCAAGTAGGCGAGCCCGGTGCTGTGGCCGGTAAGGGCGGCAAGCAGAAAGTGCGCTATTCCATCGAGGTAGAAGACGGCATCAATACCGCGCCGTATGGCGGCGATGAGTCTTTTGCCGCCATGGTAGAAGCTACCCTTTCTGATCCACGCGGCTGGACGGCGCACAAGGACTTCGAGTTTGAGCACGTTGCTTCCGATGCGGAACCGGATACCCGTATTCAGCTGACCTCCTTGGGTACGGCCGCAGAGCGGTGTGGCGAGAAGATCGAAACGGAAACCTCGTGTCACACCACTATTACTGGCGAGTCCACCACGATTATCAATGAAGCTCGTTGGGTGCGCGGAGCTACGCCTTTTGAGGGTGATATGGGCAATTATCGTCAGTACGTCATCAACCATGAGTTGGGGCACGCAATTGGCTACGCCTCCCACCAGCCGTGCGGCGGCCAAGGCAAGCTAGCGCCGATCATGATGCAGCAGACTTTGGATCTCAACAACAAGGAATTGCACGACCGAAAGCCGAGCGAGGTCTATCCTGATGAGGACGTAACCTGTGTGTCCAACCCGTGGCCGTATCCCAACCCAGATAATAAGGATCCCCACCAACCCGAATAGGAGTTAAGGATGCCGCTTCCCCCAGAGTATGTTTTAAGCGCCTTCCATGCGGAAACCGGTGCCGCCGGTACCCGCCGCGTCCAAGGCGATCAATTGGGTCCAGTGTGGGATAACGGCATCAAGGTTGGTGATGTGGTTTATTCCCAAGCCGGCCCCTTTGCTGCATGGTCTGCCAAAGTACGCGAGCGTCTGAGCGTACAGGGCGCGCGGGTTTCCCGGCCTGTGCTGTCTAGCGATGGCCGGCATACGGCCGCGGGCTGGAAGGCTACTCAGTTTATTCCTGGCCAGGTTCGTGGGCGCATTGATGAAACCGCGCAGATGGCCCTGCGGCTTGATGCAGCGATGGCGGAAGTGTCCCTGCCTAACGGGCAGCGTAGCGATGACTTTGCTCGCGCTGAACGCTCCGCTTGGGAAGAAACAGGAGAGGCCTACCGGCCAGCTTTGCTTGCCGACGTCCCCCTTATCCCCGCCCACACCGCACTGCTAGCCACCACGGTCTACCACGGGGCCAACCCGCCGGGGATCGTGGAATTGGTCCCTAGCGAATCCCCGCGCCCTGCCGGGTGGGGCGCCGCCCTAGTCATAGTGGATGGGCTTATCGCTCAAGCGGTAGATGATGGAATCTGTCAGCGTTTTAGCCACGTGCCTGGTATGCAGGAGCTGCTTCTGCGCGCGGTATCGTACCGGCGCCACATTAATGGCCTGCATCCCACCTCTCGCTCAAACACGCGTTCGCATATTGAACGGGTGGAACAGCATCTGGTGTCGCAGGCATCTGCCATACTGGAGCGGTGACATACGATCCCCATTCCACCGCCCGCGCGGGAGTGGTCCTTCCACCGTCCCCGCAGGTGCGCCTCGTTCCCCGTACTCCGTCCGCCGCGGCCCGGAGCTGGTCGGTTGACCTGCCCGAATCCGGCACCTGGAAGGTAACTGGCGCGGCTGGCACCGGTGTATCTAGCTTCCTTATCGATACCGTCATCCATGCCCTGGATAAAGCCCGGGAAACCGGCGCGGATCCCTCAGGCATTCTCGTTATTGCACCCTCGAAGGAATCCGGTGCGCGGCTGCGCCGCGAGCTCTCTGAGCGCCTAGAGGACTATGCCGCGCAGAGCTCTATGGTGCGCTCCGTGCACTCCCTGGCTTTCGCGCTGCTGCGCACTGCCGCAGAAGAGGAACTGCGGCTAATCACCGGTGCGGAACAAGATGCTGTTATCCGTGAGTTGCTTGCCGGGCAAGCAGAAGACGGTCACGGCTCTTGGCCAGCCGAGATGCGCCCCGCACTCGAATACGTGGGCTTTGCCCGGCAGCTGCGCGATTTCCTGCTTCGCTCCATCGAGCGCGGGTTGGGCCCAGATGACCTTGAGCGCCTTGGAAGCGAATACGGACGCCCCATGTGGTCCGCCGCGGGTGAATTCCTGCGCGAGTACGAACGCGTTCAGCTTTTATCTCGCTCCCATTCCTACTCAGCGGCGGAGTTGGTTACCGCGGTTCTCCAACGCCCTCAGCTGCTGCGCGAGCACCCCTTTCACACCATCATTGTCGATGATGCCCAATTGCTCGACCCTACTGCTGGTGAACTCATCCGCGAGTTGGCTCCTCATGCCCAGCTTGTGGTTGTAGGCGGCGATGCAGATCAATCCGTTTTTGCTTTCCGTGGTGCTAGCTCACGGTTCCTGCGTGAATTCCCCGCTGAACATGAAATAGAACTGACGGAGCCACACCGCACCCTTTTACCCGCATGCATCTCTATCGTGGACTCAGAGGGAAGGCTGCGCGACGTCGTGGCTAATACCGTGCGCCGCCGCCACCTCGAAGATGGCGTGCAGTGGCGCGATATCGCGGTCATCGTACGCTCTACCGGGGATATCGGCCAGATGCGCCGTACCCTTTTGGCTGCCGGGGTCCCCGTACACATTAACCCCACGGACGTCGTCTTGGCCGAGCAGCGCTTGGTCTCTGCCGTGCTGCTTGCGTTGCGCGCACTGGAGGAGGATCTATCCAATTCCGAGCTGGAAGAACTCCTCACCGGCCCCGTGGGCGGTGCCGATCCTGTCACCCTGCGCCGCTTGATTCGTGGTTTACGTCGCTGGGATTCCAACACCCGGGGCATCGATAGCCTCCGCGGCCTTCTGTATGGCGAGCTTCCGGACTTCAACGGCCAGCTCACCGAGCGGGAGTTTTCCATCTTGGAACGAGTACGTGCGGTGCTTAGGGCCGGCCGAGAAGCACTCGCCTCTGGAGCCTCGGTGGAAGAGATCCTTTGGGCGGTGTGGAGCGCTACCGAATTGGACAATCGTCTGCAGGCTTCGGCGCTGCGCGGTGGCGCGACTGGCTCGCAGGCTGACCGCGATTTGGATGCCATGATGTCGCTTTTTGACGCCGCTGGTGACTACGTCGAACGCCGCCCTGACTCGCCGCTTCGCGCATTCCTGACGCATATCACCGAGCAAGAACTTCCCACTGGCGTGCGCGACCGCCGCACCGCTATGCCGCAGGCGGTAGAAATCCTGACTGCACACGGTGCCGTGGGCTGTGAATGGGATACCGTCATCGTGGCTGGCGCACAGGAAGGAAGCTGGCCTTCGCTAGGGGAGACCGGCTCTATCTTTGGACAAGAAGATCTCATCGATCTTCTCGATCACGATATTGATCCCGATACCCCGGTCAGCCATGTCGCTTCCCGCTTGGCGGAAGAGCGCCGCCTCTTCCACGTCGCTACCACCCGCCACCGAAAGCGCCTGCTCATTGCCGCCGTAGAGAATCCGGAAGGCGATACGGTGGCCGAGCCATCCCGCTTTATCAAAGAATTCGCCGGCCGTGGCGTAGACGTACCCGGGCAAGCAGCGCGTCGGCAAGCCAAGCGGGAACTGCGTCGCTCCCAACTCCCGCGCGAATTGGGCCTCGATGTACCGGAACCCGCGCCCGTTTCTGTACGCGACGGTCTTGAGGTGGATCCACTCGACGTTGCTGTGCTGTCGGTGCCGTCCTTCGTCGCCCAATTGCGCCGCGTAGTCACCAACCCGGAATCCGGCGAGGTTGAACGCAGACAAGCAGCCCGACAGCTTGCGCGGTTAGCGGCAGCCGATATCCCTGGCGCCCACCCGGAACAATGGTGGTCTGCGCGTTCCGTTGCGGCCGAAGTGCCGCTGCATACCACCGGTAGCTTGTCGCCTTCCCGCGTGGAAGCATTGCTCAACTGTCCACTTAAGGCCGTGCTGGGCAATGTGGCTGAGGACCCAAGTACCGAGGAACGACTGCTCCGCGGTACTTTGGCCCACGCCTTTTTTGAAGCCATTGGCCGCGGAATGGATGCGGAAAAGGCCAAGCTCTTAGTGATGGCGGCTTTCGAGCGCATCCAGGACGTACCGCAGTGGCAATTGCGTTTCAAGCTCGATGAGTTTTCCACCCTGTTGGACCGCGCCCGCGAATGGGCGCGCCAATCCGAGGTCAATCAGGAACTTGCTGGCGTGGAAATCCCCGTAGGCGTGCACGTCGGCGGAGGCGTGCGCATCGGCGGCTATATGGACCGTCTCCTTCGCGATGAAGAGGGAAATTACTTGGTGGTGGACCTCAAGACGGGGAGAAGCACCCCGGCTAAGAAGGAAGGCGAGGATCACGTGCAGCTGATGACCTATCAGCTCGCGCTTGCCCATGGCGCATTCGATGGCCACCAGGTCCACGACGGCGAAGGAATGCCGCGCAAGGGAGGCGTGCTGGTTTATCCGGGTGTGACCACCAAAAAGATTGGTGAGATTTGGCAAAGCGATAAATCGCCGGAAGCCCTAGAAGATTTCGCCGCACTTCTGCCCCCGCTGGTGGAGGAGATGCGCGGCCCGCGCATCACTGCGCGCACCAATAAAGACTGCGATAAGTGCCCAATTCGCTCCATCTGCCCCGTGCAGGAAGAAGGAAGGATGACTACCGATGCCTAAGAGCAACTTTTCCCCACAGCAGATCGCTGCAGCCTTGGGCAAGGACTTTCCGCCTACCGAGGAACAAGCCCATGTCATCGAAGGCCCCTTTAGCCCCAAACTCGTGGTTGCTGGCGCTGGTGCCGGCAAGACAGAAACCATGGCCTCGCGCGTGGTGTATCTGGTGGCCAATGGCTATGTGCGCCCGGAGCAGGTTCTCGGCCTGACCTTCACCCGTAAGGCCGCGCAACAGCTGGAGCAGCGCATCCGGCGGCAGCTGATTAAATTGCGCGATTCCGGCCTCATCCCGCCAGGCGGCGAGGTGGCAGAAGCGCTAGAAAACATCGCGCCGAAGGTAGCTACCTATGACTCCTACGCGGGAGAACTCGTCCGTGAATACGGGCTCTTGGTTCCGGTAGAGCCCACCGCACGCATCATCACCGAGGCCGAGCGTTATTCCTTGGCCTATGACGTGGTGCGCAATTACACCGGCCAGCTGGAGGATGATCGCGCCTTAGCGACGATTACCGAGACCCTGCTGAAATTCAGCCAAGATATCGATAATGGGCTCAAGGACACGAGTCACATCGCCGAGCATGCTCGCGATTTTCGGGCGGACATCGATAACCTCGATAAATCCCAAAAGAATGGCCCCGAATACTCAAAGACGTTGCTGGACTATATCCACACACAGGAGCGCCGCGTGCAGTACGTGCCGCTGCTGGAGGCCCTGAAAAAGGAACAATCCGAGCGACAAGTCATCACCTTTGGCGAGCAGATGGCCGTCGCTGCCCGCGTAGCGCGCGACCATCCTGTGGTGGGCAAGCAGCAGTCCCAGCGCTATAAGGTCGTCATGCTAGACGAGTACCAAGATACCTCCTATGCCCAGCGCGTGCTTCTACGAAGCCTGTTCGGAGGGGAGCAAAAGGATCTTTCTGTGACGGCCGTGGGTGATCCAATGCAGGCCATCTACGGGTGGCGTGGTGCGACCTCTGAAAACCTCACTGCCTTCGTGGAGGACTTTCCGGTCGCGCCGGGCACACCCGCTCCGAAGGACCAGTTGACCACCTCTTGGCGCAACCCCTCTGGTGCGCTGGACTTGGCTAACTCAGTGGCGGAGGGCGTATTCGAAGGCGTTGAACGTCCCGTGGACGAGCTTTCTGCCGCCCCGCATAAGGGCGAAGGCGACATCCAGTTGGCGTATTTCGACAGCGAGGTTCGCGAGCGTGAATTCGTTGCCGAGTACCTGAAAGAGCAGTGGGAAAAGCGCGAGGGAGATACTTTCAGCGCGGCGGTTTTGGTGCGTAAAAATAGGCACTCCGCCCCCATCGCTGCGGCGCTAGACAAAGCGGGCGTACCCAATGAAATCATTGGTCTCGGTGGCCTGCTGTGGCAGCCAGAAATCCAGGACCTCGTAGCTATTGCCACCATGCTCGTGCGTCCAGAAGACTTGCCTGCGGCAGTGCGGGTGCTGGCAGGGCCCATCTGTGGTCTGGGGATTAGTGATATTCAAGCGCTTGCTTCCCGCCAACGAAACCTGGCCGGCGCGAGGGAGGAGCGCATGCGCTGGGCGCCGGGGATGGACGCGGAAGACTACCTGCGTGCGCAGCTGGAAGATGTCACCGCTGAGGAGCCGGATCAGCGCGTCGGCCTTGCCGACGCCCTGGCCGATCTAGGTGAGAGAGACCGCTATACCCCGCAAGGCCTCGCCCGTATGGAAGAGGTTTCTGCCAAACTGCGACACCTGCGCACCTATTCTCTTTCCAAACCGCTGGTGGATATCTTCGCCGATATTGAAGCATTGTTTAATATCCGCACCGAAGTCCTTGCGCGTGGAAGCGCAGGGGGCGCGACACATCTGGATAAATTTGCCGATATAGTCGCGGGCTTCCACGGTGATTCTTTGTATGCGCTCTTGGATTACTTTGCGTTAGCGCTCGAAAAGGAAGATGGCCTAGACCTTGGCGAGGTTCCCTCGGCTACTGACCGCGTGCAGATTATGACCGCGCACAAGGCCAAGGGCTTGGAATGGGAACACGTCTGCGTGGTGCATGCGGATTCGTCTAGCTATAGCGCACAAGCAGAGACCTTCCTGTCCAGGATCGATAAGGTCCCGGGAGACGATGACTATATTGAGGTCCCAGAGGATGCCCAAAAGCGCTCGCATTTCCAAAACGCGTGCGAGGAGTTTAAGAAAGCAGATAGCGCCATCAAGGCGGAAGAATCGGCGCGCCTTTTTTATGTGGCGCTGACGCGTACCGAATCTACCCTGACCGTTACCGGCTCGGGCACCAATAACGCCAATGGAAAGAAGAAGAAAGTTCCTTATGAATACCTAGAGCGCCTGAAAGAGCAATTCCCGCAGTACGTGGTGGAGTGGTCCGTCCCCGACGAGCCTTCCGAGGATGATTTTGGGGAGAGCGCACAATTCCCAGCGCTTGAGGCCAGCCCAGAGGCAGTCGCCGGTGCGGACCTAGTCCTTGCAGCAATGGAGGAACTCCCAGATTTGAGCCGGGGTGAAACCTTTGAGTTATGGGAGCAGGAAGCTGGCGCTCTCATTGAGGAGTACAAGGCCCTGCAACAGCCGGTGGTAGACGTTGAGCTACCCAGCGAGCTGACCGCCTCTGACATGGTTGCGCTGCGGGCAGACCCGCTTCAGTTTGCCCGCAGGCAGCGCCGCCCCGTGCCGTTTAAGCCGAATTCCTATGCCAAGCGCGGTACCGCCTTCCATGCGTGGTTGGAGGACCGCTTCGGCAGCCCGGCGCTATTGGGCGAGGAAGAACTTCCGGGAATCGATGAACCGGAGGACTTCGATTTAGAAGAGCTCAAGGAGGCCTTCCTGAGCTCGGAGTGGGCGCAGCGTCAACCGGAGTACGTAGAGGCGCCGTTTGAAATCACGATCGGCGATGCCGTGGTGCGTGGACGCATGGACGCTGTTTTCCGTTTGGATGATGGCTCCTGGATGGTGGTGGACTGGAAGACTGGCCGCCCGCCTAAGGGAGAGGCTATGGATGCTGCAAAGATACAGCTAGCCGTTTACGCAGAGGCATGGCGGCGCATCCACGGTGGGCAGAATATTCGTGCTGCTTTCTACTATGTGCATGATGGATATACCTTCGAGCCCGCCCGCCTGCCGGAGGGGGAGGAGCTTAAAAACCTCCTTGAATCGTCAGTTGAGCGCCACAAGCGCTAAGGTATGTGGGCGATTGCGTAGATGCGCAATCTTTTGAGCAATCATCCGAGACCAGAAAAGAAGGCTGGGCTAGTGGCCAAAAAACGTGCGCAGGCGATGAAGTCACGCTTTACAAGTCGCTTCTTGCCACAGGTTGAGCTGTCCTCACAGCCAGACCACGCGCTCATTGACGTCATTACGGTACCGCGAGACGAAAACTCCAGCCCGTGGCGCCAGCTGGGCAAGCGCGTGCTGTGGGCCTTTGGCATTGTCGTCTTCGTGACCGTCGTGGTCTATTTGGATGGGGGCGGCTATAGCGAAGATATGTCACTGTTGGACTCCGCCTACTATGCGGCGGTGTCGCTGACCACTGTGGGCTATGGCGATATCGTGCCCGTGTCTCCACAGGCCAGGTTCATTAACTTAGTGCTTATTACCCCTGCCCGCCTGATCTTCCTTGTTTTATTGGTTGGCGCGACCTTGTCCGTGTTGACGGATAAGGCCCGCCGTACTTTCCAAATCCAGAACTGGAGAAAGCAATTGCGTAACCACACCGTCGTTATCGGTTATGGCACCAAGGGCGCCGGAGCCGTGGCCGCGCTGCTGGCCGATGATGTTCCGTCCTCCCAGATCGTGGTCATCGATACCAACCGTGCCTCTTTAGCCCACGCCGAGCATCACGGTCTGGTGACTATTTTCGGCTCCGGTACCAAGCAGGATGTGCTTAAGATTGCCGGGGTAGAGCATGCCAGCTCCATTGTGGTTACCCCGTCCACGGACGATACCGCGGTGCTGTGCTGCCTATCGGTGCGCGAGCTTGCCCCCAAGGCCAAGATTGTGGCTTCGGTCCGTGAGTCTGAGAACCGCCACCTCCTGCGTCAATCTGGAGCAGACTCCGTGGTCACCTCCGCTGAGACGGCCGGTCGACTGCTAGGCCTGGCCACCGTCACCCCGACGGTGGTGGAGATGATGGAAGATCTGCTCTCACCCAACGAGGGTTTCTCCGTAGCCGAGCGCGCCGTGCGCGAATTCGAGGTGGGCTCCAACCCACGCCACCTAGCAGATATTGTGTTGGCTGTTTTGCGCAATAACGAGCTGCACCGCGTGGACACCGCGGATGCCTCCGCGCTGAAGCCGGGCGACCGCCTGCTCTACATTAAGCATGAGATGGAACAGCCCATCGAGGTCATGGACGATGATGATGTGGATTAAATGTTCCTCCCAGTAACCCCTCACGGCCAGGTACCGGTTACGGCAGCGGGGGAACCGGTGCTGGTGGAGAATGTTCCCGGGGGCGTCGGCAAGCACGCAGTAGTCGACTTAGGTACCCTGCAGGCGTGCGCGTATCCGGAAGACGGTGCTAGCGAGCTGGGCTGGCTAGAAAGCGCGACGTTCTTTGCGGACCAGCCGGTGATTTTGCAAGCCATTGCGCTGATCCGCAATCGGCGCGAGCAGCGCTTTGATCCGCGCACCGGTCACAAGCTGGACTACCCAGCACCGGGAATCGTGGGGCGCGATCCTTTGGACGAGCGTCGGATGGTTTTCCCACGCCTAGATCCTGCGGTTATCGGGCTTATTCGCCTCGGCAGCACCGACCGGATTTTGCTGGCGCGCAATCGCCGCCGCAATAGTTTCTTTTCTCTGATCGCCGGCTACGTTGAACCGGGCGAGACTGCGGAAGCGGCTTTTGCACGCGAGGCCCTGGAAGAAACCGGGCGCAAGGTGGACGATATTCGCTATTGGGGCTCGCAGGCGTGGCCACCGAGTGGGTCGCTTATGCTGGGCTTTTGTGCGCGCACGGCTGATGTCCACCCTGCCTGCCATACTGATGGGGAATTGGAAGAAATCCGGTGGGTGGAGCGCGCCGAGCTGCCCGAGCTTAAGCTTCCTCGTCCGGGTTCAATTGCACACACGATGATTATGGAGTGGTATCACGGTGACTAAGCCGGATTTGTCCCTGCTGGATGAAGATCAGCTGCGCGCGGCCACGGCGCCGCGCGGGCCCGTGTGCATCTTGGCCGGCGCGGGTACGGGCAAGACCCGCACGATTACCTATCGCATTGCTAACTTGGTCGACCAAGGCTTTGTTAGTCCGCAACGGGTACTGGCGGTGACCTTCACGGCGCGAGCGGCCGGAGAAATGCGCGATCGCCTGCGCACCATGGGCGTGGCCGGCGTGCAAGCGCAGACTTTCCACGCGGCGGCGCGCCGCCAGTTGAAGTATTTCTGGCCGCAGGTAGCAGGAGATCTTCCGTGGCAACTGCTGGATAATAAATTCCCCCTAGTTGCCCGCGCGGTGCGCTCGGTGGGGCTGGATAATTCCAAGGACATGATTCGAGACGTCCTGGCGGAGATCGAGTGGGCTAAGTCCGCGCTGGTCAGTGCCGAAGATTATGAGTCCGTGATCGCCAATACGGACCGCATTGCACCGGCCGATCCGGCCAAGGTGGCAGAGGCCTTCCGCCGCTACGAGCAGTCCAAGGCCACGCCGGACATGATGCACTTGGACTTCGATGACCTCCTCATGCACATCGCAGGTGCCATCGAGAATGTGCCGGCGATTGCTGAGACCTTCCGCGAGCAGTACCGCACCTTTGTCGTCGATGAGTACCAGGATGTTACCCCGCTGCAGCAGCGGGTGCTCAACGCTTGGTTGGGCGAGCGCGATGACCTTACCGTGGTGGGCGATGCTAACCAGACCATCTATTCCTTCAACGGCGCCTCCCCGGACTACCTGCTCAATTTCTCCCGCACGTACCCGGATGGCACCGTGGTCAAGCTGCAGCGCGACTACCGCTCTACGCCGCAGGTAACTGACCTGGCCAACCGGGTCATCGGCAAGGCTACCGGCCGCGCGGCGGGCACGCGCTTGGAGCTGCAAGGCATGCGCGAGCCCGGTCCCGAGCCCACCTTCAAGGCCTATGAGTCCGAAGAGATTGAGGCCCAGGAGGTGGCCGGCCAGGTCCTCACGCTGCTAGACCAGGGCGTGCCGGCCTCCGAGATTGCCATCCTTTACCGCATCAACGCTCAGTCGGAGCAGTTTGAGCAGGCGCTTGCCGACGCCGGAGTGGTCTACCAAGTCCGCGGCGGTGAGGGCTTCTTCCGCCGCCCGGAAATCCTGGAGGCGATCCGCGTGCTCATCGCCGCGACCCGCCGCGAGGACCTGCCGGATGACCCAGTGGCGATTGCCCGCGCCGCGTTTGTCGAGCTGGGCTTGAGTTCCACCGAGCCGCAGGGCGCCCAGGCCCGCGAGCGCTGGCAGTCCCTCAACGCACTGGTTGGGCTCATTGAAAAGATTGTGGAATCCACTCCTGACATCGATCTCAACGGGGTCCTGGGGGAGTTGCGCCGGCGCTCTACCGATAAGCAGGCCCCAGCCATGGAAGGCGTGACGCTGGCTACCGTGCACGCCGCCAAGGGCTTGGAATGGGACGCGGTATTCCTCGTGGGGCTAACGGAAAAGCTCATGCCCATCAACCATGCCATCAAGGCCGGAGATGAGCAGGTGGAGGAAGAACGCCGATTGTTCTACGTCGGTATTACCCGCGCCCGTGAACACCTCGCGCTGTCGTGGGCGCTGGCGAAGACTACCGGCTCGCGGGCCTCGCGCGAGCGCACCCGCTTCCTCGATGGCATCGTTCCTGCGGCCGAAGGTGGCTCCGGCGGTGGGGCTCGCTCACGCCGCCCGAAGCGCTGCCGCGTGTGCTCTGGTCCGCTGGGAACACCGGCGGAAAAGGTCATTGGCCGCCATGAAGATTGCGAGGGCGGCGGCGATGAGGAGGTCTTTGCTGCCTTACGCTCGTGGCGGTCCCAGATTGCGCGCCAGGAAAAGGTTCCGGCCTATGTCATCTTTTCCGATGCCACCCTGCAGGCGATTTCGGAGGAACTGCCCTCCGATGAGGCAGAATTGCTCTCCATCTCCGGCGTAGGACCTAGCAAGCTGGAGCGCTACGGCGCCGAGATACTAGAGGTTATTCGCTCGGTTCGCAGCTAGCCAGGTTGGTCTTGCCCCCAAAGCACACCGGACAGCGCGGGTGCGCAATCGCCGTGCGTTGCTGGTGGTGGCCGTAGACATCGACCTCCCATTGTTGGCCCGGTCGCGGTTTTGCCGTCGGCGCGCCTGGCGGCAGCGGCCGTCCCATCAGCCGCCGGATGATCACTTGTGTATGCGTCGTAACAGCATCGAGCACCACGGCTTCTGGCACGCGGTGCACATGGGTGAGCTGAGTGCTGATGATATTCCACAGCGGGTCCATATCCACGCGAGCAAGGTGGGCGCAAAATGGGCATGGTCCGCGGCCCTGCAGGCGTACAGGGCCAATTACTCCGCGGTTGTCCAGAAGAGAAACCGGAAGCCACGTCGTGGCAGTGCCCGCTAGCGCATTCGCGCAATCCAGCGGGCAGTGCAGTTGGTCCACGGCGAGTACCGGATACATGCCGTCTAGATCGTGGATATAGGAAAAGACATTGTCCTCCTCCAACGGGATGCGGACCTGGAAGCCATCCGTCTCAAGGCGCGCGCGGAGCCTCTCCGCCAAGGTGGATCCTCCCATGAGGACAATGGTGTCTGCCTTGGCTTCGGCCTCGTTGTGTGGCCAGAGGATGCCGTAGTCCAGCGCGTCTTCAATGAGGCTCAGCGCCGCCGCCTTCTCAAGCCCTGCAGCACGCAGCCGTTCAGACAAGTCCTCCGGGGACACTGGTTCGCGAGCGGTGTTGAAAGCTGTCGCGACGGCGAGCGCGCTTCCTGTTTCCGCAACCCCAACACGAGTGGCATCCATGCCGAATTGGACCACCGTTTCCTCGCGGCACAACACGGCGCTGCCTGGCGCCAAGACCACTTGGGCGGCAGAAATCCCCACGCTTTTACCCCTTCCCCCGAAGTATGTGGTCTCCATTGCACCACAGGTACAATCACCTGTCATGTCGAGCACGCAGCCCACCGCACCGCAGCCCCCAGAGGTTAGAGTCATACGCTCCGCTAAACGGAAGAAGACCGTACAGGCACGAATGGTCTCCGGGGTGCTCGAGGTGCGCATTCCCGCCTGGATGTCCGCGCGGGATGAGTGCGATGCCGTCGCAGACATGTTGGCGCGGGTGGAGAAGAAACAGGGCAGTGACCGCCGCACGGACGCCCAGCTCGAAGAACGTGCGCGGCGGCTCAACGCGGCGTATTTAGATGGCCGTGCAACCATCGGCTCTATTCGGTGGGTTAGCAATCAAAATACGCGGTGGGGTAGCTGTACTACCTCCACCGCGGATATTCGGCTGAGCGACCGGCTACAACACGTGCCGGACTATGTATTGGATTCGGTGATTATTCACGAGCTTACCCACACTTTCATCCCACGCCATGGGCGGGATTTTTGGCACTGGGCAGACAGGGCGCCCCACGCCGAGCGAGCGAAGGGCTATCTTGAGGCCTATCAGCGCTGGGGCTGTTAGTTTTCGTCGCCCTCGTTGCCCTTATCTTTCTTATCGTCCTTATCTTCGGTTTTCTTGTTCTCATCCGCTGGCTCGTCAGAAGAAGCCTCGTCGTTTTTCAGCATTTCTTCCAACTTGGCAAACTCCTCTTCAAAGCCCTCATCAGGGCCGTCATCCAGCAGGGAGTCAATGAAGGCGGCTGGGTTATCCAAGTGCTCCGCAGTAGGCAGGAAGTCAGGATGATCCCATGCCTTATCGCGCTTCTCGGCGCCCACGGCCACGGTGGCGCGGCGCCATAGCTCTGCGGCCTCAGAGACCTTAGGGGCATTGAGCTCGATGCCAACCACCTTGCTGAAGGCATTCTCGGCGGAACCACCGGTGCTGCGGCGGTGCGCCCATGCTTGGGTCAGCTTAGACGTGGACGGGATGCGCTCGCCAAGTGCCTCGGAAACGACGTGCTCGGCCCAGCCTTCTACCAATGCCAGCAGGGTTTCGAGGCGAGATGCGGCCGCAGTGTTCTTGGACGTAATGCGCGGGGAGAGATCCATGCCCTGCAACTTGCTCATCGCATCCTGGATTGCCTGTGGATCGCCGGACTCGAGGTTGAGTTCGCGGGTGACTTCCTCCAAGTGGGAAGTATCAATGACCAGGCCAATGGCATATTCCTCCACGGAGGAGACGATGCGCTCTACCAACCAAGGCACGTGCTTAAACAGTCGCTGGCGGGCAGCCTCGCGTGCGGCAATATAAACCAGCACCTCCTGGCCAGGAACATTAAGCTCGCGGGCGACCTTCTGGATAGTCTGTGGCAACAGTGCCACGGTATTGGCGGGGGCGATGGGCAGGCCGAAATCGGAACCGGTCAGCGCCTGGGAGGCCAAATCACCCAAGGCGTGGCCGAGCTGCATGCCAAAATTCATGCCAGACATCTGGTTCATCATCTTGGTCATGGGGCCCATCATCTCGCGCGCCTCTTCCGGCATTGAGTCCAGCTGGGCATCATTCATGTGCTCTGCCACCGGGGTGACCATGCGCTGCCACGCCGGCATGGTCTCCTCCAACCACTGCTTGGAATCCCAAGCCTTGGCCGTGCCTGAGGCGGTGGGCAAACAGGTGGCGTCATCAAGCCAGAGCTCCGCCAAGCGCACGGATTCTTCTACGGCCTTGGTGTCATCCGCGCTTACCGTCTTGGACTGCGAGATTTGTTGCAGGGCGATGCGCTTAGCCATGTCGTAATTGACCGGGCCGGAGTTTTCCGGCGAGTTCATGGAAGAGCCCATGCCGGACAGCATCTGACCGAACTGGTTCAGCATGTCACCGAGGCCGCCACCATTAGCGCCGCCGAATGCGCCGAACGGGTTCTGGTCACGACGTCCGTCATTATCGTCGTCATCGTTATTGGGGAAAGAAAAACCGAATCCGTTGCTCATGCGTCCTAATCTACCGGCACCAACCGGCTACTTTCCATGATCGCCGCAACGCTGACAGCGAACACTACGGCAAAGGTTGTAGGGTATTGATCCGTGAATTCTCCTGCTAGCCGTCGCGTCCGCACCATCGCGTGGGGTGCCATCCCCGTCGTCCTCACCGGTGCGTTGGTATCGCTCGACCATATCCCGGGCACCGATGTGTCACTAACCGTCCCTTATGCCGCCGAAGGCCCAGGCCCCACGGTGGATACATTAGGCGAGGTGGACGGCACCGAGGTCGTAGACGTTAAGGCTCCAAAAACCTATGACACGGATGGTCATCTCAACATGACCACGGTCTCTGTTCGTACCAATATGACCCTGGCGCAGGCGCTGGGGCGCTGGATGATGACCGATGACACCATCGTGCCTATCGATACCGTCATTCCGCAGAATATGAGCGATAAGGAAGTAGAAGAGTCTAATAAGCAGGCCTTTACCCAGTCCGAGTCTGCCGCGACCGTCGCCGCAATGGATTACCTCCACCTGCCGGTGAAGATCACCATCGCGGAAGTTTTGGATGAGGGCGCGGCGCAGGGCACGCTGAAAAAGGATGATGTCATCACCGCGGTAGAAGGCAAAGATGTCTCTGAGCCGGGTGAGGTCCAAGACATCATTAAGAAAAAGAGCCCCGGCGATAAGGTCACCCTGACCGTAAAACGTGGCGGGACAAAACAAGAAGAAGAGATTGAGCTAGGGGAGAACCCGCACCAGAAGGGGCAGGCGATGCTGGGCATCGCCATGCTCTCGGTCCCGCAAGACGATATTAAGGTCAAATACAACCTGCAGGATATTGGCGGGCCCTCCGCCGGCATGATGTTTACCCTAGCGGTTATCGATAAGCTCAACGAGGAAGACCTCACAGGCGGCAAGTTCGTGGCCGGTACGGGCACAATTCAGGAAGACGGCCAGGTAGGCCCGATTGGCGGTATCCAACATAAAATCGCCGCCGCGCACGAGGCCGGAGCGGAGCTCTTTCTCGCGCCGAAGGACAATTGCTCCGAGGCCGCCGCGAGCGACCACGGCGATATGCCCATCGCGGAAGTTTCCACCTTGGATGAGGCAGTGTCCACAATGAAAGACTTCGCGGACGGCAAGGATATTAAAACCTGCCAGTAGTCGGCCTACTTAGCTAGGCCCAGTTCCTTGATCTTCTCTTCCGGGTCTTCCTGATCGGAGGAGATCATCTGTTGCATGACCATGCCTTCTTTATTGTCCACTACGGTAATGACCGCGGTGGTTCCCAAGGTGGACCAGCCTACGACGCGGTCGCCGTCATCCTCAATGACCTGCGAGCTGCGCAGCTCGGTAAGCACCTGCGTGGTTTGCTTCGCCTTGGAGTGCGAGCGGAAGAACTGGAACTGGCCTACCTCTGGCCCAGAGCAGTTATAGGAATCGTCCCCGCCCGTGGAATCGCAGCGGTCAAAGAGGGCGAACAGCTCCTTGGGCGCTACCGGCGCAAAGATGTCATAGGCCTTGGCCACAGACTTTTCCAACTTTTCGGTTCCGGGCTCCTTGCTTGCCGACGCCCCCTCCGATGCCTCCGAGCTTTCCGCCGCGCTCGATTCAGCGCTGGACTCAACGGTGGAGGAGCTAGAGGCGGTGCTGGTTTCCTCAGCGGTATCCGCAGCAGGGGCGGTGGACTCGGCGCCGGCAGGCGAGGTCTCCACGGGGGCGTCGGCAGGCGCGGCATCGTTCGAGGAACAAGCGGCAGTGCTCACGCCTACACCCAGCAGAAGCGCTGCTGCGGTGGCGCGGGTGGCGGTCAGGCGAGTGAGAGTAATGCGTCGCACGGTAGGAACATGCTCCTTAGTCGCAGGCGAGAAATGTCTTTCCAGTCTAATCTAGTTCATCCGGGTCCTGGCTCAGCCCATAGCGCAAGGCCGCAATGACCCCCGGTGCTACCTGGGGGCCGCCGCGTAGTTGGATGTCATCTTCTGCGAACGGTCCGGCCGCTTCCAGCTCTTCCTCGGTGGGGCGCAGCTGCAGCAAGGTGGTTTCGATGCCTTCCTCTCGCAGCGCCCCGGAATAAAGGCGCGCCGGGCGAGGGGAGGGGTCCTCGCTGGAGGTATCGCGGAACTTAATTTCTTGGGCCAAGATGACGCCGGCAACCTCCCGAGGCCAGGCCAGGCGGGAGACATAATCGGCCAACTGCTCAGAACCGGGCTCAATGTTTTCGGGCACATTATCTTGCACGATGAGGGTAAGCGGCGTGGCATCCTCTTCATCGAGCGCGGCAAGCTGATCGGCTACCAAGTGGGTGGGAACCAGCGCGAAGAGGGTGGGCCGAGCGTCCCAGCCTTCGGCGTGGACGAATTCCACGGCTTCGGTCATCGCGCGATTTAAAGCTGGCTGTGATAATTCGGGGGAACTCATAAACATCCTTATTCGTTATCTGTGTATTACTTCCTTAAGCTGGAAGAAGTCTACAGGTTTTAAATTCGCACTATTTGATTGGAGCTGGCGTTGTCCCTAGGGTCATCCACACCAGCCGCCCCGTTGAAGCGGCCCCCGCGGGTCGCGACAATCATTGCGGCCATCATTGCCGTCCTCTTGTTCTTCGGCCCCATGCTTGTGGGCATGTACACGGATTGGAGGTGGTTCGGTGCGATTGAATACCGGAACGTCTTCACCACCGCGATTATTGCGCGGATAGTCCTCTTTATCATCTTTGGCCTTATTGCCGCCGCAGTGGTGTGGGCCGCTGGCTACTTTGCCTGGCGCGGGCGCCCGGATTCGCTCGACCTTGGGGACCTGAACTCGCCGGTGTATCAGTACCGCAAGTCCATTGAGAAGTCCATGGGCATCTTCTTCAAGGTCATCCCCGCCATCGTGGGCGTCATCGCCGGTTTCATCGGTCAGTCCAATTGGCGCACGGTGCTGCTCTTCCTCAACGGCCAGGAATTCGGCGAACAAGACGCCCAGTTCCACCACGACCTAGGTTTTTATGCCTTCACGTTGCCAGTTCTGAAGATGGTGGTTAGCACCCTATCCATCCTGTTGATTCTGGCCTTCCTCATCGCCCTTTTCGGCCACTACGTGCTCGGCGGCATTCGCATAGGCAATAAGGCCGCCGGCGTGCGCGGCTCCATCTCCCGCCCAGCCCGTCTGCAGCTGGCGGTGACCGCCGGCCTGTGGATGGTAGCCCAGGTCATTGGCTACTGGTTGGAGCGCTATGAGCTGCTTAATACCCAGCATGACCTCTTCACCGGTGGTTCCTATACCGATATCCACGCCTACTTGCCGGCGAAGATCATCTTGATGATCATTGGCGTCTTTGTGGCCGTGGCCCTGTTTATGGCCGTTGTCATCAAGGATCTGCGCATTCCCGGCCTGGCCGTGGTGCTGATGTTGCTGTCCTCGCTGGTTATCGGCCAGGCATGGCCGCTGCTCATGGAACGCTTTTCCGTGCAGCCTAACCGTCAGGCTAAGGAAGAAGAATCTATTGCCCGCAATATTGAGGCCACGCGCTTTGCTTATGGGCTAACAGATGACCACGTCACCTATGAAGACAACTGGGGCGGCGGGGATGAAGTCTCCGATAACAAGGTGGCTTCCGATAACGCCACCATCAATAACCTTCGCCTGCTGGATCCGGAGATCCTTTCTCCCACCTTTACCCAGATGCAGCAGCTGAAGAACTTCTACGGTTTCCCAGAGACGCTATCGATGGACCGCTATGAGATCGATGGCAAGAAGCGTGACTTCGTTGTGGCAGCCCGCGAGCTGGATCCGAATGAGTTGCGGGAGAACCAGTCAGACTGGATTAACCGCCACACTGTCTATACCCACGGCAACGGATTTGTGGCAGCGCAGGCTAATAAGGTCGATGAGGTAGCCCGCGATGCGGGTTCCGCCCGCGGTGGCTTCCCCATTTTCACCGTTTCTGACCTGCAGACCCAGGCCGGCGAGTCAGAAGGCGAAGGCGAAACTCAGGACGCCGAGAAGTCCCTAGGCATCAAGGTAGACCAGCCGCGCATCTACTACGGTCCAGTCATTGCTGGCGCGGCCGATGGCATGGATTATGCGATTACCGGCAAGACCGGCGAGAACCCGGTCGAGTATGACACCGATAGCTCCACGTACACCTATGACGGCAAGGGCGGCGTTGGCATTGGCAATATCTTTGACCGCACCATGTACGCCGCCAAGTACCGCGAGCTGAACTTCCTGCTCTCGGATCGCGTCGGCAGCGAATCGAAGCTGCTGTATGACCGCGATCCCCGCGAGCGCGTGGAAAAGGTTGCTCCGTGGCTGACCACCGATTCTGCCACCTACCCGGCCGTGGTTGATGGCCGCTTGAAGTGGATTGTGGATGGTTATACCACTTTGGAATCCCTGCCTTATTCCCAGCGTGCCTCGCTTTCCGACGCCACCCAGGACACCCTCAATCCCGATGGCACCACCCAGCGCTTGGTCAATGACAAGGTCGGCTATATCCGCAACTCGGTAAAGGCCACCGTTGATGCCTATGACGGCAGCGTGGACCTCTACGAGTTCGACAAGAATGACCCAGTGCTCAAGGCCTGGCAGGGCGTCTTCCCGGACGTCGTTAAGCCTGAGGCGGAGATCTCCGACGAGCTACGCCAGCACTTCCGCTACCCGGAGGATATGTTCAAGGTGCAGCGCGACCTGTTGGCGCGCTACCACGTGGATGACCCGAATGTCTTCTTCAATAACGATGCCTTCTGGTCCGTACCGAATGACCCCACCGCGGAGGAATCCCGCCAGCTCAATCAGCCGCCGTACTACGTGATGGCCGCAGATCCGAAGACCGGCAAGCCGACCTTCCAGCTGACCACGTCCTACCGTGGTCTCAACCGCGAGTTCCTGTCTGCTCACATGGCTGTCTCCTCCGATCCGGAGAATTATGGTGATATCACCGTGCGCGTGCTGCCCACCAATACGCAGACCCAGGGCCCGAAGCAGGCACAGGATGCGATGATGTCGTCCGACCAGGTCGCTCGCGACCGCACTCTGTGGGAGGGCACCAATGACCTGCATAACGGTAACCTGCTGGCCCTGCCGGTAGGTGGCGGCGAAATCCTGTACCTCGAGCCGATCTACTCGCAGCGCAAGGACCAGGCCTCTGCCTTCCCGAAGCTGCTGCGCGTGCTCGTATCCTATAAGGGCCGCGTAGGCTACGCCCCGACTATTGGTGATGCTCTTGAACAAGTTGGCATCGATGCCAAGGCTGCCCAAGACATTGAGGAAGTCGACGGCGATTCCGAGGACAAGGACGGCGCTAAGGACGACAAGAATAAGAAGGATGCCAAGGAGGACAAGCCTTCGGCCCCGGCTTCTGCGCCTTCCTCTTCCGACCAGGCTGGTGCCATCGATGACATCAACAAGGCTTTGAAGGGCCTTGAGGATGCTCGCGATGGTTCCTTCGAGGAGTACGGCCGCGCCCTGGATGAGCTCGATAAGGCAGTCGAGTCCTACCAGAAGACCGAGAAATAACTCCCGCTTCTAAATGGGAAAATTAGGCACCTGCCCAGCGGATTTGGGTAGGTGCTTTTCCGTATGTATAGTTACATGAGTCGCCGGGACAGAGCGAATACACTTTGTGTTAACGTACTGTTCAAGCGCAGATGATGGAAGTCATTTCGACGCGGGGTGGAGCAGCTCGGTAGCTCGCTGGGCTCATAACCCAGAGGTCGTAGGTTCGAATCCTGCCCCCGCTACCAACTTCCAGACCCTACCAGTGGAAACGCTGGTAGGGTCTCATTCGTTTTATGCTGAAATCGCCATTTGGTGCACTAGGCTCAAAATCCTGAACCGCGCAATCCCGCAACCGGATCTGCGCTTCACAAAGAGATCACTGCAGCACAACGACGCGGATATGATGATTTTGCGGCCTAAACGACAGAATGTGTTGTTTTGCGGCGTGTCAGGCTAAACGACATTTTGTGTTGGTGGGGTTAGCGTATGTGGCCTTTGCGTATTCCCATAGAGTGGTTGTAGGCAGTGTCGATGGCACTGTCGTAGGTTGCTGGTCGGCCGTCTTCGTGGCCACTGGTGGCTTGTTTTTCCTGGTTGGCTAGGGTTTGTGCTTTGGCGAGTGCGTCCTGGCCCCAGTTTTGCTGCCTGGCGATCTCTACAGGGTCGTCAGGCAGTTGCGTGTGGAGGTATAACCACCAGTCGCAGGCGATGCGCTGTTGTTCGTCGCGCAGTCCGCGGTGGGTGTGCATAAGTTGCTTAATTTGTGAGTTCACCCCGCCTTCTAGCTTGTTGGTCGTGCGTTCAAACCGTTGGCCTTCTTCGGCTTCGGTGAGGTAGGCAAAGAGGTGTCCTTGTTGGCTCATTTTCTTTAGCTGCAGGTAGATTCCGCGGTGAGTGTAGTGGGTGTACCACCACTTTTTGTTCCGGCGCTTGGACTTTGGAATCTGGTCGAAAGGAACGTCTTTGACGTAGGTTTTGGCTTTGAGCTGGGTGCTAAATACGGTGCCGAACTGTTGTAGTTTTACGGTCCATTCGGCTGCTTTATCCAGGTTGTCGACGGCGAGTAGTTCAAAGGAAAGTCGTTGTAATGCTTTGCCCATAGCGGAAGTGGGATGAAGGCCGGTGGCGCGTTGGATATTGCGTTTGACGTGGACAATGCAGCGTTGAACCGGGGTATTAGGCCACAAGTGGTGCAGTGCTTTAAGGCCTCCGGCATCCCCATCGCAGGTCACCAATTGTGGTGGGGCTAGTGGGTCGAGCAGGCGCGTGTAGGACCACGAGGATTCTTTCGTGCACCAGAACCAATTGATGACATGGCTGGAGTCGGCAGCTACAACAAGGCACTTGGTGTTGAAGTAGGTGCCGTCGATGAAGACTTGATCGTAGATTCGCTGCTTATCAACGCTTCGGGGAGGTTGGATAAGCCAGAACGGTTTAAAGCGTCGTTGCAAAGTTCGCGGTGAAACACCGCAGGTTTTAGCTGTTTCTTCCAGGCTGTTGCTGGAGGTGAGCCAGAAAATGAAAAGGCGGAACCATTTGGCTTGCACAGCATCGTTATTCACGCGGGTGAAGGTGGCCTTGCAGGTGCGGCATCGCCATCGTTGGCGCCCAGCACTCGTTGTTCCGTGTTTCGTGCATGTCCCGCCGCAGACGGGGCATCGAGGATGATTTTTACTCATCCCCTCATCGTGAACCTAGGTGCCTAGCACACCGGCATGTCTTTGGCGGTATTTCATGGTTGAAGCTGGAATATCCCTTTGGATAAGTGAAATAGTCGTAATATCAGCACGCCAGACCGGCTAGCCGTACAACCTCACCAACACATCCTGTCGTTTAGGCCGATTTTGCCAAGAATTTCGATCCTGACGTCGATACCTATACTTGGAACGACGTGAGAGCCATCGAGGAAAAGGCACACACCTCGGTCGGCTTCAGCCAATCTGAAGCGGAAGCACTAACCGATTATGGTATCGAGCAGCTCAAGCAACAAGGCTTGTTTCAACCTACAAATATCCCGTGGAACCCTGGAGTGTTATAAGAGTGTTAATGCAGCCCACCAACGAACAGCTGACGCAATTTCAATCGGACCTCGAAGACGTCGTCACGCTAACCATTGAACAGCTTCACACGCGAATCCAGGAAACAGGGCCCCTGTCATCTGATGACTCAATCAGATTCGTTGCAGATATCACTGCGCTGACAATATTCGAGCTGGCCGAGCGACTTGACGGAAACGCTGACAAAACCGGCGCCCTCAGCTACAGGTTCGCTGCAGCAGAAGGGGAAGAAGTGCGCCTGCCTGCCGAAGTGCTCAGCGCCATCACCGGATGGCTTTCCGCTCCAAAGGATCGAAACCCCCTCGCCGGGAAGACCAGCCACCCGTACCCCTTCGACTTTTACGGAGCGAAAGACTATGCATAGCGATTCCGCACTGCTGCTCATCGGACGACTGTATGCGAAAGTTTACGACCAATCCATGGACTCGGATGCCGCCGAGCACCTCCACCACCTGCTGAGCAATATTCATGACACCACCGCCATCGATGAGGCCATCTACGCCTACCAAGGCGAAATACTCGGCATCCTGCTGGATTCAGTGAATCAGTCCGACTCGCTCGAGTTGTACACGGCGAGTACGTCGCAGCGCGAGTCTCTTAACTTGGCCATCACCGTCCTCGAAGATACACCTCAGTCTATGGTGGCACTCGACGCAATTGCGCAGTTGGCGCAGGTTGAACCACCAGCTCCCGACCAAGCCAAAATCGACATCCCCACGGTAAATCTCTCGAGCGACGCCCGAAAACTTTCAGAGCTCGGCCTCCACCAGGGCATCGCCATTTCGGTCCCGCATTTGGGCATTCCGATCTTGGAAGGCGACGAAACCACTGACATCTCCACCTCGTCTACCGTATTGGGCGAGCAACGTTACGCCTCTGCCAAAGCCGTACCCAAGTGGCTGACTCACTTGTCGGAGACTCCGTCCGCTGGCTTCGTTACGTACCAGAATTCGCACGGCGAGACCCTCCAGGTCAAGTTCAATGCCAAGGGAAACTACTTCCCGCTTCTTCTCACGAACCATAACGGAGACCGCCACCTCGACAAACTACCGTCCGCGAGACAAGCCGAAAACCACATCGTGGCCTGGCTCGACAATTCACAATCACCGATCATCTAGCTGCCACTCTAAAGCGGTTTGGTTCTGTTTACTTTGGAGATAGAAAACTGGGGGCCTGACCCCCGACGTGTCTATTTTCCGGGGGTCAGGCCCATGAATGTCATGCGCAGGCTAAAAAACGGTGGCCTGATTAAGATAAACTGATTGGTAAGGAATTTGTTGTGAAAGAAAGAACGATCATTCCGGGAATACTTTCTGGAATTGTCTTGGGCGTCGCAACCCTTTATGGCGGAGTGCTCCTGTCCACATGGCTCCCAATACCTTTCGTCTTCTATGGGCTACCTCTACCTTCATTGGTGGCGTTGGGTGTATTAGCCATGTTTGTCTACATGTTGAAAAAGGATCGGCTTAGCGACCGATCATGGCGTGCTTTTGCCTTCACATTCGCCGCGGCTTTCGTCGTATCAGCGTTCTTATGGGTGAGCACAATTTCTGGCTATGGAAACTTCGCCTAGCCTATAGATATGGAACCGCTGTAAGGCCAATTACAGTTAGCCCCTCTAGATTGATGAACTGCTCCCCATTCGCCGATGAGGGCCATTTTCGTTTTCTTCGGCGGCCAGCGGCAATGGGCACGGCTTGCACTGGCTCTGGCTCAGGGCGCGCCGGTGCCGCTGCTCGACGAGCCTACAACCTTCCTCGATCCCGCCCACGCGATTAGTTTTTGGAGCTCGTTCGCAAGCAAGCCCGCGCTGGTAAGGCAGTCGTTGTTGTGCTGCACGACCACATGTTGGCTGGTCAGTACTCCGACACCAGGGCGGTTATGAACAACGGCGAGGTCATAGCCCGGGGGATTCCCAAGGAAGCACTGCGGAAGGATATTTTAGCCACAGCCTACGGTATCGATGTAGAAATCTGGGACGATCCTTTCAGCGACGCCCCCGTCATCGTTTCCCGCGCTGTGCTCAAGGGCTAGAGCATTCGAAAGATGAACACCAAAGACCGCAGTTTGGAGTTCGTTCGCAGAGGCTGTAGATGATCGTGGCTAGAGCGGATTTCGGTTTCCGCTCCTCACCGCTATCCCTCATGGAACTCATCCTGTGGCTGCATGGTCTGTCATGGAGAGGGAAGCAATCAGGCTCTAGACAGTAAACCCTTATAAAGCTAAGGTAAGCCTATGCAAAAGAGAGACTTCACTAAAACGCGTGCGGTTATCGCACTCGTAGCCACCTTAGCCCTAGGCGTGGGCCTTGCCGCGTGTTCTTCTGATTCTTCTTCTGAAGGAAACGGAAAAAAGAAGATCGAGCGAGTTGTGGCGCTTGATTGGCGCTACGAGGAAATTCTCAAAGCCCTCGATGTGGACCCAGTGGGAATCGTGGAAATCGGTAAGTCGGAGGCACCGACCACTTTGAAAGGGCAGCTGGGGCAGGCGACCTCTGTGGGCCAGGCCAAGCAGCCGAACCTAGAGGTTATCCAGTCCTTGGAGCCGGACCTGATCCTGGCTAGCCCTACCCGTCAAGCGGATATCATGCCGCAGCTGGAAGAGATTGCGCAGACCGAATCCTACGCAGATGAGACTTACTCGGACGTCCTGGACTCGATGGATGAGATCGCGGCCAAGCTTGGTAAAGAGGAAAAGGCCAAAGAAGTCCGTCAGCGCATCGAGGACAAGATTGCTCAAACCAAGGACGCGGTAAAGCCGGGCAGCCGTGCTGTTGTAGCTGGGTGGTCCAGTGAGATGCTCTATACCTGGGTCAACCCTTCCTTCCCCCAGTCGCTACTAAGTGAGGTGGGCTATGACTATGCCTTCGAAGGTGAGAAGTCATCCATCGAATCTAAGACTGATGTAGCGGAACTGACCGGCGATAAGCTCCCTGGTATGAAGGCTGACCGAGTCTTTATGTACAAGGACGTCGATGCGTTTAAAAAGACGCCCTATGCCAAGGGCAGCGGCGACATCGTAGAGGTGGACCAAGATATCTGGTCGCGCGCCCGCGGGCCGCTTTCCGCCGAGCATATGCTCGATGACATGATCGCCGCTGAAAAGTAGTGGCACCACGCACTAAAGCCGGCGCCTGCCTGGTCCTTGCAACCGCTGCCGCCGCCTTCGTGTGGTGGTGGCGGCTTCGCCATGTTCAGGTGCCAGCTGATACCCCGTGGCTGGAAGAAGAGCTGCATAGCGTGGCTTTTGACCGTCTCCTTGCCACCACGGTCGTCGGTATCGCATTAGGGGTAGGCGGGTTATTGCTGCGTACGGCAACTGCGAATCCACTAGCCGATCCGTCCATCACTGGTGTGAACTCCGGTGCGGCACTCGGCGCAGTCGCAACAGCAATGTTTATAGGAAGCGAAACCTCGAGCGTTGACCAGCTGCCCGGTGCGCTGCTGGGTGCGGGGATTGCTGTGGGGGTGACGGTGGGCGTCGGCAAGAGCGGTGCGATCCAGCGCATGGTACTCGTGGGCGTTGCCGTTTCCGCGCTGTGTAGCGCCTTGACCTCCATTTTTCTGGTGATAGATGAAGCTCAACTGGCGACGGTGATGTCATGGCTCTCTGGCCGGCTTGCCGGTGTACGCCTAAGCGATATTATGCCCGCGCTGGTCGCTGTGCTGGTCGTGGTTCCCTTGACCTTAGTCGGTGCAAAAACGCTGGACTTGCTCGTAGCAGGCGATGCCGTGGCCGGTGCTGTAGGCGCGAAGCCGGAGCGCATTCGGTTGGCGGCCATTGTGGCGGCGGTAGTGCTTATTGCTCCGGCCGTAGCTGCAACTGGGCCGATTGGCTTCTTGGGGTTGATGGCCGCGGCCGTAGCGTGGCGGGTGTGCGGCCCCCACCACCGCATGGGGCTGTGCGTGGCTGGAATTATTGGAGCAGCGGTGCTTTTGGTGGCCGATTCGGTTGGCCAGGCAATCTGGGCGCCGGCCGAGACCCCAGTGGGCATCGTGACTTCTTTGGCTGGCATGCCATTAGTGTTGTGGTCCGTCCATGCGCTGGGGAGGAGGAAGCATGCGGCATAAGAGATTTGTTGGGGTGCTAGTAGGACTCATCCTGGCGTTGGCGTTGAGCGCAATCATCGGCATGGGCGTCGGTGCGGTGATGAAACCGCCGGGCGAGGTGATAACCGCCTTCGTTACCGGAGAGCCGCTCATCTGGAAGTACCGCGCCCCGCGGATCTTGGTGGGAATCTGCGCAGGTATTGCCATGGCCGTTTCTGGCTGTCTATTGCAGTCCGCGCTACGCAATCCTTTGGCCGCACCAGATACGGTGGGTATTACCTCCGGCGGCGGACTCGCGGCCGTTTCGGTACTCATGGGAGCAGGCGCCCTGCCGGCCCACCTGCTGACTTTTATTGCCTTTATTGGCGCGTTGGCTGGAACTGGGTTGGTTCTCTTCCTCGCCGGACGCGGAGCAAGTGATCTGGTGCGCCTGCCGCTTACCGGGGTGGCGGTATCTTTTGGGCTGGGCGCCATCACCGAATTGCTCCTGGTGCGGGCCGCCCCAGAGGCAGGAGCGGCCATGACATGGTTGAAAGGTTCGCTTTACGCCCGCTCGCTTGGCGATGCCACCATTGTCGCCCCCTTTATCCTTCTCGCCCTAACCGTCGCGATGGTGGCGGCCAGACACCTGGATATGCTCGCGCTGGATGATTCCACCATGGCCGGCATCGGCGTGAGCACCAAGATATGGCGCCTAATAGCAGTAGCCTTAGCCGTCATCCTCGGTGCCGCGGGAGTTGCCGCGGCCGGGGTCTTGGGCTTCGCCGGACTCATCGTCCCCCATGCTGCTCGCTTGGTTGTTGGCGCGAACCTGCGCTGGCAAATACCCGTGGCGGCCCTAGGCGGCGCGGTCCTTGTGACCGCATGCGATACGCTCGGTCGCTGGGCCTTCGCCCCCACGGAAATCCCCGTTGGCGCGCTCATCGCGCTGATCGGTGCACCGTATTTCATTTTCCTATTGACTCGGCTGACCCGAGTGCGAAACGGAGGCTAGACATGACACTGACGTGTAGCGGATTAACCGTGGGCTACGGTGGCCCCGATGTGGTCAAGGATGTAAATCTTCACTTATCCAGCGGTCAAGTAACCGCTCTGATCGGGCCGAATGGCTGCGGCAAGTCGACGCTTCTCAAGACATTGGGCCGCCAACTTACGCCCAGCGCAGGCGCGGTGTACCTCTCGGACCAAAATATCAGCAAGTATTCCTCGCGTGCCTTTGCCCGTGAAGTTTCTTTTCTGCCACAAAATCCCGTGGCTCCGGAAGGGGTACTGGTGCGCGACGTCATCGGTTACGGCCGCTATCCCTATACAGGGGCGCTAGCGACGATGCGGGCCGGAGATCATGCAGCGGTTGAGCGTGCTGCCTCGCGTGCTGGGGTGAGCGAGCTTCTCGATGCCCCCGCCGCAGACCTTTCCGGCGGTCAGCGTCAGCGCGTCTTCCTCGCCATGACGTTGGCCCAAGAAACACCAATTACCTTGCTTGATGAGCCAACTACTTACCTCGACCCCGCGCACCAATTGTCCATCTTGGATCTGATTCGAGACCTCAATGGCGCTGGGACCACAGTAGTCATGGTGGTCCACGATATGGTCCATGCCGCGCGCTATACCGATCGAATCGTAGCCATGCGTGAGGGACGCATTGTGACCGAAGGGCCCACCGAGGAGGTGATGACCGCTGAACTCGTACGCGAAACCTTCCATGTTGAGTGTTTAGAGATGACTGATCCATCCACTGGTCGACGCTTTCCCATACCCATTTCCGTGCACGCTCCTGAACTTTCTGGAACCCTAGAAGGAAGAAGATAAATCTATTTAAAGGAGTACGTAGCAATGGCAAACGATCTAGGCCACGAGGTCGACTTGGACCGCAACGAATACAAGTACCTAGCATCTGAAGGCACTGCGTCTTCGGCTGGTAAATCTGGCAAGTCCTCGCAATCCGCTGCAGCGGGTGCCGCAGGTGCAGCCGGCCTGTCCAAGCCGGTCGGTAAGCCGTCTGCGGAGGGCAATGAGTCTGCCGCAAGCAAGTATGAGCCGCAGAACCACGTTGTCGCTGGTGCGGAGGAAGAACATGTGGGCAAGGCTGCAGAGCAGCCGGACTTGCAGGAAAAGTTGGATGAGAACAACGCTGACTACGCGCCGAGCCAGCACATCGTGGGTGAGGCAATGGAAGAACACATCGGAACTGCCCCACAGCAGCCAGACATTGATCTAGAGGATTCTGGCGAGACCCCAACCTCCGTTAATGATCTGGATGTAGATCCGGAGATGTCCGGCGATGACCGCAACGAGGCGGATGACGTCACCGGCGAGGCTGGCAATGAGAGTTTGGATCAGCTGAAGGGGAAAGCATCGGAGGCAGGTAGCGCCGTCGGCGATGCGTTCCAGCGCGCTAAGGGTTTTGTGGAAGACAAGGCTCACGAGTACCAAGAAGAGAGCACGAAGAAGGGCGGCTTCTTTAACCGTGTCAAGGGCGCTGTCCGTGATGCTCGCGAATCTATTGAGGATAAGCGCAAGAACTAAAAGGCGCTGATTTTAAGCCGCTTTCCTGGGCCAGGGAGGCGGCTTTTCCTATGTGTTAATGGCCCCACTAATCGTCTAAAGCGTGAAGGTAGAGCCGGCTAATGAGCAGGCGCCGCGGTACGTCCACGAGGGGGCGCAGGCAGGGGAGGAAGGGCTCTGAGGCGGCGTCGATAAGCAAAAGCGTGCGGCCATCGCGTAGGCGCTCCAGAGTGAAAGTCTCCTCGCCTCGCTCTAGGTGTCCGGGGAGGGTGCCATAGGTAAACCCGCAGCGACCATCCTCGCGGAAGACCTCTACTACGCGGCAGCGGAAATCCCACGGCCCCAAGCCGAGGGTGACCTCTGCGCCGGGCTCGACTAAGGGGTGGGTTGCCCGAACGCGGAATAGCCCGCTGCGTTGGATTGTCCAGCGGAAAAGACGGTGCGCGGCGGTATCAAAATCAGCGTCGATGACTCGTGACATGTGCAGCTGCGGAAAGCCAGAGGTATCGGAATAGGACAGCGGTGTGGGCATATTCTCAATGATAGGGGAGGGGCGATCACCCCCGAAGTCTGGAAGAAATATAACGGCTTGGACACAGTCACAAGAGTTTGCTGCTTCCACAATTCTTTCGTGCCAATATCGAGCTAGCAGGATGTTGACAATTGAAAGTAGGTACCTTGATGCTTCGCATACCGCACCTCAAGAAAGTCCTGGTGGGCTCGGCTTTCGCTGGTGCGTTTTTCCTGGGTTCCCCGGCCGCAGGCGCCCAGGAATTGCCCCAACCGGATTTCGACTCCGCAGGGATTATTAACCAGGTCCGAGATGGCCTGGCGGGGGTTGGTATCCAAACCCCGCAGGTAGACAAGAATGTTACCGATGCTGTGGATTCTTCTGTACGCAATGCACACAACGCGGTGCAACAGAAAGCGCAGCAGGCTCAATATGCAGAGCCGATGACCAACCCGAACCCTATTGGTCTGGCGGAGCAGGCCACGCAACCGGAGTTCAAACCAAAGGGCACCAACCCAAACTACCAGTGGAAAAATGATGGGTTTTCCAAGGTAACCGCGGGGAAACCACAGGCTGACTACGTTTTGCACCGCGTTCCGGGCTCTATGTTTGATGCCCCACGCATCCCTGAAGAGTCCGTAACCGCCATGAACCAAGGGGAGTCGCTCTACGGCCCAGGCACCCCGCTGTATGTCAATAAGGAGTCGATGTGCACCTTGACCGTGGCGGGCAACGATAATGCCGGCCGCAAGGTGGGGCTGACCGCCGGGCACTGTGGCAATGTCGGTGACCCAGTTACCTCTGCCGATTCGGAGCAGATCGGCCCCACAGGCACCGTGGTGTCCAAGAATGAGGACTTGGATTACTCCGTTATTGAGTTTGGCTCCAAGGCAAAGGTGTCCCGTTCCTACAATGGCGTGACCGTGAATCAGTTGGGCGGTGGCGTCAAGCCAGGTCAGCAGGTGTGCAAGCAGGGCGTTGCTACTGGCAAGACCTGCGGTATGACCTATCAGCAGTCCAAGAAGATTCAGGTTAACCAGGTATGCGCCATGATGGGCGATTCCGGTGCACCGTTGTTGGTCAATGGCCGCCTCATTGGATCCATTTCCGGTGGATTCCTGCCGGTAGATTTCCCGTGCCGTACCCCATTGCAGGGGCCGGTGCATAACCCGACCGCTGCTACCAATATGGATGCGGTTCTAGCGGACATGAACCGCCGCGGCGGCGTAGGCGCTGGTTTCGCGCTACCGCAGGACTAACCTCGTCCCTGCTCTTCGCCCGCTCCCGTTGCTACTGGGGGCGGGCACTTTTATGTCTCTGTCTAGTGCCGATAATCGCAACTAATCGTAGCTTGTGTGAAAACCTTTTGTGGACTAAGGTTAGGCTAATCTAGAAGCTACCTAGGTGTAGCGAACATCACCGGCGTGAGCCGGACCGAGAGAACCGAGGTGACCGCGCGATGTTGCAGCTGTCCTTATCGTCCCGTACCCGTACCCAGCAGACCTGCGAAAGGTCCGATACCTCCGCGCTATCGCGCGTCGTGGGCATGCCGGTGGTCAGCGTCAATGGTTGCCGTCGAGAGAACCTAGATGCGCTGGAGGGTGCCGTTGCAAAAGCAATGCAGACGGAGCCACAGACTATCCGGCCCAACGCAGATTTGGATCAACGCTTTGCGGATCTGGACGCCGCGGAAAGGCTGCCGTTTCCAGGACGGACGTCGGCGAACCGCTAAGCCAGCGCGTGGACCGCTTGGTATTGCACCCAGCGCTCGGGTCCATTTTGTTTCTGGCCGTTATGTGGGCCGTGTTCTTCATTACCACTACGGTCGCAGGGCCGCTGCAGGACGGATTGGAGGCGTTCATTGCCGGCCCTGTATCCGATGCAGTGCGCAGCATCCTTCCAGACCATTGGCTGGTAACAGGTCTGCTGGTTGATGGTCTCATCGGTGGCGTAGGCACGGTGCTTACCTTCGCGCCGCTTCTTGCGCTGATGTTTCTGTGCTTGGCGGTGCTAGAGGATTCCGGTTACATGGCGCGCGCGGCGGTGGTCACTGACCGCGTCATGCGCGCCATCGGTCTGCCTGGCAAGGCCTTTATCCCCATTGGGGTGGGCTATGGCTGCAATGTCCCGACGATTTCGGCTACGCGCGTGCTTGGCGACGTCCGCCATCGCATCCTCACCTGCCTGCTTATCCCCTGCACCTCATGTTCGGCCCGGCTCATCGTTTTCATGATGTTGGCGCAGGTCTTTTTCCCCGCTCATGCTGGTTCCTCGGTATTCGCCATGTACGTGCTGTCTATCGTGCTCGTGGTGTTGGTGGGCCTGGCTTTGCGCCGCACGGTGTGACGGGCCATGCGGTCCGAAGCCCTCGTTATCGACCTTCCGGCTTATCAGCTGCCTACGTTTAAACTCACCGTGTCGGTCATGTGGGTAAGGTTCAAAGGATTTTTGCACACCGCCGGAGGCATCATTGTGGCTACGGTAGTGGTCATCTGGTTGCTGATGTCAATTCCGGTCACTGGTGGGCACTCCTTCAACGAAGAGGCGGTACCGCCGCAAGATTCCGCCTACGGTGCGGTGTCTAAAGCGATGTCCCCTGTCTTTGCGCCTGCTGGGTTTGATTCTTGGTCCCTAACCGGGCCGCTTGTCACAGGGTTCGTGGCGAAGGAGACTCTCATTTCCACTTGGGCTCAGACGTATGCGGTAGAAGACGTCACTGACGATGCACCAGAGGAGCAAGCAGAATCCCCGTTGGCTAGCCATATTCGCGCCGACTTCGATGCGGCCTCTGGTGGGCACGGGCTGGCTGCGGTGTGGGCGTATATGGTCTTCCTTCTGGCCTATACCCCTTGCGTGGCCGCAGTGGCCGCACAGCGGCGAGAAATAGGTTGGAAGTGGACGCTCATCGGGTTTGCGCTGCAGCTAGCAACCGCCTGGATCCTTGCGGTAGGAGTATTTCAAATCCTCAAGGTCTTCCTATGAGCCCCACGGAGAAGGTCAAGGAGGCCATCACACAGGGAAATTCCAATCCTGCCGATATAGCACAGGCGACGGGGTTGGGGCAGGGGGACCGTGGCGGTAATCTTGGCTTACCTCGAGCGCAGTGAGGAGCTGGTGAGAGAATCTCTGACCTCGTGCCCTAGCGGTGGCTGCGGGAATTGCGCGCAGGCGGGTGGTTGCTCGGGTGCGGTTGCCGAGCGCCGCGGTCCAGTTCTGGTCCAGCTGCGGAAAAGACCCTAGCCCTGCAGTGCGGCTAGGGCGTGCTTGTGGAGCAGGCCATTAGAGGCCACGCCGGATCCGCCGTGCGGGCCGGGGTTGCCGTCAAGATCAGTGAAAGTGCCACCGGCCTCGGTCACGATGAGCGATGGTGCGGCGAGGTCCCAGAGGGAAACCTCCGGCTCAGCGGCGATGTCCACCGCGCCTTCGGCCACGAGGCAATAGGACCAGAAGTCTCCGTAGCCGCGCAGACGCCACGTCTTATCAGTAAGCGCGAGGAATTTATCGCGCAATCCGCGCTCCGCCCAGCCAGTCAGGGAACTCATGGCCAGTGAAGAATCGGCAAGCTTTTCTACGTGGGAAACGCCCAAGCGCTTCGGTTCGCCGCCGAAGACGCGATAAGCGCCGGCTCCCTTGGCCGCGTACCAGCGGCGGCGCAGGGCAGGAGCGGAGACGACGGAAACTACAGGCTCGCCGTCTTCCAATAGAGAAATCAGCGTGGCCCACACTGGAACGCCTCGCACAAAGTTCTTGGTGCCGTCGATCGGATCGATAACCCACTGGCGGCCCTTATAGCAGGCCTCCCCGCCGTATTCCTCCCCCAGCACCTCGTCGCGTGGGCGGGAGCGCTTGAGGGATTCGCGGATATGTTTCTCACAGGTCAGGTCCGCATCCGATACCGGAGTCATATCCGGTTTTTCCTTGACGGAAAGGTCCGCCGCTTCGAAGCGGTGCATGGTCACCACATCGGCATGGCCCGCTAGCTCGAGCGCGAGGCCTAAGTCTTCTTTGAACTTACCCACGGAGCCAATCCTCCATTTGATCCACTACCTGTTTATTGCCGGCTAGGCACCATTCGACACCGCCGGCTTCTACCTTGCGGGCCGCACCGCCGGCCGCCTCAACGAGAGCCTTGCCGGGGAACCAGTCCCAGTCCGCCACCGAGTGCTGCATCCATGCGCCCCAAGTGCCATCGGCTACAGAGGCAAGGTCAACAGAACCGGCACCAAGCATACGGACTGTAGCAAAGTTTTCCGCCACGCGTTGCCACGCCCCGCGGATATTCTCATCTACCAGCGAGGTTGGGTGCAAGTAGGTAGAAAGAGAAATCTGCTCGGCCGGCTTATCCTCCAGACGAGTCACCTCCTTGCTATCCAACGAAGTAGGGAAGTCGCGGCCACCGAACCACGTATAGCCCATGGCTGGGCGGTGAACGGCGCCGAGGGTGATCCCAGTGGCGTCGGCAAGCGCGAGGGCAGAGCACCAATAATCGGATCCGGAGGAGAAATTATAAGTGCCATCGACCGGATCAATGACCCACATGCGGCCGGACTGAGACTCGCGAGCCGCGCCTTCTTCACCGAGGATGCCGTCCTCTGGGCGCACAGCCTCGAGAACGCCCGCGACAAAGCGCTCGGCCGCGCGGTCCGCATCCGTAACGACGTCCGAGATGGAAGTCTTTTGCTCCACGTCAACGCCCATTTCGCGCAGGCGCCAAGCCAAGCGGCCGGCGTTATAGACAAGGGCCTGCGCCAAGTGCGCGTCCCCGTCATCTGCATGCGCGACAATGAAGGTCTTGATGACCGCGTCGATCATCTCCTGCAAGCTCGGCTTTTGATCCATGCCTACCATTGTCACCCTAAATGCGGCCGATAGCTAATTGAGCCGGCCGGGTGGGTAGGATTGGGGCCTATGCGTCCCGAAGTAACAGCACGGCTCAAGCAATTGGAAACCACCCTGACCACCATCGAGAAGGTCATGGACCCGGAAGCTTTGGCTGCCCGCATTCGGGAACTAGAAGCCCAAGCCGGCGATCCATCACTCTGGGATGATCCCACCTATGCGCAAAAGGTCACTTCCGAGCTTTCGGCCGCGCAGGCCAAGGTGCGCAAGCTGGATGCGCTACGCGGGCGCCTCGAAGATATGCCGGTCATGTACGAGTTGGCAGAAGAGGAAGGGGACACCTCTCTGGCGGACGATGAGTTGGATTCCCTGGAATCTGCCATCGAATCGTTGGAAGTTACCACCATGCTCTCTGGCGAGTATGACCCGCGCGAGGCAGTAATCAATATCCGCTCCGGTGCCGGCGGAGTGGATGCGGCCGATTGGGCCGAGATGCTCATGCGTATGTATACCCGCTGGGCAGAAAAGCACGGCCATAAGGTGGATATCTATGACATTTCCTATGCGGAAGAAGCCGGCATTAAATCCGCCACCTTTGTGGTCCACGGTGAATATATGTACGGCCAACTCTCCGTGGAACAGGGTGCGCACCGACTCGTGCGCATCTCGCCCTTTGATAACCAAGGCCGGCGCCAGACCTCTTTTGCCGAGGTAGAGGTGCTTCCGGTGGTGGAGCAGACTGACTCGATTGAGGTGCCGGATTCCGAGGTGCGCGTGGATGTTTACCGTTCCTCTGGCCCTGGTGGGCAGTCCGTCAATACCACCGACTCCGCGGTGCGCCTGACCCATATTCCCACCGGAATCGTGGTGACCTGCCAGAATGAAAAGTCCCAGATTCAGAATAAGGCCTCGGCTATGCGCGTGCTGCAGGCAAAGCTTCTCGAGCGCAAGCGCCAAGAAGAACAGGCCGAGCTTGACGCCCTAGGCGCTGGCGGAAACGCCTCTTGGGGCAACCAAATGCGTTCCTATGTGCTGCACCCGTACCAAATGGTGAAGGACTTGCGCACCAACTTTGAGGTGGGTGATCCATCCAAGGTGCTCGATGGCGACATCGATGGCTTCCTAGAATCCGGCATCCGCTGGCGCATGCAGCAACAAGAAGACCAAGCTTAGGTCCAAGCTGATCGGGCTGAATTGAGCGCGAAAAGGCCGAACTGAGGGGAGAAGATCCTCAGTTCGGCCCGATCTCTATGGACTTAACCCACGTAGTCCATCGGTGCTCCTGGTCCCAGCGGAATGCCGATGAGATACCAGATGACGAAGAAGATGAACCAGCCCACCAGCATGCACAGTGAGTAGGGCAGCGCCAGGGACATCAAAGTACCCACACCCGCGTGCTTGTAGTAGCGCTGGAGGAAGGTCAACGCCAAGGCGAAGTACGGTGACATTGGGGTGATGATATTCGTCGGCGAGTCACCGATACGGAAGAGCATCTGGGAAACCTCAGGCGAGATGCCAACGTACATCATCATCGGGACAACGACCGGGGCCATCAGGGCCCACTGGGCAGAGCCGGAGGTGATGAAAAGGTTGAGCAGGCCCACCATAGCGACCAGCGCGGCGAACATTACTAGCGGCGGCAGGGACCAGTGCTGAAGCAGTTCGGAGCCCTTAATAGCAGTCCATACACCGAGGTTGGACCACTCGAACCAGGCCAGGAACTGTGCGACGGCGAAGAAGAGAACCAGCATAGGAACGAGGGTCTCTAAGCCTTTGGCCATAAACTCCGGTACATCAGCGGATGACTTCACGGTGCCTGCCGCCAAGCCGTAGACAATGCCGCAGACCAAGAAAGCTAGCGCAATCGGCACTGCAATGGCGCTAATCAGAGGCGATTCCATGAAGCTATCCTCCTGGCTTGCCAGCGGCGAGCCAGGGATAAATAGAAGAGCGAAGAAGGCCGCGAGGAAAACGGCCAAGGCAATGCCGGAGGCTATCAAACCACGCTGCTCGTTGGGCTTGATGCGCATGGCCTCTTCATCGTCGGTGAAGTCATATTCCTTATCCTCCGCTTCCTCATTAGCGGAGCCACCGGCGGCCTTGGAGAAGGACACCTCCTCATAATTGATGTGGTCGTGGTCTACTAGTTCGCGGGCCTTTTTCACCATGAGGAATTCCGTTACCGCGGTAATGATGAGCGAGAGCACGATGGCGGAAGGGATGACGAAGAAGATATTGGCCAGCGGGCTGACTTCGTATTCGGCGTCGACGAACTGCGCGGCTGGGGTAGAAATACCGGCCAGGAGGAGGTCGGTGATATTAAGAATCAATGAGGCATTAAAGCCCGCAGACGATGCTGCGAAGGCCACCATCGCGCCCACGATGGGGGAGCGGCCCACGGCGTGGAAGGCCATTGCGCCCAGCGGAATCAGAATGACGTAGATGGCGTCGGAGGCTACGGAGCCGGTCACGCCGGCCATCGCCACAACAAAGGTCAGCATTTTGGCGCTGACCTTAGTCACCATCGCGCGCACCAAAGCGGAAAGCAGGCCAGACTGCTCCGCCACGGCCACGCCGAGCATCACGGCAAGGATGACGCCGAGCGGCGGGAAGCTGGTGAAGTTCTCCACTGCATCAGTAACCATGCGCGAGATATTCTCGGTGGTCAGCAAGGATTCTACTTCGATGGTTTCGCCGGTCTTGGGGTCCTCTGCGGTCATGCCAATGAGGTGTCCTAGCCAAGAAGTCACAGCGACGATGGCTGCGAGGATAACGAAGAGCCAGAACGGATCCGGCAGTTTATTGCCAATCTTTTCTACAGTGCCCAGGAAGCCGCTTGCAGAACGTGGTTTTTCTTTGGTTTCGGTTTCGGCCATAGTATCGGCACTTTCTGTCGATTGGGTCGGAACAAATTAGTGTTTTAGACCACATTACTTAAATACAGTTCACAGCGTGGTGTCAACTTTGGTTGCTACAGTGATTCGCGTGATTAGATTCGACAACGTGACTAAGGCCTACTCCGCCGAGTCCCGCCCAGCGCTCGATGGGGTGTCTTTCGAGATCGCGGATGGTGAATTCGCCTTTCTCATCGGCCCGTCCGGCTCCGGTAAGTCCACTTTCCTGGAGCTCATGGTGCGCTATAGCAATGTGACCAAGGGCGATATTTATTTTGATGACTTCCACGTCAACAAGCTTTCCGGCAAGCAGATTAACGTGCTGCGCCAGTCCATTGGCTATGTTTTCCAGGACTTCCGCCTGCTGCCCAAGCTGACGGTGTACCAAAACGTGGCCTTTGCGTTGGAGGTTATTGGCAAGAGCAAGTACCGCATCTCCACCTCGGTCCCGCAGGTCTTGGATCTGGTTGGCCTAGAGGATCGCCGCGATGCGTATCCGCACGAGCTTTCCGGTGGCGAGCAGCAGCGCGTGGCCATTGCCCGCGCGGTGGTCAATCGGCCGAAGCTTTTGCTTGCCGACGAACCCACGGGCAACCTCGATCCCTCCACCGCCGACGAGATCATGGACTTGCTGCTGGGCATCAACCGCCGTGGCACCACAGTGGTGATGTCCACCCACAATGCCCGCGCCGTCAATAGGGCACGCAAGCGCGTGCTGGAGCTGCGCAATGGAGTCCTCGTGCGCGATGAGCACGAGGCGACGTACGAGGGGGAAGCATGAAGCTAGGTTTTATTTTCCGCGAGGCCACCAAGGGCCTTGGCTGCAACCTGACCATGACCATCGCCATGATCATCACCACCGCTATTGCGGTAGGCCTCGTTGTTGCCGGCATCATGGTGACCAACCTGACCAAGGACACCAAGGAGATCTACCTCGACCGCGTTGAGGTTATGGTCCAGCTTAACGAGGATATTTCCGCTGGTGACCAGGATTGCGTGACCCCGGCCTGCGCGGATCTCCAGGGACAGCTCGACGCGGATGATTCCGTCGAGTCCGTGGAATACCGCAACCGCGCGGAATCCTATGAGCGATTCAAGGAACTCTTCCAAGACACCGACCCCGTCATGGTGGAACAAACCTCGCCCGATGCGCTGCCGGCAGCGTTCCACGTGCGCCTGAAGGATCCAGAAGACGCTTCTGCGATCGATGCGATTAGGGATAACCCGGCGGTAGAGGATGTCGTCGACCAGCAGCAAGAAGTGCGCGATGCCGCAAGCAACCTGGACTCTATCCGCAATGCCACCTTTGTGCTGGCTATTGTGATGTCCGTGGCGGCCATCTTCTTGGTGGCCAATATGGTGCAGATCGCCGCGTTCCACCGCACCCGCGAAACGGAAATCATGCGCATGGTGGGCGCGAGCCGGTGGATGACGCAGGCGCCGTTCGTACTGGAAGCAGTGCTGGCCTCGCTCATCGGCGTGGTCTTGGGTGGCGCCGGGATTTTTCTGGGCAAATCCCAAGTGGTGGACCCATCCCTGCAAGGGCTGTATGAATCCCAGCTGCTCGCCCCCATGAAGTCTGGCGACCTCTGGATTGCCCTGCCTCTCGTGGGCTTGCTGGCGCTGGTGGTCACCGCCGTCACAGCACATATCGCCCTGCGGTCCTATGTGCGCAAATAGCCCGTTTGCTGGGCCGGCTAAAAGGGCACTACACTGCCATAATTATGGCTAAGAAGGGCAAGAAGAATAAGAAGGCGGCGTCCGGCGAAGCAACGCTCGCTACTAACCGCCGGGCCCGGCATGACTACAAGATCCTCGAGGAATACGAGTGCGGCATCGTCCTGCTCGGCACCGAGATCAAATCCCTGCGGGAGGGAAAAATCTCGCTTAATGATGCCTTCGCTACCATCGATGATGGCGAGGTGTACCTGCGCAACCTGCACATCCCGGAATATTCCATGGGCTCGTGGACGAACCACAGCCCGCGGCGCACTCGCAAGCTTTTGCTGCACCGCCGCGAGATCGACAAGCTTTACGGGCAGGTGCGCAACGGTAATAAGACCTTGGTCCCGCTCAAGGTCTACCTCAAGAATGGCTACGCGAAGCTTTCGCTCGCGCTGGCTCAAGGTAAGCAGGACTATGACAAGCGAGAGGATATTAAGCGTCGCGACCAAGACCGCGAAATTTCCCGCGAGCTCGGCCGCCGCGTGAAGGGCATCAATGTTTAAGACGGCGAAGGTTCACGATGTAGTCAAGGGCGAGGACACTATCGAAGGCACTGGGGTGCTGGTGGATCGGATGTGGCCCCGGGGCGTCGCCAAGAGCGACCTGGTCTACGACGAGTGGTTCAAGGACGTCGCGCCGAGCCCCGAGCTGCGCAAGTGGTGGAACCACGACGAGGATCGCTTCGACGAGTTTGCCCGCCGTTACAAGGCCGAGCTCGATGACAATGACTCCGAGGAGCTCGCCCAATTGCGTGCGCTTGCCGACGCCACCCTCCTCTTCGCCGCCGCCAACCGCACGGTCAACCATGCGGTAGTCCTCAAGGAATGGTTAGAGGAGCACTTGAGGAAATAAAAGCGGGTGGGGTAGTGTTGAACGAACCGTAGGGAAGATGCACTATCCCGTCCCTACAGCATGGGGTTGATTTGGTTTCGACTTCGTGCACTGCGCCAGGGGAAGCGTGCCGGTGCAGGCTAACGACCACCGTATAAGCGTCGTAGCAACCAATAAACGCAGAGAAGAACTCTCAGCGTGACTACGCCCTCGCTGCCTAAATACAGCGACGCGTGTCTGTCAGCCTAGGTTTCGTTCCTGACCTAGATCCTGGCATCGACTAAGGAACTAGCCGGCTGGCCGGGTCATCAGGACCAGTCGGGACTCTTACTGGTGACTGGGCCCATCATCCGGACGTGTTCGCCCGATCCGGAGGGCCGAGCAGAGATTCTGTGCGGACTGCGCACGGAGAAGCCCTGGCAAGGTGACGAAGGACCCGGGTTCAATTCCCGGCAGCTCCACCGATAGGCCCCCGAGAAATCGGGGGCCTTTTTCCATGCAATGGCTTTTAGATCTGCGGGCCTAAACGACAGAATGTGTTGTTTTGCGGCGTGTCAGGCTAAACGACATTTTGTGTTGGTGGGGTTAGCGTATGTGGCCTTTGCGTATTCCCATAGAGTGGTTGTAGGCAGTGTCGATGGCACTGTCGTAGGTTGCTGGTCGGCCGTCTTCGTGGCCACTGGTGGCTTGTTTTTCCTGGTTGGCTAGGGTTTGTGCTTTGGCGAGTGCGTCCTGGCCCCAGTTTTGCTGCCTGGCGATCTCTACAGGGTCGTCAGGCAGTTGCGTGTGGAGGTATAACCACCAGTCGCAGGCGATGCGCTGTTGTTCGTCGCGCAGTCCGCGGTGGGTGTGCATAAGTTGCTTAATTTGTGAGTTCACCCCGCCTTCTAGCTTGTTGGTCGTGCGTTCAAACCGTTGGCCTTCTTCGGCTTCGGTGAGGTAGGCAAAGAGGTGTCCTTGTTGGCTCATTTTCTTTAGCTGCAGGTAGATTCCGCGGTGAGTGTAGTGGGTGTACCACCACTTTTTGTTCCGGCGCTTGGACTTTGGAATCTGGTCGAAAGGAACGTCTTTGACGTAGGTTTTGGCTTTGAGCTGGGTGCTAAATACGGTGCCGAACTGTTGTAGTTTTACGGTCCATTCGGCTGCTTTATCCAGGTTGTCGACGGCGAGTAGTTCAAAGGAAAGTCGTTGTAATGCTTTGCCCATAGCGGAAGTGGGATGAAGGCCGGTGGCGCGTTGGATATTGCGTTTGACGTGGACAATGCAGCGTTGAACCGGGGTATTAGGCCACAAGTGGTGCAGTGCTTTAAGGCCTCCGGCATCCCCATCGCAGGTCACCAATTGTGGTGGGGCTAGTGGGTCGAGCAGGCGCGTGTAGGACCACGAGGATTCTTTCGTGCACCAGAACCAATTGATGACATGGCTGGAGTCGGCAGCTACAACAAGGCACTTGGTGTTGAAGTAGGTGCCGTCGATGAAGACTTGATCGTAGATTCGCTGCTTATCAACGCTTCGGGGAGGTTGGATAAGCCAGAACGGTTTAAAGCGTCGTTGCAAAGTTCGCGGTGAAACACCGCAGGTTTTAGCTGTTTCTTCCAGGCTGTTGCTGGAGGTGAGCCAGAAAATGAAAAGGCGGAACCATTTGGCTTGCACAGCATCGTTATTCACGCGGGTGAAGGTGGCCTTGCAGGTGCGGCATCGCCATCGTTGGCGCCCAGCACTCGTTGTTCCGTGTTTCGTGCATGTCCCGCCGCAGACGGGGCATCGAGGATGATTTTTACTCATCCCCTCATCGTGAACCTAGGTGCCTAGCACACCGGCATGTCTTTGGCGGTATTTCATGGTTGAAGCTGGAATATCCCTTTGGATAAGTGAAATAGTCGTAATATCAGCACGCCAGACCGGCTAGCCGTACAACCTCACCAACACATCCTGTCGTTTAGGCCGATCTGCGAACCCTCTCCTGCAGCGGCCTAAACGACAGAATGTGGCTTAAGGGACATTTCGTGTGGATTTGCGGCGTGTCGCGTTAAGGGACATTTCGTGTGGATTTAGGCGCGTCCGGCCCAGCCTTTTCTTATTCCTAAGCTGGGGTTCCATTCGCTGTCGATGTGGGTGTCATATGTGACTGGTCGCCCGTCTGGGTGGCCGTGTCGTTTAAGTTCTTCTTTCGCCCAGGCTGCGCGTGCGGCTTTTTCTCCTTGGCGTCCGAAGTCTTGTTGCTTGGCTATATCCAGTGGCGGTACAGGGTCTTCGGTGTGGGTGAAAAGCCACCAGTCCATGGTGATGCGCTGATGCTCATCGAACATGCCACGATGATTGCCTGCTAAGTCTTTGAGCTGTTTGTTGATGCCGCCTTCCAGGAGGTTCGTGGTGGATTTTAAGTCCTGGGTGACACCATCAGGCGGGGTAAGAAAGACAAATAGTTGTTTTGCGTGGATGAGTTTTTCTAACCGTTTGAGGGCCCTGCGGGCGTTGCGGTGGGTGTACCACCATTTCTGGTTAGGGCTGACCCATTTGGGTACTTGGCCTGGCGGTATGGTGCTGCGATAGGTTCGCTGTTTAAGTCAATCAGCAAAGGTGATGCGGGCGTGGTGGACTGCAGTGGTAAACCGTGCAGCATCTTCGGGACTGTGTACCTTAACGAGCATGCAGCCCAGTTTCCGGATTGCTTTATGTGCTGGATGAATCGGATTGCGGCTGATGTCGGCGAAGGTGTTGCGCTGGACGTGAACAAGACACCGCTGAATGGTCACGTCGGGCCATTTAGCCCGTAGTGCTTTTAAGGCTCCACCTGCCCCATCGGTGGTGACTACGAGTGGTTGCGCGATTTTGTCGAGAAGTTTCAGGTACTCATACGAGCTTTCGCGCAGGCACCAATGCCAGGCGATGACGTGTGTTTGGGTGCAGGCTACAAGCAGGCATTTCTTGTGAAAGTAGGTGCCGTCGATAAAGACTTGGTCATACACACGATGGGAATCTGTTGCTGTTGGCACGGTGATAAACCACAGCAGCGTGAACCACCGGGTTAAAGTGCGCCGTGTTACCCCGAGACGTGCGGCGAGATGGTCTGCGGATTCACCGGACAGAATCCAGTCGATAAAGATTTTAAAGTGCCGAATCTCGCTGGTGTGCGCGAGTATTAATCGACGATGCTTGGCACTGCGGGCACAGCCAGCGTTGGGTTCCTGCAGCTGTCTTGCCGTTCTTTACCAGTCCGTGGCCGCACATGTCACACGACGGCCGGTTCCTATTAGCCATAGAAACTGGCTTTACCGCATCAGTAGCAGCTTTCTTACCACAGGCCTAGGACTGTCCGGTGTTAATTTCGACGATCAGGCTGTTGGAACCAATTCAAAAACAAGATCCCGGCATCGCCCAAGGCTGTCCTGGGAATCCGCATCGATTTATCCACACGAAATGTCCCTTAAGCCCAGAATGTGTTGTTTTGCGGCGTGTCAGGCTAAACGACATTTTGTGTTGGTGGGGTTAGCGTATGTGGCCTTTGCGTATTCCCATAGAGTGGTTGTAGGCAGTGTCGATGGCACTGTCGTAGGTTGCTGGTCGGCCGTCTTCGTGGCCACTGGTGGCTTGTTTTTCCTGGTTGGCTAGGGTTTGTGCTTTGGCGAGTGCGTCCTGGCCCCAGTTTTGCTGCCTGGCGATCTCTACAGGGTCGTCAGGCAGTTGCGTGTGGAGGTATAACCACCAGTCGCAGGCGATGCGCTGTTGTTCGTCGCGCAGTCCGCGGTGGGTGTGCATAAGTTGCTTAATTTGTGAGTTCACCCCGCCTTCTAGCTTGTTGGTCGTGCGTTCAAACCGTTGGCCTTCTTCGGCTTCGGTGAGGTAGGCAAAGAGGTGTCCTTGTTGGCTCATTTTCTTTAGCTGCAGGTAGATTCCGCGGTGAGTGTAGTGGGTGTACCACCACTTTTTGTTCCGGCGCTTGGACTTTGGAATCTGGTCGAAAGGAACGTCTTTGACGTAGGTTTTGGCTTTGAGCTGGGTGCTAAATACGGTGCCGAACTGTTGTAGTTTTACGGTCCATTCGGCTGCTTTATCCAGGTTGTCGACGGCGAGTAGTTCAAAGGAAAGTCGTTGTAATGCTTTGCCCATAGCGGAAGTGGGATGAAGGCCGGTGGCGCGTTGGATATTGCGTTTGACGTGGACAATGCAGCGTTGAACCGGGGTATTAGGCCACAAGTGGTGCAGTGCTTTAAGGCCTCCGGCATCCCCATCGCAGGTCACCAATTGTGGTGGGGCTAGTGGGTCGAGCAGGCGCGTGTAGGACCACGAGGATTCTTTCGTGCACCAGAACCAATTGATGACATGGCTGGAGTCGGCAGCTACAACAAGGCACTTGGTGTTGAAGTAGGTGCCGTCGATGAAGACTTGATCGTAGATTCGCTGCTTATCAACGCTTCGGGGAGGTTGGATAAGCCAGAACGGTTTAAAGCGTCGTTGCAAAGTTCGCGGTGAAACACCGCAGGTTTTAGCTGTTTCTTCCAGGCTGTTGCTGGAGGTGAGCCAGAAAATGAAAAGGCGGAACCATTTGGCTTGCACAGCATCGTTATTCACGCGGGTGAAGGTGGCCTTGCAGGTGCGGCATCGCCATCGTTGGCGCCCAGCACTCGTTGTTCCGTGTTTCGTGCATGTCCCGCCGCAGACGGGGCATCGAGGATGATTTTTACTCATCCCCTCATCGTGAACCTAGGTGCCTAGCACACCGGCATGTCTTTGGCGGTATTTCATGGTTGAAGCTGGAATATCCCTTTGGATAAGTGAAATAGTCGTAATATCAGCACGCCAGACCGGCTAGCCGTACAACCTCACCAACACATCCTGTCGTTTAGGCCCCTGCAGCACTGAGAGGAGGCAATCTCGCAGTGGAGTTGGGGGCCTTCTATACGGCTTAAGTCGCCCACCGAATCCTGCCTTCTGGCGCGGAGTTGCTCTGGTATGTGGTGCGGGAAATCCGGACTGTGCTGGGGATTTGTCATTGTTGGAGGGGTTGGACTACATTAATCCAAGTCGCCGCGAGGTAGCCGGGAGGTTACTTTTGAGCGAATTTCGTACGGACTTGGTTCAAGGATTTGACAGGGTTCATTGAGTTGAGTAGGTTTGTACGAGCCGCCAACGAGAGGTTAACGGTAGGTTAATTTTTGTGGTGTGCGGATGATGTTTGAGAACTCAATAGTGTGCCAATGTACTTTTTATTTTTTGTGTGCATGGTTGTGTGTTGATTGGTTTGTCTGCCAGCAGGCTTAGTGGTTTGTTGGTTGGTGTGTGCCGGTTGGGTATGTGGAACACGTACTCTTTTGAATGCTGTTTGGTGTTTCGGCTGCATTGAGATGGATTGGTTGGCATGTGATTGTGTTCAACTTTTTTCAGTTTCCTTATTTTTGACCCCGTCGGGTTGAGGGAACTGTTTATTTTTTCTTTGTAGTAATTTTTTGGACGCCAGCACAGGCTTTTGTGGTTTGTGGTGGTTTGTTCTTTTGTTGGGTTTCGGGCTTTTCACGGCCTGTTTCGGATTTTTGTTCTGAAATTTTTTTGTGGAGAGTTTGATCCTGGCTCAGGACGAACGCTGGCGGCGTGCTTAACACATGCAAGTCGAACGGAAAGGCCCTGCTTGCAGGGTACTCGAGTGGCGAACGGGTGAGTAACACGTGGGTGATCTGCCCTGCACTTCGGGATAAGCCTGGGAAACTGGGTCTAATACCGGATAGGAACCATTTTTAGTGTGATGGTTGGAAAGTTTTTTCGGTGTAGGATGAGCTCGCGGCCTATCAGCTTGTTGGTGGGGTAATGGCCTACCAAGGCGGCGACGGGTAGCCGGCCTGAGAGGGTGGACGGCCACATTGGGACTGAGATACGGCCCAGACTCCTACGGGAGGCAGCAGTGGGGAATATTGCACAATGGGCGCAAGCCTGATGCAGCGACGCCGCGTGGGGGATGACGGCCTTCGGGTTGTAAACTCCTTTCGCTAGGGACGAAGCTTTTGTGACGGTACCTAGATAAGAAGCACCGGCTAACTACGTGCCAGCAGCCGCGGTAATACGTAGGGTGCGAGCGTTGTCCGGAATTACTGGGCGTAAAGGGCTCGTAGGTGGTTTGTCGCGTCGTCTGTGAAATTCCGGGGCTTAACTCCGGGCGTGCAGGCGATACGGGCATAACTTGAGTACTGTAGGGGTAACTGGAATTCCTGGTGTAGCGGTGAAATGCGCAGATATCAGGAGGAACACCGATGGCGAAGGCAGGTTACTGGGCAGTTACTGACGCTGAGGAGCGAAAGCATGGGTAGCGAACAGGATTAGATACCCTGGTAGTCCATGCCGTAAACGGTGGGCGCTAGGTGTGAGGGTCTTTTCACGACTTTCGTGCCGTAGCTAACGCATTAAGCGCCCCGCCTGGGGAGTACGGCCGCAAGGCTAAAACTCAAAGGAATTGACGGGGGCCCGCACAAGCGGCGGAGCATGTGGATTAATTCGATGCAACGCGAAGAACCTTACCTGGGCTTGACATACACCGGATCGGGCTAGAGATAGTCTTTCCCTTTGTGGCTGGTGTACAGGTGGTGCATGGTTGTCGTCAGCTCGTGTCGTGAGATGTTGGGTTAAGTCCCGCAACGAGCGCAACCCTTGTCTTATGTTGCCAGCATTTGGTTGGGGACTCATGAGAGACTGCCGGGGTCAACTCGGAGGAAGGTGGGGATGACGTCAAATCATCATGCCCCTTATGTCCAGGGCTTCACACATGCTACAATGGTCGGTACAATGCGCAGCGACACTGTGAGGTGGAGCGAATCGCTGAAAGCCGGCCTTAGTTCGGATTGGGGTCTGCAACTCGACCCCATGAAGTCGGAGTCGCTAGTAATCGCAGATCAGCAATGCTGCGGTGAATACGTTCCCGGGCCTTGTACACACCGCCCGTCACGTCATGAAAGTTGGTAACACCCGAAGCCGGTGGCCCAAACTTGTTAGGGAGCCGTCGAAGGTGGGATCGGCGATTGGGACGAAGTCGTAACAAGGTACCCGTACCGGAAGGTGCGGGTGGATCACCTCCTTTCTAAGGAGCTTTATTTGTGGGCACAGTTGTGCTTTTTCTGCCACGGTTTGTGGTGGGTGGTTGGTTGAGTGTGCGAGTGTCATGCTGCCAACGTTGTTTGTTGAAATCCGGGTGAATCACGCACCTTTAAGGCAAGTCAAGTGTTTGAATGGCGCTTTGTGACACACAAGCCGTGCACAGTTGTAAAAAATAGGTTGTTTGTATGTTGGTGCATTGTTGGGTGTCTGGGGCATTATTCCCCTTTTTTTGTGCCTGACCATGTGTCGTGCTGACACGGTTTGTGTTGGCCGGGTGTGGTTGGGGTGTTGTGTGAGAACTGTATAGTGGACGCGAGCATTAAACATGCATGGATGGGCTGCTTTTGTGGTTTGTTTGTGTGTGTTTGTGTGATTTCTTTTTTCTTTAGTTAATTTTTTGTCAAGTTCACTTGTGTGGCCACTGCGTGTTTGTGTGTGGTGGTTTGTGTGTTCGTTATTAAGGGCGCATGGTGGATGCCTTGGCATGCTGAGCCGATGAAGGACGTGAAAGGCTGCGTTAAGCCTCGGGGAGTTGTCAATTAAGCGTTGATCCGAGGATGTCCGAATGGGGAAACCTGGCCCTGGTTATGTGGGGTTACCCTTCAGTGAATTCATAGCTGTTGTGGGGGTTGACGCGGGGAAGTGAAACATCTCAGTACCCGTAGGAGGAGAAAATAATAATGATTCTGCTAGTAGTGGCGAACGAACGTGGATGAGGCTAAACCGTGTGCATGTGATACCTGGTAGGGGTTGTGTGTGCGGTGTTGTGGGCCCCAATGGGCGGTGACTACCATCATCGTGCTTGTGTGTTGTTGTTAGGTGAAGTGGTTTGGAATGGCCTGCCGGAGAAGGTGAGAGTCCTGTAGTTGAAGACAATGGCATGTGGGTTGTTGGGTTGCCCGAGTAGCAGCGGGCTCGTGGAATCTGCTGTGAATCTGCCGGGACCACCCGGTAAGCCTAAATACTCAGTGTGACCGATAGTGTATTAAGTACCGTGAGGGAATGGTGAAAAGTACCCCGGGAGGGGAGTGAAATAGTTCCTGAAACCATGTGCTTACAATCCGTCAGAGCACTTTTTTGTGTGTGATGGCGTGCCTTTTGAAGAATGAGCCTGCGAGTCAGCGGCATGTCGCGAGGTTAACCCGTGTGGGGTAGCCGTAGGGAAACCGAATCCTAATGGGGTGTTTGAGTGGCATGTCCTGGACCCGAAGCGGGGTGATCTACCCATGGCCAGTGTGAAGCAGCTGTAAGAGGTTGTGGAGGCGCGAACCCACGTAGGTTGAAAACTGCGGGGATGAGCTGTGGGTAGGGGTGAAAGGCCAATCAAACTCCGTGATAGCTGGTTCTCCCCGAAATGCATTTAGGTGCAGCGTCGTATTATAGCTTGGTGGAGGTAGAGCGACTGGTTGGTTGAGCGGGACTACAATCTTAGCAATGTCAGCCAAACTCCGAATGCCGCTAATTGTGTTGTACGGCAGTGAGACTGTGGGGGATAAGCTTCATAGTCGAGAGGGAAACAGCCCAGATCGCCGGTTAAGGCCCCTAAGGGTGTACTAAGTGGAAAAGGATGTGGGATCGCGAAGACAGCCAGGAGGTTGGCTTAGAAGCAGCCATCCTTGAAAGAGTGCGTAATAGCTCACTGGTCGAGTGGTTCTGCGCCGACAATTTAGTGGGGCTCAAGTACACCGCCGAAGCCGCGGCAAACATTTTGTTTGGGTAGGGGAGCGTCGTGCATGGGTTGAAGCGTTACCGTAAGGAGGCGTGGACTGTGTGCGAGTGAGAATGCAGGCATGAGTAACGAATTGATAGGTGAGAATCCTATCCGCCGGATGACTAAGGGTTCCTGGGTCAAGTTCGTCTTCCCAGGGTGAGTCGGGACCTAAGGCGAGGCCGACAGGCGTAGTCGATGGATAACCAGTTGATATTCTGGTACCCGTACATGCGCGCCCATGATAAAGCACTGATACTAACCACCGCGGATGCGCTACTGATGCTCTTTGAGTGTTGGTGGTGTTGATGTCGTGGGGCCTGATGTGTGGTTCAAGTGATGGGGTGACGCAGTGAGGTAGCCACGCCACTTACTGGATTGGTGGTGTAAGCGTGCAGGCCGTGTGGTAGGTAAATCCGCCACATGTTTGGTTGAGACGTGATGCGTAGACCCAATGGGGTTGATGGTGGTGATCCTGTACTGTCGAGAAAAGCCTCTAGCGATGTGTGTGTATGGCCCGTACCCTAAACCGACACAGGTAGTCAGGTTGAAAATACTAAGGCGTTCGGGTGAACTGTGGTTAAGGAATTCGGCAAAATGCCCCCGTAACTTCGGGAGAAGGGGGGCCTCACGACGTGAAGGCCCATGCGGCTGGAAGCGTTGTGGGGTCGCAGAGAATAGAGGGAAGCGACTGTTTATCAAAAACACAGGTCCATGCGAAGACGTGAAGTTGATGTATATGGACTGACGCCTGCCCGGTGCTGGAAGGTTAAGAGGACCGGTTAGTAGTCTTTGACTGCGAAGCTGAGAATTTAAGCCCCAGTAAACGGCGGTGGTAACTATAACCATCCTAAGGTAGCGAAATTCCTTGTCGGGTAAGTTCCGACCTGCACGAATGGCGTAACGACTTCTCTGCTGTCTCAACCACAGGCCCGGTGAAATTGCACTACGAGTAAAGATGCTCGTTACGCGCGGCAGGACGAAAAGACCCCGGGACCTTCACTATAGCTTGGTATTGGTGTTTGGTTCGGTTTGTGTAGGATAGGTGGGAGACAAAGAAGCTACCACGCTAGTGGTGGTGGAGTCGTTGTTGAAATACCACTCTGATCGGATTGAGCATCTAACCTTGGCCCATGATCTGGGTTGGGGACAGTGCCTGGTGGGTAGTTTAACTGGGGCGGTTGCCTCCCAAAATGTAACGGAGGCGCCCAAAGGTTCCCTCAGCCTGGTTGGCAATCAGGTGGTGAGTGTAAGTGCACAAGGGAGCTTGACTGTGAGACAGACATGTCGAGCAGGGACGAAAGTCGGGACTAGTGATCCGGCACCTACTTGTGGATGTGGTGTCGCTCAACGGATAAAAGGTACCCCGGGGATAACAGGCTGATCTTCCCCAAGAGTTCATATCGACGGGATGGTTTGGCACCTCGATGTCGGCTCGTCGCATCCTGGGGCTGGAGTAGGTCCCAAGGGTTGGGCTGTTCGCCCATTAAAGCGGCACGCGAGCTGGGTTCAGAACGTCGTGAGACAGTTCGGTCTCTATCCGCCGCGCGCGTTGAAACTTGAAGAAAGCTGTCCCTAGTACGAGAGGACCGGGACGGACGTACCTCTAGTGTGCCAGTTATCCCGCCAGGGGTATCGCTGGTTGGCTACGTACGGAAGGGATAACCGCTGAAAGCATCTAAGCGGGAAGCCTGTTTTAAGATGAGGTTTCGTTAAGGTCCCCTAAAGACGATAGGGTAGATAGGCCAGACCTGGACGCACTGCAAAGTGTGAAGGCTACTGGTACTAATTGACCACAACAAACACCAACACACATGATGTGTGCTGGCAAAAACAACAAGAAAAACAGAAGAAAAATAGTCACTGTCGTGACCGCGTCCACTATGCAGTATCTGACACAACACCCACCCCCAGGGTGGGCACCCAAAAGGTAAGGGTATGTGCTTCGCATGTTTGTCGGTGGTCAATAGCTGCAGGGAAACGCCCGGTCCCATTCCGAACCCGGAAGCTAAGCCTGCACACGCTGATGGTACTGCAACCGGGAGGTTGTGGGAGAGTAAGTCACCGCCGACACCAAACAACAACAAACAACTTCATATTGGAACATCAAGAAGGAGACGGCAAACCACCGCCTCCTTCTTTTTCACGTTTTGCTATTCTCCTCACTATGGACCGAAAGCAAATTTCTTATGTGGCGGACCAGGTCGAGCAAGGAATTCTTGGACTCGAAGGCGTCGATAAGCTCCTGGCTTATTTGGATAGCTTGCATCCGGATGATTTGGTCGGCGTGGATTTCCTCGTTGACCGCATGTTTGAGGAGGAGCGTAACCAAATATGGGAGCTCACGGAAACGCTGAAGGAGTTTCTCGCGGACCTAAAGGAATGCCAGAAGTAGTGCAGACGCTCGACGAAGCAACCAACACCCTTGTAAACCCATCCGGTTTGAATCTGACTGACCCCGACGATTCACGGGCGTATGCCGACCAGGTGTGGCAGGCGGGTGTGCTTTTGAATGTGGCAATTGATGAGCCTCAACACCTGACCAGCGAAGGCGTCAAGTCAATAGAGCCTTGCGACGTCTTCCCGGTCGCGCAACGGGCGCTAGAAGAGGTTCTGCTACAGTTGCCGCTGGTTAATGATCCGGTTGGGTCCGTGATCTGGTGTGCGGGGCGCTTGGCCCAGGAACTACCTCAGGCCGCCCAATTGGCCCAGGTTGACGGGCTGCGCTTAGCCGAGTGGCTCTTGGGCGTTCTTGAGTCGCCGTATGCGGAGCAGGTTGATATCGACCCCGTACAGTACGCGGAGGCTTTAGGACCTGAAGGCCTCAAAGAGCTGCGCGAGCGTGCGCAGGGTGAGTATGTCGGTCGTCGGTTAGCGGTGCTTTCCGGTTCTGTCGAGGAGGTATTTCGTACCCACACGGACGGATACGAGCAGCTCATTAGCGGGCTTTCGGAGATCGGCCGGTTCGACCTTGCTTACACGTACTCGGAAGAAGCGATGCGAATCCTTCCCGCTGAGGAAACGTTCAACATTGCTGGTGGTTGGGCCGCGATTACCGACGTCCACTTTCCTCACCGCAGCCCTTACGTCAATGAGCGAGTTTTCGACGCGTTTCCACGGCTTTCGACAGCGAAAGGTCTTTTTGGGGCGGTGGGGGATAGCGCAGTGGAGCACATCGAGGCTCGGCTGCGTGATAAGCCCTGGGATCTTGCAATGTTTCAGTATCAGTGCCTACGCGATCCGAAACGAGCATGGGCGACAGCCTCGGACGCCGGGCTCCAACGCAATGTGGCAGAACTACTTCTTCCGCACCTGCGGGTCGAAACCATTCCCGTTCTTATGCAGCTTATCGAGGAGAAGCTGGAAACAGAAGATGCCTTTGGTTGCGACCAAGCGTATGGGTTGCTCGGGAAAGTTCAGAAAGTAGCTGACCCGGCTTCATTTGAGGACTTCTTAGGTCGCCTACAGCGAAAGTTTGCTGACTGCCCTGAAATTCGCAACCAGCTTGCCGACGCCGCCCAACCCTAAACCTTTGCTTTTACCCCCGGTGCTGGTTGTGGTGCGACTCTGGGGATCCCTGCGGTTTTAGGGTAACCTATTCGAACATAAACACCCCCACCGGGGCCACATGTCCACCACCCGGGATACTATAAAGGCACTCGTTAGAAAATATATACGAACCCTGTTCTTCTCTGCTGGAGTGCCTCGTCCATGACTGCCACACTCACCCCACCCGAACCAGATACCACCCTCGACTACCCAGACACCCTCCTTATAGGTGACCACCCCGCAAACGCACACGACACAGATGCCGACCAAGACGTTCCTGAAGCGTTCTACACCACCAACGCACCCGGCAACCACATCGGCAAAGCCGGCACCTACACACGCAAAACCACCTGGTTCCTCTACCGCGCCATCCTCCCCCAACTAGACGACGACGTCGACCTGAGCCTCACCAGCCTCGCCAAAGACCTCGGTATTTCCTACTCCAAACTACTAGGCTACCTGCGTGCCCATTTCCGCATGCGCCAACTACCCCTTGTTACCGAAGTCCAAGGCCAGCACTGGATACTCGACCTAACCAAACTGCGCATCATCGACCGCGAACTCACCCGCCTAGACAACAACCCAGAACACCTCGAAGCCATCGACGCCGCACTCGCAGACTTCCTCACCCCCACCACACCCAACCAAACAGTCCCCACCGACGCAGACCTGCGCCGCTTTATCCGCACCTTCATCGACACCCACCTGCGCCCCGAAGACAAAGAACAACAACCCGAACCACGCCTGCGCATCAACTACAACCCGGATAACACCACCACACTATCTTTGACCTGCGATAGTGCCACCGCCACCATCATCGCCCGCCACATCGACGCCTACACTAACCAGACCGCAACCACCGCAGCACAAGCACTCATCGACCTCATCCTCGAAGACACCCACACCAGTGTTGCCATCAACACGTTTACCACCAACCCCGATACCAACCTGGTCTTTCACCCTGGTGCCGGATGGATAAACCTCAACCACGCACCCACAGACACCACCTTCATCCGTAGGCTTAACGCCGACGAGACAGACTTCTACACCCCCACCACTGACATCCGCGCATACACCCAAGGCAGAGACGCCACCTGTCGCTGGCCTGGCTGCACCGTCCCCGCCACTAGGTGCCAACTCGACCACCGCATCGAATACCACCTCGGCGGGCCAACCAGCCCAGATAATTTAGTAAACCTCTGCCAACACCACCACAACATCAAAACCGACCGCAGAATCCACTACATCCTCGACCCCATCACCGGAACCATCGCCTGGCTCCACCACGACGGCACCTACCAACTAGACCACCCCACCGGCCCACTAGCCACACACCAAACCCACTGGAACCACACCTGGGCCCAATACCTCACACACCAACAACAACGAACAAAAAGAAGGTAGGGAAAGATAGAGCCCCAAGCTCCGCGGTTTGATCGCCCAGGCATGGCTGCATGTTCAGTGCTTTACTCGGTTCCTTTTCGAGGGCTACCGAGCTGCAAAGCATGCCCTAAACCGAGTATCCGAGTGCATTGCGCGTTCGCGCTGTCCTTGGCAGGAGATGGGGTATTCGATTCGGGCTGATGAGCACGTGGCCGTGAACCAAGAAAATGCTTATGGGGCTTTAAAGAACGAGGAGGTCGAACTTCGTGGCCTTCACGTCCGAAAGGCGCTTGCGGGCGCGCTCGAGGCGCTGCCATTCCTCCTGGGGGATGGACTTTCGGGCGATGGTGACGGTTTCGGCGTCCGGGGTGCCCCAAGCAATGGGCATAGGGGTGATTTGCTGCCAGTGGTTGTTGTCCGCGCGGCCGGAAACAGCGGCGACGGGAACCTTGGTGCCCACGGTTCGCTGGATGCCGGGAATGGCAGTCACGGTGCGCAGACACGCAGCCCAGCGGGGAGGCAGGGAAGGATCCACGTTGGTGTTGACCAGGGCGAGCAGGACCATGTCGCGTTCATTGACCTCAGCGATCACAGCTGGAGCGAGGGGATAGGAGTCATAGAGTTGCTGGGCGGTGCCGACTTTACGGGCGGCGGCGAAGCCGACGATAGCCACCATGATTCCGAAAAGGATCATGCCGAGGCCGATGGTAATGCCCCAGGAAAATCCCCACCAGATGGCCGCGCCGCCGATGATGAGCAGGATGCCCAGCACGAGGCCGGAGATGCGAAGGCGGTTGGAATCGCGCAAGAGCTCGTTATTGGCCTTGGCAAAGGACTCGTCTACGTCGAACTTGAAGATTTTCATTGTTCCAAGTCTAGTGCGTCGATAAGCCGGTAGGCATATCCCTGCTCGGCGAGGAAGCGTTGGCGGTGCACGGCGTAGTCCGCATCGAGGCTATCGCGGGTGACCAGCGAATAGAAGAGGGCTTCCTCTTCCTTGGGTCGCAGCAGTCGGCCGAGGCGTTGGGCCTCTTCTTGGCGGGAGCCGAAGGTGCCGGAGACCTGGATGGCTAGGGCCGCCTCGGGAAGGTCGATGGAGAAATTGGCCACCTTGGACACTACGAGAACAGGAAGTGTGCCCTCGCGGAATTGTTGGAAGAGGCGCTCGCGCTTGGCGGTGGAGGTGGAGCCGTCGATAACGGGGGTGTCGAAATGCGCGCCGAGCTCTTTGAGCTGGTCGACATAACCGCCGATGATGAGCGCCTGCTGTGGGTGCCGGGCCAGGATCTTGTCTACCGCACGGAGTTTGGCGGCGGCTTGGGCGGCGATGCGGTAGCGGTCGCGAGGTTGGGCGGTGGCGTACAGCATGCGTTCCTCGGCGTCCATATCCACGCGGACCTCGATGCATTCGGCGGTGGCGATATAACCGGCCATTTCGAGTTCTTTCCACGGGGCGTCGTAGCGCTTGGGTCCGATGAGGGAGAAGACGTCACCCTCGCGGCCGTCCTCGCGCACGAGGGTAGCGGTAAGCCCTAGCCGACGCCGCGATTGCAGGTCCGACGTCATCCGGAATACCGGGGCGGGAAGGAGGTGGACCTCGTCGTAGATGATGAGGCCCCAGTCGCGGGAATCGAAGAGCTCGAGGGCGCGGTATTCGCCCTTGGTTTTGCGGGTGACCACCTGGTAGGTGGCGATGGTGATGGGCTTGATTTCCTTCTTTTCACCGGAGTATTCGCCTATTTCGTTTCCGGTCAGGGTGGTGCGGCGCAGGAGTTCGTCGCGCCACTGTCGTCCGGCGACGGTATTGGTGACCAGGATGAGCGTGGTGGATTCTGCCTTGGCCATCGCAGCCGCGCCGACGATGGTTTTGCCAGCACCGCACGGAAGTACGATGACGCCAGAGCCACCGGACCAAAAGGCTTCGGTGGCGTACTGTTGGTAATCGCGTAGCTGCCAGCCGTCGTGATTGAGGGCGATGGGATGGGACTCGCCATCGACGTAGCCAGCGAGATCCTCGGCCGGCCAGCCTGCCTTGAGCAGGGCCTGCTTGAGGCGGCCGCGCTCCGAGGGAGGGACGGCGATGGAATTCGCGTCGATGCGCGCGCCGAGGAGTTTTCCGGTAGCGCCGCGGGAGAGTTCTTCCAGGATGGGCGGCTCATCGGACTCGATGATGAGGCCATGGGCCGGGTGAGCGTGGAGGCGGACGCGGCCGTAGCGGGACATGGTTTCGGCGACGTCGATAAGCAGGGCTTGGGGGACTGGAAAGCGGGAGTAGTTTTCCAGGACGTCGACGACCTGCTCGGCATCGTGCCCGGCCGCGCGGGCATTCCACAGCGCAAGTGGGGTGATGCGGTAGGTGTGCACGTGCTCGGGGGCGCGCTCCAGCTCCGCAAAAGGAGCGAGCGCGGCGCGGGCTTCAGCGGCCTGGGCGTGATCCACCTCGAGCAGGACGGTCTTATCCGACTGCACAATCAATGGTCCATTCATGGCTCCAGCGTAACGGAGGTGATTCGGTGCAAGGGAAACCGGATGGTAGAGCCATCGGCCGCACGGGCGTCGATCTGCCCACCCGCGACGGTCAGCGGGGTGACGGTGCGCTTCTTTTCGTTGCCGTTCTTATCCGCATAGCCAATCGTGATTGACCGGGCAGTGCGCGCGGCTGCGTGGACTATATCGAGGCTGGGAGTAGTAGGGGCGGTGTCATCGCGCAGGTTGCGCATGGCCTTCGCAATATCCGGCAAAGCGGTGGCCCGTCGCGCGGTGGGGGTCGGCAGGGTGGCTGGTTCGGGTGCGACGGTAAGGCTGGCGCCGTTTTCGTCCTCTGCGGCAGGGGAAAGTCCGTGCTCGCGCAGGCGCTCCAGTAGGTCGTGCACGGATAATTGAGAAACCGCGACGGTGGGCGCGAGCAGGCGCAAAGGCGCAGCCTTGAGCGCAATCTGGAGAAGAGCCGGATCCTCGCTGCGCAGGTAGGACAGCGCCGGCCCAGAGCGCAGGGTGCCATGGCGCTTGGCGACGTCCCCGATATGGAACTCCAGCGTCTGCGGTACTTCTCCGTGGTCGGCGAAGAAAGCGTGTATTTCCTCTCCCGTCATGCCACGATCGAGCCCGCGGCGCAGGGAAGCGTCCGAGATGCGATAGACGCTGGCCAGGCCGGGGGATTCGAGATCGGCTACGGATTCGAGCCTTTGGTGGGTTACTGGATCGAGCGGGCCGGGAACCAATACGGTCATATCAGCCTGGATGAGGAAATAGTTGACGGTGTCTGGGGTGAGCCGGGCGGCTGCCTCGGGGCCTTCGATTAGTACGCTGGTGGGGCGCTCCAAGGCGATGGCACCGATCCACTCGGCTTCCGCGCGGAGATCGGCGAGGGTCTCATCCGAGGTATGTGTGGCGAAGAGCGGGAAGTGGAAGCGCAGGGCCTCCTCGAAGGTAGGTTTCGCCCCGCGCAGGTAGACTTCCAGGACCTTTTGTCTAAATTCCGGCAGCCGGTCATTGGTGTGCGCCAGCGTACGCCCCTCCTTAGTCCATGTGGAGATAGTCCACGCCTCGAGCAGGAGCTGCCACTTTTCTGCGAGGTTCGCATCGAGCCAGTCCTGGGAGAGCTCCGTGGGGGTGAGGAAATTGCCCTCCATGTTTTTCGGTTCGCCGCGGTTGAGCAGACGGGCGCTCATGCCGAGTTCAATGAGGCGGCGCAGCTCTCCTTCGTTGATGTTGAGGGCTTTGCTCAAATTGGTGAGCTGGCGAACGCCCACCGTCTTGTCCTTGAGGAGTTCAATCGGCCGTGCGCCAAGGGAATCAATGACACGCTGCATGCCTCGCACGGCGGATAATCCGGCGGCGGTGCCGGCATCATCGGCCTTGGAATCCGGGGCGGGGGATTCGGTGATTCCCTCTACTGGGATTGGGGCGGTGGACTTTCCGTTAAGCGCAAGGTGCACGGCGCGTGGCAGGCGGACGGTGGTTGCGTCTACGCGTTGCAGCAGCTGCTTGGCGATGAGCCGCGGAATCGGCCGGGCCGGATCCGCATCGATGGCCGCATCCCGCGTGGTGCCGAGGCCATTGGAGCGGGAAAGGGTCTCGAGGACCTTCCGCTCTTCGGCTGGCAGCTGAGAGATGTCTTCGGGGCTGACTCGGACCTGCTCGAGGAGGGACCAGCCCGTGGGCAGGGCAGGCATGACCTCCGGCGGAATGAGGACGTTGCCGTAGGCTAGTCCGCGCTCCTTGAGCTGGCGGGTGATATCCGGATTAAGGTCTTCTACTTCTTCGAGTTCCCCTCCGCGGCGCGCGATGTCTTCAATTTCCGCAAGCTGCCGTGCAGTGCAGTTCATGAGCGCCCGCGCGATAGAAGTGCGCAGTAGCAGGCGGGTAGCGAGCGCGGCGATGCTCGGGGGTAGCGGATTGAGCACATCCGGCCGGTTGCGGAGGATTGTCGCCAGCTCTTCTTCGTCAAGGGAGGCGAGCCACGTGCGGAAATGCGGAAGATGGGAAGACTGAGACATGATGCCACCCAAGTTTAGTTATCGTTTGAGTTACGTTTTTGCGCAAGGTTTGAAATAATAAGGGCTATGTCGAATGAGAAGAAGGGTCACGTTTCCCCGGCTTGGCCGAAGAACGAAAATCGCGAGCACGCAATCACCGAAATCTCTGCGCCTTTTGCTGGTGCATCCAGCCCCTACGGCGATGATCTGATCTTGCCAATGCCAGCAGAGAAGCTGAACTACGTTCACCCTTATACTCGCATCAACCGCTAGAGTATTTCCCCGCCTCGGCGCGGGGAAGTTTTGTATGTAGCTCTCCCTCAAGTAGAAAAGGCCCCTTGCACATGCAAGGGGCCTTTGAACGCTGTGTCTTAGCGGGTGATGTTCTCAATCATCTGCGCAATTGGGTCGATGACGTTGCGGTTGCCAGAGTAGAAGTTGTTGAAGTCGTGGCGGTTAGCCTTGTACAGCTCGGTGAACTGCGGGGGCAGAGCCAGGCCGTAGGAGTTAGCAGCGTTCTTGATGGTGTTGTACAGGGCATCAACGGCCAGCTCGTCGGACTTCTGGGCAGCAGCCTGCTTAACCGGAGCCGGTGCCTGGGCCGGGGCCTTAGGTGCAGCGGACGGAGCGGTGCGCTGGGTTGGAGCGGAGTTAAGGCCAAGGGAAGCGGAGCAAGCTGGCCATGCGCCCCAGCCCTGGGAAGCAAGCACGCGCTCAGCAACGACAATCTGCTGCTCGCGGGAAGCCTGGTCAGCGGTAGCGGCGAACTCGCCGCCACCATTGGCCTGCCAGGTCTGCGGGTTGAACTGCAGTCCACCGTGGTAGCCGTTGCCGGTGTTGATATGCCAGTTGCCGCCAGCCTCACACTGTGCCAAGCGGTCCCAGTCGGAATCCGGGGCAGCGGAAGCGGTCGGTGCCATGATGGCAGCAGCGGCGCCGAAGGCAACGGTGCCGGCGGTGAACTTAGCGGCCATACGGTTCTTAGCGGAGTGGCGTCCCATGTAGTTAGTCCTCTCTGTGTGCCCGCATTAAGTGCAAAAATTATGTACCAAAAAGAAAGGGCGGGCGAGGGCAACTTTCTTAACGGCTCTTAAATGTCTGGGGGACAGCGTAGCGGTTTATAACGAAAGTGTCACGTTATGGGCACTAAATGGGAAAGAATTGTGGCAAATGTGGTTAGTTGAGGGGTGTTTGCGCAGGTGAGTGTCAAGCTGTGATCTGTGTCATGTAATGGGCGTGTGTCGTGCTGGTGTGCGCAACTTCTGTTGTTTTGACCAGGCGGCTAAAATGAAGATTTTCCCCTAGAGAAGAGGTGGGTACCTATGCCTATTGGCAAAGTCAAGTGGTATGACGCCGAGAAAGGTTTCGGTTTCGTCAGCAACCCGGGCGATGAAGACGTCTACGTTGGCCGCAACGTGTTGCCCAAGGGAGTAGAGGAACTATTCCCGGGCCAGCGCATCGATTTCGATTTCGCGGCTGGCCGCCGCGGGCCGCAGGCGCTGCGGGTTAAGGTGCTGGACAAGCCGCGTCGTCGTACGCCGGCTCGCAAGCCGGAAGAGCTCGGCAGCATGGTCTCCGATGTGATGACCTTGCTGGAGTCACAGATTCAGCCGGTACTCAATTCCGGCCGCTACCCAGAGCGCAAGACTGGGCGCCAGGTAGCAGAAATCCTCCGCGCAATTGCGAAGGATTTGGATAGCTAATTAGAAGCCTTCGTGGATTCCTCCGCGGAGGCTTCTCGTTCTTCATCGGTCATCGTGGTGAGCGACCATACGGTGGCCAGCGGGGTCTCTTTACCGTTGTCATCGGTGCCGATCATCATGGAGGAAATTTCTACCACCTTGAGGCGGGGGCGCTTGCCAGTGGAGGCCTTGATGGGCTCTACTGAGCCGGGGATCGATACCTCGGTGGTCTCGTTTGCGCCGTGCGCGGTTTCATCGTTGGCGCCGGGGTCATCGTAGATGGAAAGAATCTTCCACTCGTGGTCGGAGATTTCTTCGGGGATCTCCAGTTTGAGGGTGTCATCATCCCCCACGGTGAGATTCGGGACCTCGCCTTCCGGGCATTCGGTGCCGGGCTCGCATGCAATGTACGGGGCGACGTCGATGGAATTATCGCCCACGGAGGCGGTGACCTTGATGTCGCGGGGATCGGGACCCGGGCGCTGGTTCCACCAGTTTTGGAAGATTACTACGGCGGCGACGATGACCGCCACGACCACGATGAGGGCCAAGATCTGCAGCAGAGACTTTTTCCTTGCTTCCTTACGGGTTGCCATGGGCCTTTACCTTACTCGAACGTGGAAGAGTTCTTCCCACCGCTTGCCGGTAAGCCAGAACTCATCGTCTTTGATGTGGGCGATGCCGTTGAGCACGTCATCTGGGTTGGTATAGCGGGACTTATCAATCGCGTCGGTGGAGATCACGGCGGTCACGCGGCCGGTGGAAGGATCGATGCGATAGATATTGTCATCCATCCACACGTTGGCATAGACGGAATCGCCCACGCACTCCAGCTCGTTGATGTCTTCAAGCGGTTTTCCCTCTAGGGTGACGTCGGTCGTGGAGCGCTCCGCAAAAGTCTCCGGATCCATGTGGCGCAGGGTAGCGGAGCCATTGGACATGAGGAGTTCTTCGTCGTTATTACACAGGCCCCATCCTTCACCGGTGTAGGTGGCGGTATCGACCTGGTGCAGGTTGTGGTTGTATTTCAGGGCCTGGCCGGACTTCCAGGTTAGCTGCCAGATTGAATCTCCGGTTTGAGTGATGCCCTCGCCGAAATAGCGGTTATCCAGGCGGGTTTCGGCTAAGGTTTCGCCGGTTTCGGGGGAGAAGCGTTCCAGGCGGGATTCGCCCCATTGACCGGTGCCAAGGAGGAGGTTTCCGTCCGCATCGCTTTCGAGACCTTGGGTAAAGGAACCGGGCGGCAGGGAAGCGGTGCCTAGGACTTCAACGGAGAGGTGCTCTACTTCGGGTTCCGCAGGGGTAGAGGAACAGGCAACGAGGGTGCAGGGCAGGAGAACGCAGGCGGCGCGGGAAAGAAACGGCATGCACCATATGTACCACCGCGTGTGTTCCATAATGAATAATGAGGGGCGTGAGTAAGCGAAAAGCAAATCCGTTGATCGATTCCCGCGCCGTGCGCATTGCGCGCGAGGCGCTGGATGAGGTGGGGGAAGGGGGCGTCGGCAAGCATATCGGCGTCGCTGGGATGGGCCGAAACGTTGCTACCCACCGATTTGAAGCAGAGATGCCTGGCTACCCCGGCTGGGAATGGCAGGCGGTGCTCGCATGTGCGGAGGGATCGCGCTACGTCACCGTCAATGAAGTGGCGCTGGTGCCGGGCGGGGAGGCTCTGCAGCCGCCGGAATGGGTTCCCTACGAGGATCGCGTGCGGCCGGGCGACCTTGGGCCGGGCGACCTCATGCCACCGGCTGTAGATGATTCCCGGCTAGACGGCGACAAACTTTCCAAGTCTGGCCTGAAAGACGCCCAGAAGCGCTGGCGCACCGAGTTCGGTCCGAGTACGGATATGGCGGCCAAGGCGCGCCTGCAGTGCCGCACCTGCGCGTTTTATGTGCAGTTGATGGACAACTACGGCGTATGCGCCAATGAGTACTCTGCGGACGGGCGAGTGGTGCACTCGCGCTATGGCTGCGGTGCGCATTCGCAGACTCGGGTGAGGGAAGAAAAGAACCCGGAAGTGGCCTTCGATGATGAAAAGCCCATTTTTCAGGATTTTGAAATCGAGGAGTAAGGCAGCACACTTATGGCGTAAGACTCGCTGTACGTGAAAGGCGCAGGCGTTGAAAGCCACTCTCGATCGCTATTTCCATATCTCTGAACGTGGTTCCTCCATTGGAACCGAGCTACGCGCGGGAACGGTTTCGTTCTTCGCCATGGCTTATATCATTCTCTTGAACCCGCTTATCCTCGGCACCACCGAGGATGCTAACGGTTACGCGCTGGGCGTGCCGCAGGTGGCCGCCGCCACCGCACTGGTCGCGGGCGTAATGTCGATTCTCTTCGGCGCGATTGCCAAGTACCCCTTCGCCATGGCCGCAGGCTTAGGCATGAATACCTTTGTAGGCGTGAGCATGGTCGCCACCAGTGGGCTGACCTGGCAGGAATCGATGGGCTTGGTGGTTATCGAGGGCATCATCATTGTCCTGCTGGCCATTTCCGGTTTCCGCACCGCCGTCTTTGATGCTATCCCGCAGTCCATGAAGGCGGCCATGGGCGTGGGCATCGGCATGTTCATCGCCATGATCGGCCTTGTGGACGGCGGCTTTGTCACCCGCGTGCCGGACGCTGCGAATACCACCGTACCGGTGGCGTTGGGCATAAATGGTTCGATTTCTACCTGGCCGGCGCTGGTCTTTGTCATTGGCCTTATTATCTGTTCCTTCATGGTCATCCGTAACGTGCCGGGTGGGCTATTTATCGCCATCGTCCTTACCACCGTCATCGCGTTCATCGTGCAGGCGTTTACCGGCTCCGAGGATTGGGGCATGGCCGCGCCCGTGAAGCCGGAGGCGCTGGGAGGTATACCGGATCTGTCCATCGTGGGCGATGTGAACCTAGTGGGCGCCTTCACCAAGATCGGCGTGGTCTCCACGGTTCTGCTGATTTTTACCCTGCTTCTTACCAACTTCTTTGATGCGATGGGCACCATGACCGGCTTGGGCAAGCAGGGCAAGCTTGTCGACGCCGACGGCAACCTCCCCGATATGAAGAAGGCCCTCGTCGTAGAAGGCTTTGGTGCAGTGGCCGGTGGCCTGAGCTCTGCTTCTTCTAATACCGTCTTTGCGGATTCCTCCGCCGGCATTGCCGACGGCGCCCGCACCGGCCTGGCCAACCTCATGACCGGTGTGCTCTTCCTCGCCGCGATGTTTTTGACGCCGCTCTATGAGATCGTGCCCATCGAGGCCGCCTCCCCGGTACTTGTCATCGTCGGCGTGATGATGGCCGCGCAGCTGACGGAGATCCGCTGGACCAAGATGGAGATCGCCATCCCCGCCTTCCTCACCATTGTGACCATGCCGTTTACCTATTCCATTGCCAACGGCATCGGCGTGGGCTTCATCTCCTTCGCGCTCATGTCCACCTTCGCCGGTAAGGCCAAGGACGTGCACTGGATCATGTGGCTCTTGGCTGGCCTCTTCGTGATTTTCTTTGGCATGGATCCGATTTCCAATGCCATCGGCTAGCCTAAGGGCATGCTGATTACTGACCCCGCAGACCCTCGCCTGGACGATATTCGGAACCTCAACAAATCCGATAAATCCGGCGAGGGTCTCGTCATTGCAGAGGGCCCGCTGGTGGTCTCCCGGCTGGCTGAATCCCGGTTTCCCATGCGTTGTCTGGTGGGGTTTCCAAATAAGCTGGAGGCCTATATTTCCGAGTACGGCGAGCCAGAATGCCCCATCTACCAGGTTTCCCGGGAGACCCTGGCGGAGGTTGCCGGCTTCGATATGCACCGCGGGCTCGTTGCCGCCGCGGATCGCGCGCCGGAGCCGGAGGTGAGCGAGATTGTGGGATCCGCCAAGACCATCGCCGTGCTCGAGGGCGTAGGCGATCACGAGAATATTGGCGCCATCTTCCGCCACGCTGCCGGCATGGGCGTGGATGCGGTACTGCTGGGATCAGGGGCGGCGGATCCGCTCTATCGGCGCTCAGTGCGAGTGTCTATGGGGCACGTGCTGCGCTTGCCGTTTGCCCATCTAGAGGGCGGGTTTACTACGTGGCAGCGTTCCTTGCAGGCGCTTGCCGACGCCTCCTTTACCCTCATTTCCTTAACCCCCAACCCCCAGGCGGTGCACTTGGCCCAGGCCATGCATGGCCTGGATAAGGTAGCCATGCTCGTTGGCGCGGAAGGGCCTGGCCTTACCGAACACGCAATGAAGGCCACCGATGTGCGCACACGCATACCGATGGCCCCTGGTACGGATTCACTAAACGTGGCAACTGCCGCTGCCATCGCTTTTTATGAGCGCCAACGCTCCTTGAGTGACCTGAATGTCTGAGCGCTCCAGTTTCCAATGAGCGAACCTAAGTGCTTGGCGGTGGAGACGATCTCTTCGCCAGTAGATTCCGGCTCGGCGTTATGATCTTCGTAGTCGTCGTAATCGTTGAGCCCCAGCTTATTGGCTGACTGCGCTGCTAGCTCGCCTACGGTCCGCTTGGGCTTCGGCGGGTCGATTTTCGGCTCTGGGCGGCCGTCTACCGCGTATCCCACGACGTCGAGATCAGGGCCATCGTGCCCAACCTCAATGCCAAGCCAGTATTCCTGTGCCGCCCGCATGATTCCCTGCGGCTCGAAGGGAAGGGAAATGCCGCCGAGGGGCTCATATTTTTCGCCCGCCCAATAAGGAGCCTCGAATGGTTCGGGCAGGCCGGTGTCCTCATAAAGGTGCTCGCGGGTAGCGCAGAGGCAGCGCTTGAGTTCGCCGCCCTCCCAGAGCGCAAAGCCGGCGTAGCCGTCCTTCTCGTTACTTGCCAGCGCGATAACCCGCTGGGCGGGAACCGCGTTGAGCAGCGTGTCCGGCAGCTGAGAGAGGAGGACAGACTCGCCTTCACACACCGTTTGCACCACGGTGATGCCGGGGTAGCCGCCAATATAGTACTCGTTCGGATCCGTTTGCGCGGAGCGGTTGAGCGGGAATTGCCCAATCGGTGTGACCGGAAAAGTGGGATCTAGCTGGGCGAGAAACTTCCGCCCAAAGCCGCGGTCTGCCTTGGGCTCGGTTTTCAACACCTCTTCCGCATTGGGCTTAGAGATGTACCAGAGAGTGAGTACTGCGTGAGAGATGTCCACGGTTAGTCCCTAGGGCGTTTGGTATTCGAGCGAACGCCAAGTAGCACGTCCTCCCAATGCGGGGTAACGGCCTTGCGACGGCGCTTGGTGGGCTTTTCCTCGGCGGAAGGGTTCTGCAGGAATTCTTCTTCCTCCGGTTCTTCCGGCTGGGTGGTCGGCGCGGTGAGGTCGGTGACGTTGCTAGGCTGCTCGCCGTCGATCGCTTCGTCGTAGCGGCCGCTGCCCAGCGAGGTCAGCGAACGCACCGGCTGTACAAAGTCTGGGTCCGTAAGATCTGCGGCCACCGAGTTGCGGGCCTCGACCGTGGCGGGGGAGGACATGGACTGCTTGAAGTACCACTCGGCCTCGTTTTCAGAGAGCCCGGCCTTCCAGGTCACGCGCACGATCCAAGCCTCGCCTTGGTGGCGATAGGCATCCCAAGTGGACTCGGACAGCGAGTGGCCGCGGGCGGCGAAGGCAGAGGCCAGCACCTCCCAGAGGGTGAGCTTGGCTGGGCCGCCCTCGCGCACTGGGTGGGCCTGCTTGGCAATTTCTGCGATGCGGTTGCGCTCTAGCATGACCGGGTAGGCAAAGGGCTCTATGCGGGATTCGGTGACGCCCATTTCTTCCGCCAGCTCGGCTGCGGAGGCACCGGCGCGGATGCGGTTTTGGATTTCCGCCGGACGGATGGGGGCTTCCTCTTCCGCCGGTTCAGACTTGGCTGGTTTAGCGGGTTGAGCAAGGCTGATGGCGGGGGCCGCCGGCTCTTCGGCGGGAGCTTCCTCCTGCTGGCCCAGTAGGGCTTCACGCAGTTCATCGGTAACGGGGAGGAAAAACTCTTCGCCGTCTTCGGTGCGCAGCACCAAAGAGGTTTCGGTCGACTCGCTGTCAACTGGGAACAGCTCGCGCATAATAGGGCGCTCCTTTTGCCTATCGACGGCGTACAAATCTGTGATGCATTCAACTATAACGCGAAAATGCCCCGCGGCCTGCGAGGCGGCGGGGCATGTTGGGGGTGATGCGCTATTTCGCATCCAAGACGTAATCAATGCACTGGGTAAGTTTGGCAATATCGGCCGGGTCAATGGCCGGGAACATGCCGATGCGCAGTTGGTTGCGGCCCAGCTTGCGGTACGGTTCCACATCCAGGATGCCGTTTGCGCGCAAGGTTGCGGCGAGTGCTGCCGCATCCACGGAGTCTGCGAAGTCTATGGTGCCCACCACTAGCGAACGGGATGCAGGATCTGTGACGAAGAGCGCGGCTTCTGGGCGGGATTCGGCCCAGTCATACAGCGTGGTGGAAGATTGTGTGGTGCGCTTAACCATGCCGTCGATCCCGCCATTGGAATTCATCCACTGAATCTGATTATTCAGCATGAGCAGGGTGGCGATGGCGGGGGTGTTATAGGTCTGGTTCTTCCGCGAGTTATCGACTGCGGTCTGCAGGTTCAGGAATTGCGGGATGTAGCGCTCAGAGGCGTTAATCTTCTCAATCCGCTCCAGCGCGGCGGGGGACATGGCGGCAAGCCACAGGCCACCATCGGAAGCAAAGCACTTTTGCGGCGAGAAATAGTAGACGTCCGTATCGGAGATATTTACCGGCAAGCCACCCGCGCCGGAGGTGGCATCCACGACCACTAGCTGCTGATCATTGCGCGGGTGGGGGCGGGCGATTTCCGCCATCGCGCCGGTAGAAGTCTCATTATGTGCCCAAGCGGCGACATCTGCTTCCGCAGATAGATCACGTGGGTTTGGGGCTGTACCCACTGGAGATTCCACGATGGAGGGGGCGTCTAGCCATGGTGCTGCCGCGGTGGCCTTGGCGAACTTGGTGGAAAATTCACCAAAGGTCAGGTGGGCGGATTGGCGTTCCACGAGCCCGAATGCGGCCGCATCCCAAAAGGCGGTGGCACCGCCTAAGGATAAGACGATCTCATAGCCTTCTGGTAGGGAAAAGAGATCGCTTAACCCTTCCCGCACGGAGCCAACGAGGTTCTTGACCGCAGGTTTGCGGTGCGAGGTGCCCATAACTGCAGGATTGATGGCCGCAAGCTGGGCGGGGCGAACCTTGGAGGGACCGCATCCAAAGCGACCGTCGGCAGGCAAGAGGTTAGCGGGCAGCTTAAGTTCTGGCGTGGTCATAAGTGACAGTGTAGAACAGTTCCGGTCGAACGGCAGTTATTTTAGTAGGCGTTAACTTGTAGGCGGCGTCACAAAGTTTGCTAAAGTGTGAAGAGGTATCTAGCTAGCTTCTTCAAGCTAGTGCTTAATAAAGACTCTCACATAGAGAAAGGAACGTCCGTGGCTTCTCAAGACAACAAGGTAGTGCTCCAGTACCCAGGCGGCGAGTACGAGATGGATATCAAGCAGTCCACCGAAGGTGACTCTGGCTTTGATATCTCCAAGCTCCGTAACGAAACTGGGCTCGTTACCTTTGACCCCGGCTACACCTCTACCGGTTCCACCGAGTCCAAGATCACGTTCATTAATGGTGAAGAGGGCATCCTGCGCCACCGCGGTTACGATATTGCGGACCTTGCAGAAAACGCCACCTTCAATGAGGTTTCTTACCTGCTAATTAAGGGTCATCTGCCAAACGAGGAAGAGCTTAGCCACTTCAACCGCGAAATCCGCCACCACACCTTGCTGGATGAGGACTTCAAGGCCGCGTTCAATATCTTCCCGCGCAACGCGCACCCGATGGCGGTGCTGGCTTCCTCCCTTAATATTCTCTCCGCTTACTACCAAGATCAGCTTGATCCGCTAGACCCAGAGCAGCTGGATAAGGCAACCGTCCGCCTCTTGGCTAAGGTGCCAATGCTGGCCGCCTATGCCTACCGCGCCTCTCAGGGCAAGCCCTATATGTACCCGGATAATAACCTGAACGCTCGCGAGAACTTCCTGCGAATGATGTTCGGTTACCCCACCGAGGAGTACGAGGTGGATCCGGTTGTAGCTAAGGCTTTGGATAAGCTGCTTATTCTGCACGCCGATCATGAGCAGAACTGCTCCACCTCCACCGTGCGCATGATTGGTTCCGCTCAGGCTAATATGTTTGTCTCCATCGCCGGCGGCATTAACGCCCTGTCCGGTCCGCTGCACGGCGGCGCAAACCAGGCGGTCTTGGAGATGCTGGAGGATATCCAGAATAACCACGACGGTGACGCTACCGACTTCATGAACCGCGTGAAGAATAAGGAAAAGGGCGTCCGCCTCATGGGCTTTGGCCACCGCGTGTACAAGAATTACGACCCGCGTGCGGCGATTGTGAAGGACACCGCACACGAGATTATCGAGCACTTGGGCGGCGACCCAATGCTGGATCTGGCTATGAAGCTGGAAGATATTGCGCTGAATGATGACTACTTTGTCTCCCGCAAGCTTTACCCGAACGTGGACTTCTACACCGGCCTGATTTATCGCGCCATGGGCTTCCCGACGGACTTCTTTACCGTCCTCTTCGCCATCGGCCGCCTGCCGGGCTGGATTGCTCAGTACCGCGAGCAGCTGGAGATCAATACCAAGATCAACCGTCCGCGCCAGATTTACACCGGCGAGTCTTCGCGTAAGGTCACCCCGCGTAGCGAGCGTTAAAGCGCTCCGCGGTCTTCCTAATTAAGCCGAATCGGGTGGTAGCACCTATAATAGGTGCAGCTCGGTTCGGTTTTTAATGCGACCGCACGAACAAACTAGATTTCCCAAGGAGAATAATCCCCATGGATAAGCCTGTTATTGAAGCCCAGTCTGGCCCGGCGCCCACGGACCTTGTTGTAGAAGACATCGTCGTTGGTGATGGTGCTGAGGCGCAGCCTGGTGCCGTAGTGGAGGTCCACTACGTCGGCGCTGAATACGAGACCAACCAAGAATTCGATTCCTCGTGGGACCGTGGCCAGTCCATCGAGTTCCCGCTGACCGGTCTCATCGCCGGCTGGCAGGAAGGCATTCCGGGAATGAAGGTGGGCGGTCGCCGCAAGCTCATCATCCCGCCGGAAAAGGCCTACGGCCCCGCCGGTGGCGCGCACCCGCTGTCCGGCCGCACCTTGGTCTTTATTATTGACCTCATCCGCGCCGACTAGTAGCGCTAAACCCCAGGTTCGCCCTGGGGTTTCGTCATTTCCGGCGCGGTGAGAAAAACTGCGGCACAATGGAGGACATGTCTGTGCCAACCGTAACTTTCAATGATGACCGCGAAATGCCCCAGCTGGGCCTAGGTACCTACAAGCTGTATGACGATGAATGCATCCGCGTTATCCGCGAAGCCATCGACTTGGGGTACCGCCACTTCGATACCGCCACGCTGTATAAGAACGAAGAGGCAGTAGGCACCGCGCTGAAACAGGCGATGGATGCGGGCGATGTTACCCGCGACGAGCTCTTTGTTGCCTCCAAGGTCTGGCACTCCCACCAGGGAGAGCACAAGGTAGAAGAGGCATTTCAGCAGTCGCTAAAGGATCTGCAGCTGGACTACTTAGACCTCTACCTCATCCACTGGCCGTGGCCGCAGGGTGGCCTGTATAACGAGACCTTTGAGGCGATTGCTCGCCTGCAGGGCATGGGTCAGATTGCGTCCATCGGCGTGGCCAATTTCTACGAGGATGTGCTCAAGGATCTCATTTCCACCACCGGTATTTCTCCGGTGCTCAACCAGGTGGAGATTCACCCGGGCTTTACCCAGGCCGGCCTGCGCGCCTTCCACCACGATAATGACATCGTTACTGAGGCGTGGGCTCCGCTGGCCCGCGGTGTAGTCCTCAACAACCCGGAAATTGAGCATATTGCCGCTGACCACGAAGCAACCGAGGGTCAGGTTGTTCTGGCCTACCTGATGTCTAAAGGCATGTCCGTCATTCCGAAGTCCGCGCGCACCGAGCGCCTGAAGGAAAACCTCGCCGCCACCGAGCTGGAGCTTACGGCGGAAGAGGTGTCCGCCATCGATGCCCTGGAGGGTCAGGAGGGCTTCGGCCGCATGTTTAATGACCCGCGGGAGTTCCCTGGCAACGAAGGGTAACCGCACTCGCAGATTAAGCCCCCTCACGGGGGCTTTTTCTTTTGCCAAGCGGCTGTTAACAATCTTTACAAGGGGTAAAAAATTCTTCCTTCGGGGGTAGTTAGCTAATGATGTTACTCCAGTTCAGCTAAGCCTATCGGGTTGAAAGGGTGGGGGGGTGGAAGGTTTTCTTGGCAGAGTTTACAACCTTGCAGAAAATGTTCTGTAACTTACATATCAACGTGGATAGTGAGCAGTAACACACTATCTCGTGTGACCTAAGTTCCTCTCACCCAAGGAGACGATGCTCTATGAGTGACGTAGCTGCAACTCCTGTCTCGCGCCGCGAACCCACCGGTAGCGAGTTCATTGCGATGCGCGACTCCGCCCAATTCGGCGAGCTCCGCCGCACCTACCGGAGTTTTACCTTTCCCATGACCGTGGCCTTCTTTGTGTGGTACGTGGTCTACGTTCTCGCCGCTGTGTTCGCCCCTGACTTCATGGCAACCGAGCTTGGCGGTGGATGGAATATCGGCCTGGTCTTCGGCCTAGCGCAGTTCCTCACCACCTTCATCATCACGTGGATTTACGTGAAGTATGCCAATAAGAATATAGAGCCGAAATCGGCGGCCATCCGTAAAGAATTGGAGGGCAACTAATGACTACCGCCACCCTTGCCGCTGAGTCTTCCACCGGCAATCCCATCCTAAATATCTCCATCTTCGGTATCTTCCTCATGGTCACCATGGCGGTGGTGCTGCGCGCCGGAAAGACTACGAAGCAAGCCTCGGACTTCTATACCGGCGGTGGCAGTTTTTCCGGCCGCCAGAACGGCCTGGCCATTTCCGGTGACTACCTCTCCGCCGCATCTTTCCTGGGAATTGTCGGCGCTGTCGCGCTCAACGGTTATGACGGCTTTTTGTACTCGGTGGGCTTCTTCGTTGCCTGGCTGGTAGCACTCATGCTCGTCGCCGAGCCTATGCGTAACGTTGGCCGCTTTACCATGGCCGACGTCCTGTCCTTCCGTCTGAAGCAGAAACCTGTGCGCGTAGCGGCGTCTATCGCCACCCTCTTTGTCACGCTCTTCTATCTCATCGCACAGATGGCCGGCGCCGGCTCCCTGGTGGCCGTGCTGCTGGATATCCACGAGTTCAAGTGGCAAGCCCTCGTCGTGGGCATCGTGGGCGTGCTCATGATTGTCTACGTCCTGGTCGGCGGCATGAAAGGCACCACCTACGTGCAGATGATCAAGGCCGTGCTCCTGGTAGCCGGCGTGGTCATCATGTGTTTCTTGGTCTTCATTGCCCTGCGCGGCGGATTTAGCACCTTGTTTAATAACGCCATCGATATGCACGCTGCTTCTGAACAAATCAAGGAAAAGGGCTACGAGGCTAAGGACATCATGGCTCCTGGCCTGCAGTATGGCGCCACTACTGCCACCAAGCTGGACTTTATCTCCCTGGGGATTTCGCTGGTGCTCGGCGTGGGCGGCCTGCCGCACGTGCTGATGCGCTTTTACACCGTGCCCACCGCCACCGAGGCGCGCCGCTCCGTGACCTGGGCGATCGTCATCATCGGTGCCTTCTACCTGATGACCCTCATCTTGGGCTATGGTGCTGCCGCGCTGGTCGGGCCGGACCGCATTCTCGCCGCACCAGGCGGTGCCAATGCAGCGGCACCGCTGCTCGCATTGGAAATTGGCGGGTCCATCTTTATGGCGATCATTTCCGCTGTGGCCTTCGCTACCGTGCTCGCCGTGGTTGCCGGCCTAGCCATTACCGCCTCTGCTTCGATTGCGCACGATATCTATCACGCGGTGATCCGCAATGGTGAGTCCACCGAGGCAGAGCAGGTCCGCGTCTCCCAAGCCACCGTGGTGGTCCTCGGTATTGTTTCCATTATCTTGGGCATCCTGGCCATGACCCAGAACGTAGCCTTCCTAGTTTCCCTGGCCTTCGCAGTTGCGGCATCTGCCAACCTGCCGACCATCCTGTACTCCCTGTACTGGCGCCGATTTAACACCGCAGGTGCGGTGGCCTCCATGTACACCGGCGTGGTGTCTTGCCTAGTGCTCATCTTCTTCTCCCCGGCAGTCTCTGGTTCTGAGAGCTCCATGTTCCCAGGTGCGGACTGGGCCATCTTTCCGCTTTCCTCGCCGGGCTTGGTCTCCATTCCGCTGTCCTTCTTCGTTGGCTGGTTGGTCTCCATCATGACCAAACCAGACGACTTGGAGGAGCTTTCCGCAGAGATGGAAGTTCGCTCTCTTACTGGCGTGGGCGTGGAGGCACCCGTGCAGCATTAATTGCTTGGATAGTGCACAGACCCGGTAATGTGGTTGGACGTGCTTAGAACGTCTGTGACCCGCAAGGCGGCATCAGTAAAGGCTGGTGCCGCTTTGGCCGTATGCATGCTCGCCTTGACCACCACCGCGTGCAGCAATAGCGAGCGTGATAGCGGCGCGCTTGCCGACGCCCCCTCGGCCGCACCAGACATCAACCGCGACGTCCCACCGGAAACCAATGAGTTCCTGGAGGGCGATGAGGGTCATTCAATTACCTATATCCGCCTGCACGATGGCATGCACATGGGCTCTGCCTCAGAGCACGAGCCTCGCCCAGCGCTAAGCCTCATCAAGCTCTATATTGCGACCTACGTAATGGAAAAAGGCGAGTACGAGGATAAATATGAGGCGCTGGATATGATCGCTAGCTCCTCTGATAAATCCGCCGAGGACCTCTTTAAAAAGTATCCGGATTCCATCGACACCATTGCCGATGAATTCCACCTCGAATCCACCAAAGCCGGCGAGCAATGGGGCTATTCGCAAACCTCCACGTATGACGTCGCCAGCTTTATCTCGCAGCTCATTGACCGCGATGAAACCCACCCAGTGCTGGTAGCCATGGCGCATGCCGATCCCATCTCTGAGGATGGCTACCGCCAGGATTACGGCACCGCCAAGCTCTCTAACGTGGTGGGCAGCAAGTGGGGATGGTCTAATGACAAGTCTATTAACTCTTCGGTCTCCTTTGGTGAGAACTTCGTCGCCGCCGCTTCTATTAACGGCTCATCCGATGACCTCACCGACTACGTCAAGGACGAGGTGACCGGCAAGAATCTGGGCAAGGCCACCGAACGCTTCCTCAAGTACAAAGACGGCGAGGACGTCCAACCGATTGAGACCTCCACCTCGGAGACTTCTACCACGTCCTCCAACAAGAAAGACAAGGACGAGACATCCGGCAAGGGCAAGAAGGAAAAGTCCTCGTCCAAGGAACCCACCAGCGAATCCACCACGTCCAAAAAGAAGTCCGCAGATAAAAAGACGGGCTCGGAGAAAACCTCCGAGCCCTCTAAGAAGTAGTACTACCGCGCCTTAGCAACCGTCTCTGCGACGATCTTTGCCAGCTGGCGAATCTGATCGTTGCTCAGCGTCTTGCCATTAAAGGTCACGCCATTGGCGGTGACCTGCGGAAGTTCCGGTAGCTCTGGGTGCTTGCTCTGCAGCTGCGAACTCAGCTGATTGACCAGGTCGGACGAGCCATCGCTTGGGGCCTTGGTCTGCGGCTTTGGCTGTGGTTTCTTGGTGGTCGGCTTCTTTGCCGGTGCAGGTGCCGCGGACTTGCCTGGCGTCCACTGGCCCCAGTCTTCGGCGTAGACCTCATTGACGTCAACGATGACGCCACCAATGGTCTGCTGCTTGCCGTGCGGCAGCTGGTGGATAGTGGTGCGCGGGTGAATCTTGCCGTTGGAACCCCAGTCATGCATCCAGAAGTACTTGCCGATGCCGTCCTGGATCGCCCACTCAATAGTGCTGTAATTGCCGTAGATGCCCGTCTGGTAGCCGGCCAGCTCCAGCGTCTTGGAGAAGGCCTGCAGGTATGGGCGGATTTGCCGGGTGTACTGCTCACGGGTGGGGTTATCGTCGATGGCGATGTAGATCGGGCGGTTGGTGGGGCCGCCTGCCTTCTTGTGTAGCGCAATCGCCTTCGGTGCGTGGATGGCTGCACCTGCTGCGCCTTGCTTCCAATCGGCGGTTTCCGCACGGCCGAATTGGTATACCGACGCAGTGGGCAGACCCGCTGCCGCATTGGCCTTAGTCTCCTTGAGGGTTACCGGCTTGCCGGTCATCCAGGCAGCGCCGGGGCGTTTGTCGGAGACATACCGGATTGCACCCATATGGCCGGCATTTTTAATCGCCTGCGGGGAAGGAACGCCAGCAGAAAAATCAATGACGGTGCCCCGCACCGGTCCGAGCGCCGCCGCATGGGGAGCGGCAGCGCCAATGGCGCCTGCGGTCAGGGCGAGAGCGCCGACCTTAAAAAGGCCGCGACGGGAGAAAGAAGGTGACATGTTGAGCTCCTGCAGTAATCACATTTGCCACAGTGGTTAACAATTGCACCATAGCAGGGGGTTTGGAATTATCTCTGGAGCGAAACCGCATGTCGCGCAATTACACCGGGGAGCTATTTCGAGTCGTTGCTGAACTCCACCAGCGTGGGGTTCTCAACCGTGCGCGATACCGTGCAGTCCTTCTCGTAGGAAATGCGGATCAGATTGTCCACCAGCTTGCGCGCTTGGTTGTCCTCCGGCGTATCCGGGAACGATAGATCGAAGCCCACACGTACCTCCGACAGACGAGATGCGCCATCTTCGTTTACACGGTCGCCTTCCACATGCACGTCAACCGCCTTTGGCTCCGCGCGCCGGGAGTTTACGTCGTCCACGTTCACCGCGGAACATTCCGCGACGGTCACCAGCAGGTGCTTCTCCAACGATGACTAGTCTTTCCCAGCGGTCTAGCGAGATGCTGGCGTCATCCGGATTGTTGCCACGGTATACCGAAATTTCTACGCCGTTAAGGTCAATGGAAGATTGCTTAGTGCTCTCACTTATGGCTTAGAGTTCAAGCAGATTCAGACAATATACGAAACTGCCTTCTGAGAGCATGGTGATAAAGATGGGTGCGATAACCAGCGTTCCGTGTCGGCTGTGATCGGTATTGGCCTAAAATTTTATGCTTAAGACGGCGGGTGCAACCGCTGCAGAAAATGGCGGCACCGTGCAATCGCTGAGCTGGTCATAGTTCTTGCCGGGTGGTGATCTAGAAGACCAAGGGCGGCGCGAAGCGGATGCGCACCGTTTGTCCCATCGCTGGCTTATCGTCCGCGGTGGTGCGGAATGTGGTTCCCGATCTATGGGTGGCGGTAACGGAGTAGTGCCCGGCTTCGTAAATGGCAGAGTCAACTACTGCTGGAACCGTGGCACCTGGATGGTTTTCCTCCACGATTGTTGCGTGGTGCGGTAAGATGGCGGCCTTAGTGCCTTCGCCCCGCACGGAGACTTCACCCAATGGCCAAGAAATGCCAAGGGTTGGGCACTCGACGCGGCCTCCTGAGATAGCGGCCTGGACTATTGTGGCATCCGCAATAAATCCCGCGACCAGCGGGCTTGCGGGATTTTCCAGCAGCTGTTGTGGGGTAGCAATCTGCTGGATTTCGCCGCCGTCTAGAACTACGACTTTATCTGCGATTGCCAGCGCCTCGGCGCGATCGTGGGTGACGTGCACCGTGGTTAAGCGTTGCTTTTGCGTCAGGGCTACCAGCTCGCGGCGCAAATTATCGCGCAATGGTTCATCGAGGGCTGAAAGAGCTTCATCCAGTAATAAAACCTTGGGATTAGCGACTATTGCCCGAGCCAGGGCCACGCGCTGGCGCTGCCCGCCAGAAAGGCTGTCCGGAGTACGGCCCTCGAATCCTGGCAGACCCACGAGAGCTAAAGTCTCAGAAATGCGCTCTTCGCGCTCGGGCTTTGCTACTTTCGCCTGGCGCAACGGGTAGCCAACATTGTCTTTAACAGACATGTGCGGCCAGATCGCGTGCTGTTGGAAGACCATGCCGAAGCCGCGTTTCTCGGGAGGAATAGCAGTCATCTGCCGGCCATCTATGTAAAGCTCACCTGACGATGGGGAAATAAAACCAGCAATGGTGCGCAAGAGCGTGGTTTTACCGGAGCCTGACGGGCCAACGAGTGCAATGAGTTCCCCAGGTTCGATGGAGAGGTTGATATCGCGCAGGCCGGTGGTTCCGTCCGGAAAAGTGACCGTGAGGTGGGAAGCTGCAATTTTCGCCATTATTAAGTCCTTACCTTGGGAGCACGGATAGTCAGTGCGACGGCAATGATGCCAAGCAGCGCAAAGAGTAGGGCGAGTGCCGATGCCTGGTTATAATTTCCTGCCTGTTGCAGATTGAAGACTTGGACACCCAGTGTTGTGGTTCCGGGTGCGACGAGGAGTACGGAAATAGTAAGTTCTCGAATCGCGGTCACCGCTACGAGCACCGCACCGGATATCGCCGCTGGAATGGTCATCGCGCCGGTGGTAGTAAATAGCGCCTTAAGCGGCGTGGCGCCAGAAATGCGCGCTGCTTCTTCCACGGTGACCGGGGTGCTTAATAGCGGGGCACGCACGGCCTGGACAACGAGTGCAGTAAAAGCACAGACGTAGGCGATAAGGATTATCCAAATGGTGTTATACAGCCCGGTATAGCGTCCGGCAATCAGCCAGGCGACACCGATGATAAGCCCAGGCAGCGCGCTCGGTAGCAGCGCAGAAAGGGTTAAAAGTGTATTTCCTCGCGCCTGTGTCCGGGTCACTAGAATTCCGATGACCCAACCAAGAATCCCGCAGATTATCGCGGCGGTTATTGACAGAAATGCGGAATTACTGAGTCCGTCGATGACGCGCGGGTTGGATAAAGCACTGCTAAAGTTCGCCAGCGAGATGGTTTCTAAGGTAAATGGAACCCCAGGAGCTGGCAGCAATGCGCGGTAGGCCAAACCAAGAATTGGGCCAACGGAAATGGCGAGCCCGCACACCCACATGATGATCGTGACCGGCCAGCGCGCCGAATGCAGTGCAAAGCGCGCCGGGCTTCCGGAGTCATGGGTAGAAGACGAGTTTTTCAGGGAGGTGAGATAGTCCATGATTACTGCGCCGATTCCCAAAAATAAGAGGACAACGCCGATGGTCGAGACCACTTGTAAGGGGTTGGATACGGTGCCGGAATCAATGAACCGGTAAATCATCGTCGCGAGCGTTTCGAACCGAGCCGGCGAGCCGATAATAGCGGGAATGCCGAAATCAGCCAGATTAGCAATTGCTGTGAGAGTGAACGCGGACAATAGCGCGGGGCGCAGGAGTGGAAGGGTGACCGTGCGCAGAACTGTCATCACGGAAGCCCCAGATACTCGGGCGGCTAGCTCAAAATCGGGGGAGATGGAGCGCAAGCTTGAAGAAATGATGACATATGCCGTGGGAAAAGAATGGATAGTCATCAGCGCAATGACCCCGTCTGCGCCGTAGATATTCCATATTTCGAACTCAAAAAGCTTATTCAAGCCCTGATTCGGGCCGAAGAGTTGAATCCAGGCGATCGCTCCGATAAATGGTGGAACCAAGAGAGGCGAAAGCAAGAATAGGCGCAGTACCGAAGAGCCGTAGATATCTGTGCGGTCTAGCGCGATGGCAATAACGGTGCCGATGATGACGGCAGCGAGAGCCGAAAGCGCCGTGGTAAATAGCGAATTCCATGTAGCGATGCCGAGCCCTTGCTCTAGCAGGATGGGAATTTGGTTTCCGCCCAGTGCAAGGGAGACAACAAGGGTCAAAGGCGCGATGAACAGGCCAATGGCAATCAGCCACACGCCAACGCGTAGCGCGGATACGGAGGGATTTTTCAACAAGTAGGCCACCAAGAACTAGGAAGACACTGCCTTTTGGAATACCTCGACGGCGGCGTCTTTATCCTTGGTGATTTTCCCCAAGTCCTGGTCCATGAGCTCAATGTCTGTGAGGTCAGGGGTGCCCGTTGGGGTTCCTACGTCCTCACGCACCGGGAGGTACGACTGCTCGACGGCGATTTCTTGTGCCTTCTTTGAAAGCAGGAAGTTGATGTATTTCTGTGCTGCTTCTTGTGCCTTGGAGTCTTTGAATACGCCCGCGGGCTCAGAAATATACGGTGATCCTTCGGTGGGGTAGGCGAGGGCAACTGGGGATCCCTTATCCGCAAGGTCGCGGACTAAGTAATCGACGACCACGCCCACAGGCTTGGAACCGGAGGCGACTTCTTGGGAAGTAGGGCCATTGGACTCTGCGATCATCGGGGAATTCTTGCCCAGATTTTCGATCCACGCTTCTCCGAGATCCGAATTATTCTTCCACGCAGAGGCGTTGAAAGCCGCTGCACCTGAGACCGCTGGGTTAGGCAAGACGAGTTTGTCCTTGTACTTCGGATCGGTGAGATCCGCCCACGAGGTCGGGGCATCTCCTTCTGCGATTTCGTCGGTGTTATAAGCAATTACAGTAGGGATTATGCGCGTGCCAACATAAAATTTCTCGTCGTCCTTGGCTTCGTCGATGATGTCATCGGAATCGACATCGGCAAGCTCGATGAGGTCGCCATCCTCGGCGTAATTTTCAAAGGTAGGTGCATCGGCCGCCCAGAAAACATCTGCTTCAATGTTGCCAGATTGCTTCTCTGAAGAGATGCGGGCGTTCAAATCACCGGTGCCAGCGCGGTATACATTGACCTCGATATCGGGGTATTCCTCATTGAAGGCCGCATTGATCTCATCGACCTTTTCTTCTGGTTCGGAGGTATAGACGGTTATGGAGGTTGAATCGCTGGTCGCCTGTGAATCTTCTTGGTCGGACGCAGGCTCGCCGCACGAAGTAAGAAGGACGGTTGAAGCAAGGGCTATGGCAGAGAGAGAAGTGTGCTTCGACTTCATCGTGGGAGTTCCTCCAGAGAGAGTAGTGATCAGGAACATCAATCTAACTGCACTGAAGTTAAGAAAACTTAGGATCGATGTAAACGTGAAGTAAATTTTTAGGACCCTTGAGCGGGTGTTTGGAGGATGCGGTGGTTATTGATGAAATCTCCAACGGGGTCGGTCCCCCTCTTCATCTATTGGAGCAGACAGTCAACCGACTGGTTGACCGCAGCTTCAACCAGCCCTGTGGTTCAAAATGGGAACGAATGTAGAAGGATGAGTCCTTAGAGTATTTGATCCATCGTTAATCCAGCCGTGGCAGCGGTTGGGAAGGAGAATGACCATGAAACCTTTGTATTGGACATCCATTTTCTACCTCGTGTTGGGCTTGGGCGCTGGCGTATTCTATCGAGAATTCACGCGTGCAAATGATTTTCCCGCGGGTGAGTCCACTCAGCTAAGCGTGGTGCACACTCACTTGCTAGCGCTCGGTTTCATGATGAGCCTGATCTTCTTGGTATTGGAGAAGGTCTTTGGTCTGTCGCGCAGCCGTGGTCAGTTCAATGCGTTCTTCTGGCTCTATAACGTCGGCGTGGTCGTCACCGTTGGCGTCATGATCTGGCACGGATGCCTGACCGTACTGGGGGAGGAGTCCTCTGCAATGATCTCTGGCATCGCTGGTCTTGGACACATCCTCATCACGGTGGGCCTAATCGCATTCATCGCAGCGCTTGGCAATGCCATCGGTGAGTCCCAAGATGCTAAGTCCCAGGCAGCAGGTGAATAACAAAGAGTGAGACTGTCTCAAAGCGCCACAACGTCGGCTCTGCGAGATGGGAGCTCACCAAAACAAATGACCTTCATGGTCCCTAACAGTATTTTTAAGGGAACTGCTCGGCCACAAGGAAAGTGCTGGTAGTTGAGGCGTAAATGGACTTTCCTGGTCGGCTTGGCGTGTTTGTCATCACAGATTAGATGAGAATGGACTTTTCATCATCTATAAAGAGGGCTTGCCCATCTCTCAAAAGCAGCAGGTTCCATTCTCGGCCGTAGGTCTCGACAGTCTTACTGATGACCTCTATTGAATAGGGCCCAGTGGTTCCTTGTGCATGAGGAACAATGACATAAGGAGTGAAGTTTAGCCCTGTATATTCGGTGAGCTGCGGTGCCGTTTTGGAATCGTCCATGATTGATGCCGGCTCAATGGATGGGCCGGCAACAACTGCTCCTGCAGAACTTCCAGCGTAAAATTTGCCCTGCTTTACTGCCTCAGTCAGTGCACGGTCGGCACCCGTTTTCTTCAGTACGTCAAGTAGGCGGAACACGTCGCCGCTCGCGACATAAATGCAGTTGGCTGATGCAATTTCATTTTGAAGATCGCTTGAGTTTGATTGCGATAGAGTGAGAGGGACTAAGGTCTCTGCTGCCTCTCCAATTGCCTTCAGTTCTGCCTGTGCAAATGGTGCCTTGCGCATCTCTGAAGCGGCATCATCGATATATAGCACTCGCCCCGAAATGTAGTCGCCGATGTCCGAGTGCAGGAATGAAGCGAGAAGAAGTTTCATGGGCCTAGATTACGAAATTCTTGCCACTCCCACCATTCGAAGAGCAAAAGTCTCGAGACATCGACCGGAACGTTGTCTCGAGACTTCACATGGTGCCCCAGAGTGTGTCTGAGTTCATGACATATTTGACAGTCTGTGCCTGAGGGAACCGTCGTGATGCTTGACAGATCAGCCGCGACATATTTGACGCTTAGGGCTACCTTACCGTGTCGGGTGATGCTTGACTGGTGAGTCGGGACATGTTTGACACTATGAACAGTCCTAACCGCAATATGGCCATTGTCCGAGCAGTCCGTGAGCAAAAGCGCAGCCCGTCAAAGGTAGCTAAGCAATTTGGTATTTCCCGGCAGCGCGTCTATCAAATCCTCAACGCTTTCGACGCCGGCGGTGCCAAGGCTGTCGCGCCGAAATCACGTGCCCCACACACCCATCCACAGGCCGTGCCAGATAAGTTGCGGGCAGAAATTGTTACTATCCGTCGTCAACTAACGCGTCATGGGCTTGATGCAGGACCCGAGACTATTGCTTTTCACCTTGAAAGAGACGGAAAACGCAGCCCGTCTACGTCTACGATTCGACGCATCTTGGCCAAAGAGGGACTTATCATCCCGGAGCCGAAAAAGAAGCCTAAAAGCTCATTTATCCGCTTTGAAGCAGCCATGCCCAATGAATGCTGGCAGGCAGACATCACCCATATCTTCCTAGCCGATGGCACCAGGGTTGACGTCCTAGATTTCCTCGATGACCACTCGCGCTACCTTTTATCGATTACCGCTGCCAGCTCTTTTACAGGCCCACAAGTAGCTGCTGAGCTTACTCGATTGATAACAACCTATGGTCCGCCAGCATCGACGCTTACAGATAACGGGTTAGTCTTTACTGCCCGCTTAGCTGGGCGTAAAGGCGGACGAAATGCTTTTGAAAAAGTCTTGAGTACGTACAAAATTCAGCAGAAAAACGGCCGCCCAGGCCACCCGCAAACGCAAGGGAAAATTGAGAGATTCCACCAAACACTCAAAAAATGGATCACTGCCAGACCACCCGCGAAAACTATAGGTGAACTGCAAGAACAACTAGATGAATTTCGCGACTACTACAACATTCACCGCCCTCACCGAGCGCTTGGCAGGCGCAGCCCGCACCACAGCTACACGACAGGACCCAAAGCCAGCCCAGGTGATAACCCAAAGCAAGAATGGCGCACCAGAAACGACATTGTCTGGGACAACGGCAAAGTCACTGTGCGCTACGCTGGCAAGCTTTTCCACTTAGGCATCGGTAGAGCCTTTAAGCGACAAAAAGTCCTCATGGTCATAGCCGACAATCACGTCATCACATCACTAGCCGAAACCGGCGAAGTGATCACCGAGCACTACATCGACACAGCCCGCGACTATCAAAGGCCCTACTGGAAACAAGGAGACCCGCCCCAAGCCACGAAATAAAAGAAACCGGCACTCCAGAACAAAAAGCAACTGGAATGCCGGTTTGTCAACAATGTCGCGACTCATCTGTCAAACATGTCGCGACTCATAACATGGTGCCCCAGAGTGGATTCGAACCACCGACACCGGCTTTAGGAGAGCCGTGCTCTATCCCCTGAGCTACTGGGGCGGGGGTGCGTGTGCAACTTGGCTAATCATAGCAGTGGGGCTGGGGTGCCCCGAAATGGCTGGGGCGTGGATTAGCTTTCGGCCAATTCCTTCTGCTTATTGCGCACGGAGGAGGCCGGTGGGTTGGTCTCGTGGGTGCCGTCGGAGTACAAGACGGTGGGGATGATGCGGTTGCCGTCGTTGACGGATTCGATCCAGGCGTTGATGTCTTCGGTGTTGTCGCCCTCGACGTCGACAAGCGCGTATGGGGTTTCGGTGCGGTCCAGGTTTTTAATCAGCTTGGCGCAGAATGGGCACCAGTCGGCGTAGAAGATGGTGACGTTTGCTGTGGTTTCGGGGGTGTGTACAGTCATTAGGCTGCATCCTTTCGGTCGTAGGTTAAAAAGCGGTACTTGATGGGGAGATCGCTGGCTTCTTGGCCCGGCAGGGCCAAGTGGCCCTTGGCGGAAGTAAGCCAGTCGGTGCTGTGGGCCAGGCCGAATTCCTCGGGGATTTCGGGGGCATAGATGGACTTTTCGCCGTAGGTGCTACCGATATTAACGCCCATGAGGGTGACCTCAATGCGGTCCACCTGGTCCAAGGTGGCGGTGTAGATTTGGCCACCGCCGATAACCCAGGCGTCGGAAAGCGAGGGCATTTCGGTGAGGACTTGGGCGCCGGCGGACCACTGGCCGGGGGTGCGGGAGGAGAGCACGTAGTTCTCGCGGCCGGGAAGCGGGCGGAACTTGGGGTTCAGGGACTCCCAAGTCTTGCGGCCCATAATGACCGGCGCGCCCATGGTCACGTCCTTAAAGTGCTTGAGATCCTCCGGCACGTGCCAGGGCATCTGCTCGCCATCGCCAATGATGCCGTCCAGGGACTGCGCCCAGATTGCGCCCAACATTAGACGGATACCTGCGCTTTGATGGTGGGGTGGGGGTCGTAGCCCTCAATCTCAAAGTCGGCGAAGTCATAGGAGAACATGTCTTCCGCCTTGTGCAGGTTGAGCTGCGGGTACGGGCGCGGCTCGCGGGAAAGCTGCTCTTTGACCTGCTCCACGTGGTCGTTATAAATATGGCAATCGCCGCCGGTCCAGACGAGCTCGCCCACCTTGAGGCCGGCCTGCTGGGCAAACATGTGGGTCAGCGCCGCGTAGGAGGCGATATTGAAGGGTACGCCTAAAAACATATCGGCCGAGCGCTGATAGACCTGCATGGATAAGGTGCCATCGGCTACGTAGAGCTGGAAGAGCAAGTGGCAGGGCATCAGAGCCATCTTGTCTAGCTCCGCGACGTTCCATGCAGAGACCAGGTTGCGGCGGGAGTCCGGGTTATTCTTCAGGGTGTCGAGCGCCTGCTGGATCTGATCAATGTGCTGGCCATCCGGGGTAGGCCAAGAGCGCCACTGCACGCCGTAGACCGGGCCCAGCTCGCCGTTCTCATCCGCCCATTCGTTCCAGATGCGGACTTTGTTGTCCTGCAGGAACTTGATATTGGACTCGCCCTTGAGGAACCACAACAGCTCGCCCAACACCGCATGGAAGTAGACCTTCTTGGTGGTCAGCAGTGGGAAGGACTCGGCCAGGTTATAGCGCAGCTGCGCACCAAAGATGGAGCGCGTGCCGGTGCCGGTGCGATCGCCTTTGGGGGTGCCGGTCTCTAGGACCTTCTTCAGCAGATCCTCATACGGGGTCTCAATCATGCGCATTAGTTTAGAATCCGCCGTGCTCCGCGGCAAAGGCCTGGGCATGCTCCAAGATTTCATCCTTAAGCTCGGGGCGGCAGATGAGGATATCCGGGATGAAGGTGTCCTCATTATTGAAGCGGATTTCGGAGCCATCGAGGCGGCAGCAGTGCAGGCCGGCCGCCTGGGCGACGCCCACCGGGGCGGCCTGATCCCACTCGTACTGGCCGCCGGCGTGGATATAACCGTCAAAATCACCGAGCAGCACGTGCATGGCCTTAGCACCCGCGGAGCCGACGCCTACGGTTTCATAGCCCATCTTTTCCGCAATGTAGCTAGCTATCTTGGGCGGGCGGTTGCGGGAGACAACGAACTTCTTGGACAGCGGGCCGGTGACCGCGCGTACGTCCGAGGATTTGAAGGTTACGCCCTTGTCCGGCAGGCCCACCGCCGCGTGGATGGGGATGCCGTTTTCTACCAGGGCGATGTGCACGGCCCAGTCTTGGCGGCCGGTGGCAAATTCCTTGGTGCCGTCGAGCGGATCCACGATCCACACGCGGTCCTTCTTCAGGCGGGCAAGATCATCGGAGGCTTCCTCAGAGAGCATGCCGTCCTGGGGGCGGTGCTGTTCAATCACGCGGGCGATCCATTCTTGGGCGGCTTCATCGCCGGCGTCGCCAAGCGAAAGGCCCCGCAACAGGCCCCCGTTGCGCACGCCTTTCAGGATCTCACCGCAGCCCTGGGCGAGGGAATTGGTCAGGCGGGAATCAGAAATCTCGACGGTCATGGTGCCCACATTACAACGCGGACTAGAGTGTGGGCATGCCAGAAAACATCCTCGACCGCTTCCGGCCCCAAGTAGCGCAGTGGTTTCGGGATGTATTTGCCGCCCCCACCGCCGTGCAGGCGCAGGCCTGGGAGAAGATTTCCCGCGGTGAGCACGCCCTTGTGGTAGCTCCTACCGGCTCCGGTAAGACCCTCGCCGCATTCTTGTGGGCGCTGAATAATTTGGTTGAGCGCGAAGGTCAGCTGGCGCTGCCGGTGGGCTCTGGGACTGCTGGATCCGCCTCCGGGGTGAAGGTGCTGTATATCTCGCCGCTCAAGGCGCTGGGTGTGGACGTGGAAAATAACCTGCGCGCCCCGCTGACCGGCATCGCGCGCACTGCGGAGAACCTAGGGCTAGACGTGCCGGATATTTCGGTAGGCGTGCGCTCGGGCGATACGCCTTCCGCGGAGCGTGCACGGCAGGTGCGCAAGCCGCCGGATATCTTGATTACCACCCCGGAGTCTGCCTATTTGATGCTGACCTCTAAGGCGGCGGGGATTTTAAAGACGGTGGATACCGTTATCATCGATGAGATTCATGCCCTGGCTGGCACTAAGCGCGGCGTGCACCTGGCACTGACCTTGGAGCGTCTACAGCAGGTGGCAGGGGACTTCCAGCGCATTGGGCTTTCCGCCACCGTGCGGCCATTGTCTGCGGTATCGAATTTCTTAGGTGGTAACCGCCCAGTAGAAATTGTGGCGCCGGCCGCGGAGAAGAAGTGGCAGCTGGACGTGCATGTGCCGGTGGAGGATATGTCCGATCTCCCCACACCGGAGCAAGGCTCCACCATTGGGGAGATGACGGTAGATGATGCGATTGGCATCAGCTCTCCTTCCGTGGATGAGTCCGCGCTGCCCACGGCCAAGTCCATCTGGCCGTTTATTGAGGATGACCTCTATGCGGAGATCATGGCGCATCGCTCCACGTTGGTATTTGTCAACTCTCGGCGCACGGCCGAGCGGCTGACCAGCCGGCTCAATGAGCTCTATGCACAAGAGCACGATCCGGATTCGCTCTCGCCGGAGACTCGGCGCGACCCAGCCCAGCTGATGAAGCAGGTGGACGTCGCTGGCAAGGCCCCGGCCGTCATCGCCCGCGCCCACCACGGCTCAGTGTCCAAGGACGAGCGCGCGATGACAGAGACCATGCTGAAGGAGGGCACGCTCAAGGCAGTGGTGGCTACGAGCTCGCTGGAGCTGGGCATCGATATGGGTGCAGTGGAGCTGGTGGTGCAGGTGGAATCGCCGCCCTCCGTGGCCTCCGGCCTGCAGCGAGTGGGCCGCGCCGGGCACTTTGTGGGCGCGGTTTCTCACGGCTCCTTTTACCCCAAGCACCGCGCGGATCTGGTGCAGTCCACGCTGACGGTAGCGCGCATGCGCGCCGGGCTCATTGAAGAGATGCATACCCCGCGCAACCCGTTGGACGTGCTGGCGCAGCAGACGGTGGCGTCGGTGGCCGCGGCCGGGGAGGACGGGCTCGATGCCGATGAGTGGTACGAGACGGTCCGCCGGGCCTGGCCCTACCGCGATCTGGCGCGGGAGGTTTATGACTCCGTGCTGGACCTCGTCAGTGGTGTGTACCCGTCCACGGACTTTGCGGAACTTAAACCCCGCGTGGTCTATGACCGCGTGACGGGGGTGATGACCGCGCGGCCTGGTGCCCAGCGGGTGGCCGTCACCAGCGGTGGAACGATTCCGGATAGGGGAATGTTTGGCGTATTCCTCTATACCGGTTCGGGCGATGGCTCCGCGGGCGCCCCGCGCCGGGTGGGCGAGCTGGATGAGGAGATGGTTTATGAGTCCAGAGTGGGCGATGTGTTCACCCTGGGCGCTACCAGTTGGCGCATCGAGGACATCACGCGCGACCAGGTGCTGGTCACCCCTGCGCCGGGGCATACCGGGCGCCTGCCGTTTTGGAATGGTGATGGCGCGGGTCGTCCCTATGAGTTGGGCAAGGCGCTAGGTGAGTATCGCCGCGAGGTCTTTTCCTCGCCGGATATCATTGCGGATGCCGATGATAATGCTCGCTCCAATATCGTGGCCTATTTGCAGGAGCAGAATGAAGCCACCGGTGTCATCCCGGATGAAAAGACGTTGGTGCTCGAGCGTTTCCGCGATGAGCTGGGTGACTGGCGCGTGGTGCTGCATACCCCGTTTGGCCGGCCGGTGAACTCCGCGTGGGCGCTTGCGGTAGGTGCCCGGGTGGGCGAGCGCACCGGTATGGACCCGCAGGCGGTGGCCGGTGATGACGGCATCGTGCTGCGCCTGCCGGAAGCAGAATCTGAGCCCGATGGATCCATCTTTGCCTTCGACGCCGATGAGATTGCCGATATCGTGGCCGAGCAAGTAGGCAATTCCGCGCTCTTTGCCTCCCGTTTCCGCGAGTGCGCGGCGCGTGCGTTGCTCTTGCCTCGGCGCAACCCGGGCAAGCGCGCACCGCTGTGGCAGCAGCGCCAGCGCGCCGAGCAGCTGTTGGACGTTGCGCGCAAGTACCCGTCCTTTCCCATCATCTTGGAGACGGTGCGCGAGTGCGTCCAGGATGTCTACGACGTTCCTGCGCTTACGGAGGTCATGCGGGAGCTAGGTCACCGCCGCATCCGCATCGCAGAGGTCACCACCGAGCAGCCTTCCCCCTTTGCCTCTTCGCTGCTATTTAACTACACCGGCGCATTCATGTACGAGGGCGATTCCCCGTTGGCGGAAAAGCGCGCGGCCGCCTTAGCCCTCGACCCAGCGCTTCTAGCCAAGCTCCTCGGCACGGTAGAGCTGCGCGAGTTGCTCGATCCAGAGATCATCGCTGAGGTTCACGCCCAGCTCCAACGCACCGATCCCTCGCGCCGGGCCCGCACTACCGAAGAAGTAGCGGACCTGCTGCGCGTGCTCGGGCCGATTCCTATAGACGAGCTGGGCGCGCACACCGACGTCCCGTTATCCGCCCTGGATCAGCTGGGCACCCGGATTATGCGCGTGCGCATTGGCGGGCGCGAGCACCTAGCTCAAGCGCAGGATGCGCCCCTGCTTCGCGACGCCCTGGGCATCCCCATCCCTCCCGGCATCCCCGCCCAGGTGGCCACCATTTCCGATGCCTTACCGCAGCTGGTCTCGCGGTGGGCGCGCACCCGCGGTCCGTTTGTGCTGCGCGATCTCACCGCAGCCTTCGACATATCCGTCTCCGCCGCGCACACCGTCCTCGGCGCGCTTGATGGGGTAGTAGAAGGCCGCTACCGGCAGGGAGTGGAGGAGCAGGAGTACTGCGCCGCCGCGGTGCTGAAGACCATTCGCTCGCGCTCGCTCGCCGCCGCGCGGGCTGCTACCGAGCCGGTCTCGGGGGCTACCTTCGCCCGTTTCTTGCCGGAGTGGCATAGCATCGCACCAGCTGGAAAGCGCCCGGCCTTGCGCTGGGCCGATGGCGTCTTTTCCGCCATTGAACAGCTCGCCGGGGTGCGCCTGCCCGCCTCCGCGTGGGAATCGCTTATCCTGCCCGCCCGGGTGGGCGATTATTCACCCACCATGCTCGATGAGCTCACTTCCAATGGCGAGGTGCTCATCGTGGGTGCTGGCAAGGCCGGCGCGGCCGACCCCTGGATCATGCTGTTGCCCTCAGACTATGCCGCTCAACTCGCCCCGGAAACGGATGCCGAGGGCGTCACCATGGTGCAGCGCTCCATCCTCGATGTCCTCGGCCGCGGAGGTGGCTTCCTCTTTGCCGATATTGCCGCCGAGGCCCCCGGTACCACCGAGGAGACCCGCGAGGCCCTCTGGGGGTTAGTGGAGATGGGCCTGGTGAGTCCCGATTCTTTCGCGCCTATTCGCACCCGACTGTCTTCCGGCGGCTCGCGCTCGGGCCGCACCGCGCATCGCTCGAAGCGCCGGCCTACACGTTCCCGCCTGCGCATGGGCCGCACCTCCTTCGCACAGGCGCAGAACGCCGCGGGTGCGGGGACCCCGCCCGATGTCATGGGGCGGTGGTCCCTCGCGGTCTCCGCCGCCGCCGATGCCACCTCCCGGTCCGTCGCCCACGGCGAGGCCTGGCTCGACCGCTACGGCGTGCTCACCCGCGGCTCCGTCGTGGCCGAAGACGTGCTCGGCGGTTTCGCACTGGCCTATAAGGTGCTCTCCGGTTTTGAGGAATCCGGCAAGGCCATGCGCGGCTACGTCATCGATGGGCTCGGCGCCGCGCAATTCTCCACCCCCGCCATCATCGACCGCCTGCGCGGCTTGGCCGATTCCCCGGACGTGACCGGCTGGCCCTCTGGCACCACCGAGCCCGAGACCTTCGTTCTCGCCGCCTGCGACCCGGCCAACCCATACGGTGCGGCCCTGCCCTGGCCGCAGCGCGACGACGCCGACGGCAAGGCCACCGGCGGCCCCACCCGTTCGGCCGGTGCGCTGGTGGTGCTTATCGACGGCCTACCCATCGCCCACCTCACCCGCGGCGGCAAAACCCTCACCACCTTTATCGAATCGCTGCCCGATGGCATCGACCCCGCCGAGGTATATCCCCGCTTGGTTTCCGCGCTCACGGACATGGTGGCGAGGGGAGCGTTGTCGCCGTTGGTCGTCGAAAAGTGCAATGGCAGCCCCATCCATAAAACCGATGCGGCGGCCCACCTGCGTGAAGCCGGCGCCGGGATTACGCCGAAGGGCGTGCGCATCTCCGCCCGCGCCGCCGCCCCGCGCACCCCACGCGCAGGCCGCCGGGCCAGCGAGGCCATCGAAGAGCTCAGCTTTGATGATCCGCCGCCCGCTCCGCGCAATAATGGTGGTTTCCGCCCGCGCGGGGGGTACCGCCGCTAAAGATCCACAGGAGGTGTTATGCCCGAAGGCGATTCCGTCCTGCAGCTATCCAACCGACTGCAGTTCATGGCCGGCCGCGAGGTGACCGGTTGCTCCGTGCGCGTGCCACGCTATGCCACTGTCCACCTCGACGGCATGGTGTGCGAGCGCGTCTGGCCCTATGGCAAGCACCTCTTCATGCAATTCGACCAGACCATTGTGCACACCCACCTCAAAATGGAAGGCACTTGGGCCATCCACTACGCAGGCGATCGCTGGCGCAAGCCTGGGCATACCGCCCGCATCGTGCTGCAGCTGGCCAACTCCCCGCGCGATATCGAGGTCGTTGGCCACCAGCTGGGCTTTGTGGATATCTATCCCGCCGACCACTACCACCAGCGCATCGCTCACCTCGGCCCGGATATTCTCGACCCCGACTGGGACCGCGAGGAAGCATTGCGGCGGCTAAATAACCGGCCCCAACGCGCCATTGGCGCGGCGCTGCTCGATCAGAAAGTGGTCGCAGGCATCGGCAATGAATACCGCGCCGAGGCCTGTTTCCTTGCGGGGGTGCACCCGGCCACACCGGTAGCCGAGGTCGATACCGCCCGCATCCTCGATATCTCTCGGCGCATCATGTGGGCCAACCGCACGTCCCCGGTGCGCGTGACCACCGGCGTGCGCCGCGCCGGGGAGACCACCTATGTCTTCGGGCGCAACCGCAAGCGCTGTCGTCGCTGTGGCATGTTCATCACCAAGGGTGCGCTCGGCGGTGTGGACCGCGGAGGTGATGAAGGCGAACTCGAGCGCATCACCTGGTGGTGCCCGCACTGCCAGCCGCTTCACCCCGCGCACTAAGACTCCCGCGCTAGGGTGGGGGACATGCGTACCTTTCTTAACATCGTTTGGTTTATTACCGGCGGGTTCCTCCTAGCCCTTGCCTATTTCATCTTTGGCATCTTTGCCTGCATCTTCATCGTTACTATCCCCGCGGGCGTGGCGTCGTTCCGCATGGCTAACTTCGCCCTGTGGCCGTTTGGTCGCTCGGTGGTGCAGCCAGTCAAGGGCAGCGGTTCCATGTCCACCTTTTCCAACGTCGTCTGGTTCGTGGTCGCCGGCCTATGGTTGGCGATTGGTCACATAACCACCGCGGCGGCACAGGTAGTGACCATCGTGGGTATCCCAGCCGCGCTGGCCAACTTGAAGATGATCCCAGTGACCTGCTTTCCGTTCGGCCGCCGGATTGTGAACTCGGAGGAAATCCCCTTCGGCTGGGAACCGATGGTCAAGCTCTAAA